>JAWKUK010000024.1:0-119103 GCA_041398605.1 Planctomycetota bacterium
CATCAGGTACACGCGGTCCGGGTCGACGCCGTGCAGCGTGACGTACGCGTCGATCAAGCGCTGGAACAGCGGATCGATGTGACCCTCGTGCCAGAGGTTCCACGTGTCCGTGGGCGCGCGCGGCGCGACGTAGAAGCCCTCGCTCGGCTCATACAAGCGGATCTGGTTCGCCCACTGCCGGTCGTTGACCTCGCGCGGCGCGCCGCCGCCGCCGTGCATCGAGATCCAGAGGCTCCGCTCCCCCGGGGCTGCGTCACCGAAGCGCTTCTCGAGCGTGCGGAGCGTCCGCTCGCCCACGACAAAGGCCTTGGCCTCGTACTCGGCGGCGAGCGCCGCGGACGTCGCCTCGGTGCGCGCCGCGAAGGCCTCGGCGATCTGCTGCTCGGCCTCCGCCCGCGACAGGCCAGCGCCCTGGGCGGGGCCAGCCGTTGCAGCCGACACAGGCGACGCGCCCGCGCCCGGCGTGAGCTCGGACCAGTTCAGGTCGAGCGTGCGCGCGCCCGCGGTGCGCGCGTCGAGGGGCGCACGCCGCGTCTCGCCGCCGACCGTGACTTCGAGCGTGTACTCACCCGCCGCGAGCCGCAGCGCCGGCATGTCGTTCAGGTCCGCGCGGCCCGCGCGCGTCGTCTCGCGCGCGACCTCTGCCCCGTCTGCGCCGCGCACGACGACCTCCGCTGCCACGCGCGCGCCCGGCTCACGCCATACGCGCACGCTGAACAGGGCGAGCGCCGCGTCGGCGTCGCTGGCGGTCCTCGCATAACGCGCGGTCACATCGACCGCGGGGACGCTGCGATCGCTCTGACCCCAGACCATCGGGAAGTGCGCGCCCGTCGCGCGCCATGACGTGGCCCACACGCCGAAGCGCGCGTTGCCCGCGACGGCCTTCGAGGCGTCGCCGACGAACCAGCCGCGGTCGAGCCCGGCCGCGTCGTACTCGTCCGCCCCGGTGAAGCGCCAGTCCGCGCCGTCGAAGACCTCGACCCAGGTGTGGTTGCCACGCTTGTCCGCCCACGACGCGACGCCTGCGATGCGCGCCGGCACGCCGACCGCGCGGCACGCGTCGACAAGCAGGATGCTGAGGCCAGTGCACGTCGCGCGCGTCTGTGCGATCGACTCCGCCGGGCTCTGATTCGGCTGTTTGCGGCCCGTGTTGTAGTGCACGTTCACCGCGTTGAAGAGGCCGCGGTTCAGGGCCTGGGCCGCCTCCTCCAGCGTCCGCGCGTCTGCGACCAGGGGGGCTGCGACCTCGAGCAGCTTGGGGCGCCATGCCTCGCGCGTCTCGTCGAGCGAGGCATACGGGAGCACATCGTTCAGGAACACGTCCTCGGGCACGCCCGCCGCCCACGGGAAGCGCGCGCGCGCCTCGAGCGCGAGCGCCAGGTTCTCGCGCAGCAGCTCGACCGAGAGGCCAGCATCGCGCGCAGGGGCGTGCTCGGCGAGGAAGTGCGCCGCGCGGGCCCGCAGCGGATCCGCGGACGCGCGCGCCTCTGCCAGGAACGCGCGCCACCCCTCACCGAGCGCGCCAGCCTCAGGCGCGGCGTCCTGGGCCGCCGGCGCTGGCCCACCTGACACGGGGGGCACAAGCGGGCCTTGAGTCGCGCCGAAGCAGAGCGTCGTGATGGACGCGCCGAGCGCGGCCGCATACAGGAGGTTCGTGGGTCCCATCGCAGCAAGATACACGCGGGCGCTGCTCCGAGGGCGCACAGCGAGCCGGCGCGCCGCCCGCGGGTGCACCGGGGCCCAAGGACCGCCTTGCCGGCCGACTCAGGCGTCCCCGAGGTCGCCGGACGCGCCGGTGTCCTCCACCGGCTCCCCGTCGCCGAACCCGAAGCCCTTGCGCTCGAAGCGCTGCAGGACGAGGACCGCGTCGCCCTCCTCGCGCGAGCGCTCGAGGTCGAGCTCGCCGACGAGCGACCACTCGTGGTACCCCTCAGGGTCCGCCAGCGTCTGCTCCACGCGCGCCGCGCCGTGCGTGTACTCGCACAGCGCGGGCGAGCGCGCCGCCGCGCCAAGTTCAATCTTGCCGCACTCGTCGACGTACTCGCGGTGCGCGACCTCCAGCGCCTCGTACGTCACGTGCTCGTTCGCGAGCTCCTCGTACTGGCGCCCCGCGAGCGCGCGCACCCAGCGGAACGCCGCGTTGCGCACCATGCGCGTGAACGCGCGCGGGTTCGCCGTCACGTCGTAGGGCAGCGGGATCGGCTCCGCGCCGCCGAGGTCCCCTGCCCAGTCGGGGTCCTCCATGCGCTCCCACTCGTCGATCAAGCTGGAGTCGACGTGCCGCACGAGCGCGCCGAGCCAATCGCGCAGCTCCCAGATCCCACGCTCCACGTCGCGGCCCGGGGGCAAGCCCTTCACGAGCACGCGCCAGACCTCGCTGAGGTGCCGCAAGAGCTCGCCCTCGACGACGGCGAGGCCGTAGTGCGACACGTATTCACGGAAGCCCATCCCGAGCTCGAACATGTCACGCACCACGGACTTCGGGCTCGGCATCTGCCGCGTCAAGCCTGGGTGCTCCTCGTCCCAGCGATCGAACGCGGCGTTGATCTCCTCCTTGAGCGGCTGCGGGTGCTCGATCTCCTGGCGCTCCTCGGTGAAGTCGCGCTTGGCCGACTGGTCGAACACATCGACGTCGCGCTCGCGGTGCGCGAGCCAGTGTTCGTCGCGCAGCTTCTTCGCTTGACGGCTCAGGACCACACGCGGGTCGTCGACCACCGACTCGACGAGCGAGAGCAGGTCCAACGCCGGGCCGTCGTCCTCGGGCAGGAAGTCCCACGCGACATCGTGCAAGAAGCGCAAGAGCGGGCGATCGAACGTCATCGCACCGGCCTCCTCGTCGTCGTCGCGGCGCACGCTGCGCTCTCCGACCGCGAAGGACGCGCCGCCGCTCGGCGTCTTGCCGGCGGCGACCGCGCGCACCTCGCGGCGCGCGACGAGGGTGTCGAGCACCCGGTCCACCTCGCGCAGCAGCGCCTCGCGCTCTGCGGGCTTCACAGGCAGCCCTTCGATCACGGCGCGCAGGCGCGCCACGCCTTGCTCGCCGCGGCGCACGAAGTTCATCACGAGGGCGGCGCTGACCTCGAAGCGCACCTCGAGCGGCCGCGCGGGGCTCGCCGCGAGGTTCTGCATCGTCTGCGCGCTCCAGCTCGGCATCTTGGGCTGGCCCGGGCGCGGCGCGCTCTTCGGCGCCGCCTTCTTCACCTTGCCGCCCTTCGCGGCCTTCGCCGCGGCCTTCGCGCGCTCGATCTCATCCTCCGGCGCGAGCACCCACACGTCGCCCTGGGGGTCGCCGCTCTGCGTCGCATAGCCCGCGCGGCCAGCGCGGCCCGCGAGCTGCTGGAACCGCGCCGCGTCCAAACGCACGTACTCGTTCTTGCCTGAGTTCCGGACGAGCTGAGGGAACACGACGGTGCGGATCGGGAGGTTCACGCCGACCCCCAACGTATCCGTGCCGAAGATCAGGCGCAGCTCGTTCGCCGCCGAGAGGTTCTCGACGAGGCGCCGATACTTCGGCAGGAGGCCGCTGTGGTGCAGCCCGATGCCCGCGCGCAAGGCGCGCTTTAGCTGCTTGCCAAACGGCGACGTGAACACGTGCTCGGGCAGCTCGACGGCCTTGGAGCTCCACCCGCCGCTGCTGGGCTCGCCGAGGGCCTTCTCTGCCGCCTCGTTGCGCGTCACGCACACGATGTAACCCGGCAACAGCGCGCCGTCGCGCAGCTCCGTGATCGCGTCGCGCTCCGTCGCGACCTTGTAGGTGAACACGAGCGGCACGGGGCGATCGGTCGACCGCACGAGCTCAAAGGGCTGACCGGTCAGCGCCTCGACAAGCGACTTCGCGTCGAAGATCTCGCCGATCGTCGCGCTCATCAGGAGATAGCGCGCGCCGTCGAGCAACATCAGCGGCAGGAGCCACGCGATGCCGCGCTCCTTGTCGGAGAAGTAGTGGAACTCGTCCATCACGACCCAACCGAAGGGCCGCGAGGCGCCCTCGACCTGCGCGAGGTTCGAGAGGATCTCCGCGGTGCAGCACAGGATCGGCGCGTCGCGATTGACGGACGCGTCGCCCGTCAAGAGCCCGACATTCGCCGAGCCGAACTTGCGGCACAGGTCAAAGAACTTCTCGTTGACGAGGGCCTTGGTCGGCGCCGTGTAGATGCTGCGCTCGCCGCGCGCCAGCGCGGCAAAGTGCGCGGCCAAGGCGACGAGTGACTTCCCCGAGCCCGTCGGCGTGTTGAGCAAGACGCTGCTGTCGCCAAAGATGGAGAAATAGGCCTCCATCTGGGCCTCGTAGGGGTTGATGTTCGAGTCCAAGAGCCAGGCCTCGAACGCCTCCTGCGCGGCGTCCCCCGGGCTCGCCGCGCCCGCCGGCGGCAGGACCCGCACGAGCGGGCCGATGCGCGCGGAGACGTAGCGTCGATAGACCCGCGTCGCGAGGCCGAAGCCCAGCGGCGCATCGACATCAGGCGCCGCAAACGGGCGCGCGTGCCGCACGAGCGCGTCGAGCCCCTCCAAGAGCTCACGGAATCCATCGGGCTCGACCGGCACGTCCGCGGGCCGCGTGACCTCGATGCGCGCGCGTGTCTCGTCGAGCTCGAGCCGCTCCGGCGGGTCCTGCTTCGCGAACGGCGCCAGCACCTCGAGGCGAGCGCGGAGCGCGTCCGCCGCGTCGCTCCCGTGCGCCTCTGAAGCGAGCCACGCGAGCGCGCGCAGCGCGACCTCGAACGGCGTGCGCGGCAGCCCCTCGTCCTCTGGCCGCCGACCGCGCGGCTCGGGCACATCGTCAGAGAGCGCCATCAACTGCAGCGCGAGGCAGCGCTCCAAGGCGCCTTCGCCGCCGGCCCGGAGCTCGCTGATCGCCCAGCTCCCCGCGAGCCGGCGCGCTTGCTCGGGGACGCCCTCGAGCTCGCCGACCTTGCGCCACGCATCACGCGCCGCTGCCCGAGATTCGTCTGCGCGCCCGGCGCGACGCAAGGCCGTCACGAGGTCCACCGCCAGGTCCACGCGCGGCAGCCGCTCGTACGCGCGCCGCGCGAGGTCGACCGCGAGGTCTTCGGCGCCCGTGTCATCGAGCAGCCAGCGCACCGCCTCCGGCGGGCGCGCGAGCGCAGCGGCCAGGCGCGCGTTGCGCCGCGTCAATGGGTCGAGGTCGTCCAGCCGCGCGGCTGCGCCCGGGCGCGGGGCCCCGCCGGCCCCCGGGACGCCGCCGACGCTGCACTCCGCGACGAGGGCGAGCGCCGCATCAACGAGCCGCTCGGCGGGCCCTCGCAGCGGCTCGACGCCGGCGTCGACGAGCGCGTCGATGAACGCGCCCGCGACGATCGGGTGGCGCAGCGTCCAAATCGCGCCGCCGGCATCGGACACCCCCCGCCGCAGCGGCACCTCACGCGCGAGCGCAGCGAAGCGGTCCGCGAGCTCGGCCGAAGCGAACACGTCGCCTTGGTCGAGCCCGGCGCTGGCCGCGCCAGCGGCGGCGCCGCTTGGCCCCCCATCAGGGCGCAGCACACGCAAGAGCACGCGCTCGGGCACGCCGGGGATTCCGACGAGCGCCGGCAGCGCCAGCATGATCAACGCGTCGAGCGCGGAGGTCCCCTGCGCCACGGACTCTGTCGCCTGCGCGAGCGCGCACTCGGTCATCAACTCAGGCGCGCGCAGCGCCAGGAGGCGCGCCTCCGCGTACGCACGCCACGCGTCCTCGTCGCCCACGAGCGTCCGCCGCACCGCGGCGAACAGCGCGCCGACGGGCTGCGGCGTGGGCGCGCCGGCCGGGAGCGCGCGCTGGTCCACGTCCCCCAGCGGCTCGGCCAGGGCCGCCTCGAAGCGCGCACACAGCGCGTCGTCGCCGTCCCGCCCCCAGGCACGGAGCACAGCCTGCGCGACGCACAATCGCTCGAGGCGCCGCCGCTCGCGCGCGCCGACGTCGTCTGCGGCGACGCCCAGCTCGCCCCCGGCGCCCCGATTCGCGTCGCCGCCTGAGTGGCTCAACCCGCCGCCGTCGTCGACGTCGCTGCTCGGGCCGTCAGCGCTGGACGCGCCGCGCAGGGTCACGAGCTCGGCGACGCTGTGCAGCCAGGGCCGCGCCTCGCCGCCCGCGCGCACCCAGGCCCGGGCGTCGGCCAACAGAACGACATCGAGCGCGTGCTCCTTGCCGCGGGCCTTCGCCAGCGCGCGCACGAAGGCGAAGACGGCCTCGACGCGCTCGTGCGCGTCGTCCACGATGCACACACACCGCCGCTGCGGTGTCTCGCCGACGGGCGCGTGCTCGAGCGCCGTCGTCGCATCAAAAGGGACCTCGCGCGACCAGAGGCGCACGGCGAGGTCCGCGCGCTCCGCGAGCCGCGCGCCGAGCTGCGCCGCGAGGGTCGAGCGTCCGTCGCCCGGGTGCGCGACGACGATGTGCAGCCGCAGCCCCGCGGGCGCCGTCGCCAGGCGCTCCAAGAGCGCCGCCCCGACCGGCAGGACCGGCACACGCGGGTCGACCCCGACCGCCAGCGTGGGCGCGCCGCCAGCCAGGAAGGTCTGCAAGCGCGTCGCGTCCAGGGGCGCGAGCGCCAGGACGGAGTCACGGTCGAGGACAAATGAGGGCGCGCCTTGGGTCTCCATCGAGCGGAAGAGGATACCCGGCCCGCGCGGTCACCGATCGGTCATTTGCACGGCGCGCCACGCCTCGAGCGCGCCCGTCAAGGCCCCGACCACCTCGGGCCGCTCGCGCGCGAGGTCGCGCTGCTCGCCCGGGTCATCGACGCGCGAGAAGAGCTGGAACCGCGTCCCGTAGACAAAGTCAGAGGCCTCGGGCCCCGATAGCTCCCAATCGTCGAAGCGATCGCGCCCGAGCGGCGCGACGAGCGCGTGCAGCGTCCAATCGCGCGTGCTAGCGAGCAAGAGGTGCCGCGAGTTGACGCGATAGACCTGGCTGACGCCGAGGAGGGCGCTCTCTGGGGCAGCGCCGCGCCCCTCAAGCGCGGGGAGCCATGATCCCCCGCGCGCGCGCGGCAGCGGCGACACGCCGAGGATGTCGAGCACCGTCGGCGCGACATCGATGAGCTGCGCTTGCTCACGCACACGCACGCCGCGCGGCAGCGACGCCGCGCGCGGGAGCCGCATGATCAAGGGCACGCGCACGAGCTCTTGGTACAGCGAGTGGCTGTGCCCGACCGAGCCGTGCTCCAGGAACTCCTCGCCGTGGTCGCTCGCGACGACGACGAGGGTCTCGTCGGCGCGGCCGGTCGCGTCGAGCGCAGCGAGCAGCGCGCCGAGCTGCTCGTCGAGGGCGCGCACTTCGGAGGCGTAGAGCGCCCTCATTCGCGCGAGGTGCTCCGGCGGAATGGTGACGTCCGCAAAGCGCTTGGCGTCCCACAGGACTTCGATCGGGACCTCGCGCTGGTAGGGAGCGTCCGCAGGCCAGTCGGGCTGGAACTCGCGCGCCCAGGGCGCGACGGCCTCATATGGCGCGTGCGGCTGCAAGAGGTGCACGTGCAAGAAGAACGGCGCGTCCGCGTGCGCCGCGAGCCAGGCCTCGGCCTCGCCCGGCCGCGCGTGTTGCGCGAAGTCGGCGTAACCCTGGTCGAACCCGAACTCGCGCGTGAGCCACGGGTTGTCCAAGAAGGCCGCCGTTTGGTAACCCCGCGCGGAGAGGCGCTCCGCGAGGGTCTCATTGAAGCCCTGGAGGCGCTGGCTCTCGCGCAGCGAGCGGTGCTCGATCGGGTAGGTGCTCGTCAAGAGAGAGGCGATCGACGCGTGCGTGTGCGGGGCCTGGCTCAGCGCGTCCTCGAAGAGCACGCCATCGGCGGCGAGCGCGTCGAGGTGCGGCGAGGTCGGCAGCGGGTTGCCATAACAACCGAGGGCGTCCTGACGCACGGTGTCGACCGTGACGAGGACGAGGTTGAAGCGGCCCTCGGGCGCGAGGCGCGGAGCCTGCAGCCGGGCACGCAATCCGGGCAAGCTCCCAACGGCGCCGGCCAAGGCGAGGACCAGGGGCGCGCGCCAGCGCCAGCTCGAGCCGGCCCCGCGGGCACCGCCTGCGCCACCGCCTAGGCCACTCTTGAAGCCACTGTTGAAGCCACTGTTGAAGCCACTGCCAAGGCCGCCACACCAGCGCAGCGCCGGCGCGAACACGACATGCACGCAGGCGGCGCCCGCCGCCAGCGCCAGGGTCCGCTTGCGTTCGAGATCGGGCTGCGCGAGGTGCGCCCACGCGAGCCACACGCCGGCCGCGAACGCCGCGCGCGCGAGGCGCTCGACGCGCGAGCGCCCCTCGGCGACGCCGCCCGCGAGCGCGCCGAGCAAGACCGGCGCCCAGAGCGTCCGCACACCGAGCGCGCTCGACCATTCGAGGGTCGGGCCCAGTGGCCGCCCGAGGACATCGACTAGGGGGCCGACGATCCGCACGAGTGAAACGAGCAGAAGCGCCTCGAGGGCGTACGCGAGCGCGCGCGCCGAGCCGCCGATTTGGGTACGTGGGCTCATCGCTCCTCCTGGTCCTCGCCTTCGAATGCCTGCTTTGAGCGCGCGAGGAGCCCGCCGGCACGCAGCGCCGCGGCGATGACCGCCGCGCGCTCGCGCTGGCCGGCGGCGTTCGTGCGGCGGCCATCGACGAAGAGCTCATCACGCTCCGACAGCGCCGCTGCCACGTCGACGAGCGGCACCGCGTCGCGGACTGCGACGCTCTGGAGCGCTGCGTTGGCCTCGCCCATGGCGGTCACCCAGGTGGCGGGATCGCCCTCGCCAGGGAAGGCCACAAACGAGGTCGGTTGGGTCAAGAGCACGGCCTGAGCGTTGGACGCAGCGACCTCCGCGACGAGCGCGCGCACGTTGGCCTCGAAGGGCTGGATCGTCGTCGCCGCGAAGTTCGCGGCCATGTCGCCGCGCTCGCGCTGCTGCGCGACCGCGTGGATCGAAGGCGCGCGCTCGAGGCCATGCCCGAGGCGCCGCGCGAGGCCGTCGAGCAGCACGCTGTGCCGCCAGAGCGGCCAGGGCGCCTGCGACCACGCGCGATACATGTGCGAGTGATCAGGGACGAAGTCCGCGTAGCGGATGCGCGCCACCGCGTCGGTGTAACCCACGTCGATCAACACCAGATCAGGCGCCAGCTCGTCGAGCAGCCGCGGTAGGCGGCGCAAGTGCAACGGCGTCGTCTGGGCCGGGACGCTGACATTGACCACCTGCAGGTCGACGCCGCGCTCGGCGCGCACGAGCGGCGCCAACAGCGACTCGAGGACCCGCGGCCAAGCCTCGTCGAAGCGCACTTGCGTGCCATAAGCCTCGGCTTCGCCGAGGACCATGATGCGGAGGGCCCCAGGGTGCGCGCGCTCGTAGACGCGGCGCTCGCGGAACCCTTGCGCGGAGTGTTCGGGGTGATCGCGGCGCAGCCGGAAGTACGTGTCCTCGTCAGGCTCGAAGTTCCGCGCGTCACGCGGGAGCCACGGGTGCCCCCAGGGGTGCTGCACCTCGGGCACGCTCGCGGCGCGGACCAAGCGCGCGCCGCCCTCCAACGCCCCTAGCACGAGGCACAGCGCGAGACACCAAACGACGGGCCTACGCATGCCGCCCCCTGCCCCGCTCAACGACCTCTCGATACAGGGCCGCGAGGCCCTCGCCCTGCGCACGCGCATCAAAGCGCGCCTCGACGTGTGCGCGCGCGGCGCACGTCAGCTCGAGCCAGCGCGAACCGAGCTGGAGCGCGCGCTCCAAGGTCGCGACGAGGTCGTCCACGTCGCCCTCGCGCGCCAGGAGCCCCGTCGCGCCATCCGCGACGACGCCCGGAATATCACAATGTGTCGTCGAGACGACCGGGATTCCAGTCGCGGCCATCTCGATCAACGCGATCGGTGCGCCCCCCTCCGTGTCTCCGTCGCTCGCGGTGTGGCTCGGCGCGAGGAAGAGGTCGTGGCGCTCCGCTTCAGAAAACAGGACCGAAGGCGGCTGGAAGCCGAGCCGCCGCACCGGAAAGCGCGCGCGCTCGAGGGCGGCGTCGATGAGGCGCTTCTCCACGCGGCTCGCTTCGAGGTCCGACGCGTCACCGATCAGCGTCAGCTCCACGGGGCGCCGCAACGAGAGCCGAGTCAGCGCCTCGAGCCCGATCGGGATCCCCTTCTTCTCCCGGAAGGCGGAGGCCATCAGGACGCGCAGCGGCCCTGAGGGCAAGGGCGCCCGCGGTTGAAAGCGGATGCCTGCGACATCGACGCCGAGGCGCTGCACGCGGAGGCGCTCGGGCGGGCAGCCGAGCTGCGCGATCGCGCGCGCCATGAACTCTCCCTCGCACAGGACGAGCGCCGCCGCGTCGAACAGCTCTGCGTAGCGCGCGCGCCAGTGCGGGTGCGCGCTCGGGAGCTGGTTCACGTCATAGCCGTAGAAGCTCACGACGAGGGGGACGCCGAGGCGCTGGGCGGCGCCGCGCACGGTCCAGGCCCACGGCGCGAAGTGCGCGTGCAAGAGGTCTGCGCCGACGTGTCGACCGACCCGCGCGACGTGCCCTGGCCAGCGACGGAGACGCAGCGCGGTCAGGAGGCGATCGGTGACCCGTCCGAACGACGGCGTCGCGCTCGCGGCGTGCACGTGAGCGGTGGGGAACCGATCGGCGTGCTCGACGACCTGGCAGACCACATGCGGCTCGACGCTCGCGGGCAGGTGCCGGACCTGGTTGTAGAGCCACGTCTCCGTAGGCCCGAGCCAGCGATGGCGCACGGACTGAAGTGCCTTCAAGGGAATCTCGCGCGGGATCGCCACAGGGAAGCGTACCGGAGTCCCGCGCCCAAGGCGGCGGCCATGTCTCGTTCCTGGGCCGAGTGTGGCGCGACGCGGCTCTTTGAGAATCGGCCCGCCCGCGCGCTTGGCGCGCTGTAGGTTTGCGGTGCCGGGGGGCAGGTCGACGACCAATCTCGCAAGCGCCAGCCCCCGTTCGCCGGCTCTCTTCTCGGGCTTCGTCTCGGGATCGGGGTGGCGCCAGTAGCGGTCGTCGTACGAGTGCCACCCCGAGTCAAATGATCCACCACGCCCCCCCGCGCCGCCTGCTGCGCGCGAGGGGCCGACCTCCCCCGGGCGCGCGTCCACCCGGACAGCCGCATCGAAGAGCCACTGAAGATCGAGCGCATCGCGCCACGCGCCCATGACCGCGCCCCACACCGACGCTCGCTTCGCCCGACGGGGCCTCGAAGCTGTGCTCGATGCAGCCCTCCTGGGCTGCGTCGCCGTCGCCGTCGGCCGGCTCGGCGCGCTCGGCCCCAAGGACCTCGGTCCGGCGCTGCCCCCAGCGGTCGCGCTCGCTGCCGCGCTGCCGTTCGCGCTGCGGCACCTCGACCGAACCCCGCCGCCCGTCGGCGGCCTCGCGCCCCATTGGACCGCCACCCTGCGCCGTCGCGCCGCGTGGACGGTGCTGGCCACGACCCTGTGCCTCGCGCTCGTCGAGCTGTCCAACGTCCCCGTGCAGCGCGCGCGGGGACCGGCGCTCGCCGCGGCGCTCGCCGTTTGGGTGAACACCGCGGGGGCGCTGCTCAGCCGCGCGCTCCTCGCGCGTCGGCCGACCCAGGCCGCGCCGGCATCGACCGACGCGGCGCGCACCACGAGACGGCTGTGGATCGGCGGCGCAGCCGCGACCGCCGCGATCGTGATCGGCGCGCTCCTCTGGCGCGCACGCGCCGCGGACGTCGCGCCTGCGCCGTTGACCGCCGGCGCGCGCTACAACCTGGTGCTGGTGACCGTCGATACGCTGCGCGCGGACGCGCTCGGCTGCTATGGCCAAACGCGCGACACGTCGCCGAACCTCGACCGCCTCGCGAGCGAGGGCGCGCGCTTCGCGCACGTCACCGCGCAGGCGCCGCACACGCACGGCTCGATGGCGTCGCTGCTGACGAGCAAGTACCCGCTCGCGCACCGCTCGGTGAACGGCCAACCGGCCCTCGCGGCGGCACACGAGACGCTCGCCGAGCACTTTGCGTCGCTCGGATATCGCACCGCCGGGTTCCTGGACAACCCGTGGTTGACGCCCGAGTTCGGCTTCACCCGCGGCTACGAGCGCTTCGAGCCGCGCTCGACCAACGACGCGGCCCTGCCGTGGCTCCAGGCGCACGCGAGTGAGCGCTTCTTCTTGCACGTCCACCACCTCCACCCGCACGGGCCATACACGCCCGAGCGGCCGTGGATCGAGGCGTGGTCGCCGGGCTACAAGGGCCCTTGGGAGCGCGTCGAGGGCGAGCTCCTGGAGCGCGCCGAGCGCCCAGGCGTCGCCGAAGCGGCCGGCGTCGACCTCGATCGATTCCTGGCGCTCTATCACTCCGAGGTGCGTCGCGTCGACCAGGAGATCGGCGAGCTCCTGCAGGCGCTCGCGGACGCGGGGCGCAGCGAGGACACGCTCGTCGTCTTCGCCGCGGACCATGGCGAGGAGTTCCTGGACCATGGCGCGCTGCACCATTCGCATACGCTGTACGAAGAGCTCGTCCACGTGCCGCTGATCGTCCGGCTCCCGGGACGAGTGCGCCCAGCGACGGTGGTCGAGGGCGGCGTCTCGCTCGTCGACGTCGCGCCGACGGTGCTCGAGCTGATGGGCCTCCCGCCGCTCAGCGAGGCGCAAGGACGCTCGTTCGGCGGCGCGCTGAACGGTGAGCCCCTCGCGCCACGGATCGGCTTCGCGCAGCGCTACAACCGGATCGGTCGCCACCTCGTCTCGGCGAACGACGGGCGCTGGAAGCTGCACGTGCTCCTGGCGCGCACGGGCCCGTTGCCGCTCGTCGACTGGAGCGCGGCGCAGCCCCCGGAGCGCGATTGGCTGGCCTCGAATCGCTATGCGCTGTACGACCTTGCGCGTGACCCTGGGGAGCGACGGGACCTCGCGAACGCGCATCCGGAGGTCGTCGCGCGGCTCTCGGAGGCGATCGTCGCGTGGCGCGCCGCGTGCGACCCCGGCACGCCGTTCGGGCCAGGCGCGACGGACCAGTCGCTGCAGGTGTCACGCGAGGCGCGCGCGCGCCTCACGGCGCTCGGCTATGCGGGCGACATCGACGGCGAGCGTTGAACGAGCTGATTCGAGGGCGTAGACGATGAGTGACACCGAAGATCCGTTCCTCGTGTTCGGGCGCCCGGTCCTCGGCGACGAGGAGGCGCGCGAGGTGCAGCGCGTGCTCGAGAGCCGCTGGCTCGGGACGGGGCCGCGCGTCGCAGAGTTCGAGCGCCGCTTCAAGGCGTATCGTCGCGCCGAGAACGCAGTCGCGGTCTCCTCGTGCACCGCGGCGCTGCATCTCTCGATCGTCGCGGCGAGCATCGGCCCTGGGGATGAAGTGATCACGACGGCGCTGACGTTCTGCGCCACGGTGAACGCGGTCGTGAACGCTGGCGGGACGCCGGTGATCGTCGACGTCGATCCACGGACGATGAACATCGACCCCGACGCCGTGCGCGCAGCGATCACGCCGCGGACACGCGCGATCATCTGTGTGCACTTCGCGGGGCGGCCGTGCGAGATGGACGCGCTGCTCGCGATCGCCGAGGCGCACGACCTGACGCTCATCGAGGACTGCGCGCACGCGATCGAGACCGAGTGGCGTGGGGCCTCGGCGGGGACGCTCGGCGCGTTCGGCTGCTTCAGCTTCTACGCGACGAAGAACATGACCACCGGCGAAGGCGGGATGGTCTTTGCGCGCCGCCAGGAGGACGCGGCGCGGATCCAGCGCCTCGCGCTGCACGGGATGAGCGCCGACGCGTGGAAGCGCTTCAGCGACGAGGGTTACAAGCACTACTACGTCGTCGATCGCGGGTTCAAGTGCAACATGATGGACCTGCAAGCAGCGCTCGGGCTGTGTCAGTTGGAGCGCGTCGAAGAGCACCATGCGCGGCGCGCGGCCTTGTGGGCCGGCTACATGGAGCGCCTCGCGGGGCTCCCGCTCGAGCTGCCACGACCTGCGGCGCCCGACACGCGCCACGGGCTGCACTTGTTCACTGTGCTGATCGACGAGCGCGCGGCGGGCGTCACGCGCGACGAGGTGCTGTCGGCGTTGACGCGGGCGCGGCTCGGCGTCGGGGTGCACTACCTCGCGCTGCCCGAGCACCCGTTCTATCAGGAGCGCTACGGCTGGCGCCCGGAGTCCGTGCCGCACGCGACGGACATCGGCCGGCGCACCGTGAGCTTGCCGTTGCAGGCCGACCTGACCGAGGCCGACCTCGACCGCGTGGCGCGCGCGCTGCGCACAGCGCTGCTCCCGACCGCGTGTTGAGCGCAGGCTCCTAACCCATGCGCGCGCGCGTGTCGCCGAGCGGGTTGTCGGCGATGACGATCAGGTCGGCCGTCGTCCGCGGCGGGTAGCGCGCCTCGAACGCCGCGTGCGCCGGCAGGCGACCGCGGCGCACCTCGTCGATCGGCGCGACGCCGCGCAGGCGTCCGTCGCGGCCCGCCGCGCGGCGCAGCGAGAGCTCGTCGCTCGCCGCGAGATGCACGAGGTGGTCGATCTGGTCGCGCAGGTCCGGGTGCCCGAGGAATGAGCCCTCGAGGATCAACACCGCGTCCGTCGGGACCGTGATGGCGCGCTCGCCCCCAGCCTGCGGCTGCAAGTGCGCGACGCCCTCGCCGCGCCGGTGCGGCTGCAGGACCGCCGCGACCAGCGACGCCACGTCGTAGCCTTCCAGGTCGTCCGACGCCGCCCCCCCCGGCTCGCACGCGAACGCATCGAGCGAGACGACGACTGCGCGGGTCCCCTTGGCGCAGAGGCGTCGCGCCAGGTCACGCGCGACGAGCCCCTTGCCCGCGAGCGGCCGACCCGTCACCCCGAGCACCGCGCCGCGCGCAGCGGTGAACGAACGCAGCATCCCGTCGAGCCACGCCTCGCGGCAGCGCAGGCGGTCGACGAGCTGATCCATGCCATCGAGAATGGCCTCGGCCTCGACGCGTTCGGGGGCGGCCGCGTAGCCGCGGTCGACGTGCACGTGGGGCAAGCCGTTGTCCCACGCAGCGTCGCGGTCGCCGCGGCGGTCCCCCACCATGACCGCGCTGCGTGTGCCGAAGGTCAGCAGCAGGTCCTCGACCATATCGGACTTCGTGCGCACGCGCGGGCTCGCGAGGCAGCGCGCTTCCTCGATCCAACGCGCGAGGCCGACGCGCTCCAACATCAGGCGCAGGTAGTCCTGGCCGCAGTTGCTCGCGATCCCCAGGCGCACGCCGGCCGCCGCGAGCGTGTTCAGCGTCGCCGCGACCCCGGGCAAGAGCGCGACCTCGCCCCGGGCGAGCCAACGGTGCTCGTGCTCGACGCACGTCTCCATCAAGGCCTGGCGTGTGACCGGCGCGAGGTCGCTGAACGCGGCCTCGAACGCGGCGTCGAGCGGCAGCCCCACCATGTCCATCCACACCGAGGCAGGCGGGATCGGGCGCGTGATCCCGAGGCGCGGGAACGCCTCCAAGCAGGCAGCGCGCGCGGCGTCGGGCCAGAAGCGATCGGTCGCGACGAGGGTCCCGTCCAGGTCGAACAGGACGGCGTCGAAGGGGAAGTCCGGTGCGGGGGCAGCCATGGGGCGGGCGAGGAGGGCGCCGGCCCGCGGCCCGGAGCTCGGGCCGAGCGCGGGACCAGCGCCGCAGCAGGATGCGATAGAGGGCCCGTCCGGCGCATTGGTTTTCTACGCTCGTCGTATGAATCCTCTGCAGCGCATCTCCACGCCGACCGCTGCCCCCGCGGGCGGGCACTACAGCCAAGGCGTCGTTCACGGGGGCGTCCTCTACGTGTCGGGTCAGCTCCCGACCCTGCCGGACGGGACCCGCTGCGGGCACCTCCCCTTCGACGAGCAGGCGGCCCTCGCCCTCGAGAACGTCCTGGCGATCGTCGCGGCCGCGGGCGGCGGGCCGGAGACCGTCCTCAAGGTGACGGTCTACGTCGTCGGCGCCGAGCACTGGCCCACGTTCAACGCGGTCTACGCCGCGCGGATGGGCGAGGCCCGCCCCGCGCGGGCCGTGATCCCGGTCCCGACGCTGAACCACGGCGCGCTCGTCGAGATCGACGCGATCGCCGCGGTCCCGCACTGACGGGCCCTCGGGTACGCCGCACGCTCAGCGCGCGCCGAGGATGCGGCCATAGCGGAACTCGACCTCGAGGCAGAGCGCCATCAGCGCCGTCGAATAGACGCGGCCACCGGACCACCCCCACGGCCCGAGCGGGTCCCAGGAGCCCCGGGCCGCGCCGCCCTCTTGGCGCTGCGAGCCGACGACGGCTGGCTTCAGCGCCTTGCTCCAGGCGCGCCAGTGCTCGCCGCCGAGCTGGTACATCGCGTACGAGCCGTAGTACCAGTAGTACATGTCGTTCCCCTTGCCTCGCGACTCCGGCGTCCAAACAGGCAGCACACGCCGCAAGACCTCCGCGTGGCGCGCGAGCAACGGGTTTGACTCCGGCGACTCCCCCATGAAGACTCGACACAAGAGCGCGACCGCCGTCATGGCCTCGCCGCTCGCCGTCGGGTAGTCCTCGTTGCGCCCATCGACGCGCGAGCTGACGCTGCCGATACGGTCGTAACCGCAGCGCCCCGTACCCGGGTCCGTCACTTCGTCGAGCCAGTTCTGCGCGCCGAGGAACGCCTCGGCGTCGACGCGCAGACCCGCGTCCTCGGCCGACTTCAACGCGAGCACCATCCAGCCTGTGATCGACGTATCGTTGTCGCCGACCGGGGGGACGTCGTAGCGCCACGCGCCATAGGGGTTCCGCGCGCGCGTCACGTAGTTCACGGCGAGCTGCGCCGTCCGCTTCAGGAGCGGCGACTTGTCGAACAGATAGCACTCGGTCAGCGCGAACGTCGCGAGCGCGTGGTCGTACAGGAACGCGTGCCCGAGCGCGTCGCCGATCAAGCCGCTCTCTGCGTCCTGCTGGGCGCGCAGCCACTTGATGCCGCGGGTCACCACGTCCCGGTGCTCGCCCATACGCATCGTGTGGCCGTCGCCGAGGAACGCGAGCAGCGCGAGCGCCGTGACGCCGACGTCATGGTTCGGGTCGCCAGCGCCGGTGCATCGATCGCCGAGCGCGTCGTGTTTCATGAACGCATCGCAGTCCCAGCGGCCGTCCGGGTCCTGGTGCGCCCTGAGCCATTCCAGGCCCGCGGCCAGGGCCACGGGCGAGCCGCCGCGGCCGCCGCCGCGGCCGTGACCGCCGCCGAACCGGCCGCCGTACTTGCCGCCCCCCAGCGAGCCTCCCCCCACCCCGATGGGCGCCCTCAGCGCGGAATCCACAAACGACGAGTCAAGGAGCGCCCCGACCTCACCCAGGGGCTCAGCGAGCTCGTCCCCGGCGGCGTCCTCCAACGGCAGCTCGGCGATGTCAGCGCTGTCCGGGACGGGGAGCGGCGCGTCCGCGTCCGTGTCCACGTCCTCATCGACCTCGGGCGGGGGCGGCGGCTCTTCGAAGACCTCCTCCGGCACCTCGAGGGCCGAACAGATGCAGACGATCGGGGGCTCCTCGAAGGAGCCCCACGGGATCGAGGCCAGGACCAGCAGCGCCACGAAGTGCAGCGCGAGCGAGATCGCGAGCCACGGGGCGCGGCCCATCCATTCGTGGAGCGCCTCGGCGAAGGACGGCTCCTCGGCGAAGTTCGGCTCGGTGCGCGACCGAACCACGGGCCAAGCGACGAGCGCGGAGTCAGGTGAATGCGTAGGCATCATGCGAACGGCGGCCTCCGCCGCCAGAGCGGGGTGCGAGGGCCGCCGCACCGGTGCGCGGCGCGGCGGCGGGATCTCGCGAGGGGCGGCCGTCCTCTCACGTGACACAGGGTGAACGCGCGCGCGCCACTTGGGGTTCAACGGAATCAGCGCCGCGCGACCGTTCCGGCCCGGCGGTCGTTACCCTCAGCGCGATGTCAAAGGCTGCCCTGACCCTGCTGCTCGCGCTCGTGTGTCCTCGCTTGGACGGCGCGCCACCGCGCGCGGCCACGGCCGCGGGCGCGACGCAGCGCGAGCCGCGCGAGCTGCTCCTGGAGCTCACGCGCGCCGCGCGCCTCCCAGGCTCCAGCGCAGAGCGCGCGGCGGCGGAGCTGTGCCGGCGCGAGCTCGAAGCCGCAGGCATGACCGTGACCATCCGTGCGCAGCCCGTCACGATCGCGCTCCCCACGCGGCAGGACCTGCAGGCGTTCGCGGGGCCGAATGAGCCGCTGGCGCTCTTCGAGCGCTTCGAGGCCTTCGATTGGGACGCGCTGCCGACCTGGCCCGTGCCGCCCGTATACCGCAACACGCGCACCTCGGACGCGCGGGGCGCAGTCATCGACGCGGGCGCGGGCGCCCCCGCAGACTACGAGCGGCTCGCGGCACAGCGCGCAGAAGTGCGCGGCGCAGTCGTGCTCGTGCGCTCGTCCGCGCCGCCGGCGACGCTCGCGCGTGAAGCGGAGGCGCGCGGCGCAGCGGCCCTCTTGGTGCAGCCGGCGCGCCATAGCGAGGGCCCCTACTGGCCGGAAGGTCCGTGGGCGAGCGAGCGCTCGCTCGCCGGCGGAGAGGTGCACGCGGCGTGCACGATCCCTGTCGCGCCCGTGCGCGAAGCGGAAGCCGACGCGCTACGCGCGCGCCTGCGTGCGCGCCGCGTGCGCGATGCAGCGGGCAGCACCGTGACCGTGCAGGTCGGGCCCGGGCCGGTCGAGGTGCGCCTCGCGCTCGAAGTGCCCGCGCGCGAGACGAACGCGCTCTTCCTCGCCGCGCACTCGCCAGGCCCCGGCGGCAGCGCGCCGGCGGGCGCCGCGCGCATCGTCGCGCCGCTGGCGTCCTTCGGCATCGACGCGCTCGCCGCCACAGAGACGGTCACGGCGCTCGCCGCCGCGCGGCTCGCGGGCGCGGGCGCGCGCGGCCTCGTGATCGAGCTCGGACCGCTGGCAGTCGGCGCGGCGTCCTCGGATCGACCGAGCGCACTGGAGCTCGGGCCGCAGCTCGGGTATGCGACCGACCTCGCCGGGACGGAGGCCGACGGCTTCCAGCTCGTCGAGCGCTTCCTCGACCCAGGCTTCCTGCGCGTCGCCGAGGTCGCGCGGCAGGTCAGTGCAGCGGCCAAATGACGAGCAGCGTCGGCACCGCGACGGAGATCACGACGAGGTCGAGCGGGAGACCGAGGCGCCAGTAGTCGCCGAAGCGGAAGCCGCCCGGCCCCATCACGAGCAAGTTGTTCTGGTGCCCGATCGGCGTCAGGAACGCGCACGACGCCCCGACGGCCACGGCCATCAAGAAGGTGTCGGGGTTCGCGCCGAGCTCCGCCGCCGCGCCGAGCGCGATCGGACACATCACTGCAGCCGTAGCGGCGTTGTTGATGAAGTCCGACAGCGCCATCGTCAGGACCAACACGACGACGAGCCCAGCGACGGCGCTGCCGTGCGCAAAGACCTCGAGCATGTGGGACGCGACGAGCGCCGCCGCGCCGGTCGACTCCATCGCGCCCGCGACGGGCAAGAGCGCGCCGAGCACTACGATCACGGGCCACTCGACCGCTTCGTAGGCCCGCCGCTGGGTCAGCACCCGCGCGACGAGGCACACGAGCACGGCGAGTGCAAAGCCGACCGCCGGCGCGACCGCGCCGGTCGACACCGACGTGACCGCGCCGGCCATCGCGGCCGTCGTGACGTAGGCCGCGCGACGGTTCGGCAGGTGGAGCGCGCGCTCGGCGAGGGGCACACAGCCGAGCTCCGACGCAAAGGCCGCCGCTGAGCTCACTGGCCCCTGCAACAGCAACACATCGCCGGCCCTGAGCGGCTCCGAGCGCAAGCGCCGCACCGAGCGCCGGCCCTGGCGCGAGATCGCCAGGAGGTTGATCCCGAACCGCGTGCGCACCTGGAGGTCCTTGGCCGAGCGCCCGATCAGCGCGGCGTCGGGACGCACGACGACCTCGGTCAAGGTCAGGTCCAACACGTCGGGCGACGTCGGACGCGGCGCGCCCTCGGACGCCTCGCGCTCAGCGGCATGCGAGGCGCCGGTGACCACGCGCAAGCCGAGCACCGAGAGCACCGCGGGCAGCGAAGCGGGTTCGGTCTCGACGACGAGGACGTCGCCGACATGGAGCTCTCGCTCGGGGCTCAGGGTCGCGACGAAGCGCTCGTGCTTCACGAGCCCGACGATCTGCGCGTCGACCTCCTCGAACACGGCGCTCAGGTCGCGCAACGTCCGCCCGACGAGGCTGCTGCTCTCCGTGACCTGCGCCTCGGTCAAGTAGGCGCCGGTGTCGAACGTGTCCGCGCCCGCCCGCTCGCGGCGCGGCACGAGCCGCCACCCGACGAGCCCGATGAAGGCGACGCCGAGGGTCGCGACGGCGAGCCCGACCGGCGCGAAGTCGAACATCGCGAAGCCCGCGCGGGGCCCGGCGCGAAAGCCGGACACGATCAAGTTGGGCGGCGTCCCGATCAACGTGACGAGGCCCCCTAACGCCGCGCCGTACGCCACTGGCAGGAGGACCCGCCCCGGCGGGAGCTTCAGCCGCGCCGCGACCTGCAGCGCGACCGGCATCAGCAGCGCGAGCGCGCCGACGTTGTTCATGAACGACGACAAGAGGGCCGCGAGCGCCGTCAGCGAGAGGATCGTCACGGTCGGGCCACGCCGCGTCGAGACGAAGCGCGGCACGAGCGCAGCGAGGACCCCCGACACCTGCAGCGCGCGGCTCAACACGAGCACACACGCGACCGTGATCACCGCCGGGTGGCCGAAGCCGGCGAACGCCGCTGACCCCGGCACGAGCCCCAAGAGCACGCACGCGAGCAACGCGCCGAGCGCCACCAAGTCCGGGCCGAAGCGGCCCCAGACGAAGAGGATCATCGTCACGGCGAGGACGACCAGGATCTCGACTTGCTCCAGGCTCATGGGATCCGCACCCTCCTGCGGCGTGCGCAAGCTACCACGCCGCCCGCGGCGCGGCCCCACACCGCCTCGCCCCCCAACGGCGCATTGGCTGCCCCCAAGCGGCCCCCCAAGGGAGCCCCGAGCGCGCGGCCTGGCTCAGCCGCACACCGGCCGGCGGCACGGGCAGGGCCGCGTCAACGCAGGAGGCGCACGCGCAGCGTCCCCGGGACGGCCGCCGCGGCCGCGCGCAGCGCCTCGGTCTCCGACCGCCCCGCTTGGAAGTCGACGACGACATAACCGACGCGGCCGAGGGTCTGCAGGTACTGCGCGTCGATGTTGGCGTCGCTGGCCGCGATGCAGTCGTTCAACTGGCTCAAGACACCGGGCCGGTTCTCGTGCACGTGCAGGAGCCGCGCGCTCGCGGGGTGCGGCGGCAGCGCGACCTCCGGGAAGTTCACGGCGGAGAGCGTCGAGCCGTTGTCGCTGTAGCGGATCAGCTTCTCGGCCACTTCGACGCCGATGCTGTCCTGCGCCTCGAGCGTGCTGCCTCCGATGTGCGGCGTCAGCAAGACGTTGTCGAGGCCGATGAGCGGCGACTCGAAGCGCTCGCCATTGGTCTCGGGCTCGCTCGGGAAGACGTCGACCGCAGCCCCGGCGAGGTGCCCCGCGCGCAGGGCCTCGGCGAGCGCCGGGACGTCGACGACCGTGCCGCGTGAAGCATTGATCAAGAGGCCGCCGGGCTTCATCAGCGCGAGCTCGCGCGCGCCGATCATCCCCGCGGTCAGCGCGGTCTCGGGCACGTGCAAGGACACGACGTCGGCGCTCTCGAGGAGCTCGTCGAGCGTCGCGCACACGCGCGCATTGCCGAGCTGCAGCTTCGACTCGATGTCGTAGAAGAGGACACGCATCCCGAGCGTCTCGGCGAGCACGCCGAGCTGCGTCCCAATGTGGCCGTAGCCGACGATCCCGAGGGTCTTGCCGCGGGCCTCGTGGCTGCCGGCGGCGCTCTTCGACCATGCGCCCCGGTGGCAGCCCATGTTCTTCTCGGGGACGCGCCGCAGCAGCAGGATCACTTCGGCGAGCACGAGCTCGGCGACCGAGCGCGTGTTGGAGTAGGGCGCGTTGAAGACGGGGACGCCGCGCCCCTGGGCGGCGCCGAGGTCGACCTGGTTCGTGCCGATGCAGAAGCACCCGACCGCCATGAGCCGGGGCGCGTGCCCGAGGACCTCCGCATCGACCTGCGTGCGCGACCGGATGCCGAGCATGTGGGCGTCCGCGGTGACCTCCAGGAGGCGCGCGCGGCTGAGGGCGCCCGCGTGCGCTTCGATGTCGGTGTATCCGGCGGCGCGCAGGCGCTGGACCGCGTTGTCGCTGATGCCCTCGAGGAGCACGATCTTGAGCGCCTCGCGCGGAAAGGGGAGCGGCTGCATGGGGAGGATCCTGGCTTCGGGTCTGGGACCTCGGCCACGATGACCGCGGGGAACACAGGAATCAATCTCTCCCTGGGTCGGGACCTGGCCCAGTCCGTCCTACAATCGGCGCTCGTCCGCCCGCACGGCCGTGGTCGTGGGCACCCTCTCACGCGGCGCGGGTCGCCGCGCACCGGGCGCTGGGACCCAGCGCCGCACCACCCGACCTCCGCCCCCGCTTTGGCTCTTCTCTGGCACTTCTTCAAGCGGTTCCTCCGGCACCGCACGGCCCTGCTCTTGGGCCTCGTCTGTATCCCGCTCGGGATCCTGGCGGACGTCGGCGTGACGCTCTTGATCGGCGACGCGCTCGACCACGCTCGCACCGCGGATCGCTCCGACTGGATGGTCGGTGTCATCCTCTGGCTCGCGCTCTACGCGCTGGTCCAGAGCGTGTTCCGGTTCTACCAGCGCTGGTTGATCGTCGTCGTGTCCCGGCGCGTCGAGGTGCAGCTCAAGCAGGACCTCTTCGACAAGCTCATCGCGCTCCCGTTCGCGTTTCACGATCGGAGCCGCTCGGGTGACGTCGTGTCTCGCATGACCAGCGACGTCGAGGCCGTGCGCATGGTGCTCGGCCCAGGCCTTATGTACACGCTCGGCGCGGTCATCATCATCCCGATCAGCCTCGTCATCCTGTTCCAGCTAGAGCCGACCTTGGCGCTCGTCATGACGCTGCCGATGTTCTGCATGGGATTGACGATGAAGCTCCTGTCGGGACGGCTCGAGCGGCATTCGATGGCGGTGCAAGAGAGCGCGGCCGACATCAGCCACCGCGCGCAAGAGAACTTCGCGGGGGTGCGCGTCGTGCAAGGCTATCGCCGCGAGGACCAACAGGCGGCGCTGTTCGAGCGCACGTCGGGCGTCAACCGCGACAACCAGAACCAGCTCGGGAATGCGCGCGGGATCACGCACGCCGCGATCAACGGCTCGTTCGACATGACGTTCGCGGTCATCCTCTTGATCGGCGGGATCGCCGCGATCGACCGCACGATGCCCGTCGGCAGCCTGTTCAAGTTCGTCGACCTGACGATCAAGGTCTTCTGGCCCCTGATCGCGATCGGCTGGGTCCTCGGGATGCTCCCGCGTGCAGCGGCGAGCGCCAAGCGCATCGACGAGCTGCTGCGCGAGGAGAACCCGATCGAGGACCCGCCCAACGCGCGCACGCTGCCGCATGTCGCCGGGCGCGTGACCTTCCGCGACGTCTCGTTCACCTATCCGCGCGGGAACGCGCCCGCGCTCTCGGGGGTGACGTTCGACGTGCCAGCGGGCACGACCCTCGGGATCGTCGGGCCGACGGGCTCGGGCAAGTCGACGGCGCTGAACCTGGTCGGGCGCTTGCTGGAGGTCACGTCAGGCAGCGTCGAGCTCGACGGGGTGCCGATCCGCGAGCTGACGCTGTCGACGGTGCGCGGCGCCCTCGGCTACGTGCCCCAGGACTCGTTCCTCTTCAGCGAGCGCTACGAGGACAACATTCGCTTTGGCGCGTCCCACGACCTCTCGGACGCGGAGGTCGACGCCCTCATCGAGCGCGCCACGATGACCGAGGAGGTCGCGCGCTTCCCCGAGGGCAAGCGCACCGTCGTCGGCGAGCGTGGCGTGACCTTGTCGGGCGGCCAGCGCCAGCGCACGTGCATCGCGCGCGCCCTCGCGCGTGAGCCCGAGGTGCTGATCCTCGATGACTGCCTCTCCGCGGTCGACACGGAGACGGAGCGCCAGCTGCTGCGGAGCCTCTCCAGCGCGGGTGTGGGGCGCACCGTCCTCGTCGCGGCGCACCGCCTCTCGACCGTCAAGGACGCGGACCAAATCGTCGTCCTGTCCGCGCGAGGGTCGGTCGAGGCGCTCGGGACCCACGACGAGCTCCTCGCCCGCGGAGGCTGGTACGCCGACACGTGGGAGCGGCAACAGCGCCGCGAGACGCTCGTCGAGGAGGTCTCCGCCGTGGCGAGCGAGCCTTTGGGGCCATCAGGCGCGGCCGCGCTGAGCGGCACGCAGGGTCAAGGAGGTGCGCGATGACCGCCGGCGAGATCGACAAGGACGAGCTGGTCGCGTCCAAGGTCTGGGACCACTCCCTCTTTGCGCGGCTCCTGGTGTACGTGCGGCCGCACAAGCGGCTCTTCGCGCTGAGCTTCCTGGTCCTGACGCTGCTCTTCGCCGCGGAGCTCACGGGGACCTGGATCTGGAAGCACGCCATCGATGGCCCGGTGCGGGCGGCGACGTCAGCGGAGGACTCCGCGCCCTTCCTGCGCGCGCTCTATCTCTGGGTCGGCGGCTACGTCGCCTTGCTGCTGGGCATGACGGTCCTGCGGTACCACGAGACGGCGCTCCTGAACCGTACAGGGCAAGCGGTCGTGCACGACCTGCGCACGCGGCTCTTCAAGCACATCCAGCGCCTCGACCTGCGCTTCTTCGACGGTCGCCCGACCGGGGCGCTCGTGACGCGCGTGACGTCCGACATCGAGAACCTGTCGGAGCTCTTCACGTCGGGCGTCGTCGTGCTGTTCTTCGACTCGCTGAAGGTCGTCGCGCTGCTCGGCTACCTCTTCTTCATCGACGTGCGCCTCGCCTGGGTGACGCTGCTGACGGTGCCGCTCCTGATCGGCGTCTCGATGGCGTTCCGCGGCGGCGCGCGGGCGGCGCACCGCGAGGTGCGCGCGCGTCACGCGCGCTTGAACGGCTACCTGCAAGAGGTCTTGAGCGGGATCCGCGTCGTCCAGGTCTTCCGGCGTGAGGAGCGCGTGTCGCTGCGGTTCCGCGAGGCCTTGGCGCAGTACTTCGAGGCGAACAAGCGCACGATCTTCTTGTTCGCGCTCTTCTTCCCCGCGATGTCACTGGCGGTCTACGTCGTGCAAGGCGGCGCCCTCTGGGTCGGCGTCCATGAGATCACGCAGAAGTCGCTGACCTACGGCGAGTTCTTCCAGTTCTGGCTGCTGCTCAACATGCTCGTGCGGCCGATCCGCGACCTCGGCGAGCGCTACAACATCCTGCAGAGCGCCTTCGCGTCGGCCGAGCGCATCTTCCAGATCCTCGACACCAAGCCCGTCGTGCGCGTCGCCGAGGCGCCGCGCCCGATCCCGCGGACGAGCGAGCCGCCGCACGTGCGCTTCGAGCACGTCGACTTCTCGTACGTCGCCGGCACGCAGGTCCTGCACGACGTCTCGTTTGAGATCCCGCCGGGCCAGACCGTGGCGGTCGTCGGCGCGACGGGGGCTGGCAAGTCGACGCTCGTGAACCTGTTGCTGCGCTTCTACGACGTCTCCGGCGGCCGCGTGACGCTCGACGGCGTGGACGTGCGCGAAGCGTCGCTGGACGACCTGCGCAGCCGCTTCGGGCTCGTCCTGCAAGAGGGCTTCCTGTTCGCGGGTACGGTGCGCGACAATCTGGTGATGGAGCGGCCCGAGGTGGATGCAGCGGCGGTCGCCGAAGCGCTCGATGCTGCGAACGCGAGCGACCTGGTCGAGCGGCAGACCGGCGGGCTCGACGCCCTCGTCGCGGAGCGTGGGGCCACGTTCTCGACGGGCGAGCGCCAGCTCTTGGCGATCGCACGCGCGCTCGCGGGGCGGCCGGACCTCGTCGTGCTCGACGAGGCCACCGCCGCCGTCGACAGCGCCACCGAGGCGCGCATCGAGACCGCGACGCGCCAGCTCCTTACGGGGCGCAGCGCCCTCGTCATCGCCCACCGACTGTCGACGATCCGCGACGCCGACATGATCCTCGTGATGCACCAGGGGCGGATCCACGAGCGCGGCACGCACACCGAGCTGCTCGCGCGTGGCGGGCTCTACGCGCGCTTGCACGCGCTGCAGTTCGAAGAGGCGGGGGCGGCGTGATGCGCATGCTCCTCCTCGGCGCGCTCGGGCTTTGGCTGACGAGCGCTGGGATGTCGCGCCAGCCGTCGGCGGCGCAGCAAGAGCCAGCGCCAGGGGTCCCCACGCCCGGCGCCCGCGCGCACGTGGCGGACGGGCCGTGGGAAGGACCTGGGCTCGAAGAGACCCTGCTCGTCGTCGACGGCGAAGAGGTGCCCTTCAGCCGCTTCGCAGAGTGGCTGCTGGCGGTCCAAGGCGTCGAGCTGCAGGAGCGCTTCCTGGATCGGATGATCCTGAGCCGCGCCGTGCGCCAGCTCGGCGTCGCCCCCACCGCGGAGGACGTCGCGCGCGCGACCAAGGCCGCGCTCGAGCAGCGCATCGCGCTCGGCTTCCATGGAGACCGGGCGCTGTACGAGGCGGAGCTCGCGCGGATCCGCTCGACACAGGCGCTCGACTTCGAGCACCGCAGCGTCATCCTCGAGGACCAGCTCGCGCGCGACGCGCTCGCCGTCGCGACGCGCCCAAGGCCCCGCGAGGCCGGCGCGGAAGAGGCCCTGGCGGCCGCGTACACGCGGCGCTATGGCGCCGATGGTCGAGAGCTCGTCGTGCGGGCGATCCGCTTGCGGCCCGTCCTGCCGCAGCCGGGGCCGAACGACGACGAGGCGGAACGGCAGCGCCGGGTCGAAGCCGCCCGCGAGGCCGTTGAAGCGCGCCTCAGAGGGCTCGCCGGCCGGATCCGCGCGGGCGCAGACGTCGCGGAGCTAGCGCGCGAGGCCTCCGAGGACCCCGACTCGCGGCTTGTCGGCGGGCGGTTGCCGGCGCCGTTTGTTCGTGCGGCTTGGCCGCGCGCGGTGAACGAGGCCCTCGCGCAGCTTGCGCCGGGCGAGCCGAGCGCGCCCCTGTTCGCCCAAGGCTACTTCAACCTCTTCGTGATCGAGTCCGCGCGCGCGGTGGCGCTGGACGAGGCGCGCGCCGCGCTCGAGCGGGAGCTCGCCACGGCGCCCCCCGACGAGTTCGAGCGCCGCGCAGCGTTCGCGCGCTTGCGCGCGGAGGTGTTCCCCCACATCGTCTGGCATAGCCTCGAAGAGGACGCCGACGGGCCGCTGGCCCTGCGCGGGCGCCCGCAGACGCTCGCTGCGCCGTTCGCCAGCATCGGCGACGAGACATGGACGCGCGCAGACCTCGCGCTCTGGATCGCGCGCGAACGCGGCGCCGACCTCGCGCGCCCATTCGTGCGGGACCTGCGCCTCGAGCGGCGCGCCGCGGCGCGGTCCGTAGCCGCGAGCCCAGAGGCGATCGAGGCGCGCGCGGCGGCGACGTTCGCTGCGACGCTGCGCCAGGTCTACGGCGGCGACCGCGCGCGGATGGCGCGCGACATGGAGCGCCGCGGGATCACGGAGGCGCACCTGCTGCGCCGCTTCCAGCGCGAGGCGTGGCGGGACCTGACCGCGGACGCGCTCTTGGCCCTCGAGCGCACGGTCTCCGACGAGGACGTGCAGCGGACCTGGGAAGCGCGGTACGGCCCCCTCGGTAAATCGTTCGATGTGCGGTTCCTCGTGCGGCGCCTCACTGATCGCGACGCGGGCGAGGAGCGCGCGCGCCTGGTTTCGATCGCGGCCCAGGCGAGCGCAGGCGCGGACTTCGGTGCGCTGGCCGCGCGCTGGTCGGACGATCCGATCGCGCGCGCGAACGGCGGGCGACCGACGGCGAGCTCGACGGAGGGCTCCGCCGGACGCTACCGGCACGAGGACGCGCCCCCGGCCATTCAAGCGGCGCTCGCGCGGCTGCAGCCGGGCGAGACGTCGGCGCCGCTCGACGTCGGCGACGAGCTCGTGCTCATCCAGCTCGTCGAGGTGCGCCGGGTCCCGCTCGGTGATGTCGCCGATGCGCTGCGCCAGGAGCTCGAGACGCGCCCGACGACGACCGCGGAGCGCATGGGGCTCCTGATGTCATTTGACATGGACGCCGACGCCACCTTCCTTGCGGAGCGGCTCTTCCGGCCCGCTGCGCCCGAACGGGGCGCCGAGGAGCGCGCGAGCGAGCGGTAGCGCCGCGCGCGCGTCCCAATGGGGCACACTCGGGAGGCCCAGGTCGCTCGATCGGCGGAGCGCCTCTAACATGTGGGGCCGCATCGCGCTGGTCAGCTCAGAGCGAGTTGAGCGCGAAGCCTGCCTCGCGACCGAAGAATCTCATGCAACTCTCCCGCTCCACACCTCGTCCCACCCTGCGGCGCCACCTGCAAGGTGCGCTTGCCGCGCTCGCGCTCGTCCCGCTCGCCAACGCCCAGATCGAGCTCGTCGCCTCTGAGACCTTTGAGTACGCGGTGCCCGGCCTCGTGCACGACGGCAGCACGGGCATCGGCTGGTCGAACAACTGGTTCATCACCGGCGCCTCGAACAACGAGATCGTGATGTTCGACAACTCGATCTCTCCAGCGTTCGCGCTCTCGGACGGCGTCGGTGGTCACGCCGGCCAGGCCGTCGCCTTCGGGCAGGGCTACCGCCGCTTCGACACGGGCCTGCACCCGGACATTCGCAACGCCAACGGCAAGTACGGCGCCGACGGGTCGACGATCTGGATCTCCTTCAGCTCGGTGAACTACCAAGGCCAGCCGTTCGACCACTACGGCGGCGTCTCGCTCTTCAACGTCGGGGTCGGCGAGGAGCTCTTCCTCGGCTCGCCGTGGAACACAAATGCTTGGGGCCTCGATGATGAGGGCCCCAACGGCGCGCCGCCCGCGCTCGTCCCGGCGTCGAGCGATGCGACCGCGACGCGGCTCGTGTATCGCATCGACTTCGCGAACGGCGGCGAGCGCCTGCGCCTCTGGCTGAACCCGGCCGTCCCGCACCCGACGGGTGTCGCGGACCTGGACACGCCGATCGCCGACCTCGAGTTCGACGAGCTGAGCATCGCGTCCGGCGGGAACAACGGTGACCACTACTTCTGGGACAACCTCGTGATCGAGAAGGGCAAGCCGGAGGTCGCCGCGAGCCTGCCGGGCGGCCTGTGCGCAGCGGTCGCCAACTCGACGGGTGTGGCTGGCTCGCTCGCGGGGTACGGCTCCAGCGTCGCGGCGGACGATGACCTGTGTCTGCAGCTCGGAGACCTCCCGCAGAACGCGGCCGGCTTCGTGCTCTCGGCGCGCTCGATCTTCTTCATCGCGAACCCGGGCGGCAGCCAAGGCAACCTCTGCCTCGGCCAAGACCTCGGCCGCGGGGTCGGCGGTGTGATCTTCAACAGTGGCGCCGCTGGGGCCGCGACCGTGGTCGCCAACCTCTCGGCGATGCCGACGTCCACGGGCCCGGTCCAGGCCATGGCTGGCGAGACTTGGTTCCTGCAAGGCTGGTACCGGGACTTCGTGGGCGGCTCTGCGACCTCGAACCTGACCAACACGATCGCCGTCACGTTCGAGTGATCCAACGCGAGCGACCGGCGGACGGGCCCGTCCGCCCAAGCCGCTGGCGCGACGACACAGGTGAGGTACGGACGGGCGGAGCGCGCGTGCGCAGGTTGGCCACCTTGTGGATCCCGTCCTTCGCGACTCAAATGGGAGCATGAGGCAGCCACACCGCAGCGCCGTTCAGAGGTCAGTTAGCGCCCTGCTCGTTTGCAGCGCGCTCTCGTCGTCCGCCTCGGGGCAAGCCCTGCTCGATCCCCTGTGGACCAAGCGCATCGCGCCGCCGCTCTGGGAAGCGTTGCACGTGATCCCCGATCCGGACGGCGGGACCTACTTCGTGCGGCGTCACATCGGCGCCCTCGGCGGCCTCGACATCTTGCTACAGCGGCGCAGCGCGGCTGGCGAGTTGCTCGGGGAGTCGGACTTCGGCTCCGCGGCAGACGACTTCCTCGCTGACGCCGCAGAGTTCCCGAGTGGCGGGTTCGTGCTCTCCGGTGACAGCGCCGGCGACCTGGGTGGAACCGGCGCGGGCGGCACCTTCGTCGCGCGCTTCGATGGGCAAGGGCAGGTCATCTGGGTGGATCAGTTCCCAGGCTCAGCGCGCTCCGTCGCCGTCGCACCAGACCTCCGCGTTGTCGCTCTCTACCACGATGGGGCTGGCCTGCGCTTGCGCTGGTACACGGCCACAGGGTCGCTGCTCGTCGAGGCCACCGTCCAAGTGCCTTACGCCATCGCGAGCACACAGCCGGGGAGCCGTTCCGAGGACCTCGTCGCTGGGTCGTCCGGCCAGGCCTTCGTGGGCTGGTACATCAACAGTGCGAGCCTGTTCGGCACAGTCATCTCCCTCCACGATGCGCAGGGAGCGCTCCTCGTCGAGCACATCCGAAATACAAACAGCTGGATCGGGCCGCGGCTCGCGCCGGACGGCGCCGGGGGCGCTTTTGCCGCCATCCACGACGCGTCCGGTGGCCCGGGCTACCGAGTCTTCGTCCATCACTACGGGCCCTCCGGAGCCCTCACCTGGGGAACCACCATCGACTCGAGCGGGTTCAACGACTCGGGCGTGGTGACTTACGACCGACGCGGTGGCTGCGTCGTGGCGCTCGCAACCACGGGGAGCATCGCGAGCCCCAGCTCCGGCGACCAAGACACCTACGTGGCGCACTACAGCCCACAAGGGGTCTTACAGGCGCACGCACAGAACCCACGTATCGAATATCAGTACGCGCAAGCCGTCGCAGTGGATGCGGCCGGGGGCATCGTCGTGATCGAATCCGACGTCGGCGCGAGCAAGACGCTGACCCGCTTTGCGCCTCAGCGCATCGGCGCCGTGACGTGCTCGCCGGCTGCGCCGAACTCGACTGGCCTCGGCGCGGAGCTGCTCGCAGTGGGCGACATCGCCGCGGCCGCGGACAACGTGCTGCTATGGGCGCGCGGCTTGCCCTGGGGCAGCACTGGGTACTTCCTCGGCAGCATGACCCTCGGCAGCTCGCACCCACCCGGCAGCCAAGGGGAGCTCTGCCTCGGTGGCGCCATCGGGCGCTTCTCTGCCCCGGGCCAGATCGGCACCGCGGGCCAGGACGGGACGATCGGGCTCGCGCTGGACCTGACGGCGGTGCCAACGCCCGTCGGTCCCGTCACCGCGCTCGCGGGCCAGACGTGGTCGTTCCAGGCGTGGTATCGCGACGCGAACCCAGGGCCGACCAACAACTTCACGGACGCGGTGAGCATCACGTTCCAGTGATATCGAGACAGGCACGCCGCCTCCAACGCCTCCCATGAAGTCCACCCCCACGTTCGTGCGCGGCGCGCTGTTGGTCCTCGGAGCCCTGTTCGCGCCGCCCCTCGTCGCGCAGGACAACGGAGCGGCGCGCAAGTTCCCGATGAGCATGGACGCGCTCCAGCACCCCGGCGTGCCCGTGGGTCAGGTCAGCGAACACGAGCTCCTGGACAGCAAGACCTTCCCGGGGACGGTGCGCCGCTACTCCGTCTACGTGCCGGCGCAGTACGACGCGAGCGCACCGGCCGCGCTCATGGTGTTCCAAGACGGGCACGCATACGTCAAGGCGGACGGCGAGCTCCGCGTGCCCGCGATCTTCGACAACCTGATCCATCGCAAGGAAATGCCGGTGACGATCGGTGTGTTCGTCGATCCAGGGCACAAGAAGGAGGCGCTGCCCGAAGGGCGTGGATGGAGCCCGGCGCCGGAGAACCGCAGCGTGGAGTACGACACCCTCAGCTCGGACTACGCGCGCTTTCTCCTAGAGGACCTGCTGCCGGTGATCCGGCGGTCCTACAACATCAGCGAGGACCCGAGCCTGCGGGCGCTCTGTGGGATGAGCAGCGGCGGGATCTGCGCGTTCACCGCCGCATGGGAGCGCCCCGACAGCTTCGGCAAGGTGCTCAGCCACATCGGCAGCTTCACCAACATACGCCACGGTGACACCTATCCGGGGGTCATCCGCAAGACCGACAAGAAGCCGATCCGCGTCTACTTGCAAGACGGCTCTGGTGACCTGGACAACGAACACGGGAACTGGTGGCTCGGGAACCAGCAGATGTTCAAGGCCCTCGCGTTCAAGGGTTACGACGTCCGCTTCGATCGCGGGGACGGCGGGCACGACGCGAAGCACGGCCGCACCCTGCTGCCGGACGCCTTGCGCTGGCTCTGGCGCGACGCCCCGGGCGTGACGCCCAAGCTCGCGATCATGCCTGAGGTCCAGGACGCGCCCTGGGCCGTGGACTGGTGGATGCCGCGGCACGAGGCGAAGATCGCCGAGCGCAAGGCCATGGGCAAGGTCGACTTGCTGATGATCGGCGACTCGATCACACACGGCTGGGAAGACTCAGGGCGAGAGGTCTGGGCCGAGTTCTATGCAGCGCGCAACGCGCTGAACCTCGGCTTCAGCGGCGATCGGACCGAGCATGTGATCTGGAGGCTCCAGAACGGCGCGATCGACGACATCGCCCCGAAGCTCGCGGTCCTCATGATCGGCAGCAACAACACGGGGCACCGAAGTGATGCAGCCGAGCACACGGCAGCCGGCATCCAGCGGGTGATCTCGGAGCTCCGACTTCGGCTCCCGGAGACGAAGATCCTGCTGCTGGGGATCTTCCCGCGCGGCGAACAGCCGGATCATCCATTGCGTCAATGGAACAACGCGATCAACGCGCTCATCAGTGGCTTCGCCGAAGACCCGTGGGTCACATACCTGGATGTGGCGGGTGCGTTCCTAGAGGCCGACGGCACGCTCTCCAGCGAGATCATGCCGGACTTCTTGCACCCCGGTCGCGAAGGCTACCGCCGCTGGGCCGCGGCGATGGAAGCGACCCTTCAGGCGCTGCTGTAGGGACGGTCCCCAGCACGATCCTGCGCAGACCCGAGCAGCGGCGGTGCGCTCGCCGTTATTGGCAGACCTCGAGCGTCGTCGCCGCGCCGGCGGTCACCGTCACGGTGTGGACCTCGAGCTCGCTCCTCTCGGTTGACGCGCTGCCCCGGGGTCGCTCAGGGTCCGACACGCGCACGCTGTACACGCCCGGGGGCAGCGTGAACTCGCGGCCCTCCCCACCTCGCAGGCCGTCCCCCAAGAGGCAGCCGGACGCGCCCTTCACCGTGACGACCACTCGCCCGCGCGCGCCGGCATGCGTCACGTGCAACACACCGCCCGGCACAGGCTGGAGGCGAACCGGAGTCACCTGGCCCGCCTCGACGCGCACGGACTCCAACACCGCTGCACGGCCGTCCGAGAGTGACGCCGTGGCTTGATAGAGGCCCGGCACGAGCGGCATCGACTCGATCGCGCCCTCTTCCGTCAGCGTGGTGGAGGACGCCGCCGACCCGTCCTGCGCCGTCCAACCCACCTGCGCCTGGATCCCCGCGCGGTCGAGCACCTCGATCGACAAACGCCCGGCTGCACGCAAGCGCAGCTCGAGCGTGTCCGCGCCAGAGCGAAGGACGAGCGGCGCCGACGGCGCGGCGCCGTTCGGGCCGCCAAACGAGTCAAACGCCCCGATCGAGTACTCGCCCGGCGGCAGGGGCCCGAGCTCGAACGCGCCGCCCTCCTTTGCGAGTGACTCCGTCCAGAGCGTGTAGCCCTCGGTCCCGCCCCAGACCGTCGCGCTCACGGGGGAGCCGTCGACGCCGAGGACCCTGCCACGCAGGAACAGGCCGCTCGTGCCGACGAGCGTCACCCGCTGCTCACCGCCCGACTCGGGCACGTCGACGGTCTCGAGGAAGCTCGCGTGCCGATTGACCGCGTCGGCGGTTCGCTTGGGCGACATGCGAGGCGCAGGAGGCGCGAGCGCGACCTGCCAGCGACCGGTCCGGACCAGAGAGAACGCGACGCGGCCCTCGGCGTCCGTCGCCGCGGTCTGCTCCGGGACCGTCCGGTTGCTCATCCCCGAGACACTTCCTTCAGATCCAGGCCAGAGCCAAACGGTCTCGCCGACAATGGGCCGCCCTCGCTCATCGACACACGTGCAGACCACGACGGAGGCAGGGGACAGCTCCCACGTCAGCGAGCGCACCTCGCCGGGCGAGAGCTCGAGCGGCGTCGGCTCGACAATCAGCCGCGCTCCGCCCTCCGCCGCGAACAGGGCGGGCTCGAGCCGCGTGTTCGGAGGCAATCCAGCGAGCACGAAGCGCCCGGCGGCGTCGAGCGGGGCTTCAAACACGTACTCGCGCGGCCCATACAACACCGTCCGCGACGTGTCGCCGACCAGAGCGCGCCCGACCTGCTGGCGCTTCACGACGACCTGCGCGCGCGCGCCGGGCGGCGCGCCTTGGGCCTGGCCCTCGATGCAGGCTGCGCGCTCGAGCACGACGGTGACCGCCGGCTCGTCCCCGGTCCGCGGACCGTCATCCCGCAACAAGGCCGCGACGGGCGCACGGTCACTGCCGATGAAGAACGCCACACATGGCGCCCAGCTACGCGCGCGCAACACTGCGACGCCCGACGTGTCCGTCCAAGCGTCCGGTCCGTAGGCTTTGGCCGTCCGTGGGTCCGTCATCCGCGTGCCGCTCGAGGGCATCTGGATCGTCCGCACGCTCGACGGGAGCATGCTGGAGCAGATCCCCACGCCAGCGAGCGGGAGCCCCGACTCGGCGGCTACGACCCGCACGATAACGTCGATGTCGGGCTCGACCGCGACACGCAGCTCGACTGCGGCAGACGCGCCCGCCGCGAGCGCCTTCACTGCCCCGTGGCCGACCGAGGACGACGTCCAGATCGAGGACGAGATGCGCGTCGCGCTCCCAACGAACTCGAGGTCTCGCCCGGCAGGGACATCGAGGGTGACGCGGCCTTCAACGTCGGTCATGCCCCGCGGTCCGTCGACGATTCGGACCCCTGGCGAGGGCTCAACGGTCAAGGCCTCGGCCTCCTCCGCGGTGAGCACCAACTGGACCGAGGCGTCCTTGATCGGAGCGCCACGCTCGTCGACGACACGCGCGACCACCGTCGCGCGCCCTACGACGGCGAGCCCGGCGACGGCGGGCCCGCCAGGCACTCCAGCGGCCGACGCGTCGGCTCGTCCAGCGCGTTGCGCAGACGCAGCGACGTCGGGCTCGATCTCGGGCTCGGGCTCGGGCTTGCGCGCGACCTCCGACGGCGACGACTCGGATGGCGCCGCAGCCATCGAGCGCCACCCGACACACAGCACCAGCGCGGCAGCGCAGAGCATAAGGGGTTGTTTCAGAGACATGAGCGTGATGACGAGCGCGGCGTGATGCGCCACTGTCGGCGCGGGCAATGGAACGAGCAACAGCGCGAGGCCCTGCGCGAGGCGCGGGTCATGACCGACATCAGCGAGCCGACCGCGGAGCCGCGCGTGCGCTCGATCGAGGCGGTCTTGCGCGGTGCTGCGCGCGAGGCCCAACTCTGCCGCGATCTCGGTCGGCCCGAGGCCCTCGAAGTGGCGCAGCAAGACCACCTCCCGCAGCTCCTGCGGGAGCGCGAGCACTTCGCGCGCGAGGCGCTCCTGCAGCTCCGCCCGCGCCACGAGCTGATCGGGCGTCGCGACCGTACACGCGCCTTCGGGCGCCGCGCGCGCGCCGCGAGCGGATCCAGCCAACCCGCCGGACTCAGAGGCGGCGACCTGCCGCTCGCGCCGGGTGCGCGCCGCGTCCCGGCGGCGCGACTCGCGCGAGAGGTTGACGAGGACCCGCGCGAACCACGCGCGCGGCTGGGCGAGCCTAAGCCTCTGCCCGCCACCAGCCGCGCCCCCATCGCCCGCCGAGCGCCCGGCGACGGTGCGCGCGAGCACACGCGCGTAGGCCTCTTGGACCAGGTCGTCCGCTGCGCCGCGGTCCGACGTCAGGGCCTCCGCGAGGCGGCGCGCCCAGGCGTCCTCGCCGAGGAGGCTGATGAGCTCAGGGGAGTGATTCATGGGCGCCCTCAAGATGCAGCAACGCGCCCGGACGCCGGACGATTCCGAAGAATCCGCAGCGCGCGCGGGCCACGCAGGCGCGGCGCGACGCCCGTGACGCGAGCCGGCGGTCGCCGCGCGCGTGCGCCGAAGGCACGCTCGCTGCGCACACAGCCGCGCCGGTGGCCCAACGGCGCGGGTGAATCACACCACCGCCCCCACGGACACCGGTATCATGCTGCGCTCCGCACGCTCCCCCCCTCGCTGGTGTCCTCGCCCGCCGCGATCGGCGGCCCTTGGGGCCCGTCGTGATCTCGTATGACCACGCTCGTCCTCGTCGTCTCCGTCTCGATCGCCATCTCGTTTGTGTGCTCGATCCTGGAGGCGACCCTGCTCTCGATCACGCACGCCCACGTGGTGCTCTTGGAGGAGCAGAAGCACCCGGCCGGCAAGCTGCTGGTCCGCCTGCGCTCCAACATCGACGAGCCGATCGCCGCCATCCTGACGCTCAACACGATCGCGCACACGATCGGGGCCTCGATGAGCGGCGCGATCGCCCTCGAGGTCTTTGGCAGCCGCTGGATCACGGCGTTCTCGGTGGTCTTGACCCTCTTGATCTTGGTCCTGTCCGAGATCCTGCCCAAGACCATCGGCGCCACCTTCTGGAAGCAGCTCGCTCCATCGGCGGCCTGGACCCTGCGGGCCATGATCGTCGCGATGAAGCCGATCTTGGTCCCTCTGGCGTGGCTCAATCGCCTGATCGCCCCGAGAGAACAAGCTCGCTCCACCGTCAGCCGCGCCGAGCTCGAGATCCTGGCCGAGATCGGCCGTCGCGAGGGCACGATCGACCAGGACGAGTGGCAGGTCATGAACAACATCATGAAGCTGGAGGGCACCCGCATCGGCCAGGTCATGACGCCGCGCACCCAGGTCGTCGCCGTACCCGTCACGGCCACCTTGGCGGAGGTCCAACGGGTCATGCTCGATGAGGGGCACCTGCGGCTGCCCGTCTACGGCGAGAGCCTCGACCAGGTGCTCGGCATCGTCCTGGCCCGTGACCTGTGGAAGGCCGTCGAAGCCGGCGGCAAGGACCTCGCAGCGGTGATCCGCAAGCCCCTCTTTGTGCCGTCGACGAAGCCCGTGGAGGACATGATCCGCGAGATGCGCGAGCAGCGCTTGAAGATGGCGGTCGTGCTCGACGAGTACGGCGGCACCGCGGGCATCGTCACCCTCGAGGACTTGATCGAGGAGATCGTCGGCGAGATCCAGGACGAGCACGAGCTCGAGCCCATGCCGATCGAGATCGACGATCAGGGCGACGCGCGCATCGACGGGACCGTGACGGTCGACGAGGTGAACTCACGTTTTGACCTCGGCCTGCCCGCCGACCAGTACGAGACCATCGGCGGCCTCGTGTTCGGGATGCTCGGGCGCATCCCCCGGGCCGGCGACGAGGTCCAGTGCCCCGGGGCGGTGGTGCGTGTCTTGGCGATGGACGGCCGCCGGATCGACCGCGTCAGCCTGCGGCGCGCGGCCGGGGATGAGGCCGCCGACGCCGCCTCGCCCGCGCCCTGAGGGCGACACGTGCGCGGACCGCGACGGGGTCACGTCGCCCACGGGCGGACCACCCCTGGCGCTGGTCCCGATCGCGAAGGCAACTGGGGACGTGGTGCTCCTCGCGGGCCCGCGCAGGGCCACCGCCCTGCGAACCGGTTGCTGTGGCGCCGGCGCTTAGGGACCGGTCGGCCAAGGCCCGGTATCCTCACGGACCCACCGTCGAGTGTCCTACCCCGTGATAACCCCCCTCAGCACCGTCGCACTGGCCATGGCGCTCCAGGTCCCCGAGGCCCCTGGGGACCGTGAGGACCCCGCTGGGGCCGCGCGAGCGTTCTCCTTGGCCAACGGCCTCGAGCTCGCGCTCTATGCGGCGGAGCCAGCGTTGTCGAACCCGGTCGCACTCGCGGTCGACGACCGCGGGCGTGTCCTCGTCGTCGAGACGCACCGGTACCTGCGCTCGGTCTTCGATGTGGTGACGTACCAAACGGATTGGTTACCGGCGGACCTCGGGCTGCGCACCGTCGGCGACCGTCGCGCGTTCCTCATGGAACGCCTCGCCGCGGATCCAGGGGTCCTCACGGCCGACGCCGAGATCGTGCGCCGGATCGAGGACCGGGACGGGGACGGGCGCGGCGAGACATCGATCGTCCTCGCGAAGGGCTGGGATGCGCCCGAATGTGGCCCGATCGCCGGCGTGCTGCCCATCGGCGAGGACGTCTGGGTGACGTGTATCCCCGAGCTCGCCGTGCTGCGCGGGGGCGGACCACCCGAGCGAGTGCACACCGGCTTCGGCGTTCATGTCGGCGTCTCGGGTCACGACCTGCACGGCTTGGCCCTGGGTCCGGATGGGCGGTTGTACTTCTCCGTCGGCGATCGCGGAGCACACGTAGTCACGCCAGACCGTGGCACCATCGATCTGCCGGACACAGGCGCGGTCTTCCGGTGCGAGCTCGATGGCTCGGCGCTCGAGGTGTTCGCGATCGGCCTGCGAAACCCGCAGGAGCTCGCCTTCGACGCCCACGGCAACCTCTTCACCGCCGACAACGACACCGCGGGCGACGACCGTTCGCGGCTCATACACGTGGTCCCCGGCGCGGACTACGGCTGGCGCTGCTCGTACCAGCACATGCTCGGCTTCGGGCCGTGGGTCCAAGAAGAAGCTTGGCGCGGCGGCGTCGGGGGAGCGCTGCCCCATGCCGGTTATGTCGCGCAAGGCCCGTCAGGCCTCGCGTTCGACGTCGGGCATGGCCTCGGTGAGCGCTGGCGGGGGTGCTTCTTCGTCTGCGACTTCCCCGGCGGCATCACCGCGTTCCGCGTCGAACGCGATGGCGCGACGTTCCGCGCGGCGGGGCGCGAGCGAGTCGTCTGGAACCTCTGGCCCACGGATGTCGACTTCGGGCCCGACGGCGCCCTGTACGCCAGCGACTGGGTCGCCGGCTGGGGCCAGCCGCTGAAGGGCCGAGTGTGGCGCATCACGGGCACCCCCACGGGCACCCCCACGAGCGCGCCGGCGGCGCCGCTCGAGCTCGCTGCCCTCGCAAGCGATGACGTCGCGGCGCTGCTGGAGCACGTCGATCGGCGCGTGCGAACCCGCGCGCACCTCGAGCTCGCAGGGCGCGCTGACGGGCTGGACAGGCTGCGCACCCGATTGCGCGAGGCTCCTCTCCCGCTGACCCGCCTGCACGCGGCCTTTGGCCTCGCGGTCGCTGCGCGCCGAAGCGCGGCAGGCGCTGCTTCGACGCAGTCCGAGGCGCACATCGAAGCGCTGCGCGAGGCGCTGCTCGATCCGGCAGGTGAGGTCCGCGCCGCGGCGGCGCGCGCCCTCGGTGAGCTCGGCTCAGACGCCGATGTGCCCCACTTGCTGGCTGGCGTCACCGACGTCGACGCGCTCGCTGCGGCGGAGTGCGCCTTGGCCCTCGGGCGCCTCGGGCGCCGCGACCCCCTCGGCTGGATGGGCCGCACGCTCGATCCGATCCGCTCCGCGGCCCCCCAGCTCGTCGAGGACGTGCAGCGGGCGCTGGTTGCGCTGCTCACGTCGCGCGGCGCAAGTGATCCGTACCTCGCCCACGCGGCGACCCTCGGACTGCTCGCTTGGTGTGACGACACGCAGCTCGCAGGGCTCGCGACCCACGCCGCTGAGCCCGTGCAGCGGGCGGCGCTCACGGCGCTGCGTCGCGCGCGCTCACCTCGAATCGCAGCGTTCCTGACGGGTGCGCTCCGCGCCGATGCCGCGCGCGCGATCCATGACGAGGCCATCGTCGAGGCGCGCGACGCGCTCGCCGCCTGCGACGAGGACCCGGACCCCGTTGTCGCGCGGCGCGCGCTCACTGCGCGCCTGCAGCGACGGGGCGCCGACGACGCCGCCGCGCTCGCACGGGCCGCGTCGAGGGGCCCTGAAGCGATCGGCCGCCACGCGCTGTCGCTGCTAGCGACATGGGCTGAACCAGGGCCGCTCGATCCCGTGGTGGGCCTCTGGAGGCCCCTGCCACCGGCGCCGGTCGCGGCCGCGCGCGCCGCGCTCGCGCCGCACAGCGCAGCCCTGCTGCAAGGGCCGCTCGCGTCCGAGGCGCTCGCGACCATGCTCGCGCTGCGCGACGAGGCCTCTGCGCCGTCCGCGCTGGAGGTCGCGCGGGATGCATCGCGGCCAGGCGCCCTGCGGGCGCGGGCGTGTGACGTGTGGGCGACACTCACCGGCGCTCTCCTGCCACCGGACCTCGGAGCCGCATGGCTCGCGTCCGACGAATCGGCGCTGCGCCAGGCGGCGCTGCGCCACGCAGATCCGAACGATCCCGCAGTCCGGGCGCGACTCGCTCCGCTCGTGCGGGACCGCGGCCGAGACCCCGCGGTGGCCGCGGCTGCCCTCGAGCGCCTGGTGGCGGGTCCGCGCACGGCGAGCGAGCCCATCGTGCTCGAGGGGCTCGCCGCGTATGTCGCGCGCGGGACCCATCCCTTGGCAGTGGAGTTCGTCGCTGCGGCCGAGGCGTTGGGCGGTGGCGCGCTCGGGCGCGCGCTCGCCGAGGTGGCGGCGCTGGAGGCGGACCTCGGTCGGTATCGCCGCGCGCTCGTGGGCGGCGATCCGGCCGCAGGTCGCGCGGTCTTCGAGCAGAAGGCGGCGCTCGAGTGCCTACGCTGCCACGCGACGGCAAGGCCGGAGGACGCGGAGGGCAAGGTCGGACCCTCCCTCGCGGACATCGGCGCGCGCCTCGATGGCCGGACCCTGTTGGAGGCCATCCTGGCGCCCGATGCCCGCATCGCTGAGGGGTACGGCACCGTGATCGTGGCGTTGCAGGACGGCACGCTCCACACGGGAGTGCCCGTCGCCGAAGACCCCGAGTGGCTGACGTTGCGCACGGCGGACGGAGAATGGATCGACCTTGACCAGACCGACATCCGCGCGCGCAAGGCCGGCCAGTCTGCGATGCCGGGCGGCCTGGCAGAGCGCATGGAGCTGACCGAGCTGCGCGACCTCCTCGCGTTCCTAGGTAGCCTGCGCGCGCGGCCGGCGCCGCAGCCTGGGCACTGAATCAGGGAGCGCCGCGAGAGGGCCCGCTTCGGTGTGCGGGCGCAGCCGCAAGCGGGCCCGCCGCCCCATCGCCGCGCGTCACAGCGTTGCCACCTGGTTCTCCGACCTGCGTCACCGACCTGCGTCACCGACCTGCGTCACCGACCTGCGTCACCGACCTGCGTCACCGACCTGCGTCACCGACCTGCGTCACCGACCTGCGTCACCGAGCTGCGTCTCCGACCTGCGTCACCGACCTGCGTCACCGAGCTGCGTTACGCCGAGGCCGGGCCGCGCGACCAAAACCGCCAGCGGGCGATGCAGCTCAGCCTCGCACAAAGGCGCATCCCTCCACCACGATTCGGCAGGTCACCCAGGGCAGGCGGTGCGCACCGGGCCGCCTGTCGCTACGTTGTCCCTATGAAGTTCGCTCCGCTCAGCCTTTCGTTGCTCCTCCTCACCGGGTCCTGCGCGTCATTCGGAGGCGGCGCCCACCGCGCCACGCTCCTGTCGACGGAGCGCGCCACCGTGCAGGCGGACCTCGCGTCGTCGAAGCGCTCTTGGTCGATCGGTCGGATCATGGCGACCAGCACCGATCCCTCGGACGCGCGCCTCCTGAACCTGACGATCGTCGCCTTCGCGGACCACGACGGCGACAACGAAGTCGACGCGGACGAGCGCCGCGGCGGTTGGAACGCGGACTCGAGCGTCGGCTCGCGTCAGCTCGGCGTGAGCGGCAACCTCGCCCTCAGCAGCCTGCCACCAGGTGACCTCGAATGCTTGAAGGTCCAAACCCGCGTGCGTTACGTCGCCGATCCCGCGCGGGACGACGAGGAGGTCTCGGTCGTCCCCTTCCGCGAGTGACCGCGTGGCGCACACGCGCCCCGGGCGCGCCGCGCGACCTCGCACGAGGCGTACCGACGAGCAGCCTGGTCACAGCGGCCCCACCGCCGCTCACTTCGGCTGCTTCACGAGGCGCAGGTACGGCTTCAGCGTGCGGAAGCCCGCGGGGTACTTCTTCTTCGCATCCGCGTCGGAGACCGACGGCACGATGATGACGTCCTCGCCGTCCTTCCAGTTCGCGGGTGTCGCCACTTGATGGTTCGCGGTGAGCTGGAGCGAGTCGATGACACGCAAGAGCTCGACGAAGTTACGGCCGGTCGCCGCCGGATACGTGATCATCAGCTTCACGGTCTTATCCGGACCGATCACAAAGACTGACCGCACGGTGAACGACTGCAGCGCTTTCGGGTGGATCATCCCGTAGGCCTCCGCGATCTTCCTATCGGAGTCCGCGATCAACGGGAAGTTCAAGGCAGTGCCCTGAGTCTCCTCGATGTCCTTGATCCACGCCATGTGGTCCTCCAATGGATCGACGGAGAGGCCGATGACCTTCACGTTGCGCTTGTCGAACTCCGGCTTCATCCGCGCGACGGTGCCGAGCTCCGTCGTACAAACCGGCGTGAAGTCTTTCGGGTGCGAGAAGAGCACGCACCAGGAGTCACCGATCCACTCGTGGAAGTGAACGGGCCCCGAGGTCGTCTCTGCGTTGAAGTCGGGTGCGGTGTCGCCAAGTTGTAGGCTCATGATCAAAAGCGCGCTGATGGCGCTGAGGTTGGAGTTGCGTGTCGCCCGCCATCGTGCCACTTCGCAGTGGCTCATGTTGGATCCCTTCGCCATTCGCGGCGTGAAGAACGGCTCATACGCACGCGTGAGCCATGCCTTGGAGGAGGTGAGAGCGGTCGGTGCCACGTCAAATGGCCCTCGAAGCGCGGTGGACGATGCGCCGGGAAGTAGGGCGCAAAGCGCGCGCCCGAGGTACCCTCGCGGGGGGCCGGCGCATGGATCACTCGACACTTCCACAGCCAAGCAGCGGGGCCGAGCTCGGCGCCCCGATCCACGCGGAGCCGCACGCGCTCGCCGCCCGCTTGGCCGCAGCGCTCGTCGACCCCGATGCCGCGCGCTCGAACCGCGAGATCACGGCGTTGCACTTCGACCTCGGCCGCGCGCTCGGCGCGGCCCTCGGCGGAGCATGCGGCGCGAACTTTCATTGCTGGGCCGTATGGGGCTCGCGCAAGGCCGGCGTCACGATCCGCCAGGAGGACCTCGAGCGGGCGCTGCTCGACGCGACGATCGTCGCCGGGGCGGTGGGAGCCATCGTAGGCGCGAGCGGCGCGCTCGCGTTCGGTTGGCCAGCGCTCCTCGTCCTTGGCAGCGTCGCCCTCGGGTTCGCAACGGGCGCCTGGACCGGGCGGGCCATCGCGCGCTGGAGCCGACGCCGCGCGAGCCAGTTGATCCTCGAGGGCAACCGCACGGTGCTCGAGGACATCGGCTCGCGCACGATCACCTACCTGCGCGCGCTCGACCTCGGCTCGCCGGAGGCGATGGCTGCGTTCCGTGCCTCGTTCCGCCGCGGGCCGACCGAGGCTGGCGGGCAGGACCTGCTCGCGGAAGCGTTCGCGCGCTACGAAGCAGCGCGCGTGGCGCAGGACCCTGCGCGCCGCTGCGAGGACGTCTACTTCGCGAACTGCCTCGCCGTCCTGCACGAGCACATCCGCCTCGATCCGCTGATCCGTCGCTCGATGCCGTTCATCGTGCGCAAGTGCGTGACGAAGCGTCTGATGACGTACGACGTCGGCCGCAGCGTCTATTCGGTCCGTGAGGACGCGCCCGCCTTCGGCGCGACGCCGTTTCCGCCCGAGCTCGAGGAGCTGCGCGACGACCGTGTGCGCGAGTTCCTCAGCGGCGAGCGCGGCTTCGGCCTGCACCTCGACTCACTCCAAGGCACGCGCGCGCGGGATTGGACTCGGCTCGAGGAGCGCATGCGGTACGTGTTCCAGCTCTTTCGCGCGAAGCACACCGACCCAGAGGTATGGTCGACGCCGTGAGCGTCAACCGGCGCGCCCGGGTCGGCGACCTTTAGCAGCGCGGTTCGAGGCGCGCGACCGACGGACGACGGCCTCTGGCGCATGGCCCCCACGATCCTCGGCGGACTGCGCGGCCGCTCCGGCCCGAAGAGGCCCGCACAGGCCCAGCTCGAGACAGAGATCCGCGCCGCGCTCCAGTGCAGGAGTGTCCTAGGCCGATGGGACACGCGTGCACTTCGAGGTCGATCCACGCTCTCCGGTCAGCCCCGGGGACCAGCTTGCGGACCAGGTCCGCTTCGCCGTCGCGGCGGGGCGGCTCGCGGTCGGCGAACGGCTGCCGTCCGTGCGTGACCTGGCGCGGCTCGTGCGACTGAACCCCAACACGGTCAGCCGCGCGTGGCGTGAGTTGGAGCTCACGGGCGTCCTCGAGGCGCGGCGCGGCAACGGGATGTACGTCGCTGATGGCGCCGTCGACGTCGCTCGGACCTTCCGCACCCGCGCCCTGGCCGAGCGCCTCGGGCGCGCGGTCGGCGACGCGCTGGCCGCGGGGCTCGACGCGGACGAAGTGCAAGCGCTCGTGGCGGACGCCTGCGCCGCCTGGCGGGCCGCGGAGCCAGGCGATACAGCGGAGCCAGGGGGCACCGCGGAGCTAAGGGGCGCAGCCAGAGGGGCAGCTCCGTGTACGAGGCCGTTGGTTGGAGGAGAGAGAGAGGACGCATGATGCAGACGCACACAGAGCTCGCCATTTCGCTTCGGAACCTCACGTTCGGGTACACGCGGCGCCGCGTACTGCAAGGCGTCGACCTCGACGTGCCCGTCGGGCAAGTCACCGCGCTCATCGGCGCGAACGGCGCGGGCAAGTCGACGCTCCTCGCGATCCTCGCCGGCGCGGAGCCCTACCGCGCGCGCTTCGAGCTGCCATGGCGCAAGCGCGCCGCGACGGTGCGCGTCCTGGGCCTCGATCCGGCGCAGCACGGGCACCGCGTGCGCGCCGCGGTCGGCTACGTGCCCGACCGCACGGACCTGCCGAAGTGGATGCGCATCCGCGACCACTTCGCGCTGCTCGCGGCGCTCTATCCGACGTGGGACGCAGGCGAGGCCCAGCGCCTCCTGGCCGACTTCGACTTGGACCCGAAGCTGCGCTACAGCGAGCTCTCGAAGGGCCAACGCGCGCTCGAGAACCTCGCGGGCGAGCTCGCGCACCGGCCGCGCCTCCTGCTGCTCGACGAGCCGTTCAGCGGCCTCGATCCGCTGGCGCGACGCAAGGTCCTGGACGGCGTCATCTCGCACCTGTGCGAGGACGGGCGCACGGTCCTGTTGGTCTCGCACTCCATCGCCGACGTCGAGCGCTGCGCCGACCACGTCGCGCTGTTCGCGAACGGCCGAGTCACAGAGGTCACGTCCGTCGAGGACCTGCGCGCATCGAACGAGCGCGGCGACCTCGAAGAGGCGCTCGTCGCAGTGGCGGCAGCAGGGAGGGCGGCATGAGCGCCGACTCCCCCACGCTGACAGGCGCGGCCGGGGCACACAGCGCCGCGTGGAGCGCACACGCGTCGCCCAGCGGCGGCGCGCGCTCGGGCGCCCGCGCTTGGTTCGCCGCGCTGCGCATGCAGACCCGCAAGGAGCTGCGCGACCTCCTGGGTCTCGCCCTCGGCGTCAGCGTCGCCGCGGCGCTCGGCGTCGCCCTTGTCGCGCGCTCCTTCGGCATGCTTGTCCCAGTCGTGACCAGCGGCGAGCGTGTACTGCTCGCAGCGTTCGCGGCCCTGTGCGCGCTGCCGCTCGTCGCCGAAGCCCTGTGCGCCGACTCGCGGACAGGCATGGCGCGCGCGACGCAGGGCTGGCCCACCACGACCGCGCTCGTAATGACCGCGAAGGCGCTGAGCATCGCGGTCTACGTCGCCTTGTTCGCCGTTGTGTTGGTCTCCGCGGCCGCAGCCTGCGCGCGTCCGGTCCACCTCCCGAGCTGGGAGCTCACCTTCATCAGCGCGTGGGCCGCCCGCGCCGCCGGCGCCGGGCTCGTCGCCGTCGCGCTCTGCGCGGGCGTCACGCGGCACTCGCTCGCGTCGCTGCTCGCCGGGGTCGCAGCGCTCCTGCTGCACGTCGTCCCCATGCTCCAGCGCGCGGACTCCGCGACGCGTTCGTTCGAGGCAGCTCGGGCGCTGGCGCGTTATGCCGACGCTCCGCTGGCGCGCCACTTCGGTTGGCTCTGCGCGCTCTCCGCCTGCGCGCTCCTCGCCGTGCGTCTCCGGGGCCGCGCGACACGCAGCGTTGTTCGGCGCAGCGGCGCGGTCGCCGCTGCGCTCACGCTCGTGGTCGGCCTGTGGTCGACCCAGAACGTGCCAGGCGCAGAGCGCGCCGCGCGCCTCACCTTCGGCGATCCCTACGCGACGGTCGAGCGCACTGTTGTCGCGCCCGACGGCGGCCGCGTCGCGCTGGCGCTCATGCACCATGGCGCCGAGGGGCGCGCCTACGACCAGACCTGGTGGCTCGTTGACCTCACACGCGACGCCGCGCCCCGGCGGCTGTCCACGACGCCCGTCGCACACGCAGCGGGGCTCGGGACGGGCGCGCAGATCGAGCTCCTGGCGTGGTCGCGCTGCGACGACAAGCTGCTGGGGTGGTCGTCGCTGCAGAGCGACTTCGGGACCCAGACGACCTGGAGCCTCGACCCTGAGACGCTCGACGTCCGGCGCTTACCCTCGAACGAATACGCGGAGGCCATAGGCGAGACGCTCCAGCGGCGCACACTCCATCCAGACGATCCCACGTCGGGCGCGCCGAGTGAGCTGGCGGCGCGCGCGCCGGGTGAGCGGTGGTCGCTGCGTGACGGGAGCCACGCGTTGGACGTTCCATGCGCCGTACCGCTCGGCGCCGCGCTCGCCGCGCGCGGGGTCGGGTTCTTCCTCGACGAGGTGCGCGAGGTCCACCGCGTCGATCTGCTCGCTGGCACCATTCGCCCGCTCGGGATCGTGACGGGGCCAGGTGAGCGCGGAGCCAACCTCGCCGTCTCCGAGGACGGGCGTTGGCTCGTCCACTCGAAGGCTGGGCGACCCCTGCGCTCCCATGTCTTGCTCGACACTCTGACCCTCGAGTCCACGACGTTCGAGGCGCGCCACTACGCGTTCGGACAAGGCGACGTGGCAGTCGTCGTACCCCTCGCCGAGGACGGCGCGCCAGAGCCCGGCGCATGGGGCCGGAACCGACGCTTCCGCGCGGTCTCGCTCATCGGGCAGCGCGACCTCGATTTCGAGGTCGATGTCGAGGGCGGCCAGCTGTATAGCTTGCCAGACGGCCGCTGGATCTCGCGCAGCGACACGCGCCGCGTCGTGACGTTGCACGCCGCAGACGGGCGCGTGCTGCGGGCGCTGCGCGCGCCGGCAACGGAGGTGACCCCGTGAGCGCCCTCGCCGCCGACCGATCCGCGGCGCACGCCCTGAATGCGCCGCGCGCGGCGCGCGCGTTGCGCTCGCTGAAGACGTTGCTGACCCACGAGCTGCGTGAGCTCGGGCCATTTGCCCTCGCAGTGCTCTTGGCGGGGTCGACGCTCTTGTGCGTCGTGCGCGTCGCGGCCGGCGCAGGGGCGACCGAGGTCGGGCGCCTCGGACGAGAGCTGCCTTGCCTCGCGCCCGGCTTGGGCACCGCGCTCTTTGCGGTCTTTGCCGCCGAAGCATTCACGCTCGACGCCGCGTCCGGGCGGGCGCGGGCGCTCGCGGCCGCGCCAATACGGCACCTTCCCACCGCGCTACGGGCGCTGGCGGTCGCGGCGTTCGGAGCCCTGGTCTGGTGCGGCGCGCTGGCCCTGGAGCCCATCGATGCCCTGCAGAGCTCGCGGCACCTCGGCTGGATGCGCGCCGTCTTCATCGGGACGGGGCTCGTGACGGTGCTCGCTGCATGGACCCTGCGCCACAGCATCGGCGGGTCGCTCGTCGGCATCGTGGCCGGCTGGGTGCCCCTAGGGCTCCTCGCCCTGCACGAGGGCTACGCGGGCGCCAGCGACGCCGAGGCGCTGGTGCACCTCGCCCTGAGTGAGGTCGTGGCCGCCACCGACCTCCGCTGGACCATCATCGCGGGGAGCGTCGCCAGCGCGCTGCTCATCGGCGCCCGCGGCGCCATCACACGCTCGCTAGTACGGCGCGCCGCTGGCGCGTGGGCGGTCCTGTGCCTCGTCCTCGCGCCCGGGGTGTCGCCGGCGGCCCGCGAGCTCGCTGCCCGCCTGTGGCCGACCTTCGACGCGCCCGCGACGAGCGTGATGGCGATCGCCACCGACGGTGGCGACGCGCTCCATGTCCAGGTCAATTTCGAGCACGTCTCCCGGTGGAATGGCCAGCGCCGAACATGGACCACGTCTTGGCGGGTCGATACGCGTTCAGGGGCGCGAAGCAGGCTGACGAGGGAGGCCGAGACAAGCGCAGAGCCCAGCGTGCCCCAACAACCGTCGCGACTGCAAACGCTCAACGTCTCCAACGATCGACTGAGCCCACTCTACGCTTGCACGGTCGAGCGCACCGACCGCCGCGATCCACAGTGCTTTCGCGCGCGCAGCTATGCCTTCAGTGGACCTGAGCGCACGACGCTGTACTACGTCGATGAGGCCTGGATGCTGCAGGCTCTGACCCTCGCCGATGGGACCTCGCGGCCGGTCGCCGCGATCGAAGCTGGACAGATGCCGCGCATCGGGGTCTCGCCTGACGGCCGCTGGGTCGTCTCGAGTGTGCTGCGCTGGCAAGTAGGCCAGCGTCGCTCCGACAACGACGGAGAGGGATCTCCGAGGCTGAGCCGCGTACACCAGCTGATCGACGTCCAACTCGGCGCCGTCGTGCAGGAATTCAACGCGATCTGGACCGCTTGGCGCGCCGGCGCCGAGCCGCTGCTCGTGCCTCGCTACAAAGCCCTCGCTGCCCCCGGCTCCACGAGCCGCTATGAACTGATCGGTCCAAACGGCGCGCGAGCGCTGCCCTTCGACCCCTATGCCGGTGAGCTGCGCGACCTCGACGGCGACCGTTGGCTCTTCTCGACACCAGGTGGCGGCATCGCCGTGCATGCCGCGGACGGCGCTCTGTTGCGCGTGCTCCGCATCGGGCAAGCGCCAGCCGAGCATTGAGCTACGCCACGGACGACCCAACGCTCGAGTGACGCGCGGATGTCCGATGGTCTGCGGCACAGGTTCCATGCGGAGCCTGCGCCGCAGGTTTCTTTTTCGGTGTGGCCACTTGTACGAGTCCGCAATTCGCAGCGCGATCGGAGTTGCGCCTGCAATCGCCGTCCACTGTTACCGTTGGCACGTGGCTGACTACGTCGCTGGGGCGCCTTACTTCAAAGCGCTCTCACTTGCGTTGCAGACGAAGACCTCTGCGGATTGATTCAACCATGACGATGTCCATTCGAATTCGAGCCGCATTCAGGGCGTGCGCCTCGAATGCGTTGCGAGTCCTGCCACTGCTCACGGTCGCCTGCGCGAGCGCTCCTGGAGAGCCCACCGATGCGCCTGTGATGGCTGCACCCATCGCTGCAGACAGGGCCAGCCGAGATGCCGCCTTTGAAGCGCCTCAGCCCGCGCCCGTGCGCTGCGCCGCTTACACCTACGGAGTCCCCGAGTCGGAGGTACTGGAGCTGCTCCGGGGAGGGGGCCTGGACGGCGTCGTCCTGCCACTTGGTGCGCCGATAGGCGCGGATGTCGACGTCGTGCTCCTGATTGGCGTGGCTCCCCACGCGCAGGACGCTGGAAACGGGGCGTTCTCTGACCCTCAGGCAGTCGCCGGCAAGCGGGTGGTCGCTGTCGGCTGGCGCGCCATGCAATGGATCAACTCTTTACCGGCCGAGATGGGCCCGGGGCAGTGCGCACATGGGTTCCGCGGCAGCTTGGTCGCCGAGGGCACCGAGCTGCAAAGCGCCCTCGGCGAGAGCGACGCCGCTTTGAATCGACCGATGCGTGACATCGACGATTCGAACGACTCGTACTTCGGGGTCTTCATGGAGCGGCCCGGGACACTTCAAGACGTCGAGGTGCTCGCGCGATACAAGAGCGACCCGCGCTACGCTGCAGTCGCCCGCGAGGGCGCGCTCACAGTCGTCTGTGTGAACGCCCCGCCGTCAGAGTGGTCACCGGGGCTGCGGAGCATCGTCGGCGATCTGGTCAGGCAACCGGGGCCCCCCGCTGACGCCAAGTCCGCAGCTGCGGGAGGCTGAACAGTCCGCGAAGACGTCTACGAGAGCTCCGCCGGATGGCCCGGTGTGCACGGGCGAGCTCTATCGACGACGGAGAGCTCCGCAATGGGGCGCGGCTGGGGTGCGGGGCGATTTACGTCGCACACCTGTGACGATGAGGCAGAGTGTGCCTACACCGCGGGGGCGTGCGGCGTCTCCTCGATCACCCAATGCGCCAACGCCACTGAGGTACTGGTCCCCAGTGGCCACATACCTGTGGCCACACCTGACACCAGCGCCACACCTGTCTCCGCTCCAGGACGTCCACATGCTCTCGCTGACCCTCGCCCTCGCCCTGACCCCGCAGGCGACGTTCCTGCGCCTCGCCAGCGCCGGGGGCGATGACGACGGCCCCAGCCGGGCCAGTTTCACGCCAAGCGGCGGAGCGCTCGTCGTGTGGCACGAAGCGTCCCATACGCTGACCCACCTCTCGCTCTCCGCGGGGGCCGTCACCGCGAGCGCACCCGCCGGGGATCCGACGTCGACTCCCCGCGCGCACGCCATGCTGCCGAGCGGCAACGGCGTTCTGTTCGCGAACTTCACGGACAACTCGCTCTCTCTATCGAGCGTGCCGTCGATGGTCGAGGCCGCGCGCCTCCTGCTCAGCATCAACGAAACAGGGCGCGTCGACGTCGACTCCACCGGCGCGTTCGCGGTGGTGTCGAGCTACCAGTGTGGCCAGGAGCGCTCGGTTGTCGTCGACCTGACGAGCTTCAGCGAGGCGCGGTCGTTTGTGTGGCCGACCAATCCGCTGTGCGACGCGGCGGTGGGCCTCGCTTTGGACGACGTGACGTTTGTGGTGCCAACCCAGGGTGCGATCGTCGGGATCGACGTGACGACGGGCCTGGAATCGGGTCGTACGGCGCTGAGCGCGCCCGGGACGCTCGCGGGGTTTGCGCTGTCCGGGGACCGATCGCGCGCGATCGTTCTCACGACAACTGCGATTGGCCCCGGGCCTGCGCCCACTTTTGTGGAGGCGTTCGCGCTGCCGTCGCTGACGAGCCTCGGCGCGCGCCCGCTGGGCACGTTCGTCCTGGACCCTTGGCGGCAGCCCGTCGTCGACGCGGCGGGCACACGCGCGCTCGTCTTCGGCGAGGCGACCATCGCCGTAGAGATCGCGACCGGCGCAGCGCGCGCGCTCGCGCCGCGACCGGGCCTCTACGGCGACGCCAGCCTGACCAGCGACGGCGCGCGCGCGGTGTTGGTCCTGGGCGCGGAAGCGCGTGTGTTCGACGCAGCGACAGGAGCGCTCGCCGCGGTGCTGCCGCTGCGCGAGCGCGCGAGGGCCCGGGTCATCCGCGCGCCCAACGGAACGACATTCGCAGCCCTTGGCGAGCGCGTGGAGCTCATCGACCTTGCTGGGCCCACACCACAGATCACGCTCGATGCGGCATCGGGCTTCGCGGCCGAATGGGACGGCCCGTTCGCCTCCGCGCCGACGCCCGACGGCGCGCGCGCGCTGATCACCGCGGCCGGCTCGGACGACCTGCACCTCGTCGACTTGACGGGTGTCCTGGTCGACCTAGGGCGTGTCCAGCTCGACGCGGAGCCGCGCGCGATCGCGTTGCGCGCCGACGGGGCCGCCCTCGTCGCGCATCGACGGGGCGCGTCGCTTTCGGTCGTGGACACGGCGACGCTCGTCGAGGTCGCGCGCTGGCCGCTGCCCGCGCCGGGCCTCGCGCTGGCGCCCGCGACGACGGGCAGCGACGCGTGGGTCTACACGGAGGACCTCACGACGCGACAGCTCGTGCGCATCGACACCGCGACGGGCGCCGTGCTCGCGCAAATCGACCTCGAGGGCGCCGGGGTGCTGCCGGCGCCCGGCGCTGCGGGGCGCTCGGGCACAACCGTCGTCTTCGACGTGCCGCACGCGCGCGCGTTCGCTGCGCGCCCGGCGACCGGCATCGTCGAGGCCATCGACCTCGCGAGCGGTGTGGTCGCGCAGCGCATTGCGCTCCCCACCGTCGGCCAGCCGATCGCGCTCGCGCTCGCGCCCGACGGCGCGCGGCTGTACCACACGGCAGCGGACGGTGTCGTGCGCGCTTTCGACACTTCGGCCGCTGGCCTCGCGCTGCGCTGGACGACAGCGTGTGCGGCGAGCTCCAACTTTGCGCGGCCCGCGCAGATCTCCGTGATCGACGGCGGCGCCGCCTTGGTCGTCGACTTGGCGAAGGTCAACCTCCTTTCGTCGCCCTGCCCCCAGCACGTGCTGCTCGACGCGTCGACGGGCGCTGAGCTCAGCGCGATCTTCCCCGCAGGGAACAGCGTCCGCGCGCACTATGCGGTCGACGATGAGCTGCTGGTCCTCGAGGTCGACTCGTCGCTATCGATCGCGCTCACCCAACATCGGTTGGCGGGCGCGACCCTCGGGCGTGTAGGCGGGCCGATCGTTTGCGCTCCCTACACGAGCTCGCTCGCGGCACCCATTCGCAGCGCCGCGTCGGGGCTCACGTACGCGATCGCCGAGGGCGACACCGACATGCTCGTTCGCTTTGACCTCGTTGACGACGAGCGTGTGTGCGCCCCGGCGCCCCTGAATGGCCTCGGTCGCAGCGTCGCATTGTCGGCTGCGGGGAGCGGCCTCGCAGGCGACATCTTGCACTTGCGGGCGGAGGGCCTGCAGCCCGGCAGCATGCTTGGCTACCTTCTGACGTCGTTGGCGCTCGCGCAGCCCTACCCCGCCGCGGCCGGCATCGGCGTGCTCTGCCTCGCCGCGCCGCTGCAGCGGCTGACGATGACAGCGCAGGTGGCGGATGGCTCCGGATCACAGCGCTTCGCCATCGACACGGGAGCGATCGCAACGCCTCTAGGCCCGGTGGCGCTACAACCAGGCGACTCCTGGTGCTTCCAGACGTGGTTCCGCGACCGCATCGGCGGCGCCGCCACCTCGAACACCAGCGACGCCCTGCGGGTGACGTTCCGATAGGGCTTCAGGCGCTTCGGTCGCCGCGACGTCGCGCTCAACCTGGCACCGCCCACCCAGGAGGCCTTGCCGGCCTGAACCATCACAACCAGGCGGCGACGATCTTGCGGCGCACCGGGTCCGGTAACCTTGGCCTGACCCTCGTGACCGTCAGCAGCTACTGTTTGGCCATGTATACAGGACACGCGCTGCTCGTCGCCCTCCTTGTGCTGACCTGCGAGGCCCCGCTGCTCGGATCGACGACGTTGCAAGACCGCCCGCGGCCCAACGTCCTCTTCATCGCGGTGGATGATCTGCGACCGGCGCTCGGGTGCTACGGGGACGCTGCTGCCATCACCCCCAACCTGGATCGCTTGGCGAAGCAGGGCCTGCAGTTCAACCGGGCGTACTGCCAGGTCGCGGTCTGCAATCCCTCGCGGGCCAGCCTGATGACGGGTCAACGTCCCGACAGCCTCGGGGTTTGGACCCTGCCGATCCACTTCCGCGAGGCCAAGCCGGATGCGATCACCATTCCGCAGTGGTTCCGGCGGTTCGGCTACACCGCGGTGAGCCACGGGAAGATCTATCACAACCCGACCCCGGACCCGCAGTCATGGAGCGAGGCGATCCGCGACCTGCCGGCCTTGCCCTACCCCTGGCCCGAGGGGACCAGAGAGCGCGTCAAGGCCGCTCAGGATGCGTTGCCTGACGACGACTGGCGCAAGTCCAGTCTGCGCGCGTTGAGCACCGCGGCCCCTGAGCTCGCCGACAACGAGGTGCTCGATGGGGCGCGGACCGACATGGCGATCGAGGACCTGCGCCGCCTGGGCAAGCAGCCCGAGCCGTTCTTCTTGGCGCTGGGCTTCATCCGGCCTCACCTGGCGTGGGTCGCGCCAAAGAAGTATTGGGACATGCACGATCCGAGCAACCTGCCGGTCTTGACGGATCAGAGAGTGACGCCCAACACACCCCGCTATGCCCTCGCCAATAACAGCGAGCTGTCGCACTATGTCGACCTGATCGACTTCCCCGATCCCTGGAACGGCGAGCCGCTGCCCCTCGAGCAGGCCCGACACCTGGTCCATGGCTACTATGCCTGCGTGAGCTACATCGACGCGCAGATCGGTCGACTGATGGCGGCGCTCGAGGAAGAGGGGCTCTCCGAGAATACGATCGTGGTGCTCTGGAGCGACCACGGCTGGAAGCTCGGCGAATACCGCGGCTGGGGCAAGATGACGAATTACGAGATCGATGCTCGCGTTCCGCTGCTCATTTCGGCGCCCGGCATGAAAGCGAGAGGGAAACAAACGGACCAGCTCGTCGAGCTCCTGGACGTCTACCCGACGCTCTGTGACCTCGCCGGAATCGACCGACCCGGATTTGTCGAAGGCGCGAGCCTTGCTCCGATCCTGGACGACACGGAGCACAAGGTCCGCAACGCAGCGGTGAGCCAGTATTACCGCAAGCTCAACGGCCTCGAATACATGGGCTATTCGATTCGCACGGACTCACACCGGATGATCGAGTGGCGTGATTTCTCGACCGGCGAAGTGACCGCGCGCGAGCTGTATGACCATCGGGCGAGCTCGCTCGAGACGGAGAACATCGCGGACTCGGCGCCGAGCGCGTTGTTGAGCAGCATGACCGACCTGCTGCTCGCGACCCATCCGCGGAGAGGCCTCGTGATGACGCCGACCATCCACTCGAGCGCCGGAGTGGACCGGCCAGACGCCGCGATCAGGATCCAGAACCAGGCCGAGGCGGAGCTTCTGATCTACCCCATCAGCGCAGTTGGAAGGCGACTTCAGGTCCGCACACTGAGCCCCGGTAAGACCCTGACGCTCAACTCGAAGCTGGGAAACGTGTTCGTCGTCGAGAGCGCCGATGGGAGCGTCCAAGAGATTCACTCTACGGCCATCCCGACCGAGACGATCACGATCAAGCCTACGGAGCGCGCTGCGGCGTCTGCTCGCAAGTGAGCCGGCCTGGCTCTGTGGGCCTGTAGCGCGAGCAGGCGATCCAGCCCGACTCTGAAGCGTGCTCGAGCCTCTGCGCCCGCTCGCGGCAAGACCCCGCGCGCAGCGGCTCACTCCAGCGCGCCGAGGAGCCGGCGCGCGGTCTCGTGCGCCGGATGATCTGCGAGCACGCCCTCTAGGAGGCGGCGCGCGGCGGCTTCGTTGCCGATCCCGAGCTGCACGCGCGCTGCTGCGAGCTGCACTGCGGCGCGCGCTGGGTCGCCCTCGTCGAGGCCCGCGAGCGTGCCTTGCAGGACTTGCAGCGCCGTCTTCGTACGCCGCTGCGCGAGCTCGCCCGACGCGCGCGCGCCGACGGCAGCCTCGAGCTCCGCCCACAGGATCCGCGCAGGCGTCGCCAGCGCCGGCGCCAGCTCAGGGTCCTGGGCCAACGTCGCCGCTTCCGCGCGCAGGGGCTCCAGCGCCTCGAGCGAAGGCGAGCCGAGCATCGAGAGCGCCCGCGCGCGCAGCTCGTCGAGCGCGAGCCCCGCGTCCGTCGCGTCGAACGCGCGCGCCGCGGCGAGCCGAGGCAAAGCCGCCGCTGCATCGCCCGACGCCAAAGCGATGCGCCCAGCCAACGCGTCCGCGTGGTGGCGTTCGCGCGGACCGATCGTCGCTCGGCCTTGGGGCCCGCGCAATGCTGCATTCCCGACGGGGGCGCGCTCGCCAGGCGCCAGGGCGTCGCCGGGAGTGACTGGATCACCGGACACGGCGGCATCGGCCAGCGCCTGCGCTCGCTGCAGCTCGACGCGCCCGTCCGCTTCATTGCCCTGCGCGGTCAGCTCGCGCGCAAGGAGCAGCCGCGCCTCTGCGGCCAGCAGCAGCGCGCGCGCGCTGCCCGTTTGCGCCAACAAGGGCTCGATTCGACCCAACGCTGCGACAGGGTCGCCACGCTCGACGAGCTGCACCGCGAGGTTGAAGTCGCGCTCCAAGAGATCGCTCGCCTCGAGCCCACGGGGGCGCGCCGGCGCAAAGGCAAACGCAAACGCGATCAAGAGCGCTCCCGCAGGCGCCCACGCTGCGCGACGATCCCCTGCGCGCAGCGCGTGCAAGAGAGCGAGCGGCGCGATCGGTGCCAAGGGCAGCGCAAACACGAACAGCGGCAGGCGCATGCGCCCAACAACGACCGTCAACACGAGCGTGCCCAGGTACAGCCCGAGCCAGAGGGCCACCTCGCGCGCGGCGGCGACGTCGACGGCGCTCCCCCACTCTGTCGCGCAATCGCGACGGCCTGCTGCGCCCCAGAAGCGCCGCGGCGCCGCGAGCAAGAGCGCTCCAGCGAGGCCGAGGGCGCCCCACGGCGCCCACCCGCCCAACGGCAAGTCGAGGACGCTCGCGCGCCCGCGCCCGGCGCGGACCTCGTGGGAGTCCCACGCGAGCGCATGGTTGTCCGCGACCTCGCCGCGGTGCAGCGCGAGCCGCAGCTTGCGCCAGAAGTTGCCGAGGTGCGCCACAGGCGCTGCTGCGAACGAACGCAGCGCCGCGGCGAGCCAGTACGTGCTCACCTCACCCGGGTCGAGCGCGCGCCCGAGGCGACGCTCGGCCTCGCGGCGCCAGTCCTCGGCCTCGTGCTCTGGGATGCCGCGCACGAAGTCCAGCTCCGTCGCGACACCCCACGGATTGTCGAGGCTGTTGCCGACGTAGAGGTTCGTGCCCGCGCCGCTCGTCGTCGGTGCAAAGACCCCGCCGACGTACTGGTTGCGCGCAGCGACCGGCAACAGCACGAGGGCCACACCGATGCCCGCCCAAGCCGACTGGCCAAGGCTCGCGCGCAGAGACGTCTTCTCCGCGCGTTCAGCGCCGACGCGCTCTGCGGCGCTGCGGCGCCAGCCGAGACACCACTGCGCAAATGGGCGCGCCACGACCACCGGAGCCAAGAGCAACGCGTTCCCGCGCACAAGCGCCGCGAGGCCAACGAGCGCGCCAACAGCCAGCAGCCGCCCCGCGCTCGGCCGCTCTCGCGCGCGTAGGAGCGCCAACACGAGGCCCGACATCAGCGCCAGGAAGAGGCTCGGCTTCAACACCAACGCGGTCGTATGCACGAGCGGTATCGCGCACGCCGCTGCGGCGCCCACCGCGAGCGCCAAGCGTCCGCCGACGAGCCGCGCGGCGACGAGGGTCGTCCACCAGACAAAGAGCAGGCCGAGCGCGACGTTCCACCAGCGCGCAACGGCCATGTCCGCGCCGAACAACGCGTACGCTGCGCCGAGCGTGTACGGATAGAGCGGCTCCTGGAAGAAGACCTCGTCGCCGAGCCAATCGCCCGCCGCGAGCTCACGCGCCCACCCGTCGTAGGACGCCTCGTCGATCACGGGCATCGAGGCCTGCGGGTGCGCCGCGCCATAGTCGACGACCCAAGCCGCGCGCAGCACCAACGCCAACAGCAACACGAGCGCGAGCCCGAGGCGCGACGGCCGCGGCGGGTTGGTCTGTGCCGGGCTCCCCTGATCCTCCCTGACGTGCTCGCCCGTCATCCGCGCGCGACCTCCCAGCGCGCAGGCATCGGGCCTTCGCGCTCGGCGCGGCGCGCCGCGAGCCACGCGCCGCGCCTCAACGCGACGGGCTTCGACACGAGCGCGAGCGGCGCGGACAGCGCCAACGCCACCAGCGGCAGGAGGCGCCATGCGTGCCATTGGACGCGCAACCCGCGGCGGCGCGGCGGCGCGCCGGCGAAGTGCTGGAACCACGCGCGCGCGCGGCGGAGCCGCTGCGCGTCGGACGCAGCGCCGTCGCCCGCGCGGCGCTCGAAGAATTGAGCCGTTGGGATCAGGCGCACACGCGGCGGGCGCGCGCGGTCGCGCGCAGCGACCACCAGCTCCAAGTCATCCGCCGCGCGCCCGTCGGGCGGCGCGAGCGCGAGCCCCGCGCGCCACGCGAGCAACTGGCCGTGCACGGACAACAGCGCGCCCAACATCGACTCACAGCGGCGTGCCAGTGCGAAGAGCCGGTCGTAGAGGCCCATGTCCGAGGGCGCGTCGCCGCACTCCAACGCCCATGGCGCACACGCGACGTAGCGCTGCGCACCACACGCCATCCCAAGGCGCGGCTCGCGCGCAAATGCCTGCGCGAGGGCCACGAGCGCGCCGGGCTCGAACGCGACATCCGCGTCGGTCAACACGACGAGGTCGGCGGCGCCTTCGAAGCCGAGGTCACAGAGACGCGCGAGGCCGGCGCGGATCGCGCCAGGCTTGCCCGCAGGCGCTGCGCTCCGCACGACGTGCACGTCGAGGCCGCGCTCGCGTAGGACGCCCGCGGCCGCTGAAGCCGCTGCAAACGTATCGTCGCTCGAGTGATCGTCGACGATGACAACGGCGTGCGGGCCACGCGCGGCGACGTCCGGCCATGCACAGCGCGCCAGGTCGCGGACCTTGTCCGCGATCGCCCGACCTTCATCGCGCGCAGGCACGAGCACGCCGACGCGCATTGCGGGAGGCTGCGCCGGAGCGAGCGCATGGACGGGGCCAATGACGGGCCCAATGACGGGCCCATTGACGGGCCCATTGACGGGCCCAGTGACGGGCCCAGTGACGGGCCCAGTGACGGGCCTCGGGCGCGCCCTCATCGCGGCCCCGCCGGCGCGAGCGCCGCACGCGCGAAGCTCGCCCAATGGCGAGGATGGAACAGCACGTTGTCGCCTTGCGCGCACTCAAAGGTGCAGACACAGCGCTCCCTTACAATCCGCGCGCGTAGGTCCTGCGCCGCCGCCTCGCGCCAGAGGCGCGCGAGGTCCCAGTCGAAGTCCGCGAGCTGGCCGAGGCGCTCGGGGCGCACCTCGCACGGCGCGACCGTGCCGTCCTCGAACACGACGAGGGAGAGCGCCCCGGCGGTGCACGGCAAGTGCGCGCGCCCGAGGTCGCCGGCCGTGCGCGCGACGTTCGCGATGTGCCGGTGCAAGAGCTCGTCGCGGCGCCTCAGGACGTTGGCGCCGCGGAACGCAACGCCGCGGACGACGCCCGAGGCCTCGAGCTGTTGCTTGACGCGCACGACCTCCTCGTACCGCTCGACGTCGACCCGCAGCAGGTCCCGATCGAGCGCGTCCGAGCGCGCCAGGTTCACCGTCAGCCGATGCGGCCGGAGGTCACCACAGAGCGCCGCGAGGTGCGCCGCGAGCGTGTCCTCGTTGGCGCGTGTCACCGTCGTGATGAGCCCGACGGAGAGGCGCGGCTCGTCCGCCGCGAGGGCCAAGAGCGCGCGCGCCCCTGCGACCGCGCCGGCGTGCGCGCCCTGGCGCGCGCGGACCTCGTCGTGGACGTCCGGCGGGCCATCGATCGACACCGACACCAGGAGCTCGGTGTCCGGCGCCGCGGCGAGGATCGCGCGCGCGCGCTCGACCGTGCGCGGCTCGAGGCCGTTGGTCGGGATCGCGAGGTGCCGCAGGCCGCGGCGCCCGAAGCACGCAGCGAGCTCCGCGATGTCTGCGCGCAGGAAGGGCTCGCCCCCGCCGAACGACACCCACATCAGGGGGCCGAAGGCCTCCATCGAGGCCGCGAGGCGCTCGACCTCGGCGACGCTCGGCCCCGGGCGCGCCGCAGCGACGCCTGCGTGGTGGAAGCAGTGCCGACAGCGCAGCTGGCAGCGCCCCGTCACAAAGAGCGTCAAATGCAATGGCCCTGCGCGGCGAACGCCGCGCAGGGCCAAGGAAACGTCGCGGACGAAGCTCAAGGCCGCGTCACTGGAACGTGATGGACACCCCGCCCGTGAAGTTCGACGTCGGCATCGGGTTGGCGTCGCGGTACCAGTAGGTGAAGTGCCACGACTCGCCAGCCTGGGCCGCGACCAGGCCGTTCGGCGTCGGGATCGCGTTCACATCCAGGGCCAGGCTCGTCGCGCCGAGGGCGCCCGAGTTCTGGATCTGGCCGGCGCCGACGTAGCGGCCGATCGAGCCGCCGAGGCACAGGTTGCCCTGGCTGCCGCCCGGGTTCGTGACGAAGCCACGGTCGAGGCTCGCGAGGTAGAAGCCGAACGAGTTCAGCGGCAGCCCATCCGCGTGCAGCGTCGCGCTGTTCAAGAACAGCGACGTGTTCCCGGTCGCGAAGATCTGCGCCGCCGACCCCGTCGAGTTGACGTTCGCAGCGCAGAACCCGCCGCCGATCGTGCCAGGCAAGAAGGCCTCGAACGAGCGGCTCGCAGAGGTCCCGGTGTTGCCGTACTTGTCCGAGGACTCGGCCCAATATGTGATCGTGCCCGCGAGCTCCCCCGGCAACGCACCGCGGAAGACCTGGCCGCCGCTGCTCAACATCGGCACCGACTCGATCGGGCCATTGTCGACGCGGTACTTCAGGACCGAAGTGTTGAAGTAGGTGATGTAGTACGGAGCGTTGTCGTAGACGTGCACGCGCACGACCGTCGGAGCGGCGCCAGGGGCGCGGTTCGCCGCCTGCTCGATGCGCGGCAGCAGCGGCGCCGTCGTGTCCGGCACGTCGAACGTGTTCTCGAAGTACACCTGTGGCGCGTTGGCATCGCTCGCCGCGAACAGGTCGTAGTCGCCGTCGCCGTCGACGTCGCACGCGTCGATGTCGAGGCTGATCGAGCTCGTCTGGGTGATGTTGCCGAAGTCCGAGACGAAGACCGGTGTGTTGGCCGTCGTCGTTTCGTTGCGGTAGAGGCGGTCCGCCGTCGTGCCCTTGGTGAAGTTCGCGACGATGATGTCGAGGTCACCGTCGCCGTCGTAGTCGAACCAATCCGCTTCGTTGTCGTCGTCGCCGGAGCTCGGCAACGTGACCCCCGCGGAGAACGTGCCGTTGCCGTTGTTCGGATAGATCTGGTCGGTGAACGTGAAGAATTGGACGCGCCAGTTGAGGCCATAGATATCGAGGTCGCCGTCCCCGTCCATGTCCCCCATCTCTTGCTCGTAGTGGCCGTCGCCGGTCGAGTAGCCCGCCGGGAAGACCATGCTCGTGACGTCGCGGAAGCCGAGCGCGCCGCCGAGGCTGCTGGCCAGGTTCGACCCGTCGAGGCGGTTGGCGAACATGCGCGGCGGATCGTTCCGGTCGCCGAGCAAGATGTCGAGGTCGAAGTCACCGTCGATGTCGCCTGCGTCGACATCGAGCGTCACCGCGGAGATATCGCAGAACGCGCCGGACGTGTTGCTCGTGTTGGTTTGCTGGTTGCCCTCGCACCAGATCCCCGCGGTGCCGCTCGGGATCGTGTCGGCGAAGAGCTGGATGCCGGACGGGTTGAACTCGCTGAAGTGCCCCGCGCCATCGTTGAGGAACAACCGCGAGGGCGTCATGCCGCCGAACTGGTCCCCGTAGCTCGAGTGGATCAGGTCGAGGTCGCCATCGTTGTCCAGGTCTGCGAAGTCGCAGTCACAGGACCAATCGACGAAGCCGCCGTTTGCCAGCGCGTACTGCGCGCTGATCGAGCTACCGGGCGCGCCGAGGCCGACCCAGCGCGTCAACGTCTGGTCGACGTAGAACCCCGCCGTCCCGCCCTGCGCGCCGCCTTGGTTGACCCACCAACGGTTGGTGTCCGGCGCGATCTGCGACGAGTTCGACACGTAGATGTCGGGGTCGCCGTCGTTGTCGAAGTCGACAAATTCGATGTCGCGGCTCTGGTCGTTGATCGCCGGCATACGCGCGGCGGTCATGTCCTGGAACACGCCGGTCGTGCCGCCTTGCAGCCCGCCCATGTTGATCCAGATCCGGTTCTGGTCGCGGGTCGAGTCCCCGCCGTTGGCGAAGATCGCGTCGAAGTCGCCGTCGAGGTCGACGTCCGCGAAGTCGACGTTCTCGGTGAGGCCACGGTTGAACGTCCCGGTCGGGATGTCCGCGGTGTTGCGCACGAGCTGCGCGGAGGCCGGCGCAGCGAGCGCGAGGAGGCTGAGCGCGGAGACCGCGCGGGTGTGAAGTTTCGCCATGGGTGCGTCGTCCGGGCGGGGCTCGGGGGAGAGTCGGTCCGCTCCAGACCTGAGACTAACCGCTTGAGGTGGCCCGGTGACCGGTCGAGTCCGCGAGAACCCGATGAGAGACGGATTCAAGCGTCCCGGCGCGAGAGGCCCCTCCACAGGGGCGCGGACAGTGGCCCCTCGAACGCGTGCGTCATGGGCGCTCAGACGCGCGCGGAGCGGGCCACGGTCCGCAGCACCGCCGCGGCCAGGCGCGCCGCCGTGATCGAGGAGTTGTCCGCGTCAGGGCGATAGGAGCAATAGTCCGCCGCGGTCGAGACGACCTTCTCGCCGAGCCCGTAGAGCTCGATCTCCGCCGCCGACGTCGGCGCGAAGAAGGCGACGATCGGGACCTCCCTCGCCACACCAAGGTGCAGCGCGAGAGAGTCGCTCGTCACGAGCACCTCGAGCAGCTCCATGAGGGCGCCGAACTCGAGCAGCCCGTTCTCCGTGCCGCCATCGACCGCGCGCAGCCCGCGCGCAGCGAGGCCCGCCATGATCTCGCGGTTGCGCTCGCCCTCGGCGGGCCCGCCGAGCACCAGGAACACCGGGCGCCAACCGTAGGCCCGCGGGCACTCGTCGTCGAGCACCGCCGCGAGCTCGAGGACACGCTCGACCGGGAGGCCCTTGCTGGTCCAGCGCCCGCCCGCGCCCGTGTTCAGGCCGATCACCCGCGTCCCGTCGCCGAGCCCGTGCTGGAGCGCAAACGCCGCGGCATGGGCCCGCGCGGCCTCGGTGAGCGGGAGCTCCGGGCGCCCCTCGGGGACCCCGAGCATCTCGGCATAGAGCGCGGGGTGCGTGCGCTCGTTCTCGATCTTCAGCCGGTCCGCGGCGGCCTTGCCGTGCCGCGAGAGGAGCCCCATGTCAAACCAAGGCGCGACATCGTCCGTGTACGCGCGCGCGCCAGAGGCATCCATGTACGCGCCCGAGAGGCGCGCACCAGGTGAGGCCGCAGCGAGCGTCGACGCGAGGCTGCAGAGCGGCGCCTCGTCATCGAGGCTGATGATCCAGTCCCAACGCTGGCCGAGCAGCGCCGCGCCAGCGGCCTCCACGCTCGCAGCGTCCTTGGGGTCGACGGCCACGACGCGCGCCACATGACGATGGTGCTCGACGAGCGGCTCTGCGCCGCGCGCGGTCAGCCATACGAGCTCGAGCGGCGCGCCTTGCTGGGCGAGTCCGGGCAGGATGGCGGTCGTCCGGAGCACATCGCCCAGGGCGCCGGTCTTGATTACGAGCACGCGAGTCATCGCAGGAAGCATCGGCGCTAGTGGGTGCCAGACACAAGCGCGACCTCACGCCGAGTCGGTTTCCAACGGAGGGTTCATCCGCGATCGCCCGTGCAGCGCTGCCGTCGCATGGCACGCGCCTCATCCGCCCGCGACCACGAGCACCAAATCGAGACGATCGCCAGCGACCACGAGGTCGTGAACGGCGACCCGCTCGCCGCGTCGGAACACCGCGGGCAAGGGCTGTCCGTCGCGCACGAGCCAGCCCTGTGCCTCGGGCCGCGCGCGCTCAGCCGCGGCGAGCAGCGCCCCGATGGTGGCCGGCAACGGCAGGTCGAGCGTGAGCTCCCCGCCGAGCCGCGCCTGGAGCGCAGGTCCGCCCGCGAGCACGACGCTGCCGAGCTGCGCTGGCGGCGCGGCCGCTCGCCCGTGGTCGGCGCGCTGCGCGTCTCCGCTCTCGGGCGCCGCGCCCTGGTGCCTCACGCGCGCGTCCCGCTCGCCCTGGCACGCGTCGAGCCGCGCGGCGGCGCGCCCGAGGGCGCCGCCGTCGGCGCTCGTCCAGCGCTCAGGATCCAAGAGGGCTGCGACGCCCTCCAGCTCGCCCTCCTCCGTGAGCCCCGCGACGGATCGGTATTCAGGCAGCGCCCCCGGCGCTTCGAGCGCCCCGTCCGTGGCTCGCGCCGTCCGATCGTAGCCAAGCGCTGCGTGCCGCAACGCTGCACGCCCGAGCCGTGCATGCGGCGGAGCGAGCGCGTGCCGCGCCGCGACGATCCACGCGCCCGCTTCGAGCAGGGCTGCGCTCGGGCGGGGCGCTGGCGCGTCTTGGCTGTGCGGCGCGATCGGCGGCGCGCCGAGCAACGCCGCCGCCAGCTCATCGAGGGTCAGGACCCCGTCGGCGAGCAAGCCGGCCGCGGAGAACGCGCAGAACCCGTGCGCATCGAGGGCCGCTGCGAGGCATTCGTGCCACCAAACGAAGCGCCCGAGGCCCGCGGCCGCGCCTCGCGCGTGGCCCGCCGGAGGCCAAGGCAGCGGCGCGAGCGCGCGCGCGACCCGCTCGTCCGCGGCATCCGCGAGCGCGAGCCCGACGCGCATCGGGTCCCGCCCCGGCCCCGCGACGCAGCGCGCCAAGCGGGCCACCGGTTCATCGCGCTGGTCCGGAGCGCGCGAGTCGAACAGCGCAGCGAGCTGCTCCGCGCGCGCGTCCCCGCGCGCGAGCAGCCCCAACGCGGCCATGGGCGCGAGCGGCGCGAGGCGCGCGACGGCCAACGTCGCGCCCTTCGCGTCGAGCCCGAGGTCGTCGCACGCCGCGAGGAGCGCGCGCGCGTCGTAGCGCGCGCTGGACACGTCGCCGCTCGCCTCCGCCGCGGGCGGCGCGTTGCGCGCCATCTCAGCGAGGTGCGCGAGCGCGCCAAAGCGCCCGCCGCGCACTGGGCCCGGGCCGCCGTCGAGCACCCACCCGCAGGGGGTCGGGCACCCGCGACACCCGTGCCGGCCCGTGCGCGCTGCCCGCGCAGCCAGCGCCGCGTCCTGGGCGGCGGCCGCCCCCGGCGCGCCGCGGGCGGCGAGGTCCTCCGCCAGCTCCAGCGTGCCGCCCTCCGCGCGCGCGATGAGGCGCGGCGAGCGCTCGAGCGCCGCCCGCAGCGCTGAGTCGTCCGCCGTCGACCGAAGCCGCAGCCTCGGGTCGGGCGAGCATTGGACGACCAGCGCGACGAGGCCGGTGGCCCCGAACGCGAGGCCCAGCCCGCCGCGGCCGACGAAGCTGGTCGGCTCCTCCAGGTTCGCGACGTTGGCGAGGGGCGCGCCGGCCTCGCCCGCGGGCCCGATGCACAGGCCGCCTGCGGAGCCGAAGCGAGCGCGCAAGAGCTGCCGCTTGGCGCTCGGGCGCGCGCCTCTGAGCTCTGGCATCGCCTCCAACCGAGGTACGCCGTGAGGGTCGAGGACGAGCACGGCCGCGCCCCCTGCCGCCGCCCGCGAGGTGCTCCCGACGAGCAACAGGAGCTCACACACACCAGCCAATCGCGCGCCGAGGTCGCCGCCCACCTGGCCGTCGGCCAGGCGGCCGGTGCTCGGCACGCGCGCGAGGAGGCTCACCCGCTGCGCCGTCGGCACGCCGCGGCGCACGGCGTCGCCGACCGCCAGGGCGAACTGCGCAGGGAATGTGGGACCAGGCGCCGCCGCCAGCCCCCGGGCTGCGCCCGCCCGCAGGAGCGCCTCATGGGCCAGCCCGAGGCCGCCGACGGCCGCCGAGCGCTCGAGGGCCCGCGCCAGCGCGGCGAGGGCTGCGGCCCTGTCCCCGGCGCCGAGCGCTCCGCCGCCCGCCGGCCCGCCGGCGGGCCCCTCGAGCGCGTGGAGGTCCACGACGAGGACCCGCCGACGGCCAGCCGCCTCGGGATTTCGAGGTGAACCCTTCTGCGGCGCGCCCATGGGTCCACGATCATCGCCGCGCGGGAGGTCCGCGCAACTCCAGCGCGCACTTCCGTATAACTTTCGGCCCGCCGCTCGGCGCGGCCTCGACGTGTTCGGCACCTACACCCTCGGTCAGATCTTCGGCGTCACGATCCGCGTGCACGGGCTCGTGGTCCTGATGCTCGGGCTCCTCGTCGCGCTCGGCGCGCTGCGCGGGGACCCCGTCGTGCTGCCGCTCGGCTCGCTGCTCTTGGCCCTGGTCGCCCATGAGCTGGGCCACGCGCTCGTCGCAAGGCGCCTCGGCGTCCAGGTCGTTGACATCGTGCTGTGGCCCCTCGGGGGCATGGCGCGCATGGGCGAGGTGCCCGAGGACCCCGCCGTCGAAGCCAAGATCGCGGCCGCCGGCCCGCTCGTGAACTTGGCCCTCGCGAGCCTCACCCTGGCGGCCCTCGGGGCGTTCTTTGGCGACATCGCGCTCGACCTACCCGACCTCGCGCGCTTGCAGAGCCCCGCTGCGGCCCTGCAGGTCTTCCTCGCGATGAACCTGCTGCTGGGGGTCGGGAACCTCCTGCCCGCGTTCCCGATGGACGGCGGGCGGCTCTTGCGGGACGCGCTCGTCGGCTCGGGGCGCAGCTGGCTCGCCGCGACGGAGCTCGCCGTGAAGATCGGGCGCTGGCTCGCGTTTGCGATGATCCTCTTCGGGATCGTCAACTCCTTCGTCTTCGTCATCATCGGCCTGTTCGTGCTGATCGAGGGCGCGCGCGAGCTCTTCGCGGTGCGGATCCGGCACGGCGCGGGGCTCTTCGGCGGCGCGCGCGGCCCCTTTGGTGCGACGGGCGGGGCCTTCGACCTCGGCGCACTGTTCCGTGGCGCCGCGCCACCGCAGGCTGCTGCCGGCGATGCCCGCGAGCCCCAGGCCGACGGTCCGCGCGGCCCACACGCCCCGGCGGGCGACCGGCCTGCGCCAGCGGCCCATGGACCCTCACCCGGGAGCCACACCGCAGAGGATCGCCCGACGGGCACAGGCCCGGGCGGCGGCTTCACGGACGAGGACATCCGCAGGCTCGAGGCCTATCGCGGCCGCCTGAAGCGCAGCGGCGAGTGACCCTCGCATGGGTCCGCGCCGCTCGCCGCAGCGCGCGTCGAAGTGAGAGCCTGCGAGAGACCCGGTGAAAGGGTTGGCTCTGGCGCCCTCGAAACGGATGATCAGGGCAATGAGAGCTCCCGCCGCGCGCTTCCGACGCCGCCAGATGCTCGGGCAGTACCGCATCGAGAAGCTCCTCGCCAAAGGGGCGACGGCTGAGGTGTTCGCGGCGCTCGATACCGCGCTCGGCATCCGCGTCGCCTTGAAGGTGCCGCACAGCCACCTCGACGCGACGATGCTCGACTGCATCCGCCAAGAGATCCGGCTCGTCGCGAAGCTCGAGCACCCGAACATCATGCCGATCCGCACCGCGAGCGAGATCGACGGGCACCTCGTGATCGTGCAGCCCTTGGGCACGGAGAGCTTGGCGGACCGCCTCGCGCGGCGGATGTCGCGCGAGCGCGTGCTCGAGGTCGCCGGCCAGCTGTTCCGCGCGCTCGCCCACGCCCACGCCAAGCGCGTCGCGCACTGCGATGTGAAGCCCGACAACATCGTGCTCTTCGAGGACGGGCTCGTGCGCCTCGCGGACTTCGGGCTCGCGCGCTTCGCGATCCACAGCATCGAAGCGTCCGGGTCGGGCACGGTCGGCTTCATGGCGCCGGAGCAAGCGCTCGGGCGCCCATCGGTGCGCTCGGACGTCTTCTCCGCTGGGCTGGTGCTCTATCGGATGATGGCCGGCGACGTGCCCGAGTGGCCCTTCGAGTGGCCGTACCCCGGCCTCAGCCGCGCCCGCCGCGGCTACCACATCGACCTGCTCGAGCTCGTGCGGCACGCGACGCGGGTCGACTCGCGGCGCCGCTTCGAGCACGCAGGGCCGCTCCTCGAGGCCTTCGAGCGCATTCGGCCCTACGCGCTCCTAGCGCGCCCGCGCGTCCCTGCGACGCCGGCGAAGCGCACGTCCACGAAGCGACCGCCGAGGCGCGCCTGAGAGCGGTCCCCCACGCCGATGCAGGACGACCCCACCTCGACCCTGGAGCTCCTGGCGCTCGACCGTGGCGTCCTGCGGCTCGCGTCGGAGGACGGCAGCGCAGTGGAGTGGCGCTCGCCGCTCGGCACGGCGGTCGTCATCAGCAGCCGCGGGCACGGCAAGCGGACGAACGAGGACGGCGTGCTCGTGCTGCAGCTCGACGAGTCGCGCGTCTTGGTCGCCGTCGCGGACGGGATGGGCGGGCTCCCCGACGGCGACCGCGCGGCGCGCCTGACGTTGGAGGCGCTCGCGCATGAGCTCATGCGCGCCGACCGAGACGCGGACCTCGGCGCAGCCCTTGCGACCGGCTTCGAACGGGCGAACGACGCGGTGATCGATGGCGCGGAGGGCGCCGGGGCGACCCTCGTCGCCGCCGTCATCGGCCCGGCGACGGTGCGCGTCGTGCACGCCGGCGACGCCGAGGCGCTGGTGGTCGGGCAGCGCGGGAAGCTGAAGCTGCGCACGATCGCGCACTCGCCGACCGCCGCGGCGCATGAGGCTGGGCTGATCACGGAGCGCGAGGCGATGATGCACGCGGAGCGGCACATCGTCTCGAACGCGATCGGGCTGCTGCCTCTGACGATCGAGGTCGGCCCTGAGGTGCCCCTCGGGCCGCGGGACACCCTCGTCCTCGGGAGCGACGGACTCTTCGACAACCTCACGCTGGCGGAGGTAGTGGATGCGGCGCGCTGCGGGCCGCCCAAGGCGTGCGCGACGGCGCTCGCGGCCTTTGCGTGGCGCCGCATGGACGGCGTCGACGGCCCGCGCTGGCCGGGCAAGCCAGACGACCTCTCGTTGGTCGTCTTCCGTCGCGTCACGCCGCCGACCGCGAGGTCACGCCGCCAAGCCGGGGCGAACCCGGCCTAACACCCCGTGGTGAAACGGCGCTGCGCGCAGCGCTGTTCTACCTCCGGTTGTTCGAGCGCGCGGACAGAAGTGTTCGCATCGGGCCTTCGAGATCGCCAGGATGGAGCGCACGTGGCTCACCTATCGACCCGATGAACCTCCGCACCACCATCGCCGTGGCCCTGATCGCGCTCGCCTGGCTCGGCTTCCGCCGCGCGGGCGCCGAGCGCGCTGTCCTGGCTTCAGCGGGTGGGTCGTCTGCGCTCGGCGCGGCGGGGACGGTCGTCGACGGCCAGATGGACCTGGTCCTAGAGGCCGAGGACGGCATCGGGCGCCCGGTGACACGGCTCGAGCTGCGCCTCGAGCCCAGCGAACAGGACGGGCGCGACCCGTCGCATGCGCGGGAGGTCGTCGCGGCAGCGGGCGCGCCGATCCTGCGCACGCTGACCGCACCGGATGGCAGGTACGCGCTCGACGGCCTGCCCCATGGGCGCTGGCGGATCAGCGTGGCGGCGCCGCCGCTGACGATCCTCGAGCCCCCGCCCGGGACGGAGCTCACGTTGCCGCTGCGGGCGCCGCTGCTCGTGCGCGCAGAGGCGCCGGCGGCCTTGACGGCGTTGGTCATCGACAGCCAAGGCCGCCCGACCGCGGGCGCGTCGGTCCAATTCGACCCTGCGCGCGCCGCGCCTCGACGCGAGTTCACCGGTTCGGACGGGCGCGCGGTCGCGGACCGGCTCCCGGTGGGTTTCGTGGCGGTCCAAGCGACCAAGGGCCCGGTCACAACGCAGGGCCGAATCGCCCTCTCCGACGGCGAACGGCGCGAGCTCGTCCTGCGCCTGCCCGGGGGCCGAGTCACGGGTGTGGTGGTCGATGCCCGCGGGACTCCCCAGGCCAATCGGAAGGTCGACGTCGTGACGGGCGATCGCCTGGAGGCGCGCCTCGACTCGGCCGTGAGCGATGATGAGGGCCGCTTCAGCCTGCCGGTGCTGCCACCGGGCGCGCTGCGGATTCGCGCCGGCAAGGCGGCGCAGGACGTCCTGCTCGACGACGGGAGCAGCGTCGACGTGCGGCTCCAGTTGCCGGCGCAGGAGGGGAGCGGCGCGCTGACGGGGCGCCTCTTGATCGGCGAGCAGCCGGTGCCCGAGACGGAGCTGACGTGGATCGCGAACCCGGGCCCACGCGCGGGCACGCTCGGCGAAGGACAGCGCACGTTCGTCGTGCGCACCGACCGCGCGGGGCGCTACAGCGTCGCGCTCGATGCGACGGACCCGTGGGTCCTGCTCGCCGCGCTGCCGGGGCGACCCTCCATCTCTCTGGGTGCATTCACCCGCGGGGACGACGCGACCCGCGACCTCGACCTGCCCACCGGCGACCTCGAAGGGCGCCTCGTTGACGGCGACGGGCGCGGCATCGGCGGCGCCGCGATCGAGTGTGTGCCCGCGACCCCATGGACCTTCGGGCCGCAGCACGCGGCTCCGGTGGAGGCCCGGACCGCCGCCGACGGGACCTTCATCGTCAGCGGGCTCGTCGTCGGCCCCTGGGTCGTACACGCGACGCCCGCGGCCGGAACAGCGCCTGAACGGGCGCTGGCGCGCGTGCGGTCCCAGCCCGTCGAGGTCGTGGCCGGGGGCAGCTCGACGAGCGTCGAGCTCGTCACGGGTCGCGCCGGCCGCGCCCTGCTGCGGTTCGAAGGGACCGCGGTCGACACCGGGGACGCCCTCCTCGTTGAGCTGCGCAGCGCAGCGGGCCGCTACCTGTTCGCCAAACCGCTGGCGTGGCGGGGCGCGCGCAGCGACGGCATCCCCGTGGGCGGCCTCCCGCCCGGCAGCTATCGCTGCGCAGTGCGCACGGCCCACCGAGCGTCGAGCTGGACGGCCCCGATCGTCATCACCGCCGGCGAAACGACCGAAGCGATGATCGCCCTCGCCAACGGCGCCGAGGTCACCGTCGTCATCCGGGACGCGAGCGGTGAGCCGCTGCCGTCCGCGCTGACCCTGCTCGACGAGGGCGGGGACGACGTCACCAGGCTCGCGCAGCCGCGCTCGCCTGGGCCTGGGCGCTATGCCCTCGGGCCGCTGATCGACGGCCGTTACACGCTGGTCGCGCGCGGGCTGGACGGCTCCGGTGCCCGCCGACAATTGCTCGTCGAAGGCGGACAGTCGTTCGCCGTCGAGATCCGCGCCGAGGACTGACCGCCTCAGCGCGATGCGGGGGCGTGTGCCCGCAGCCACGCGAGGAGCCGCTGCATGTCGTCGGGCAGGGGCGCCTCGAACGTGAGCCGCTCGCCGGTGCGCGGGTGGTCGATCGTCAAGGCCGCTGCGTGCAAGGCCTGGCGCTGCGGCACAGGCGCGTCCTCGGGCAACTTCACGGAGAGCGCGCCGCGCGCGTGGTAGATGCGGTCCCCGATGATGGGCAGGTTCAGGTGCTGCAAGTGCACGCGGATCTGGTGCGTGCGGCCCGTCTTCGGCTGGCAAGTGAGCGACGAGAAGCCCGCGAAGCGCTCGCGGACCTCGACGAAGGTCTCGGCCTCGCGCGCCGCTCCGGCCTCGATCTGCTCGCGCGACGCGACCCGCTGACGATCAGGGCTGTCCGGACGCGGCGCCAAGGGCGCGTCGACCCACTGGGTGTCGAAGCGCGGCACGCCGTGGACGAGCGCCGCGTACGTCTTCTGCACCGTGCGATGTCGGAATTGGCGCATCAGATCGAGCATCGCGGCCTCGGTGCGCGCGAGGACCATGACGCCGCTCGTCAGACGGTCCAGCCGGTGCACGATGCCCGGCCGCCCCATGCCCTGCCCGACCGGAAGCGCGCCGAAGCGCGCGGTGGCGAGGTCCGACACCGAGAGCGCCCCGAAGACCTGTGCGCCCGCGGCGCCGGCGGGGCCGCCGGCGCTCAGCCGCGGGTGCGAGACGAGGCCGGCGGGCTTGTCGATCACGGCCACGTCCTCGTCCTCGAAGAGCACCGGCAGGTCCCCGATCGGCGCCCCGGCGACGTCGAATGCGTGCGGACGCGCGACCAGCAGCGCGACCTCGATCGTCGCCGGCCCTTCGAGCAAGTGGTTCGAACGCGCGGTGGTCCGGCCGTCCACACGGACGTGACCGGCCTTGACGAGCGCTTGCAAGCGGCTCCGGGACCAGCTCGGCACCAGGTCGACGAGCACCTGGTCGAGGCGCCTCCCGCGCTGCTCGGCCCCCACCTCGAAGCGCGACACCTCGCGCTCCTCGCCACCCTGTCCGGCACCCTCGACCCCTGGTTCACCCGTCTTCATCTTCGGAATCACACCTTTCGTGCAAACATGTTAGGGATCGGCGCTTCCATTCGCCTGGTCCAGATCGTCATGCTGGGCATAACATGGAAACCCCGGCGAACGAACCGCGCCTCGAAGTCCTGCTCGTCGATGACGAGCCGCTTGTGCTCGAGGTGCTCGCCATGGTGCTCGAACGGCAGGGGATCGTCGCGACACTGGCGCGCCGCCCCCAGGCGGCGATCACGCTGCTCGAGCGGCGCCGCTTCGACGCCGTGGTCACCGATGTCGTCATGGACGGCCGCGCGGCCGGCGAGGACGTCCTGCGCGCGACCCGCAAGCTGCAGCCCGAGGCGATCGCGCTCCTGATGACGGGCTACCCCCGCGTCGAGGCCGCCGTCCAGGCCATGAAGGTCGGCGCTTCGGACTACCTGCAGAAGCCGGTCGACCCCAACCTGCTCGCCGCGACGATCCACCGCGCGGTCCGCGAGCGCAGGCTGAGGCGCGAGGAGCTCCTGTTCCACGAGCTCGTCGACATTCTGTCCGGCATGGTGGCGCGCTCGATCGAGCGCGTGGACCCCTACACCGCCGGTCACGGTGAGCGCACGCGCCAGTACTGCAAGCTCGTCGCGAAGGACTTCGGCCTCGACCAGGCGATGATCGAACACCTCGAGCTCGCCGCGATCGCCCACGACTACGGCAAGATCTTCCTCGACGACCTGACCTTCCTGACGAAAAACGGCCCGCTGACCCCCGCGGAGCGGCGCGAGATGCAGCGTCACCCCCAGGTCGGCGCAGAGCGCCTCGGCAAGCACCCGCGGCTCGAGTCGGTCGTGCGCTACGTCGCCGAGCACCACGAGCGCTGGGACGGCACCGGCTATCCGCTGCGCCTGCGGGGCCGGGAGATCTCCCACGCGGGCCGGATCCTGTGTGTGGTCGAGGTGTTCGACTCGTTGACGAGCCGGCGCTCTTACAAGAACGCGTGGAGCCTCGACAAGACGATCGACTTCTTCGAGTCTCAATCCGGGCGCGCCTTCGAGCCGGAGATCCTCGACATCTTCTTGAACCGCCTCGCCCACCACGGGCGTGAATGGCTGGAGGCGCCGATGCGCGACCTCGCCGCGGCAGGGCTCCTCGAGGCGGGCTGAGGGTCGTCGCTGGCGGAGCGCGCCCGACCTAGCCGGTTGCAGCGGGCGCGCGCGCGGCTATCCTCCGGGCCCCCAGCGCTCCCCCGGCACCGGTCCAGGGCCCAAATTTTACGGCCCGCGGACGCAACGTTCGCCCCGCCGCGGACTATCCGATGCCTCGGCTGCTGGCGCCTATCCCTCGAATCGCCGGCCAGCGCCCACTCCCGACCGAACTGATGCAACGCTCCATGCTCCAACCGCTCGTCGTGCTCGTCGCCTCCTGCGGACTCGCTGCTCCGAGCTCCTTTGGCCAAGAGCTCAAGATCGTCCCTGCGAAGTCCGTGCCTATCCCAGGCCTCGTCGAGGTGACCGGTGGCCGCACGACGATCGGCTCGTCGGAGAAGGAGATCGAGGCGCTCCTCGAGCAGCAGCCTGGCTTCGTGCGCGTGCTCGACGCCCAGACGCCGCAGCACACGATGGAGGTCGGGACGTTCTGGATGGGCGTCTATGAAGTGACCAACGCCGAGTACCTGACCTTCGTCGAGGCGACGGGGCACCAAGCGCCGCTGCACTGGGCCAACGAGAAGGCGCTCGCGCAGGCGGCCGCAGACTTCGCCAAGGGTGAGCAAGAGAAGTTCGACGCGGCCAAGCAAGAGGGTCGCCGCTACGAGAAGCGCGGCTGGGCCGCCGGTGACGGCCTGACGCCGCGCGACCGCTGGTGGGCCGAGAACTGGCGCGAAGCCGGCTACGCGATCCCGGAGGGCCAGGAGCGCTTCCCGGTCGTCATGGTCGCGTATGCCGACGCGGTCGCGTACTGCGAGTGGGCGGGCCTGCGGCTGCCCACCGAGTTCGAGTTCCAGCGCGCCGCCCGCAAGGACTCCAAGTCCGCTTACCCGTGGGGCGACGACTGGGAAGACGGCAAGTACTGCGTATCGAACGAGATGCGCCGCTCGAAGCCCTATCCGGTCGGCTCCTTCGCGGCTGGCGTGAGCCCCTTTGGCATCCACGACCTCGCGGGCAACGTCTGGGAATGGACCTCGAGCCCCTACAAGGAATACAAGGGCTTCAAGCCGGGCGAGTACACCGTCAAGATCAACGGCAAGCGCGAGAGGAAGTCGGCCCTGCCCGTCTTCGACCCGAACCAACGCGTTGCGATGAGCGGCGCGTTCGAGAACGACAAGCTCGCGGCCCGCATCGCGACGCGGCGCGGCACCGAGCGCACGCAGTTCACCGGCGGCATGGGCTTCCGCGTCGCAGCGTCGCCGCGTGTGTGTGAGGACAAGGCCACGCTGGTCCTCGAGAACGTCATCCAGAACAGCGCAGCGCGCGGGGACGGCGTCGCGTTCGACATGTCCGGCGTCGTCGGGATCGACCGCTGGCAAACCGGCGCCACGGGGATCTCGGGCTACGACTTCATGCTCTTCGCGCCCGTCGCGTTGATCGAGGAGTCCCAGAAGACCGACCTCGAGGTCAAGAGCCGCGTGCATCCCGCGCAGCTCGGGTTCTTCTCGACCGACATCGAGCTGTTGGAGCCGGCGCTGCCCGCTGGCGACTACATCGTCGCCTACCGCGCCAAGGGCCGGGCCCCGCGCATCGAGACCCCGAAGGACGACAAGAAAGACGACAAGGGCAAGGACAAAGGCAAGGGCGAGGCCGAGCAGGAGCCCGAGCCGATGACCGATCCAGCCTTCGAGGGCCTCGATGTCTCGGACAGCTGGTTGCTCTTCATCCGCCCAAGCGACGGCACACGCGCGGCCGAGATCAAGCTCTCTAGCGACCTCAACTGGACCACCTCCAAGGGCACCCCCGCAGGGACGATCAGCGCGCGCTTGGAGAAGGTCCGCGTCGGGTCGGGCGCGACCGCCGTGATCGAGCCGCAGAACTTCCTCGACTTCAAGATCGGCCTCATCGGAAAGCTCCGCAGCCAAGTCATGTGGCTCGAGTTCGCCGTCCGACCCAGCGCGGCTGCGCTCGGCGCGCCCTGGCGCCAGTAAGCTGCGCCGCTCGAGAGCGGCCTGCGCGCCGCCCGTGGTGACCGCGCTCCCATCGGAGCCTGGGTTGGCCGCGGGCGGCGCGTTGTTTTGGACGGGAATCGCCCCCCCGGGTGCGCTACCGTGGGCGGGTGCCGACCATAAGCCTCTGCATGATCGCGAAGAACGAGGAGCGCTTCCTCGCTGACTGCCTCGCCAGCGCAGCGGGGCTCGTGCAGGAGATGATCCTCGTCGACACGGGCAGCACCGACCGGACCGTCGAGATCGCGCGCAGCGCCGGCGCGCGCGTCGTGTCCTACGCGTGGAACGACGACTTCGCGGCCGCGCGGAACGTCGGCGTCGCGCTGGCCAAGGGCTCGCACGTCCTCGTGCTCGATGCCGACGAGCGCCTCGGACCCGGCGCAGCGGAGGGCCTCCAAGCCGCGGCGCTCGATGCAGAGCTCCTCCTCGGGTCGCTGCCGCTGCACAACGCCTCGAGCCTCGACGCGACGCACTTGGAGGTCGTGACTGGCGCCAAGCGCATCGGCGCGCCCGTCTTCGTGCCGCGCTTCTTCCCGAACCTGCCAGAGCTGCGCTTCACGCGGCGCGTGCACGAGACGCTGACCGTCGGCTTCAATCGCTTGCATGCGCTCGGGCGCGGCAAGTCCAAGGCGGTCGCGGCGCCTTTGATCCACTATGGCGATGTGCCGGCGCTGCGGGCGGGCCTCGGCAAGGACGTGCGCAACGAGCTGCTGCTGCGACGCTCGCTGCAAGAGGACCCGAGCGACGGCGAGCTCGCGGGTTACCTGGTGGTGCAGCTCCTGAAGGTCGGTCGCCTCGCGGATGCGCGCGAGGTCGGTGAGCACGCGCTAGCGCCGTTCCTGCGCGCGATCGACGGGCGGCCTCCAGGCCAGCTACCCATGAACACGATCCGGCTCGGCTACGCGCTGAGCTTTGCGCAGTCGGAGACAGGCGCACCCGATGCGGCGCTCCAGACCGCCCGTGAGGCGGCGTCGCGCTGCCCGCACGAGCACCCGAACCTCGTGTTTGCCGAGGCGCACGCGCTCGAGAAGCTCGACCGGCTGGACGAGGCGCGCGCGCGCTATGAGCGCTGCCTCGCGCTCGACGGGCAGGTCTTCGCGCAGCCCGTGTTGCCCGGTCTCACTGGCGACCTGACGCGCCTCAGGCTGGCGGACATCGCCCTGCGCCAGGGCGCGCCCGAGCGCTCGCTCGAGCTGATCGAGTCCATCGCCGGCTCATGGGCGATGAAGGGCACGTTGCTCGCGGCCGAGGCGCACCTCGCCGCCGGCGACCCGGCGCGGGCGATGGAGCGCCTCGCGCCGCTCGTCGATATGCCGACGCTGCCGCCGGACTTCCACGCCTTGGCGCACCGCGCTTTGACAGCCCTGGGCCAAGAGGCCGCGGAGCTGCGCACCCTCGCCCTCGACGCAGACACGGCGCGGTGGATCGAACGCCGCCGCCGCGCGCCGCTCGAGGCTTGACGCATCCTTCGTGCGCCTGCTCCACCAGCGACCGGGTGCTCCCCCATCGGCTTCGGGGTCGAGCATCGGCGCGGGTGCGTGTGGCGCCAGCAAGGCGCAACGGCACCTGCGCGCGAGCCCGCCACCCAGTCGATCAGTCCGATCGAGGGACCTTGCCCCGCTCCAGCTCCGCGGTCCGATCACGACGCCACGCGTCGAGGTCCGCGTCGTAGCGGCCCGTATGGAAGGCGAAGAGCACGCGCCAGCGCTCGCGGCTCCAGATCGGGGCCCGGGTCAGCGCGCGCAGCGCGCCGTAGTAGCGCGCCAGCGCAGGGTGCTCGATCTGGTTCGAATCCGACTCGAGGCTCGCGAGGTAACCCGGCGGCAAGTCACGGTGAAGGTGTCCGACCTTCCAAAAGCGGCCGTGGGCGTCGCGCTTGCGCCCAAACAGCGAATCGCCCGCGTGGGTCGTCAAGGGCAGCCGTGCCAGCAGCGGATCCGCGAGCCCCATCGGGTCCACGACGTGCACCTCGGGACCGAGCAGGCAGCCGTACATCCCGATCTGTCCGTGCACCTGGACACGCTCGCCCTCAGCGAGCTTCATCCGCGCGTACTCCGCAGGCGGATACAGCGCGCCGTCTGCGAGCCGGCCCCACGTGGGGTGGCCCTCGGACACGAGCCCGGTGAAGGCGTAGTAGAACGCGCGCTCGTTCGTGATCCCTGTGCTCTCGAGGGCTTCTAGGAACGCGAGCGGCCCCGGCCGAGGCCGCCACGTGCTGCGCTCGCTCCACACAGAGAGCGCGACCACGACGAGCGAGCCGGCGACGAGCTGCCGCCGTTCCGGCCGCCACCGAACGATGAGCGCGACCGCCACGACAAAGGGCGAGGTCAGGAAGCGGCCGCTCATGAAGTCGCCTCCGACCCGAAGCAGATACACGAGGTGCAACACGACCGCGAGCGCAACGACGCACTCCCGACGCCGCCAGCGGCTGGGGCGCAAGGCGAGCGCGAGCACCGCGACAGCGACCGTCGTCAACGTCAGCGGGTCCCAGTGCAGCGAGTTGCGCAGGTAGAACAGCCCTTGCTGCACCAGCTCATTCCGCGGCAGCTCGCCCGCGAGCTTTGCGATGGCCGTGTTGGGCACAAATGTGCCGAAGTACACGAGAGAGAACGTCTCCCATGCGAAGGCCGGGAGCCAGGCGAAGCACATGCGCCGCAAGGTGCCGAGCGTCGGCGACCCGAGCCAAGCGGCCACGCAGAGGACGCTGGTCAACACCAACGCATCAGGGCGCGTCAGGAACGCAAACGACGTCGCCCACGCGACGCGGACCGCGCGCCGCGCAGGGTCCATTGGCGCGAGGAACGCGCCGACGGCGAGCAGCACAAAGATGTGCAGCAATGGGTTCTCGAGCCCAGACGTCCCGTAGTCGACGAAGGCCTTCGAGCCCGCGAGCAGCAGGACACCGAAGGCGGCCATTCCGGCGCTCGATGCTCGGCGGACGATCAGCGCCACAACGACGCCCGTGCACAGGAAGCCCGCGGCGATCGCCACCCAATAGAGCTCCCCGGTCAACGCATACGGCAGCGCAAGCAGGAACAGCCAGAGGGGGTTCGTGAATGCCTGTACACGCTCCCCCACGTTCCATCCGAGCCCACGGCCGTGGACAAAGTTGTCCATGGCGCGAAAGGTGATGAACGCGTCGTCGCCGAGCCACGCCGTCCAGACGAGCGCCACCCCGAGGAGGCACAGGGCGCCAACGAGCGCCAACCGGCCAGCCAGCCCGCCGCCTTGACGAGACGGCGCCCACGGCGTGCGCACCGACGGCCCGGGCTCGACGCCAACCGCAGCGTCGCTGACGCAACGCTCAGCCGCGCCACCGACGGCGCGAGACCCGAGCGCCCCGTCAGGCTCTTGCTGGCGATCCATGGCGGTCATCGTTGACGGCTGTCACGGCGACCACGCCGGCGCCCCAGGCGCGGCGATCAGCGGGAGCCATAGCGCTCCAAGAACACGTCGCCGCGGGCGGGATCGTACCACGACCCATCCAGCTCTCCCCCGCTCGAGTAGCCGAGCTCCGCGAGCGCTTGATCGATCGCGGCTTTGACGTGGTACTCGCCCTTGTAGCCGACCGAATCGCCCGACGTGAGCCACTGAATCAGCCGCGCCCGCATGGCACGGGCGCGGGGGAGCTCCTGCGCGACGAGGTCCTGGTCGCAGCGCGGATCGGAGCGCCGGTCGAAGAGCTCGACCTCGCCCGGCCGCCACGTGTGGCTGTCCTCGTCATTCTGCTCCTCGAGCAGGTGCATGACGAGGAGCCACCGGCCGTCATCGACCGCGGCCGACCGGGCGTGATAGCCGAGCGCGAACCGCGGCGCTGTCTCCGGGACGGGCTCGAGGGCCCAGCGCAGGTCCCGCCCGCCGAAGTCCCCAGGGTCCAAGCCCGCGAGCAAAAGCAACGTGAAGCCGAGGTCCGCTTGCGAGACGGGCACCGTCACGCGCGCGGCCTCGGCGCCCGGCCAAGCGACCACGAGCGGCACGTGTGTCGTCGCGGCGTGAACGCCGGCGTGGTTCCACCAAATGCCACGCTCGCCGAACGACTCGCCGTGGTCCGACGTAAAGCCGACGATCCCGGCCGCGACGCGCGGGTGCTCGAGCAAGGGCGTCAGCACATGGTCGACGTAGTCGACCAGGGCGCGGTACTGACGCCAGGGATACTCGGGATCCACGACCCCTTTGAGGAAACCAGGGACCTTGTGCGGTGCGACCGCGAAGCCAGGTCCATGCACGCGCGGATCGCTGCCCGCGGGCTGGTAGCGGCCGTCGAACTCGCCCTGTGGCAAGTAGGGGGCGTGGGCGTCGAAGACGTGCACCCAGAGGAAGAGCGGCGCGCCCTCCGCGTCCTCGATGTGGGCGAGCGCGCGCTCCGCCGTGAGCGCACCGTCACGCACGGAGGCCGCGGCGCCAGCGAACGCATCGAACTCGAGCCCGGTCGGCGCGCCCGGCCCTTCGTAGCGATCGAAGCCCTGCCCAAGGCCGCTGGTCTCGTCGTTCAAGTGAAACGCGCTGAAGGTCGCGGCGGTGCGCCAGCCTGCGGCCGAGAAGCGCTCCGCGAGCGTCACGGCGCGCCGCGCGACAGGGTCGCGATTGGTGACGATGCGCGAGTCACGCGGGTGCAGCCCCGTCATGAGCGCCACATGCGAGGGATTCGTCGCGTTCGACGTCGACATCGCGTCGGTAAAGACGAGGCCGCGCCGCGCCAGCGCGTCGAGCGCGGGCGTCCGCACGAGGCCGCTCGAGGCCAGGCCGAGCAGCTCGCCACGGTGCGTGTCCGAGGTGACCAACAACACCGTCGGCGGCGCGGCGAGCGGCGCGCCGACGCGCGCGCCGGCGTCGGCGACACACGCCAGCGTGTCTTCGCCCCCTCCTTCAAGGGTCATGCGAAGCGCGCCGACGACGGGCTCAGCGACGAGCCTGCGGAAGACGCGCCACTCGTAGCGCGGCGCCACACCGAGGGGCAAGCGCAGCACCTCCGACCCCAGGCCCTCGATCACGAGCGCGGCGTCACCGAGCTCCGCGGCTGGCCCGACGCGATAGGAGAGCTCCAGCCGCGCGCCGCGCGGCGCTTCACAGCGGAGCGCGACCGGGTGCTGCGCGTCGAGCGCGACCCCCAGCCTGGCTTCATCGGCGAGATGGATGAGCGCTGGCCCGTCGTGCGCGGTGGGAAAGAACGCGATCGACCGTCGCTTGGAGAACACGAGCGACGCGATCTCGAGGCGCGTCGCCGTCCCGAGCGTCTCGAAGATGATCGCGTCGAAGCCCCCTTCGAGGGGGCGTACTTGCGCGAGGTCGAGCTCGATATGCTCGCGCCCTTCGACGCCTTCGATGGTGACGACGTCTGTGTATGCGCGCGTGCGCTCCTTCGTACGGAAGGCGAGGCGCAGCGCCTCGCTCTCGCCGGCCGGCACGTCGAGCTCGAGCGTCGCGCGGTGGAGGTCCGCGGCCGTCAGCGAGACCGGGAGCTCCGCCAAGCGCGCGCCCTCACCGGACAGCACGAGCCGCGCGCGCTCATCGTCCGTCCAGCGCAAGGGCTCGTCGACTCGACCAGCGCGCGCGACGCGCCACGTCCGTGCGAACTGACCGGCGGTCAAGCGGGCGACCTCGCGCTCGGTGGACGCCGGACGCTCGGCGAGCGGCTCATACGTGGCGCGGACCCACCGCGCGCCAGCTTCGCTCTTGTCTTCACGAGCACAGGCCGCGCAGCACAGAAGGGTGACGAGGACGACGAGCCGCTGCGCATCGAGCGGCCCGGACGGCACGCAACGCAGCGTCGCACCGGTGTGCGTGGCCCTCCTGAAGCGCGAGTCAGAGTGCATCAGAGCGTAGGTTCAGGTACATGCCGCTCGGAGGCGGGGCTCAGGGGCTTAGGGGCTTAGGGGCTTAGGGGCTTAGGGGCTTAGGGGCTTAGGGGCTCAGGAGCCAGACTTGGCGGCAGCCACCGCCTGGAGGCCAAAATCAGCGATCGCCCGGCGCATCGCGACGGGCAGCAGCAACGTGTGCCCTTGATGCTCGAGCACTTCGAGGCGGACATCGGCGCCCGCTGCACGTGACGCCTCGACCGAACGCGCCAGCCCTCGCGTCGGAACGATCGGGTCGAGCGCGCCGCTCACGACCAGGACCGGCGGCGAGCCCGCGCCCACTTTGCCAAAACCTGCGACGCAAGCGGCCCGCGCGAAGGAGCGTGGACGAAGGCGGCAGAGGTTCGAGACCGTCGCGCCGCCCATCGAATGGCCCAACAAGAAGACCCGCGCGGGGTCGATAGAGTAGTCCGCGCTCAGCGCCGCGAGGAGCGAATCGAAGGCCGGGCCGCCGAACGTATAGTCCGGCGTGAACGGGCAGACGACGAGGAACCCGTACTCATCCGCGAGCCGCTTCAGGTAGCCGTCCCCCGCCAGCTCGAAGAGGAAGTTCTCATCGCCGCCGGCGCCGTGGAACGCGACGACGAGCGGCAGCGGCGCTGCGTGGACTGGCGCGGATCCACGCGGGGCGGGCTGGTAGACGCGCACCGCCAAATCGCGCCGGCCGTGCGGCACCGTGCGCCAGAGATCACCGACCACGTTGGCATAGGGACGCTCGCCAGCGAGGAGCCGCTGCGCCTCGCCCCGCACAGCCTCTGCGAGCGCCGGCGACGACCACAGGAACTCGCGCGAACGCTCGGGCGACGGCGCGTCCACCAGGAGCGCGAGCCGCGACTGCAGCACGCGCAAAGACCCCGTGTCCTCGATCGTCGCATGGGCGAGCTGCGCTTCGACTTCGCCGCGCAGGTCCGCCAGGGAGCGCGACTCTGCTGGCGCCGCTTCCGGCCGCGACGCGTCGCGCGCTGCGTCGCGGGCGGGCGCAGGCTCGAGCGTTGTCACCCACGCGCGCAGCTCGTCACGGACGGCGCCGAGGTCGCCGCCAAAGAAGCGCAGCGAGATGCTATCGAAGCGCCGGTTCGCTGCGGCGAGCGCCTCGCCCTCCAGCGAGCCCGAGATGAGCGCTGCGGCCAGCCGAGCGTCGACTTGCTGCACGAGCTCGGCGAGCGCTTGCCGCGTCACGGGCTCGGGCCGCGCAAGGGGCTCCTGCACGGGCTCCTGCACGGGCCCCTGAACGGGCCCCCGCACAGGCTCCTGAACGGGCCCCTGAACGGGCCCCTGCACGGGCGCCGCCGGCGCCTGCCCGAAGGCCTGCGCCGCCGCGAGCGCAGCGAGCGCGATCACCCGGAGCATCGCGCGCCCTCCACCACCGGGCAACCGTCCGCGGTCCACGCCAACATTCCGCCTGGGATGTCGATCGCATCGTTGCGCCCTGCGGCTTCGAAGAGGCTCAGCGCGATGAGCGAGCGATATCCCGAGCGACAATGCACGTGCACCGGCTTGCCGCGCGGCACCTCGTCGAGGCGCGCGCGCAGCTCGCCGAGCGGAATCGCGAGCGAGCCTGCGACGCGCTCCGCTGCGACCTCCCCTGGCTGGCGCACGTCGAGCACGAGCGGCGCGTCGGCGGCTCCCGTGAGGAGCTGTGCCGTCGCGCGCGGCGCGCTGCGCGGCGCCCCGACGAGCGCGTCTCCAGCGCCAGCGAGCGCCCCAGGCATATCCGCCAGGTACCCGACCACGCCGTCATAGCCGATCCGGCCGAGGCGCAGGGCAGCCTCGCGCTCGCGGTCCGGGTCACACACGAGCACGACCGGCCGCTCGAGGTCGAGCACCGCGCCGGCCCAGCTCGCGAACTGACCGTCGAGGCCGACCCAGAGCGCGCCGCGCAAGTGCCCTGCGGCGTAGGCCTCCTTGTCGCGCGTATCGAGCACCGCCGCGCCCTGCGCGACCTCCGCCTGGAGCTCTGCGTACGACAGCGGCACGAGCTCGCGCGCGAGCGCGTCATCGAGCAGCGGCCGCTCGCGCTTGTTCAAGGTCGCGGCCCGCGCAAAATAAGCTGGCGCCGGCGGCTGCCCCGCGGTGACCGCGGCCACAAACGCCGCTTCGTCCGCGAACTGAAGCGCGTAGTTCGTGCGCCGCTGGGCCCCCATCGTCGACCACGTCTCGCTCGACAGGTTCTTGCCGCAAGCCGAGCCCGCGCCGTGCCCGGGATACACAAGGACCTCGTCCGGGAGCGGCATGAGCTGCTCGTTGAGCGAGCGGTAGAGCGCGCGCGCGAGCTCCTCCGAGGTCACTCCGACTGACGCCATCAGGTCCGGCCGCCCGACGTCGCCGTTGAACAGCGTGTCCCCCGTCAGGACCGCGTGCGGGCGCGCGCCGTCGAGCACCAAGAAGCACATCGACTCGGGCGTGTGCCCCGGGGTCGCGAGCGCGCGCACGGTCACGGCCCCGAGCTGCAGCTCGGCGCCGTCGGTGAGCGCGTGGAACGGATACTCGGCGCTGGCGGCCGCGCTGAGGTGCAGCTTCGCGCCGGTCGCGCGCGCGAGCTCGAGGTGGCCCGCGAGGAAGTCGGCGTGGAAGTGTGTCAGGAGCACGTGCTGGATCGTGCACCCGAGCACGCGCGCGCGCTCTAAGTAGAGCTCGACGTCACGCCGCGGATCGACGACGGCCAACACCCCCGCTGCGCGGTCGCCGACGAGGTAAGACGCTTGGCTGAGACAACCGAGATAATGCTGCTCGAGGATCAGGGGCGCTTCCATAGCGCCCTATGGTAAACGACCGCGGCAGGCGTGGCTCAGTGGATCAGGCCGACGCGGGCGGCGGGCCAGAGGCGGGCGCGGACCTTCCCTCGCAGATACACCTCGGCGACCTGGCCGAAGTCGCGGCTGTCGGAGCTGCGCAGGCGATTGTCACCGAGCACAAAATAGTGCCCCGGCTCGACGACCGTATCGACGACGGCCCACGGGTCCAGGTTCTCCTCGGCGACATAGTCCTCCTCGACGCGCGCACCGTCGATCCAGACCTGGCCGCGGAAGATCTCGATGTGCTCGCCCGGTAAACCGACGACCCGCTTCACGTAGTCGACCGTCGGGTCGAGCGGATAACGCAGCACCACGATGTCGCCGCGCGCGACGTCCTCGAACATGTAGCTGACGTGGTCGACCAGGATCCGGTCGCCGTCCTGGATGCCCGGGCGCATCGAGCTGCCACGGACCTCGCTGAAATTGAAGAAGAGGCCCCAGAGGAGCGCGACCATCAAGACCGCCTTAGACGCGCCCGAGACGAGCCGCAGGACGAGCGGCGGACGCTCGAGCTCACGCGGGCGCAGGGTCGCGTGGCGCTGCCCGACGTCGCGGGCCCCGCGCGCGCCTGGGTCCACCTCAAAGAGCGACGCCAGACCGCCCGTGTCCGTCGCGGGCGCGGCTGCCGGGTCGGTCGCATGTTCGAGCGTTGTAGAACGTGTCTCACGGCCCGCTTCAACAGGGCCCGTCTCCGAAGGCTGCAGCATCGTCGGGTCATCGGAGGCGCCCCCCCCGCGGAGTGAGCCCACTTGCCCCCGAGCTGCCCACTTGCCACGTCTCGGGACCCGCGCCGCGCGAGATTCGCGACCTGGACCACGATCGCGCCTCGCACCGGGACTCGGTACCCTCTCCGCATGGCGAACCTCACGGTCTTCAAGGACGACCCCCGCACCCGGGACCTGCGCGCGCGCGCCACGGCAGCGCTCGCGAGCCTCACCGCGCCGAACGCCGACCCCGGGCCGATCACGGACGCGGAGCGCGCCGCGCGCCGCACGCGCTTCGCCGGGCTGCTCACGACCGCAGGCGTCGACGCATACCTCGTCGAGTCTGGGGCGACGCTCGACTACCTCACGGGCAAGGCGCTCGGGAACAGCGAGCGCTTGCTGGCGCTCGTCGTCTTCGCCGACGGCGGCCTCCTGTGGGTCACGCCGGGCTTCGAGGCCGAGCGCGTCGAGGCGACCGCCGCGCGCGCGATCGGCGGCGACGTCCTGCCTTGGGACGAGCACCTCGACCCGGGTCGTGTCCTGGGCGAAGAGCTCGTGCGGCGCACTGCGCGCCGTGTCGCCGTCGACCCCGATGTGCGCGCGCGCTTCCTGCCGCCGATCGAGCGCGCGCTCGGCGCGGCCTGCCTCGATGGGCGCGCGCTCGCCGCGAGCCTGCGCGGCATCAAGGACGAGCACGAGCTCGCGCTGATGCGGGCCGCCAGCGAGCGTACGCAGCACGCCATCCGCGCCGTCGCGGCGCTCGTCGTGCCCGGCATGACGACCTCCGAGGTCGCGCTCTACGCGCACGTCGCGCAAGAGAAGCTCGGGCTGACGCACCTCTGGGACCTGACGCTCGCGGGCCCGTCCGGCGCGTTCCCCCACGGCGACGGCGTCGACCGGGAGATCGCGCGGGGCGAGGTGCTGCTGCTCGACACCGGCGGCCGCCTGCACGGCTATTGCAGCGACACGACGCGCACGTGGGTCGTCGACGCGCGGCCCTCGGCCGAGGTCGTCAAGGTCTGGAACGCCGTCCGTGACGCCCAGCGCGGCGCCTACGACGCGCTGCGGCCCGGGCTGCGCTCCGGCGACGCCGACGGCGCGGCGCGGCGCGCGCTCGCGGCGGCGGGCTACGACGGCGGCTACGGCCACATGGGCCACCGCATCGGACACGGCATCGGCACCGAGGTGCACGAGCCGCCCTACCTCGACGGCGGCTCGGACGTGATCCTCGCGCCCGGCATGGTCTTCACGAACGAGCCGGGGATCTACCAGCGCGGCAAGTTCGGGCTGCGCATCGAGGACATCTGCGTGATCACCGCCGACGGCGCCGACCACTTCGGCACGTGGCAGGACGGCCCTGAGGCCCCGTGAGCACGGGGTCCCAATGGAGCGCGGCGCTCGCCGTCGCGCGCAAGGAGCTGCGCGAGGGCCTGCGCGACCGGCAGACGGTGCTGTACACGTTCCTGCTGCCGGTCGCGATGTACCCGGTGCTGTTCTGGGTCATGGTGCAAGGCGCGCTGCTCGTGCGCGGCCAGAAGGACGCGACGAACGTCCGCGTCGAGCTGCGCGCCGACCCGGCCGAGCGTGAGACCTTCCTCGAGGCCCTCACGCGCGCGGATGACCTCGCGCCGCTCGTCGGCGACGACGCTGCGAGCGCGCCCGGCGGCAGCCTCGAGGCGAGCAGCGAAGCCGACGCCGACCCCAACGCCGAACCGGCGCCGGCCCAAGGCGCGGCGCCGCGGTCGGAGCCGAGCCCTACAGGGCGCACGCGCTCGCCGGTCGGGCGCCTCGACGTCGACGCGCCGCCCGAAGACCTCGACGCGGAAGCCCCAGACCTCGCGTTCGCCGCCGCGCGCCTCGCCGCCGACGACGACCTCGGCGCGCTGGTGGTCGTGCCGCGCGAGCGCCACGACGACGCGCCCGTGATCGCCTACCACGACAGCACCCGGTCGCGCTCGTCGATCGCCGTCGAGCGCGTGCGCGAGCGGTTGGCGGCCTACGCCAACGAAGTCCGCGAGGCCGCGGCCCGCGCGCGCGACGTCGACATCGCGGCGCTGGAGCCGCTCGAGGTCCGCTCGCGCGACCTCGCGACGAGCGAGGAGGAGGGCGCCCTCGCGCTCTCGCTGATGCTGCCGATGCTCCTGATCGTGATGGCCGTGATGGGCTCGTTCTTCCCTGCGGTGGACCTCACCGCGGGCGAGAAAGAGCGGCGCACGGCGGAGACGACGCTCTTGCTGCCGATCCCGCGCACCGCGGTGCACCTCGGCAAGATCCTCGCGGTCAGCACCTCCGGCATGATCGCGACGACCCTCAACCTCGTCGCGCTCGGGCTCTCTGCGGGGCACCTGCTCGGGCAGCTCGGCGCCGATGTCGAGGTCAAGCTGCCCCTCAGCGCGCTCGCCGCGGTCGCGCCCCTCGCGCTCCTGTTCGTCTTCTTCGTCAGCGCGGTCCTGACGGGCTTCGCTGGGCTCGCCGCGTCCTTCAAGGAGGGGCAAGCGCTGCTCGGCCCCGTGCAGATGATCTTCATCTTTCCGGCGATGGCGGCTTCGCTGCCAGGGCTCGGGCTGACCTACGGCACAGCCTTGATCCCGGTCGTGAACGTCGCCCTCGCCTTCCGCGAGCTGCTGGTCGGCCACGCAGAGCTCGGGCCGGTCCTCGTCACCGCGGCCGCCCTGTTCGTGTATGCGCTCGTCGCGCTGCGGATCAGCGTGCGCATCCTGTCGCGCGAGGGCGTCGCGCTCGCGGGCGAAACGATCCCATTGAAACGACTCCTGGGCCTCCTGAAGGGCGACGGCGATACACGATGAGCGAGCTGGACCAGAGCACGACGGAGCGCGCGGCGCGCGGTGAGGGCGGGGTCGCCATCCTCGCCGTGGACCTCGAGAAGGAGTTCCAGGACCCCGAGCGCGGCAAGGTGCGGGCTGTACGCGGCGTAGACCTGGACGCGCGCTATGGCGAGATTTACGGGCTGCTCGGGCCAAACGGCGCCGGCAAGACGACGACGCTGCGGATGCTCGCGACGATCATCGCGCCCTCCGGCGGGCGCGCCGCGATCGACGGCGTCGACGTGACCCGTGACCCCTTGGAGGTCCGGCGGCGCATCGGCTTCCTGTCGGGCTCGACGGGGCTCTATCCGCGCCTGACAGGCCGCGAGACGCTGCGCTACTTCGGCGGCTTGCACGGGCTCGAGGGCGAGGCCCTCGACCGGCGCGTCGACGAGGTCATCGCAGCGTTCGACCTCTCGAAGTTCGTCGAAGGGCGCTGTGAGTCGCTCTCCACGGGCCAAAGCAGCGCATCAACATCGCCCGCGCCGTCGTGCACGACCCGCCGGTGCTCATCCTCGACGAACCGACGACGGGCCTCGACATCCTCGCCTCGAGCGACATGATCGACTTCGTCGAGTCGCGCCGGTCGGCCGGGCGCTGCGTGCTGTTCAGCACGCACATCCTCTCCGAGGCCGAGCGCCTGTGCGACCGCATCGGCGTCATCCACAGCGGGCGGATGCTCGCCGCGGGCACGCTGGACGAGCTGCGCGCGCGCACGGGCGCCGAGTGGCTCGAGGACGTCTTCAAGCGCCTCGTGCGCGAGGCACAGATCGAAGACGGCGCGGCTTCAGCGACGGCGTCAGCAGCCGAGGGGACCGCGGCTCGATGACGGCCCGCGCCCGCTCCCCTTGGCGTCTCGTGCTCGCGAGCGAGCTGCGCCAGCTCGTCCGCGACCGGCGCGCCCTGTTCGCGGCCGTGCTGCTGCCGGCGCTGCTCTACCCGCTGATCTTCTTCATCTCCTCGAAGCTCGAGACCGTCGGGCGCGAGTCGATGGCGGAGCGCGAGGTCACGGCGCTGCTCGACGTTTCGCGCGCGGTCGGCGGCCCCGATGGCGACGTCGCGCGCCGCGCGCGCCTGGCGCTCGAGGCGCGGGCGCCGATCAGCCTGACCGAGGTCGACGCCAGCCCGCTCTTGGACCTCGACGGCGCGCTCGGCAAGGACGCAAGAGACCTCGCGACGAAGCGCGACGGCTCCAAGGAAGAGCGCACTGACGACGCGACGCTGCGCGAGCGCGCGCTCGCCTTGATCGGCCCCGACGCACACGTCCTCGTCACGGCGCGCCCGTCGCCCGAGTCTGCGGAGCGGACGCGCTTCGAGGTCTGGTTCGACGTGCAAGACGACGTCGCGCGCGAGGGCGTCAGCCGCGTGCGGCAGGCCCTGCGCGGGCTCGGCGACGAGCTGCGCGTCGAAGCGCGCGACCGGCTGCTGGGCGGAGACCCCGGGGCGGGGCTCTCGCCGAACCTCGTCGACGTCGCGAGCGACGCGGACAAGAGCGGCGCGGCGCTGGGCCGCTGGCTGCCGTTCCTGGCGCTGATCGTCCTGATCTCCGGCGGCGCCTATGCGGCGCTCGCCGTGTTCGCGGGCGAGCGCGAGGCGGGGACGCTCGAGACCCTCTTGGTCCAGCCGGTGCCCCACTCGGACCTCGCGCGCGGCAAGTTCCTCGCGGTGCTGATCGCGGGCGTCGTCACGGTGCTCGTCAACTTGACAAGCCTCATCACGTGCGCCGTCACGGGCCTCGCGAAGATGCCGGGCTTCGACGCCGCGGGCGGCGCGCTGCCGTTCGAGCGCCTCGTGGGTGCTGCGCTCGTGCTGTTCGCGCCGTGCGCGCTGCTGACAGCGCTCTTGTGCCTCGTCTGCGGCAAGGCGCGGACGTTCCGCGAAGGGCAGATGATGCTCATGCCCGTCACGTTCGCGGTGATCCTGCCGACGGCGATCGTGCTGCGGCCGGAGGCGCAGCTGAGCATGCTCACCGCGCTGGTGCCGTTTGTCGGCTCGGGGCTCGCGCTCCGCGAGGCGCTGGAGGGCGACCTGACGCTCCTGCTCGGCGCGCTCGTGATCTCATCACACGCGCTGTGGACCTTCCTGCTGCTCGGGCGGGTCGCGCACATGCTCGACGGCGAGCGCGCGCTGCGTGACGGCCGCGGCGCGGAGGCCGGCAGCCTGGCGCTGAAGGCGGCGCGGCACGCGCAGCTCTCGGCGTTTGTCGTGGTCATGTCCCTGTACCTCGTCGCGGGCGCTGTGCAGCGCGCCGACCTGCAATGGGGCCTTGTCTTCACGTTCTGGGCGTTGCTGCCGGCGTTCGCGCTCGGCATCGCGCGCCTGGCGCCGCGGCGGGCGGGTGCTGGGTGGCTGCCGGAGCTCGGCCTCGCTGCCCCTCGTCCTCACCACGTGCTCGGCGCGCTCCTGCTCGTGCCGGCGCTCGCCGGGCTCGCCGGTCGCTGGCTGACGATCCAGCTCGACCTGCTGCCGATGCCGCGCGAGGCGCTGCAAGCCGAGGGGCTCGGCGAGCTGTTCTCGGCGCGCTCGACGCTCTGGATCTTCTTCTTCTTCGCCCTGTCGCCCGGGGTCTTTGAGGAGCTCGTCTTCCGCGGCTCGATCCTGTCTTCGATGCGGCGCGGGATGGCGACCTGGAAGGTGATCGCGCTGCAAGGGGTCTGGTTCGCGCTGGCCCATGCGTCCGTCTACCGGCTCGTGCCGACGTTCGTGCTGGGCGCCATGTTCGCTGCGATCGCGCTGCGAGCGCGCTCGATCTGGCCGACGGTCCTCGCCCACACGGCCTACAACGGCCTGCTCGTGCTCGGCGCGAACGGGCGCCTGCCCGACGCCCTCGCGGGCATGGGCGACCTCGGCCACTGGAGCCACTGGCTCGCGCCCGTCGGGGTCGCGCTCTTGGCGCTGCCAGGGCCCGGAGGGGCGCAGCGGACGCCCCAATAGAGTTCCCGACCGTGCGCCGACGGCGCGCGTGTATCCTGGCGCGTGTGGACGGTCTCGTGCTCACCGAGGGCGCCGCAGCGCGCGCCGCTGCGCTCAGCCTCGATTTCCTCGCGCGCTTCTTCGAGGCGGAGCTGACCCGTCGGCCCGAGAACCTCGAGGCGCTCGCGGAGCTCGGCCACCTCTACACGCGCCTCGGGCGCTACATGGAGGGCCTCGCTGTGGACCGCCAGCTCGTCGCCGCGCTGCCCGAGGACTCGACGGCACACTACAACTTGGCGTGTTCGCTCGCGTTGACGGGGGACCTCGACGGCGCGTTCGCGGCGCTGGAGCGCTCGCTCGACCTCGGCTACGACGACGGCGAGCTCATCGCCGAGGACGAAGACCTCGCGCCCCTTCACGCCGACCCGCGCTTTGGAGAGCTCCTCCGCCGCTTAGGCGTCGAGCTGCCGCCGCCGGCGGCCGGGTGACTCGACCGCCCGCGGCGGAACGTTCAGCGCCTTGGCCTACCTGCCGCCGAGCTCGCCGCCGTAGCCGAGCCCGTGCAAGCGCGCCTTCGCCGCGTCGTCGAGCTCTTCCGCGGTCGCCGCCTCGCCTGGATCGAAGTACCCGTTGAGCTGAGTCAACGCGTGGTCGAGCAGGGGCTCGGCGCGCTGGAAGAACGCCTCCCGACCGTGGCCAGGCAGGATCGGCGCGAGCTCCAGCGGGTCTCGGTCGAGCTCGTGCAGCCGCACGGGTCGGTCGCGGCGATACACGACCTTGAGGTCACTGCGGATCGCCGCCCGGTCGTCCTGGCGAGCGGCGAACACCCACTCTTCGGCCCCGCGCGGCGGGCCGAGCAGCGAGCGACCTGGCAGGCGCGGGTCGGCCGCGAGCCCGAGCGCCGCGAGCAACGTCGGCACGATGTCGACGTGCGTCGCGAGCCCCTCGTTGCGCTCGCCGGCCCGCGCGTCGCGCGGCATCCGGACCAGGAGCGGCACACGCAGGCCCTCTTCGTAGAAGCTGCCGTGGCCGCCATAGAGCGCGTCGCGCTGCATGAGGCCCTCGCCGTGGTCGGAGGTGATGATGACGATCGTATTGTCGAGCAAGCCGCGCGCTTCGAAGGACGCGAACCAGCGCCGGAGCTCATCGTCTACGTAGCGGATGCCGCCGTCGTACAGCGCCGTCACGGCCTCGCGCTTCTCAGGCGTCGCGCCGACCGCGGCGACCTCCCACCAATCGAAGGCGTTGATGCCAGCGAGGCGCTCCGGCGCGTCCGCGACGAACATTCGGTCGTAGGGCGCAGGCGGCGTGTAGATCGTCGATCCCGGGGCTTGCAGGTCCCCGGAGTGGATATCGAAGAGGTGCACGAACAGGAACCACGGGCGGTTCGAGCGCACTCTCGCGAGCGCCTCGTTCACCTTGCCCTCGGCGTCCTTGATGTCATTCGAGCCGACGTAGCTCGCGAAGCCGCGGTCGAAGCCAAAGCGCGCGTCGAGCCACGAGACGGGCTCGTTGTAGACGCCGAACGTGTCCCAACCCGCCTCCGCGAGCCGCTGCGCCAGCAGCGGGAACTTCGGCGTCAACGCGGTCTGCGACTCCATCACGCCGTGCTGCGTCGGGTACAGGCCCGAGAGCATGCTCATGTGCGCGATGAGCGTCCACGACATCGTCGTGTACGCGCGCTCGTAGACGATTGAGCGCGCGGCGAACGCGTCGAGGAAGGGCGTCGTCTCGCGCGCGTAGCCGTGGAACCCGCAGTGATCGCGCCGGAGCGTGTCGAGCGAGATCAGGATGACGTTCGGCGGCAGCGCGTCGTCCGCCGGCGCCCCGGGCGCCGTGCGCGGGTCCGCCGCCGGCGCGCCGCCGCAGCCAGCGAGGTGCAGCGTAAGCAGCGCGCCCGCCACGAGGGCCCGAGCTTCGACGGCCCAAGCTTCGACGACCCAAGCTTCGACGACCCTGGCGCCGAGGCCCCCGGCCTGGCGCGCGTTGCAAGCCCCGCCCGCGCGCACCGCTCCACCGTCTACGCCGTCCATCCCACGATCATAGTCGAGCGCACGCCGCGTTCCGGCGGCGAGCGACCGTCTCACTGCGCAACGGGCGCCAGATGCACGTCGGCTTTACGCTCGGCCCACCAGTTGCGCCACTCCTGGACCGCGGCGGCCCGCTCGGACGGCGTCCCCTGCGGGTGATAGCCGTGGGTCTCGCCTGTCGAGGCCTTGAGCGCCTTCAGCGCGCTGCCGCGGGCGCGCACGTCCTCGGACTCGAGCGCGTCGATCAGGACATCGGTGTAGCTCCAATCCCCCAGCGCGAAGAGCGCGCGCGCGTACTCGAGGCGCAGCGCGCCGTCCTCGGGCATCGCCACGGCCTCCTTGAGCGGCTTCAAGAGGCGCAACGTCGCGCTGCGCGGTGATCGTGGCGAGGCCGAAGCTCGCGACGCGCGTGTCGGGATCGGCCGCGAGCTCGAGCAGCACGGGGTAGGCCGGCTCCCCGAGCCCGCCGAACCACTCGGCTTCTCGGGCGAAGACCTCGAGGCTCCGGCCCGAGCGCACAGCGTTCGCGTGGGACTGGATCTCGCGCGCGAGCGCAGGGCTCGGCTCGACCCACCGCTCGGGCTGGGCGGCCTTCTCCGTGCCGGCGCTCACGCTCGCCTCGGTCGCGCGCGAGGTGCGCGCTGCGCCCTCGGTGATGCAGCCAGCGAGGAGGCCCGTCATGAGGCCAGTCATAAGGGCGGCGGCGAGGGCCGACGCAGCGAGCGTCGACGGGAGGATGGACGTGCGGATGCGGAGGTGCAGCATGGGGACGTGCGCCGCGGCCAGAGGGATTCCGACCGGGCGGCACCCAGGGGATCGACCGGTTCCGCGCGACCCTTGACCGAAGTCCGCTCGAATGGGGTCAGGCCCGGCGCCAGAGGACGCGCCGCAGGCCGCGCGGGAGGTGCAGCGCAGCCAGGAGGCCAGCGCCGAGGGCCAGGCACCAGGGCGCGAGCGGGTGCGGCGCGCGCAGCGGCGCGGCGGTGCGGGCCGCGGGCTCGGGCCAGGGACCGCGCAGCCAGGCGGTGACCGGGAGCTCCGCCGTCGTGCCCTCGGCGGCGGTGAAACGAGGCAGCGTGAGCCGCGCCAAGGGGGTCGACGACCCGCTCGCGACCAAGGACACGACGCCACCGCCGGCGCCTCCTGTGGCGCCAGCCGGCCCCCGACCACCCTGGGCGCTCCCCCCGCGGGGCGCGCCGACGGCCGCGGCCTGCGCGAGCGCGAGCGGGATGCGCGCGACGCGGCGCAGCGGGGCGCCAGGCAGCGGCTCCGGCGTGAGCGACACGCGCCCGACCTCGAGCTCCGCCGTCGGGCGCCCGAACTCGTCGGGCGGCCCGGGCGTATGCAGGACGAGCTCGAGCATGACGGGCCAGGCCGGGTCAACGCCCTCCAACGCGACCACCGCCGCGCCCCCCGCGCCTGCGACGGACTCGAGCTCGAACGGCGCCGTCACCCGCACGAGCTCGGGCCGCGCGCGTTCACGCGCGCGCTGCGCGAGCGCGAGCAAGGTCGGCGTGAGCCGCTGAGGCTCGCGCGCGAGCGTGCCGCACCAGAGGTCGCTCGGGAGGGTCGCCAAGGTCGCGACGAGCCCGGCGCCGCGCTCCACCACCGCGAGCACGGGCGAGCCCAGCGCCTGCGGCGCAGCGGGCAGAGGCGCCGGCCCAGGTTCCGTTGAGGCCGGCGCCGGCAACGCGGGCACCGGCCCTGCGGGCGCTGGGTCGGTGGACACCGGCAGCGCGTCGGTCACCAACACTGCGGCGGCGCCCGGCATCAGCTCGGCGCGCATGACGCGTCCCGCGACCCATGGCGGCGTGTCCGGATCGCGGAACATCGCGCGCGCGAGCGCCTGCGCCAGGTCGCCGACGACGCCACGCTGCGCTTGCCCGTCGGGCTTCGGCGCGAGCGCGACATCCGTGACGAACCGGTCCGCGTGCAGGGCCTCGCGCAGCTGCAGCGCGAGGGCGACGAGGTCTCCGCCGCGCAGCACGACCTCCCCCGGCAGGAGGAAGCGCTGCAAGAAGCTGAGCCCCTCAGCGTCGTCGCCGATCTGCACCAGCCGCAGCCCGAGCCGATCGTTCGCGAGCGATGCGCGCGTGTCCGCCGCCAGCATCGTGGCCGAATCGGAGAGCCCGTCCGACAAGAGCACGATCAGCCCCTCCGGTCGCTCTGCGGGCGCGCTGCCCTCACGCTCGAGCAGGAGGTCCTCGAGCACGCCGCGGATGTCGGTCGCGCCGCCGGGCGCCTCGACCTGCAGGACGCGCCGGAGCTCGCGCAAGCGCGCCTCGGGGTCCAGCGACGTCGCCCGCATGACGACGTCCATCAAGACGCGGTTGAAGAAGCGCAGCACGACCGCGTCCTCGACGCGGACCTCGGGGACGACCTCCAGGAGCGCGCGTCGCACGCGGTCCCACAGGAGCCCCTTCATGCTCCCCGAGCCGTCCACGAGGAACAGCACCTCGCGCGGCGGCGTCTCCGGCGGCGCGGCGCGCAGCGCCAGCAGCCCCGCGAGCGCGCCGCCATCGACGCGCAAGAGGTCCGTCCCGACCGCGTGCAGCCAGCCGCCCCCGGCCGCGACGTGCGCCGCGACGTCCCCCGCGGGGAGCGCAGCGAGCGGCACGCCGACGCTGAGGAGGACGTCCGCGCCCTGGAGCGCCCGCGAGAGGTCGGCGAGCGGGACGAGCTCCAGCGCCACCGGGAGCTCAGGCGTGACATTGCCGTCCGCGGGGTCGGCCACGCGCGGGAAGGCGCGCGCGAGGGCGCTGCGGAGGGCCTCGTCTTCGGCGACCGCAACGACGCGCGGGACATCGCCGACGTCGATGTGCACGAACTGAACGTCGTCGTGGGCGAGCGCGTCTTCGCCGCTCGCGGGACGCGCCGTGACACGCAGCGTATGCAAGCCGCGGGCGAGCGGCGGCAGCACCACCGCGACGGAGGCCCGCGCGCGCGCCGCGAGGGTCGACGTCTCGCTCGCGCCGCCGGTCACCCGCACGACGCGGTCGGGATAGGCATCGACGACCGAGGTCAAGAGCGGCCCGCGCTGCGAGGTGTCGAGGTCGTGCACCTCCACGACGACGAGGCCCGGGCCGGTCCCGTCCGCGGGCGGACGCCACGCGAGCGCGAGGTCCAGCGCGACCGCTGCGCCCATCGGCACGACGCTGGGCGCGCAGGCCTCCACGAGCTCCAGGTCGCCGCGGGTCGCGGGCGTCAGCGGCACGCGCCGCAGCTCGATGACGTGCTCGGCCGCGGCGGTCAAGACGCGGCCGAGCTCGCTGGCGTCACCGGACTCGTTCGTCGCGGTGCCCTCGCCGATCACGACGAGGCGGCCAGGCGCGCGCCCGGGTTCGCCGAGGACGTGCGCCGCGACGCGCACCGCGCCGGCGAGGTCCGTGCCGAGGCCCCGCTCGCCAGGCGCGCCGCTCGAGGCGCCCTCGAGCTCGAGCAGCGCGTCGCCGCGGCCGGACAGGCGCGCGAGGAACCCCTCCGGGTCGCCCGCAGGATAGGCGCGCGCGACGACGTCGGAGTAGGTGACCACGAGCAGCTCTTCACGCGCGGCGCTCGCGGCGCGCGCCTCGTCGGCCAGCGCGCGAACGACAAACGAGCGCCACCCGGCGCGCGACGCGCGCGCGCTCGCCGAGGTGTCGAGCAGCACGGCGCGCAGCGGAGGCAGCGTCGCTTGGTCGACCCGCGCGCGGGGCGTCGCCCGCGCGAGCCACGCGCCCGCGGCGAAGAGCGCGAGCGCAGCGAGCGTCACCGCGGCGCTCGATGTCGCCGCGCTGCGCGCCGAGGCGGTGTCAACGCGCAGCGTCGTGCCCCCCACGCTCGACGCTCGGGACCGGCGCGCTGTCCGGTGCCACCGCTGGGCGCCCGGCAGGCTCCGAGGTCGCGCCCTGGCGCGTCGCGCGCTCGATCCAGCCGCCGCCGATCAGCCGGTCGCCGACGTAGAACGCGGCGCCCTGGCCCGGCGCAACGGCGAGCTGCGGCTCGTCGAAGGCGACCTCGGCGGCGCCGTCCTGCACGGTGATCGTCGCAGGCGCGGGCGTGCAGTGATAGCGATACTGCACCTCTGCGCGGAACGCGCGCCCCTTCGGAGCGTCGAAGCCGATCCAGTTGAGGTCACTCGCGACGAGCGACACCGCCTTGCAGTCCTCCGCTGTGCCGAGGACGACGAGGCCGTCCTCCGGGTGGAGCTCGACGACGAACATCGGCACGCCCGTCGCGACGCCGAGGCCGCGGCGCTGGCCGATCGTGAAGTGCTCGGTGCCCGGGTGCGCGCCGAGCTTGTTGCCGAAGACGTCGACGAGGTCGCCCGGGTGCAGCGTGACGCCGCGCTCGGCGAGCAGCTTGCGGTAGTCGTTCGAAGGGATGAAGCAGACCTCTTGCGAGTCGGGCTTCGCGCTCGTGCGCAGGCCCGCCTCGCGCGCGAGCTCGCGCACGCGCGGCTTCTCGAGGTCGCCCAGCGGCGTCGCCGTGCGCGCGAGGTGCCGCTCGGGCACCGCGAAGAGCTGGTACGACTGGTCCTTGCGGGTATCGACGCCGCGGCGCACGACCGCGCGCCCGTCCTCGACCGCGATGCGCGCGTAGTGCCCCGTCGCGACGCCCGCCGCGCCGAGCTCGTCCGCGAACTCCAGCAGCTTGCCCATCTTCAGGTCGCGGTTGCAGACCGCGCACGGGTTGGGCGTGCGCCCGCGGCCGTACTCGGCGACGAAGTGCGCGATGATCCCGCCGAACTCGCCAGCGAGGTCGACGGCTTGGAACGGAATCCCGAGCTTGGCCGCGACCATCCGCGCGTCGCGGGCGTCCCCGAGGGAGCAGCAGGACTTCTTGGCGGCCTCTGCCTCATCGACGTGCACCCCGTTCCGCATGAACATCCCGACGAGCGGGTGCCCCGACTGGGCCAGGCCCCACGCGACGACGGTGCTGTCGACGCCGCCGCTCATCGCGACGACGAGGCGCTCGCTCGGATCGAATTGGGTGCGGAACACGGAGGGTCGAGGGCGGCGGACGGGGCGAGCAGGGTGAAGGGCGCCGGACGGACTACCGGGCCCGCGCCGATTCTATTAGCCTCTTCGCCCCAAGCTGCGAGCGGGATCCCCGCTTCCGCGCCACGCGGGCCGGAGCGCGGCCCGACCGAGTCCCACTTCGAGCGCCCCGAGCGCCCCGCCTACGATGAACGCCTCCCTCGCGAACCTCCCCTCGGCCTCGATCGAGGCGACCCCGCTCCTGCTCCCGCTGGAGTTCGACGCGGCGACGACGGCGCTCGTGGCCACGACGACGCTCGTGCCGGTCCAGGGCGACGGCAAGCCAGCGCCGCTCCCGAGCGGCGCGCCGGGTGGTGGCGCCGGGACCGGCGCGGCGCCCGCTGGCGGCGGTGGGCTCGGCGGCTTCTTGCCCTTCTTGGTGATCGGCGTCGTGTTTTGGTTCCTGATCATCGGCCCGGAGCGCAAGAACAAGAAGAAGCGCGAGGAGATGCTCTCGAACCTGAAGAAGGGCGACAAGGTGATGACCAACGGCGGCCTCTACGGGAAGATCGCGGAGCTGCGCGAGAACATCGTGGTGCTCGATACGGGCGACGTCCGCTTGAAGTTCGCTCGGGCAGCGATCCAGGGGACCGTCGACGGCGACGACTGAGCCGGGGCCAGGGCCCCGCTGCGGCGCTCTGGCGAGCGCGAGGTCCGGGGCGGGCGCTCGCAGCGGCGCGCTCCAGGGCGCGGGCGTGGCTCCTTGCGGCGCGCTTGCGCTGCACACCGGGGGCCGCGCTCGCCGCCTTTGGGCGCGCGCCGGCGCGGTCCACGGCGGAGCGTGGGCTCGTCGGCGAAGAGCTCGCGGCCCGCGCCGCGCGCCGCTCAGGGCTGCGGCTCATCGGGCGGCGCGTGCCAACACGCGCGGCAGAGGTCGACCTCGTGGCCCTCGACGGCGAGGGCGCCCTCGTTGTGCTGGAGGTCAAGGCGGGCCTCGGTATCGAAGGTGGCGGCGCGCGCTTTCGACCCCGACTGCACCTCAGGCCGTCGCAGCTCGCGCGGCTCGCAACAGCGGCCCGCGCGCTCGCCCGCGCCCATGGGTGCGCCGCTTGGCGCGTCGATTTGGTCGAGGTCTCCCTGCGACCGAGCGGCGCACACATCACACGCCTCCCGTTGCGCCGCGGGGGCACGGGCTGATTTTGGCCCCCTATCCGGGTCGTCAGCCGGGATTCGGGTGGGTCGACCTTAGACTCGTCGCCTCGATCCTGGACGCGTGCCCCAGAGAGCGCGTCTGGGCTCACCGCGCAGGGGTCCAAACGCCGATCCCACCCTGACTCCCCCTCGCGACCTGGCGCGACGCCCGGCCCGAGCCCTGCATGTTCCGCGTCCTCCAGCACTACTTCCCCGTGCGCGCCGCGCTCCTCGTCATCGGCGAGGCCGTGATCGTGGCAGCGGCGCTCATCGTGGCGCTGACGCACCACGTGTGGGAATGGCGCAACGCGCGGCCCGGTGCCGGCGCAAACAGCGAGATCGTCAATCGGCTCGCGGCGCAGGGCCTGTCGGTCGACGACGGGTACTGGGCCGCCGTCGCGACGGCGCTGGTCCTGACCGTCTTGACCCAGATCTGCATCGGGCTGAACCGCCTGTACGAGTTCCAAGTCTCGGCGTCGCGCTTCGAGCGCGCGTCGCGCTTCGTGGAGGCCGCAGGCGCCGCGCTGACCGCCGGCCTCGGGGCGCTGGTGCTCGGGAACCTCTGGGCCTTCGAGCGCTTCCTGCAGGTCCCGGGGCTCACCCTCTCCCGGACCCTGCAGGCGGCTGCGTCCGGGCTCGCTGCGGCGTTCGCGCTGGCCTACGTGTTCCGCGCGCTGTACCACTGGCTCGTCCGCCGCGCGGAGCTCGATACACGCGTCCTCATCCTGGGCTCGAAGGGCCCCGCGCACGCGCTCGCGAACCAGATCCTGGAGCACCCCGAGGCTGGCTACCGGGTCGTCGGCCTCGTGCCCGAGCCGGCCGGGGACAACGGCGCGCGCGGGCGCTCGAACGGCGGGCCGGAGCTCGTCACGTCCCGCGACGAAGCCGAGACCCACGCCAGCCGCGCGCTGACCCTCGTGGACGTCGCGCTGCTCGATCGCGCCGTCCAAAACCGCGGCGCGGCGATGGCCGGCCGGCAGGTCGTCGCGCAGCCGGCCCTCGGCGAAGAGACGCTGCTCGAGGTCGTCCGAAAGCTCCAGGTCGACGCCATCGTCATCGCGCTGCAGGACCGGCGCATGACGTTGCCGATCAAGGACCTGCTCGCTGCAAAGCTGGCCGGCATCGACGTGCGCGAGCGAGAAGAGGTGTTCGAGCAGGTCACGGGGCGCATCGCGGTCGCCGCCATGCGGCCGTCGTACTTGATCTTCAACGACGGCTTCCGCCGGCACCCGTGGGCCGCGCTCGCGAAGCGCGCGGTCGACATCGGGGTCGCGCTGTTGATGCTCTTCTGCCTGTGGCCCGTCATGCTCTTGACGGCGATCATGGTGCGCCTCAACTCGCCGGGGCCGGTCTTGTTCACACAGGAGCGCGTCGGGCAGGACGGCAAGCCCTTTGTGCTGATGAAGTTCCGGTCGATGCGCGCGGACGCCGAGAAGCTCTCCGGGCCCGTTTGGGCGAGCGAGGACGACCCGCGCATCACGAGCTTCGGGCGCTTCATGCGCAAGACGCGCCTCGACGAGCTGCCGCAGCTCTTCAACGTGCTCGCGGGCTCGATGTCGCTCGTTGGCCCCCGCCCGGAGCGCCAGCACTTCATCGATCAATTGGCCGAGAAGATCCCGTACTTCAACCTGCGCCACATCGTGAAGCCGGGCGTGACCGGGTGGGCGCAGATCAACTATCCGTACGGCAATACGGTCGAGGACGCGCTGCACAAGCTGCAGTACGACCTCTTCTACATCAAGAACTACAGCGTCCTGTTCGACTTCTCGATCCTCGTCGGGACGATCAAGACCGTCGTGCTGCGGCGCGGGACGTGAGCCCCACCGGCGGCGCGCGCGGCGCCCCCAGCGCCCGTCGCCGGCGATTGCGGCGGGCGGCGCGCGCTCCGGCCCGCCAGCGGCGTTAGACTCCGCGCGAGGGCGGGCCACTAGCCCGCGCGCGCGATGACGACCATCTTCGACAAGCTCCTCGACGGCGAGCTCCCCTGCCACCGGGTGTACGAGGACGAGCACGTGCTCGCGTTCCTCGACATCTTCCCGCTCGCGCCCGGGCACACGCTCGTGATCCCGAAGGAGCGCAAGGCGCACCTGCACGAGCTGTCCGAGGCCAGCGGCGCGGCGCTGGGCGCGGCCCTCGTCAAAGTCGCGCGGGCGGTCCTGACCGCGACCGGCGCGGAGCACTACAACGTGCTGCAGAACAACGGCGCGCCCGCGCACCAAGCCGTCTTCCACGTGCACTTCCACGTGATCCCGCGGGTCGGGGACGCCGGGCTCGGGATCGGCTGGAAGGCTGGCAAGCTCAGCGACGCGGAGGCCGCGCCGCTGCTGGCGAAACTGCGGGCCGCGCTGGCAGACCAAGGGTAACCATGAGTCGCAGAAGCAACGATGTGACAGGGGCAGACCTCGTCGTCGTCGGCGGCGACGTCGTGTCGGAGTACGGCGTCCACCGCGCGGACGTCTGGATCCAGGCGGGCCTCGTGCGCATGGTCGGCGCGGACGTGGCGCGGCTCGCGCCGACGGGCACGGCGCAGCTCGACGCAGCCGGAAAGCTCGTCTTTCCGGGGCTGATCGACCCCCAAGTGCACTTCCGCGAGCCGGGCCTCGAGCACAAGGAGGACCTCGCCTCTGGCGGGCTCTGCGCGATCGCCGGCGGGATGACGGGCTTCCTCGAGATGCCCAACACGAACCCGCTGACGACGGACCCCGAGCGCCTCGCGGACAAGCTCGAGCGCGCCTCGGGGCGATCCCCGGCGGACTTCGGCTTCTTCATCGGGGGCACGGCCGAGAACGCCGACCGCCTGGGCGAATGGGAGACGCTGCCGGGCTGCGCGGGCGTCAAGGTCTTCATGGGCTCGTCGACGGGCAACCTCCTGATCCCGGACGACGCGACGCTCGAGCGCGTCCTGCGCAGCGGTAAGCGGCGCGTCACGGTCCACTCGGAGGACGACCCGCGCCTCAAGGAGCGCTACGCGGCCATCGGGCCCGACGTGCACGTGCGCGAGCACCCGCACATCCGGGACGTCGAGTGCGCCATGCGCGCGACGCGCCGGCTGCTCGCCCTCGCCGAGAAGACCGGGCGGCCCGTGCATCTCCTGCACGTCTCGACGGCAGAGGAGATCGAGCTCGTGCGCGAACGCGCGCTCGGGGACCTGGTCACCGTCGAGGTGACGCCGAACCACCTCTTCCTCGCGGCGCCGGACTGCTACGAGGAGCATGGCACGTGGGCCCAGATGAACCCGCCGGTGCGCGACCGGCGACACCAGGCCACACTGCGACAAGCTGTCGCGGACGGCACCGCGACGTGCATCGGCTCCGACCATGCGCCCCACACGGCTGCGGAGAAGGCCAAGCCCTTCCCCGTCGCGCCGTCTGGGATCGCGGGCACGCAGACGATCCTGCCGCTCTTGCTCACAGCCGTGCGCGACGGATGGCTCCGCTTGCCCGATATCGTGCGGCTGTGCCTGACGGGCCCGTGCCACGTGTACGGGATCCAAGGCCGCGGGCCGCTGGCCCCGGGGGTCGAGGGTGACCTCGTGCTGGTCGACCCGACGCGGCGCGGTCCGCTGCCTGTCGAGGCGCTCCACAGCCGCGCGGGCTTCAGCCCGTTTGTCGGGGTCGAGCTCGCGGGCTGGCCCTGCGCGACGGTGCTGCGCGGCGAGGTCGTCTACCGCGTCACCGGGCAGGATGGGCTGCGCGGAGCAGCCGTCGGTGCGCCAACCGGTCGCGCATTGCGATTCCTTGCTTGAGCGCCGCGGGGCCGCGCGACGAAACGAGCGCATCGACCGCGCGCGCCGCGGCGAAGACTCGCGCGGGAACTATGCAGCTGTCGTGCGTTTTCATGGCCCGGACGCGCTAGACTCCGCGGCAAAATTTGGCCGGCCTAGAGGTGCCGCCGGTCAAGTCCCCACTGCACCTCGACGCTCGACTTCCCCCCTCACGGTCCCTCCAACGGTCCTCCTCCGCGGCTCCTCGCCCGGGGCGGTCCAGCGGCCCACTGGGACCCGATCCCCAACGGACTCGGCCGCGCCCGCCCTACTCAGTGGGCGCGCTCACCTGCATGGCCACGATCACGATCAAGCGCGGCCTCGACGTCCCGCTGCACGGCGCGGTCGCCTCACACGAGGCGGTCGACCGGCTAGACGTCGGGCGCGTCGCGCTCCTGCCCCAGGACTCCTGTGGCATCAAGGTCCGCCTCCTCGCGAGTGAAGGCGACACCGTCCAGGTCGGCACGCCGCTGTACTGCGACCGGCGCGACGAGACGGTCCTCTATACGTCGCCGGCGGCGGGCACGATCAAGACGATCCACCGCGGCGAGCGGCGCGTCGTCCAGTCGATCGTGGTCGAGGCGCGCGGCTTTGACGACGCGGTGCCGTTCAACCCCGTCGACGTGCGCAAGGCGGACCGCGAGACGGTCAAGGCCGCGCTCGCAGGCTCGGGCCTCTGGCCGGCGTTGCGTCGCCGCCCCTACGACCGCGTCGCGCAGACGACGGATACGCCGCGCGCGATCATCGTCCAAGCCTTCGACTCGAGCCCCCTCGCGCCGGACCTGCGCGAGCTCGTGCGCGGCCGCGAAGCCGAAGTGAAGGCCGGCCTCGCGGTCCTCAAAGCGCTCACGGACGGGCCCGTCCACCTCGCTGTGCAAGCGGGCAAGGACTGGAGCGCGTGCGCGGCCGACGGGACCCAAGTGACCGGGTTCGACGGCCCTCACCCGGCGGGCACCGCGGGCACGTCGATCCACAACCTCGCGCCCGCGGGCGCGCAGCGCACGACCTGGTACGTCGGCGTCCAGGACGTGGCGGACATCGGGCGGCTCTTCAGCACCGGCAAGCGCCCGACGACACGCCTCGTCGCGGTGACGGGCCCCGAGGCGAAGGCGCCGAAGATCGTGCGCACGCGCCCGGGCGCGGACATCGACCTCCTGCTGCAAGGCGAGTCGACGGCCCGCGAAGCGCGTGTCGTCAACGGCTCGGCGCTGTGGGGCTCTGCGGCGAACCCGGCCACACCGACCGGCTTCCTCTCGCGCTACGCCCACCAGCTCACGATCCTCGAGAACAAGGTCGGGCGCGACCTGCTCGGCTGGGCGCTGCCGGTCAGCGGCCGCTTCACGAAGACGAACACCGTCTTCGACAAGTTCTTCCGCAAGCGCTTCAAGTTCGACACCGACACCAACGGCAGCTTGCGCGCCATCGTCCCGATCGGCGTGTACGAGGCGGTGATGCCGCTCGACATCCTGCCGACGCAGCTCATCAAGTCGCTCGCCTGCGGCGACATCGAAATGGCGGAGAAGCTCGGCGTGCTCGAGCTCGGCGAGGAGGACCTCGCGCTCTGCCAGTTCGTCGACCCCTGCAAGGTGCCGATCACAGACTGGCTCCGCTCCATGCTGACCACCATCGAGAAGGAGGGCTGACATGCAGTTCCTTCGCAACCTGCTCGACAAGGTCGAGCCGCTGTTCCACAAGGGCGGCAAGCTCGAGAAGGCTTTCCCCCTCTACGAGGCCGCCGACACGTTCCTCTTCACGCCTGGCGAGAAGACGAAGTCGGGCCCCCACGTCCGCGACGGCATCGACCTGAAGCGCACCATGATCATGGTCGTGCTGGCCCTCGTGCCGGCGACCCTGTTCGGGATGTGGAACATCGGGTTCCAGCACCAGCGCGCCATGGGCACCGGCCCCGGTGGTTGGGGCTTGAGGCCGGGCGACGCCGACCACATGGCGGCGTTGATCTACGGCGCGCTGAAGTTCCTGCCGATCTACATCGTCACGATCATCGTCGGCGGCACGCTCGAGGCGATCTTTGCGACGGTGCGCAAGCACGAGATCAACGAGGGCTTCCTCGTGACGTCGCTGCTCTTCCCGCTGACGCTGCCGCCTGATATCCCGCTCTGGCAAGTGGCCATGGGGATCGCGTTCGGGGTCGTCATCGGCAAAGAGGTCTTCGGCGGCACGGGGATGAACATCCTGAACCCGGCCCTGACCGCGCGCATCTTCCTGTACTTCGCGTACCCCGCGGACATCTCGGGCGACCGAGTGTGGGTGTCGGGCTCTTACGCGACGGGCTGGATCGACGGCGCGACCGGCGCGACGCCGCTCGGCTACATGGCCTCGAACGGGACCGACCTCGCGGGCATGGCGGACACGCTGCACGTCACTTGGTTCGACGCGTTCATGGGGTGGATCCCAGGCTCGATCGGTGAGACCTCGACCCTCGCGTGCCTGATCGGGGCCACGGTGCTGATCTTCAGCGGCATCGGGTCGTGGCGGATCATGCTCGGCTGCCTCTTGGGCATGGGCGGCCTGACGCTGCTCCTCAACGCCTTCGCCCCGAGCCCGGACCACTACATGGCGCTCGGCCCGCAGTGGCACCTCGTCATCGGCAGCTTCGCCTTCGGCAGCGTCTTCATGGCGACGGACCCGGTGTCCGCCGCGCAGACCAATCTGGGTCGCTGGATCTACGGCTTCCTCATCGGCGCGTTGACCATCATGGTCCGCGTGCTCAATCCCGCCTACCCCGCGGGGATCATGCTCGCGATCGTCTTCATGAACGTCTTCGCGCCGCTCATCGACTACTACGTCACGAAGGCCAACATTCGCCGCCGGGAGGTGCGCCTTGGGCTTCAGTAACTCCTACATCATCGGGTTCGTCACCCTGCTCTGCCTCGTTTGCTCGCTCGCGTTGTCGCTGCGGTGCGCTTCAAGCCGATGCAGGACCTGTAGGACCCTCGACATGAACTGCAAAGTCGTTGCAGGTCGCCGGCCTCGTGGCGAGGTCACCCCCGCGAGCTGCGTGATCGATATTCAAGGACATCAAGCCGGCTCATCAGCCAGCGCAAGGCCAGGACGTCGAGGGTGACCCGACGAAGAAGGCGTGCGAGGACGTCGAGCACAGCGAGGCGTCCGGCGGAGTTCGAAGCACGCAGGTCCGGCGCTTGCCCGACGTGTTGCGCATCTGAGTCAACATCCCGGCAGAACGTGGTGTTGCCGATCCACGGCTACGGCCTCTGGACGACTCTATGGCTTCATCGCTACCATCTCGAAGGACTGTAACGGAAGTCGTCGGCATCACCTACTACGAGCACGGCGAGACGCCGAGCCTCGGCGGCGGCAAAGTGGACCGTCGGCCTGGAAGGCGCAGTTCCCCAACGGCGGCCCTTCAAGAGCCAACGGCGACGTGCAACTGACGGTTAAGAAGGCTGGCCAAGCAGCGTCCGGCAGCGACCACGAGAATCGACGAGGCTCGGCGCGACGATCACGACCAACGGCGTGAATCGCATGCTCCACCTCTGGCCGGCGAGAGCACAGGTTCACGGAAGAAGTTCCTCCGAAGCCGCCAGGGCGCTGCTGAGCGGCGCTGCGCGATGGACAAACAAACGAAATCGATCCTGCTGCTCCAGCGGCATCAAGAACCCGATCGCGTTCCTGGATGCTCGGCATCGCCCGCGCTGGCGGTGACGACGAAGCTCGAGAAGGCGCTGGTGATGGCCGCGGCCCTCACGCTCGTCACGACCGGCTCCAACTTCGTGATCTCCTTGCTGCGCAATCGCGCATCCCGAGCAGCATCCCGGATCATCACGCAGCTCGCGATCATCGCGTCGCTCGTGATCGTCGCGGACCAGATCATGAAGGCGGCCCTCTTCAGCGTCGCGAAGGAGCTCTCGGTGTACACCGGCTCAATGCTCACGAACTGCATCGTGATGGGTCGCGCCGAGGCGTTTCGCGATGGCAGACCCGCCCGGCAGAGCGCGCTCGACGGGCTCGCCAACGGCCTGGGCTACAGCGCGATCCTCGTCTATGTGGCCTTCCGCGAGCTGATCGGCACCGGGCAGGTCATGGGCTCGCTCCTTAACCCGGTCAAAGCGGCTGGTACACGCCCAACGGCCTGATGCTGCTTCGCGCCCGGCGCGTTCTTCCTGATCCGGGATCCTGATCTGGGTGCAGCGCTCATGACCACCAATCTCCAAGAGGAGGCCTGAGCCATGGAACTCATCAGCGCGCGTCCGGGCCATCTTCATCGAGCATGGCCCTGGCGTTCTTCCTCGGCATGTGCTCGTTCCTTGGCCGTGTCGAAGAAGGTCGAGACCGCGAACGGCCTCGGCATCGCGGTCGTCTTCGTCCTCACGGTCGTCACGCCGTTGGTGCCATCCTGCAGAAACTATCTGCTGAAGGAGGGCGCTGTCCTGGGCCATCGGCGAAGAAGGCCGCGACTACCGACCTTTCGTTCCTCGGCTTCATCGCGTTCATCGCGACGATCGCCGCGGTCGTACAGATCGAGATGGCGATCGACAAGTACTCGCCGACGCTCTATGCGGCGCTCGGCGTGTTCCTGCCGCTCATCGCGGTGAACTGCGCGATCCTCGAATTCGCTGTTCATGGTCCAGCGTGTTTAACGTCTCCAGTCCTCGTCTTTGGCTTCGGCTCGGGCGTCGGCTTCTGGCTCGCGGTCATCGCGCTCGCCGCGTTGCGCCAGGAAGATGAAGTACTCGAACGTGCCCCCAGCCCTGCGGCACTCGACATCACCTTCATCATCACTGGCCTCATGGCCATGGGCTTCATGATCTTCGGAGGGATCCAAATCTGATGGACGCCATTCTCCTCGGGGGTCGGCATCAACGTTGCCTTCGTCGTCCACTGGCGATGGTGCTCATCCTCATCCTCGCCAAGAACGCCGGCTCAGCTCGGGCAAGGTCAAGATCGTCATCAACGGCGACGAAGCGAACGCTGTCGAGGTCAATGCGGGCGGGACCCTGCTCTGTTCTTGGCCGACCGCAAGATCTTCGTGCCCTCCGCCTGCACGGCGGCGGCGACGATGCGCGAATGCTGGTGAAGATCAAAGAGGGCGGCGGCGACCTGCACTGCGACGAAGAGGCCATCACGCGCGGCACTGGCAAGAAGGCTGCCGCCTCGCCCAGTCAAGGTGAAGCGCGACATGCGCATCGAAGTCCCGGCCTCGGTGTTCGCAGTGCAGAAGTGGGAGTGCGAGGTCGTCTCGAACCACAACGTCGCCACCTTCATCAAGGAAGTTCAATCGCGCGAGAAGGGCAAGAAGATCAGCTTCGTGTCGGGCGACTACATCCAGATCGAGATCCCGCCGCACGACGTCCAGTACAGGACCACATCGTCCAGCCCGAGTACCGCGAGGACTGGGACAAGTTCAACCTGTGGCAGTTCCGCTCGAAGACGGAGGAGACCGTCGAGCGCGCGTACTCCAGCCAGCACCCGGCCGAGGTGACGACATCGTGATGAACGTCCGCATCAGCGACGTCGCCGCCGCGCATGCCGGACGTGCCGCCGGGCAAGGGCTCGTCGTACATCTTCGCGCAGAAGCCCGGCGACAAGGTCACGATCTCGGGGCCGTTCGGCGAGTTCCACATCCAGAAGACCGAGCGCGAGATGATCTTCATCGGCGGCGGCGCCGGCATGGCGCCGCTGCGCTCGCACATCATGCGCTTGCTCGTCACCGACAAGACGAAGCGCAAGCTGTCGTACTGGTACGGCGCGCGCTCGATGCGCGAGATGTTCTACGTCGAGGACTTCGACAAGCTCCAGGCGGAGAACCCGAACTTCAAGTGGCACGTCGCGCTCTCCGAGCCGATGCCCGAGGACAATTGGACGGGCTACAAGGGCTTCATCCACCAGGTCGTGCTGAACGAGTACCTCTCGAAGCACCCGGCCCCCGAGGAGTGCGAGTACTACCTCTGCGGCCCGCCGATGATGAACTCGGCGGTCTTGAAGATGCTCGACAGCCTGGGCGTCGACCCGGAGAACATCCGCCTCGACGACTTCGGCGGGTGATCGAAGCGATGCGGTCCCCCACCAGAGACCACGTCACTCCGGAGGCGGTCGGCGCGCGCGCTGGCCGCCTCCGGGCGTTCCGGTCGCGCGACGCCGCGGCGCAACACGGCGCCGCCCGTTGGCGCGCCGCCCGTTGGTGCGCCGCGGGGCTCGCGCTGTTGGCCTTGGCCTGCGCGCCGCGCGGCCCGCTGGAGCACCGGCTGTCGGGGCGGGCGCTCGGCACGACTTGGTCACTGATCGTCGTTGACGAGGACCGCAGCACGACGCCGGAGGCGCTGCGCGCCTTGGCCGACGCGGCGCTGGACGAGGTCGACCGCGCGGCGAGCACGTGGCGCGACGACTCCGAGCTCGCGCGGTTTGCGAAGCTCGCGCCGGGCGAGTCGATGCCGCTCTCCGAGCACCTGCGCGTCGTGCTCGACGAGGCGCGCTTCGTGCACGACCAGTCGGGCGGCGCGTTCGATCCGACCGTCGCGCCGCTCGTCGCGCTGTACGGCTTTGGCGCGGGCGCGCACACGGTGGCGCCGACGGAGGCCGAGCGCGCCGCGGCCCACGCGCGGGTGGACTTCGACGCGGTCGTTTGGGGCGCGGCCCTAACTGCCGAGCGCCCGGCCGCCGAGCGCCCAGTGGGCGCAGCCACCACCGCCGCGGCGACCCTTTCGCGGACGCGCGGCGACATCACCCTCGACCTGTCGGCGATCGCGAAGGGTTACGCCGTGGACGTCATCGCGGCGCGGCTGCGCGCTGCGGGTGAGACGCGCTTCCTCGCGGAGGTCGGGGGCGAGCTCGTGCTGGCGGGGACCCGCATCACGGGCACCCCGTGGAGCGTCAGCGTGGACGAGCCGACCGAGGCGCCCCCCTTCGGCCCGCCGGGTTCACCGGGCCGCCCGTTGCACGCGGTGCTCGCGGTGTCGGACCGCGGCTTGGCGACGAGCGGCGACTACCGCCAGTACGGCGCGGACGCCGAGGGCCACCGCATCACGCACGCGATCGACCCTCGAGCGGGCCGCGCGGTGTCGAACGACGTCGCGTCGGTGACGGTCCTGGCGCCGACGTGCATGCGCGCGGACGCGCTCGCGACCGCGGTGATGGTCCTGGGCGCGGACGATGGCCTCGCGCTGCTGGAACGCCTCCCGGACGTCGAGGGCCTCGTTTTGCTGCACCGCCCGGCGGCTGCGACCGGCGCGCCGACCTTCGAAGAACGCGCGACGACGGGCTTCGGCCTTCCGCAAGCCGTAGCCCACGGGTCGTGGGCTCGGCCCAGACCGGAATGAGCGTCTCGGACCGGCGCCTCGGACCGGCGCCGCCCCCATCCTGCGGCGATGCGAGCATCGGCACGCGCCTGGACGGCATGGCCTTCGGTGACAGGACGTCATCGCACCCTGTCGCGGCGGGGCTCAGGGATCGCTGAGCTCGAGGGCCCCGAGCGCGAGCCCCATGGCGGCCGCGGGCAGGTCCTCGACGACCCTGAGCGGGCCGAGCGCGAGGACTCCCTCGAGGACCACCATCAACCGCGCCGCTGCGGCGCGAGGCGACGCGACCCCCGCGGCGCGCGCCAGGCCCTCGAGGCGCGCGTGCAGCGCCCGCTTCGGCGCGCGGGCGGCCTCATTCACAGGGCTGCCATGCGCGCCAAACTCGGCCGCCGCGTGGTGAAAGGGGCAGCCCAGGAAGCTGCCCTGCGCCGCGGCGGCGGCGTAGAAGCCGACGGTCGCCAGCAGCTGGGCCCGCGGGGCAGGATCCGCCTGGGCGAGGTGGGCCTCGAGCGCGGCCTCGTACCGGCCCGCGAGGCGCTCGATGCACGCGACGATCAGCGCTTCCTTCGAGGGGAAGTGCTTGTACAGGGTCATCTTTGCGACCCCCGCCGCGGCCAGGACCCGGTCGATGCCGGTCGCGTGGAACCCGTCGCGCTCGAAGAGCGCCGAGGCGGTCGCGACCAGGTGTTCGCGCTTGGATGGGTGTTCGTGCATGGGCTCGGGCACTGATTCTGGGGCCTGCCCCTAGGATTCGTCGAGATTGTAGGTCACAGACAGGTCTGTCTATCGTCGCTACGGGCAGCGCGGCACGAGCCGCGACCCCGAAGGGGCCGCTGAGCAGGCACCTGGCCTGGCCCAAGGCGCTGCCCCGGACCTCCTGAACCACCTGACGCAGGCCAGAGAGCCTGCCTCCTCGAAGAAACGAGACACGACCATGACCCGCATCCAGACCATCGACCAAGCCGCTGCCCCCGCCGCCTCCCAGCCCCTCCTCAGCACGGTCCAAGCGAAGCTCGGGCGCGTCCCGAACCTGATGGCGACGATGGCCCACTCCCCCGCCACGCTCGGCGGCTACCTGGGCCTCTCCCAGACGCTCGGCGAGGGCCTCTTCAGCGCGGCCGAGCGCGAGCGCATCGCCCTCGCGGTCGGCGAGGCCAACCGCTGTGACTATTGCCTCGCTGCGCACTCGGCGATCGGCAAGATGTCCGGGCTGACGCCCGACGAGATCGCCGCAGCGCGCCTCGGCTCGTCAAGCGACCCGAAGCAAGCCGCGCTCGCGTCGTTCGCGCGGGCGCTCACGCGCAGCGCCGGCAAGGTCGATGCCGCGACGTTCACGGCCTTCAAGGCCGCGGGATGGTCCGACGGGCACGCGTTGGAGGTGGTCGCGCACGTCGCGCTCAACACGTTGACGAACTACGTGAACCACCTAGCAGGCACGGAGGTCGACTTCCCCGCCGCCGCTGCGCTCCAGACAGCGTGAAGCGCGCGCAGCTCTGAGCTGCTCGTCGGGGTTGGTGACCGGAGAGACGGTCGCACGCCCACACGCGCCTGGCATCGCGGCGCATGGTCCGAGCTCCGCACCGAGCGAGACCGTTTCGCCCCGCGACGAGGCACGCCAGACGTCCCGGAGCTCACAGCCGTTTGGGCCTCGAACCAGGCACCAGCGGTTGTGAGCTGCGGCTGTAACCGACGGAGCCAAGGGCCGCACCTCGCGTCCGTGTGCCCGGGTGGCACCGAAGGAGCGACGCGCACGCCTGCTTGACGTCTCGCGGGACCCAGCGTAGGTTTCCGCGCGGCGTCGCGGTCCGGCGCCTCACTCCCGTGGGTCGCCCGCACCGCGGCCCCGCGAGGGAGCAAAGGGGAACCAGGCTTCCTCCGGATCGAGCGTGTTCGCTGGTGTCATGGCGGTCGAATGATCGCCTCGTCCCTCGGGCCGGAGTCGTGCAAGGGTGCGGAGTGCGCGAAGCCGGCTTGCCGAGAGCTACGAGATCATGACCGACCACAAAAGCTTCAAGCGCCGTGTGCGAGAGCGCATGGCGAAGACCGGCGAGTCGTATACGACCGCGCGCCGACAACTGTTGCCCGCGGGTGCGCTCGACGCGGGGCCGCGCGAGGACTTCCCGGGGCTGCTGCCGGGGTGCGAGCACTTCGGCGGCGTGCACGGCGACACGGCCGTGTTGTGCAACGCCTTCGAGCAAGCGGGGATCGTGTCGCCGCACGACGGCCGTCCGTTCAGCGAGGCGATGCTCTTCGGACTGTGCGGCGGCGTCGGCTTCATGTACTTCGTCTTCGAGTACAAGGGCCACCCCCCGATCCTCTCCTTCGTGCCGCGGCACTGGTCGCTGTGCGACGAGTTCTCCGAGGGCGCGTTCGAGCGCAGCGGCGTGCGCGTGACGCGCAAGACGTCGGGTGCACCGGGTCCGGCGGCGAAGGCGCTCGACGAGGCGCTGAAGCGCGGCCGCACGGCGATCTGCACCGTCGACCCCGTCCGGCTGCCGTGGCTCGCGCTGCCGTCGATGTGGGCAGGCGGCAGCGCGCAGCTCGTCGGCGTGTGCGGCGTCGACGGTGACACGGCGCTGATCGACGATCGTTGCCGGCGTCCCTCGCGGCTGCCGCTTGACCAGCTCGCCCTAGCGCGTGCGTCGTACAAGAAGGCGAAGCAGCGCCTCGTGACGATCGACGGCAGCGACCCAGCGTACGACCTGGCGCAGGGCATCCGGGCTGCGCTGGCCGAAACGTTGCGCGTCTTCGAAGAAGGCAAGGTCAAGGGCTTCGAGAGCAACTTCGGCTTCGCCGGACTCGCCAAATGGGCCCGCATGCTGACCGACGCGAAGGACAAGAAGGCCTGGCGCAAGGTCTTCACCACGAAGGAGCACGTGAACTTCGCGCTGCGCCGAGTCTACGAGTGCATCGCCTTCGAGACCACGCCGCCCGCCGGCGGACGTCCGCTCTACGCCGACTTCCTCGACGAAGCGGCGGACGTCACCGGCGACGAGACATTGCGCGAGGCGTCGGTCCTCGTGCGTCGTTCGGCCGTGCTATGGGACGAGATCGCCGAGCTCGCGCTGCCCGACGACGACCCGGTGCGTGCGCGCAGCAAGCAGATCGTCGAGTCGATCGGCGACGCCCTGCGCGAGGACGGCTCGCGCGCCGCCGAGGTGATCGCCGCGCTGCGCGCCGAGCTGCCCGAATTGAGCAAGCAAGCGACGCTCGAGCCGGCCGACGCGCACGCCGTGTTCGACGCGATGGCCGAGCGTGTCGAGGCGATCCTGGCGCTCGAGCGAGAGGCGTTTGGCATGCTCGCGTGAGATGAGCCATCGGACGCGCGGCCCTCGGCCACACGTCCGACGGCTCGCGCCGTGCGTGCAACCTACGGCGTAGTCGCGTGCAGTCCGTTGCTCGCGGGTAAGCGTCCTTCGAGCCCCACGTCGGGGCCGCGCGACGCGACCTGCTTCCCGCGAGTCAGTTCGCGAGCCGGCGGATGAGGTCCTGCCGCTTCGCATCGAGCTCGTCGGCGAAGTGCAGCTTCCAGGCAGCGGGTAGCAACTTCTCGTAGTCGCGCTCGTGGTCAATGCGCACGAGCACGTCGCGCAACCACGCCTGGGGATCGACGCCTGCGGCCATCGCTGTCCGCAGCAGGCTCATCAAGATCACGCCCGTCTCGCCGCCGTTCTCCGTCATGTAGAACAGCCAGTTCTTGCGGCCCACCGCGACGCCGCGCAGTGACCGCTCTGCGGCATTGTTGTCGATCTCGAGGCGACCATCCGTGGTGTAGATCGTCAACGCCTCCCATTGCCGGAAGGCGTATCCGATCGCCTTCGCCAACGGACTCTTCGGTAACACCTTCGTCTCCAGCTCAGCGAGGCGGGCACGGATGTGCTGCAGGAGTGGGACCGCCCGCTCCTGCCTCAGGGCCTTCCTGTCATCATCGCTGAGCTTTCGCTCCCCAGCCTCGTCTTCGATCGCGTACAGCTCGCGTATTCGGTGAACGATCTCCTCCGAGTACTCGGGGTCCGAACTCTCGGCCTCTACGAACTTCCGTCGCGCATGCGCCCAGCACGCGACCTCGAAGACGTCGCCCTGTACGAACACATCGTCGTAGCCGGGAAACGCGTCTGCATGGATGTAACCCTTGAAGCCCCGCAGCCACTCGCGTGGCGCCTTGGCCTGGCGGCTGTCCGTGAACTCGTAGCAGTGGTTGCCCTCGCGATCGAGGTAGATCCACACGCGACCCTGCTTGCTGCCGGACTCGCGATCGCCGGGCTGCGCGATCGTCACCGGCGTGTCGTCCGTAAAGATCAGGACCTCATCCGCCGGCTCGCGAACTGACTCGCGGGAAGCAGGTCGCGTTGCGCGGCCCCGACGTGGGGTTCGAGTAGAGTAGGGACGGGCCCTCGTGGCCCGCCCCCCTCCTCGAACCGGACGTGCGGATTTCCCGCATCCGGCTCTCCGACCATCTTCAGCGGCGGGCTGTCGACGGGCGCAGGCGACTCAGCGTGCACACTCCGAGGGTCTCTCGGATGAGGCTGTACCAGCTCGTGCCGTGCGGAGGGCGGACTCCCCGCTGCGAGCGACGTTTGAGGTGACGGACCATGCGGTCGTAGACGAAGCTGTCTGCTTTGCCGAAGATTCGGCCCCTATGGAACGCCCCGAAGTACTGCGCCCAGCCGCGTAGGTAGCGGTTGAGCCCTTTGCACAGGACGTCAAAGGGAACCGCACCGCGGTTGCGGGCAGTCATTTCGCCGATGCGATCTCGAAAGCGTTGCTGGCTCTTGGGCGAGGGCTTCACTGCGAGCCACGGCCGTCCTCCGGGGAATCGACTCCGCTCCCATTGGAGTCGGTAACCGAGGAAGTCCACGGGGTCGCCGTTGGGCACGACGCGCACGATGCTGGTCTTGGTCGCATTGATCGTGAGACCCATGCGCCTTTCGATCAGGTCGCTCACCCATGCCGTCAAGCGCGGCGTCACGCGGTACGCGAAGATCTGGAAGTCATCGGCATACCGCACGATCCGGGCCTTGGCCCACGTTCCGGGTCCGCTGGGCGCCATGAAGAGCTTGTCGAGCCAGTGCAAGTAAGCGTTGGCCAGAAGCGGCGAGATGACGCCGCCCTGTGGGGTGCCCGCGCTGGGCTTGTGCAACTTGCCCGCTTCGCTCCCCTTGGTCTCCTGCACCGGAGTCCGCAGCCACATCCGGATGAGACTGAGGACGCTGCGGTCGGTGACCCGCATCTCCAGGACCTTCATCAGCTTGTCGTGCGGAATGGTGTCGAAGTACCCCTTCAAGTCCGCGTCGTAGACTTCCCTTCGCCCCGACAGCAGATTGGCCTGCGCGAGCGCGAGCGCGTGGTGCGCGCTCCGCCCCGGTCGGAAGCCGAACGAGGTGTCCATGAAGTCGGCCTCGAAGATCGGTTCGAGGATCAGGACCGCGGCCATCTGCGCGACCCGATCTCGCACCGTTGGGATGCCCAGCGGCCTCTCGCCGCCATTCGCTTTCGGGATCATCACCCGTTTCACCGCTCGGGGCCGGTAGGTCTTCGTCCGCAGTTCCTCGTGGAGGGAATCCACGAGGGCCGCAGGACCACCCGCTTGGTTGTTGATGTCCGAGATCCGGACACCGTCCACACCAGGAGCGCCGCCGTTACGGGCGACCCTGTTCCAAGCGGCCTCGAGCACGTCGCGCCGGTAGATCCGGTCATACAGCGCGTAGAACCGGAACTTCGGCTCCGTCTTCGCCTTCCGGTATAGCGCCCGTCGAAGCTCCGAGACCTTCGCGGCGCATCCCCAGTCGTTGAGTAACGGCGTGGTAGCTGCTCCGGTGTCCGTAGTGGGGCGCGGGGCGCCCAAGCGGTGCTCTTTGCTCATCAGGGGGCTTGATGCAGGCAGATCAAGCGGGGGCGGGCCCCTTCGCTCCACCGGAGTTACCCGGTTTCGACGCTACTATGGACCCATCCGAATCCCTGCTGACCAGTCGGACGGTTATGCATTCCCGCCCGGCCTGGAGTCACGAACCCGGCCAGCAGGGCCTCCCAGGTTCCGACGCCTTCCTTCGCCACCCGCCGTCCGACTTGACCCCGGAGAGCTGGACAGGTGCACGTTCCGACGTCTTCCCTGCCCATGCTGGCTTCGACCTGTCCTAGAGGTTGGCCGCTCCCAGGTTGTAAATAACGAGGCTTCTATCGGTTCGCTCGCGCTACGGCTGACGGCATCGCTCGCCGAGGCTTCGCACGGCCCCTTGCAGGACCGCACGCTCGGGTCACTACGTGTCTCGTCGGAGGTTCACACGGTCAGCTCCTTTCATCTGACTGGAAGGCGCCAGCTTCCCTGGCGCACAGGACGGTTACGCAAGCGCTACCTCGACGCGGTCCAGGTGATAGGAATCGAGCCTCACCCGGAAAGCCGCTCCATGAGCGCGCGCACTGCGGCGGCGCGAGCGATCGCCACGCGTCTATCGAAGTACCCCTCGAGCCCTTCGCAGAACAGTGTGTCCTCGACAAGGAGGCGCAGGCCCCGCGCCACTGCGCCCCGCAAGGAGCTGTCTGCACAGGCGAGCTCGGACTCGATCTCGGGGCGTCCATCGAGCACCAGCACCACGTCTTCCGCGTCGTGGCTGGTGACGGGGTCGTGCGCACCTCGCGATTCGAAGGCTGCGAGCTTGGTCGCCAGGAAATGCGGCCCGTCGACATGTCGAATCCGTGCCCCGCTGGGGAGGGTCGCGGTTCGTGCAGTGGTGAATGCACTTGCGTACCACGGGTTCGTGAACCCCATGAACTCACCGACGGGCATGATGTCGACACATAGTCGATCATGCCACCATCGACAGATGGGTTGATCCACGCCTTGGCGCTGCTCGAAGCCCAGCGCGCGGAGACGTTTCTCGAACAAGTGGAACTCGCTGTAGGTGACGAGATCGACCACGAGGTCGACGTCGATGGTCGGGCGTATTGGCGCAGCGCCTGAGTCCGTCACGAGCAGTCCCGTCGCACAGCCCCCGACCAGCACGAGCTCAGCGAGCATGTCTCCGAGCTTCGTCGCCGCCTCCTCGAGGCGGTCGAGATTGGGATCAGCGTCTGTCATCAAGTTGGACCCGCCGCCGCAGCTCTTGAATCGCCCGCGCGCGTTCGCGGGTCCGCCCGATGCGTACCGCGTCGACGAGGGCGAGGAGCTCGTAGAGTTCGCGCGAGGCCCTGGCGGCGTCCGGGACCGTCGGATACAGCGGCTCGACTGCCGCCCCCCTTGTCGATCCGGAGGCGTCTGGCCAGACGACGAAGTCTTCCCTCGCGACGGCGAACTCCGCGGCAAGTGGGGACGCGGAGTGAGCCGTCGGCGTCCCACGTGTCCGTTCCCCGGGGTGGGCGTAGAACGCGTAGCGCACTCCGTGCTCGATGAACTCGAGCAGCGCGCCTGGGACGGGGCGAGGTTTGGTGCGACGCCCGTCCCCCCCCGCGAGCAGACCTGCCTCCCCTGCCCGTCGGGCCGCGGCGTTGGCCTCGGAGTCAGACAGGTAGAGCGAATCCGCGAGCTGCGCGTAGGTCCAAGCGGCCCCCATGTAACGCGGGAGCGTGAGCGAGAGACCGACGACGAGGTCCTGGGGCTTCAGGGTCACGCCTATACGCTATTCGCGAATAGCGAATCGCACAAGAGGGAGAACCGGGATTGCCGGAACCTAGCGAGGAGCGGCACCGGCGAGCCGCACGACACGGAGTAGACGGACGAGCTCCTTCCGGGAGTTCACCCTGTCGCCGCTACACGCGTATGTGATCCCGAACCTCGACGTCCACCGGCTCGCGTTGCTATGGAGCGCGCGCGACCGAGGTGACTTCGGTGTCGCCCGCCTGTAGCCTCACGACGAGCATGGTCCTACTGACCCTGCCCGGTCCAGTGGACACCGGGTATATGGGGATTACAGGTGACGTAGGGTGCCCCCGCGACGGTCTGGAACCCGTCCAACGCCATGCCGTACCCGGCGTAGTGGTCGATCGAACCGCCGGAGAGAAGCACGTCGTAGAGCGCCAGTTGGCGCCGGCCCTCCGGCGACGACATCAGCGTTGCGGCGTAGAAGGCCGATCCGAAGTTCGTCGCGTTGTCGTTGGTCCCGGAGAGACCGTACTTCCATTCGCCGGGCTCGTCGATCGAGATCGCCACGCGCTTGCCGCTCGTTCCCGGCACTGCAGCGAGCCGCGTCCGCAGATCCTCGGTCTCCTTGTCGTAGAAATGTGGGTCCGAAGCCGGCCCGAGATCGGGTCCCGCAGGACTGTTGATCAAGTCAGCGTTCGGCTCGCCTGCGTAGATGTACTCGGACGTGACGTCGAGCCAGGCGTGGGTGCTCGTACCGACGATGCGGTCGTAGAGGAAGTTGTCCCACCCGTGCGCATGCACCGAGACCGGATGATCGTGCAGGCTGTCCCAGCGCTCGATCCACGTGGCCATCGCTTCGAGTTGAGGAATCGTGAAGTCGATCGGGACCGGGTTGCCTAGCCCGTTGAATTGTCCCGGCTCGGTGTAGTTCTCCTCGCAGAGCGTCCATTGAATCGCCGGATGGTGTCCGAAGTGCGCCACCATCTGCTTGAGGTAGAGCCGACGGGCGTGTGTCAGGTTACGCAGCGGCGAGATCTGATTCGCAGCAGGGGGAGGAGCGGGCAACGGTTCCATCTCTGCGTAACGGGCCGTCGTATTCCAATTGAATCCGAGCCAGTCCAGGTTGGCGCCTTCGGTCTCATGCAGTTGGAACTGTACGTAGATACCCTTGGTCATCGCGTGCTGGACGACGATGTTCCACTCCTGGAGTCGCTTGATGCTGTAGTTGAACAGGTACCGGGGCTCCGTCGGCGCAAACGTGATGACGTCGAGATCCGCGGGATCGACCTCGACGAACGGATAGGTGTCGCGACCGTCACCACCCAGGTTCATGGGGATCAAGTAGACGGAGGTCACGCCCTGTCCGCCCAAGTAGTTGATCGCGCCGATGATGCCGTGGCCTGCCTGGAAGCCCTGGCTTCCGTTGATGGGGGTGAGCGTCCTTTGTCCGTTCGGGAGATCGGTGACGACGGTCGTGATCCACTCCGGCCCCGCCCAGTCATTGTTCGCGTGGCTGAGTGGGTCATGGATATTCCCTTCGGGCTCCACGTCGTACCCATGCCACGCACCCGTCCCAGCCCCATCTACCTTGTACCCGGCGTTCGGGTACGCCGCATCGAGCGCGGCTTGCATCGCCGCCGGGTTCATCACATAGCGCGGGTCCTTGTCCGCGTGATGGAACTCGCGGTACCCGAAGAGGTTCTCCGGGCTGTTCGTTCCAGTCTTGACGAAGTACTGGGATTCGATTGGGACATAGGGACAGGAGTAGCGCAGATATCGCCCCAGCGCCGGATCAGAGCGGATGAAACCACGCGCGTAATGGCCTTGGGCCTGCGGGTTGTAGCGCAAGGAGCGGAAACTCAGAGTCGACGTCCAAAGCACGCCGTTCATTTGGGGTGCACTAGTGAACACCTGTTGCTCCGACACGTTGATCGGTCGGCCATCGAAGCTGCTCACTCCGGGGACCGTGCCGAGGCCATAGTCCAGCACGAACTGGATCGTCCAAGCTCCCTGCCGGTGGTCCGGCGCGAAGCGGAGCTTCCAGACGGCGCCGGCTCCGATGTCCCCGCCTGGCGCGTTTCCTTGACTGCCGTCTCCAGCAAAGAATCCAGGCACGAGAAATGGCCCAGAGGGAGTCCCCGAAGGCGGCGTGATCCAGGCCGAGAATCGCAAGTGGAGGAACGGATTCAAGATGTTCCCGTCCGGCGGGAAGAGCCCCGTGACCGGATCCGGGAACGCCTGGTGCGTCCTGTCCGTCAGTTGGAGGGATCCGAGAGTTGGCCCGTTCGGCCCGAAGGTCACGTTCGAAAGATCGAACGAGAACTCGACCGGGTGGAAGGCGACACCGGACGTCGGGTTCTGAGGACGAGCGAGCGCGGCCTGCTCAGAGAATGCGAGGCTCAGCGCTAGAGCGACGAGCGAGACGGCGAGACGGCGAGACGGCGAGACGGCATGGAACTACTCCCTTGAATCTTGAATTTACTCGTGTCCACCACCGGCGTCAAATCGTCGCCCGGGCCAGCAGTCCGGTTCCACG
>JAWKUK010000025.1:0-111020 GCA_041398605.1 Planctomycetota bacterium
CTCGAGGGTCCAGCACTGAACGAGGAGCCGCGCCAGCTCTTCCGGGGGCACGTTGCGAGGCTCGTCGGCCGCCGCGGGTCCCTGTGGCCCTCCGCGATCCAGCGAGACCAGCTCGAGGTCGTTGCGCGGCGGCGCGGGGGGGGCAGCCGGAGCGCCCCCCGGCTGCGGATCGGGCACGGGCTCGGCGCGCGGCGTCACCGCGGGCCCCAGAGCGCTGGAATCGTCCTCGACAGGTCGCGCAGGCCCCAGGCCCTCCACGACACCCTGAGCGCGCGCCGTTGCGCCTTCAGGCGTCTGCTGCTCGAGCGTCGAAGGCGCGCCGTCGTACGGCAGCGTTCGTTCCGCGGCGTCAACGGAGCCGGGACCCGAGGACGAATCCCCGTGCCAGACCCCCAAGAAAATCAGCGCCGCCCCAAGGGCGACGAGCAAGATGCCCCTCATGATCGAATCGTGTACGGCACGACCGACCCCTCGCCGGCCGCGCGCACGCGATGCTATCAGGTCGCGGCGCGATCGCGTCCCCACGATGCAGCCGACGCATGAGGAGCGGGGGCCCCGGCGCTGCCGTGCTCTCCTTCGGCCCTGGAACCTCCGGTTCCAGGTGGGCCGAGCCTGCCGCAGAACAAGCCGCGGCGAAGGCCCGTATGGCCCATTTGACGGTCATTCGGCTCCGGGGCGCAGTTGAGAGTTCACCTGCGGCGCTAGGGACACCCCGGCGGAAGACTAACACCCGCATGCAGGGCGGACAACGCACAGACGGCGCGATCGGGCAGCGCCCCGTCACGCGCCCCCGGGCGTCGCTCGCTCGATACGCAGGCTCGCGCGCTCGCCCTCGACGTCGAGGAGAACGACATCGTCGCCAGCGACCGCCGCGGCAGGATTTGGCGTGGGCCCGACGGCGAGGACCTCCCCCGCGATCATCGCCCAATGCGCCGCCACCGCCAGCGCCAGCTCGCCCCCACACTCGATGTCCGCACGGATGCGGTCATCGAGGGCTAGGTCGCGCTCCTTGCGCACCGATTGGATGCGGTTCACAAGCTCGCGCGCGAGCCCTTCACGCCGCAGCTCCGGTGTCTGGTGCAGGTCCAACGCCACCGTGACGCCGTCCAGGGTGTCGACGACGGTGCCTTCGAGCGAGGTGCGATCAACGAGGACGTTGGAGGGATCGAAGACGAGCCCATCCACCCGCTCGCTCGCGCGCGGCGTACCCGATGCGAGGCTCGCGACAGCCGCGCTATCGAGCCCCTGCAGCTCTTCCTTGATTGCGCCGAGCTGCTTGCCAAACGCGCGCCCGAGCACCGGCAGGTTGGGCCTCGCGCTGAACGTCACGAACTCGGCCTCGTCCTGGGAGACGATCACCTCCTTGACATTGAGCTCATCAGCGATCAACGCCCGAGACCTTGAGAACGCAGCCCGCGCAGCCTCGTCGCCGCTCACCACCGTCAAGCGTGACAGCGGCTGACGCACACGCACATCGTGGCGCGCACGCAGGCCGCGCGCGAGCCGCACCGCAGTGCGCGCGAGCTCCATCCGCTGCTCGAGTCCGCGGTCGACGAGCGCCTCGTCAGGCTCCGGATAGTCATCGAGGTGCACGGAGTCCTTGCGCGCGCCGCCGGTCAGGTTGCCGTAGATCTCGTCGGCGACGAACGGCAGGAACGGCGCGAGGAGCCGCGAGAGCACCTCGAGCACGTGGTGGAGCGTGCGGTAGGCGTTCACCTTGTCCGCCGCGCCACTCGAGTCGCTGGGGTCGCCGGCGCCGCGCCAGAAGCGCCCACGGCTCAGACGGATGTACCAGTTCGTGAGCTCGTCGATGAACCCAAGGAGGGCAGGGACGACGCGGAAGAGCTGATATGCGCCCATTTGCTGGCGCACATCGAGCGTCAGAGTCTGGAGGCGCGAGAGGATCCACCCGTCGAGCTCATTGACGCTGGGATCAGGGGCCACGCTGTCCGGCTCCCAACCGTCCACCTCTGCGTACCGCGTGAGGAACGAGTACGCGTTCCACAGCGGCAACAGCACCGAACGCACCTTCTCCTGTACGCCCGCTTCGCTGAAGCGCAGGTCCTTGGCGTTGACGACCGGCGAGTCAACGAGGTAGATGCGCAGCGCGTCCGCGCCGTGCTTCTGCAGCACGAGGTTCGGGTCCGGGAAGTTGCGCTTGCTCTTCGACATCTTCTCGCCGTCTTCGGCGAGGACGATGCCGTTCACGATCACGTTGCGGAACGCTGGCCCGCCGCGCAGCGCGGTGGCGAGCACCGTCAGCGTGTAGAACCAGCCGCGCGTCTGATCGAGCCCCTCCGCGATGAAGTCTGCGGGGAACGTCGCATCGACGAGCTCGCGGTTCTCAAACGGGTAGTGGTGCTGCGCGTAGGGCATCGAGCCGGACTCGAACCAGCAGTCGAAGACCTCCTTGACGCGCCGCATCGTCCCCCCAGGCGTCTTCTGCGAGGGGAACGTGATGTCGTCGACGTGGTCTCGGTGCAGGTCCGCGAGGCGCTCGAGCGGCACGCCCGCGCGCTCAGCGAGCGCCTGCCGCGACCCAAAGCACTCCAGGTCGCTCGGGTCCTCGTCGCAGCGCCAGATCGGCAGCGGAGTGCCCCAATACCGGCCGCGTGACAGGTTCCAATCACGCGCGCCCTCGAGCCAATTCCCGAAGCGCCCTTCGCCGACGGCCTCGGGGACCCAACGCGTGCCTCGGTTGCTCTGCACGAGCGCATCGCGCAGGCCCTCGACGCGCATGAACCAGTTCGGCACCGCCATGTACAAGAGCGGTACATCGGTCCGATAGCAGTGCGGGACGGCGTGGACGAGCGTGTCCTGATCCACGAGCTTGCCGTCCGCCTTGAGCTTCGCGGAGATGCCCTTGTCGGCGTCCTTGACGAACTGCCCCGCAAAGTCCGGGACGAGGTCCGTGAAGAGCCCCGCCAAGGTCACAGGGTTCACGATCGGCAGCCCCTCGGCCTGGCCGACCTGGAAGTCGTCCTCGCCGAACGCAGGGGCCTGGTGCACGATCCCGGTGCCAGAGTCCGTCCCGACGTACGCCGCGCCGACGACCTTGAAGGCGCGCCGCGCGCCCGACGCATCAGTCGCGAGCTCCGCAAAATAGGGCAGGAGCGGGCGATAGGGGCGCCCGACGAGGTCCGAGCCCTTGACGCGCGCGAGCTCAGTCGTCGCGCCGACGCGCTTCCGGGCCTGGTAGTCGGCGAGGCGCGACGGCTCGAGGTAAGCGACCTCACCGGTCGCGTCGACGCGCACCCTGACGTATTCGACGCCGGGGTTGACCGCCAGCGCGAGGTTCGAGGGCAGGGTCCAGGGCGTAGTCGTCCAGGCCCAGAGCGACGCGTCCTCGTCCTCGAGCGCAAAGCGCACGGTGACGCTCGGGTCCTGGCGACGCTTGTGGCCGTCCTTCTTCGTGACCGGGTCACGCTCCTGCGGGCCGAGGGCGACCTCGAAGTTCGACAAGGGCGTCCCGAGCGCCGGCGACACCGGCTGCACGCGGAAGCCCTCGTAGATCAGCCCCTTTTGCCAGAGCTCGCCAAACGCCCACCACACCGACTCCATGAAGTCAGTGTCCATCGTCTTGTAGCCGCGTTCGTGATCGACCCACCGGCCGAGGCGCCGGATCGTGCGCCGCCACTCCGCGGTGTACCTCAGCACGAGGCCGCGGCAGACTTCGTTGAAGCCCGCGACGCCGAGGGCATCGATCTCGGCCGTCGTCGTGATGCCGAGCTCCTTCTGGGCCTCGTTCTCGACCGGGAGTCCGTGGCAATCCCACCCCCAACGCCGCTCGACGCGGTGCCCCATCATCGTCCAAAAGCGCGGCACGATGTCCTTCAGGACACTGGCGACGAAGTGGCCGTAGTGCGGCTTCCCCGTCGCGAACGGCGGCCCGTCGTAGAACGTGTACGGGTTCGACGCTGGACGCTCCTCCACGCTGCGGCGGAAGGCATCGATGGCGTCCCAATGCTCGAGGAGGCGCTCCTCGAGCGCGGGGAAATCGACGTCAGGCTTAACGGGGCGGAGCTTCATGGACGTTGGACCTTGGGCCGAAGCCGGGAGGGCCGACCAGGATAGCGACCGCGCGCCGCTCACGTCGCGGACTCCTTCCCCACGGCCCGCGCTCGGGCCCAGGTGGCGCGGCCCCGCGTCAGATGGGCTCGCCCTCGAAGATGCGCTTGACCCCGAGCCGCGAGAACTCCTCACGGAGGCTCTCGCGGTAGCGCCCCTTCAGGCCCTCGGCCGTGCGCGCGAGGTGGTCGAGGAGCTTGAGCACCTGTGGGTTGGTGGGCCCCTCGGCCAACATCTCGTCGACCATGGACTGCCGCGAGGCGCCGGAGCGATAGATGCGCTTGAACGCGTCGCGCAGCGCGCGAATGTCCTCGTCGCTGACGCCGCCGCGCTGCAGCCCGACGACGTTGAGGTTGCGCACGATCCCGCCGTCCCCGTCGACGATCATGAACGGCGGCACATCGTGCGACAGGCGGCTGAGCCCGCCGACGAACGCGAACTCGCCGATCGTGACGAAGTGCACTGCCCCGACCATACCGGACACGTTTGCGTTGTGGCAGACCTTGACGTGGCCTGCGAGGCCGCTGCCATTCGAGAGCACGATCTTGTCTTCGAGCTCGCAATCGTGGGCGACGTGGCAGCAGGCCATGATGAGGTTGTCCGAGCCGATGCTCGTCAGCCCTCCCCCCTTGATCGTGCCGCGGTTGATCGAGACGAACTCGCGGATCGTGTTCCGATCGCCGATGCGTGTCAGGGTCGGCTCGTCGCGGTAGGAGAGGTCCTGCGGCGGCCCACCGATGCTCGCCTGGCCGACGATGCGGTTGTCCTCGCCGATCGTCGTGTGCCCGTCGATCACGACGAGCGGACCGATACGCGTGCGCGCCCCGATGCGGACGTTCGGGCCGATGACGGCGTACGGGCCGACCACGACGCCTTCGCCGAGCTCGGCCTGAGGGGCGATCTGCGCCGAGGGATGGATGTCTATCGTTTCCATGGCCCCTATTCCTCGATCATGTTGAACATCAGGACTGCTTCACAGACCACACGGCCCGCGACGCTGCCCTGGCCACGGACTTGGACGATGTCACCCTTAGCACGCAGGGTCTCCACTTCGAGGCGCAGCTGATCGCCAGGCGTGACGGCGCCGCGCAGCTTGACCTTGTCGATCGACCAGAGCACCGCGAGCTTCCCGGTGTAGTCGAGCTTGCGCAGCATCAGCATGCCCGCGAGCTGTGCCATCGCTTCGAGCTGGAGCACGCCGGGCATCAGCGGCCGATCGGGGAAGTGCCCCTGAAAGTACGGCTCGTTGATCGTCACGTTCTTGATCCCGACCGCGCGCTTGTAACCCTCGACCTCGATCACGCGATCGATCATCACGAAGGGGTACCGGTGCGGCAGCTGCGCGAGGATCCGGCGGATGTCCATGCCGGACTCCCGCTCGATCAGCCCGCCCGCCTCCTGGGCCTGCATGCGGTCGAGCAGACGCCGCACGAGCTCCGCGTTCGTGCGGTGCCCCGTGCGCGTCGCGATCACGTGCGCGGAGAGGTGCGCCCCCAGCAACGACAGGTCACCGAGCAGGTCGAGCACCTTATGGCGCACAGGCTCGTCCACCATCCGCATCTGCGTCTCGGGGTCTCCAAGGACGACCGTGTTCTCGCGCGTCGCTCCCTTGCCGAGCCCCGCGGCCTTCAATGCCTCCACTTCAGACGCGAGGCAGAACGTACGCGCAGGCGCGATCTCGCGCACAAACGTCTCCGGCGTCACATCGATCTGGAACGAGCCGGACTCGACCCCTGGCTCGGCGAACGACGCGACATATTGAAGCGTGAGCCCGTCATGGTCGACCGGCAGCGCGACCAACGTCGAGTCTCCCTCGCGGACGAAAACCGGCTCGTCGAGCTTGAAGATCTTCGCGGTTGCCTTCTGGTCGACGAGCCCGGCCTGCCGCAACGACTCCACCATCGGCAGCGCGCTGCCATCGAGGCCCGGGAACTCCGAGCCCGTCATCTCGACGCGCAGGTTGTCGATGCCGAGGCCGCTGCACGCCGCGAGGAAATGCTCGACGGTCTCGACTTCAGCGGCGCCGCGGACGAGGCGCGTCCTGCGGTCCTTGTGGCTCTGATAGGCGATGCTGGCCGGAACGCTCGGGGCGTCCGGCAGGTCGACTCGCACGAACTCAATGCCGGAATCCGCGGGCGCGGGCAAGATCCGCGTGCGGACCTCCGTGCCTGAGTGGAGTCCGACACCCACGAGCTCCACGGCCGTGCGAACGGTGCGCTGCTTACGGATCACTCGTCACTCCCATTCAAGCCGGAATCGGTCACTTCAGCGCCCTGCGCCGAGGGCCCGCCTCGTTCGGCGCCGGCCTTCGACTCGCGGGGACCTGAGACCCCGAGCTGACGCTCGAGCTCCCTGACCCGCCGCCGCAGCTCAGGCAACCGGTCAAGTTCATTTGCGTTTCGCATCGCTTGGATGCGCGGACGTGCCGGATAACCGAACCAGTCGGTGCCGCCGGGCACGTTCGTGATCACCCCGGCGCCGCCGCCGATCCGCGCGCCCGCCCCCACTTCGAGGTGCCCCGCGATCCCAGCCTGACCTGCGACGATCACGCCGCGGCCGAGCCGCGTCGAACCCGCGACGCCGACCTGCGCGATGAGGAGGCAGCCCTCGCCCACCTCAACGTTGTGCGCGACGTGCACGAGATTGTCGATCTTCGTGCCCGCTCCGATACGCGTCGGGCCGAAGCGACCACAGTCGAGCGTGCAGTTCGCGCCGACCTCGACGCGGTCTCCGAGCTCGACGTTGCCGACCTGCGGCGTCTTGGTCCAGCCGGCAGGTGTATGGCGGTAACCAAAGCCGTCGCTGCCGATGACCGTGCCGGCGTGCACTACGCAGTCCTCGCCAAGGACGCAATGCGCATAGATCACGACGCCAGGATGCAGCTCCGACCGCGCGCCGAGGCTCACGCCCGCGCCGATCGTGACGCGCGGATGGAGCACCACGCCATCGGCCAACGCCGCCCCCGGCCCGACGACGCAGAACGGCCCGACCGAGACGCCTGCGCCCAAGCGCGCCGAGGGATCGACGACCGCTGTCGCGTGCACCCCAGGTGCCGGCGCGGGGACCGGCGGTGCGAACGCGAGCGCGACCGCGTCGAACGCGAGCTCGGGGTCGTCGCACACGAGCAGCGCCAAATCAGCGCGCGACGTCGTGACGTCGCGGCCCACGATCACGCCACCCGCACGGGTAGTCACGAGGTGCTCGCGGTAGCGAGCCTGGGCCAGAAAGCTCACCTGATCGGGCGCGGCGTGATCGAGGCGCGCAGCGCCGGAGATCAACTTGGAGCCGTCGCCTCGCAGTTCCGCGCGGCAGAGCTCGGCGAGCTCTTGCAGGGTACGGGGAGTCATCGCGTGGAGCACGCCGGTGAACCTTTGGGGGCCACCGCAAACGGCGCGGGGGCAAGCCGTCGCCCTACGGTGCGGGCAACGTACACGAGGGTGACGATCTGGTCGTCACGTGTCAATCCGACGGGGAGGTCAATCCCCGTTCGATCCCCCCACGCCCCCCGCGCAGGCCGCTCAGCGCCCAAACGCGAGGCGGAATGAGAAGACCTGCTTCTCGTCCTGAACGTCGGAGACCAGGGGCCAGCCGAAGTTGAAGGTGATCGGGAACGGCGCCGTGAGGCCGAACTGGAAGCCCGCCGAGACGCGCAGCTCCTTCGCATCGACCTCCCAGACCTCACGGTCGATGATCGCGGAGTCCAGGAACAGCCCGCCGCGCAGGACCTCCGAGCGGCGCGCCGACCCAGGCAACGGGGTCGCATACAGCGGGAACCGGTACTCGAGTGTCCCGTACACGTACGTCTCGCCTCCGACCGCGTAATCGCCCTGATAGGGGCCGACCCCGCGGAAACGGAAGCCGCGCATGCGCTGCGAGCCGCCCAGGAAGTAGCGCTCGGAATAATGGACGATGTCCGAGCCCGGCCCGAACCCCGCGGCGATCCCGCCGGCGAGCCCGATGTGAATGCCCGGCGCGGCCGTGAGCTCGTCTTCGTCGAAGTGCCGGTAGAGGTCCCAGGTCAGCTCGGACGTCCAGAGGTCCTCGTCGCCGCCGAGCGCCGACAGATAGAGAATGTTCGAGAGGTTGACCGACCAGCCCTGCTGCGGCGACTGGCGGTTGTCGAGGTCGTCGTACGAGAGCGAGCCCGTGAGGCCGACGAAGCTCGTGCTCCCCACGCTGCGCACGAGCGTGCTCGGCAGGACGTCATCCTGATTGAGGTTGCGGATGGTCACGTCCTGAGCCTGAACCCCCAAGGACATGCGGAAGTCTCCGACGCCGAAGTTGCGGCCGATCGTGAGGCGTTCGCGGGTGCGCTCCTCATCGTGGCTCGAGAAGCGGCGCTCGCGGTTCAAAAGCTCGACGGTCGCGGAATAGCGATCGAACTCGGAGCCGAAGATGTCCGGATGGGTGTAGAGCGCGCGCCAATAGCTCACTTCGGAGCCTGGCGCGAGGTCGAGCGACAGCCGCTCGCCGTCCCCCATGAAGGCCTCTTTGCGATAGACCTCTGAGAAGACACGCCACGGCTGCGAAGGCAGGTTCTGCGCATCGAAGTTGCGCATCGAGAGCGAGATCAAGCCCACGAGCCCTTGGTCGCTCGCCACCCCGCCCGAGAGGTTGGCGTCGATCGTCTGGCCGTCCTTGACGCGATAGACGAGGTCCACCTCGTCCGGGCTCCCTTCCACCGGGACGAACGCGACCTCGGGCTCCGGGTGCTGTGGGTCCCGCGGGTCCGAGAAGAACCCGAGGCCGCGGATACGACGCACCGACCGCAAGATCGCGTCGAACTCCGCGCGCTCGCCCGGGAGCTGCGTGATCTCCCGGCGCACGATGTGATCGCGGGAGTACTCATTGCCTTCGACCGCGATGGAGCGCACGGTGAGCGGGCGCCCCTGCTGCAGCCGGTACTTGATCGCGACCGTCTTGTGCTCGACGTCGTACGTGTACTCCGGCTCGTGGAAGCGCCAGCCGGGAGCGTCCTCGGCCTCGGCTTGGCGCTGATCGCCGCGGAACTCGAAGAAGCTCGCGTCGAGGTGGCCCGCGAGGCCATACCGCGTCCGCAATGCGCGCTCATCCTCGTTGATGCGCGCGCGCTCGAGCGGCTCATCCGGACGCGCGACGAGCAAGGCCCGCAGCTCCTCCTCGGAGATCACCAACGGTACTTCCGTGAAGGCCCAAGCCCCATCGGCGCCGCGCGCGGCCTCGACGCCGACGATCGCGACGGACGACACCGTGTAGCGCTCGCCCTCGTCCACCATGATGTAGACCTCGGCGCGGCGCCGGTCGTCGCGGAACTCGATCTTCTCGAGCTCGACGCGCGCGTCGAGGTACCCGAGCCCGCGGTAGACCTCTCGCATCGACTGGAGGTCCGCCTCGAGCACCTCTTGGTCGAAGCGCCTCCCGAACCACGAGAAGAGCCCGCGCCCCTTCGTGCCGAGCTTCGCGAGCGAGCGCAGGCCGCCCGACCAAATCCAGAACCCGGTATCGGGCAGGTTCTCATTCCCGCGCACGTGCACGTCGGTCACGCGCACCTTCGGGCCTTCCCGAATCTCGAAGATCACTTGGTCGCGGCGCGTGCCTTCCCCGCCGATGACGGCCTCGACCTCGACGAAGTGGAAGCCCTGGCGCCGATAAGCGCGCTCGAGCTGCTCCACGACGCGCGGCGCTTCGTGCACGTACATCTCTGCGCGCGCATCGAGCAGCGCCCACTCGCGCAGCTTCGTGTCATCGAACGTGACGTTGCCGACGAACTTCGGGTCGAGGTCGACGTACGGCTCGATGACGGCGATCGAAACGGAAACGCCCTCCGCGGTCTCGTCGACCCGGACGGAGTCGTTGGGCACCAGGATCCCGTAGTCGTCCCAGACGCGCTCGACGCCGGCCGCGCGCCGGCGCTGGTCAGGCAGCGGCTGGCCGACGACGTACCCGAGCAGCGCTGCGATCCTCACTGGATCGTGGACGCTGAGGCCGTCCACCTGCACAGCGCTGACGCGCGGGATCTCCTGCGCCGGCAGTACGGTGCCGCGCCCGTCCAGCGGCGGCGCGCCGGGCGTCCCTTGTGCGCACAGGGGGGCCGGAGCTGCCGCCAGAGCGGCCACGAGGAGTGCGAGATGAAAGCGTGGCACGGGGTCGTTGCGCAGGCCCAGAGGGCTCAGAAGGCACACGGGGCTCAGACGATGGGCTCGGCCATGGACGGTTCACGGTTCGAGAACCGCAGCAAGCTGCCCTGGAACTGCAGGTCGATCGTGCCCGTCGCGCCGTTGCGGTGCTTGACGACGATGACCTGCGCCTTGCCCTTGTGCTCCTCCGTGGGGAAGTAGTACTCGGGCCGGTAGAGCATCATCACGACGTCGGCGTCCTGCTCAATCGAGCCGGACTCACGCAAGTCGGAGAGCTGCGGGCGCTTCTCTTCGCGCGACTCGACGCTGCGCGAGAGCTGCGCCAGCGTGATGACGGGGATCTCGAGCTCGCGGGAGATCTCCTTGAGCGAACGCGAGATGACGCTGATCTCCTGCTGGCGGTTCTCGGCCTTCGCGGAGAGCAGCTGCAGGTAGTCGATGACGATCAAGTCGAGCCCGTGCTCGGCCTTCAAGCGGCGCGCGCGGCTGCGCAGCGCGAGGATCGAGAGGCCTGGGGTGTCATCGATGAACACCTTGGCGCGGGTCAAGGCGCCGGCGGCCTCTTGCAGGTCCGACCATTCACGGTCGGCGAGGCGTCCGTTCCGGACGCGGTGCGCCTCGACGCCTGCCTTGGCGCACAGCATGCGCTGCACGATCTGGGCCTGACCCATCTCCAGGCTGAAGAAGAGCACCGAGGGGTGGTGGCCCAGCGCTTCGCAATGGTGCGAGGCCGCGTGGTCGATGAGGTTCAAGACAAACGCCGTCTTGCCCATCGCGGGGCGCGCGGCGATGACCGTCATCTCGCCCGGGTTGAACCCGCCGAGCATGTCGTCGAGGTCGTAGAAGCCGCTCGGGATCCCGGTGTACTGACCGCGCTTCTGCTGGGCCTCGAGGTTGCGGAAGACCTCATGCACGATGTCCTTGACGTGCGCGGCACCCCGCAGGTCGCGGGACTTCGCGACGCCGAAGATGCTGGCCTCGGACTCGTCGATGAGCTTCTGGACCGTCGCCGGCTCCGGCGGCGTGCCGTGGGCCGACGTGATGATCCCCTCAGCGGCGCGAATGAGCCCGCGCAGCTTGGACGTCTCGGTCACGAGCGTCGTGTGGTGCCGCAGGTGGGCAGCGGACGAGACCGCGCCCAAGAGCTCTGCCACGTAGACCTCGCCGCCCGACTCGAGCAGCTTGCCGGTCGCGCGCAACGTCGCCAGCAACGCGACGGGCTCGACGCCCTGGCCCTGCTCGTCGAGGAGCGACAGCGCCTCAAAGATGAACCGGTGGCGCTTGTCGTGGAAGTCCGCGGGCTTCAGGCGATCCTGGACGTCGACCATCCGCTCGGGGTCGATCAGCAGCGCAGCGAGGACCGCGCGCTCGGCCGTGTGGTCGTGCGGCACCACCGGGCCCCGTCCCCCACGCGGGATTTCGTAGTCGTCGTCGATGCTCATCCTTCACCCCTCCGAGGGCGCGAGGATACCGACCCAACGGTCTCGGTGACAGCTTGGTCCCGCGCCCGCTGGGCCTGCTGCCAGGAGCGACGCCCCATGGCGACGGGCCGCCCGCTCGCAGAGCAGGCGGCCCGCTGCCGCATGCGCGTGTCGCCCATCATCAGGGCGCCGCGCGACCCGCCGCGACACGGACGAAGCCGTGCCGCAGAGGCCACTGGCCAAGCCTGTCGCTCAGCCCTGATTGCCGGCTTCGTCCGGGACGTGAACGTCGCGGCGATCGTCCTCGGAGATCTCCGGCGTCTCGACGACGGGGCGCCCTTCGCCTTCGACCTCGATGGAGACCTCTGCGAACTCGTCATCACGGACGTGGATGCGGACGCGGTGCGCGCCGACGGACTTGATCGGTCCCTCGAGACGAACGTCCTTCTCCTCGATGTTCGCGCCGGCCGCCTTGGCGAGCGACACGATCTTGGCCGCGTTCACCGAGCCGTACAGGTTGCCGTTTGCGTCCGACTTCATGACGGTCTTCAGCACCAGCGACTCGATGCGCTCGATGAGCGCCGCGATCTCCTTCAGGCGGATCGCCTCTTCTTCGCGCACGCGCGCAGCGCGCCGCGAGATCTGGCGCTTGGCGTCCTCGGACGCCGGCACCGCGAGCTTCTTCGGGAAGAGGAAGTTGCGCGCGTAACCCGGGCGCACCTTCAGGACGTCCCCGACGAGCCCAAGGTTCTTCACGCTGCGTTGCAGCAGGATTTCAACATCAGCCACGGTTCAACTCCTCAGACGACGAAGGGGAGGAGGCCGACGTGCCGAGCGCGCTTGATCGCTTGCTTCAGTTGACGCTGGCACTGGTTGCAGAAGCCGCTACGACGCCGGGACAGGATTTGCCCCTGCGGCGTGAGGAACTTCTCGAGGTACTCGACGTTCTTGTAATCGATCTTGGGGTCGTCGCAGTTCTTCGACCCGATCACCGCTCTCACTTTGCGTGCCATCACTCAGTCCTCCTTGTCGTCGCTGGGCATGAGGAACTCGTCATCGTCAACGTCTTCATCGACCTCGGCAGAGGGCGCTTCGACAAGTTCGATCGCGTCGTCCTCGGGCGGCGCGGGAACGGAGAACTCGGCGCTCTCCTCGACCTTCGCCTGGTCAGCCTCACCCTCGGGGAGACCGTCGACCGCGAGCAACATGTAGCGCAGGACGCGCTCGTTGAACTCCAATTCACGACGGAGGCCAGGGATGTTGTCGCCCGGCATCTCGAAGTAGGAGAGGAAGTAGGTCGCGCGGTTCTTCCGGTTGATCGGATAGGCCAGGCGTCGCTCGTCCCAACGCCGGCAGGCGTGGACGTTCGCACCGTACTTCTGGAGCGTGTCGGTCACGACCGACTTCGCTTGTTCATAGCCCTGCCGCACGACGTCGTTGTCGAGCAGGAGCATCGCTTCGTACATCTGACTCAAGAGTAGTCTCCCATGGGTTGGTCGCCCTTGCGGGCTCGACGTCGTGGGCCGAGAAGCTCGCGCTTCACGCGCCCGCGTTCCAGCGGCTGTGGAACCGCGTCATGACGTCCTCGAGCGTTTCACCAGAGAGCCAGGCGAGGACCGCGTCCGCAGCCTCCATGAAGGAGACGGCGTAGCCCTCGCGCTCACGCTCTGGAATCGGCTCCAGCACATGACGCGCCGCGTCGGTCGCCGGACGCCCGACCCCCACGCGCAAGCGCGGGAAGCGGTCGGTGCCCAGCCGTTCAATGATGGATCGCATTCCATTGTGGCCCCCCGCCCCGCCGTGTGGGCGGATGCGGAGCCGGCCCGGCTCGAGGTCCATGTCGTCGTACACGACGAGGATTCGAGACGGATCGACCGCAGGCGTCTGGTCAAGCCCGGGCGCGGGGGGCGTTGGCTCCCCGCGGCGTGCGAGCCAGCGCGCGAGCGGCGCCAGCACTTCCCCTGAACGGTTCATATAGGTCCCCGGCTTCAGCAAGAAGCCTGCGGGCTCGGTGAGCAGCGCCCAGTCGAAGCCCCTTGGGCCGGTGTAACCGTTCAGGTGATTCGGTCTTTGAAAGAGCAGGCCCTGCCGACGCGCGAGCTCGTCGAGCACGAGGAACCCGACATTGTGTCGGGTCCAGGTGTATTCCGGACCGGGGTTACCCAGTCCGACGACGAGTCCGAGCGCAGGTTGCACGTCACCCCCCACTGCGCCACGCCGGGGCTCCACTAGCACCCGTCAGGGTCATTTGGGGCACCGTCGGAGGGCAAGTGCGGGACATTTGGGGCGCCCCGTCCAGCTTGGAACCGAACGGGAGCGAGAGAGGGTAGCGCGGGGTCCGCGCAACGGAAAGGGTCACGGTGCGAATCCGTGGCCCCCCAGCCGGGGATCAGGCCGGCGTCTCGTCCTCGGCGACCGGCTCGGCGGCGACCTTGATGCCCGAGATGACCGCGACCTCAGCCTCCGGGTCCGTCGCGAGGGTCACGCCCGTCGGGAGGACGAGGTCCTTGGCGCGGATGTGGGTGCCCTCGGTGAGGCCCTCAACGCGCACCATGATCGCGTCCGGGATCAGCGACGGAATGCAGCGGATGGAGACCTCGTTCAGGGTGTGCTGGACGACGCCAGCGGCGACACCGATGAACTGCAGCTCGACCTTCGACTCGGTCTCGACGCCGCGGACGACAGAGCGGAACTCGACGTGGAGCAGCGTGTCGCCGAGGGCGTCCCACTGGAGCGCGTTGACGACCGCGCTGTGGACCGTGCCACCGACCACGAGGTCAAACAGGTGGACGTGCTTGCGGCGCGCGGTCTCGAACTCCTTCGCATCGAAGTGCAGGTCGAGGTGCGGGCCGACTTCGCTCGCCTGGATGCAGCCGACCATGCGGCCGTCGTAACGCAGGCGGCGGGCGCTCCGGCTGCCGACGCTGGTCCGCGGCTCGCACTGAATCTGGGTCTCGTTCACGGTCATGTCGCAGGTCTCTTCCGTCTGGCCAGGGGCCCCGGGGAGCAATTCCCTGGGTCCTCGCTGGCGCGTCCTGGATGGTTCGCCGCCCGGCGGACGTCGCCGGGCGCACAGGCCAATTCGAGCGGGAGAGGATAGCGGCGACGTACAGGAGCAGGGTGCTCGGAGGCCAGAATCCCGATGACGCCGCGCGCCCTGGCGCTGACCCAGCAGCGCCCCGCTGACGGGACCCCCTATCCACGGGGCCCCTTACCCGGGACACCCTGCGACCCCGCGCCACGCCACGGCCGCCTCCGCGCGCCTCAAGCGAACAACGACGAGACGGACTGCGACTTGTGGATGTTTCGGATCGTGTCCGCCAGGAGGCCCGCGATGCTGCAGACGCGCAGGCGCGACGGAGCAGGGTCGCCGATCGGGATCGAGTCCGTCACGAGAATCGCGTCGACCGGCGCCGCCTCGAGGCGCTCGACCGCTGGACCACAGAACGCCGCGTGCGAGACGGCGATCACGATGCGCTGGGCGCCCTGCTTCTTGAGCGCGAAGGCCGCCTGCGTGATCGAGCCCCCGGTCGAGATCAGGTCATCCACGAGGACGCAGTTGCGCCCGTCGACGTCGCCGATGACGTGCTCGATCACCGTTTCGGAGCCCGAGACGCGCCGCTTGTCCACGATCGCCAACTCCGCGCCGAGCCGCTTGGCGTACGCCCGTGCCATCTTCGTGCCCCCGACGTCCGGCGTGACGACCACGGGGCTCTCGATGCCCATCGCCTCGACGGCGTCGAGCAGCACCGGCCGCGCGTAGAGGTGATCGACGGGGATGTCGAAGAAGCCCTGGATCTGCGCCGCGTGCATGTCGAGGGTCACGATCCGTTCGGCCCCGCTCGTCACGAGCGTATTGGCCACGACCTTCGCGCTGATCGGCACGCGGCCCTCGTCCTTGCGGTCCTTGCGCGCATACCCGTAATAGGGCATCACGGCCGTGATGCGACCCGCGCTCGCGCGCCGCAGGGTGTCGAGCAGGAGCAGGAGCTCGACCCAGTTCTCGTTCACGGGTCGGCACGTCGGCTGCAGGACGAACACGTCGCGCCCGCGCAGGTCATCGTTGACTTTGATGTCGATCTCACCATCCGGGAACCGCCCGACATGGGCGTCCGCGAGCGGGAGCTCGAGCTTCTCCGCGATCGACCGTGCGAGCGCGGGGTGCGCGTTCCCCGCTACGAGGGTGATGTCGCCGTTGAATCCAGGCACGTTGCAGGTCTCAATCGGAGGGTTGAGGAGATCGAATTATGAGCGCTCGCCCGATGGGGGCCGCGCTCCGGACGAGTGCCGCCGGGCAGGCATGCCGATCCAAACCTCGCCCGCCGCGATCTTAGCCGATCGGGTCACGACGGCGCCCGCGCCGATCGTCGCCCCGTCGGGAATCGAGTTCGGAGCGACGACGATCGCGCCGCTGCCGATGAAGGCGCCCGCGCCGACCTGCGACTTGTGCTTCGCCTTGCCGTCGTAGTTGGCAAAGATGGTGCCGGCGCCGATGTTGGTCTTGGCGCCGATCGTGGCGTCGCCGATGTACGACAGGTGGTTGGCCTTCGCGCCGGCGCCAAGGGTCGATTTCTTCACCTCGGTGAAGTTGCCGACCTTGGCACCCTCGCCGAGGACGGTGCCCTCCCGCAAGTGTGCAAAGGGTCCCACGTGTGCGCCCGCAGCGATGCGCACGCCCGCACGAATGACCGTGCAGGGCAGGATCTCTGCGCCGACACCGATCTCAACGCCGTAGTCGATGTAGGTCGTCGACGGGTCCTCGATCCGGACCCCGTTCTCGAGGTGCCGCTCGAGGATGCGCAGCTGCATGACCCAGCGCGCCTCAGCGAGCTGCGCCAGGCTGTTGACGCCCGCGGCCTCTTCCACGTCCTCGAGCACGACGGGGACCACCGTGCGCCCCGCGGCGCGCGCGATGCCAGCGAGGTCCGTGATGTAGAACTCCTTCTGGACGTTGTCGTTGCGCAGGGCCGCGAGGTCGCCCTGCGTGGTGTCACCGAGCGGGCCGCGCGCAAAGCAGTAGACCCCGAGGTTGACCTCGTCGATCAGGCGCTCTTCGACCGAGGCGTCCTTCTGCTCAACGATGCGCTCGAAGTCACCCGCGTCGGTGCGGATCACGCGCCCGTAGCCGTACGGGTCATCGACGACGGCGGTGAGGAGCGCGGTCGAGTCCTCCCCCTGTGCCACCTGCGCCGTGACGAGGGACGCGAGGCTCTCAGCGCGCAGGAGCGGCATGTCGCCATAGGTCACGACGACGCGCGCGGCGTCCCCCAGCTCGGCCGACGCAACTTGGAGCGCGTGCCCCGTGCCGAGCTGCGGCTCTTGCAATACGACGCGCAGCAGCCCTTCGCAGCCGGCGGCGGCGAGCTCCTTGCGGGCCGTCGCCTCGACGTCCGCCGCGCCATGCCCGACCACCAGGACGATGCGCTCCGGCTCGAGCCCGAGCACCGCCTCGAGCACCCAACCGAGCATCGAGCGGCCACAGAGCTCGTGCAGGACCTTGGGCTGCTCGCTCTTCATGCGCGTGCCTTTGCCAGCGGCAAGCACGACGACGGTAGTTCCGGACATGGCAGGAGACGGGGGGTGCTACGCCACCCGTTCGCAGGCGCGACGGGTGAGCAGTGGTCGAACGGATCACGGCCCGGGCTTGGGGCGCGAGGGCGACCACGGGCCGGGCCCAGGGCGGAGGCTAACGACGCACGCGGACGGGGGTCAACGACAGAGCGCGACTCTTGCCAGGGTCAACCTGCGATCGCGGTATGCGCGGCGCAGGACCCCAGCGAGCGCGCTCGCGCGCCCTGCGGCGCGCGCGAACGTGGCAGCTTGCCACGCCCCGCCGCCTGCACGTGAGCACTCCCGCGTCACCGGAGTCGTCCCGCGCAGCCCAGGGCGCTACCTTGGCCACGTGACCGCCCCCCAAGACCACGCTGGCTCCTCCTCGCTGCACGCGCGCGGCCAGATCGCGCTCTCCCATTGCATCGGTTGGCTCGCCGACCGCTGGGTGCCCCCGTTCCTGCGCAACCCGCTGTTCCGGACCTACGGCGCGCTCACGGGCGCCAATCTGGACGAGATGCGCGGGGCCCCGCGCGATCACGCGAGCCTCGGCGCGTTCTTCGTGCGGCGCCTGCGCGACGGGGCGCGGCCGTTCGAGGCCGATCCGAGCGTGCTCCCGTCACCCGTAGACGCCCTCGTCCAAGCCTCGTCGCCGATCGAGCGAGGCCAGGTCGTCGAAGCCAAGGGTCGCACGTACGCGCTGCGCGAGCTCTTGGCGGGGGTCGGCGCTGACGTGGAGCTCGAAGGAGGGCACCAAGTCACGCTCTACCTCGGCCCAAAGGACTACCACCGCATCCACTCGCCCCTCGACGCGCTGCTGGTCGAGGCCCGCCACGTCCCCGGTCGCAGGTGGAGCGTGCAGCCGCGGGTCCTCGCGGCGCGCAAGGTCCTGGCGGTCAACGAGCGCGTCGTCCTGCGCCTCGAAGCCGACGGGCGCACGTTCTTCATGGTGCTCGTCGGCGCCCTGATCGTCGGGCGCATCCGCGTCGTCGGCCTCGAGCGCTTCCCCGACGGCCCGCTGCCTGAGCCGCGCCGCTTCGCGCGAGGTGCCGAGCTCGGCCGCTTCGAGATGGGCTCGACGGTTGTCCTCGTGACCCCTCCTGGCGCCCTCGTGGCGGGCAGCGCCCCGGCCGAAGGCGCGGCGGTCAAGCTGGGCGCGCCGTTGGCGGGCTGGCAGCCCGCCACCCCGACCCCCTGAACCAAGCCCGAATGAGCGGCCTCCCTGTTGCACCCCATCGCACAGCCCTGCCCCGGCTCCTGCGGCTGATGGGCGCGATCGTGGCGCATGACGTCACGGCGCTGGAGACGCTGCGGAAGGCGGCCCCCGAAGGTGAGCCCGACGTTCGCTGGCGTGAGGTCGCCCTGATGGCGCACCTCTTCTGTGGCTTCCCGCGCACGCTCGCGGCGCTCGAGGTGCTCGGACGCGCGGGCGGGCTCGGCGCGCCCGAACCCGTCGAGCTCGAAGCGTCCGCTGGCCCCGGGGAGGATGTGCGCGGACGAGGCGCAGCGCTCTTTGAGCGCATCTATGGCGCCAACTCGAGCGCGGTTCGCGCGCACATCGACGCCCAACACCCGGACCTCGAACGCTGGATCGCGGAGCACGCCTACGGCCGCGTCCTCTCACGGCCCGCGCTCGACGCAGCGACGCGCGAGCTCTGCGCGGTCGTCGCGCTCGCGGTCACCGGCCACGATCGCCAGCTCGCGAGCCATGCGCGTGGTGCGATCCGCTGCGGCGCGACCCGCGCCGATGTAGACGCAGCCCTGGCACTCGTCGAGGAGTGGATCCCGGAGGCCGCGCAGGCGCGCGTGCGGACCGTGATCGAGCAGTTCGCGCGCTGACGCGTGGGCGCTCGAAGGCGACCCTCCGAGGCGCGGCGAGCTCGACCTCAGACGCGGCGGTACACGGCAGAGCCCGCGTCGACGAGCTCGAACAGCCCCGCCGTCGGGTGCGAGCGCTCTTGGGGCGACAGCATCAAGAGACCGTCGGGCGCCATTTGGCGCGCGATCCGCTCGAGCACCTTGCGGCGCTCCACCCCCTCGAAATAGATGAGCACATTGCGCAGCAGCACGAGATCAAACGTCGGCAGCGCCGCCCAACGCCCCGCGAGGTTCATGCGGTGGAACTTGAGCCGCCGGCGCAGGTCCGAGCGCAGCTGGAACCCGTGCCCCTGCTGCTCGAAGTGCCGCTTCAACCAATCGGCGGGCAAGCCACGGCTGACCTCTAGCTGCTCGTACTTCCCGAGCTCCGCGCGCGCGATGGCTGCGCTGGACACGTCGCTCCCGTGCACCTGCACGTCCCAGGAATCCGTCTCGCGGAACCACTCGCGCAGCCCCATCACGACGCTGCACGCCTCTTGGCCCGTCGACGAGGCCGCGGACCAGACGTAGAGCTTGCGCTGCGGCCGCCGGCGCTCGACGAGCGCCGCGAGCGGGCCGCTGCGGAGGGCCTCCCACGCGCGCGGATCGCGGAGAAAGTACGTCTCGTTCGTCGTGAGCGCGTCGATGATCGCGCGGTACTCGTTGCCGCCCGGAAAGAGCCGCGCCTTCTTGACGAGCTCGGAGGGACTGCCCTGGCCGCACCGCCGCGCCGCGTCCCCGAGGCGGGTCGCCAGGAGATACTGGTTAGCCGCTTCGAGCACGATGCACGCTTCGCGCTGCACGATCTCGAGGATGTGATCGACCTCGTCCCTCGTCAGGCCGGGCGCGCTCACCGCTGTGACTCCGCACGGTTGCGCGTGGCGAGCACGCGCGCGTGGATCGCGCCCGCGAGCTCTTGCAGCGGGAAGAACTCCGCCGGCAGTCCGCGCCGCGCGAGCTCACCTGGCATCCCCCACACGACGCTCGTCTCGCGATCCTGCGCGATCAGGTGTGCGCCGGCGTCGACCAAGACCTGCGCGCCCTCGGCGCCATCATCCCCCATGCCAGTCATCACGACCGCGAGCGTGCGCGCACCCGTGGCGAGGGCCGCGCTGCGGAAGAGCACGTCGACGGCAGGGCGGCAGAAGTTCTCCAAAGGGCCCTGGGTCAACTTCGTCACAAGCTGCTTGCCCTCGCGGACGACAGTCAAGTGCCGGTCGCCTTGTGCGATCCAAACTTGCCCTGGCTCGAGCACCTCGCCGCCCTGGGCCTCTGCGACGCGATGCGCGGTCTCCGCATCGAGCCGCTCCGCGAGCCGCTGCGTGAACACCGGCGGCATGTGCTGCACGACGAGGACCGGTACGGGCAGCGTCGGCAGACCGTTCAGGAGCCTCGACAGCGCGACGGGTCCGCCGGTCGAGCAACCGAGGACGACGAGCTCGATCGGCCCCCGCTCGCGGAGCGACGCGCGGGCGCGGCTCCCGCCGCTCGGCAATGGGCCCGCGGGCGGGCCCGCTGCGCCGCTCCGCGGAGCGGCCTGCGGTCGGGGTGCGGCCTGCGCTGGGCGACGATCCTCAGGGGCGCTGCGAGGCGCGCGTCCGTGCTCCACAGCGGGCGGCGAGTCCGGGAGCGGCGCGCGCGGCGCCTGCGCGTTGCCCGTGGCAGAGGTCTGGCGCTCTGAGCGCGCCGTGGGCGCTGTGCGATCCCCCACGGAGCCCGGGTCGGCGCCTGCGTGCGCCGCAGGGGGCGCGACCTCGGCCGCCTTGGGCCGGCCGTGCAATCGAATCCGTTCGACGAGCTCCTTGCGCACTTGCGCAGAGCCGGCGCCCCCGTCGCTCGCGCGCGGCTTGCGCGCGAAGTCGCGCGCCCCGAGCGTCAATGCTTCGAGCGTCAGGTCCGCAGCGCGCGCCGTCTCCGCGGTGAACATGACGACCGGCAAGGTGGGCCGCATGCCCGCGAGCCGCCGCAGCACGCCGAGCCCGTCCATCTCCGGCATCTCGACGTCGAGCACCAAGAGGTCGACGCGCAACGCTTCGTCGGCCAGCAGCGTGAGCGCCTCGACGCCGTGCGCTGCCTCTGCGACGACGTCGATGTCGGGCTCCTTGGCGAGCACGTGCGCCACCATGCGGCGGACCACGCCCGAATCATCTACGAGCATCACGCGCAGTTTCTGTTGGGTTTCCATGACTCGTGCGGTGCGAGGGCTCAGCTCTGTGGAGCGGAAAGGACGCGAGATTCGGCGAACTTCGACCTCAGGCGATCTGGATCGCGCGCTCGGTGTCGAGCACGTGCAACAGTTCACCGTCTAGCTTGTAGACGCCCTCGATCACGCCGTCGTGATCGTGCTTACCATGCTCGGGGACCTGCTCGTAGCACTCATTGGAGACCTCTAAGACGTCGCCGATCTCGTCGACGAGGAGGCTCACTCCGCCGGCTTCGGGATGGAGGACGACGTTCATTGGGCGACGCCCCTCAGGCAACGCCGGGAAGCCGAGCCGAGTGCGCATGTCGATTGCGGTCACGATCTGGCCGCGGAGGTTGATCAGGCCGCGGGCGGTCGGCGGGGCGAGCGGGATGCGCGTCATGCGCTGGTAGCGCAAGACCTCTTGGACTCGGCCGACCTCGACACCACACAGCATGTCGTTGAGCCGGAACGTGCAGAACTGCTTTTCGTTGAGCATGGCAGATTGGACCAGGTCAGATCAGGCGCTGAGCGCGTGCATGCGGTTCTCACGGAGAGCGAGCACGCCCGCGGTGCGCACGATGGCGTCGACGTCAAGGATCTCTGTCACGCGGCCCGCTAAGACCGACGACCCAAGGATGCCTGGCCGAGCCCCTGCGGTATCGATCTCGATCGCGTCATTGATGATGTCCACGACGTTGCGCAGGACGAAGCCGATCGACCGGCCCTCGTGGCTGTGAACGATCGTCGGCAACGAAGCGTCCGACTCTCCGCGTGCGCCGTTGCCGAAGAGCACGGAGAGGTGCACGAGCGGCATGATTTCGCCGCGGTACTGGACGACATCGATCGCCCCACGATGCTCGATCTGTTCGCGCGGGATCTTCTCGAGGCGCGCCACGGCGTCAAGCTTCAACGCCATCTGCACATCAGGCGACACTGCGAAGATGAGGTAGCTGTCCGCGTCGCTGCCCGCCTGATCCGACTCGGCGCTCCCAAGTCGGTCGCCACGATCTTGGAGCTCTCCGCGCAGCCCGGCGCGCTCCGCCGTGCCCGCCACATCCAGGATGAGCGCGACTGACCCATCGCCCATGACTGTCGCGCCCGCGAAGACCTCAATGCTCTCGAGCTGCGCGCCAAGCGGCTTGACGACGATCTCTGAGCTGTCCTGAACTTCGTCGACGACGAGCCCGAACAGCCGGCCGTCACACTGCAGGACGACGATATTGGTCGCGCCCTCCACATCGGCGCCGCGGGTCGGCTGCTCGAGGACGTTGCGCAGGTCGACCAGCGGCAAGAGTCGACCGCGCAGGCGATAGACCGGCGCGCCGTGCACGCTCTCGATCTCGCGCTTGGCGCGCTTTGCGTCGAGGCGCACGAGCTCCAGCAAGCTCGCCTGTGGGATCGCGAAGCGATCACCATCGCTCGCGACGATCAGCGCAGGCACGATCGCCAACGTGAGCGGGATCCGCACGCGCACCGTCGTGCCGTGGCCGAGCGTCGACTGCAGATCGACGCTGCCGCCGATCTTCTCGATGTTCGTCCGGACGACGTCCATGCCGACGCCACGGCCAGAGACGTTCGTGATCTTCTCGGCGGTCGAGAACCCGGGCAAGAAGATGAGGTTCGCCGCCTCCTTGTCCCCCATTCGCTGGGCGCGCTCGGCGGTCAACAAGCCGCGCTCAATGGCCTTGGCGCGGATGCGCTCGGTGTCGAGCCCCTTGCCGTCGTCGACGATCTCGATGATGACCTGCCCGCCTTCGTGGAAGGCGCGGAGGAGCAACGTGCCTTCGGCGTTCTTGCCCGCCGCGAGGCGCGCTTCGGGGCCTTCGATGCCATGGTCTACCGAGTTGCGGACGAGGTGCGTGAGCGGGTCGCCGATCGCCTCGAGCAGCGTCTTGTCGAGCTCCGTCTCGGTGCCCTCCATGACGAGCCGGATCTTCTTGCCGAGCGCGTGGGCCAGGTCGCGTACGACCCGCGGGAACTTGCTCCAGACGTTCCCGACTGGCTGCATGCGGGTCTTCATCACGCCCTCTTGCAGCTCCATCGTGATGAGGTCGAGGCGTTGAGTCGCGACGCTGATCCCCGAGAGATCGCCGCAGCCGACCGTCTGCAGGAGCTGGTTCCGCGACAGCACGAGCTCGCCAACGAGGTTCATGAGCTGATCGAGCACACCGACCTCCACGCGAATGGCCGACGTGCCCGCGCGCTGCTTGCGGCCGCCCGCAGTACGGGCGCTCTCGCCGGGATCACCCGCGAGGACGACATCGCTCTCGTGCTCTTGCGCGACCGCAGCGGGCCCGACCTCCTGCGGCGCGGCCGCCGCGTTGTGCTCCTCCGCCGCGCGCTGCGAGGGCGCAGGCTCCTTGGGCGCGACGGGGCTCGACGCGGCCCCGCCAGCGGCGGGCCCCACGCCGCCGGTCTCACGCAGTTCGTCGAGGCGCCCGATGAGCTCAGAGCAATCGCGCTCGCCCTCCGAACCTGCCTGCTCGATCTCCTTGAGGATCGAGCGCACGATGTCTGCCATGGCCAGGAGCGCGTCCGCAATCGGCGCGTTCATCGCCAGCTCTCCATCGCGGATGCGAGACAAGAGGTTCTCGCCGGAGTGCGTCACCTTCTCGAGCTTCTGAAAGCCCAGGAAGCCGCAGCTCCCCTTGATCGTGTGAATCGTGCGGAAGATGCTCGCGATCCGATCGCTGTCGTTCGGCTCGCTCTCCAGCGCGACCAGCGCCTCGTCGAGGCGGTCAAGGTTCTCGTGGCTCTCGACGATGAACTCGCCGATGAACTCATCCATGTCGCTCATGGCGTGCTTTGGGGCGCGGGGTGGAGTCGGGGAGGTCACACCCCTGGGGCGAGGCTGACCCTCGGGCTATCGGCCTCCCATTGGGCCAGCTTGAGGGAACTCCCTGCCCCGGCCGCCCCTTGACCCCGTACTGCACGCGGCGCCCTGCACGCGGCGCCCCAAGCGAGGGCGCCCACGTCGCGCGGGCCACAAACGGCGCCCCGGCCTCGGGCTCAGTCTCGATTGGAGAAGCGGCGCCCTTCGATCGTGACGCTCTTCAACGTCGCGGCCTCCCGCGAGCGCACGTAGATCGCGTTCTGCGGCGCCGACGGCGGCTTGAACTGGGTCGAGAAAGTGAGCACTTGGTCGTCGATCGTCGCCCGGTCGAGGCGCCCGCTCAGCAGCAGTTGAAGGTCGATCTTCGACGTGCGCCCGACCTCGAGCCCCGTGAACGGCGCGCTGGAGAAGCCCGGCACGTCGACGGTGTCCCCGCCCTTGGCGACCTTCTCGACGAGGACGCGCAGGTCCCCCGGCCCGAACCAAGCGCGCGCGGTGTCGCGCGTCTTCCTGAGGACGAGGTGGCAGCCCGCGACCGTGATCGCGACGAGCTGACCGCGCGCTGGGTTGGCGTCCGGTCGCAGGTGGACCACCACACGCAGGGCCTGCCCCTGGTCCAACCGCAGCGGCGGGAGCAGCGCGAGGCTCGGGCCGGAGTCCGTCGCGAGGAAGCGCAGGTCATCCAGGAGCGAGTCGGTGAGCGAGAAGCCTTCGACCCCGAGCCCCCAGTCGCCGCGCCGCCAGGTCCCGCGTGTCTCCTCGTCCGCGAAGTCGAAGTGCAAGCGCACGAGCTTGTCGAGGCGCTCTAAGTTCGGCACGCCGTAGGCGTCGTCGAAGCTGTCGCGGGCCCCGAGGGCGCCGCGCGCAGTCTCAAGCTCGGACAGGACCTCCGGCTCGAGCTCGGTCGAGAACGAGCGCAGGAAGAGGTCGACCTCTTCGCGCTTGCGCGCTGGCGAGAGCTGGCCCTTGAGGACGTTGCGCAGCACGTCGAGCTGCCGGCCGCGCTCGGCGTCGCGCAACGCACGCTCGCTGCGGACCCCCTCGAGCTGCCGATGGATGCGCCGATCCAGCTCATTCGCGAGCTCAGCGTCGACGAGCGCGACCGTATCGAGGCGGAACATGCGCTGCGCCTCGCGGACGCGCCCTTCGGCGAGCAAGAACGCGGTCATGGCGAGCCGCTCGAGGGACGGCGACGTCTCGGCGCCCTCGGCCCCCAGCGCGCCAGAGGCGAACTCGATGACGTCGTCGGTCCCGAGGATCAACGTGTCGGCCGGCAAGACATCCGCTGCGCTCGGCCGCCGCAAGAGGACGCGCTGGCGCTGCCCCTTGACCTTGAAGTCGAAGCCCTCGGACAGCACGTCCGCGCGGAGCTCGATCTCACCCTCGCGGCGGATACGATCCTCGAAGCTCAACGTCGCGCGCTCGCCGGCGCGGAGGCGCACCCCCTGCGCCGCGCGCTGCATCAAGCCCTCGAGCAGCTGCGACTCGCGCAGCCGGAGGCGCATCGTCGGGTGGGTCGCGCGGCGCCAGGGCTCCATGAGGAACTCGGACCAAAGGTCCGACTCCGCGTCGTATTGGCGGCGCCCGCGGAGCTCTTCGGCGCGCCCCTCGAGCCGCACCAGGTCGGCCCGCGCGAGCTCTTCCCGCGTCCGACGCGCCTCGACGGCGAGGTCGCCTGCCGCGCGCTCGAGGCTCTGCTCCACCGGCGTCATCCAATCGTCGGGGACCTTCTCGGGCTCGACGCCGATCCCCTCTCGCTTGCGCTCGTAGGCCTCGCGCAGCCGCGCCTCGACGTCGTCTTCGAGCGTGCTTGAGAGCCCCTCGGACAAGAACGCCTGCTCCGATTCGATGAACGCCTGCAGCTCCTTGAGCGCGTCGTACGCCGAGCGCTGGACGCGGCCGCGGTCCTGATTGACGAGGTAGAGCACACGCTCCGCGACCACTTGACGCTCATGGTCGTCGAGGCCCCGCAGATCGACCGCAGTCGACGCGAGCTCGAGCCAACGTTCGCGCTCGCGGCGATCGAGCAGCTCCCAAGCAAAGCGCCAATCCTGCGCCTCCAGCGCGTCTGCGACCCGCGATCCGATCGTCGCCGGGTAGGCCGCGACCATCTCCGCTTGTGCGCGCTCGAAGGCGGCCTTGCGGGCGCCCTCGACGCGCTGGCGGCGCACGCGCAGCCAGTTCTCGAGCGTCAGCCGCGTCTTCCCTTGGGGAAACTCGGCGATCGCCGTGAAGCCCGTCAACGCCTCGAGCCGACGCAAGAGCTCGCCGTCCAAGCCCTCCGCGGCCGCGCCGAAGTCATGGGCAGCCAAGCGCTCTTCCAGCGCCGCATCGAGCTCGGCCTGGACCGCAACGACGCGTTCGTCGAGCAAGAGCTTGATCTCCTGCACGAGGCCGTTCTGCATGAACCGTGCGGCGTCGGGGAGCTCGGCGAGGGACGCCGAGTTCAGCTCGGCGAGGGCCGCCGCGGCGCTGAGCTTGCCCGCAGCAAAGGCGTCGCGCACGCGCACCAGCTCAGGCCAGTCTTCGAGGGCCGGCGGGCGCGCAATGACGCGCTCTGGCTCGAACGGGCGCGCGGCGACGAACCAAGTGACCACCACGAGCGCGGCGATCGCGGCCACGCCGAGCGCGCGCCCGACCCATGCTGGCCGCCGACTGCGGAACGCGTCCACCGACGCCGCGCTGACATCGGGGCGCCGCCGTTCGCGCAAGAGCTCGATGTCAGCGACGAGCTCCCACGGCTCCTGGTACCGCCGCGCAGGGTCGCGCGTGAGGCACTTGCCGAGCATCAGCGCGAAGCCCCGGGAGAGGTTGGGCGCGAACTCGCGCGGGTCCCGAACGGGGTCATGCAGGACGTGCGCGAGGATCTCCGCGACGCTCTCGCCCTCGAAGGGCGGGCGGCCGGTGACCGCGTGGTACATCGTTGCGCCGACGGACCAAAGGTCGCTGCGTGTGTCCGCGCTGCGCGGGTCGCGCGCCTGCTCCGGGCTGACGTAGTGCGGCGTACCAAGCGTGCCGCCGACGCGCGTCAACGAGGGGTCGTCCGGGGACATCGCCAGGCCGAGGTCCACGAGGCGCGCGCGGCCGCGTCGGTCGATCAGGACGTTGGCGGGCTTGATATCGCGGTGGACGACGCCGACTTCGTGCGCGTGCTGCAGACCGTCGCAGAGCGGGCTGAAGAGCCTGAGGCACTCACGCTCGCTGAGCGCGCCGCGCGTCGCGATCCGACGCTGCAGCGAGACCCCCTCGACGAGCTCCATCGCGTACCACCAGCGCCCCCCGATCTCCCCCATGTCGATCGCCGAGATGATGCTCGGGTGGGCGAGGCGCGCGGCCAGGCGCGCTTCGCGCTGCAGGCGCAACACCGCGCGCCGATCCATGACGAGCTCGGGATGCAGCACCTTGAGCGCGACCTGGCGCTCGACCGCGAGCTGCGTCGCGCGGTACACGACCCCGGTCGCGCCACGTCCGATCAGCGCATGGACCTTGTAACCCGCGATCCGCGGACCGGCGGGTCGGGTCGGGTTCGCGCCATCGGGGTCCGCCGTGGCCGCGCCCCACGCGCCATCTGCGGCGCCATCGGAGTTCAGCCCGGGGTCCCCTTCGCTGACCCCGTCCGCGGCTGGGGAGTCGCCCGCAGCGGCCGACGCCTCACACGACGGACCAGCGCTGGCACCCGAGCCATCCGAGCCATCCGAGCCATCCGAGCCACCCGAGCCACCCGAGCGATCCGTGCCGTCCGTGCCCTCTGTGCCGTCCGTGCCGTCCGTGCCCTCCGTGCCGTCCGTGCCGTCCGATAGCCCGCGCGAGGGCTCGCGCGAGGTCAACGGACGGCCTCCCGCATCTCGACGCCACGACCGGGGCTGGGCGTGCGCCCGAGGAACCACTTCCGCCAGGCCTGGTCGGCCGCCCGCGTATCGAGCCCGGCCGCAGCCTGGAACGCGGCGTCATAGCGTCGCATCCGATCGGGCGTCCGCCCGAGCACCTGCGCCGGCGCGAGCGGCGCGCTCGCCTTCAGCTCGCGGTGGAAGCGATCGAGGGCCCCGGCGTCCAGCTCGACGAGCCACAGGGCGATGCCCATCGACATCGCGACATCGACAGCCGTGAGCTCGCCGGGTGATTTCCGCGCGAGGGTATCGAACGGCCCGAGCCGCGGGTCCTTGTCGACCAGGGCGCGGTGGAGGTCCACCTGCCAATCCCCGCGCGTCAGCGCAGCGCGACCAAACGGCGCCGCCTTGCCGCGCGCCGCCGTGCCGTCGGACTTCGACGTGGAGTCCGCCTTCAACACAACCGTGTTCTGGCCGTGCACCCACCATTCGACGAGGCTCGCGTAACCCTCGCCGAACCACGGCGGCAGGAGGCGTCCGTCGTAGCGATAGCGATTCAGGAGGACGTGGCCGTAGTGGTAATAGCAGTGCCCTGCGACGTGGAACTCAGGGCGCGCCACGGCCCGCACGCTCGAGATCGGATACGGGTCCCAGAAGACCCAGCCGTGTGTGCCCTTGACGGCCTCGCGCCAGGCGTCACCGACGGTCTTCGTGAGCTGCGACAGAGGCGCAATCGAGTCGAAGTACGGCTGCGAATCGCGGTGCCACGCGTAGAACTCCGCCGCCTTACCCCCAAAGAGCGCGACCCCGCGCGGCGCCTCGGGGAACTGCACGTCGAAGCGCTCGCGCGCGCGCTCCAGGCCTACGGCGATCTCGAGCAGGAAGTCCTGCGCCCACGGCCCCGCCACGACGACGTCTCCACGCGCGACTTCGGCGCCGCGGGCGTGCACCGCGGTCGTCACCGCGCGGGCGCGCTGCGCGGCTTCCGCGAGCGGCAGCGCGACCCACTCGCCGTTGAGCTCGCCGAGACCCAAGCGCGCGTTCGCCTCGGCGAGCGTAAGCCACTCGCCGTCGACCTCGACCAAGCCAGCCTCGAGCCGCGCCTTGACCTCCGGCGTCACCCATTGGCCGTCGTGCTCGACGAGGCCAGCCGCCTTACGCTCCGCCGCGAGGTCGGCCGCCTGGCGCTTGTCGCGCGCCTTGACGGTCATCCATTCGCCCTTGTACAGGACGAGACCCAAGGCCTCGTTCGCCGCCACGTGCTGCGGGTCCAGCTCGACGATCCGCCGATAGCACCGACGCGCCTCGCTCTTGAGCCCTTCCGCACTCGCCCATCCGGCGAGCTCCAGCAGGGCAGGCACATCGGACTTGGCCGCCTCGAAGCGCTCCTTGAACGTGTCGCGCGGCGTGGACCCGCGCTCAATCGTACGCACATCCGAGCGCGCCACCGTCACGCGCCCGAGCGCGGTCTCGATGACGACCTCACGGGTGGTCTCGGAGATGAGCTTGCCCTCGAGCCGCCGCCCATCCTTGGTGTGCACGACGTCGGCGAGCGCCGACACGGAGAGCGCCACCGCGAGCAGCGCCGCCTGCATCAGATTTCGGTAGCGCATGACGGGTGCAGTCTAACCCGGCAGCCGACGGCTGCCGCTCGACGCGGCCAGGGGGCGCTCTGCGTGTGCTGGCGGTGCGCGCCCATGCGTCGTCCGGGTCACCCCTCTATCCGCTCGGGGTCACGGAGTCACGCCCAGAGCCGCGAATCAAGGGCCGTCATCGGCGACCTCACGCCGCTCCAGGAGCCCGTAACGAAGGAGCTTGCGCTGCAGCGCGAAACGACTGATCCCGAGGGCGTCCGCCGCGCGGCTCTTGTTGTTCCCAGCCTGGGCCAGCGCGGCCTCGATCGAGCGCCGCTCGAGGTCCGCCACGGCGCCGCGGATGTCCCCCTGCTCGAGGACCACCGCGGTGCCCTTCACGGCGCCCTCCTTCGTGCGGCCCTCCTGGACCACCTCAGAGAGGTGCTCGAGGCGCACCTCGTCCTTGGCGAGGACGATGATCCGTCGCATCTCGTTCTCGAGCTCGCGGACGTTGCCTGGCCAATCGTGGGCGACCAACGCGGCCATGACCTCGTGGGGCAGGACGGGCAGGTTGCGCGCGGCGTCGCGCGCGGCGCGCGCGAGGAGGTGTTCGGCCAAGAGGGGGATGTCGTCGCGGCGCTCGCGCAAGGGCGGTAGCTGCACTGAGAGGACAGCGATGCGATAATAGAGGTCCTCGCGGAACGTGCCGTCACGCACCATCTCCTCGAGGTCACGGTGGCTCGCTGCGAGCACGCGTACGTCGACCTTCACGATGCGGTCCGAGCCGAGGACCCGGAACTCGCCCTCCTGGAGCACGCGCAGCAGCTTGGTCTGCATCGCCGCGCTCATGTCGCCGATCTCGTCGAGGAAGAGCGTGCCGCCGTCCGCCTGCTCGAGCAGCCCTTTTTTGTTCTTGTACGCGCCCGTGAACGCGCCGCGGACGTGCCCGAACAGCTCCGACTCGAGCAGGGTGTCAGGCAGCGCCGCGCAGTTCTCCGTGACGAATGGGCGCGCCTTGCGCGGGCCGTTGTAGTGGATCGCGCGCGCAATGAGCTCCTTGCCCGTGCCGCTCTCGCCGTGGATCAAGACAGGCAGGTCGGACTCCACGATGCGATCGAGCTGCTGGAAGATCCGGTGCATCGAATCCGACGCCCCGACGAGGTTCCCGTAGTCGTAGCGGCCGCGCTCACGATCGAGGGCGCGGCGTACGACGGCGAGCTCGCTGCCTTGGTCGCGGACCTTACGGCCGAGCTCGCCGTTCAGGGCCTCGATCTGCCGCCGTGACGCCTCCAAGCGCGCGTTGCGCTCGCGCAGCTCCGCGACGAGCCGGGCATTGTTCACGGCGATCGAGGCCTGGCCCGCGAAGAGCTCCATCAACTCGAGGTCATGCTCGCCGAACGCACCGTACTGCAGCCGGTTGTCGATGTAGAGCACGCCCTCGGTCCGCCCACCGGAGCGGATCGGGAGGCACATCACAGAGCGCAGCCGGAGATCCTCGACGCTCGCCATGCCGTCGAATCGGTCGTCCTCCGACGCGTCGAGCGACAGGAGCCCCTTGCCCTCGTCGACGACCTTGCGCGCGATCCCGAGCGACAGCCGAGTGCGCGGCACGACGATGTCAGTCTGGTCGAACGAGCGCGCGACGGAGACGGACATCTTCGAGACGTCCACGGCGGCCCGCGCTTCGCCCGCGGGGCGTGACTCCTCCTCCCGCCGCCCATCGTGCAAGAGCACGAAGCCGCGCTCGCCGCCGACCAGCGAGATCGCCGAGTCGACGATCGAACGCAACAAGGGGAGGAGCTCCACCTCGCGTGTCAGCGCGCGCGTGATCTTCGCGAAGACACGCAGGTTCTCGCGCTCGCGCCGGGCCTCGCCCGTCAGCGTGCGCAGCCCCGTGGCGTCCGCCTCGGTGTTGAGGGCCTCGGTGAGGTCCGCATTGAGGCTGTGCGGGACGCTGCGTCCAGCGACGGCGGGCTCGTCGCGGGTGGCGTCGAGCACGATCTTGACGCCGCCGATCTCGACGCGGTCCCCCGCCGCCAGGATGCGCCGGGTCACCTTCTCGCCGTTGACGAGCGTGCCGTTCGCCGAGCCGAGGTCGAGCACCCACGCCTCACCTTCACGCTGCTCGAGGCGGCTATGATGGCGCGAGACGAGCTTGCTCTCGAGTCGAATGTCGTTGTCGAGCGCGCGGCCGATCGTGACGACCGGCTGGTCGAGTACGAGTTCGGCGCGGACGCCGTCCTCAGTCACAGTGAGCTTCATCCAATGGGGACACGTGCAACTTCGCACGCGATTCGGGGGGATCCCTATCTAGCGTGCGGATGCCGCACACCGAACGCCTCAAGTCCGCGCAATCACCAGAAGCTGTTGCCCGCAAAGGACTTGCGACGTCCGACCAAAACCGCGAAGCTCCCTGGATGAGCACCCTACCCCCGACGGGGACCGATCCGAGCCCGGAGTTCGACCGCTGGTACGAGGGCGGGCTGAAGTTCCGCTGCACAGGCTGCGGGGAGTGCTGCAAACAGCACGGCGAGTACGCCTACGTCTACCTGCGGGAGCCCGAGGCCGAGGCGATCGCGGCGCACCTCGGCCTCTCGGTCGCGGCGTTCCTCGCGGCCCATTGCCAAATGGAGGACGGCTGGATCATCCTCCGTATGGACGAGCCGCAGTGCGCGTTCCTCGGGCCGGATGCCAAGTGCGGGATCTACCCTGTACGGCCGGTGCAGTGCCGGACCTGGCCCTTCTGGGACCACACGCTCCGCCGGGCCATCTGGGAGCGCGAGGTCACGCCGATCTGCCCAGGCACGCGCGACGGGGTGCTGCATTCCGCCGACGAGGTCGAGGCGATCGCCCGCGCCAATGAAGACTGGTACGAGGGCGAAGCCCCGACTTGGAACGGCCCAGAGCCAAGGGGCTGACCGACCGGCCCAGCGCCGCGGCGTCCCAGACTGATACACCCCGCTGCGACAGCCTGAAACGCAGCGGTCGCCCGCGATGATCGGGCACTGCCTCGGAGCGTGACAAGAACGATTGGGATTCCATCAAGTGGCAAGCAACTCCCCCACAGCGGCCGTTTGCAGTGCACGATACGAGGGTGCCCAAGCGCGGATGCTGGGCATCCGGCTTGATCCAGAGCCGAGCGTGCATCTTTCGCTTCTCCGCATCTCTTCGGCCTCTTACTCCCTCTCGATCATGCGTCAATTCCTCCGGCTCGCCAGCAGCGCCGCCCTCGTCGGCGCGGCCTTCGGCCAAGGCGCCCCCGCGCCCAGCCTCCTCCTCATCAACGAAATCCGCATCGACCAATCCGGTGCCGACAACGACGAGTACTTCGAGCTCTTCGGCGGCCCGCCGAACGCCACCCTCGATGGGCTCACCTACCTCGTCATCGGCGACGGCGCGGCTGGCTCGGGAGTCATCGAAGCGGTCGTCCCGCTCACAGGCTCGTCCATCAATGGCAGCGGGCTGTTCTTGGCGGCGGAGGCGACCTTCTCGCTCGGCACCGCCGACCTGACCGCGAACCTCAACTTCGAGAACGGTGACAACGTCACGCACCTCATCGTGCGCGACTTCACCGGCGCCGACGGCGACGACCTCGACGTGGACGACGACGGCGTGCTCGACGTGACCCCGTGGGCCAACGTGATGGACGCGATCAGCCTCGTCCAGAACCCGATGGGCGGCGACTTCTTCTACGGCTCAGCCCTCGGCGGCGTCGACGTCGGGCCGGACGGGACGTTTGTGCCCGGCCACGTCTACCGCTGCTTGACCTCGATCACCGACGTGCGCATCGGCGTGTTCGACATCCCGACCGGCCTCGACACCCCCGGCGCCTTCAACGCGCCGTGCGTCGTCACCCAGAGCGCCTTCTGCAACCCCAGCGGCCCGAACTCGTTCAGCATGGGCGGCGGCCACATGGGCCGCACGGGTACGGGCTCGATCAGCGTGAACGACAACGCGCTCACCTGCTCGGACGTGCCGAACTTCTTCGGCGTCTTCGTGCAAGCCGACGGCGCTGGCACCCCGAACGTGTCGCCGATCGGCGGCCAGTTCTGCGTGAACAGCAACATCGTGCGCATGAACTCGATCGTCGTCCCGGCGAGCAACGTCGCGACGCTCGCGCTCGACTTTACGGACCCGTTGCTCGTCGAGTTCGGCACGCTGGCCGGCGTGACCACGTACTACCAGTACTTCCACCGCGACACCCTGTTCATGGGTGGCGGCAACTGGTCCAACGGGATCGCGATCACGTGGGCGCCCTGAGGCGCGCGGCGGCCCGCTGAGGGCCGCTTGACCGTCACACTGGAGCCCGGTCCCTCGCGCGAGGGACCGGGCTCCTGTCGTTGGCGCTGGGCCTCGACGCGCCAGGCAGGTGCACCCCACCAAGGCGTGCGCGTCGCGGGGCCCTAGTGTCCTGAGTCAGACGTTCGCGTCTGAAGTCGCGTCGATTGCGGGTTCCTGGCAAGGCGCCGCGACGACGGCATAGCCACTGCGCTCTTCCGAGGAGCGGCGACGCCGCCAGGGGCGCGCAGGCGGCGCGAATTCGGACGTGAACGTCTGACTCGGGACACTAGCAGCCCTTGAAGTGCGGGCGTCGCTTCTCAGCGAACGCCGCCAGCGCCTCCAATCGATCCTGGGTCGGGATGACCTTGGCGTAGCACTCCGCTTCGATCGCGAGCCCCTCCGTGATCGGCGCCTCCGTCCCGCGGTCGATGGCCTCCTTCGCCGCGCGCACCGCGACGGGCCCGTTCGCAGCGATGCCCAGCGCGAGCGCGCGCGCCGCAGCGGCCAGCTCGGCCCGGGGCGCGACGCGGTTGACGAGGCCGATGCGCTCGGCCTCGGCCGCGTCGAGCTTGCGGCCGGTCAGGATCAGGTCCTTCGCGCGGCTCGCGCCGATGAGGCGCGGCAGGCGCTGCGTGCCGCCGGCGCCGGGCAAGATCGCGAGGGTTGTCTCGGTCAGCCCGAACGTCGCGTCCTCGGCTGCGACGCGCAGGTCGCACGCGAGCATCAGCTCGGTTCCGCCCCCGAACGCGACACCATTGACGACCGCGATCGTGGGCTGCGGCATCGCCGCGACGTCATCCATGAGGCCGCGGATGTTGCGCACAAAGTCCGGCACACGCTCGACCGGCATCGTCCGGCGCTCCTTCAGGTCCGCGCCGGCGCAGAAGGCCCGCTCCCCGGCCCCCGTGATCAGGATGGCGCGCACGGTGAGGTCACTGGCCAGCTCCTCGAGCAGCGCGCGGAAGCGCCGCAGCGTCGGGAACGACAGGCAGTTCATCACCTCCGGCCGTTGCAGCGTCAGGAACACGAGGTCGCCGTCGCGCTCGCAAGTCACGAGCTCGGGTAGATCGGCGACGTCGGCGGGGAATTGAGAGAGGACACTCGGCATCGAAGCTCGTTCCGTGGCTCGCCCACCCACCTAGCGCTAGACGAGCGCACGATGAGGGGCTGGGTCGGTGGAGGGGGCGGCGGCGCTCACGGGGCGCCGACGCAGAAAAGCGGCCGAAGAACCCGGGCTCCGCGCGGCATGATAGGGTCCCGGACCACCCAGGAAAGACCACTGATGAAGCTCACCTCGATCCTCGCTCTCCTCTCGCTCCCCGCGACGCTCCTCCTCCAGGAGGACAAGCTCGGGTACCAGGACACCCCGCTCATTCCCGGCACGATGTGGCACGTCCACGACGGCCTGCGGCCCCAACCGACGGTCGTCACACCGGGCGCCAAGCTCGGCGCCCCGCCCTCGGACGCCATCGTCCTCTTCGACGGCTCGTCGACCGACGCTTGGAACGGCGGCCCATGGAACATCGAAGGCGACGCGATGGTCGTCAACGGGAAGGGCGGGATCGAGACGAAGCAGCAGTTCGGCGACTGCCAGCTCCACATCGAATGGCGCGCGCCCAAGCCCGAGGGCAATGGCCAGCACCGCGGGAACTCCGGCGTCTTCTTCTTCGGGCGGTACGAGGTGCAGATCCTTGACTGCTTCGGGAACCAGACGTATCCCGACGGCATGACGGCTGCGCTCTACGGGCAGCAGCCGCCGATGGTCAACGCGTGCCGCGCGCCCGGCGAGTGGCAGACCTATGACATCGCGTTCAAGGCGCCGCGCTTCGACGACGCGGGCGCGCTCGTGTCGCCCGGCCTCGTCACGGTCTTCCACAACGGGGTGCTGGTGCACCACGCGGAGCCGCTGATCGGGGCCACGCAACACCGCAACGTGGCGACCTACTCCGCCCACGGCGAGCGAGGACCGATCGGCCTGCAGGACCACGGCAACCCGATGGCCTTCCGGAACATCTGGGTCCGCGAGCTCGAGCGCGCGAAGTGACCCGTCGGCCGCTTGGGCGCTGCAGCCGAGGCAGCGGCGGAGCTCGCGGGAGGGGCCCCGGAGGGGGTCCACCAGGGGGGCCTCGGGCCCCCCGCTGTCCCGGCCGAGAACAACCTGCCCGATTTTCGAGGCATGGGGTTCCGGGCGGCCACTCCGAGCGCTCGAATGAGCGCTAGAAACGCGCTCCCGGGGCCAGGGTCGCCGACCCCACTCCCCGGGGCTACGTCCATCTCCAGCGCGCGACGGACTCCCCGCCGCGTGGGTCTCCATCCATCCAATTCGCCGTAGGCTCCGCCAATGCGCGGGGCTGCGCCCCATGTCCACCGGAACCGCCGCCCCCGCCACCAAGGCGTTGCAGGACGAATTCAACCCTTTCCTCTCGATGGCGAAGGGGTTCGACACCGCCGCGAATCACCTCAAGCTCGACGAGGGCATCCGCGACGTGCTGCGCATGCCGGACCGCGAGCTGACGGTCAACGTGCCGGTGCTCATGGACAACAACCGGGTGAAGGTGTTCACCGGGTATCGCGTGCAGCACAACACGCTGCGCGGCCCCGCCAAGGGCGGGATCCGCTTTGCGCCCGAGGTCAACATCGATGAGGTCCGCGCGCTCTCTGCGTGGATGACCTGGAAGTGCTCCGTCGTCAACGTGCCGTTCGGCGGCGGCAAGGGCGGCGTGATCTGCGACCCGCGCGAGATGTCACAGCGCGAGCTCGAGCGCCTGACCCGCGGATACACCGTCGCGATCATGGACATCCTCGGCCCGGACCGTGACGTGCCCGCGCCGGACATGAACACGAACGAGCAGACGATGGCGTGGATCATGGACACGTACTCGATGCACGCGCGCCGCACGACGACCGCGGTCGTCACGGGCAAGCCGCTCAACATCGGCGGCAGCAAGGGCCGACGCGAGGCGACCGGCCGCGGGGTCATGATCTCGGCCAACGAAGCCCTCAAGATGGCCGGAATGCGGCCTGAGAACACGCGCGTCGTCGTCCAGGGCGCCGGCAACGTCGGCGGCCTCGGGGCGCTGCTGATGCACCGCGAGGGCTACCGCATCGTGTCGCTGAGCGACATGTACGGGTTCATCCACAACCCCCGCGGCCTCGACATGCCGGCCGTCCTCGCGTACCTCAAGGCCAACGGACGCCTCGAGGGCTTCCCGGAGGCCGACTACGCCCCCACGACCCCAGGTCACGTGCCGCAGCTCGAGCTCGATTGCGACCTGATCGTTCCGGCGGCGACCGAGAACCAGATCACGAGCATCAACGCGGACAAGATCAAGGCGCGGGTCATCGTCGAGGGCGCAAACGGCCCGACGACGGGCGTCGCGTCCGACATTCTCGACAGTCGAGGGATCATCGTCGTCCCCGACATCCTCGCCAACGCAGGCGGCGTCACGGTCTCGTACTTCGAGTGGGTCCAGGACCGTATGGGCTACTTCTGGACCGAGGAGATCGTCAACTCGCGCCTCGAGCAGATCATGGTCCAGTCGTTCGGCGCCGTCCGGGCGACGGCCGAGCAGTACGGGGTCCCGCTGCGCACGGGCGCATACATCCTCGCGATCGACCGGGTCGCATCGGTCTACCGGATGCGCGGCCTCTCCGCCTGAGCGACGCCATGGATCACACCACGCGAGAGACCATCGGCACCCTACCCAGTGTTCCGACACTGGACGAGGAGACGCCGTTCCGGACGATGATGGCGAGCTTCGACGAGGCCGCGCGCATCCTCGGCCTCGATGAGCAGGAGTACCTCGTCCTGCGCAAGTCCGACCGCGAGATCGCGGTCTCGGTCCCCGCCCGAATGGACGACGGCTCGTTCCGCGTCATCGACGGGTACCGTGTCCAGCACAACATGGGGCTCGGCCCGTTCTTGGGGCCAGTGCGCCTCTCGAGCGACCTGCGCATCGAAGAGCTGCGGGCGCTCGCCGCTTGGATGACGTGGAAGTGCGCCGTCCTCGGCGTTCCGTTCGGCGGCGCCGCCGGGGGGATCAAGGTCGACCGCGCGAGCCTGTCGCGCAGCGAGCTCGAGCGCGTCGTGCGGCGCTGGACCGCCTCCTTGCTCGGCGACATCGGCGGAGAGCGCGACGTGCTGGCCCCGGAGTTCTCGTCCGAAGAGGACGTGATGGCGTGGGCCCTCGACACGATCTCAGAGCACGAGCGAGTGACCGCGAACCCGGCGGTGACCGGCAAGCCCGAAGCCCTCGGTGGCAGCGCTGGGTACCACGATGCCGTCGCCCAGGGATTGCGGATCATCACGCGCCTCGCCGCAGCACGGCAAGGCCTCGACCCGTCGTGCCTCGACGTCGTCATTCAGGGAGCGGGGACGGTCGGCGGCAACCTGGCGCGTGTCCTGCACGCCGAAGGGCACAGGATCGTGGGGCTCTCCGACGTTCAGACCTCGCTGTTCTCCCCTGCCGGCCTCGACATCCCCGCGCTGCTCGCGTACCGGGCTGAACATGGGCGCTTGCCCGCGTCGGTCTCAGGCGTTCGCTCGCTCGACCCGGCGCAGTTCCTGGAGCAGCCGTGTCACGTCCTTGCCCCGTGCGCGGTCGCGAACGCGATCCACGCCGAGAACGCGGAGCGCATCCAAGCGGCGCTCGTCATCGAGGGCGCCCACGGCCCGACGACGCCCGGCGCGGATGAGATCCTCGGGCGACGCGGCATCCCGGTTGTGCCGGACATCCTCGCGAACGGCGGCAATGTCGTCGTCTCCTACTTCGAGTGGGTCCAGAACCGGACGGGCTTCAAGTGGCTCGGAGACGTCGTCGACGCCCGCCTGAGGCGCATGCTGCGCGAGGCATGGGACGCAGTCCTGGAAGTGCAGGAGGAGCACGATACGTCCCTGCGGATGGCCGCGCACATCCTCGCCGTGCGCCGCGTGGCCGCCGCGGACCACGCGCGCGGCATCTACGCCTGAGCCGTTCTTAGGGGACACGCCCCCCAATCACGACTGCGCCCCCGCTCGCGATGGACTCGCGGGCGGGGGCGCAGTCAAAAGAGCGCGGATCGAGGCCGCGCTCAACCGATCACGGGAACCAGATGCGGACGCCGTTCGTGAAGTTCGACGTCGGCAGGTTCAGGCCGAGGATGACGTCACGGTGCCAGAACTGGAAGTTCCAGGTCTCGCCTGAGCCGATGGCGACGGTGCCCATGGGCTGCGGGATCGAGTCGAGGCTGACCGACTCCGTCAAGGTGCCCGTCGCGCCCGTATTGAGGATGGTCCCACCGACCACGCGGCCGACGCTGCCGCCGACACAGATGTTGCCGGTGCTGCCACCGGGGTTCGCGACGAAGGCCTGGTCGAGCGACGCGATGCTGAACGCGAACGCGTTGGTCGGGAGGTTCGCGCCTGCCAGCTCCATCGTGCGCGCCATCATGTCGATGTTCTGCGCGCTGATCGCGCCGGTCGCGCCGGTGCTGTTGATCGCCGCGGTGCAGTAGTTGGACGCGACGGGGACAGGGTTGCCACCGACCGGGCCGCACACGCTGACCGTCGGGTCGGCCTGGGCGCCCGGACGGAAGAGGCCGAGGGTCGCGGTCTTCACCTCAGGGGCATTGGTCGACTCGAACCAGAACGTGTACATGGTGCCCCAGCGAATGGCGTTGGCGTTGGGATCCGTGGCGAAGGTGTCCGTCGCCCAATCCGCGCTGGTCCCGAGGTTGGTCGTCACCCAGCCAGCGTTCGAGAACGGCTCGCCGGAGTGCGACATCGGGAACGAGACGCCCTGGTTGAGGACCGCGGCGCCCGGGCCGATCGGCACGTTGAAGCTGCGCACGCTGCGGTGGCTCGTCACGTTGTAGACCGCGTACTCGTAGCGGAACGTGCCATTCGCGCCCTGGAAGCAGTTGCTCGCGACCCAGATGCGACCTTCGTTGGGGATGTCGACGAGTTGGATGTCGACGCTCGGAATCGCGTTCTTCCACGCGAAGATCGCGGGCTCCATGCGGTGCGTGGCGCCGCTGGTCGTAAGGGTGAACGAGCCGCTCGTCTGCGTGCCCGGGCGGTTCAACACGCGCCACGACACGTTGTTGTGGCCATTGCCCGCGGCAGCGTCATCCGGGGCCACGTACTGCGCGTCGCCGAAGTACAGCGCGTTCGGATAGAGCGCCGGGTCGACGTTGTCGCGCAACACCTGCGCGCGCTTGTAGATCGAGTTGCCCGAGCTGCCTTGAGCGGTGTAGGGGTAGAGGTACGCGCCCGTGTAGGCGTTCACCTCGGAGCGCGGGCCGAGGCCCGACTGCGACCCGTTCAGGCCCGACCCGTAGGGGTCCGAGCACCCGACGCCGAGGCGCGCCCCAGTGCCCGAAGACTGGCACGAGCAGCACAGGTTCTGCTGCAGCGCGGTGAAGCCGTGCTTCAGCCAGCTCTGGCCGATTTGCTCGAAGCGTCCGTCGTTGAGGCGGAAGATGTTCTGCCCGATGACCGGGTGATTCGGGTTGTTGGAGATCCAGTTGAGCTCTTGGTCCCCGATGTTGCAGGAGGTCGTACCGAGGGAGTACGCGCTGATCCCGCCCACGGTGCCGTAGGTGGAGCAACCGCTGACGTCACCAACGATGACGTCCGGCCCGCTCGAGGGATTGGCGCACTGGGCGGCGGCGTGTCCCGTGAGGGACCCAAGGCCGAGCGCGAGGCCCAGCGAGATTGAAAGGAGTGCTTTGCGCTGCATGTCGATCGTTGCCGACCGAGCCCCACGACGGAGCTCCGGTCTAGGATGCGTTGGGAGAGTGGACGACCCTTCGAGCCTACCCTGTTCCCTGCGATCTCGGGCCGGTCTCACACAACGATCACACTCGTGGCCGCCCAGGGCGAGTCAATGCGCCGCGGGGGCGCCAGGCTTGCACCTGACGCCCCCGCGGCTCACTCGCGATACTAGGTACGACCCCAGGGCTGAGCACGGGCCCAGCACGGGCTCAGCACGGGCTCAGCCCTCGGCCCACAGTTGGAATCAAGGGAACAAGACCCTGACTCCGTTCGTGAAGTTCGAGGTCGGCACGCCGATGCCAGCGATCGTGTCACGGTGCCAGAACTGGAAGTGCCACGTGTCCCCCGACTGGACCGCGACGGCGCCGTTCGGCTGCGCGATCAAGTCGAGGTCGATGACCTCGAGCAAGCTCCCGACGCCCCCCGTGTTGAGGACGGTGCCGCCGATGACGCGACCGATGCTCCCGCCGACGCAGATGTTGCCGGAGCTGCCGCCGGGGTTCGCGACGAAGCCCTGCTGCAGCGACGCGAGGCTGAACGCGGAGGCGTTCAGCGGCAGGTTCGCGGCCGTGAGCTGCATCGAACGCGCGTTCAAGTCGATTTGGGTCGCGTCGATCACCCCCGCGAGGCCGGTCGAGTTGACGGCCGCGGTGCAGTAGGAGGACACGGACGGGTTCCCGCTGCCCCCCATCGGGCCGCACACGTCAGCGGTCGGGTCAGCCTGCACGCCCGGGCGGAAGAGCCCGAGCGACGCGGTCTTGACCTCCGGACCGATGTTGGCCTCGAACCAGAAGCTGTAGGTCGTGCCCCAACGGATCGCGTTTGCGTTCGGGTTCGTCGCGAACGTCGCCGTGTCCCAGACGACGCGATCCCCCAGGAACTGCGCCGGCCACGCAGTGTTGTCATAGGGCTCACCCGAGTGCGAGCGCGGGAACGACATGCCCATGTTCGAGACCTGGGCCCCGACGCCGACGGGGACAGTGAACGAGCCGACGCTGCGGTGGCTGTTCAGGTTGAACACGACGTACTCGTAGCGGAACGAACCGTTGCCAAGGTCGTAGCAGTTGCTGCCGACCCAGAGGCGACCTTCGCCCGGAATGTCGACCACCTGGAGGTCCACGGTGGGGTCCGCCGCCTGCCACGCCATGAGCGCCGGCTCCGCGCGGCGCGTCGAGCTGGACACCTGGAGGTTCGTGCCCGAGCGCGTGAGCGGGCGCCACGAGACGTTGTTCCGCCCGTTGCCCGCCGCGGCGTCATCCGGGGTCACGTACTGCGCCTCGCCGTAATAGGTCGCGTTCGGGAAGTTCGCGGCGAGCACGTCCGATTCCAGGACCTGAGCCCGCTTGTACACGGCGTTGCCAGATTGCCCCTGGGAGCCATACGGATACAGGAACGCGCCCGTCGTCGCGTTGACCTCGGAGCGCGGGCCCAGGCCCGACTGCGAGCCGTTGAGGCCGGATCCGTACGGGTCCGAGCAGCCGACGCCGAGGCGCGAGCCGCCCGAGCTGGACGTCTGGCAGGCGCAGCACAGGTTGAGCTGGAGCGCGGTGAAGCCGTGCTTCAGCCAGCTCTGCCCGATCTGCTCGAAGCGCCCATCATTGAGGCGGTAGATGTTCTGCCCGATGACCGGGTGGTTCGGGCTGTTCGCGATCCAGTCGAGCTCTTGGTCGCCGATGTTGCACGACGTCGTGCCAAGCGCGTAGGCGACCATGCCGTTGACGGGGCCATAGTTGGAGACGTCACTCACGTCCCCGACGATGACGTCCGGGCCGACCGACGGGTTCTGACAGCCGCCCGTCGAGCCGCCTGCGGTGACCTCGATGCTGCCCGCGCCACCCGCAGAGTTCTGGTACGTGCCGACCTCGATGAGGTACGTCGTCCCCGCGACCGCAGCGAAGGTGATCGTCGACTGGAGGCCGCACGAATCGTCGTTGCAGCCGAGCGAGTTCGTCGGCGGGCAGCTCGTGCTCCCGAACGCGGCGAGGAAGCTGTCGAAGCTCGCCTGCCCGCAGGTCGACACGGTCACATTGCCGGTCGCGGACGCGGTCCAGGCGAACCAGACGTCGTGCCCCATCGAGCAGCTGGAGTTGTCGGGCGTGGCGGCCGCGTTGTTGAACGGGAAGAGGCCGAAGCCGGCGATCGGCTGCGCCGAGGCGCATGAGTCCGAGCCTTGGGCGGCGGCGCTCGGAACGAAGCTCACGAGGCCGAGGCCAAGCGCGAGAGCTGCGAGGCGTGTATTCATGATCTGCATCGAAGGGTGTGTCCTCAGCACGGCACGGGCTGAGCGCGGGGATGAGAGGGTCGGATCGAAAGCGTGGCCCTCCGAGCGCCCCCCACCACCTCGGTGGAGAGCGACAGCCGCCCTCCGAAGGTATCCCATGCGCGGCCAGAAGTTGTGGCCTCAGCGTTGCCCGAGGGCCGCCCGCAGTTCACCGACGAAGCCTGCGACGCGCGGGTCGCTAGGATCTGGGGCCGCTTCGAGCACGGCGAGGGCGTCCCCCAGCGCGCCGCCCTGGGCCAGCAGCGAGGCCAACTTGAGACGCAGCTCGACCTTGTTCGGGTGCACGTCCACGGCCGCCTGCAGCTCGCCGAGGGCCCGCTCCGGCGCCACCGCCCCGAGGACCAGGCCGTAGAACAGGACCTCGCCCTTCAGCTCCGCCCCCGTGGCCCCCTCGAACGGAAAACGATCGAGGACTGCGACAATGTGCCGCGCCAGGTCGGAGTCCCCTGGCTCGACCGTCATGCATTGCACGAGGCGCTGGACGAGCCGCGCCGCCGCTGGCGTGGCGCCAGCGCCGAGCTCGACCGCGCGCGTATAGGCCTCGATCGCCTCCGGCCCCGGCTGCGCCCCAGCGGGCGTCTGCGCGTCGCCGAGCAGGGTCCACAGCAGCGGGTGCTCCGGGCCGATCGCAAGGGCCGAGCGCAGCGGCGCGACCGCCTCGGCGCGCTCACCCGCGAGGAGCCGCCCCCAGGCCTCGCGCACCGCGTTGTGCTGCGAGACGACCCACGAGCCGGCGTCGACCCTGCGCGCCGCGCGCGCGAGCGCCGCGCCGCGCTCGCGCTCCTCGCTGGTGAGCTCGACGAGGCCGAAGGACGTGCTCGCCGCCTCCCAGCGCAGGCGCGCGGGCTCGAGCCCGCGGAGCGCGGCGCCCGCGCGCCACGCGTTCACCTCTGGCCACACGCCGAACGGGACCGCGAGGATCGCCGCGGCGCCGAGCGCGAGCCAGAGCGCCGCTCCCGCCGGCCGGAGCCGCCCCGCGCGCTTGAGCGGCACTCCAGGGAGCGCGACGTCCGCGCGCCGCAGCGTCCGCGCCGCGAAGAGCGCGAGCCCCGCGACGGTCGTCGCGACCCCGACGGACAAGAGCAAGCCGCTGCCCTGGTTGAAGCCGCGCATCGCGACGTACGCGTAGGCGCACGCGAGCAGCGCCAGCGCCTCCTCGGTCCAGGGCAAACGCGCGACCTTGCGCAGCGCCGCCACGCGCGGCTTTGCGCCGAGCGCAGGCTTGCCAAAGCCAAAATAGAGCGCGTCCTCGGGGCAGACCGTGACGCAGTCGAAGCACTTCATGCACCCCGGGTCGACGACCATGCCGTACTCGTGCACCTCCCGGCTGACGTCGACGTTCGAGGTGCAGACGAGCGAGCAGTGCCCGCAGCGCACACACGCGTCGGTCACACGGATGCGCCCTGGCGCGACGCGGTCCGCGAGCCCGAAGACCGCGCCGTACGGGCAGCCGTACGTACAGAACCCCTTGGCGCCGAGGAAATAGACCGCCAATGCGCCGCACACGACGAATGTGATCACCGCCGGGATCCACGGCGGGAACGTGTCCCAGAACCCGCTGCGCGTGAGCTCGACGCCGCGCAGCGCGAGGTCCTCGCCGGCGAGGATACGCGGCACGACCGGCCAAACGAACAGGTAGAGCGCCGCGAGGAGCGGCACGGTCGCCATCCAGCGCGAGCGCAGCGGCCGCGGCGTGACGCCGACCTTCAAGAGCAGCCACCGGCACGCGTCCTGGATCGCGACGAGGTGGCACGCCCAGCCGCAGAACCAGCGCCCCAGCGCCAGCGTCGAGAGGATCGTCAGCGCGAAGAAGATGAGCCCGGTATTGATGACGGACTCGCGCGCGAACCGCTCGGCCTCGGACGGCTCGACCGGCGACAACGTCGCGGCCTTGCCTGAGGCGAGCCAATGTGCGATGTGCGCCGCGATCGCGAGGTGCACGAGCACGAGCACGAGCGCGCGCCAACGCGCGGCCTTGGACGGCCTGTGCTTGGCGCCAGCTACAAGGTCCGGGGGCCGGCAGGGGCTCGCAGCCGACCCGCTCGATCCGCGCCCTGCGGCGGGCCTGCTCGTCACCTTGGCCATTGCGCGCTCCGCCCCTCTCAATAGTGCGGCGGTCGGTCGTCTTCGAGGGTGCGCGCCTGCCCCGGGTCGGGCTCGGTCGCCTTCGCAGCGCGCCGCAGCTCACGGACCTCGACCTCGAGGAGCTCGAGCATGAGCGCTTGGCGCGCGACGATCCGAGACAGCTCCTCGACGTCTCGCTCGACGAAGAGGAAGCGCTCTTCCAGGTCAATGCGGCGTTCGGTCATGGCTTCGAGCGCTCCACTCCGTGGAGCTGTCCGTCGGTCTCGGGGGGGCGGCCGAGGCGCCGCGCGATGTCGACGCCGAACCGCGCCGCGGTCACGAGCAGGATACCGCCGAGGAGCAGCTGACCGAGCCGCGCGACCCCGGGGATGTGCACGAGCTCGACGCCCAGGACCCCGCCGACGAGCGCGCCGCCCGCGAACCACAGCGCCGGCCCTTTCTCGATCGCGCCCTCGCGGGCATAGAGCTGCAGCGAACGGGCGGCGTTCGGCACGGCCATCGCCAGCGACGCCGCGCGCGCCCCGAGCCCGCCGATGTCCGGCAGCAAGAAGAGGAGCCCGGGCACGACGACGAGCCCGCCGCCGATCCCGAGCAGCGGCGCGATCGCGCCGGCCAAGAGCCCGAGCACGATGACCGACGCCACCTCGAGCGCCGCGAGCACATGCGCCCCGGGCGCGGGCTGGATCGGCCCCGCGGGCATCCACCACATGCGCGCGCCGACGAGCGACAAGGCGACGAGGAAGAGCCCCTTCAACGCGAGGTCCGGGATGCGCTTCGACAGCTTGAAGCCGTACTTCGAGCCGACGAGCGCGCCGCCGATCAGCGGCAGAGCCACGCTCCACAGCAGCGCGCCGTCCGCGTGCACGAGCTCGGCGAGCGTCGCGGCGGTGCTCGTCGCGAAGACGAGCGCGAGGGACGTCGCGACGCTACGGCGCAGCGGGAGGCCGAACCCATAGTGCAGCAGCGGGACCGCAAAGAGCCCGCCGCCGATGCCACAGACCGCCCCGACAACGGCGATCAGCGCGCCGGCGATGACGAGCCCCGCAGCGCGGGCCGTCACTTGGGCGCCTCGTCCGGCGGGCATCCAGCCGCGCCCGCTGGCGCGTGGGAGGCTCGCGCAAGGATGTTGGACGTCGAGCGCCCCGCGAGGAACGGGGCCAAGACCACCTGCCCGCCGTGCGCCTCCACCCATTCGCGACCGACGACGACCTTGTCGGAATAGTCCTCGCCTTTGACGAGCACGTGCGGCGTCACCTGCTCGATGAGCGCGCGCGGCGTGTCCTCGCCGAACGGCACGACGCCGTCGACGACCTCGAGCGCCGCGAGCACGGTCATGCGATCGGCGAGCGAGTTGACGGGCCGCGTCGGCCCCTTGAGGCGGCGCACGCTCTCGTCGTCGTTCACGCCGACGATCAACAGGTCGCCGCGCGAGCGCGAGAACTTCAAGTACTCGACGTGGCCAGCGTGCAGCACGTCGAAGCAACCGTTCGTGAAGACGATGCGCCGACCATCGCGGCGCCAGCGCTCGACGGCGGCGCCGACCGAAGCGCGTGTCAGGACCTTGCCGGTGTGCGGCAGGTGCTCTTCGAGGCGATCGCGTAGCTCCGCGCGCGTCACCGACGCCGTTCCGAGGCGCCCGACGACGATGCCCGCCGCGTGATTGGCGAGCGACACCGAGACCGGCAGCGAGAGGCCCAGCGCGAGGTAGAGCGCCAGATGCGCGACGACCGTATCTCCCGCGCCGACGACGTCGAACACGGCGCGCGCTGCGGTGGGCACCCGGCCTTCCTGAAGCTCGCTCGGCGCCTCACCGGCGTCGTTCGTGCGGTAGTAGATACCGTCCGCGCCGAGGGTAATGACGATCAGGTCGAGCGCCGCGCGCCCGATGAGCTCGTCTGCCGCGCGGGGCAGCTCGTCGAAGCCCGCGATGCGCCGACCGAGCGCCGTCTCGGCCTCCTTGCGGTTCGGCGTGACGAGCGTCGCACCGCGATAACGCGTGAAGTCGGCGCCCTTGGGGTCGACGAGCACGGGGATGCCCTTTGCCCTCGCGGCGTCGATCGCGACGCGCAGAATGCGATCCGTGAGGTACCCCTTGCCGTAGTCCGACAGCACGACAGCGTCGGCCATGGCGATCGCTTCGGGCACCCGCCGCAAGGCCTGCTCGAGCGCAGCGCCGTCGAGCGGCCGAGAGTCTTCGTGATCGACGCGCAGCATCTGCTGCACGCCGCTCATCATGCGGGTCTTCTCGATCGTCGGCCGCGTCGGGTCGATGACGACGCCGAAGGCGCCGATGCCCGCGCCCTCGAGCATCTCGCGCATCGCGCGGCCGTGGCCATCGTCGCCCACGACGCCCAAGATGTCGACGTCGGCCTCCATCGCGCGCAAGTTGGCGGCGACGTTGCCCGCGCCGCCGAGGCGCAGCTCGAACGAGCGCGCGGTCAACACCGGGATCGGCGCCTCAGGCGAGATCCGGGTCACGTCGCCCGTGATGTAGCGGTCGATGATGATGTCACCGATGATCGCGACGCGGGGCCGGCCGAGGCCAGCGAGCACGTCGCGCAGCTCGCGCGGGTCGATCACGCGGCACCTCCACGGTCGACGCGGCCGCCAGGCAGCTTCGACAGCACCGCCATGCGCAAGAGCGGCAGCAGCAGCTCATGCTGACCGATGAGGGTGAGGCCCTTGCCGGGCGGGCGGCGGACGACGTTGGTCTCCGCGCGGTACTGACGGATCATGTCGAGGTTGGCGGTCGTCATTGCGGAGAGGTCGCGCCCGAGATTGAGCGCGACGCTGACAGCTTTCAGGAACACCTCGGGCAGCAGCACGGCTGCGCCGATGTTCAGCCACACGCCGCCCGAGTCGCCGCCGGCGTCGGCCCCGAGCTCCGAGACGACCTTGCAGACGTGCTGGAAGTCCGCGAGCGCGGCCGCGCCGAGGTCCGCCCCGTCGCAGGCGGGGTGCATGTGCACGATGTCCGCGCCGATCGCGACGTGGCACGTGACCCCGAGGCCGAGGCGGACCGCCGTCGCGGGCACCGAGAGGTCGACGAAGGGCGCGTGGCGCTCGACGAGCATGCGCCCGAGGCCGCGGCCGAAGCCCGCCACTTCGTCAGGTCCGGGGTGCGCGCCGCGGCGGGCGGCCTCGGCGATCCCGAGCCCCGTCTCGTCCGCGAAGCCGAACTTGCCGAGCGGCAGCTGCGTGTCGACGTTCTCGGACGTGCGCCCGATCGTGGCGATCTCGAAGTCGTGGATCGCGCCGGCCGAGTTGAGCGCGACGTGCGTGACGACGCCGCGCCGCATCAGGTCATTGACGAGCGGCGCGAGGCCGACCTTCAAGACGTGCGCGCCCATCGCCATGACGACGGGCTTCTTGGCCGCACACGCGGCGAGGATGCGCTCGACGAGCTGCTTGAAGTGTGTCCCCGCGTAGATGTCGGGGAGCGCATCGACAAACGCGTCGAAGCCCGGCACGGGCTCCGGCACCTGGCAGAAGTCCTCGGTCGTGACGAGGCACGGCCGCGTCGCGAGCGGATACAGCTCGACCCCGCGCATGGCGGGGAACGGGTGGTGGTCGGCGGTCATCCCTCGTCGTGTGTCCCTTCAGCGTCGCCCGCGGGCAGCGTCCCGCGCTGGTGGTCTTGCCCGCGCTAGTGGTCTTGCCCGCGCTGGTGGTCTTGCTTGTATCGGTCGTGCAGCCAGAAGTACTGCTCGGGTCGGTGGCGAATCAGCGCCTCGAGCTCATGGTTCACGAGCGCGGAGATCGCCTCCGGCGCGAGCCCCGCGAGCTCCTCGGGCCGGACCAGTCTCGTGAATCGCAGCTCGAACCTCCAGCCTGCGTCCCGTCGGGAATCGTCCGACCCGAGCCCGTAGCAGCCGTAGAAGACGATCGGCGCCGCCACGCGACGCAAGAGGACCCCTGCGCTCCTGTCGCAGGCCGCGCGCCGCCCAAAGAATGGGGCGTAGACGGGCTTCTGGCGCGGCCTGTGGTCCAGGAGGAGGCCCGCCACGCAGCCGGCCCGGAGCGCAGCCGGGACGACCTGCATCGCCCCGTTGCGCGGCACGAGGCGCATGCCCTGCCGCTCGCGCATCCGCAGGACGTGGGCCGCGACGAAGTCGTTGCGCGGCGCCTTGCCGACGCCGTAACACGGCCGGCCGGTCACGGCGGCGACGCCGGGCGGCGAGAGCTCCCAGTAGCCGATGTGCGCCGTCACGCACAGGAAGCCCCCCGGCCGCTGCATCAGCGCCTCCACTCCTGGCGCCATCCAAACGTCGTAGACGTCGCCGACGCGACGCCCGAGGACGTGCTCGCTGACGCCCTCGGCCGCGAGCGCGACCCGCAAGAGGTGCCGCCAGGCCTCCTCGACGAGCCGCTCGCGCGCCTCGTCGTCCAGGTCGGGCAGCGCTGTGCGGAGGAAGTCCCGCGCCGCGGCGGTGTGCCGCCGATCGAGCCGGCGCGCGGCGCCAGCGACGGTGCGGACGAGCCCGCGCTGGAGCAGCGCCGGCAACGCGGTCGCCCCGCGCGTCGCGCCGCGCATCGCGAGATACTGCAGGCGATGCCAAGCGCTGCGCAGCTCCGGCTCCGCGAACGGCGGCGCCTCGACGGGCCAGTCGATCGCCGAGAAGTCGAGCGGGCGCGCGTCGTAGGCGTGCACGCGCTGCAGCGCGGCGGACGCGCCGGCGTCGGTGGGCGCTGCGTCAGCCATGCAAGCCCTCGTGCAGTGCGCTTCGCTGGCGCCGGACGTCGGACTCAGGGAGCCCGTCGAGGAGCCGCTCGAGGGCGTCCTCCCCATGGGTGACACGGAGCGCGACGTCGAGCGCGAAGACCTGCAGCCCTGGCGCCGCGGCAGGCCAGGGCGACGGCGCCTGACCCGCGCAGCGCGCCGCGTCCTTGGCTGTGACGAGCACGGGCCGCGCCCCGAGCCCTGCGAGGTCGGCGGCCGTAAAGCGGTGGTGATCGGGGAAGCGCCGCTGCTCGCAGACGTCTGCCCCGAGCTCGCGGACGGTGCGCTCGAACGCGGCGGGGTTGCCGATGCCGCTGACGAGGTCGACCGCGCGCCCCCGCAGCCAGCTGAGGCTCGGATCGGGTCCCCCTCGCTCGGCCCCGACGATGCAGCGCAGGCCGGCGGGCGCATGGACAGCGCGGGCGATGGGGACGCCGGGCGCGAGCTCGCTGAGCTCGCGCTCGAGGGCGTCGAGCGCGCCCGCGCCCACTGCGTCGGAGCGCGTGATGACAAGCGCGTGCGCGCGCCGCAGCGCGGTCGCGGGCTCGCGCATGAGGCCGCGCGGCAAGAGGGCGCGCACCGGCGGCGCCGCGGGGTCCCCGGGCGGCGGCGCGAGGCCGAACGGGCGCGTGGCATCGACCAGCACGAGGTCGAGGTCGCGCGCGAGGCGGCGATGCTGGAAGCCGTCGTCGAGGACGATCACGTCCACCCGTTGCCCCTCGAGGGCCTGCGCCCCGCGCACGCGGTCCTTGTCCTCGACGTGCGGGACGTGGGGCAGGAGCTCAGCCAGCATGCGCGCTTCGTCGTTCGGGCCGCGCTCAGCGGCGCCGGCGCGGGAGCTCCGCGGCCGATAGCCGCGGCTCAGGATCCCCGCCCGCACGCCACGCGCCGCGAGCCGCTCGACGAGCCACGCAACGAAGGGGGTCTTGCCCGTGCCACCTGCGACCAAGTTCCCGACGCTGATGACGGGTGTGTCGACCGCGAGGACCGTCATCCAGCGGCGCGCGTAGAGCCACCCGCGCGCGCGCGCGACGACGCCGAAGAGCAAGGCGGGCGCGCGCAGCAACTCGACCGCTCCGCCGCGCGTCGCGAGGCGGTCCTCGACGCGGCGGGGAGAGCGCTCGGCGGCGGGCACGGGGCGTGGAGCGCCCTCACGACGGCCCAAGGGCTCGGGGCCCAGGGACGCGACGGAAGCGGGCGCGCGGGGACTCGGCGCGATCAGAAGTCCGAGTGCATCGACGACGCGGGCGGCGGCGCCTGGTTGGCGGCGTAGTCCTCGTCGGGGATCAGCTCGATGAGGCCACGTTCCATCTCGAGGAACGCGATCTTGATCGGGTTCGTCTCGCGCGTCTCGACCAACGGCGCGGCGCCGCGGATGAGCTCGCGCACGCGCTTTTGCAGGAGCGCGGTCTTGTGGAAGGATCCCTGGACGGACTGCTGAAGACGTTGCGGAAGGGTCAGGTCCATCGGGTCAGATTCCAGCTGCCGGTGCGTCCGGCGAAGGGGGGCTCGGCCACCGTGGCCGACGGGCGCTCAAAGAGCGCCCGGAGTGGATCGCGGCGCATGGAGCGGTGCGCAGACTGCGGTCGACCGACGGGCGCGTGAGCGCACATTTGGCCGCCGACTCCATGAACCGGGGAGTGTAGGCTGACGCCCCCGCCGTGCGCAAGCCCGCGGGCCTGCGATCGCTCCCGCACGGGCCGCCCCGAACCGCATCCTATGCACCGAATCGTCCTGGCGCTCACCGCAGCCCTCCTCGCGACTGGCTGCATCGCCCCCCGCCGCTCCGCTGGGAGCGGCATCCCCCCCACCCTGACGCGCGGCGAGGCCCCCCCGCCGCCGCCGGAGCGCGCGGCGTCGGAGGAGACCTCCTTCCTCGGCTGGGCCTGGGATCGACTGTTCGGCCCGGACCAGCCGGCCGCGGCGACCGCCGGGCGAGCGACGCTGGCCGACGGCGACGGAACGGGGCGCCCGGTGACCGCGGCCGCGACCCGCGCCCCCGGCTCAGGCACGGCGCCGCGCACGACGTACGGGCAGGACGGCGGCCTGAGCGGCGCCGCGACGAGCGGTCTGGACCGGGACGGTCACCCGCTGGACCCTGGCGACAGGCGCTGGGACGGCCGCGCCGGGTCGGCTGGCCCTGGTCGCCCCGTCGGCTTCGACCCTCAGGGTGACGGCCCCCGCTGGGAGGACACCCCCGCGTACGACTGGCGCATGGCGCGCTTTGCGATCACGCTCGAGGGCTCGCGCGCGATCCGCGGCGGCGCGCGACTGTGGGGCGCCGGGGTCTACGCCATCCCGTCCCGCGCCCCCGTGGGGGTCTACGTCAACGCGCGGCTCTCGAACAACATCGACGAGGACCCCGACTTGACGGGCATCTTCGCCTTCAACGCGCAAGGCCACGACATCACCGCAGAGGGCACGGAAGCCTTCGTCGTCAACGTCGGCGCAGTCCGCGCGCTGAATGACTCGGTGAACCTCTTCGCCGGCGTCGGCTACGCGTCCACGGACACCTACGCGCAGCTCCACGACCCGAACGGGGTCTTCCTCGGCGGCGCGAACTACTACCAGCGCCGCAAAGAGGACACCGAGCTGAACTTGAACTTCGGCGCGCTGATCTTGGTGCAGCCGGTCGCCGTGACCGTGCAGTGGGACACCGCGCTCGAGGTCTTCACGTTCGGCTTGGGCGTTTCGTTCTGAGCGCGCGGCGCCGCGAGCTCAATGCGCGTCCGCAGCGCGCGGCGCGCCCGGGCGCAGCTCTTCGAGGATGCGCTCGCCGCGGCCAACGCAGCGCGCGCGCACGGCGTCGATCGACGCCTGCGGCTGGCCGATCACGTAGCGCGTCGGGTCGACGAGGTGCGGCACGATCTCCGCCATGATCGCGTCCGTGCCGTAGAAGAGGTCGCGCGGCACGAAGTGCTCGAGGTACGGGAAATCGTCCGTGTTCAGCGGCACGTCGCCGCCAGCGGCGAGGAACGCGCGCACCTCGTCCGGACCGAGCAGCAGGAGGCTCAGGAGCTCCTCGGGCGAGGTGATGTCGATGGAGGCCAGGTCCTCGCGCACGTTGGGCTGCGCGAACGCGCGCTCGAGGAGCGCGTAGTCGAGCATCGGGCTGTCGCGCTTCGCGATGAAGAGGCCGTGGTTCTTCACGTACCAGAACGTCGCGTTCGGAAACGCCGCGTGGAAGCTCGCCATCGCGGACCGCAGCCGTGAGGGCGCGACCTGATAGAGCGGCATCCACTGGCAGACGATGCCGTCCTCGTCCAGGTGGTCGCGGATCGACTCGTAGTACTGCTGTGTGTAGAGGTACCCGACGCGCGAGATCTTCGGGTGGATCGGGTCCGCCGTGATCATGTCGTAGCGCCCCGACGTCAGGCGCATGAAGCTGCGCCCGTCGTCGATCCGGATGTGCACGAGCGGGTTGTGCACGATGTCGTCGTTGACCTCGTGCAGCACGGCCTGCGCGGCGAGGATCTCGGGCGAGAGCTCGACGACGTCGATCCGCTCGACGCCGGGGTGCCGCGCGGTCGCGTTCAGCGTGATCCCCATGCCGAGGCCGACGACCAACACGTTCTGCGGGTCCTCTAGGAACATCAGCGGCAAGTGCCCCTTCAGGATGAAGTGGCGCAGCTGGACATAGCCGTCGTCGGCTTCGACGTTGCCGCCGATGACAAGCGACGTGACGCCGCGCTTCGAGCGGACGACGTCGATCGTGTTCTGAATGCCCTCGGCGTGATAGAGCAGCTCCGTGTCGACGCCGGCGTTCTGATTGAAGTTCAGCGTCATGCGGTAGGGCACGAACAGCGACGCAACGATCGCGACGCCGGTCGCCAGCGCGACCCCGAACGCCTTCCGGGGCCGCGCGCCTCGCGCAGCCTCCGCCGCGCCCGTGCGCCCCGCGACCCGCAGCAGCGCGAGGCCGTTGAGCGTGAACAGAGCCGCGATGAGCCCGAACGTCGGCCGCACGCCGAGGGCCGGAATGAGCGCCAGCCCCGTCGCGAACGAGCCGAGGATCGCCCCGAGCGTGTTCGCCGCGTAGAGGTTCCCAGCCCGACTCCCGACACGCGCGACGTTGGCCGTGTAGGCGCGCAGCGCGACCGAGAACGTCGCGCCGAGCATCGTCGTCGGCACGACCAACAGCAAGAACGACGCCGCGAGCGTCGCGACGACGAGCGCCGAGCCGCGCGCGGCGCCGAGCGCTGTAGAGAGGAACCCCAGCAGGTGCCCGAAGAACCCTGGAACGACGTTGATGAGGAGCGCCAGGGCCGCGACGCTCGCGCCGATCCAGACCTCCAGCTTCGCGAGCAGCGCGAGCGGGTTCGGGTGCCGGTCCACGACGTTTCGGACGAGGAAGCTGCCGAAGAAGATGCCGAACAAGAAACACGCCAGCATCGAGGCGAACGAGTAGACGGTCGCGCTGAAGCTGATCAGCAGCACGCGCGTCCAGACGACCTCGAAGCCGAACGAGGCGAACCCCGACACCGCGAGGCCGAGGGCCGCGGCGCGGGCGATCCGCGCGCCGTTCGCGCGCTCCGCCCCGCCATCTTGCGCCGCGTCGCTGGGCGTTGGGCGACCCTCAGGGGCGCCGACGGACCTCGGCGCGCCCACGGCGACACAGATGAGCCCGATGGCGACGTTCAGGCTCGCGATGACGAGCGTCGTGCTGCGCATGCCGAGATACGGCAGCAAGACGAAGCCCGCCGCGAGCGTCCCGACGAGCGCGCCGAGCGTGTTCACGGCGTAGAAGTGCGCGGTGATCCGGCCGAGCTCCGCGCGCTCGCGCACGAAGTGCCGCAGCACCAGCGGCAGCGTCGCCCCCATCAAGGTCGTCGGCACCAAGAGCGCCGCGACCGCGAGCCCGAGGCGCGCCGCGACATACGCGAAGGTGGGCGCAGAGGCCTCGAGCGGATAGGCGCGCTGCAGCAAGGGCTCGAGCGCCGTCAGGAGCGGCTGCAGTGAGAGCGCCGCGCCCCCGATGCCGAGCTCCGCGACGCCGTACCAGAACAGCGGCCGCGACGTGCGCTCCGCGAGGCGCCCGCCGACGAGGCTGCCGAGCGCGAGCCCCCCCATGAACGCGCCGAGGATGATCGACACGCCGTACATGTCGCTCCCCAGGAACAGCCCGAGGGCGCGCATCCACAGCACCTGATAGACCAGCCCCGCAGCGCCCGAGGCGAAGAACAGGACGGAGACCAAGCGCGCCGTGGAGGGGCGCGCCTGGGCCAGGGGGACCGGATGGAACGGAGTGGGCGCGGCGAGGGCCATGACAGCATGGGACGCGGCGACCTGGCGAGAGGTCAACGGTGAGGACCGCGGGAAGTGATTGCACCCACGTCATCCCGGCGGGCGCCGGTGACGGGTCAGCCTCCCTGCTGGAGCCAATCCGCCACGACCGCCGCGATCTCTGCCTGGACCCCTTCGTTCGGGTGCTCGTCGAGCTCGTTGACGGTCAGCGCCGCCGGGTCCCGACCGCGGAACTGCGCGGTCAAGTCGAGCACGGGGACCTGCCTCGCGCCGAGGAACTGCGCCACCTGGGCGAACGGCCCCGCGCACTCGTCGAGCCGCGGCATGTCGGGCCAGAGGACAAACCGCACGTCCGCGCCGCGGGACCGGGCCAGGTCGACGAGGGCGCCGAGGCGCGCCTCATGCGCCGCCCAGACGGCGGGGTCCTGGTACATCGCCTCGAGGAAGTCCGGGTAACGCGTCCCGAAGTCCTGGCGGACATAGCGCCAGTACACCCAGTTGAAGAAGAACGAGTGCGCGACAATGGACCGCACCAGCGCCGGCGGCGGCTCGATCGCTGGGTCGGGGCGCGTTCGCCCCAGGTCCAGCGCCGCGGTCTCGATGTCGGTGAGCGTGTAGGTCACGAGCAGCCGATCGAAGCGGTGGGGCCACTGCTCGAGGGCCTCGATCTCATCGCCCGTGTTCCAGCCGCACATCGCGGCGACGGGGACGCTCCAGTCCGAGCCCAACCCGCGCGCGAGCAAGCTCGCAAAGCGGTCCTCGAGGCGCGCGATCCCGTGCCCTGCCATGAGGGAGTCACCGACGACGAGGAGGACCTTCTGCCCCTCCGCGGGCGCGACCGGCTCGACGTCGCGGTAGCCCAACGAGTTGATCGGGCGCCAATACGTCTGGAACCAGCGGTAGCCCGCGCGCGTGATGCCGTAGCCGTCCGATTTGACGACAAAGTGCCCGAACACGATCTCGAGCAGCACGACAGCGTAGAGGGCGACGCAGCTCGCGCCGAGGCCCCACAGCGCCGCCCGCCGCCCGCCGCGCCGCCAACGGCGCAGGACGACCAACCACGCGACGGTCAAAACGGCGATCAGGCCGAAGACGACGAAGGCGAAGGCCCACTTCTCCATAGGTGCTCCTGGGACCGCGCAGGCCGCTGCGCGCGGCCCGCGGGGGCGCTCCACCCGTCCCACCGGGACGCGCCAGAGCGCTCCCATCTGTAGCACATCGACCGTGCCGGCGGCGCATGCCCGCCCTCCAGGCGGTGGAGGCGAGACACGCAAGGCAGCACCCCCAGGACTCGATCGTGGCTCCGCGACCGGTCTCCGATCCGGAGGATGAGCCCCCAGAACAACGGCTCTTCCGGACCCTCGAAGAGGAGATCCAATCCACCCGTGGACACGCTGGCCTTCAACCTGGCGGATGCGCGCGGCAGCGGCAACCCGCGGACGACCGCCCGGGGCCCCGCGCAGACCGCGGCCAGGGCCTCGGCAGGGACCGCGGCGCTGAACGAGCGCTGCCCGCGTCGACGGTCCGCGCTGCGCCCGAACAGCGGCAATGTGGGACACACAGCTCGTTTGTCTCCCAGTGGACACCCCGCAGCAGACGATGAAAAACTGACCGCTAATGCTGGCCGGAAGGGGTCTGCTCATGGAAGAGTTGCCCCGCACATCACCGCCGCCGCGCGCTGGGGCTCGAGCCCCACGGACCGCGCGGTGCACCCTCGCACCATCACCCTGGGATGTCCCGTCTACTTCGTGTCGCGCTGCTCGGCGCTGCCTTGCTCGGCCTCACGCTCGCGTGCCTCGAAGGCGGCCTGCGCCTCGCGGGCGCCGACCTGTATCCGCGCACGAGCGTGCTCGAGTACCAGGAGGTCTTCCCGCCCATCCTGAGGCCGGACCTGGCCCCGGACGGGCGAGTCATCCTGCGCCCGGTCGATCCGCGTATCCACTGGGACGCGATCCCGGCGAAGAAGGACCCGAACACGCTGCGTGTCCTGTGCTTCGGCGCGTCGGCGACCGCCGGCCTAGGCTACAGCCCGAACGTGACGTTCCCGCGCCAGCTCGAGGACCTGCTCGTCGAGGGCTACCCCGACAGGCACATCGAGGTCATGAACCTCGGCATCGTCGCGACGGCGGCGAAGCAGATCCGCATCGTGTTCGACGACGTCATGCGGGTCGCCGACCCGGACGTCGCGATCCTGTGGTGCGGCAGCAACGAGTACCTCTCGGTGCACGCGGAGAAGTTCGGACACCTGGACGCGACGTGGCAGGCGCGGTGGCTGCAGCGCCTCTCCCACACCTACATCTACCGCGCCATCTTGCGCGCGGTGAAGGGCGCGCCCTCGCCGGCGGACCTGCCGGATCGCGATGAAACGGCGAGCGACACCGAGCGCCTGACCCAGTCCAAGATCATCCGCCGCATCGCGGTGTCCGCCAAAGAGCGCGCGGCGACCATGGCAGCCTTCCAGGCGCAGCTCGAGGGCATCGCAGCCACCGCCCGCGCGAAGCACGTCCCGCTGCTCCTCTGCGGCGAGGCCGTCAACGACGAGTGGACGGGCCGCCTCGGCCTGCCCGCGGACTGGATGAGCGCGCTGCCCGGCGCGCCGACGACGCCGGAAGCGGCGATCGCGGCGCTCGACACAGTGCTCGCGACGCCGGACCTCGAGCCGCTCGACCGTTGGAACGCGCTGACGCGGCGCGCGACGGCGAAGGACCTCGCGGGCGACGTCGACGGCGCGACCGCGGATTGGCGCGCGTCCTGCAACCTCGACCCGCACCAGCGCCGCTCGACCGACGAGCACATCGCAGCGGTCCGCGCCGCAGCGGCGGGCGAGGGCGTCGCCTACTTCGACGCCATCGGCGCGATGAAGGCCGACGATGCGCGGAAGCGCGTCGGGTTCCGCTACTTCTACGACTACGCCCACCTGACGCCCCGCGGCGCCGTCGTCGCGGCGGCGGGCATGTACGACGCGCTCCAGGCGCTCGACGGCGCGCCGCGCGCGACCGCGCCGTTGGCCCGCGATGCGAGCGGTATGCCGCGCGTCCTGGCCGATCGCCTCGCGCGCCTCGACGCAGCCGCCGTCGACTTCGTAGACGACCGCGAGTTCATCGGCTTCTGCTTCGACCGCGCGAACCTGGCGTCGACGGACCTCTGGAAGTACGACGACGCGATCCTCGCGCTCGATGCCCGCATCGCCGCGGACCCGAACGACTGGCGCGCGCTCGCGTTCCGCGGCAACGCGCGCGGGTACCTGTCCACGCGCGGCAAAGGCGACGCCGCCGAGGCGGACTGGACGCGCGCGCTCGAGCTGTGCGACGACCCCGACGCGAAGGCCGCGCTCGAGGGCAACCTCGCGCGCCTGCGCGCGTGGCGCAGCCCCGGGCACTGAGCGCCCTGCGTAGACCCTGCGTAGACCCTGCGTAGACCCTGCGTAGACCCTGCGTAGACCCTGCTGACTCCCTTGCGCATACCGCCCCGCGCGCCAAACGCGCGCGGGGCAGTGCGTGAGCCTTCACACGTAGTGCGGGGCCAAGCGCGCGCGGAGCCGCTGCAACGCGTGGTGCTCCGTGGCGTGCCGCCGCGCGAGCGCGCCGAGCGCCGCGCGCGCCCCGGGCTCCGCCCAGGCGTCGAGGGCCTGCACGACCGCGTCCACGTCACCGAAGCGCACGCCGCGCGCAAAGCCCGCGTCGCGCGCCGCCCCCAATGACGCCGTGACCGGCCCCGAGCTCGGCGCCGCCCCGTCCGCGAACACGACCGGCCGGGCGCACGCGAGCGCCTCGACCATGGAGAGCGGCGCGAGCTCGTCGGACGCGTGCAGCGCAAAGACATCGAGCGCGCTGAAGAACCCCGGCGCGTCGAGCACACGCCGCCGCACGTGCAAGAGCGGCTCCTCCTGCGCCAACGCGCGCCGCTCCTCGAACCGGGGCCCGTCCCCGACCAACAGCAGCGCGGTCGGACGCCCCGCTCTGCTGCGCCGGCGGACCGCCTCGACCAGGACCCCGTGGTCCTTGCCCTCGGCCGCGCGCATCAAGCTGCCGACGAGCAGCGTGCCCGGCTCGGGCACACGCGCGGCCCGCCACGCGGAGGGCTCGTCGCTCGGCTGGAAGCGCTGCACATCGACCGCCAGCGGCGCGACCACTGGAGCGCGCCCGGAGGGCGCCCACGCCGCCTGGATGGCGGGGCTCACTGCCCAGACCTCCTCCGCCGCGAGGAGCGCAGCGCGCAGCCGCCGCCGCTCGAGGAACCCCACGCTCGGCGGGAGCTCGTGCAACGTCGCGACGTACCGCGGACCCCCACCGCGCCGCGCGCCGTAGGCGAGCCGCAGCGGCCCGAGGCCATGGGCGTGCACCACCCGCGCGCCGCGCGAGGCCGCGAGCGCCGCGAGCCGCGCCCCGCGCGTCGGGATCGGCTCGCCCGTGAGCCCCAGGAAGTGCGCCGGCGTCGCTGGCGCCATGAAGTCCGCCTCGGTCTCGAGCGCGCGCTCGGTCAGGACGAGCTCGTCCTGCGCGCCGTCCATGCGCTCGTGGCGGACGAGCTCGATCACCGAACGCGCGAGGCCCCCGACCCCTTGGTGCGGGAGGAGGTGCAGCGCCCGGACGGTCGCGATCGGAGTGGACGTCATAGGAGGGCCTTCGCCGGCGGCGCGGCCGTGGATCAAAGGGGTTCGAGAAGCGCGGAGCTCGAGCGCGCCTGGCGGTGTCGGCGAGCGTGCCTGGGCGGGGGCCCGATGGGCCGCCGCGCAAAGGCGAAACGCAGCGGAACTGCGCGGCGCCTGGTCACAACTGGCCCTACGATACGCACTGCAAGGCGCATGGAAGGGCGTGCCCCTCTTCGTGCTCCTCCCTCACGCGCCCGACGCGTCACAGGCATGTTGTTCTCCGAAGCGCTCGTGCTGTTCGCGGGCCTCTACCTCGCCCTCGGCCTCTGCTTTGCGGCGCCCTTCGCGTGGAGAGGGGTCGGCCGCATCGACCCGGACGCAGCGCACGGCACGTGGGGCTTCCGCGTGTTGATCGTGCCCGGCGCGACGCTCCTGTGGCCTTACTTGCTGCGCCGCTGGGTCACCGCAGCGCCGCCGCCCATGGAGCGCACGCCGCACAAGCGCGCGCTCGGGGAGGCGCGGCCGTGATCACGCCCCTGCGACGACGGCACCGCTGGCTCGCGCCCGCGTGCTTCGCGGTCGCGCTCGGCGGGCTCGGGCTCGCGCTCTCGCAGCGGCCGACCGAGTTCGTCGCCGCCTCGCGGGGCGGGGCCGCGCGTGCGCTGGAGAGCCTCGCTGGCGCCGCGCGCTTCGCGCCGGAGCACGGCCGCTACTCGCTCGCGCTCGAGCGCCCGCCGGGCGCGGAGCCGCGCCTGTGGCTGCTGCCGCACGAGCCCCTCGATGCGCCAGACCTGCTCGTGTACCGCGCGACGACGCTCGCGCCCAACAGCGCCTTGCCGGACGACGCCGTCCTGCTCGGACCCGCGTCCCCCACAGAGCCAACGGCGTTTTTGCTGCCGCCGGGCCCATCGGTGATCCTCCTCTACAGCCTCGGCCACCGCGCGCGTTACGACGCGTTCGACCTCGGCGCTGCCGCAGCGGAGCGCGGCGCTGCAACAGAAGCGCCGAGTCCGCCGGGGGCGCCGGGTGCGCCGAGTCCGCCGGAGGCGCCGGGGGCGCCGAGTGCGCCGGGGGCGCCGAGTCCGCAGGGGGCGCGCTGATATGGGACACGCCTATCAAGCGGTGCAATGGAACCGCCAGAAGCGGCGCTATGACCTCGCGTTGCTCGGCGGCGTCGTCCTGTACCTCGGCGCGTTCGTGGGCGTGACCAGCGCGCTGCAGCCGGAGGCGACCGCCGAGACGTTGCTGATCCGTGGCCTCGGGACCGCAGCGTTCCTGTTGCTGCACGTCGTGCTTGCGATCGGGCCGCTGGCGCGCCTCGACCGACGCTGGCTGCCGCTCTTGTACAACCGCCGCCACCTCGGCGTGACGATGTGCGCGCTGGCGCTCTTGCACGGCGGCTTCTCGCTCGTCCAGTTCCACGCGTTTGGCGACGTCAACCCGTTGGTCAGCCTGCTGAGCTCGAACACGCGCTTCGACAGCGTCGCGGACTTTCCGTTCCAGCCGCTCGGCGCGGCGGCGTTGGTGATCCTGGTCCTGATGGCCGCCACGAGCCATGACTTCTGGCTGGCGAACCTGACCGCGCCGGTTTGGAAGGCGCTGCACATGCTCGTGTACGTCGCTTACGCGCTGATCGCGCTGCACGTCGCGCTCGGCGTGCTGCAGGCCGAGACGAGCCCGGTGCTGTGGGGCGCGGTCGCGGCCGGCGCGCTCGCGCTGGGCACGCTCCACTTGCTCGCCGCGCGCAAGGACGCCGCGGACGACACGCGCGCGACCCCCGCCGCGGCACCTGGGCCGTGGATCGACGCGTGCGCCGTCAGCGAGATCCGCGAGGGGCGCGCCAAGGTCATCGTGGCAGGCGGAGAGCGCGTCGCGATCTTCCGCCACGGAGGGCGCCTCTCCGCGCTCTCTGGCGTGTGCCAGCACCAGAACGGGCCGCTCGGCGAGGGCCGCGTCGTGGACGGCCTCGTCGTGTGCCCGTGGCACGGCTACCAATACCGCCCGCAGTGCGGCAGCTCGCCCGCGCCCTTCCATGAGCGAGTCCCGACGTTCCGCCTCCAGGTCGAGGCGGGCCGCGTGCTGCTCGACCCGCGCCCTGTGCCGCTGGGCACGGAGCTCGCGCCCGTGGCCACCGAGGAGGCCGCGCCATGACGCCAGGTGACGCGTTCTACATCGGATGGGAGCCGCGCGCAGCCGCGCCCCTCGGGCGCTTCGTGCGCGCGCGCGTCGCGGCGCTGCTCCTCGCCGTCGCATGCCTCGGGGCGGCGCTCGCGGCGTCCCAGGCGCCGTTCCCTGCGTCGCGCTTCGAGTTCGGCGTCGCGCGCACGTTCACCGGGCGTGTCGAGCACGTGCCCTACCCGACGCTCGTCGTCGAGCGCCCAGGCGCCACGACGACCCATTCGCGCTACTTGCTGACGGTGTTCGGCAAGCGCGGCGCCGAGGCGGTCACTGCCCCGCTCGAGGGCCACAACGTCCGCTTCCAGGGCAGCTTGATCCACCGCGACAGCGTCACGATGATCGAGCTCGCGCCCGACTCGCTGGAGGACCTGGGCCCGAGCGTCACTCAAGGAGCCGCTCAGGGCGCCGCGCGGGGTCTCGGGGAAGGGGCCGCGCGCGCGCCCGAGCAGCGCCTGCGCCTCGCCGGCGAGATCGTCGACTCGAAGTGCTTCTTGGGCGTGATGAAGCCGGGCAACCTCAAGACCCACCGCGCGTGCGCGGTGCGCTGCATCAGCGGCGGGGTGCCGCCGGTGCTGCTCGTGCGCGACGACGAGGGCCGCGCGACGTACTACCTGCTCGTCGATGAGCAGGGCGGCGCGGTCAACGCGCGCGTCCTGGACCTCGTGGCGGAGCCTGTGACCATCGAGGGCCGCGTCGTGACGCGCGACGGCCTCGCGATCCTCTACGCGGACCCGGCCAGCTACACGCGCCGCTGATCGCGCGCGCAGCCGCGCAGCCGCACAGACAGGGGCGCAGACAGGGGCGCGACCGGGGCCGCGCACGGCCCCGGTCGCGCCAGGTCACCACTCGAGCCCACGGCGCGACGTTAGTCGCAGCCGGAGTTGAGGTTGATGTTGATGTCGCCGTGCAGGCCCTGGGTCAGGACGAGCGCCGTCCCAGCCGTCGGCTGGCGCACGACGACGACATCGAGCCAGCCCGCCCCGCCGTACTCGAGGTTCTTACCGCTCGCGCCGTAGCCGATCTGGAAGGACGGGCCCATGCGCGTGAAGAAGAGCTCGCCGCCGCCGTAGACGCCCTCGCCGTAGGCGCGCCCTTCGAACGCCTGGTAATAGCGCCAGCTGCTCGGGTCGATCGTCCCGCCGCCAGCGACGTACATCGGGCCGCGCAGCTCCAGCTTCGGGCTCCCGACCGGCGCGTGGCCGACCATGCCCGGGTCCACGCGCTGCCACAGGTCGACCTCGACGCGGAAGCGCTTCTGCGGCTCATTGGGGCGATAGATCGTGCCGGTGAGGCGCGCGGTGCCGTCCGGCCGCTCGACAAACGGCGCGGGCCCATCGAAGATGAAGTCCGTGCCGATGCCTGGGAAGTAGAACGCGTGCCCGCCCGACGTGGTCGTCGCCGCCTCGTCGCGCGGCGCCGGCGCTGCGCACACGTCGCAGCCGAACAGGTCGAGGTTGTAGTCCCCCGTCCCGATCTGCACGAACGGCCCGTTCGTCGGCTGAGACACGACACACGTGAACAGCCAGCCCGCGGCGCCGTAGCGCTCGTTGCGGCCGCTCGCGCCCTGGCCCACCTGGAACGCGGGCCCCATCTGCGTGAGGTGCGCGAGGGCGCCTGCGTGCTGGCCGAGGCCGATCAGCTCGCCCTCAGTGTGCGCGTAATAGCGCCAGCGCATGAAATCGATCGGGCCGCCGTTGTCGGCATAGCGCTCGCTGCGCAGGTCGCGCTTCGGGCTCTCCTCCGGGAGCGGGTCACCGAGCGACGGGTCCATGCGGTCCGCGAAGCGCAGCTCGATCGCCCAACGCTGGTCGCCGCCCGCGATGTCACGCAGGACGCCCGCGAGGCGCGCCGTGCCGTCGCCGCGCTCCTCGAACTCGCCGGGACCCTCGAACTCGAAGCTGCTGCTGCCAAGGCCTTGGAACCAGAACGCAGCGTGGCCGCCGAGGTTCGAGACCTCTTGGTCTTCGGGCGCGCCGCCGGCGCAGTCCATGCACGACCCCATGAGGTCGAGGTTGATGTCGCCGCGCTGCAACACGCCCGGGAGCGCGATGCCGGTCGTCGGCTGCGCCTCGAGCGTGACGTTGATCCAGCTCGCGAGGCCGAAGTCGAGGTTCTTGCCGCTCGCGCCCATGCCGACCTGCATCGGGGGCCCGAAGCGCGAGACGTTGACCACCGCGCCGGCGAGGGACTCGAGGCCTTCGAGCCGCCCCGTGGTGCCGGTGTAGTAACGCCACGAGCGTGTGTCGACCGGGCCGCCGTGCTCGACGAAGCCCGCCGCGACGAGCTCCTTCTTGGGCGAGCCCTGGGGCGGATAGGCGGCGTCACCAGGGTCGATGCGCCCCGTGAAGTCGACGCTCGCGCGGAAGCGCCAGCCCGGGCGCGTCGGACTCATCAGGACGCCGACGAGCCACGCGGTGCCGTCGGGGCGCTCGACGAAGCGCGCGCCCGGCTCGAAGACAAAGTCGTGGCTGATGCCCGGCAGGTAGAACGCGTGGTTGCCCTGGTACTGGGCGAACGCGGCGTCACGCTGTGCGCCGCCGGCGCAAGTGGCGCAGTCACCTTCGAAGTCGACGTTGATGTCGCCGTGCAGGTCCTCGGTCGGCAGGTGCGCGCCGGTCTGCGGCTGGGCGAGCACCGTGACGTCGAGCCAGCCGGAGCCGCCGAAGTGCTGGTTCTTGCCGTTCGCGCCGAGGCCGACCTGGAACGCCGGTCCGCGCCGCTCGATGTGCAGCTGCGCGCCGCGCATGCCGGCGAGGCCGTCGAGCGTGCCGACGAGGGTCGCGTAGTAGTGCCAGCCCTCCGGATCGACGGGGCCGCCGTGCACCGCGTACGCGCTCGACTGCAGCTCCAGCTTCGGGCTGTCCGCCGGCGGGTAGCCGGGCGCGGCGGGGTCGATACGGTCCGCGAGGTCGACGTTGACCGAGAAACGCTTCTCGGGCGCGGACTCGGAGTAGATCACGCCGAACAAGCGCGCGCTGCCGTCCGCGTGCTCGACGAACTGCGCGCCGGGCTCGAAGACGAAGTCGGTGTTGATGCCCGGGAGCCAGAAGGCGTGCCCGCCCTCATAGCGCGCGAGGCCCTCTTCGCGGAGCGCCGGCGCCGCGCAGTTGCCGGAGCCCGCCTCGTCGAGGTTGATGTTGATGTCGCCGCCGGTCGACCCGCCGATGAACGTGCCGTTCGAGGGCTGCTGCACGACGATCGTGTCGAGCCAGCCCGCGCCGCCGAGGCGGCCGTTCTTGCCGTTCGCGCCGACGCCCAGCTGGAACGCCGGGCCGCGGCGCACGGCCTCGAGGCGCGCGCCGGCCAGGTCACGCAGGCCGACAAACGAGCCATAGAAGTCCGCGTAGTACGTCCAAGTCGCGGGGTCGATCGGGCCGCCGTTCGCGAGGTAGGAGCTGGTGTTGAGCTCCAGCTTCGGGCTGCCGGCGGGCGGGAAGCCCGCATCGTCAGGCTCGATGCGGCCGATGAAGCGCAGGTCCACGTAGAACGCGCGGGCCGGATCAGACTCCTCCGCGGCGATGCCGGTGAGGCGCGCGGTGCCGTCGGGGCGCTCGGTGAACTGGCCGCCGCGCACGAAGACAAGGGTGTTCGTGATGCCCGGCAGGGTGATCGCGTGGCGCGACGCGCTGCCGTGGAACGGCTGCTCGGAGAGCGCCGCTTCGGCGCGCAGCACGCGGTCGGCCTGCAGCGTCATCGAGAGCGTCGCGGCGCCGCCGTCGGGGATACCGGCGCCCGCAGCGCGGTGCCAGAGGAGGCGCGCGAACGCACCGAAGTAGATGTTCGCGTTGTTGGCGCCTTCGCCGAGCTGCAGGATGTGACCGGGGTCGAGCTCGAGGGTCAGGTCGGTGCCTGCGAGCGCGCCGACGCCGGTCAAGCGGCCCGTGAAGCGCACAAACGCGCGCCAGCGGCTCGTGTCGACCGGGCCGCCCTGCGCGACGTAGGACGAGGGGTCGAGCCCGAGCTCGAAGCCGCCGACCGTGAGGTCGCGCGGGAGGCGGTAGTCCGCCGCGCGCATGCGCAGCTCGAAGCGCCGCGCACGGTCGGCGAGGTCCGCGATCTCGGCCGTGAACTCAGCGGTCGAGTCGTCGTAGTCGAGCCACTGCTGACCGCCGACGAAGACAAACGTGCCGACGCCGTCGAGGTTCAGGGTGACGGCTTCGCTCGCCGCGATGCTGGGGTCGACGCGGACGTTGGAGGGGCTGAAACTGCTGACGATGACTGCCTTGTCAGGAGTGGTCCCGCCGTCGTCTTTACGACCGCAGGGGACCCCCATCAGGACAACGCCCGTGAGGGCACAGACGAGTAGCACGACGCGGGAACCGCCGGAGCTAGGGAACTTCATGCCGCGGTATCGACGGACCGGGGTGCGGACTTGAGGCGCCGAAGCGCCGGTGCGCCTGGCGGTTGTCCCGGCCCTACGCCTCGCAAAACGGCCCGAGCGCCGGCGCGCCACACGGCGCGCCGGACGACCCCGCCCCCACCCTCACTTCCGGTCCTGGCCGAACTCCGGGTGCAGCGGGCCGCGCAGGAGCCCGCCGCGGGGGTCCAGGAACAGCCGGTGCGCCGCCTCGCGCGCGACCTCGGGCGTCGGGTCGTACACCGCAGACGAGAGCTGCGTGGCGAGCGCGTTCACGAGCAAGCCCCCCAGCCCGCCGCCGCCATTGCCTGACGCCTTCTGGACCGTCACGCTCTGGTGCCAGAGGTCCAGCCCCGTCTCCGTGTCGATGAGGCGCGCCGCGAGCGTCACGGTCGTCCCCGCGGTGAGCACTTGGTAGCTCGTGCCCCAGTCCTCCACGCTGAGGTAGAGCACCGCGTCCGCGCCGAAGATCTCGTTCAGCTTCGCGAGCGGCACCGCCTGCATCTCCGCCGACGTCGGCAGGCCGTTCTGCCGCATCATCGCGTCGACCACGGCGACGGGGAACACGTAGTAGCCGAGCTCCGCCAAGGGCCGCGTCACGGTCGCCAGGGCGCCGTAACACGCGGCGGGCTCCAAGGTGTGATCCAGCGGCGGCAGCACGAGGATCGACCGCGGCTGGTGCTGGAGAAAGACCGTGTCATCGCGCGGCGGCGCCGAGGCGCAGCCGACGAGGGCGAGCGCGACGCCGAGCGCGAGCGCGCGAGCGGTCGAAGTGAGGGAGCTCACGGCTGGCCCCCTTCCGCCTTCGGCTGCGCACCCATGCGCGCGAGCACGCCGTCGACGAACGCAGTGCTCTCGGGATAGAGCTCCTTCTCGGACAGGAACGCCGCGCGCGCAGAGTCGAGGTCGCCCTGCAACGAGTAGAGGTAGCCGACGTGCGCGTGCACCCCGGGCGGCACAGGCGATCCATAGTCGCGCGACGCGCGCACGACCTCCAACATCCGCTCGAGCTCGCGCCCGACATCCACCGCGTCGGGGTTCGCGGTCAGCTCGTGCACGGAGTCCTCGTAGGCGCCCCAGCGATAGAGCGACCGCGGGCTGCTGCACGCCGTCAAGGGCACCAACGCCAACGCGACGAGCGCGGCGTTCACTGGGCGACGGTGGGCTTCCATGCGCCGCGCTCCAATCCCTCGACGAGCTTGTTCACGGCGTCCGTGATCGAGAGGTTCAACACCTTGTCGCTCAGCGTCGCGTCATAACCCGACGTCGAGCCGAACCCGATGACCTCGCGATCGCTCAGCGCATACTCGCCGGCGCCTTGCACGGCGTAGACCACCTTCGATGTCGCGACATCGACGACGTTGATCGAGACCTTGCTGTACGCCACCTGCGTCTTGCCACGGCCGAGCACGCCGAAGAGCTGCTCATCGCCCGTCGTCTTCCGGCCGAACTCAGTGACCTGTCCCGTCAGCACGAGCTGCGCGCCGACGAGCGCCTGCGCTTCACCGGAGAGGCCGCTCTCCTGGCGCAGCGCAGCCAGGTTCTCGCGGTCGAGGAGGTCGAAGCGCCCCGTCTGCGCGAGGTGGGTCTGCAAGATCGTCTTGGCCTGGTTCCCGAGCCGGTCCTCGCCGTCGCTGAAGATCCCGCGCAGGTACGGCGACGCGTTCGAGAAGCGCCCGACGGACATCGGGTACTTGGGGCCGCTGTAGTTCGTGTCGTAGGTCGCCACGGTCGCGGTCGCGACGGTGCGGCTGTGCTCGGTGCTCTGGCACGCGGCGGCGAGGAGCACGAGCGGCAAGGCCCATGCGAACTTCGAGGCAAGGAAGGCGTCAGTCATCGTGAGGGTCTCTCTCAGGGCGCGGCGTGGATGGGGCTCAATCATGCCGCCGGCCGCGCGAGTGAGAGTCTACGCCGAACATCGGGGCACATTCGCTTGGCGCCACGCAGCGCGGCGGAATGACGCCGCCCTTGGCCATGCTGCCATGCGGCCATGCGGCCATGCAGCCATGCGGGCGGCCGGGCGCCCGGGCGGCCCCCGCCGGCGCGGCGCTTCACTCGAGCGCGCCCTGGGCGGCGCGCTCGCTCTCCCCCAAGAGGCGCACGACGTCCACCGCCACGCCCGTCCGAGTCAGCCGCTCGGCCGTCTCCGCGACGCGCGAATGGTGCGAGAAGACGATGACCTGCGTCGTCGCGCCGAGCTCGGCGAGCACACGCAGCGCCGCTTCGGTGCGCTCGTCGTCGAAGTTGACGAAGAGGTCATCCGCGATGAACGGCATCGGCTCGGCGACGCGCAGCATGTGCTCGACGCTCGCGATGCGCAGCGCGAGGTAGAGCTGGTCGCGGGTCCCGGTGCTCATCCCGTCGACGTGGACGGTCTGGCCGTCGGGCCGACGGGCGACCATGACCGCGCGGCCTCGGTCCTCGGAGGGGTGGAGCTGGGCATACGCGCCCAGCGTCAAGGTCTGGAACAGCGCCTGCGCGCGCGCCAGGATCGGGCCTTGCGTCTCGCGCCGATAGCGGTCGACCTCGCGCTCCAGGAGCCGCCGCGCGAGCTTCGTGTGCAAGTAAGCGCGCACGTCGCCCTCGAGCTCCGCCTCGAGCTCGGCGAGGCGCGCCTCGTGCATCGCCGCCTCATCCGAGCCGAGGCCTTCGACGCGCGCTGCGAGCTGCGCCACGCGGCTCGCGCGCTCGGCGCCCTGGTCCTCCAACGCAGCGAGCTCCTCCTGCTGCGCCCGCAGCTCGACTTCGAGGTCCGCGGTCTCGCGCTCGCCCGCCTCCTCGAGGACGGCCTCCGGTGTGCGGCCGCCGGCGTGCTCGTGGAACGCGCGTGTGAGCCGCGCGATCTCCTCGTCGAGCGCCCGGGCCTGGTCGGACGCGAGCGCGCGCGCGACACATTGCGCCGTCGACGCGAGCCCGAACTCCGCCCCGATCGCGTCGATGGCGCGCTGGAGCTCGCCCAAGCGGGCCGCGGCCAAGGTCGCCTCCGCCGCCTCGCTGGCCAGCTGGCGCTCGAGCGCGACGAGCTGCGACTGGGCGCGCTTCGCGCCCTCTACCGCCGCGATCAGGCGCGTCAGCCGCGCGTCCGCCAGCGCGACCTCCGCGTCGTCATGAGCGAGCGCGTCACCCAGCGTCTCCTCGTCCACTCGCACGAGCAGCGCGTCACAGGTCGCGGCCACGTCACGCGCGAACGCGTCGAGGACCTGCCGCTTCTGCTCGGCGCGCGCCGCAGCGCGCGCGAGCTGCGCCTCGGCGGCGCGCACGTCGACGAGCGAGCGCAGGCGCCGACGCGCCGCCTCTGGGCCAGCGTTCGGGTCGAGGTGCTGCGCCGCGGCCCAGGCCGTCCAGGCGGCCTGGGCCTTACCCTCGAACTCGCGCGCAGCGTCGAGGTCAGCAGCCCGGAGCGCGTGGGCCTCCTCGGCCTGCCGAACGATTTCGCCCTCACGCGCGGTGACGTCAGCGACACGCCCCAGCAGCGCAGCGCGGCGCTCGCACCAACGCAGCATCTCGCTGGGCGAGAGCGGGACGAACCCCGCGCCGCTCCACGACGCGCGCCACTCCGCGAGGGCGTCCGCTGCGCGTGCCGCGCGCGCGCTCTCCTGGCCCTGCACGCCCTCGAGCCGGGACGCAGGCGCCCGAGCGCGGCCTCGAGCTGGGCGCGCCGCGCGGCCTGGACCGCTTGGTCCGCGTGACGATCGACGAGGTCATCCGCGAGGCGCATCGCGCGCTCGACGGTGAGCGCCGCGTCGGGTGTCGAGAGTCGCGCGAAACGCAGCGAAGAGGGCCGCATCGCGCGCGCGCCGCGCGGCCTCGACTTCGGCGCGGGTCGGCGGGGCACCCTCGGGCGCGAGCGCCAGCTCCTGTAGCTGCGCCTCGACCGCGCGCAGCTCCGACTCCAGCGCGCCGCTGCGCTGCGCGAGCAGCGCGCGCTCGTCCTCGAGCGCTGCCCAAGCACTTTCGTGCGCCTCGAGCGTGCTCTTCGATGGCAGCCGCAGCGCGCGCAGCGCATCGAGCTCCGCCCAGACGTCGCGCGCCTGCTGCGCGCTCGGTACGCCCACCGGTGACGGTGTGGCGCTCGCGCGCCCATCGCAAGGCGCCAGGTCATCGAGCGCCGCCGCGACCTCAGCGGCGCGCTCCGCGCGTGAACGCGCCGCGTCAGCCTGAGCGCGGCTCAACCACACCGCCGCGTGCTTCGCCTCCCTGGCGGCGCGCTTGACTTCGCTCTCCGCGCGCTGCATGCGCTCGATGTGCGCGTCCGCGGCCTCCGCGAGCTCGTCGGTCGTGGCTGTCGCGGCGGCCCCGTCTGCGGCGGACCCGTCTGCGGCGGACCCAGTCGCGGCGGCCGCACGCTCGGCGCCGGCGCGTCGCAGGGCCTCCCCGCGCTTCGCCTGCGCCTCGTTGTGCTCAGCGCGCGCCTGAACGAGGTCCTCTGCCGCCGCGCGGAACGCGCCCCGCCGTTGGCTCAGGGCGTCGACCGCGGGGACCGCCTCCAAGACGTCCGCGCGCGCCTCCGCGCGCAGATGGACCTGCGTCGCCTCCGCCTCAGCGACTCGCCGCTGGCGCTCCTCCTGGCTCGCGAGGAGCTTGGCGCGCTCGTCGGAAGAGCGCTGGACACGCGCCGAGGTCTCGCCGTCGAACGGGGTGAACTCGCCGAGCGCGGCGCGCGCGCGGCGCTTGTCCTCGAGCGGCCCCAGCGCCGCCAACGCGCGCGCGAGCTGCATCAGGCCGTCGATCCTGCGCCGCAGCGCGCGCTGGCGCTCGATCGCGGCGTCCTGCTCCTTGCGCGCAGTCGTCAGCTTGCGACGATCTCCCTCGAGCGCCGACTCGGACAGCGTCGCGCGCTTGAGCGCCTTCGAGACCTCGCCGTACTCGCTCAGCGCCCGGTTCACGCGCGGCTTGGACGATCGCTCTGCGTAGAGGTCACGCTCGTCCTCGTCGAGCCGCGCCATCACGTGGGCGAGGCGTTGCCCGCCGAGCCCCGCGCCAAAGAGCGCGCGCCCGATGTCGCCCTCGCCCTTCAAGAGGTCGCGCCCGCCGGCGACCATCGTCTCGAGGTCGAGCCCGAACAGCGTCACGAACTGCTGGCGGTCGAAGTTGCCCAAGAACGGCGCCAGGCGCTCGGCCTCGAGCTCTGTGTCGTCGAGCGCGTTCCAAAGCGGTGCCTTGGTGGCGGTTCGGCGCGTGAACGCGATGGCCTCGCCGTTCGCGCGCACGAGCTCCGCGCGCAAGCGCAACCGGCTGCTGTCGAAGCGGAAGCTCTGCGCGCCCGCGGCCATCCCGAACAGCACCGAGCGCAGGGCCTCCAGCGTCGTGCTCTTGCCCGCGCCGTTCGGTCCGTACACGAGGTGCAACCCGGCCGCGTCGCTGAAGCGCAGCGTGAGGTCCTCAAAGGCGCCGTAGGGCGCGAGGCTGAGCTGCCGCACCTTCATGCGCTGGACCCTCCGTGCGGCGCCTCTTGGTGCCGCAGCAGCGCAGCGAGATAGCGCGCCGCAGGCTCGACCGCCGCGCGCAGCACCGCCGGGTCCTTCGGCTGCAGCGCCGCGGCGACGTTGGGGGGCAGGCGGTCGCCGAGCCGCCCGAGGTCAGCGGCGAGCGCGGTGAGCTCCTCGTCGTCGAGGCCGGCCCCAGAGAGCCGCTGCGCGAGCGCCGCGAACGCGTCGCCGCTGCGCTGCGCCTGGGCCTCGACCTGCGCAACGCCTTCCGTCTCGATGAGGACCTTCTCGACCCAGAGCTCGGCGGACACCGAGAGCCCGAGGTTCCGGACCTCGCCCTCCACCCGCCGGGGGTCCGCGCGCAATGCCCCGTCGAGCAGTGTCGTGCCGCGGAACGTCACACGCGCCGCAACGAGCCGCCCGTCGGCGCTGCGCAACGCGAGGCTCAGCGCGCGCTCGAGTGCGACGAAGGCGGCGGCCTCAGTCTCGATGCCCGTGAGGTCCTGCTCGATGTGCGCCCAACGAGCCACGTCGCACTCGAGCGCCTCGACCGCGCTCACCTGTCCCTCCACGACGCGCACCAGCGTCGCGCCTTTCGGCCCGAGCTCGCGCGCGTGGCGCCCCTGCAGGTTGCCCGGGAACACGATCCACGGGTCCTGCGACACGACCTGGCGCTGGTGGATGTGCCCGAGGGCCCAATAGTCATAGCCCTTCGCCTGCAGGTCAAGCGGCGTGCAAGGCGCATAGCGCCCGTGCCCTTCGTAGCCCTCGAGCCCGGTGTGCAACACGCCGATGTTGAAGGCGCCGGGGAGCGGCGCGGGGTAGGCGCGCACGAGGTTTTCGGTGACGTGCGGCACCGCGAAGCTCTGGCCGTGCAGCGCGACGTCGAAGCCCTCGAGCGTGTGGGTCACCGCAGCGTCGGTCGGGAACTCGTAGACGCCCGGGCCATGGCGCAGGCCCTTGGTCAAGCGGCTCTCGGCGTCGTGGTTGCCGCGCAGCAGCACGAGCGCGATCCCCGCCTCCACGAGGCGCCGGGCCTCGGAGGTGAACCAGAGCCCGGAGTTGTAGTCGCGCCAGTCCCCGTCGAAGACGTCGCCTGCGACGATGACAAACGCGACGCGGTGCGCGAGGGCCGCCTCGACCAAGTTTACGAAGGCGGCGCGCGTCGCGTTGCGCAGCCGCTCGACGGGCGCCCCGGGATACCGCGCGAGGCCGCGCAGCGGGCTGTCGAGGTGCAGGTCTGCGGCGTGCAGGAAGGTGAACGTGCGAGCCGTCATCGGCCGCACAGGCTACACCGATCGCGGGGGCGGCGGGGGTGCGGCGAGACGACTGCTGCCGACTCGCACGCACCCGATGGAGCTCAGCGGCCGAACACGAGGCCCGATCCCTCCAACGTCTGCCGTTTGGCGTAAATCCCGGCGCCACGCCGTAGGCGCACAGCCCGCAGGTGCGCGCTGGTGAGTCACGGGTCAACGCGCGTGGCGCCGCCGCCCGAGCCCAAGAAGACGCCGTCTCCGTCGCGGGTCCGGGCGCCGCCCGTCGCGTTCGCCATCGAGCGGCAGTAGCGCGTGAGCTGGTTCACGAAGTCCGTCGTCAAGCCGCCATTCACGCTGACGTCCGCGCCGGTCAACAGCGCCGAATGGGACCCGTTCGTCGGCCACGGCAACACAGAGTCCGCATGGTGCGGGCTGCAAAGCACCCCGCTGACGCCGCCAGGCGGGCTGGGCTCGTGGCTTTCCTGGGAATCCCCGTCGCGCCCGAGCGCGCGCGCCTTTCTTGCAGGTGAACGCGGCGCCGAGCGAAGGCGCTGCACCCTCTGTCTCAGCCCGCCTTACCATGCGACACGTTGTTCTCGAAATCGGCCTCTTCTGCGCATCGGCGCCCGTGATCTGCGCCCAATCCCTCATCGTCCCCGACAACACGGTCCGCACTGTGATCGCGCTGTCTGCCAGCGACGGCACGCTCGAGGCCGCCGGCTTCATGGACCTCGACGATGGCCTCATCGCGTCGAACAGGCCCTATCAAGCAGCGATCGTGGGCAACGAGCTGTGGTTCACTGACGACGTCACTTCGCGTGTCACGCGTTGGAACTCGTACGGCTCCGTTCAGCTCGGCGCGATCGACCTCGCCCCGCATCGCCTGCGTGGGATTACGGCCGCCTTCGGTTCGGTCTGGGTCGGTGGGGGCAATCCGAGCGGCACGATCCCCGACTTCCTCATTCAGCTGACGCCGAGCGGAGCGCTCGTGGCGCAGCACCCGATGCCTGGTGTCATCAACGGCGTCACGGCCTTCGGGAACCAGCTCTTGGTCGGTGACGCCGATCACCACGACTTGCTGCTCGTCGACCCAGCGACGGGCGCGATCACCGGCACGTTCCACAACTCGAACGGGTTCAACGACGTCAGCAACCCGGGCCAGATCGTCGTCGAGCCCAACGGGCACGTCTTGGTCGCGAGCGGGCTCTTCCCGGGTGGGGTCTGGGAATACGACTCCACGGGCAACCAGGTCGCCTTCTTTGACACCAGCAGCCTGCCGCAGAACGGCAGCGTCGCGGGCGTCGCGCGGCTCGGCGACGGCGACCTCCTGTTCACGACGGGCACAGGCGTCTACCGCTACGGCGTCTCGACGCACCAGATCGAGCTCGTGATCGGCAGCCTCATTCCGTACTACTTCGCGACGGTGCCCTCGATCCCGCTCGGCACGACGGTGTGCAGCCCGGGCGTCGCAAACTCGACCGGGCGCGCCGGCACCGTGACCGCGGTCGGCAGCAACGTCGTGGCGGACAGCGCGGTGCGCCTCTGCGCTCAAGATCTCCCGCTCGCCGCGACAGGCTACTTCCTGGCCTCCACGACGGCCGGCCATGTCCCGAACGCGGGCGGTAGCCAAGGGACGCTCTGCCTCGGCGGCTCGGTCGGCCGCTTCAACCAGCAGATCGGCTTCACCGGCAACGACGGCTTCTTCTCGATCACCGTCGACCCGCACGCCGTGCCACAGCCGTCGGGCGCGATCGCGATCATGGCGGGCGAGACGTGGCGCTTTCAATGCTGGCACCGCGACGTGAACCCGACGGTGACAAGCAACTTCACGGACGCGACCGAGGTCACGTTCCAATAACAAGCTCGCGGAGGTGGCCGGTGCCGCAGCGCAAGCTGTGGGTCCGGTCGTTGCCGTCGGAGGTCCGCCAGCGGCGCAGCGGCCCGGCGCCGGCTCACGGGCCATGCTGCTCGGCCGCGGCGTATGCGCTCGAGGCCCTCAGACCTCGAGGCGCCAAACGACCTTGCGGCCAAAGGGGTGGTCCTCGAGCGCTTCCTCGACCTCGCCCAGAGCGCAAGCGGGCAACGCCTTGCGCCAGAACCCCACGGGGCGCGCCGCGTTGGGGTAGGTGCAGATCTCCCAACGACCGGGATGGCGCCGGAGCACCTGCGCGACGCCCTCGGCTGCCACACCGGTGCCGCGCCAGGCGTGGTGCACGAAGAACTCCCACATCACGAAGTCCACACCCGGCGTCGGGATGTAGGGACCAGAGGCCACGAGCGCGAACCCCGCGGGGAGGCCGTCGACGAACAGCGCATAGGGAAAGAGCACCCCTGGCTTGCGCCACCAGTCCCCCTGTCGGTCCGCGAGGTCCTCCCAGTTGGCGTGGTCCGGATCGTCCGATAGCACGCCATGGGCGTTCGGGAGCCGAGGCTCGTAGGCCGCGATGTCATGGACGTGCAGGGCGTACATGTTGCGGATCGGCGTCGCAGTCGCCTCGGTCGTGAGCATCAGCTCGACGGGGTACTCGCGCATGTCCGTTGGTTGACCGTCGCAGGCTGCGGGGGGCGCTGTCCGAGCGAGGCCACCCTGCGCGCGAGATTCTACCTCGATTGGGGTGACGACACGCATGGACCGGGGTCCCTCCAGAGGCCGCCCGATGCAGCACAAGATCACCCCCCCAGCCGCGCCGCCCCCCTGCGGACCCGACGGCACCTGCCCCCGAGAGGCTGTCCCCGCGGTGCACTCGGCCGAGGACGGGGTCGCCTGCGTGGAACGACGCCCCGGCGAGCCAGCGCCCCGCCCCCGCGGGTTCTGGGCGAGGCTCTTCAGGCTGAGGCGCGGCCCGCTCGCGCCGCGCCAGGCACCGAACATCTACCCGTTCTTCTGAGTCGATGGGCTGCACATCGAACCCACAAGCAGCTCGGGTCGCGGGGCGCGGAGCCGGCGCAGCGACAGCAGAGCGCACCACCCTCGAGCGCCTGCACCGCGCCTTGCTCGCGGCGGACGACCTCGCCGACCCCGAGCGCGGCGCCGCGGATTGGCTTCGCGCTGAGGTCCACGGTTCGGCCGCCGGCGCGACGCACGTGCAACCGCGAAGCGTAGCGGGCCTTGTGCGCGCGCTCGAGGCGCGCCGCGACGCCGCCCCCATCGATTGGGCCGCACAGATCACGGGCGAGGGCCGCGCCGAGCTCGTCGACGAGCTCGCGCCCTTCGCGCTCTTTGATGGTTGCCTGCATCGACGTAGCGCCAACGCGCTCGCGAGCCGCCGCGTGCTCGGGGCTTGCAGCCTGCGCGCGCGCGCCCTCTCGCTCGGCGTCGACGGCGCGCTCGACGGGCGCGGGACGCCGAGCCGCGCGGCGCTCTACCTCGCGCTCGCGCAGCGCGACGGCCGCCCTTTGCGCGACCATGGCAGACCGGGCGCAGACGCCGCAGCGGATGACTTCGTATGGCGCGGGCTCTCGGTCGAAACCCTGGCGTTGTCGTGCATGCTCCTGGCAGCAGGCGTCGCTCGGAGACACATGCCGGCTGAAGCGGCGGGGATCGAGCTCGCATACGAAGCGCTCGCGCCGTGGATCGGCATGTCGGGCCTCGCCCGTGCGTACCCCGCGGACGCGTGCGCTTTGGCGTTCTTCGACGCGCCCCAGAACGGGGAGCGGCGCGAGCTCGCGCTCGCCCAGGCCGAGGCAGTCCTCACACACTGCGCCACGCCGGAGCTCGCGTGGGCCGACTTGACTGCCGGCGCGGTCGCGTGCGCGGATGCGCTTCGGCGCTGGAGCCACGCCGTCGCCCTAGCGCGCGGCGTTGAGGCAGCGCCCAGGGGCTCCGCCGAGCAGGCTGCGGATCACTTGGCAGTCCCAAGGCGCCGAGCGCCGCGCTCGGCCGCACTGGCGTTGGAGAGCCTCGCGCTCGCTCGAGCGACGCCCCCTTGCTCGCCCCGAGCGCTCTACGCTGCGCTGCTCCAGCCCGAGCTGGACGCGCAGCGCGCGCTCCACCGGGCCGAGGCGCGCGCCCTCGTCGACCGCGTCAAGGCCGCCGCCCGCGGCCACCGCTGGGAAGGCGCGGTGCCCCCCACGCGCTTCTGCGCGAACGAGCTGCGCGCGTGGGTGCGCGCGCGCCATGCGGCGCATGCAGCGGCGCACGCTGACCGATCGGTTGTCCTCGCACGCGGCGACCTGGAGCGCGCGTGCCTCGCGTTAGCGCCGGCCCTCGCGATCGACGGCGCTTGGGCGCAGGGCGCCTCCGCCACACCGCGTGCCGACGACGAACCCGCCGCGCGGCTCTTCCGCATCCTCTACGACGAGTGCGGAGCGGCCGAGCGTCACGCCCATCACGGCGAGCTGTTTCTGGCGCTCGCCCGCGAGCTGCGCCCCGACCTCCCGGCGTTCCCGAGCCCCGACTTCCTCGCTTGGGACGGCTTCAGCGAGGACAACTTCGCCATGCCCGCCCTGTGGCTCTCGCTCGCCGAGTTCGGCCAGCGCTTCATGGGCGAGACCCTCGGGCTCAATCTCTCGATCGAGCTCGCAGGGGTCGGCGGCGTCTATCGCACGACGGCCCGCTCGCTCGCCGCGCACGGGCTCGACCCACACTTCTTCGACCTGCACGAGGTCGCGGACGACGTCGAGCACGGCCACACCGCTTGGTCGATCGTCGCGATTGAGCGCTATGTCGCCCAGTGTCGAAGCGCGAGCCGGTGTGACCCTGACGGCGCTGGAGCGTACGCGTGGGCGCGTGTCCGCGTGGGGCTCGCCATGCGCGCCGAGTCGAGCGCGCACCACACCAAGCCTCGGCGCTTCGCCATTGGGCGGGCCCTACGCGCATGGCGTTCCCGCATCGGCTCGTAATGCACCGCGCCGTCAAGGCGCATGACGCGCACGGGTGTCATCGGTTCATGCCCTCGGTGAACGTTCGTGTCCCCCACGAGCGAGGCTGCTATTGGATCCGGACCAATCGGCGCGGATTTCGGGCGGATCAAGAGTTCGACGAGCGCGCTGACGACCGCCGCATGAGGGTCCTCGTCCTAGGCGATTCGTACACCGCCGGTGACGGCGTCGACAATCGCGAGCGATTCACCGATCTGCTCGCCGCCATGCACGGGGTCGAGGTCCTGAACTGTGGCGTCTCTGGCACGGCCCCGGACCAGCACGCGTTGTTGCTGGAAGAGCTCGCGCCGACGCTGCGTCCGGACTTGGTGATCCTCGCCGTGACCGTGCACACGATCGCGCGGATCCAACAGAAGCACCGTGTCTCGCTCGATCGATTCGGCCGCCCGGTGCACGTTCCGCGGGCGCACTTCGTGCTCGACGCGGGCGCGCTGCGCCTGTGCACATCGAGCGCGGTTCCCGCGCAGCCGACACCCGTCGCCGGGACCCCGGACCATGGACAGGCCCAAGCGCACGGGCAGCCAGTCACTCTCTGCAGTCCGTGGCGAGTCGCGCTCGGTGACCGCCTCGGGCGTGCGCTCGGCACAGCGGACCGCGCCCGTGCCAGGCAGCTCGCAGCGCTCGCTGCGGGTCCGTTGCGGCGTGCCGCCCAGCGACTCGCGGGCGTCGAGCTCGATCCGGACTATGTGGACCCAGCGAGCCCGGGCTGGCTGCTCTTGTCGCGCGTCCTTGAGCGCTGTCGCGGAAGCACGGCGTCGGCGCCCCTCGTGATCGCGCCGCTGCCGACGCCGGCCTACGTGCTCGATCGGTTGACTCCGCGTTACAGCGAACGCTTTCGGACGCTCGACGACCCGGCCCGCGGCTGCCACGTCATCGATACGACCTCGTCGCTCGCGTCGGCGCCGGCCGCGGCGCGCCTCGACTACGTCTATCGGCGCGACGCACATCCGACGTGCGCAGGGCACCGGGCTCTGGCGCTCGCGCTCTCGCGCGCGCTGGTTGAACGCGGGCTCCTCCCGCCGTCGATCGCAGATGCGCCGCGGCCCCACCCGCGCGAGGCGCGCTGCCCGGACCTCCTCCTCAGGGTCGGTTGGTCGGAGGCCGATGCATTCGCAGAGGTCCACCGCGCTGGGACGTTCTCGATACGTGCTGCGGAGTCGGACTCCGGCGCGGGATATGCGTGCGCGGGCATGCTGCCCTACGCGGCGATCTCGCGTTGCTTGGAGGCGACCGGCGTCGACGGCCCGGAGCTCAGCCAGGTCGAGCTCATTGCGCCCGAGCGCGTCGAAGACCTCTTGAGGCGCGCGCTGACGGGCACAGACGGCCGCCACGCCACGTCCCCCTTCGCGCTGCCCCTCGCGCCATTCGTCCGCTGGGAGGGCGCCGCGGAGCGCGACCTGCGCCGCCTGTTGCACTACGCCGGCCCGGTGTCGAAGTCTGTCGCGGCGCCAAGCGCGCCGCCCACAGCGAACACGCGCGAGGTCGATCTCAATGTCGAGGCCGATCGCGACGTGGAAGGCCAGTGGCTCGCGCGTGAGCTCGCGCGCCTCCTCGGTTCGTCACGCGAGGCGAACGCCCACGCGCCGACGCTCCGGGCCTTCCGCGCGCTCTGCGCGCGCTGGGAGCGCGCGACGCGGCGCGCGCGGTGGGCAGCCGTGCCGTGAACGCGCCCTCGTCGGGCGCCCGGCGAAGCAGCGCGGGCGCTTCACCGCGCCTTGCGTGCGGTGACCTCGATCTCGATCAAGATGCGCGGGTTGACCAGCTTCGCAGACAACATGGTCGCCGCCGGCCGCACTTCACCGAACGCGGCGCGCAGCGTCGGCCAGCAGGCCTCGAACTGCGAGGGGTCCGGCAAGATGTACGTGACGCGCACCACATCCGCGAACGAAGCGCCCGCTTGCGCGAGCGCCGCCTCGATGTTGACGAGGCATTGCCGCGCCTGCCCGACGACGTCGTCGACGATCGTCATCGACTCGTAGTCGTACCCCGTGGTCCCCGAAACGAAGACCCAACGGCCGTCGACGACCGCCCGCGAGTAACCGATCTGCTCTTCGAAGGTCGAGCCGGAGCTGATGAGCCTACGTGCCATGCGCGCAGTGTACCGCGCCGCTCCCCGACCTCTGACCACGCACCTCGCACGTACAACTGCGCCCGATGTCCCAAGGGCCCGACCTTCAAGGCTCGAGCGCCACGCCAGCAGGCGCCGCGCCTCGACGCGGCGACCGCTCCTGTGCTACCCGCCGCGCTCGAGGCTAAAGCGCGCGTCGAGCTCTGCGCCTTCAGTGATCGCCGCCGCGACGAGCGCCCCCACCGCTGGGCCGAGCTTGAAGCCGTGCCCGGAGCCGCCGCCGGCGAACCAAACCGCAGGGTGCTCGGGGTGCCGGTCAAGCAGCAGCTCCTGGTCCGTCGTCAACGTGTACTGGCACACACGCGCGTCGACGAGCGGCGCGTCCGCGAGCGCAGGGAAGCGCCGCGCGAGGTAGCCGCGGACGCGCGCGAGGCCGCGCGCCGACGGCGTTCGGTCGCCGACCGTCGGGTCGTACATGCCACCCCACGTGTCCTCGCCGACCTTGAAGCCGCCGCGCATCCCGTTCGGGATGCCGTACCAGAACGTCGGCCCACGCTCCGCCCAAACGGGCAGCGTGTTGTGCACGGTGTCACCAGGCGGCACACCGAACGCAAACGTCTCTTGGCGCGTCACGATGAGGCGCGGCTCGAGCACCTCCTGGAACAGCTTCGGCAGCCACGGGCCGCAGGCGAAGACGTGCGCGTCACCCTCGAGCTCGCTGCCGTCCGCCAGCGCCACGCGCGTAAGCCCGCCCTTCCGACGCCGCAGCACGCCAGTCGCGGCGCCGACCCGCACATCGCCGCCCGCGGCGCGCACCGCGTCGTGGACGACCTCGCAAGCGCGTTGCGCCGAGAGCGCGCCGGCCTCGTGCTCGAAGAGCGCGCCGTCGAGGTCGTCGACGGCGAGCGCCGGATAGCGCGCGGCGAGGGCCGGGCGATCGAGCACCTCAAAAGGCAGCCCGGCGCGCTCGAACGAAGCGCGCGACTGGGCTTCGAAGGCCGCCTCCCCGCGCAAGAGCCACAGGACGCCGGTGTGCCGGAAGAGGCGCGTTTGGTGCGCCGCCTCCAACGCGCGCCACGCCGCGAGCGAGCGCTGCACCAGCGGCACGTAGTGCTCGCGCTCCGCGTACGCGTGCCGCAGCACGCGCGTCTCGTCGCCGGAGCTCGCGCGCGAATGCCCTGGGCTCCAAGCCTCGAGCAACGTCACGCTGCAGCCCGCGCGCAGGAGCTCCAACGCCGCCCAGCCGCCGAACGCGCCGGCCCCGATGACGTTGACGTGGAGGCGCTCGGACATCGCGAGGCGCGCGCTTACTCGAGCCCCTTGAGGGTCAAGAGCTTGTCGCCTGCGGCGACGGCCTGGCCGGCCTCGACGTGCAGGGTCACGACGACGCCCGGGCCGGGCGCGCCGATCTCGTTCTGCATCTTCATCGCCTCGAGGATCAACAGCGGCTGCCCCTCGCTGACGGTGTCGCCGGGCTGCACCAAGAGCTCGAGCACGACGCCCGGCATGACGGCCTTGACCGGGCCGCCGCCCTTCGCCGCCGCGCGCGCTGCGAGGTTCGCGGCGCGCTCGCGCTCGTCCTCCAAGGCGCAGTCGTAGCGATGCCCGGCGAGCGTCACCGCGGTCGTATGCCCGTCGCCTTCGATCGAGAGCGCGAAGCCCTCGCCCTTGTGCAGCAGGATCACCTGACCGTACGCATCGACCTCGTTGTACGAGACCTCGAACGGCGCACCGTCCACCGTGACGACGAGCTCACCGAGGCGCTCGACGAGCTCGACCTCGCGCGTTCGCCCGTTGACTTGCACAAAGGTCTTCATCGCGATACCTCCTGGGTCCCCGCGCGCTGCACGAGGCCGGTCACTTCACTGCGCGCGCGCGCCGTCCAACCGGCGCGCTCGCTGGCGCTCGGCGCGAGCGCGCGGCGCTTCGCCAAGCGGTGCCGATGGATCGCGGCGCCGACCGCGATGAGCGCCTCGTACGCCTCGGGCGACTGAATCGTCAGCCCCTCGAGGAAGTGGGTGTCGAAGTCACCCGCGCGGAACGCCGGGTGCTGCAGGACCTGCAGCGCCGCGGGCAAGCTCGTGTGCACGCCGCCGACGTTCGTCTCCTGGATCGCGCGCACCATCCGCGCGATCGCCTGCTCGCGGTTCGGCCCCCACACGATGAGCTTCGCCAACATCGGGTCGTAGGCGAGCCCGACCTCCATGCCGCGATACATCGCCGAGTCGAGGCGCGTCCACGGGCCGCCGGGGGTGCGGAGGTTCGAGATCGTGCCGGTCGAGGGCAAGAAGCCCTGGAACGGGTTCTCGGCGTTGACGCGCACCTCGATCGCGTGCCCGCGCGGCGTCAGCGCCTCCTGCGTGTAGCCGAGCGGCTCACCGGCAGCCACGCGCAGCTGCTCGCGCACGAGGTCGATGCCGGTGATCATCTCGGTCACCGGGTGCTCGACCTGCAAGCGCGTGTTCATCTCGAGGAAGAAGAACTCGCCCTTGGACCACAGGAACTCGACGGTGCCCGCGCCCTCGTAGCCGACGGCCGCGGCCGCGCGCAGCGCGACCTCGCCCATCTTGCGGCGCGTCTCGGGGTCGATGACGACGCTGGGCGCCTCTTCGACGAGCTTCTGGTGGCGGCGCTGGATCGAGCACTCGCGCTCGAACAGGTGGACGCCGTTGCCGTGCGCGTCGAAGAGCACCTGCACCTCGATGTGGCGCGGCTGGTCGAGGTAGCGCTCGAGGTACACCCGCCCGTCGCCGAACGAGGTCAGGGCCTCGCTCGAGGCGGCCTTGAAGGCCGAGGTCAGGTCGCCGGGCTCGCGCACGACGCGGATGCCCTTGCCGCCGCCGCCCGCCGAGGCCTTGATGCAGATCGGGAACCCGATGCCCTTGGCGGCCTCCGCGGCCGCTGCCGGGTCATCGACCGGGTCCGTCAGCCCCGGCACACACGGCACGCCCGCCTTCACCATCGCGCGGCGCGAGTCGATCTTGTCGCCCATCGCGTCGATCGCGCTCGGCGGCGGCCCGATCCAGACGAGGCCGGCGTCCTTGACACGCTGCGCAAAGGCCGCGCGCTCGCTCAGGAAGCCGTAGCCAGGGTGGATCGCCTGCGCGCCGGTCCGGAGCGCGGCGGCGATGATCTTGTCCTGGTCGAGGTAGCTCTCGGCGGGGGTGCGCCCGCCCAGCGGGACGGCGACGTGCGCCATGCGCGTGTGAAGGGCCCGGTCGTCGACGTCGGAGTAGACGGCGACGCACTCGATGCCCATTTCGCGGGCGGTGCGGATCACGCGGAGCGCGATCTCGCCGCGGTTGGCGATCAGGATGCGGTCGAACATGCGGGCGCCGATTCTCCGCGCTCCGCCCCCCGGACGCCAGCCCCGATCCAAAGCGCTGGGATGACCGCGAAGTCCGCGAAGAGCGCCCCGAGGAGCCCGAGGGCCGCCAGCGTGCCGAAGCGCGCCGTCGGCTGGAACTCCGCCAGACCCAAACAGCCGAAGCCGACGGTCAGGATCGCGATCCCGGCGACCGCGGCCCCCCCCACGCGCTCGAAGGCCCCGAGCCGGCTGGCGCGCGGCGCCTCGCCCCCCGGGCCCGCTGCGAGCATGAGGTGGAACGTGTTGTCGAGGGCGAGCCCCACCACCGCGGAAGCGACCATGACCGTGGCGGCGTCGAGGGCGTACCCGAGCGCCCAGGCGCCCCCGAGCACCGCCGCCACGGGCACCAGGTTCGCCGCGACCGCCGTCAGCACCTGGCGCGCCCCGCGCAAGAAGCAGACGAACGAGGCGAGGGCGACGAGCGCGGTCAGTCCGAGCGACTGCGCGAGGGTGCCGACGAGCGCCTCCTGCATGGCAAACAGGCGCAGCACGCTGCCGGCGACGTGCACCTCGTACCCGTGCCCGCGCGACCAATCGTCCGCGACGCGGTGGACGTCGGCGCTGAAGCGCTGGATCTCGTCGGGGGTGTTCGCAGACGCGCGCGCAGTGAAGCGCCACCACTCTCCGTCGCTGCCGCGCCGCCCCGTGTCGCGCAGCACAGCCGGCGCGGCGGTCGCGGCGAGCGCGCCGAGCGAGGCCAGGTCCGCGACGACCGCCGGCGGCCCGAACACGGCGCCGACCCGCGCGCACCCGCCGAGCGCGTCGCAGAGCGCGCGGGCCGCGGCCGGGTCGACGCCTTGCGGCGCACGCACGAGCACGTCGAGGCCCGACAGGCCGGCCGAGGACGAGTCGAGCGCTTCGTACTCCGCGCGGATCGGGTGGCCGACCGGGAAGTAATCCACCGCGCTCAGCGCCACCGGCATCGCGCGCGGCGCGAGGCCGCCCGCGACGAAGAGCAGGGCCGTTGCGAGGAGCGCCAGCGGCCGCGCGCGCAGGGACTGGAGCGCGAGGCGCCGCCAAGGCGAGCGCTGCCCCGGCGCCGCGAGCGAGCCAGTGCAGGAGAGCCCCGCGAGCGCCAGCGGCATGCAAAGGTACGAGAGCGGCACGAGCAGCGTGACCGAAGCGGCGACCGTCAAGCCGAGCTCACGCACGGCGCTGACGTCGGACGTCGCAAAGACCCCGAAGCCCGCGGCCGTCGTCGCGGCCGCGATCGCTGCAGGGCGCCACGTCGCGCGGCGCGCCAGCGTCGCGGCCCGCTCGGGCGTCTCGCCGCGCAGGACAGCGCTGCGCCAAGCGCTCGCGAGGTGCACCATCGACGCGACCATCACGACAAACACCAGGGGCCCGGCCGCGACGAGGATCATGTTCGAGGGCACATCGACGAGCCGCAGGCCCGCCCGCACGCCCAGGGCGCCGACGATGCCAGGCAGGAGCGCGACGAGCGCGAGCGTCAGCGAGCGCAGGAACAGCGCGCACACGCAGAACCCGACGATGACGAGCAGCGGCGCGAAGAAGCGGTCGACGCTCTTCGACTCGCGGTCGAGCGCAGCGGCGATGAATGGGTGCCCCGCTGCGGTCAACGAGACGCCGCGCTCGCGCGCCTCGGCGCGCAGGACGTCGAAGCCCTCGTCGAAGCCGAGGGATTGTTCAGGCCCCGCAGCCGGGTCCATCACGACAAAGAGATCGACGCGCCCGGTGGAGGCGCCGCCCAGGTCGATCGCGTGGGAGATCGGGCGCGCCTCGAACTCCGCGAGGCGCTCGGGCACCGTATGGGTGCGCAGCCCGGGCAGGTGCAGGCCATCGACGACCCGTGCCGCCCCCGGCAGCGCGTGCAGGCGCGCCGCGAGGCCGTCCAGCCACGCGGCCTCGGCCGCGTCCGTCGCGTCGAAGTCCGCGACCCGGACCAAGACCAGCGCGTCCCCGCCGAAGCGCTCGAGCAGGAGCTCGTACCCGGGGTCCGCGCCGGCGGCTTCTGCCCACGACTCGACACGGTTGTCCGTGCGCAGGCCTTGGCCGTAGCGCCCCGCGGCGAGCGCAAAGGCGAGCGTCAGCGCGATGACCCACCACGCGCGCCAGCGCGCCGCGGCGGTCGGCGCGTGCAGCGCGCCGGGCACCGGCGCGACGACGCCATCGGCGTCCGATTCAGGTTCAGGGGCAGGGGACACGTGGGCAGGGAGGGACAGCACAGGCACCCCGAGGGGTACGCAGCGCGGGTCCTAGTGTGTTCCCCAGTATCGGACATGCGCTCACTTCGCATGCGCGCGTCGCGGTGGTTTGCGGCCCGTTGGGCAGCGGCGGTTCGCGGCCCGTTGGGTCGCGGCGGAGTCACCGCGCTCAGGCAGCAGGTGCAGCCGTCCCGGCATCAAGGCCGGGACGGCCGCTTTCTCTGCCTCCAACGAGCGCCCGCCCGGTCGGCTCCGCGGCAGGCTGGAAGCCAGCCGCCGCGAGCCGTTCCCGGAAGGAGTCGGAGACCCCGAGCGCGACCGCGAGTCGTTCCCCCGTCTCAGGGTCGCGCCAGTAGAACCACGTCTCTGCGACCTCCTCGCGCCCCCCACGGCGGACATGTCCGCGCGCGGTCGAGTGCTGGTCATCGCTGGATCGGTGTTTCATCGTTCAAGGTCTCCTCTTCGCTTCGTCATCAGGTCCAGCCATCCCCCCGGACGCTGGCCTGCCTACTCAGTCGCCCCCGCGCCCGCCTTGTTTCACGGAACCGGTCGAAACCGGCCGCGCCACACGGAACCTGTACCGGCTGCGCCGGCAGGGTCCCGATCAGGGGCAAAGGGCCGCCCGAGCGACGGCGAGTGTCATTTCAAAGCCCCGTTTCCGGCGCGCTGCCTGGTGTACGCAGCACCCGCCGCGGGGTTCACTCTGACTACGTGCCTCGGGCGCCGATTCATCGTCAAGACCGTGCAAAGTCGACGAATTCGGAGCGCGCGGCTTTCCGGGAAACGCGCGCCATCGGCCGCGCCCCTCCGCCCCACCGCCCCTCCGCCCCACCGAGGGTGCGTCAATAGCGCGCCATCGAGCGGTCCACCTCGGCCGCCCAGCGGTCGACGCCGCCGACCAGGTTGAACAGGCGCTCGAAGCCGAGCCGCGCGAGGCCCGCGGCGGCGTGGGCGCTCCGCACGCCGTGGTGACAGATGCACACCGTCGGCGCGTCGGGGTCGAGCTCGGTGTGGCGCACGCTGAGCTCCGAGAGCGGCACGTGGGTCACGCCGGGCAGCGCGCAGATCGCGAGCTCTTCCGCCTCGCGGACGTCGAGCAGGACCAGCGCTTCACCCGCGGCGAGCCGCGCGGCGAGGTCCTTCGGAAAGAGCGCTTCAGGGGTGGCGGTCATCGGGCTGGTCGCGTCTAGAAGGCTGCACCACAGAACGCGGTTCGCAGCGTGGTGCTCCTGTGCGTTGGAGCGAGGCGCAGCAAGTCCCTCATAGCTTAATGCTATTTGGAACCTTGCTGCAACGCGGCTCCGGCGCGCGGGAGCGCCGCGATGCGAATCGCGTTCTGTGGCGCAGGCTTCCAGGTTCACTCGACGACAAGCGACGGGCGATCGAACTCGGCGGCCTGGGGCGCGCCGAGCATGCCGAGCACCGTCGGCGCGATGTCGAGCACGCTGAAGGGCGCGGCGTCCGTCGTGCGCACCTTGCGGTTCGCGAAGAAGATGCCGGTCACGACGTTCGGGTCATTCGAGGCGTGGTCCCCGGACCAGTTGCTGTCGTTGTCCTCGAACAGATCCCCGACGACGATCTCGCCGCTGGGCGCTTCGACCAAGCGCAGGTTGCCGCTGACCGAGGTCCACGCGACGCGGTAGAACTCGGCCATCCCGAGCATGAGGTCGGCGCACGGATACTCGAGGGAGCCCCACGCGTCCGGGCCGTCGTACATCCCTGGCATCTTGCGCGCGCTCGCGCCCGCAGCGACCTCGCCGTCCTTGAGCGCTTGGAAGCGCTCCTGGATGCGCGCCAGCACGCCATCGGCCTCCTCCATCGTCACGATGCCCGCGGGCTCGCGCCCCTGGAGATTGAGGTAGACCATCCCGAGCCCGAGCGAGTATGCCTGCGTGCGCGACCAATCGATCGCGGACGAGAGCGAGCGCTGGCTCGTGCTCGAGAGGTCGTCCTTGAGGGTCAAGAAGCCCTCCTTCGCGAGCCAGTTGTTGACGACCAGGCCGCGGCGATAGCTCGTGAAGCCGTGGTCGGCGCAGAGCATCAGCGTGTCCTCCGGCGCGAGCGCCGCCAGCACTTCGCCGACGACGCGGTCCATCTGGCGATAGATCGCGGGCACCGCGTCTGCGAGCGTGATCTCCTCGCCGAAGAACGTCACCTTGCGCGCCGCCTCTTCCGCGTCGTGCATCGGGTGCAGCGGGTCGTAGCAGCGATACAGGATGTGCTGCACGCGGTCGGTCACCGTGAACACGCTGAAGAGCAAGCGCCAGTCCCGCTTCTTCAGCATCTCTTGCGTCAATCGCCGGCGATACGCGTGCGTGAACTCGACGTCCTCCAGGAACGCCTCGACCGGCATCAGCTCGTCCTTCTGCTGGTTCGTCATGCAGCCCCAGCCGAGGGTCTCGAACGTCCCTCCGTTGAGCTTGACGAGCTCTGCGCCAAAGGACTGCGGCTGAGTGACGGGCTGCCAGAAGGCCTGGTGCTCGGGGTCGATGTGCAGCGAATCGACGTACAGCTCGAACGGCTCGTCATGGACGACCCGGACCCGCGTGACCGCGTGCGCCTTCACGAGCGGCGACAGGTCGAAGCGCAGGCTGTACATGTCGCTCCACGCGCCGCTCGCGACGCGCTGCGTCGTGTTGCCGAGCGTCACGTCGTAGCCCCCGCCTGAGACGCGCTGCACAGTCAACGGCTGGGTGACGCGGTGCTTGTAGCCCTTCTCGCCGTCGAACTCGGCGATGGCCTCCTTGAGCTCGTCGCGCTCGGCGCGCAGCGGCTTGGCCTCGTTGAAGCCGATGTCGGCGCTGTCCAGCTTGGCTTGGAGCTCCGTGAGGCGCGCGCTCATGCGATCACGCGCGACGAAGTCGAGGGGGCCGAAGACCTGCGTCTCGATCGAGTCGCCTTTCCAGTCGACGCGGAAGATGGTGCCGGTGCCGGACTTCGAGCTCGAGGTGTCCCCCTTCGGCGCGCGGCCGCCCGACAGCTCGTCGGTCGTGTACAGGAACCACTCGCCGTTCGATCCGCCGCGCAGGTCCGGCAGGCCGAGGCCGTAGAGCGTGCGCGCGCCCTCCGCGCCGGGCCGACCGAGCGACAACGCTGCGTCGAGCGCGACCGACTGCTGCCCGGCGCGCGCAGCGTGGATCCAGAAGCCGTCGAGCTCGACTTGGTTCTGCCAGACGCCCGGGACCTCGCTCGGGATCTCCGCCCCCATGCGCCATGCGCCGAAGCCGACGCCGGCGCCGACGAGCCCCGAGAGGAGCACCGCCACGAAGTTCCCCGCGCGCAGCAGCAGCTTGAAGGCGAGCAGCAGCACGAGGAACGCGCCGACGCCGGCGCCGAGCGCCACCTTGTCGCGGCCGTGCTTGACGAACAGCCCGAGCAGGCCAGAGGGCTCGAGCTCCGAGGTCGCGACGGTCGCCTGGCGCACGTGCGCGTAGTCGGGGCTCGGCTGGCCGCCGATGATGGAGCGCTTGATGAAGCTCGCCACGCCGTTCTTGGCCGGGTTGGCGCCCGTGTTGATCGCGGCCCAGCCGGCCGCGGACTCAGCGGGGTCGGTCGAGACGAGGGGGCCCGCGGTCCCTTCGGCCGCGAGCTTGGCGAGGTTCGGCAGCTGGCCCTCGGCCATCAGGCGCTCGGTCGTGCGCCAATCGGCGCCGTCGAAGCCGAGCACGACCACACGACCGTCCGCGGCAGCGCGCGCGGGGGCCATTGGCGCCGCGGCCGCGGCCGGCGCGACACGCGCGGCCGACGCGGCAGGCGCCCCGGCCAAGGACGCGTGGCCCTCCGCCGCCCCAGCGAGGCCCGGCGACACGAGGCACAGGACCAGCGTGAGATGCCGGACGGGCGTGAGGCACCTGGCGAGTTCGAGCGTGGGGCGTTGCGACATGCTGCGGACGGCGAAGAGAGAAGGGACTAAGATGTTGGGCCCCCAGCGTCCTGGGGAGCCCACGGGGCGGCCCCGGTCCGGCGCGCGGCCACCTCCCAGGGGGCGGCGGCGCAGCCAGTCCGATGGCGTCCGAGACACTCACCGAGCACGAGAGAACAGAGGCAAGGCATGCGCAACCACCAGCGAGCGATGCTCCGCGAACGGCCCTCCCTTGTCTCCCCGACGCTCCGCGAGGGCGCCCAGGATACGCGCGCCGCGCGGGGCGCGCACCGAGAGTCGGCCGTATCGGAGCGCGCGCACGAGGCGGGCCCCGGGGTCAGCTCGGGGGTCGGCCCGGGTGTCAGCTCGGGGTCCGGGTCGAGGTGGGCGTCTCGGAGCGGTGCACGGGCGCTGTCGCGGGGCTCAGCGTCGGTCGCGCCCCTGCTGCTGCTCGCGCTCGTGGCGCTCGGCGCGCTCGCCTTCTTCATGGGGCGCGGCGCGCCCGCGCCCTCCGCGACCGGGTCCGTGTTGCCGCAGCCCACCGCCGAGCGCGCGGCCCCGGCCGCGGCGCAGCAGGCGAGCGCGCTCGCCGATGAGCGGCGCGCCTCCAACAGCGGCGCGCCCATGGGGATGATCGAGGCTGGCCCGATCCAGTACACGGACTCGAGCGAATGGTCGCAGCTCGGCAAGGTCTTCGACGGCACCGGGACGATCGCGGTCGATCTGCGCGTCGCGCCGGGCGTCCCCGACCCCACGACATGGACGCTGCACTTGACGCCGTCACCCTTCGTCGCAGGTCGCGAACAGGCTGTGTCCCGCGAGCTCGAGTTCACGCGCGGTGAGCGCTCGGTCGAAGCGATCGACCTGCCGATGGCGGCCTACCGGGTGTTCGCCTCCGCGCCGGGCTTGATGTCCTCGCCGCAGGACGTCGTCCTGCACAAGCTCGCGGGGCACGAGCACCTGCCTGGCATGAACTTCGTGCGCGTGGCCTTGACCCTCGAGACCGCTGGGCAAGTCTGGGGCACCATCGTGGAGTCGAGCGGGCGGCCCGCGGCGGACCTCGCGGTGACGCTGCGCGAGGTCGGCGGCGACCGCCGCGCGTCCGCGACGACCAACGGCAACGGGGTCTATCGCTTCGAGGACGTGCTCCCCGGGAGCTGGGCCCTGTTGATCGGCGATGTCGACCGCCCGCTGCTGCCCACGTCGAAGGTCGAGACCACCTCCGGGGACCTCGAGCTGCCGACGCTGACGCTGCCAGAGCTCGTGCACATCGAAGTCCTCGTCGTCGACGACCTGGAGCGCCCGTTGCCCGGCGCTGAGGTCAGCGGCTTCCGGCGGGCGAACGGCGCGGGCTCCTTCCGCGGCACAACGGACGCCGTCGGGCGCTACATGGCCCGCTACTTCCAGCCCGGGCCGTGGCGCTTCGACGGCGTGCATGAAGAGCTCGATCGCGAGGGTCGCCTCGACATCGAAGTCAAGCTCACGGGCGATGGGCGCGATGGCGCGGGCCCCGACGGGGTGCAGCACGTCACCGTGTACCTCCCGCCGCGGCCGAAGCTCCCCCGCTGAGGGCTGACTGGCGCTCAAACGAGCGCGTCGAGCGCGCCCAAGAGGTCCGCGACGAGGTCGCCGGGGTCCTCGATGCCGATCGCGAGCCGCACGGCGCCCGGGCCGATGCCTGCAGCCCGGAGCTCCTGCTCGCTCCAGCCTGCGTGTGACATGACCCGCGGGATCGAGGCCAGGGACTCGACGCCGCCCAGGCTCGGCGCGTCCTGCAGCAGGTGCAACGCGGCCACGAAGGGCCGGGTCGCCGCGTCGCCCGCGGCGAGCTCGATCGAGACGACGCTGCCATAGAGCCCCGACGCGAGCAGGCGCTGCGCCCGGGCGTGGCCAGGGTCACTGGGCAAGCTCGGGTGGTGCACCCGCGCGACCCCGGGATGCGCGGCGAGCGCGGCGGCGACGCGGCAGGCGCCGGCGCACTGCGCGCGGACGCGGAGCGCGAGCGTCGCGAGGCCGCGCGTCAGGAGCCACGCCGCGGCGGGGTCGAGCACGGCGCCGGTGCGCTTGCGGAAGCCGCGCACACGGTCCATGTCCTCGGCGCTGCCGAGCAGCAGCCCCGCGAGCAGGTCCGAGTGCCCCCCCAGCGCCTTGGTCGCCGAGTGCATGACGAAGTCTGCGCCGTGCTCGAGCGGGCGCTGCACGATCGGTGACGCAAAGGTCGAGTCGACGAGCAGCCGCGCGCCATGGGCGTGGGCGCGCTGGGCGAGGTCGGGCAGGTCCGCGACGCGCACGATCGGGTTCGAGAGGCCCTCGGCGAGGACGAGGGTCGCGCCGGCCGCGAGGGCGCGCTCGAGGGTGCCCGGGGCCTCGATGTCGTAGGTCAGCGCGACGATGCCGCACTCGGCCAGCTCGCGCGCGAGGAGCGCGGACGTGCCGCCATAGACCTGGCGGGGCACCGCCACGCGGCGCCCATGGCCGACCAGGCACGTGAGCGCAGCGTGAAGAGCCGCCATCCCGCTGCCGAAGGCGACGCAGGCCCCAGCCCCTTCGAGGCCCGCGACGTGCGCCTCGACCTCGACGACGTTGGGGCTCGCATAGCGCCCGTACACCAAGGGGCCGTCGAAGTCCCCTCCATCGGTCGCGGCGTGCGTCCCAGGGTGCTGGAGGAACGTCGTTGCGCGGCGCAGCGGCGGCGCGAGGTCGGGGTCGCCCGGGGTGGCGCGGCGGCCGCCATGGACACAACGGGTCGCGAGGTCGAGCATGGAGGTCGGGTCCATCGGCCGTTAACGTAGCCGGCCGAAAGCGGGCTGTCCCCCACCGGCTCGCTTCTCCTCGCCCCCCCGCACGTCGCGCGCGTCCCCGCGTGACCCCTCTCGCAGCCCCCCGATGCCCACCGAGACCTTCGTTGACCTCGCTCAAATCGACCTCGAGCAGACGCTCTACGGTCGCACGGACCTCGACCGCCACCTCGCCCAGCGCGGGACGTTCCAGGTGGTCGATCGCATCGTGTACGAGGACCCGGGCAACGGCGTCATCGTCGGGATCAAGGACATTCGCGCGGACGATTGGTGGGCGCAGGACCACATCCCGGGGCGGCCGATGTTCCCCGGGGCATTGATGATCGAGACGGCCGCGCAGATCGCGTCGTTCGACTATGCGCTGCACCGGACGAAGCCCGACGCGATCGGCAAGCGTTTTGTCGGGTTCGGCGGAGTCGACCACGCGCGCTTCCGCGGGATGGTGACACCCGGCTGTCGCATGGTGTTTGTCATCAAGCTGATCCGCGCCGGCAGCCGGATGTTCCGCTACGGCGTCCAGGCCTTCACCGAGCGCGACGGCGTCGTCGGCGCGGACTCGGTGTTCGACGCCGAGGTCCTGGGCGTCATCCTCTAGGAGCCTGCGCCCCAGCGGCGCACTGCCTGTGGGGCCTCAATCCGTGAGGCCCGCGCCGAAGGACGGCGGGGGCGGCGGGATCGGCGCGTCTCCCTGGCCGTCCTCGTCGAGGATCGCGAGGACGTCGAGCTCGATGCAACGGCACGAGCCGTTCACGATCTCGCCGAGCGACGGCCGCGTCTGACCGTCGTCGCCGCTGATCGCCTCCTTGACGTACGTGCCGTGCTGCGTGCGCAGGACGACCTCAAAGCGCGTCGCGCCGCCGCCGGCGCCCTCGAAGCGGTCGACCGGGGTCACGCTCTGGTACTCGACCCAGCGCTGGCGGACCATGTCCGCGCGCCGGTGCGCGACGCGCGTCGGGGTCTCCTGGGCGAGGACGATCCGCTCGCCGAGGCGCGCCTCGAGCGCGGCCAGGTCCACCGGCCCGGTGGCTTCGACGAGCGCGCGGTACTCCTTCGCGAACTCGCCCTCTTTCAGGGCGCGCACGCGCCCCTTCTGGGTCCAGTGCAGGCCCTGGACCTCGAGCCGCCCCTCGTTGCGTGCATTGATCGTCGCCTCCACCTCTGCCAGGTTGGGCGCCGTGAACTTCACGTCGGCGAGCTCGATCACGAACGGCCGCCCCGTCCCGAGCATCCGCACGTCGACGTCCTCGCGGCCGGCCCCGTGGAACTTCGTCTTGCGGGTTCCGGCGGCCTTGCCCAGGACCCAGGTGATCAGCTCCTGGACCGACTCCCGCGCGAGCTTGCCGAAGCCCTCGCAGGTCTTGCAGCCGTGCCGCCGGCGCTCGTGCCCGCGACAATCTGGGCAGAAGAAGATCGTCTGCGGCAGGTCACGGGCGAGCTTCCGGTAGCGACCCTCGACGAAGAGCTTAGGGAGCGGCGGCGGCTGCATCTGGTCCTCTCGGGTCTCGGGGGCGTCGGCCGGGCGCGCCAGCCGATGTGGCCGGCACAGGGGCGCGGGGGGCGAAGAGGGTACAGGGAACGCACGTCATTCGCACGACTCGGGACTCTGCCCTTGGCCGGCGCTACGATGGCGGCTTCACCCTGGTCGCCGCGAGCCCCATGCACCCGATCCTCTTCACCATCCCAGGCCTCGATTGGCCGATCCGGTCCTTCGGGGTCATGGTCGTGCTCGGGTTCATCCTCGGCTCGCACGCCTACGCAGTCCTCGGACAGAGGTACGCCAAGGACCCGATGCGCGAAGCGCCGGGCTTCGCCGCGGTGCCCATGTGGGTGCTCCTTGGGATCATGCTCGGCGCGCGCGCGATGTATGTCATCGTCGAGATCCTGCGCGGCAGCGAGACAGGCCAGGCCTATCTCGACGACCCGCTCAAGATCTTCGCGTACTGGGAAGGCGGCCTCGTCATGTACGGGGGCGCGTTCGGCGGGATCGCGCTCGGCCTGTGGGGCGCAAGGAAGCACATGATGCGGCTCTGGCACGCCCTCGACCTGGGGCTCGTGGCCGGCATCCTCGGGCTCTCCGTGGGACGCATCGGGTGCCTGCTCGTCGGGGACGACTTTGGCTCGCGGGTCCCCGTCGAGCACCAGGGCCTGCCCTTCCCGATCACGCTGCACGTGCCCGAGGTGCTGCCGAACGGCAGCCTCTTTGGCCCTGAGAACGCGGGGCAGGTCCTCTGGGCGACGCAGCCGTGGATGACGGCCAATGCGCTGCTGCTGTTCGTGATCGGGCTGTTCCTGATGCGCCGCCGGCGCTGGGAGGGCCAGGTCGCCGCGCAGATGCTCGTGCTCTACGCGATCGGTCGCTACACGATCGAGAACTTCCGCGGCGACTCGATGCGCGGGCTCTGGTTCGACGGCGCGATCTCGACGTCACAGCTCGTGTCGATCGTCGTCGCCAGCGTGTGCCTCGTGATCCTGTTCGTGAACCGCAAGCGAGATGATCGGCGGAACGCCGACGGCACACGCGTGGACGGACAACCCGTGAGCCCGGCGTGAACGGCGCGCCGCGCAGGCACGCGTGAGCGAGCACACCTTCGAGCCCAAGGTCTTCGCAGGCCTCGACGAGGCGGGCTACGGCCCGCTGCTCGGGCCCTTGACCTATGGCTTCGCGGCCTTCCGTTGCGCGCGCGGCGAAGGGCCCTCGTGGGCGCGGCTCGAGGCCGCGACGTCTGCCCAGAGAGTGGCCGCCCCGAAGGCGGCCTTGCGGACGAAGGGCGCCCAGGGCGCGGTCGAGCGCCCCCCGGCCCTGGCGCGCCTCGTCGTCGCCGACTCCAAGGAGGTGTTCGACCGGACCCCGCGCGGCATGCAGCGGCTCGAATCGACGGCGCTCGCGTTCCTGGCGCAGCGCCCGGCAGGCGGCGTGCGCGACGGGCGCGCCCTGGTCACGTGCGCGCCGCCGGGCCTCGCGCCGTCGGACGCTGAGCTCGCAGCGCACCCCTGGTACACGGCCCTGCCTGCGACGCTGCCCGCCCACGTCGCGCCGCGCGTGCTGGACGAACATGGCGCGAGGCTCGCGGCGGCGCTCGATTCGGCCGCGCTCGAGCTCGTCGACGCAGGCGCGCGCGTCGTGCCCGTCGGCCCCTTGAACCGCGCGTTCGAGGCCGCCGGCAACAAGGGCACGGCCCACTTCGCCCTCGGCGGCGCGCTCCTCGTGTCGCTCTTCGAGCGCTTTGGCGCGGAGGGCCTCGACTTCACGTGTGACCGCCTGGGCGGACGGATGCGCTACGGCGCGCACCTGGCTGGGCTGGTGCCGTTCAGCGACGTGCGGGCCCTGCGCGAGGACCCGGAGTGGAGCGAATACGAGCTCACCCGCGGGCCGGCGCGCATGCGCGTGCGCTTCGTCGAGAAGGGCGACCGGCGCTGGTTCACGGTCGCGCTGGCCTCGTGCCTCGCCAAATACGCGCGCGAGCTCGTCATGGACGCGTTCAACGCGCACTTCGGGGCGCTGGACCCTGGGCTCGCCCCCACCGCGGGCTACGTGCAGGACGGTCGGCGCTGGCTGGCGGAGTCCGCCGCCGCGCGCGCCCGCGCCGGGGTCGCGGAGCAGGACCTCGTCCGCATCCGCTGAACCTACCGGGTATCCTCTGGCGCCCGAGCCGCAGCGCACGATGCGCGCGGCGCCTCGCACGAACTCCGCTCAGTCCCCCGTGAAGATCGCGATCCTCGGCGCCGGTGTCTCCGGCCTGGCCCTCGCCCGTTTCCTCGTCGAGGGCGGCGTCGCGCCCGGCGCGATCACGCTGTTCGAGGCGGACTCCGTCGCCGGCGGCCTGTGCCAATCCAAGACCGTCGATGGGTTCACGTACGACGTCGCCGGCGGGCACATCCTGTTCAGCAAGGACACCGCTGCGATGCAGTGGATGAAGGACAACGCCGGCGGCGACGCCGCGTTTGTCCAGCGCGACCGGAACACGAAGATCCGGTTCGAGGACCGTTGGGTGCACTACCCGTTCGAGAACGGGATCGGCGACCTGCCGGCGCAGGCGAACTACGAGTGCCTCGCGGGCTATGTGAAGGCCTGGCACGAGCGCCAGATGACGGAGTCGCCGGCGCCGAAAGAGTTCGGCAAGTGGATCAGGTGGCGCTTCGGCGACGGCATCGCCGAGCACTTCATGGACCCGTACAACGCGAAGATCTGGAAGCGCGACCTCGACTTCATCACGAGCGACTGGGTCGCCGGCCGCGTGCCCGACGCGCCGGTCGAGGACGTCCTGCGCGCCGCGATCGGGATCCGCACCGAGGGCTACACCCACCAGGCGATCTTCTACTACCCGAAAGAAGGCGGCTTCCAGGCGATCACGGACGGGCTCGCGCGGGCCGCAGGCCCGCAGGTGCGCCTCAACCACCGCGTCAAGCACGTCCGCAAGGAGCGTGACGGCTTCACCGTGGACGGCGAGGCCTTCGACGTGGTCGTCAACACGATCGCGATGACGTACCTGCCCGACATCGTCGAGGGCATGCCCGCCGACGTCGCCGAGGCGATGCGGTCGCTCGAGTACAACGCGCTGGTGACCTACCTGGTCGCGCTCGACCGGCCCGAGCACCCGGACCTGTCGTGGATCTACCTGCCGCAGACGAAACAAGGGCCGGCGAACCGCGTGACGTACATGTCGAACTACTCGCCCGGCAACGCGCCTGCCGGCAAGACGTCCTTCCTCGTCGAGGTGACGACGCCGGGCGGCCGCCCGATGCCTGGCGCCGAGCTCGAGCAGGAGGTGCTCACCGGCCTCGAGGTCGCTGGCCTCCTGCGGCGCGACGAGGTCTTGTTCACGGACCGCAGCCAAGTGAACCACGCCTACGTCGTGTTCGACGCCGGCTACCACGCGCGCCGTAAGGTCGCGTTCGATTGGCAAGCCTCTGTCGGCATCGTGCCCCTCGGCCGCTTCGGGCGCTTCGAGTACGACAACTCGGACCAGATCGTGATCAAAGCGCGCGCGAAGGCGCAAGAGATGCTCAGCGCGTTGGCCAAGGGCAGCCCCGTCACTTGAGCAGCCCCGTCACCTGAGCGGCCCCGCAAATGGCCAGGGCGCTGCTAGAGTCAGCGCCATGAACTTTGCTGCGCTCTCCCTGTCCGTAGGCGCGCTCCTCGCGCCGTTGTCTCCGGCGCCTGGAGGGGCGCCCGCCATGGGCGATCGAATCACCGGGCGCGCGTTCGCGACGCGCTCTGTCGTGCTCGCGCGGAACGGGATGGCCGCGACGAGCCAGCCGCTCGCGACACAGGTCGCGCTCGACCTGCTGAAGCTCGGCGGCACTGCGGTCGACGCAGCGATCGGCGCGAACGCGGTGCTCGGGCTCGTCGAACCGACGGGCTCTGGCATCGGCGGCGACCTGTTCGCGCTCGTGTGGGACCCCGAGGCGAAGGCGCTGGTCGGCTTGAACGGCAGCGGCCGCTCCCCCGCGTCGCTGTCGCTGGAAGCGCTGCGCGAGCTCTGCCCCGACGGCAAGATCCCGCGCTACGGCCCGCTGCCCGTCTCCGTCCCGGGCTGCGTCGACGGCTGGGCGATGCTGCACGCGCGCTTCGGCAAGCTGCCGCTCGACGTCGTGCTCGCGCCTGCGATCCGCTACGCGCGCGAGGGCTTCCCCGTCACGGAGCTGATCGCGCACTACTGGGCCCTCGGCGGCGCGCGCCTCCAGCGCTACGAGAACTTCGCCGAGACGTTCCTGCCCGGCGGGCGCGCGCCCAGGCACGGCGAGGTCTTCACGAACCCGCGCCTCGCAGCGGTGTACGAAGCGATCGCCGCCGGCGGGCGCGACGCGTTCTATCGCGGACCGATCGCCGACACGATCGGCGCGTACATGGCGCGCCAGGGCGGCTACCTCACCGCCGCGGACCTCGCCGCGCACGCCGGCGAGTGGGTCACGCCGGTCAGCGTCGACTACCGCGGCGTCGAGCTCTGGGAGCTGCCACCAAACGGCCAAGGCCTCGCCGCGCTGCAGATGCTGCGGCTCCTGGAGCCGCACGACTTGGGCGCGCTGCGCCATGACGACCCGCGCTACCTGCACCTCTTCATCGAGGCGAAGAAGCTCGCCTTCGAGGACCGCGCGCGCTTCTACGCGGACCCGGCCTTCGCGGCGGCGCCGATCGAGCGGCTCGTGTCCCGCGAATACGCGGCCGAGCGCCAGGCGCTGATCGGCGCGCGCGCGGCGAAGCTCGTGCCGCCCGGCGACCCGATCTCGGACAAGGGCGACACCGTCTACCTCGCGACGGCGGACAGGTCCGGGATGATGGTGTCGCTGATCCAGAGCAACTATCGCGGCATGGGCTCCGGCATGGTGCCGGACGGCCTCGGCTTCGTGCTGCAGGACCGCGGCGAGCTGTTCGACCTGACGCCCGGGCGTGCGAACACGTACGCGCCGAGGAAGCGCCCGTTCCACACGATCATCCCGGCGTTCCTGACCAAGGCGGGCGCCCCCTATGTCGCCTTCGGCGTGATGGGCGGCGCGACACAGCCGCAGGGCCACGTGCAGATCGTCTGCAACCTGGTCGACTTCGGCATGAACCTGCAAGAGGCGGGCGACGCCCCGCGGGTGCTGCACATGGGCTCCTCGGAGCCGACCGGGGAGCGCATGACGGACGGCGGCAAGGTGTCCCTCGAGAGCGGCTTTGGCTGGGAGGTCGTGCGCGCGCTCATCGACCGCGGGCACGACGTCGGCTGGGACCGCGGGAGCTACGGCGGGTACCAGGCGATCCTCTGGGACGCGGAGCAGGGCGTGTTCCACGGGGCGTCGGAGTCGCGCAAGGACGGCCAGGCAGCGGGCTGGTGACGCCCGGCGGCGCGCCCCGCTGCGCGCGCCAATGGGCGGCGCGGCGCGCCCAACGGGGGCCCGAAGTGCGCCCTCGAATCCGCGCGAGGAATGTCGTAGAACGAGAGGGGTCGGCGCGATCGGTGCGCACTTTCGCGCGCGGCGCGCCATTCCGTGGCGGACGAGGGCGGCCCTGGGGAGTTTCCTGGGCCGCAGAGCTCGCCAAAGCCCAACAGTCGGGCAATCTTCGGACAATGGAACGTGGCGGAGCTGCGCCACGTCCAAACACCATGTACGCCACTGTACGCCGCTTGCTGCGCGCCACCCCGGCGCGGGACTCGTTCGCCCCTGCTGCGCAGGTCGCGCGCGGCCCCTTCCGCCCCGGTCGCAGCGGGTGGGCCCCCAGGCCTTTGGCCTGCTCGGTGACCTGCCTCGTGTTGGGCCTCACCGCATGCGGCGGCGGCGGCGGGAGCTCGACCCCCGCGGCGCCCGCCCTGCGGTACGCCCAGAGCCGCATCGAAGCCGCGGTCGGTGTCCCCCTGACCCCGCTCTCGCCGGTCTTCAGCAACGCCCCGGCGGGCGTGACGTTCGCGATCGACCCAGCCCTCCCGGCGGGCCTGGCGCTCGACCCGAGCACCGGCGTGTTGAGCGGCACGGCCCAAGCGGTGACGTCCACGGGGCTCTACACGGTCACCGCGGGCGGAGTGAGCGCGGAGCTCACCTTGCGCGTGTCCTTTCCGTCGCGCTTCCTGGTCTCGGGCAGCGCGGTCGACGGAACGCTGCTCGTGCAGGGCCTCGACGCGGAGACGGGCGCGGTGCGCACCATCGACCTCGACGAGCCAGAGAGCGGGCTGCCGCCGGTCTCCGACCTAGCACAAGGCCCGGGCTTCTTGCTCGTGGCGCATGGCGCAGCCGGACAAGCGGGCACGCTCGTCGCCTACACGCTGAACTCCGGGACGGGCGCGCTCGTTGAGCGCGGGCGCGCGGCCCTCGGGCTGGGCCCGCACCGTATCGCGCTGCTGGACGGCACCTCCGCCGCCTACGTCTGCAGCACCGGGAGCGACTCCGTGCGCGCCTTCACGATCGGGAACGGCGCGCCCACGGCGATCGGCGCAGCATTGCCGACCGGCGACGGGCCCCTCGCGTTGTGTGTGCTCGAAACGAGCGCCGGCAGCGACGTCCTCGTCGCCGCGAACCGCGCTGGGCAGAGCCTCTCGAGCTATCTCATCGACCCCGTCACGCGCGGCCTCACCAGCGCGACGCAGGCGTTTGTGCTGAACGGCGGCGTGCCTTCCGGGCTCGCGTCGGCCTACAACGGCGAGCGCGTCCTCGTCACGCTCGAGAACTTTGCGCTCGCCATCACGGTCGGCGTCGACACGAACGGCACGCTCTCCGCCGTCTTCGGCGGCGCGCAGACGGGCCTCGACCCGAGCGCGATCGCGGTGCACCCGCGGGCGACTTTGCGCTCGTCGCGAACACCTCCGAGAACTCGGTCAGCGTCCTGGAGCTCGACTCGTCGACGCCGGGCAAGCTGCCGCTCGCCCAGCTCGACCTCATCGCCGTTCGCCCCGGCCCCACACGCATCCAGTTCGACGCCGCGGGCCGCTTCGCGTTTGTCGCGTCGGAGGCCACGGGCGAGCTGACCGTCCTGCGGATGCGGCCCGAGGGCTCGCCGCGCGTCGAACGCGCGGGATTCGCGCGCCTGCGCGCTGGCGCGTCGTCGCTCTCGAGCGGAGGGCACCGCGCCGTTCCTGCGCGACCTCGCCAACCTGTACGTAGTCGACGAAGACGACGACATGTTGACGGTGCTGGCGCCCCAGGGCGCGGTCGATGTCCTCGTGTCCCCGTCTTCGCCCGTCGCGACGGGCGCGCGCGCGACCAGCGCAGCGCTCACGCCGGATGGCCGAACCCTGTTCGTCGTCACCCAGGTCGCCGCGCAGATCGACGCGTTCCCCCTCGATGGGAACGGGCTCCCGGGGACCGCGGTCTCGAGCGCGACGGCCACCTCGCCCATCGATATGGCGATCGCCCCCGGCGGCCGCGTCGCCGTCGTCGCCTCGCAGAGCCCGCCGCTGCTCACGAGCTATTCCATCGCGAGCAACGGCGCGCTCACCCAGATCGACATCGCAGCGCTGCCCTCACCGCCCGGACGCGTCGCGATCGACCCCGTGGGTCGCACCGTGGTCGCGACAGCCATCTCGGCGGGCCAGATCGTGACGTTCCCACTCGAAATCGACGGCCAGCTCGGGGCGTCCGTCGCCACGGTCTCGGCGTCGGGCGTGCCGCGCGCGCTCACGTTCACGCCTGACGGTCGCTTCTTCATGACCGCGTTGGAGAACCAGGACCGGCTCGCCGTGTATGCGCTGGGCGTGGACCACACTCTGACGCTCGTGCCGCCGGCGACGGTCGACGGCAGCGCGACCGGCGACCGGCCGCTCGGCGTCGCGGTCCATCCTGGGGGCCGCTTCGCGCTGGCCGCAGTGAGCGCGGGCGCGGGCAGCGTCGGGACATCGGGCAGCGGCTCGATCGACGTCCTGGCTATCGACCCGACCTCGGGGGCGCTGACGCGCAGCAGCTCGCTGGTCATCGGGCTCGGGCCGAGCGACATCTTGTTCGAGCCCGGTGGTCGCGCGGCATACGCGTTGAACCGCGTTGGACGCGACCTGTCCGTGCTGCGCTTCGATGTGGCGACCGGCGGGCTCTCGTCAGCCGGCGCGGTGACGCTGGGCAATCGCCCGGCGCGGCTCGTCGTGCGCGACGTGAACCACTGACGCGCAAGAAGGTCACCCCGGAGGGCGCCGGGAGCCCGATGGCGCTGGGCGCAGGCCTCAGTGGCCGAGCTTGCGGAGCTCTCGGCGCACGATCGCGCGCAGCTCGACGCCCTTGCCGCGCCCTGCGACCCGGCCCTTCGGATCGAGCACCCAGCACTCCGGGTACTCGTTGACCTGCCAGCGCTGCGAGATCGGCGCATCGGTCAAGCCTTGCACGATGACCGTCCAATCGAGGCCGAGCTTCTTGCGCCATTCGCGCGCCGCCGTCACCGTGTCGCCAGCGCTGACACCGTAGACGGCAAACGGCGCGTCGGCGACCTGCTCCTGCAGGTTCTGCAGGTCGGCGAGGAGCTCACGCGACGTCGGCGCCCAGAAGCCGAAGAAGACGACCACGGTGACCTTGCCTGAGACGTCCGCGACGGAGCGCTGCGCGCCCTCGGTATCGGTGCCCTCGAGCGAGGGCGCAAAGTGCCCCATGACGACGCCCGGCTCCCGCGGGGGTGCCGGCGGCTCGCTCGGGTTCGAGGGCTTCACTTGGCTCGCTGCCGCGGCAGCAGCCTCGGCCGCGTCCTCCTTCGCGCGCGCCTCCGCCTCGACCCCGCGCATGTACGCGGTCGTGGCGTACTCGCCGGCGAGGAGCGCCTCGAGCGCGGCCTTGCGCGCGACCTCGGCGGTGACCTCGCTCCCTTCCAGGACCTGTGTGATCAGGTGCGCGGCCAAGGCCTTGACCTCCGGGCTCTGGGCGGCGCTGTGGGCGTGCTCGAGGTGCTCGAGCGCGACGCTGCGCCCGATATCGGCGCGGTAGCGCTTGATGAAGTCCAAGCCGTCGGCCACCCAAGGGGCGGACAGGTAGTCATGGGCGAGCGCGCGCACCGCCGCCTCACGCTTTGATTTGGCCAGCGCCGGCTCGAGGCCCGCGGCGCTCGCGTGGCGGGCGATCCACATCAGCCCGCGGCCGTCGCCGCCCGCCACGAGGGCCTCGAACTCCGGGAGGAGCTGCTTCTCAGCGGTCTCCGACCGCAGGGCGCGGCGCTTGGCGGGGTCGCGCTCCGCGCGAATCGCCTGCTTGTGCGCGTCGCCCGCCGCTTCGAAGCGCGCGAGCAGCGCCTCGTAGGCGTCGGCGGGCGCCGCGTCCTGCGCCTCCGGCGGCGCGGGCACGGGCGGGCCCTCCGCCGGCGGGCCGACTTGAGGGGCAGGGTCCTGGGGCGCGGCCGAGGTGACCTCGGTCAGCCCAGCGAGGGCGAGGACCCCCGCGAGGGCGAGCGAGGACGAGCGATGCGTGCGGCGTGTCTTGGGCATGGCGTTGAACCCTCCTACCTGGTTCAGGTCCGAGAGTAGCGCGCTTGGCCGCGAGCGGTTGAGATCTCGACCTGTGAGCCCTCCCCACGACGTCTGGTCGATCCTCGAGCGCGCTGCGGACGCGTGGCCCGACGCCGTCGCCTACGCGGGTCCTGGCGGCGAAGAGGTGCGCTGGTCCGAGGCGGCGCGGCGCATCGATGCGCTCGCGCGTGGCCTCGCCCGGGTCGGCGTCGGCCCGGGCGAACGCGTCGCCCTCGGCGAGCTGAACTCCGCGACCTTCCTCGAGGTCACGTTTGCGACGCTCGGGCTCGGCGCGACGCTCGTGCCGCTCAATACGCGCCTCGCGCGGCGCGAAGTCGCCGAGGTGCTCACCGACGCCGCGCCGCGCGTGCTGCTCGCGAACGGCGCGTTTGTCGACACGCTCGGCGCGCGCGACTTGCCGACGTGGTGGATCGGCGACGAGGCCCCGGCGGGCGCCGCGCGCCTCGCGGCGCTCTACGCAGCGCCCGCCGCGGGACATGACGCGGCGCTCGGCTTCGAGCCGCACGTCTGTGCGCCCGCCGACCCGGCGTTCCTCTACTACACGAGCGGGACGACCGGCCGCGCCAAGGGCGTGATCCTGACGCACAAGAACGTCGTGCGGCACGCGGAGGCCGCGACGACGGAGCTCGACCTCGCGAGCGACGACGTGTGGGGCCACGTCGCGCCGATGTTCCACTTGGCGGACGCATGGGCGACGCTCGCGATCACGCTCGTCGGCGGCCGGCACGTGTTCCTGCCGCGCTTCGACCCGTCGGCGGCGTGCGCGCTCTTCGCGGCCGCAGGCGTCACGGTGACGAACCTCGTGCCGACGATGCTGCAGCGCATGCTCGCCGCAGCGCCTGGCGCGGGCTTCGAGGGCGGCGCGCTGCGCCTCGTGCTCTCCGGCGGCGCGCCGATCGCGCCGGCGACGGTGCGCGCGGTCCTGGAGACGTTCCGCTGCGAGTACGTGCAGACGTATGGCTTGACGGAGACGAGCCCGTACTTGACGCTGTCGGTGCTGGAGGCGCGGCACCGCGCGCTGGACTTGGACGCGCAGATCAAGCGCCGCGCGCGCACTGGCCGGCCGTTCGAGACGGTCGAGCTCGACGTCGTGGACGACGATGGCAAGCCCGTACCGCGCGACGACGCCACCGTCGGCGAGGTCATCGCGCGCGGCGACACCGTGACGCCGGGGTACTGGAACCGCCCGGAAGAGACAGCGCGCGCGTTCCGCGACGGCTGGTTCCGCACGGGCGACCTCGCGACGATCGACGCAGAGGGCTGGCTCAACGTCGTCGACCGCGCGAAGGACGTGATCTTGAGCGGCGGCGAGAACGTGTACAGCGCTGAGGTCGAGGCCGCGCTCTTGGAGCACCCCGCGGTGCTCGAGGTCGCGGCCTACGGCGCGCCTCACCCGGAGTGGGGTGAGGAGGTGCGCGCCGCCGTCGTCCTGAAGGACGGACGCCACGCGACCGCGGCGGAGCTGCGCGCGTTCTGCCGCGAGCGCCTCGCCGGCTACAAGGTGCCCAAGCTCATCGAGCTGATGCTCGACCTGCCTCGCACGGGCTCGGGCAAGGTCGCGAAGCGCCTCTTGCGCGATGCGGCTGGGGGCGCGTGAGCCAAAGCCCCCGCGCCGTTGCAGCGCACCCCGATGTCGTCTCGCGCGCTCGCCCTCGCAGCGGGCAGGCAGCGCGCCGTGACGTCCAGACCGCTCTCCTGCGCGTGGGACGCCGATCGAGCCGGCGTGGCACTCACTCGGGTGCAGGTCGGAGAATCACCTCGCGCGTGTCCGCGGTCGCGGTCGCGCTCGCGATGGGGCCGGCGTCGAGGAGCACCCGGCGCCGCATCTGGTGGTCGAGCACGGTCATGTTCACGTCCCCGCGGAGCTCTGTGGTCGCGTACGCCGCCAGCGCGACGGGCTTGCCGCTCGGGACCAGCACCGTGAACTCGCCCGCGCTGTCCGTCAACACGCCCGAGTCCTGCCGCGGCACGCCGTCCACGAGCCGCGCGACGTAACACTGCGCGACGGGCTCGCCGCGCGAGTCGAGCACACGCCCACCCAGCGTCGTGTCGAGCCGCTCCAGCAGCAGCTCGAGGTAGGTCCCGTCCGCGACGACGCCGGTGCGGCGCAGCGTTCCATACACCGGGGTCCGCGGGTCCTCGTCACGTTCGAGGCTCGCGCTCGCGACCCACTCACCCGCCGGCACGGCGACGAGCTCGAACTCGCCGGCCTCGTCGCAGCGCGCGCTCCGCCGCTCGTAGGCGGCCCCGGTCCCGCGTGTCAGCGACACGGACGCGTCGGCGAGTCCGAGCCGGCTCGTGCCGTCGATCACCCTCCCTCGCAACGCCTCGCCACCCGGCAGCTCGAGCACGAGGTCGTCCATGTGCTCGCCCCCGCGCAGGATGACCTCGCGCACGACGACGCGGCCGTCGGGTGCGCTGACCCTCACCACGATCGCGCCTGGCTCGAGGCCCACGAAGAGGAAACGACCCGCGCGGTCGGTGGATACGTTGCGCAGCGTGACGTCGAAGCCCTGCGCCGCTCCCGCGTCCTGAACACCGACGTACGCGTCCGCCACCGGCCCCCCCAGGCGCTCGAGCACGCGCCCTCCGAGCGTCGCCTGCGGCGCGAGCGCGAGGTCGCCCAGCCTCACGACCCCCTCCAGGTCGGGCGCGGGCGCGGCGAACCTCCGTGCGCCGAAGCCAGCGGCGCGCACCTGGACGGCGAGGGGCACATCGCGGCGCGCTCCCTCGATCACGAAGCGCCCGTCGTCGCCCGTGACCGCCTCGCGCCACTCGCGCCGATCGACCCCGTCGACGAATGCACGCCCGTTGGCGACGACGACGGCGGCGGGGATCGGCGTCGCGCGCGCGTCGACGACGCGGCCCTCGAGGCGCAACGCGCGGGTGAGCGCGAGCTCGACCTCGAGCGGCTCGTCCCCCGGGCTCCCCGCGGCGAACTTGACCTCGGCGCGCCCGTAACCCGGCGCGTCGGCGGTGAGCGAGCCCGGGAGGGGCCCGACCCCGTCGATCCGGAACCGCCCCACGTCGTCGGTCGTGACGGTCTTGCCGAAGAAGTCCCACGCGCTGACACGCGCGCCGGGGAGGACCGCGAGCGTCGCCGCGTCCCGCACGACGCCGGTCAGGACACGACCGCGCTCGACGACGACCTCGACACGCGTGGTGCTGCCCGCGGCGAGTTCGACCTCGTGCCAGCGGCTCACCACGTGCGACTCCGGCGCGGCGGTGACACCGACCACTCCCGCCGCGAGCCCCCCGATACGGAACCGGCCGAGGCCGTCCGCGCGCACCCACGTGGCCTCGTCGAGCGCCGGCCCGTGCAGGACACGCACGGGCGCCTCGGGCACGGGTGCGCGGTCGTGGGCGTCGAGCACCTCGCCCTCGAGGGTCGCCTCGGGTGTGAGCACCAGCCGGAGGTCCGCGTCCGGTGGGACGCTGCGTGCGACCGTCGGGACGTAGCCCGGGTGGGAGGCGCGCACGGTCGCGACCGTCGCCATCGGCAGCGGCAACGCGAAGCGCCCGGCGTGATCCGTATCCGTCGTCACGAAGGTGTCCACGCGCTGCGGGGCCTCGCTCCAGCGCTCGGCGCCCGCCCAGAGGTCGTGCTCCGCGCTGACGGCCGCGCCGGGGACGGGCGCGCCACGCGCGTCGACGACCACGCCGCGGATCGCGAGCGGCGCGCGCGCGGTGACTGGCAACGCGGTCGTTGGCAACGCGGGCGTGTGCGACGGCGCGCCGGCGTCGCCCGGCACTGCTTCCCGCGCGGTCCCAGGAGCGCGGGCCGCGGCGACACCGTCGAGCGTCGCAGCCTCCGCGCTCGGCGCGACAGGGGCGAGCGGCGCGTCACCCAGCGCAGCGCTCGTCCCGACAAGCGTGCGCCACGCCGCACCGACGAGCAGAGCCCCGCCGACCACGAGGAGGACACTCAGAGGCCGGGCCTTCCGCATGGGTTCAGGGTACGTCCGATAGGCGTGTCTTGCCCCGGCGGACGCCGCCCTATTCCGCCAGAGCGGAGAGCCGAACGCGCACGGCCGTGCGCACCTGGTGGCCTTGCCCGGCGAGATGGGACACCCCAATCGGCGCGATCGACGCACTCTGGCTCGCGCCGTTCAGCGAGGGACCGTGAGCGTGAGGCCATGTCGCTGGAGCGGGTGGACGTGGACCTCGTCCGTCGCGACTGAACCCGCCGCGTCAGCGTCCTCTGGCTCGCTGGACCGTCCTTCGAGCGCGCGCGCTTCGACGCGCCAGGGGCCTGGCCGGAGGCCGGTGAAGTCGATGGTCGAACGGACTCCTGAGAGCTCGTCATGCGCGACCGAGGGGCCTGCTCCGGCCCACGTCAACGTCACCTGGCAGTTCCGTGGGCTCGAGCCATCGGACATAACGAGCGTCACCGCCACGTCGCCCGCGGGTTCGAGCGAGAAGTCGAGCCGGCGCGCCTCGTCGTCAACGAGCTTCACGAGCTCCGAGCGCGCGAGGCGCTGGGTCGCCGACGCCTCGACGAACAACACATACCCCGGCGGCGCCGCCATGACTTCATAGCGCCCAGCGGCGTCTGTGACGTAGCGCTCGTAGGGCTCCTCGCCGCCGGACATTGCATAGAGCCCTGCTGCGTCGACCAACAGCACCATCGGCCCGCGCATGTACGAGCCGTCCGGCCCGCGCACCGACACGTGCACCTCGGCGCCCGCAAGCGGCGTCCCCTCGGCGCTGGTGACTGTGCCGAACAGCTTGGCGGAGGGCAGCTGGACCCGCAGGTCGGTCAGGTCCTCAACGAGCTTGAGGTGCGTCACGTGCGGGAACCTGCGCGCGGGATGTGTGACCGCGAGCGTCACATCGCCTTCCGCGACCGCCTCGAACGCGAAGCGCCCCGATCCGTCGGTCGCCGACCTTGGATCGCCGAGGTCCATGAAGCTCAGGATCTCGCTGAGCTCCACGTGGCGTTCGAAGACGAACAACCCCGCGCCGGCCACAGCGGTGCCGAGCTCCTCGACGCGCCCCGCCAGCACGCGGCGCGTCGGCACGATGAGCTCGAGCACGCGCGTCTCTCCGGGCGCGAGCGTGGCGCCGACCGTGTGCTGCGGCGGCGTGTCTTCGACCATCGAGACCATGGCAACCGCGCCGCCGCGCATGAAGCGCTTGGCCCAGACCTCGCGCTCCGCAGCGACGAAGCGGTGTTCCCCCGCAGGCAGGTCGTTGAACAGCGCGCGGCCCTCGAAGTCCGACTCGACGGCCGGCTGCGGCCGCTCTGTGTGGTCAGGCCCTTGGTGGTCGACACGCACGCCAGCGACCGCAGCGCCGGCGCCGTCGCGCACTTCGACCATGACCGTCGCGCACGGGACGAGATAGAGCGCGGCCTGCTCGATCGCGGACGCGAGGGGCAGCTCGAGGGGTACGTAGCCTGTGCGCTCGACCGTCAGAGTGGCCCCCTCCGGGTCGCACTTCGTGACCCGCGCGCGCCCCGACCCATCGCTGTGGGAGATGCGCGGGAGCGCCGAGCCGGCCCCCGTGATGCGCAGCCGCGCGTCGGCGAGGGGCGCCGCGGTCGCGGCATCGCTGACGGACAGCGTCCACGCTCCGACGGGCGCAAGCTCGACGACGGGCAGCTCGCGCTCTCCACCACCACTCCAATCGAACGGCCCGAGGCGCGCGACCGCGTAGCCCTCGGCTTCGACCGCGAGGTGCACGTCAGCCTGCGGCTCGACCTCGAAGTGCAGCGCGCCCGCCTCGCTCGCGCGCCCGCCGATCGCGCCGGCGCTGCTCGCTGTGAGCAGCGTCCACCTCGGCTCGTCCGAGGAGCTCCGCACCTCGAACGAGGCGACGAGCGCGCCCGTCTCGCGGTCGCGGCAGCGAAGCGTGACGCCGGGGCGGGGTCGATACGTAACCTCCGCGGTCGACGCGCCCGGCTCCAACGTCACGAGCGCCGCGCACGAGCGCCATGCGCCGTCGGGCCGCTGCTCCTCGAGCTGGAGGTAGTGCGAGACGTCCGGCGCGAGGCCGCGCAGCGTGACCTGTGCGGCGTCGTGGAGCTCCCAGTGACGCTCGGTGTACAGCGTGAACGCAGCCTCGTCGTCCGCGAGCGTCGCGCCCGCGCCTGGCGCAGCCGTGATGCGCAAGGCGCGCGGCGCGCGCGCTCCGTCGAGGACACGGACCTCCGCCGACGCGCCGCGCGAGAGCGCGATGGTGAGCGGCGCCGGCGCGCTGCCGTCTGGCGCGGGCAACGCCACGAGCCTCGGGACGTAGCCCTGGGCCAGCACGCCCAGGCTGCAGCCGCGATGCGGGAGCGCGTCGGTAACGAACCGGCCGTCCGCGCCTGTGCGCGCGACCGCTCGGAGGGTCACCGCCTGCACCATGTCGGGTTGATCGATGAGGTTGAGCGCGGCCCCTGCGACCGCCACGCCGCCGTCGTCGACGACAAAGCCGGTCGCGCTCCGACCGCGCTGCAGCACGAGGTCTGTGAGCTCGTGGAGCTCCACCTGCGGCAGCGCGAGCGCGACGTTGGCCGGCAGGCAGCCGGCGGCGACGGCCCGCAAGCGATAGGCCCCAGCCGGGACGCGCTGGAATTGAAAGCGCCCGCCTGCTGCGCTGTCCGCGACCGCTGCGATGCTGCCGCCCTCACGCAAGAGCGCGAGCGCAGCCCCTTGGAGCGCGGCGCCGGACTCATCGACGACGCGACCGACGATCGCCACGCCAGCGGACTCTGGCTGAGCGCGCTCGATCGTTGCCGCCTCGACGCGCTTAAGAGACTCGCGCGGCGTCTCCACGCGCGCCTGCGTTGACGCGACCGCGTCGCCGAGCGCAGGCGACGCCGTGGACGGCGTCAACGACGACCCCGCGGTCGGTGACACGCTGGCAGGCCCCAGCGGCGCCTGATCGAGCTCGCGGAGCCCAAAGAAGCCCAGGACACCGACCAGGGCGACCGCGGCCGCCCACTTCATGGAGGTCTGCATGATGAGGTTCGAGAGGAGCCCTGTCGGCGCGAGCGGGCCCGGGCGCGGCAGCGCCATCGCAAGGAGCGCGGACACCGGCCGCTCCCCCTGGTCGCTTAGGCTTGCGCGCAAGCGAGCGAGCCCGCGCTGGAGGTGGCTCTTCACGGTCGGAACGGGCAGCGCGCGCAGGCGTGCGATCTCGCGCGGCGGGAGGTCATCCCAGAAGCGCATGAGCACGACCCCGCGATAGGGCTCGGGCAACGCCTGCACGGCCGATGCGATCTGGGTCAGCAGCTCGACCTGCCCGAGCTGATCGAGCGGCGAGGGCGCGCGCTCCGGACGGGCGACCGCCTGCTCGCGTCGCAAGCGCGCAGCGTCTGCGGTCCGCTGGCTCGCGCCCAGGTTGCGCAGCACCGTGCGGAGCCACGGCAACGTTGCGACGCCGCGCCCCTCGGGCGACACCGGTCCGAAACGACGCTCGCGCAGCCACGCCTCTTGCGCGAGGTCGTCCGCGAGGTGTGGATCCCCCACGAGCTCACGGGCGAGCGCTCGCACGAAGCGCCCGTGATCGGCGAGGAGGTCGTTGAGGGTGGGTCCGGACATGGGCGACGTCACACAAGAGACTGCGCCGAGCCGCGATCGGTGGCAGCGTTTCGCGGCAAAAAAGACCACCTCGATCCCGGCTGACGTGCCAGGCCACCTCGGCGCGCCGCTCCCCGTGGACGGACCGGCGTTCCCCGTGGACGGACCGGCGCTCCCCGTGGACGGACCGGCGCTCCCCGAGGGCCCCGGGCCCCGTCAGGGCGCGGGGGAGTGGTGCAAATCGCGCTGACTCCTTACCGTTGGAACCATGACGCCTGCCTCGGTCGCGACAAGAGGGCTGCTGCGCTTGGCCGGCATCGCCGCCTTGCTCGCTGGCGCTCTCGTCCTGTGCTTTGCCATCCTCGCCGACGGGCACGGATTGCTCTTCGATGCTGCGGTCTACGAAGGGGCCTCGACCGAGACATGGCGGCAAGCCGTCGTCGCAGCGCCGCGCTTGTCGAAGGTCATCATGCTGCTGCCGGCGCTCGGGTTCTCGTGCATGCTGCTGCTCGTCCACGCGCTGCGCCGGTGCCTCCAGCAGGACAGTTGGCAACTGACCCTGGCCCTCGTTGGCTACGGCATCGGTGTCCCGGTCGCGGTCTTCGCCTTCACCGTTCAGCTGGCACTGATGAACGAAGTGCTGTTGATCCACGCGTACCGACCAGAGGCGTCCGCGGCGCTCGAGGCGACCGCCGGCGTCCTTCAGCTCCTCTTCCACCTCGTCAATCAGTTCGTTGGGCCTTTTTTCGTCATTGTGCTCGGCACCTCGATGATGGCCTGGGCCGTGCTGCGAGCGCGACTTGTGCCCAGGTGGATCTGCCTCTGGCTCATGACCTGCGGCGCCATGGTCTGCGCCT
>JAWKUK010000026.1:0-106464 GCA_041398605.1 Planctomycetota bacterium
GCTCTCGACGACGACCTTGCCATCGAACTCAGCCGCGCCGACGACCAGCCCGCGGAACTCGGCGTTGCGCCACGCGATCTGCCAATCCGGTTGCCCAGCGGGCCGCGGCGGCGCGAGCGGGCGCAAGAGCGCGCCATTGGGCAACGGCCCTGGACGCCCGCCCGCGCCGATCGGCGTCCCAACGGGCACGCCCGGCAGCAGGTACGCCAGCGCGCCAGCGATCGGTTCCGGCGCCCCCGCCCCGTGCCGCGCGAGCCAGCGCCAGGCGTCGTCCGCGCGTCGCTGCGCCGTGGCGAGCAGCGCGAGGGTCGTCAGGTCGTCCGCCGTGCCCTCGCCCCGGGTCACGCGCTGGAGCGAATCGCCCCAAGCTGCGAGCGATGTGTCGCTCCACGCGGCCCCCGGCGCGAGCGCCGCCAGCGCGCGCAGCGACGCCGGCGCCGGCTGCGTGTCCGGCCCGAGCGCCGCGAAGACGCGCCCGTGCGGGTCCTCGGGCAGCGTCAGCCAGCCGCCGATGGCGCGAGCGGCCCACTCCTCGCGCGTGGGCTCGTCCTGGGGCGCGAGGGCGACCGCGGGCCCGATCAGGAGGGCCGCGGGCAGGGTCGCGGAGAGGGACGCGAGCAAGGACGCGAGCAAGGACGCGGGGCGGGGCGATTGGGGGCGCATGTCAGCCATGGATCATCGCCTTTGGGGCGGCGACCGCAAGGGGCGCGCCACCGGGCGCCGCGCGCCGCCGCGCGGCTCGCGCAGGGCGGGCGCTGGGCGCGCCGTGTGCGCGCTCGAACCCCGCGCGCTGTCCTGCGCGCGCTCCCTGGCGAACTCGCTTGCTCTGCCCGCCCCGATCGCCGATCCTCGGGCCCCGTCGGCGCCCCGCCGACCGCCGCCGAACGGAGACCCGCCACGTGATCGACAAGGAACTGCTGGAGATCCTCGCCTGCCCCGCCACCCGCCAGCCGCTGCGCATGGCGACCGCGGATGAGCTCGCCAAGGCCAACACGCGCATCGCTGCCGGCGACTGCGCCAACGTCGGCGGCGTCAAGGTCGAGGTCGCCCTCACCGAGGCCCTCGTCCGCGAGGACGGCGCGGTGCTGTACCCCGTGCGCGAGGACATCCCGGTCTTGCTCATCGACGAGGGCATCTCGATCGCGGGTTGATTCTCCCCGCGCGGGGGGCGACGAGCGGACGCCATGCGATTCCATCACCCCATGCACCCTGGCCGCTTCGTGTGGCTCGGGTACTGCCTGAACCTCGCCGCGCCCGAGCACCTCGATGACCTCTTGGGCGACCTCGCCGCGGTCAGCGTGCCGGTCCGCGAGCGCCTCCGCTACGAGGGGCCGTTTGGGGTGGGCCTCTACCTGCCCGCCCAGCTCGCGCGCACGCTCGCCAACGACCCGGCGCAGTGCGCGACGCTCGCGGGCTACCTGCGCGAAGAGGCCCTCGTGCCCTTCACCTTCAACGCGTTCCCCTACGGCGGCTTCCAGACCGACGGCGTGAAGCGCGAGGTCTTCCGCCCCACGTGGGCGGACGAGGCGCGCCTCAACTACACGCTCGACGTCGCGCGGGTCGCGGCGCAGGTAGAGAACGCGCTTGGCGGCGTGCGCGACGGCCACGTCTCGATCAGCACCCACCCCGGCGCGTTCGGCGCCTGGCTGTCCGATCGCTCGCTCTTGCGCCGCTGCGCGGAGGGCTTCGGGCGCGCGGTAGGGGCGCTCGCAGCGCTCGAGGGCGAGGGCGGCCCGCGGACGGTCCTGGCGCTCGAGGCCGAGCCGCGCGCGAGCGCCGGCACGTCGCGCGCCCTCGCTGAGTTCCTCGTCTTCGCGCGCGAGGTCGCGGGCCGCGTTCTGCGCACCGAGCGCGGCCACGACGAGGCCACAGCCGCGCGCCTCATCGATCGCCACCTCGGGACGTGCCTCGACGCGTGCCACGCAGCCGTCGAATTCGAGGCACCTGCTGACGCGCTGCGCCTGGCGCACTTCGCGGGGCCGCTCGGGAAGCTGCAGGTCTCGAACGCCCTCGCGCTCGTCGCGCCTGGCGCGCATCCGGCGTCCGTCGCGACGCTCTTGGCGCTCGATGAGCCGCGGTACTTGCATCAAACGACGGCGCGGGTCGGCGACGCCCTGTTGCGCGTGGAGGACCTCGGCGAGCTGCGCGCGCTCCTCGACGGGCCGGAGGCCGAGGGCTGGCTCGGCGCCGACGAGTGGCGCTGTCACTTCCACGTGCCGGTGGACGCGGCGGCGCTCGAGGGCGGCTTGACGACGACGCGTGCGACCGCGGACGAGCTCGTGCGGCTCGTCGCGACGGACCTGGCGCACTGGCACGCGAACGAGCTGCACCTCGAGATCGAGACGTACACGTGGAGCGTGCTGCCGGGCGGGGCGCGCACGGGCGACGAGCGGGTCGCAGGGATCGCCCGCGAGTACGAGCACGTGATCGGCCTCTTGGAGCATGCGGGCTGGGATCGCGACGGCAGCGCGCTCGAGGCACGTGCGACGACTTGACCTGGCCGTGAACCCACCGTGACCTCGTCGAGGCCCGGACCGGCCTGCATGGGGCAGTGACCTGCGCGTCGCGTCGCGCCGGCTGATTTTTTGGCCGCGGCCCGTTGATCTTGGGTTGACACGTCCGCGCGACGTCCATATCTTCTCGCCCCTGCTCGTTCGACGGAGCGCTTTGGCGCGCCCAACATCGAGTCGGCCCGTTCGTCTAGTCAGGCCTAGGACACCAGGTTTTCATCCTGGCGACAGGGGTTCGAATCCCCTACGGGTCACCATCGAAGCCGCGCCCTCCAAGGGCGCGGCTTCGGCCATTCCCGGGGCTTGCATTCTCGGGGCTTGCATTCCCGGGGCTTGCATTCTCGGGGCTTGCATTCTCGGGGCCAGCATCCCGGGGCCTGCATTCCCGGGGCCTTGGGCGCGCTATGCTCGCCCGCAGCCATGCAGCGCCCCTCCCTTAAACGCCCCTCGTGTGTCGTTCCGGTCGTGCTCCTCGCGCTCGCGGGGTGTCGGGCCGAGGCCGATCCCGCGCCCGCCGCCCCCGAGCCCCACCAGGAGACCCGCTCCGCCGTGCCGACCGACATCAACGACAAGTTCCTCGACCCGACGAGCCCGGTCGAGGAGTGGTCCGCGCGCTGGGAGGTCGAGAGCCGCGAGGTCTTTGCGTGCCGCGACCAGATCGTTGCGGCGCTGGCGCTGCAGCCCGGCCAGGCCGTCGCCGACGTCGGGACCGGGACGGGCCTCTTCCTCGGGCCGTTCTCACGCGCGGTCGGCGACGCGGGGCGCGTCTTTGCGGTCGACATCGCGCAGAAGTTCGTCGACCACGTCCAGAAGCGCGCGCAGAAGGAGGAGATGCACAACGTCGTCGCGGTGCTCTCGAACGAGCGCTCGGTCGCGCTCGCGGCGGGCTCCGTCGATGCGATCTTCGTCTGCGACGCGTACCACCACTTCGAGTACCACGAGGACATGCTGCGCTCGATCCACAGCGCGCTGCGTCCGGGCGGCCGCCTCGTGATCGTCGACTTCGAGCGCATCCCGGGCGTGTCGCGCGAGTGGATCCTGGGCCACGTCCGCGCCGGCAAGGAGGTCGTGACCGGCGAGGTGCTCGGCGCGGGCTTCCGCCTCGAGCGCGAGGTCAAGGTCGACGGCTTCGAAGAGAACTACCTCCTGGTGTTCACGCGCACCTGAGCGCCGGGCGCGGCCCCTCGCGCGCCGCGCTGCAATCGAGCACCGCGCTCGCCCCCTGACGTGACCCGCCTCGACTGTCCCCATCACCCGTCCCAGGGCGGCGCGTGCCCAGGGTGCGGGCTCTTGGACCTCGCCTATGCGCAGCAGCTCGAGGTCAAGCGCCAGCGGCTCGTCGCTGCGCTGGCGCTCTATCCGCACCTCGCGCTGCCGCCCGTCGAGCCGATCGTCGCCGCCGCGCACACCGCGGCCTATCGCCACCGGCTGAAGCTGCCGGTGCACGTCGAGGCCGCCGGCGGCCACGTCCGCGTCGGCCTCTACGGCGCCCAGCACGAGGTCCTCGACACGCAGGATTGTCCGGTGCTCACCGAGCCGCTGCGCGCGCTGCTCAAGCCGATCGTGCGCTGGCTCGCGGGCCGCGACGGCGTGCACAGCATCGACCTGCGCGTCAGCCAAGCGACGGGCCAGGGCATGGTCGTGTTCGCGTGCCGCGGCGGCGAGCTGCCCGGCGGGCCGCGCGCGGCCCGCGCGCTCTTGCGCGAGGTGCCGGCGCTCGCGACCGTCGCGGTGTCGCGCGCGGACCGCGCGGGCAAGCGCGTGATGGGCAGCGCGCCGCGGGTCCTCGCCGGGCCGCCGCACCTCGAAGAGCGCATCGGCGAGACGCGTTACCAGCTGCACCCTGGCGCGTTCTTCCAGATCGACCCGCGCCAGGCGATCGCGATCCACGGGCTCGTGCGCGAGATGGTCGGCGCGGCGCCGCGTGTGCTCGACCTCTACGCGGGCGTCGGCGCGTACGGCCTGATGCTCGCGCCGGGCCGCGAGCGTGTGCTGCTCGTCGAGGAGGTGCCGGAGGCCGCCGCGGCTGCGCGCGCGGTCGCGCCGTCCAACGTCGAGGTCACGCCCGCGAAGGTGCAGGACGTCGCGTTCGAAGGCGCGTGGGACGCCGCGGTCTTGAACCCGGCGCGCCGCGGCTCGGACCCGGCGACGCTCGCGACCCTCGCGCGCCTCGTGCCGCGCGCGGTGTACGTGTCGTGCGGCCCGGAGACGCTCGCGCGCGACCTCGACTGCCTCGCGGCGCACGGGCTGCGCGCGGCGCGCATCGTGCCGGTGGACCTCTTCCCGCAGACGCCGGAGGTCGAGGCGGTGGTGGAGCTGCAGCGCGGCCCGGCCCTCGAGACGTGGCGCGGAGGCGCCCTGCGCGGCCCCTGGCGCGCGGGTGTGGCCGGCCAGTCCAAAGGCGCGACCGCGTTCTCAGGGGCCACCGGCCAGCCGCGCGAGGTGCTCGTCCTGGCGGTGGGGCGCACGCGCGAACGCGGGACGCTCGAGGGCTCGCACTACGAGCGCCTCGGCGAGGTCGCGACGCACAGCCTGTTGCGCCTGCGCGTGAAGGGCCGCCTGGGCCGGGCCCTCGCGCGCCTGCGCGCGCTGGGCCACCCGATCGCCGGCGAGGACCCGCGCACGGCCCCGTTCTTTGCGGAGCGCGCGGGCCTCGTGCGCCCGTTTGTGCACGTCGAGTCGGACGAGCGCACACAAGGCGCGCCCCTGCACGGCGACCTCGCCCAAGCCCTCACGCACCTGGGCGGCGTCAAGCGTGGTCGCGGTCGCCGCGGCTCGAGCTAGGGCGGGCCTGTCTGCTGCGCCGGCCTGAACCCATCGCCCTCTGTTCAGCGGCCCCGGAGGCGCTTCACGAGCCGCTCCGCGCGCCAGCGCGGGTATTGCAGCCAGCCGCGCAGGGCGCGGCGGCCCGGCGTCCACGCGCGCCACTCCAGCGACGGCGCGCGGTCGCGCGTCACGCACAGGTAAGGCGGGTCGAGGGCCGGGTCGAAGTCGCGCTGGCGCATGTACTCCAGCACGTACGCCCAGCGCGCCGCGTCCGTCGTGTTCGGGTCCGTCTTGTGCAACAAGAGCGACGAGAAGCACACCACGTCGCCCGGCTGCGCGGCCACGAAGACCGGCGCTTCGACCTCGCCGGTGTAGCGATAGTGGGTGCCCTCGCGGATGTGCGCCAGCCGGCCACGCAGGTGCGAGCCCGGCGCGAACCACACGCCGCCGTTCTCCGGCGTCATCGCCGAGAGCGCGACCCAGACCTGGAAGTGCTCGTCCTTCAGCGAGTTGTAGGCGTTGTCCTGGTGCCACGGGAACTCCGGCGCGCCCGGGCCCTTCGCCACACACTGGTCCCAGCGCAGCCACACGTCATCGTCCGCGAGCGCTGTCACGAGGTCCGTCAGCTCGCGGCGCGCGACGAGCGCGTGCAGCGCCGGGCTGTGGCGGAAGCAGTTCGAATAGAACTCCATCGCGCCGCGCGTCAGCGGGCTCGCCGCCGGCAGCCGCCGGCCCGCGTCCACGATCGCCGCGATGGCCGCGCGCACCTCCTCGGCCGACAACACGCCGGGCAGCACGACGAAGCCACGCGCGCGGAACTCCGCCACCCGCGCGGCGAGCGCGCCCGCGTCGCTCACGGCAGCACGGTGAAGCGCAGGCCCTCGGACAGCCCGACCGGCGCCGCGGGCAAGAGGCCCGGGTCGCGGTACCACCACTGCGTGTAGACCGTCGAGCCCGGGAAGAGCCCGCGGTTGACCAGGAAGCCCGACGTGATCGGGAGCTCGAGCCGCCCCGAGCACGCAACGTTCGGCAGGCCGTTCGAGAAGGCCACCTGCGTGCGCTGCGGCGCGTTCCCGAGGCACAACGTGCCGCCGAAGAACGGGATGTTCGCCGGCTGGTCCGACCACAGGAGGAGCCCGAACTGCTGCGTCAGGACCTGGTCGCAATACACGACGAAGTCGCTGGCCGCGAACGAGGGCGTGCCCGTGAACCCGATGGCCGGCGTGCAGCCCGCGGAGCTCGTCTTCGGCGAGCAGTACACGAGGGGCGCGTTCGCCTGCGGCAAGTACGGCGCGAGCCCGAAGTGCCGTTGGAGCGCAAAGAGGTGCGCCTCCGCCGACGCCTGCCAAGTCGCCGGGCTCGCGAGCACCGACGCGTCGATCGGGCTCGTCAAGAACCCGCCCTCGCTCAGCGACGCCGGCATCGTCGTCTCGCGCAAGACGTAGAAGTTCGCGGTCTTCGAGCCGCGGTCCGCGAGGCCCAGGCCGAGCAGCAGCTCCTCTTGCACCCGGTCGCGCAGGTCGGCGCTGATCGTGCCCGCGGCGTAGCTGAAGGTCTCGGTCCCGTTCGCCGCCGAGCTGGAGAACGCGTTGTGGTGGATCGACACGAAGCGGTCCGCGGGCCACGTGTTCGCCAGCGTCACGCGGTCCGCGAGGGACACCGTGACGTCCGTCGTGCGCGTCAAGCGCACGTCCCACTCGCCGCCGCCCAGCGGGTCGGCCGTGTCGAGGTCGAGCAGGTCGCGCAGGCGCAGCGCGACCTCGAGGTTCAGCACCTTCTCGGTCAGCCCGTTCGCGACCGCGCCCGGGTCCGTGCCGCCGTGGCCCGGGTCGATCACGACGCGATAGGGGCTCCCCGGCCGCGGCGTGGCAGGGGTCGGTTCGAGCGTGCTGAACGCCGCGAGCGCTGCGATGCCGAGCACCGCAGCCGGCCCCGCGCCGCGCTGGATCATGGAGCGTTGCATGGACCCTCAGGATACCCGTCGCGCCAAACCTTGGGCGGACGGTCGGTCCCGGTGCGGGCCGCCGAGGAGATCGTCGGGGTCGCCATCGGCGCGCACATGAGGTCGTGGAACGAGCTCGTCGTGTCCAGCGATGCGACAGCGCCCGCCACGACAGCGCCCACCAAGACAAAACCGAAGGAGCGGTCGCCGGAGGTCAAGGCGCGGGCCCGATCACTCTCCCTCGCGGGCCAGGCGCACCCCGGCGGGCTCGACCGGCCGCCCGGCAGTGAGCTCGGCGGAGACCCACTCGAAGACCCGCGCGTCGGCCGTGCGGCGCTCGGGCTCGCGCTTCTGCAGCGAGCCGAGCGGCAGCGCGAGGCGCGGGTTCTGCGCGAATGCCCCGCGATGGCGCGCGAGGAAGGCCCAGTAGAGGTCCGTCACCGGGCAGTCGCGCTTCGGGTCGAACGCACACGCGCCGCAGAAGTCGCCCATCCGAGCCAAGTACGCCGCACCCGAGACGTAGGGCTTGGTCACCATCGCGTCTCCAAGCGCAGGCGTCCCCATTCCGAGGACGTTCGGCTCGACGACCCAGTCGTATGCGTCGGTGTAGGCGACCCAGAACCAGTCGGTGAGCTGGCGCGGCGTGACGTCGAGCAACGTCGCGAGGTTCGACAGCACCATCAGGCGCTCGATGTGGTGCGAGTAACCCTCACGCCAGACCCGCGCGGTGACGGTGTCGAGGCACGCGAGGCCCGAGGTGGGCGCAGGCGCGCCGTCCCACGCGCCCGGGAGCTCGCGCCACGGCGCGCGGCTGGACGCGCCGCGCTCGCGCGCGTCGGAGCGAGGCGCGGCGAGCGGCCCGTGGCGCGACACCTCTTGGGGCTCTGCTGCGACGTCGCTCCTGCCCGCGGCCGCGCCAGGATGCGCAGCGTGCTCTGTCTCTGTGGCGCGGGCTCCGAGCCAGAACGCCTGTGGCAGGGGGCGCCCGGCGCGCAGCTCGTTCTGCGGCAGGTCGCGCAAGCCGTTGCTCGCCGCGTGCACGTGCCGCACGAACTCGCGCCACCCCAGCACTTGTCGCACGAACCCCTCGCGCGCGGCGAGCGGCGCGTCGCTCGCGACGACGTCGGCCACGACCTCGCGCGGCGTCAAGAGGTGAACGTTCAGGTACGTCGCGATGCGCGCGTGGAAGAGGCCGACCTCTCCGGCGCTCATCGCGTCCTCGTACGCGCCGAAGTGTGGCAGGCACTCGGCCAGGAACCACTGCCACGCGCGCAGGGCGTCCGCGCGTGTGGTCGCGAGGCCCTCCAGGCGCTCGTCGCCGGGGTGTGCGCCGAAGCGCGCGCGCACGAGCGCTTGCACCTCGCGCTCGACCGGTCCGTGCACGAACGCCGGCGGACGCGGGGCGGGCGGTGTCCCGCGCCATGGCTTGCGGTTCTCCGCGTCGAAGCTCCACTTGCCACCGGCGGGGCCGTCGCCATCCAGCAGGGTCCCGGTGCGGCGCCGCACGTGCCGGTAGAAGCGATCCATGCGCCACGGCGGGCGCGGACCGACGGCCGCACGGAAGTCCTGGGCGGTCGTCAGCCAGCCGGCGTGCGGCAGCACGTCGAGGCGGCCGTCCGCGATGAGCGGCGCCAGCTCCTCGCGCAGCTCGTGCTCGGCGGGCTCCATGACGGCGAGCGAGCCGACCTCCGCCGCGACCCGCGCGAGCGGCGCCGCGAAGCCCTCGCCCTCTGGCGCGACCTCGTACCTCACCGCGACGCCCCGCTGCGCCTGCTCCAGCGCGAACCGGCGCTGCGCCGCGAGCACAAACGCCAGCTTGCGGCGGTGGTAAGGCCGCCGCGCCGCTTTGTCCGGGCACTCGACGAGGACCAGCCCGACCTCTTCGGGCGCGTGGTGCGCGAGGGGACCGAATCGATCCGAGAGCTGGTCGTACGGCGCGTACACCCAGCGTCGGCCGTCGGACCCGGCGCGCGGAAGGCGGTGCGCGTGGGTCGACGCGGCGTGTAGCTGCTCAAGGAAGGCCCCCATGTGGGGCGGGTTCGCGCGCAGGTGCTGCCCGGACGCACCGCGCCGGCAAGTCGGTGCCGCATGGGGGTGCCGCATGGGGGTGCCGCATGGGGGTGCCGCATGGAGGGCCCCGCGCGGGCCGCTACCGTCCTGCGCCCGCGCGCCGGGCGTCCCAATAGCGCCGCGTCTCGCGCATCACGGCGTTCGACAGCAGGACCGCCGACAGGATCGTCGGGATCGCCATCAGCGCGAACATGAGGTCGATGAACGAGATCGTCGTGTCCAGCGATGCGACCGCGCCGGCCCCGATGCTGGCGATGTAGAGCCAGCGGTAGAGGCCCGCGCGCTGCGCCCCAAACACGAAGCCGAAGCACTTGCCCCCGAAGTACGCGTACGTGAACAAGGAGGAGAGGCTGAAGCACGCGATGCACACCAGGAGGAGCTCGCCGCCAAAGCGCGGATAGACCTCCTGGAACGCCGCCAATGTCAGCGCGACGCCGCTGCCTTGGACGGTCTCGTGGACCCCGGTGGCCAGCAGCGCGAGCGCCGTCAACGTGCACACGAAGAGCGTGTCGATGATCGGCCCGAGCATCGCGACGAGGCCCTCGTGCACGGGCTCGTCCGTGCGCGCCGCGCCGTGCGCCATCGCGGCCGTGCCGAGGCCGGCCTCGTTCGAGAACGACGCCCGCCGCGCGCCGAGCACGATCAGGCCGCCCAACGCGCCGCCGAACATGGCCTCGCCCCGATAGTGCGTCGGGTGGAACGCGTCCTGCACGATGGCCCCGAAGAGCCCAGGGAGGGCGCGCGCGTGCTCGACGAGGATCCCGGTGACGAGCACGAAGTACACGACGACCATGAACGGCACGAGCAGCGACACGACGCGCCCGATGCGCACGAGCCCGCCGAAGATCACGACGGCCGTCAGCAGCGCGAGGGCGGCGCCGATCCAAGGGTGCGCGCTCGCCGCGCGCTCGGGCGCGCCCGGCGCGACCGCGATGTCCGCGATCGCGCGCGTCAGCTGGTTCGCGTTGAAGATGGGCAGGCAGCCGAACAGCCCCGCGAGCGAGAACCACACGGCGAGGGGCCGCCAGCGCGGGCCGAGGCCTTCGGTGATGACGTACATCGGCCCGCCTTGCAATTGGCCCAACGAATCACGGCCGCGGTACATGACCGCGAGGGTGCACTCGAAGTACTTCGTCGCCGTCCCGACGATCGCCGCGATCCACATCCAGAAGATCGCCCCCGGGCCGCCCATCGCGATCGCGACGGCGACGCCCGAGATGTTGCCCATGCCGACCGTCGCGGCGAGGGCCACGGACAGCGCTTGGTAGTGGCTCACCTCGCCCGCGGCGCCCGGGCGGTCGTGGCGGCCCGCGAGGACCGCCACGGCGTGCCCGAGGTGCCGGAACGGCCCGAGCCCGGAGCGCAAGAGGAAGAAGAGCCCGCCGCCCATGACGATGACCAGGAGCGGCAGGTCCCAGATCCAGTCCGAGGCGGCGCGGATCGACTGAGCGACCCAGGCGCAGGCCACTTCATGCCACGGAGCGATCGAGTCCATGGCCGCGCCGGTCCCTTGAGCGAACATCGCGGCATGATGCGCGCTCGGGCGCGGCCTGGGAAGCGTTACCCTTGGGGGCGATGGCCGACCAGATCGACTACCGCATCCTCGGCGAGGACTTCCACGCCGTCGTGATCACCCTCGACCCCGGCGAAGCCGTGCGCGCGGAGCCGGGCTCGCTCATGTACATGGAGCGCGGGATCGACATGGGCACGTCGATCGGCGGCGGGCTCTTCGCGGGCCTCAAGCGCAAGCTCGCGGGCGAGGGCTTCTTCGTCACGACGTTCACCAACGAGGACCGCGTCCGCCGCGACGTCGCGTTCGCATCGGAGTTCCCAGGGAACGTCCGCGCGATCGACCTCTCGCGCGGCGACGTCTATTGCCAGCGCGACGCGTTCCTGTGCTGCGCCTACGGCGTCGAGGTCTCGGTCGCGTTCACGAAGCGCCTCGGCGCGGGCTTCTTCGGCGGCGAAGGCTTCATCCTCCAGAAGCTCTCCGGCGACGGCCTCGCCTTCATCCACGCCGGCGGCCACATCGTCGAGCGCGAGCTGGCCGAGGACGACGAGCTCCGCGTCGACACCGGCTGCCTCGTCGGCTTCGAGCGCACGGTCGACTACGACATCAAGCTCGTCGGCGGCGTGACCTCCAAGATCTTTGGCGGCGAGGGCCTGTTCCTCGCGCGCTTGCGCGGCCCGGGCCGGATCTGGATGCAGACGATGCCGTTCTCGCGCTTCGCGGACCGCGTCGTCGCGGCGACGCGTGAGGCCACAGAAGAGACGTAGCGCCCCAAGAGAGACCGGCGGCGACGCGGAGGCTTTGACGCGTCCGCTCAGCCGTGACCCTGCTCGAGCGCGCTCGAGCGCGAAGCATTGCAGCGAACGAATTCCGATGACACGCATCTCCCGTAGGCAGTTCAGCCAGCTTGGCGCCCTCTTTCCGTTCCTCGGCACGTCCTTGGGGCGCGCTCCATTCGTGCGCTCGGGGCCGCTGCGCGATCGGCCCCGCCTCGCGGTGATCGGGGTGTGGAACCGCGGCCGATCGAACCTCGAAGGCGTGCTCGACGCGGAGGGGGAGGTCAAGCTCCTCGCGGACGTCGATTCGAAGCACCTCGGGCTCGCGGCGAAGCTCGTCGCGGATCGGGGCCAGGCGGCGCCGCAGCTGATGGCCGACTGGCGCGCCGCCCTCGAGCGCCCGCGCGAGCTCGACGGCGTCGTCATCTCGACGCCGGACCACCTCCATGCGCCGATCGCGTCCGCTGCGCTCGCGCGCGGCCTCGCCGTGTATTGCGAGAAGCCGCTGGCGCACACGGTCGAAGAGGCGCGCCTCCTGCAGAAGCTCGCGCACAAGGCGAAGGTGGCGACGCAGATGGGCATTCAGATCCACGCCGGCGACAACTACCGGCGCGTCGTCGAGGCCGTGCGCGGCGGCGCGATCGGCGACGTGCGCGAGGTGCACGTCCTGTGCTCGAAGAGCTGGTCCGACGGCCGCTACGGCGAGGCCAAGCCCGTCCCGGAGCAGCTCGCCTTCGACCTGTGGCTCGGGCCGGCGGCGGAGCGCCCCTACACCGAGGGCTTGCACCCCGCGTGGTGGCGCAAGTTCTGGGACTTCGGCACCGGCACCGTCGGAGACATGGCGTGCCACTGGGTCGACCTCGTGCATTGGGCCCTCGAGCTCGGGCGGCCGAGCGCGGTCACGTCCGTCGGCCCCGAGGTGCACCCGGACGGCACACCGGCGTGGCTCCACACGACGTGGGAGCACCCCGCCGCCAAGGGGCGGCCCGCGGTCGCCGTGCATTGGTGGGACGGCGGCAAGCGCCCTGAGATCGCGCGCGAAGGCTGGAACGACTGCCACATTTGGGTGGGCTCAAAGGGCCGCATCTACAGCACCTACTCGAAGCACGAGGTCGTGCTCGACGACCCGGACGCGGCCTACGAGGCGCCCAAGCAGACGCTCGCGAAGTCGCGCGGCCACTACGTCGAGTGGATCCAGGAGATCCAGGGCGGCGAGCGCACGTCGTGCCCGTTCGACTACTCGGCGCCGCTGACCGAGGCGGTGCTGCTGGCGACCGTCGCGTTCCGCGCGGGCGCGCCGCTCAAGGTCGACGTCAAGTCCGGCGCGGTCACGGGCGCGGACGGCGTCGAGGCGCTGCTGACGAAGTCGTACCGCGCGGGCTTCGGCTTGACCACGGCCTGAGCGGCAGCGGCCACAGGCTGCGCGGCGCGCGTCACGCGTCCGCGAGCAGGTGCGCCGGCAAGTCTGACTCCGCGAGGCGCGCGCGCAGCCGCTGCCAGCGCTTCGCCACGGCCTCAAGCGAGAGGCCGAGGCGCGGCGCGACCTCCTTGTACGACAGGCCCTCGAGCCCGCAGTGGAGGACGAGCTTCTGCTCTTCCGGCGGCAGGGACGCGACCGTGGCGCGGAAGCGCGCCAGGCCCTCATCGCGCGCGAGCCGCATCGACACCCCTGTGATGCTGTCGGCGAGCGCGTCGAGGGCGCGCAGCCGCTCGCTGGAGCCGCTGCCAACGCGCTCGGCGCGCTGGCTCTGCCGCGTGGCCTCCAAGAGCACGTTCTTCGCGATCCTGAAGATCCAGAACCGGAACGGGGTCGACTCGGAGTCAAACCCCTCCAACTGCCGCCACGCGCGGAACCAGACCTCCTGCACGAGGTCGCCTGGCTCGATCACGGCGCGCTGCTCGGGCCGGATGCGGAGCTCTGCCCAGGTGTGCAGCGCGGGCGCGATGTGCTCGTAGAGCCGCGCAAAGCCGTCCGCGTCGCCGCCCTGGGCTTCGGACAGCCACTGCGCGGTCACGCCGTCGAGCTCCTCGCGCGGGGGTCGTTCCACGGGGCCATCCTACCCCGTTCCGGCGCACACGCTTGGGCCGACCCCGTTCTGGCGCAAGCGCCTGGACCGCGCCTCGGCAACGTCGCCGCGGCGTAGGGCCTCGGGAGGCGCGGGGGCTATCCTCGGGGAGGCATGGCGCGCCCGCCCCAGTCCCGAGCCCACGACGAAGACGACGACGCCCGCGCCGCCCGCGAGGCCGCCGTCTTCGACTTCGTCGCGGACTTCCTGGATGACGTGGGCCCCGACGGCGCGGCTGCGCCCCCGCTGACGAGCTATCTCGCGCGCTATCCCGGCCACGAGGAGGCGATCGCGCTGGAGTACCTGCGGCTCATCGGCGCGACCGAGCACGCGAGCGGCCCCGGCGTGCCCGAGCCGCCGGCGGCGCGCCCCGACGACGGCGAGCGCCGCCTCGGCCACAACCGGCTCGTGCGCGAGCTCGGCCGCGGCGGCCAAGGCGCCGTGGGGCTCGCCGAGGACGAGCGGCTCGGGCGCAAGGTGGCGCTGAAGCTGCTGACGACCCCGTTCATCACCGTCGAGCGGCGCGGGCGCTTCCGGCGCGAGGCGGAGGTCATCGCGCGCATCGACCACCCCGGGCTCGCGGGCGTGCACGACGCGGACCTCGACGCCGAAGTGCCGTGGATCGCGATGCGCTACGTCGAGGGCCAGGACCTCGGCGCCGCGCTCGACGTCGCGCGCGCCGAGCGCGAGCGCGCCATGGCCGGATCGAAGCTCGCGCCGCTCGTGCCGCTGATCCCGCGCACACGCTCGGAGCTCGCGCGGGTCCTGGCGTTCTTCGAGCGCGCCGCGCGCGCGTTGCACGCTGCGCACGAAGAGGTCGTCGTGCACCGCGACATCACGCCAGGGATCATCCGGGTCGCCGCGCCGGGCGTGCCCGTCGTCCTCGACTTCGGCCTCGCGCGCGGCGTCGACCCGCCCGGCGGGCGTGAGGCCGCGCTGACGCGCGACGGCGAGGTCTTTGGCACGCCTGCGTACATGGCGCCCGAGCAGTTCGCGGGCCGCGCCGACGAGCTCGATCGGCGCGCGGACGTCTGGTCGCTCGGAGTGACGTTGTACGAGGCCCTGACCGGCGCGCGCCCCTTCGCCGGCGCATCGCCGCACGCGCTCGCGCGCGCGATCCTCGAGCAGCCCGTCCCCGACCCGCGGGAGCGCAACCCTGTTCTGACGATGGACGTGCGGGTCGTCATCGAATCGGCGTTGGAGCGGGATCGCGCGCGGCGCTACCCGAGCGCGTTGGAGCTCGCGGAGGACCTGCGCCGCATCCGCGAGTTCGAGCCCGTGCGCGCGCGCCCGGCGGGCCCCGCCCTGCGGCTACGACGCTGGTGCCGGCGCGAGCCCGCGTGGGCCGCGACGATCGGGGTCTCGGCGATCGCCCTCGTCGTCGGCCTCGCGGCGTCCCTCGTGTCGAACCAGCGCAAGAACGCGCTGATCACCGAGAAGAACAGCGCGTTGGACGAGAAGGACGCCGCGCTCGTGGCCAAGGACGCGGCGCTCGCGGAGAAGCAGCGCGCGCTCGACCTCGCGACCGCGCGCCGGTACGCGGGGCTCGTGCCCGAGTTCCTCGCGCGGTCGCCTGCGGCGGCGTTGGCGCTCGGCCTGAAGGCCGTCGCGCTGCGCGACGAGTGGTGGACCCGCGAGGCGCTCTACGGCCCGCTCGAGGAGCTCACGCTCGAGCGGCGGCTCGTGATGTCTGAGGACGCCGAGCGCGGCGGGCGCATCTGGCAAGCCGCGACGTTCGCGGGCGGCGCGCAGCTCGTCGCGTGCTCGGTCGGCCCGAACGTGCGCGTCTTCGACCTCGCGAGCGGCGCGCTGCTCGCGTCGCGCACGTTGACCGGCGCCGCGACCGAGGCGCGCCGGCTCGCGGTCATCGATGGGGGCCGCGCCGTGCTGGTCGGCACCGACGACGGCGTCCTGTGGCGATTGACCTTGCCCGGCCTCGAGGAGGAGTGGCAGCGTGAGGTGACCGTGGCCGCGGGTACGGGGCCGAGCGCGCCGGCGCGCGCCGCCGCGCGCACCGACCCGGTCCAATGGATCACGCCGCTGCCGAGGGGCAATGAGGCGGGCGCGGCCTCGCCTGAAGAGGCGCTCGTCGTCACTTCGGAGGGCGCGCTCGTGGTGCTGGGCGTCGCGGACGGCGCCGAGCGCCTCCGGATCGCTGCGCCGCGGCGCAGCGCAGGTGAGGCGCGCGCGCTCTTGATCGACGGCTTGCCGGTCGCGATCACCGCGCCGCGCTCGCGCGCCGGTCGGCCTCTGATCCAGGGCGACGTCGCGCGGGTGCATTCGCTGCTCGACGGCGCGCTCCTCGCAGAGCTGCCGGCCGGCGGGCCGATTCAACGCATGGACGCGGCCATGGACGCGTCCGGCTGCGCGCGGGTCGCGCTCGGGTCGCGCGCCGGCGCTGTCGTCGCCTTCACGCTGCGGCGCGCGGGCGCTGGGGTCGACGTGAGCCCGAACCCGGCCGCCTCGGCGACCCTCGGCGCGCCGGTCGAAGCTCTGACGCTGAGCGAGGGGGCGACCTTGATCGCGCTCAACCGCGGGGGCGACGCGTGCGTGCAGGTCCTCGACGACGCCGGCGGCCTCACGCCGTTGACGGGCGTGGGCGCCGGCGGCGCGTTCGGCGTGTGCGCCTTCGAGGGTCGGGTCGTCGCCGCGTGCGCGGACAATCGCTTGCGCGTCGTCGCGCGGGCGGCGCCGGGCGCGGTCTCGGCCCAGCACCTCGAGGAATGGCTCACGGACGAGGTCCTGTGGTGCCCTGAGTCGCGCCGCCTCGTCTCGTTCGGGATCGCGCGGCACCTGTGGGTCTGGCGCGAGCGCCCGGCCTCTGCGGCGTTCCGCGCGGCGCTGCCTGAGGGGCGCAGGGCCACCGCGATCGCGCGGCTCGTCGGCGCGCTCGATGCTGCGGTCGCCACGACCGACGGCGAGGTCCTGACGCTGCCGCGGGTCACGGACGCGAGCGCTGCGCACCCCGAGGTGTGGTCGTCCTTGGTCGCACATGGCGGGCGCGCGCTCCTCGTCGCGACCCCCGACGGGCGCCGCTTCGCCACCGCGGGCGGCGACGGCGCGGCGTCGGTCTGGACGAGCGACGGCGCGCTCGTCGCGCACATCGAGCCAGGTGCGGCCTCCGGCGGCCTCCGGCGCCTCGACCTCGCTGAGGACGGCGCCGCGCTGGCCGCGACCACCGCGGAGGGCGCGCTGCTCCTGTGGACCGAACGTGGAGGAGCGCGCTGGGCCGCGTGCGCCCCTGACGCGACGGCGCTGCGCATCGATCGCGCCGGCCGCCGGGTCGCGGTCGGGCGCGGCGACGGCGCTGTGGAGCTGTACGACGTCGCGAGCGGCGAGGCGCTCGGGGAGCTGTCCGACGAGGCCTTGGGCGGGGCCCTCGACGAGGCTGCGACGGCGGCGCCCGCGCCGGGGGCGCGCGCGCCCGGCGCGCTGCCGCGGGCGCCCGCCGGTCGAGCCGTGCGCGACCTCGCTTACTCGAGCGACGGCGCCGAGCTGCTCGTCGCCTCCCAGCGCGATCGGCTCGACCTCTGGGACGTGGCGACACGGACACGGGTCGTTACGCGCGCTGCGTCGCCGCTGCCCGTGACGTGGACCAAGGCGCTCGGCGGCGCGCGCTTCTTCGCCCACGGTGAGGGCAACTACACCGGGCGCATCATCGCGCTCGCCCGCGGCACGGACGGCTCGTTCGCTTCGGGCGCGCACAGCGCGCAGAGCGAGTGGGAGCTGCGGCACGACCTCTCGATCACGTGCATCGACGCGTCCCCGGACGGGGCCCTCGTCGGGACGGCGTCCCTCGATGGCGCCGTGCATGTCTATCAGGCGGCGACCGGTGCGCTCGTCGCGCGCTACAACCGCCACGCCGCGCCGGTGCTCGCGTTCGACTTCGGCCCGGACGGGCGCATCGCGAGCGTCGCCGACGACGGTATGGTCGCGCTCTGGCCGATCGATCCGGTGCCTCCAGCGAAGGCCCTGATGCCGCGCGACCTCGACCTCCAAGAGCGCGCCAGGGTCGAGTGACCGGAGCCCCGAGATGGGAATCCCTTGCCGGGAGTCCAGTGACGGGAATCCAGTGACGGGAATCCAGTGACGGGACGTGTGCAGCGGCTCCCGCGAGCCCGCAGCGGAGAGTCTCGCAGATTTCTGTCCAGGCGCGCCCGGTGGGCTCACTTGGAAGGGAACACGCAGCGGCCCGTGCAGGCCGTGCGACCCCCTTCGAGACCCGAACCCGCCTCCACGAGGCCCTCCGCGCCATGCAGATCCTTCGTTCCGCAGCCACGACGTTTGTCGCCGCGCTCGCCCTGCCGCTCCTCGCTGGAGAGGCCTCCGCGCAGACCCGTTACCTCTTCTCGATCGATTGGCAAGGCGCCACCGTCGGTATGCCGTCGGTCAGCGGCGCGCCGATCACCGAGGGCGACATCCTCGCGCCGAGCACCGGCACCTCGATGCCTGCGCTCGCCGCGCCGGCGCCGCCGATGATCGCGATCCCGCACGGGCTGGGCGGCCTCGGCCTGGCGACGGGCTGCGCCGGTCACGCGGGCGGCACCCCGTGCAACATCGAGGTCGACGCGCTGTCCCGCGGCATCGACTTCCGCTTCCAGCCGAACGTGCCGATCCGTCCTGGTCAGATCCTGTTCTCGGTCGACGAGTACGCGGTCGGGCTGCCGGCCGGCCCGATGCCGAACGTCGTCAGCGAAGCGCCCTTCGGCGACGGCGCTGCGGACAGCTTCGTCAACCTGGGCCTGATGCCGCCGGCGCCCCTCTCGCCGATGTTCGGCCGCCACGTCGGCGTGCAGGACGGCGACGGCTTCGCCTCGGGGTCGGGTTACACCTACCCGGGCGTCGGCATCCGCGAGCCGATCGTCGCGGCGCCGGGCCCGTTCAACGGCGGCGACAACATCGACGCGCTCGACGCCGTCGAGCCGGTCGCTGGAACCACGTTCATCGGGACGTTCTTCAGCCTCGACTCGAGCTTCCCCGACTTCATGGACCTCGTGCCGAACACGGGCTCGGCCATCGCGCACGGCTTTGTCGGCGGTGACGTGCTCGTCGCGACGTCCGCCGGGACGATGGTCTACGCGCCGGCGACGATGCTCGGCCTCGACCTCATCGGCGGGCCGGACTCCGACGACCTCGACGCGCTGATCCTCGCCGAGACGGGCGCGCCGGGCTACCAGCCCTCGTTCCAGCCCTACGATTGGATGTCGCCGAACGCGGACATGCTGATCTTCTCGGTGCGCCGCGGCTCGGCCGTCATCGGGATGCCCGACAGCATGTTCGGCCTGCCGATCCAAGAGGGTGACCTCCTGATCCCGCCGATCCCGACCGCGCTCGGCGGGGTCTCGCCCTTCCCCGCGATCTTCATCGCCGCGGAGAACCTCGGCCTCTCGACGCTGCGCTTTGCCGGCACCGCCGACGACCTCTGCGCCGCGGACGCCTTGCACCGGCACCTCTTCGACTGCGACGGGGACGGCGTCGAGGACGCGATCGGCATCGCCGCCTTCGGGGTCGCGGACACGAACATGGACGGGGTGCCGGACTCCTGTGTCTCGGGCCCGGTCGGCACGCCGTACTGCTTCTGCACCGCCGCCGCCTCGCCCTGTGGGAACGCGTACGCCCTCGGCGGGTGCCTCAACGCGACCGGCACCGGCGCGGTCCTCTCGGGCTCGGGTTCGACGAGCGTCGGCGCGGACAACCTCGTGTTGACGACGACGGGGATGAACCCCGGCGGCTTTGCCCTGAGCTTCATGAGCGTCGGGATGGTCGGTCCGCTGCCGGTCCAGAACGGTCTGCTCTGCGCTGGTCCGAGCATCTGGCGCCTCGGCCTCTACCCGACTGGTCCCGGGACGGCGAGCTTTGGGCCGGGCCTCGTCGCTCTGACCGCGGGCAACCCGCCGGCTGGCCAGATCACGGCCTTCGCCACCTGGAACTTCCAGACCTGGTACCGCGACCTCGGCGGCCCCTGCGGCGGCGCCTCGAACTTCTCGAACGCGCTCACGGTGACCTTCGTGCCCTGAGCGGGATGGACGGATCGCAGACCGCCTCACACGGGGCGGGTCGGACCCCCGCTCGCCCCGGGGTCCACGTGTCCCGCCCGGCGACCCTTCGATGCAGCCCCCAGCGGGGCACGGAGGGCGCCGGGCGGGCGCGTTTCTTCGATTCCCGGTCCAGAAGCCGGCGGCGCGTGCATTTGGGTGCGGGGGGCCTGCGCCGAGCGAGGCTGTCCATTCCCGAGACGCCTCTCCGCAGCGAAATGGAACCTGGACCGCGCTGCGACGCTCCACTTGTGCGCCTTCGAGCGGAGCGGCGCTCGCACCCGTAGACTCGAACAGCCCACCTGCACACTGCCATGCACCGAGCCACCCGATCGCGACTCTCGTGCGGCCTGCAAGCCGCCCGCTTCGCTCTCCCTGCCGCGCTGCTCGCGACGCAAGCGAGCGCCCAAGTGCCGACCGAAGTGACGTTCTCCGTCGACTGGCAAGGACCGTTGATGGGCGTGCAGTCCAGCACCGGCCTGCCGATCACCGAGGCCGACCTGCTGAGCCCGGGTGGCGCGATCTTCAACTCCGGGACGCCGGGCATCCGCATCCCGGGCGCGTTCCTCTCGCGCTACTCGACCTGTGTCGGCCACGCCCCTGGTGTGTCGTGCGGCGTCGAGCTCGACGCGCTGTCGTTCGGCAGGGACGCGCGTCTGCGTCCGACGGCCGCGTATCAGTTCGACCTGCTCTTCTCTGTCGACGAGCACGCGGTCGGCGCGCAGGGGCCGTTCGCGCCCAACGTCGCGACCGAGGCCGCCGCAAACGAGGCGGCGGGCGACGTCTTCATGCGGCGGTTCACCGGCGCGGGTCCGTTCCAGCCCGGCGCAGGCTTCAACTTCGCGGTCATCGACGGCGACGGACAGCGCAGCACCTCCGGCGCGCTGTATCCGGGGCTCGGGCTCAAGGAGCCGATCCCCGCGACGCCGACCGTCCCAGAGCTCGGGGACAACCTCGACGCGTTCGACATCGGGCCGCCGCCGACGGTCGGAACGCGGACGTTCTTCTCGCTCGAGGGTGGCCTGCCCGACCCGCGCGAGCCCAACGTCGCGATCACGAACTCGGCCGGCTTGCAGCCGGATCCGAACGGCACGTTGTCGTTCAACGGCGCAGACGTCTTGGTGATCGACAACGCCGGCGTCGTGTTCTTGTACGCCTCCTCGGATCAGCTCGGCCTGTCGGGCAACGGCTTCGACGACATCGACGCGCTGATGGTCGTCGAGAACGGCGTCGCGGGGTATCAGCCCTCCCTCGTGCCGTATGACTGGATCCAAGGCGCTGGCGGCGGCCCGCGCGACCTCGTGCTCTTCTCGGTGCGCCGCGGCTCGGCGATCATCGGCATGCTCGACAGCCAGTTCGGGATCCCGATCACGGAGGGTGACATCCTCGGGCCGCCGCTCGGCGGCACGATCGGGCAGCGCCCTTCGATCTTCATCGCGGCGGAGTCGCTGGGCCTGCAGACGAGCCGCGGCCAGTTCTTCGAGGCCGGCGACGACCTCGACGCGCTCGACATGCGCGATGACACCGAGGAGCCGTTCAAGGACTGCAACGAGAACGGCGTCGAGGACGGCCTCGAGGTGTCGAGTGGGAGCTCGCCCGACATCGACGGCAACGGCGTGCCCGACGAGTGCGAGTCGGCAGGCGAGGCGTTCTGCGACTGCGACACCGCGGCGGAGGCGGCGTGTGGGAACATCTCCGTGACGGGCCGTGGGTGCGTCAACAACACGGGGGTCGGCGCGCGCCTGATCGGCACGGGGACGAGCTCGGTCGCGACGGACGCGCTGAAGCTGACCGCCTCTTCGATGACCCCGAACACCTTCGGCGTCGTGTTCATGGGGATGACGGCGGGGTCGGCTGTGCCGCCGTTCAGCAACGGCCGCGTGTGCGTCGGCGGCTCGACCCGGATCAAGATCGCGCCGACAGGCCCGACGGGCTCCTTCGACTACGGCCCTGGCATCCTCGCGGATATCTCGCTCTTGCCTTTGCCGCCTGTGGTCACGCCTGGCTCGACGTGGGGCTTCCAGGTTTGGTACCGAGACATCGGCGGCCCGTGCATCGGCGGCGTCTCGAACTTCACCAACGCGTGGCGCGTGCTGTACACGCCTTGAGCGCGCAGCGCTCTGGCCGCGCGCGGGACGCTCGTGTCGCGCGCGGCAACGCGGCGTTGCTCACAAGAGGCGGCGCAGCGCGGCGACTGCGGCGTCGATGTCAGCGGCCGTGACGTCCAGGTGGGTCACGAGGCGCAGGCGCGCGCCGCCGGTGCACAGGACGCCCGCGGCCGCCAGGCGCTCGACGGCGCCCGGGGCCTCGAGTGGACCCCTGTCCGACACCTTGTCTGGGTCGAGCTCGACGAAGACGATGTTCGTCTCGGGCGGTTGCACGCGCACGCCAGGCAGCCCTTGCAGCCCGTCGGCCAGCGCGCGGGCGTTGGCATGGTCGAGCGCGAGCCGCTCCACGTGGTGGTCGAGCGCGTACAGCGCCGCCGCTGCGAGGACGCCGGCTTGGCGCAGCCCTCCGCCGACCATCTTGCGGATGCGCTGAGCGCGCCCGATGAGCTGGCGCGTGCCGACGAGGGCTGAGCCGATCGGCGCGCCGAGGCCCTTGCTGAAGCACACGGAGACGCTGTCGAAGTGGCTCGCGATGCGCGCCGCCGCTGCGAACGGGTCGCCGCCGCTGGCGACGGCCGCATTGAAGAGGCGCGCGCCATCGAGGTGCGTCGCGAGCCCAGCGCGGCGCGCGAGGGCGGTCGCGTCTTCGATGTAGTCGAGCGGCAGGACGTGGCCGCCCCAGGTGTTCTCGAGCGTCAAGAGCCGCGTGCGCGCGTAGTGCGGGTCGTCGGGCTTGATCGCGGCTTGGATGTCTGCGAGCGGGATCGAGCCGTCGGGCGCCTGGGTGAGCGGCTGCGGTTGGATGCTGCCGAGCACCGCGGCCCCGCCGCCTTCCCACCGATAGGTGTGCGCCATCTGACCGACGAGGTACTCGTCGCCGCGCTCGCAGTGCGCCATCAGCGCGCAGAGGTTGCTCTGTGTGCCGCTCGGCACGAAGAGCGCGGCCTCCTTGCCGAACAGCGCGGCGACGCGCGCTTGGAGCGCGTTGACCGTCGGGTCATCGCCAAAGACGTCGTCGCCGACTTGGGCCGCCGCCATCGCGGCGCGCATCCCGGCGGTCGGGCGCGTGACGGTGTCGCTGCGGAGGTCGATCACGGTGGGGGGCGGCGCGAGAGGGGACACCCGGCCGAGTGTAGCGGTCGAGCAGCCGCGGCGCGCCGCCTGGCGTCGCGCGCCGGCCTCGCCGCGCGCCGGCCTCGCGGTGCGCTGGCCCATCTCGGTGGTCCCGCTCGGTCGCGCGGTCGGGGAGGCCCGCGTGTCACGTTGCAGTGTGGCGGTCAGGGCCCGAGCGGACCGGGGCCGGCGGCGAGGTGTGGCCGTGGGCGCTCGAGCAGACGTGCATGACCGCCCCCGAGCTGCCCGCGATCACCCTCCATCGCTCCCAAATCAAAGCGCTTGCCAACGGCCCTGCGTCGACCCTGCGTCGGCGCACCCGTCGTCCTCGAGCGCGCAACTGGAGCGCGCGGCGGGCATCACGGTCCAGGGAGCCGCTACACTCCGCGCCCTAGGGCCTCCGTTTGACCGAATCTACACTCCCTGCGCGCGGCGCGCCCCGCGCACGCGCGTCCGCCCCGCCCTCCGTGGTGCTCCCGCTCGCGCTGCTCGCCGCGCTCGTGGCGCTGCTCGCGTGCGCGACGCTGCAGGTCGGCAGCGGCGTCGGCGTGACGCTCTCGTTCTCCAGCGTCGCGCGAGGCTTGCGCGCGTGGATCGGCGCTGGCGCGCCGCTCGAGGGCGCCCTGCAGGTGCTCTTCGAGCAGCGCCTCGTCGACACCGCAGCGGCCGCGCTCGTCGGCGCTGGGCTCGCGCTCTCGGGCGGGCTCTTGCAAGGCGTCTTTCGCAACGACCTCGCGTCGCCCGGGTTGCTCGGGATCAGCTCCGGCGCGACGCTCGGCGCGGCGGCAGGGGTGATCCTGATCGGCGGCGGGCTCGGCGGCGCCGAGGCGCTCGGTGTAGCGGGCTTGTTCGGCCCGGCGCTCGTCTCGAGCTTGGCCTTCATCGGCGCCCTGGCCGTCTCTGGCCTCGTGATGCTGCTCGGCACGCGCGGCGGCCGGATCTCCGTGCCGACGCTGCTCTTGCTCGGCGTCGCGGCCAACGCGTGCCTCGGGGGCGTCCTGGCAGCGCTGCAAGAGGTGCTCTTCGAAGAGGACTACGAGCTCTCGCGGGCCGTCTTCTCATGGACCTTCGGCAACCTCGCGGACCGGACCTATGGGCAGGTCATGACGCTCCTCATGCTGATACCACTGGCCGCCCTCGTGGTGCCCTTCGTCGGCCGTGAGCTCGACTTGATCGCCGGCGGTGAAGAGGACGCGGAGTCGCTCGGCGTCGACACGCGCCGCATGAAGCTGCTCGCGGTCGGCGGCGCTTCGCTCGCGGCGGCGGCGGCGGTCGCAGTCGCGGGCCAGATCGCGTTTGTGGGCCTCGTCGTGCCGCACATCCTGCGCGGCGCGCTCGGGCACTCGCACCCGCGGCTCTTGCTCGCGTGTGTCCTGGGCGGGGCGGCGTTCCTCCTCGGCGCAGACCTCGTCAATCACTCGCTCCTCGGAGCGCGCGCGCTGCGCCCCGGCGTGATGCTGTCGCTGATCGGCGGGCCGTTCTTCCTCGCGCTGGTCCTGCGCAGGCGGGCGGAGGTGCGGACTTGGTAGCCCTGGTCGTGCGCGGCCTCGAGTTCGCCTATCCGGGCGGCGCGCCGGTCCTCTGCGGCGTCGACCTCGACGTGCGCGCGGGGGAGGTCGTCTGCCTCATCGGCCCGAACGGCGCGGGCAAGAGCACGCTCCTGCGGCTCTGCGCGGGCCTCATCGAGCCGACCGCGGGCACGGTCTCGTTCGCAGGTCAGCCGCTGCGCGACCTGCCCTTGCGCGCGAGGGCGCAGCGCATTGGCGTCGTGCCGCAGGCGCTCCGCGCGCTGCCGGCGATGCGCGTACGCGACTTCATCGCGCAGGGTCGCTACGCGCATCGCGCGCGCTTCGCGCGGTCGACGCCCGCGGACCACGCGGCGATCGAGCGCGCCCTCGACGAGGCCGACATTCGCGCGTTCGCCGAGCGCCCGCTCGAGGAGCTCTCGGGCGGCCAGCGCCAGCGCGCGCTCGTCGCGCGCGCGTTGGCCCAGGAGCCCGAGCTCGTCCTCGTCGACGAGCCGACAAACGCGCTCGATCCGCGCCACCAATTGCAGGTCTTCGGGCTCGTCGCCGGGCTCGGCTGCCGCGGCCGCGCGGCGCTCGCGATCACGCACGACCTGAACCTCGCGAGCCAATTTGCCACGCGCATCGCGCTGCTGGACGCGGGCCGGATCGTCGCCGACGGCAGCGTGCACGAGGTCCTGCGGGCGGACGTGCTCGAGCCCGTCTATCGCACGCGCTTTGAGACGGGAGCGGCCCCCGTCGCCGGCTGGGGCGAGCCGCGGCCGTGGGTGCTGCCCTGGGACGCGCCCGCGCGTCCCGACGTCACTCGGCCGTGAGCACGAGGGCGCTCGTCTGGAAGTCGTGCACGACGAGCTCGAGGTTCGTCGTGCCGCGGAAGGTGTTCCAGCGCGGCGTGTAAGCGAGGTGCAGCGGGCGCCCGAAGTCCAGCTCGCCCGCGCGGTGTGCGAGCCCGAAGGCCATCGCCTTGAACGTGCGCGCGCCGCGGCGCAGGCGCAGCATCAAGTGCGTGCCGTCCGCGCCGACGACGCGCGGCGCCTCGTCGATGCGCACGTCGCGCGCGAGCAGCAGCGGCTTGCGGTTGCGCTCGCCGAACGGCTCCAAGCGATCGATCTGGCGCATCAGGACCTCGTCGAGGGACGCGAGGCAGAGCTCGGCGTCCAGGACGAGCTCGCGCGGCCCGGGCGGGTTCTGGGCCAGCACGCCGCGCGCGTGCGCGGCGATCGCGTCGCGCAGCGCGTCGATGCGGTCGGCGCGCACGTCGCAGCCGGCGGCCTGCGCGTGCCCGCCCCAACGCTCCATCTCGGCGTCGCCGCCGCGCATGAGCTCCAGGACGTCGAGGCCCCGCGCCGAGCGCGCGCTGCCGCGGCCGACCTCGCCGTTCAGGCCGATCACGAGCGCCGGGCGGTCGAAGCGCTCCGCCAACCTGCCGGCCACGATCCCGACGACACCCTGGTGCCAGCCCTGGCCGGCGAGGACCAGCATCGGCCATGCGTCCGCGTCCTCGAAGCGGGCCGCTTCGGCGAGCGCTTGTTGCAGCACCTCGCGCTCGACCCGGCGCCGTGTTTGGTTCAGCTCGTCGAGCACGGCGGCGGCGCGGCGCGCCTCGTGGTCCTCGGTCGCGAGCAGGACCTCCAGCGCGCGCGCGGCGCTGTCCATGCGGCCGCTGGCGTTGATGCGCGGCCCGATCTGGAAGCTGATGTCCTCGGACGACAGCGCGCGGCCCGCGAGCCCAGCGAGGTCGAGCAGCGCGCGCACGCCAGGCGTCGGGCGCTGGGCGAGCGCGCGCAGCCCGTGGTGGGTCAAGAGGCGGTTCTCGCCGACGAGCGGGACGACGTCGCAGATCGTCGCGAGCGCGACGTAGCCCATCGAGTCGAACAGGAACTGCCGCAGGTCGTCGCGCACGCGCTGCGCGCCGGTCAGGCGTTGGCAGAGCGCCCAGGCTAGCTTGAACGCGACGGCGCTGCCGCACAGCTCGCGGAACGGGTACTCGGAGCCCGGGAGCTTCGGGTTCACGATCGCGACGGCGCCCGACTCTGGGCCCGGCAAGGGCGGCGCGCCAGCTCCTTGCGGCGGCTCGTGGTGGTCCGTGACGATCGTCTCGATGCCGTGCTCGTACAGCGCGGCGATCGTCTCGCCCGCGGACGTCCCGTTGTCGACCGAGATGACCAGGGTGGCGCCGACGCTGCGCGCCTTGGTGACGGAGTGCGGCCCGAACGAGTAGCCGTCGTCGATGCGGTGCGGGACGTGCCAGTCGACGCGCGCGCCGAGGTGGCGCAGGAGCCGCACGAGGATCGCGGTGCCTGTGATTCCATCGACGTCGTAGTCGCCGTGGACGAGGATCACTTCGCGCTGCTCGAGGGCGCGCACGACGCGCTGCACAGCGGCCTCCATCGACGGGAGCGCCAGCGGATCGTGCAGCCGGTTCAGGTCGTGCGAGAGCATGTCCTGCGCGGCCTCAATCGAGCGGGCGCCGCGCCCGACGAGGAGGCGCGCGACGACCTCGGGGAGGCGCTCTTGGGTCACGAGGCGCGCGCGCGACTCGGCTGCTGCGGCGTCGCCAGCGCCGAGGAGGCGCCAGCGCACGGGCGCGCGCCCGCTGGCGCGTGCTGCGCCGCCGGCGGCTGGGGCTCCCGTGCCGTCCGCGGGCTCAGGGGACGCCGGAGTGGGGGAATCAGAGGGGTCGCCTGCGACCTTGGATCCGAGCGGGAGCGCCATCGCCGCCCACCATAACGAGTCCCTTGCCCCGCTGGGGCTGGCCTGCTTCATTCGCCAGGATTGGCGCCGTCACTTTGGACCCACCGACGACAGCGGTCGATCCGCTGTGCGGGCGCATGTGCGGGGGGACAGCGCGCCCTCATCTTCAGCGGAGAGCTCGCGCACGAGCTCTTCGATGGCGCGTGTGTAGTGCGTCTGCTCGCCGGTGCTCTTCACGAGTGACTGTACGCCGTTCGCGACCCGCTGCGTGGCGTCGAAGAGCGCGCTGAGGGCGCGCTCAGCACCGTCCGCTTGGTCCAGACCTTGGTGGACCGTCGCGCGCGCGCGGTCGAGCGCGGTCGAGATCGACCCCGTCTCCCGGGTGAGCCCGGTCGTGATCTTCGCGATCTTGTCGGCGGCCTCAGCAGAGCGCCCCGCGAGCGCGCGCACCTCATCGGCGACGACCGCGAAGCCGCGCCCATGCACGCCAGCGCGCGCCGCTTCAATGGTCGCGTTCAAGGCCAAGAGGTTCGTCTGGTCGGCGACGTCCGCGATCAGGCTGGACGTCTTGCTGATATCGCCCGCGGCTTCAGCGAGGCGCGCCATGACGTCGTCGACGCCGTCGAGCGACGAGTCCATCGAGCGCACGGTGGTCAGCGCGCGTTCGATCGTCCGGCTGCTCTCTGCGGCGAGGCCGGTGCTCTCGGAGGCGCGTTCGCCGAGCCCGTGCATCGCGTTGAGGAGGGCCTCTGCGGTCGCGTCGAGGCCGCTGATCTGTGCTGCGATCTCGCGCACGGCCGCCTTGGCTGCGTCGGTGCCCTCTTGGACGCGCTCCTCCGCGCGCACCTTCTCTTCCGCAACGGCCAGCCGGAGCGCCTCCGCGCGCTGCGCCTCGGCTTCGATCTGCTTCATCTCCGTCAGCGAGCGCTGGACCGTCAGGCTGAGGAACGCGACCTCGAGGATCAAGTACGTGGCGTGCTCCAGGACGCGCAGGAGCGCTTCGGTCGTGACCCCGTCGCTGCCGGTGATGCCGAACACCGACATCGGCGCGAAGATACCGCGTACGACGTGGTCGACCGCGATCACCGCAGTCGCAGCGAAGAGGACGCGGACATCGCGATACGCCGCGAGCATCGCGACCGAGACGAAGATCCCGAAGTGGGTCTCGATGTGACCGCCGGTCAGGTGGATGAACAGGCTCGCGAACGTCATCTGCGCCACCGCGACCGCGATTCGGGTGCGCTGGGCGTCGGGCTCGTTCCGGATGAGCATGCGCGGCACGAGCGCGCTCGGGACGCCGATCAGGAGCGCGACCCACACATGAATGTGCGTGCTCCACTCCAAGCCTGCGTAGGCGCGCGGCGAGATGAGCCAGGCGAGCGCCAGCGCGACGACCGCCTCGATCGCGAGCACCTTCGCGAAGATGTCGTGCGCGCTGCGCTGCACGCGCGCCAGGGCGGGGGCGAAGTCCGTGATCGGCGCCGCCATGGCTTGCGTGTGCGACGGGGCAATTGCCGACGAAGCGGCGGGCTGCGCGGAGGCGCTCATGGCGTGGACGCGGTGGGGGACGTGAAGAGCGCGCAGCCGCGCGCGCTCGTCGTGGTGCATGAACGTGACGCGGTGTCGGCTCCGATCCCGGCTGGCTCGAGCTCGTTCAGCGCAGCGTGGAGCAAGGTGAGGCCACGGCTCGGGCCAGCGTGCCCGCGGGCCTCGGTCAAGCCGCCTTGGAACCGGAGCGCGCCGGCGGAGTCGTACAGCGCAAGGGTGCCAGAGCGCTCGGCCCCGAGCGCACGCGCGAGCACACCGTCGCGATCGATGACCGCTTCGATGTCGTCGCGGGCCTGGACGCGGTCCCAGAGCGCGCCCTCGGCGAAGCCGTCCGGCGCCCCAGGCGGGACGACAAAGAGGGCGAGCCAGCGGACCTTGGGCGTGGTCGGTCCGGCCAGTGTCGCGAGCTGGTCGAGCTCGACGAGCGAGCAGGGGCACTTCGGATGCAGGACGATCAGGCCCAGCGGGGCGCCCGCGCGGGCCCCCTCCGGCGCGTCTCGATGCCTGTCGAGCGCCGCCGACACCTCGGCGGGCAGGCGCGCCGGCGCGAGGGGCACCGCGGCGCCCGAGGCGCCGTGGGCCGCGAGCGCCGCGCAGCCGAGCGCCAGCGATGCGAGCCAAATGCGCACCGCCAACGTCCGCGCGCGCGCGGCGCTGGGATCGCCGATGGGTGGGTGCGGTGGCCTGGCCTGGGGCATTCTGGTCTGTGAGCGAGGGGGATAGAGGGCTCGCACGCGGGGTCTCGTTGGGATCGGCCGCCAGCGGCCGGCACCTGGAGCCCGCGCGGTGGGGCCTCGCGCGCGGCATCGGAACGAGGCACCCGTTAGAGTGACGGGCCCAGCCCATGACGCCGCGCGACACCGAACCCGAAGCGAACCCGTATCGGCTCCTGCCCAAGGTCGACGAGGCCCTGCGGGAGCCGGCCATCGCCGCGCTGGAGCCCGCCCTCGGGCGTGAGGTCCTGCGCGCCCTGGTCCAGGCGGCCATCGAGGGCTGGCGCATGGCGGTCGCCGGCGGCGCGCTCGATGCCGCGGGGGTGGCGGCCCGCTGCGCCGAGGGCGCGCTCGCGGCCGAGGTCGCTCGCGCGGCGCGCCAGGAATCCGGCCGCGGGGTCACGCCCTGCGTCAACGCGACGGGGGTCGTCCTGCACACGAACCTCGGCCGCGCGCCCGTGCACCCCGAGGTCGCCGACGCGATGCGCGCCGCGGCCCTCGGCTACTGCGTCCTCGAGGTCGACCGGTACTCCGGCAAGCGCAACGAGCGCGACGCGCGCCTGGGCGTGCTGCTGACCCGCCTCACCGGCGCCGAGGCGGGCATCGCCGTCAACAACTGCGCGGCGGCGGCGTTCCTGATGATGCAGACCTTCGCGGGCGGCCGCGAGGCGATCGTCAGCCGCGGCGAGCTCGTCGAGATCGGCGGGTCGTTCCGCGTCCCGGACGTGATGCAGCGCGCGGGCGCGCGCCTCGTCGAGGTCGGCACGACCAACCGCACGCGCCTCGCTGACTACGCGCGCGCGATCGGGCCCGCGACCGGGCTCCTGATGAAGGTGCACACGAGCAACTTCCGCGTCGTCGGCTTCACCGAAGAGGTCGAGCCCCGTGACATGGCCGCGCTCGCGAAAGAGCACGGGATCGTTTCGGCGTGGGACCTCGGCTCGGGGCGCGCCGAGCCTGCGGGCGCGCGAACGCTCGACGTCGTCGGTGACGAGACCGTCGTTCGGGAGGCGGTCGCGTCCGGCGTCGACGCGGTCTGCTTCTCGGGGGACAAGCTCCTCGGTGCGCCGCAGGCCGGCCTGATCGTCGGGTCCGCGGCGGCCATACGGGAGCTGCGCAAGAACCCGATCTATCGCGCCGTACGGCTCGACAAGGTCGCGCTGGCGGGGCTCGAGGCGACCCTCGGTCTCTTGCTCAACGGCCGCGGTGACGAGCTGCCGACGCGGCGCATGTTGTTGGCCGATGTGGACGAGCTCGCGCCCGCTGCGCAGCGGATCGCAGCGGCCCTCGGCGCATTGCCGTCGTTCTCCGCGGACGTCGTCCCCGCCGAGTCACAGCCGGGCAGCGGCAGCGCGCCCACGGTCTTCCTGCCGACGTTGGCCGTCCGCGTGCGGCGGAGCGGGGTCAGCGCCGAAGCGCTCGCGAGCGAGCTGCGCGCGGGGGACCCGCCGGTGTTCACCAGGGTCCAGGATGACGCGGTGTTCCTCGACCCGCGCGCGCTCCTGCCCGGCGACGAGGCGCGCCTGTGCGCCGCGTTCCGCGCGCTCGCGTCTGCGTAGGCGGAAGGAAGAAGCCGCGCCGTCGACCGTCGGAGGGCCCGTATGGAACCAGACGCTGGGGGCGCGCAGGCGGCGCGGACAGGTGAGGCGTTCGAGGCCCGGCGTCTGCGCCTCGCGCGCGGCGAGGCCGTCGTCGGCGTCGTCGGGCTGGGCGCGGTCGGCCTCTCGCTCGCGACGCTGCTCGAGCGCGCGGGTTACGGCCTCGTCCTCGTCGACCGCGACGCCGAGCGCGTCGCGCGCCTGCGGGCCGGCGACGTTCCGTTGCGCTTCTTGGGCGCCGACGTCGAGCGGGCGCTGCGCTCGCCGCGGCTGCGCACGATCACGACCGAGTCGGGCTCGCTCGCGCCGTGCGACGCGGTCTTGATCGCGGTCCCGACGCCGCTTGGGCCACTGCGCGAGCCGGACCTCGGACCTGTCTGCGCGGCCGCGGAGGCGCTCGCGCCGCACGTCGCGGCGGGCGCGCTCGTCGTGTTGGAGTCGACGACTTGGCCGGGCACGACCCGCGAGCTGCTCGGCGCGCGCCTGCCGCATTGTTACCTCGCGCATTCACCGGAACGCCTCGACCCTGGCGCGCGCGCGGAGGACCCCTTCGGGTACGCGGTGCCGAAGCTCGTCGGCGGCGACGGACCTGCGGCCCAGGCCCTCGCGCTGGCGCTCTACGCGCGCACGTTCGCGACGGTCGTGCCGGTCGCCTCGCCGGACGTCGCGGAGGCCGCGAAGCTCGTGGAGAACGTCTATCGCGCCGTGAACATCGCGCTCGTCAACGAGCTCAAGGTCGCCTTCGAGGCGCTCGGGCTCGACGTCTGGCAGGTGCTCGATGCTGCGGCGACCAAGCCGTTCGGCTTCACGCGCTTCGATCCCGGCCCCGGGATGGGCGGGCACTGCATACCGATCGATCCGTTCTACCTCGCGTGGGCCGCGCGGCGCGTCGGCGCCGAGACGCGCTTCGTCGAGCTCGCAGGTGAGATCAACCGCGCGATGCCCGCGTTTGTCGTGCGGCGCACCGCGGAGGCGCTCACGGCGCGCGGCGGCAGCCTCGCGGGCGCGCGTGTGCTGCTCCTGGGCTTGGCCTTCAAGCCGGACGTCGACATCACCGAGGAGTCCCCCGCGCTGGCCCTCTACACGCTGTACAGCGCCGCCGGCGCGGAGGTGCGCTTCTCGGACCCGCACGTGCCGCGCGGGCCGCGCACCCGCGAGGTGGACCTCTCGCACCTGACTTCGACGCCGCTGGACGACGCGGCGCTCGCGTGGGCGGATGTCGTGGTCATCGCGACCCATCACCGCGCGTTCGACTGGGACTTCGTCGCCGCTCGGGCGGCCCTCGTCGTCGACACGCGGAACGCGCTACGGTCACGGATGGGCGATGACCCGCGCTACGTGCGCGCCTGACCTGGGCGCCGTACAGCGCGGCGCGAGCTCCGGCTCGGGCGGGGAGCGCGGCGCCGAACCAGGCATTCCTGGCTTGCTTCGCGCGCGCCTGCGACCCACGATGCGTGATGTATGGAGTGCGCGCTCGTCTACAACCCCGTCGCCGGGCGAGGTCGGGCCGCGCTCCTCGCGCGTGAGGCCCGTGAGCGCCTCGAGGCCGGCGGTTGGCGCGTCCGCGAGGGGCGCAGCGAGCACGCTGGCCACGTCCGCGAGCTCGCTGCGACGCTCGGCCGGGAGGTCCCGATCGTCGTCGTCGTGGGCGGCGACGGGACGCTGCGGAAGGCGGCCGAGGGCGCGTTGACCCTCGCCGCGCGGCCGACGCTCGGCTTCCTGCCCCTCGGCAACGCCAACGTCATGGCGCGCGAGCTCCGCATCCCGCTGCGCACGGCGGACGCGGTCGAAGTGCTGCTCGCCCGCGAGGAGCGCGCCCTCGATGTGCTCGAAGCCAACGGCCGCGTGGTCCTCGCCATGGTCGGCGTCGGCTATGACGCGCGGGTCGTGCGCATGGTCGGGGCGGCGCGTCAGCGCCCGTGGCTCGGCAAGTGGTACCGCGTCCATGCGGACTCGCTCTATGCCGCGACGGGGGCGGCCGCGCTGTTCGAGTGGGACCCGCCGCGCTTTGAAGTGCGCGCCGACGGCAACCGCCTCGCCGGGCGCTATTGCGCGGCCGTGCTGTCGAACGTCGAGACGTACGGCAAGGGGTGGGCGGTCACGCCCGGCGCCGACCCGACCGACGGCCTCATCGACTTCCAGGCCCGCAAGCGCTGCGTCGCGCCGTGCGGCGCGCTCGCCTTGGCGGCGTCGTCGATGCGCGCGCGCGTCCCCAATTGGCTCGCCGATTATGGCCGCGCGAGCCAGTTGGAGCTGCAGTCCGACCGGCCGCTCGTCTGGCAGGCAGACGGGGACCTGATGGAGGCGGCGCAGCGCCTCGTCGTGCGCGTGCGCCCGCAGGCGATCCGCGTCCTTGCGCCGCCAGCGCGCGCGCTCGCGGGGCTGCCGGCCGCGGGCTGAGGGGCCCCGTGGGCGGCGTCCGTGGCGCGCGCTCGCGCCCGCCACGGCTCACGCGAGGTCGTACTTCGTCGTCGCTTCGAGCTCGCGGCGCTTGGCGCGGAACTCGGCGCGCAGCTTCTCCAGCAGCTCGGCGCGGCGCGTGAACAGGCGATAGCCCTCGCGGTCGCGCAGATAGCCCTCGGCCTCTGGGTGGCGCCGCCGCAGCTCCTCGGGGCCGAGCTCCTCCTCGAGGGCGGCGAGGCGCGCGCGCTTCGACAAGAGCGCCTTGGTCATGATCGGCATGACCATCGAGTAGTCCGCCTGCATCGACTCCGTCGTGCGCTTGTAGGCGTCCTTGTCGACCTTACCCCAGGTGACCGCTTCCGCCGGCGGGCACGATGACAGCGACCCGTCCGTCACCGGCGCGGTCGTGATCTGGATGTCGTACAGATAGCCATCGATGTCATCGAGGCCGAGGATCTGCGACAGCGCAGGCTCGGGCTGCAGGTTGAAGTTCTTCGGGACGCCGCCGCCGAGCACGAGCGTGCCCAGGGCCTTCGTGGCGCTCTCCCGGATCCCCCACAGGTGGTAGGCGCAGCTCTCGAAGACCTCGGCGTGCACATCGAGCTCGAAGCGATAGTTGAGCCAGCCCTCATGCGCCATCGCCCAGAGCTTCATCGCGTTGAGGAACACCGAACCGTCGCCAGGCGCGCCGACGAAGATCGGGATCGCCTTGCGCTCGCAGAGCGCGAGGAGCCCCTCCGGCGCGCCGTTCTTCTGCTCCTGGCGCGCGTAGCGCGCGCCGAGGCGGTGGCGCAGCTCGGTGCCCGTCATCCGGTGCTGGAACTCGGGCTCCAGGAGGATCGCGCTCAGGAACTGGTCCTGGCCGAGCAGGACGTTCTCGTCGAACCCGACGTCGGTGATGCGGATGATCCGGTCATCCCGCAGCGCGCCGTCGTCGCCGAAGATGGGCACCTCGTGGAACGGGTGCTCCTGGGCGTCGTCGAGGGCGCGGTGTCCGTCGTGGTAACAGACGGCGTCGGTCGTCGAGACGAGGCAGAACCAGCCCGTGTCCAGCAGCGGGTTCAGCCAGGCGAGGTGCTGGCCCGAGGCCGTGACCGGGCCTGCGATCGCCAGGGTCATGGGGACCCCCTCGCCGATCGCCTGGTCGAGGAGGGACCAGACGCGGCGCATGTAGCCGCCCCCAAAGCTCGGGAAGCAGCCCTCGAGCAGGTGGTCGAGGTGCTTCACTTCGAGCACGGAGCGGTGGACGAGCTCGCGCCCGGACTGGGCGCAGGCGCCGGCGCGCGGCGGCGGATCCTTGCGGGTGGGGCTCATAGGTGCGGGAGTCTAACGGCTCCTGCGGCCCGCTCCCTCTCCTAGGGCCCGGCCCCAGGGGGGCCTGCCGCCCGTCGCTGAGCGTCCCAGTCCGGGAAACCCCACGTCCGAGCGCGGTTCCCGAGTGCGGGAAATCCCTCCCTCGATGGGAATTCTCACACAGCGGGGCGCTCCGATCGGCCGAAGAGGTCAGGAACGATTGGTTCCGGGCGGGCAAAAGGGAGAATGGCGGCAGCTCACTCTCCTGACTTCGGCCCCGTCCAGGGCCCTCTCACCAGCACTCACATGACGCGCTTCACCGACCCGGCCCAGGCCGCCTACTCGGTCCAGGACTATTCCGGCACCCCGATGATCGAGGGGGTCGAGATCGTTCAGCTCTGCCGTTTCAACGATGACGGCGGCGCGATGACCGAGCTCGGGCGCCTCGACGGCGGTCTGCACAAGGACCTGCCCGGCTTCGAGGTGCGGCAGATCAACTACAGCGTCGTCGAGCCTGGCGCCATCAAGGCGTTCCACCTGCACAAACGCCAGACCGACGTTTGGTACGTACCCCCGAGCGACAAGATCTTGCTCGTCCTCGCCGACGTGAGGGCGGGTTCGAAGACCGAGGGGCTCGTGCGCCGCATCGTGCTCGGCGACGCCAACTCGCGCCTCGTGCGCATTCCTCCGGGGGTCGCGCACGGCTGCAAGAACCTGCGGGTCGCGGCGCCCTCGAGCATCATCTACTTCGTCGATGTCCAGTTCTCTGTGGACGCCACGTGCGACGAAGGGCGCTTGCCGTGGGACCACTTCGGCGCGGCGGTTTGGGAGGTCGAGCGAGGATGACCGACCCCGGCGCGAGCCTCGGCGCGGGCGCGCTCCAGCGTTCGTTGCTCGACACGATCGGCGACACGCCGATCGTGGAGCTCCGCCATTTCTGCGACGAATCGAAGGGGCGCATCTTTGCCAAGCTCGAGTCGCGGAACCCGAGCGGCTCGAAGTACGATCGCGTCGCGAAGCAGGTCATCGGGGACGCGCGCGCCGAGGGCCGCCTCGGGCGCTGCCAGACGGTGGTGGCTGCGGTGGAGGGGGTCGGCGCGCTGGCCTTCGCACAGGTCTGCGCCATCATGCGGCACCCCTTCAGCGCGGTGATCTCTCGCGCGGCCTCGGGGGTGCCGGTCGCTGCGCTCACGGCGCTCGGTTGCGAGGTGATTTGGGTCGATCAGGATCCGACCAGCCCGCCTGGGCGTTTGACCCCGCTCGACCGGGAGCTCACGCAGCGGAAGGCGGACGAGGTCGTCGCCATCACGGGCGCGTTCGACCCGCAGCTGCTCACGAACCGCAGCGCGTTCCGCGCGCATCGCCTGGGCACCGGCCAGGAGATCGTGCGTCAGGTCGGCGGCGAGTTCGGCGCCTTCGTCGACTTCGTTGCGACCGGCGCGACGCTCGCCGGCTGCGCCGCCGCGTTCCACGAGTTCGACGCGACGATCCGTTGTTTCGCGGTGGAGCCCAAGGGGGCCGCGACGCTCTCCGGCGAGGCGGCCTACCTGGACGACCACGGCATCGACGGAGGCGGGCTCGGCCTCCCAGTGCTGCCGCTCCTTTCGCCTGAGCGCCTCGCGGGTATCGTCCAGGTCACGCGCCAGGATGCTCACAAAGCGGCGGTCGAGCTCGCGCAGAAGGAGGGCATCCTGTGCGGGCTCTCTGCCGGGGCGAGCCTCGTCGCGGCGCGCTCCCTCCTCGACGCAGAGTGCTTCGGTGAGTCGATCGTGATCGTCGTGAGCGACAATGGTGTCGTGCCGACGTCGGAGTCGCTGGCCGGGCGGCTGGCCGACGCCGCCTGATCGTCGGCCAGCTGAGCAGCGTTGCCTGACCCAGCACAGGCGTCGGCGTCGCAGGTCAACCGCGCTCGGTGACCTCGATCATGTTCTCGAGCGCAGTGCGCGCTTCGCGTACGAGCTGCGCTCGTTCGGCTTCGCTTTGGCGTTCGCGCAGGCCCGTGCGCTCATGGACGGCGTCGCCCGGCAGGACGCGGTTCGCCTCCGGCGGCGTGCCTTTGCGCAGCAGATCGAGCATGCCCGCGAGGTGCGGCGGGTCGTTCCTGCTCATCGTCGCGCAGCCGCAGCCCGCGACCCCGAAGCCTTCGGCGGGGATGTCCGCGAGGTGCACGATGCGCACGCCGCGCTGCGCGCCGAGGGCGACCGCGTTCCGTACGAAGTGACCCTCGGTGCCGATGACGAGCTTGTCGCCGGGCTGGGCATCGAGCACCGCCTGCCAGAGGTAGTTCGTGCTGCCCGAGCCGTCCGCGGCGCGGACGACCTCCAGCGGAGACTCGGGGTGCACGAGCACGCGCCAGCCGCGCGCTTGCCACCACTGGACCATCTCAGGCTTGAAGATCGTGTGCACGCCGCAATACGAGCCCCAGAGGATCATCTCAGCGGCATCCAGCGCTGCGACCCCGCCTTCGATCGTGCCGTCGTCGAGGCTGTAGCCGGCCCCGTGCCGCTGCGGATCGGGCAGCGCCAACAGAGACGACTGCGGCATCCCGAGCCGATCCGCGACGTTGCGTCCGAGGTGCTGGTCGGGCACGAAGAAGAGCTTCTTCCCGGTCTTGCGCGCCCAAGCGACGATCTTGTGCGCGTTGGAGCTCGTGCACACCGCGCCGCCCGTTCGTCCCGCGAGCGCCTTGATGCGGCCGGACGTGTTCATGTACGCGACGACGACGAGGTCGTCCCCGTAGCGTTCGATCAGCTGGTCGGCGATGGGCTCGACGAGGTAGTCCTTCGCCAGCATCTCCATCGTGCAACCGGCCTTCGGGTTCGTGATCCAGACCTCTTGGTGCTCGTGCGCCAGGATCGCGACGGTCTCGGCCATGAAGTGCACCGCCGACTCGACGATGACCCGCTTCTCCGGGTTCCGCGCCGCCTGCAGCGCGAGCACGTAGCTGTCCGACACGGCGCCGCCGTAGCGCTCGACGAGCTTCACGATCTCGCCGCCCATATAGAAGTGCGCCAACAGCAGGAGCGCGTCGCCGAAGTGCTGCTTGGCGGGCAAGGCGTAGCGATCGAGCCAGGGCAGGACCGACTCCGGCTTGCGGTCGGGCAACGCGAGGTATTCCTCGGCGTACGGCTGGAACTCGGGCTGGTACCAATCGAGGGGCAGGTCGGTCTGGCAGATCGGGATGCCGGGCTCCAACGCGATCCCGGTCGGTCCGACGTGGTGCAGCGTGCGCGATGAATCTGTCACTAGGTGTGGTCTCCGGGGTCGCGGGCTGCCGATTGTAGGTCGGGCGCCGCGCGCGGCCAGGTTTGGTCCCTTTCCATCGACCAGCCTGCGTCCGCGGGGTCCTGTTTCGTAACCTCCGGGCATCCTGACGACCTCCCGTGGCGGAGGCCGCGCTCCTGCTCTTCGCCCCAAGCCGATGCACGTCACGCCTGCGCTCTCCTGTCTTCGCGCGCTCCGTCCCCGCGTCCTCGGTGTCGCCGTGGCCCTCGTCGCGGCGGTGTCCGGCGCTCTCTCGCTCCCGAGCTGCTCGACGCCGCCGCCGCCGCCCGAGCCCGAGGTCGTGCCGGACCCCTTCGATACGGTCACGCCGACCGCGGGCGAAGCGCTGCGCATCACGCGGGACACGCGCGTCGCGCCCGGCCAGTACGTCGTCCCCGCGACGGAGGAGGGCGCCCTCGTCCTGGAGGGCCTCAGCGGCGTCACGCTCGACTTGAACGGCGCGGACCTGCGGGGCGCGGCGGCGGGTACGGACCTCGACCGCTGCGTCGGCCACGGCATCGTCGTGCGCGGCTGCAGCGACGTCACGATCCGCAACGGCACGCTCGGCGGCTACAAGGTCTGCGTCCTCGTCGAGGACAGCGTGCGCGTCACGCTCGAGGACCTCGCGTGCGCGGGCTGGTTCGGGATGCGCCTGCGTTCGACGAGCGCAGCCGAAGACGGCAGCGATTGGCTCTATCCCCACGAGAACGACGCGGGGCAGTGGAACGCCAACTACGGCGCCGCGCTCTCGATCGTCGGCGGCGAGGGGCACGTCGTTCGTCGTTGCCGCGGGCGCAAGGGCCAGAACGGCATCCTCCTGAACCGCGTCGAGCGCGCCAACGTCTACGACAACGACTTCTCGTTCCTGTCGGGCTGGGGCCTCGGGATGTATCGCGCGAGCGAGAACGTCGTGGCGCACAACTGGTTCGACTACTGCGTCCGCGGCTACAGCCACGACGTGTACTGGCGCGGCCAGGACTCGGCCGGGATCCTGATGTTCGAGCGCTGCTCCCGCAACCTCGTCGCCTACAACAGCGCGACGCACGGCGGCGACGGCGTCTTCCTCTACGCTGGGCAGGACCTCGTGGAGGGCCGCGCCGTGGCGCGCGGCGAGGGCGACCCCGGCGGCAGCGACGGCAACGTCTTCCTCGGCAACGACCTGCGCTACGCGGTGGCCAACGCGTTCGAGGCGACGTTCTCGCTCGAGAACGTCCTCATCGAGAACGACCTCTCCGGGTGCCACATGCACGGCGTTTGGGGGGGCTATTCCACGCAGCTCTTGATGCTGCGCAACCGGATCGACGGCACGCGCGGCGGCGGCGTCACGATCGAGCACGGCCAAGAGTGTTACATCGTCGCGAACGAGCTCTCGGACAACGAGATGGGGGTCGAGCTCTATTGGGACGAGGACCCAGGCCTGGTCGGCGGCCCGCTCGGTCGCCAGCGCGACACGTCGAGCCGGGACCATTGGATCGTCGGCAATACCTTCCGCGACAATGTCCTCGACCTGCGCCTCTCGCAGTCCACGGGGATCGTCATCCACGACAACAATTGGCTCCCTGGCAACCGCGAGGCGTACATCGAGGGCCTCGCTGCGGCCGATGACCCGACGCGCGGCGAGGCGACTGTGCGCGCGTGGTTCTTCGACCTCGAGGGGCGAGCGCCGAGCGGCAACGTCAAGGACGTGACGCTCTCGCCTTGGACCGGCGAGCTGCCCGACATGGTGCGCGCGTGGAGCGCGTGGACGCCGCCGTCGGTCGAGGGGACGCTCACGCCCCGCGGCGAGGACCGCGGGCTCGTCGTCGGCGGCCTCGAGTCGATCGTCATGGGGGAGTTCGGCCCCTGGGACCACCGCGCCGGTGAGCCGCGCCCGAAGCAGCGCAAGCCCGGCGGCCTCGTCGCGGACGCGACCTGGCGCGCGCGTTGGTTCCGCTGGGACCCTGCGGTCAGCGACCCGCGCACCAACGAGCCCGCGTGGCGCGCGGCGTCCACGGAGCCCCTGGTCGAGGCCGAGGTGCCCACGTTTGTCAACCCCTTCGGGGGCAGCGAGCGCGTGAAGCGCGCCGTCGGCAACGACCACTTCGGCCTCCTGGCTTCGACCTCGGTCGAGCTCGCCGAGGGCGGCGCCCACGAGTTCATCGTCGTGTCGGACGACGGCGTGCGCCTCTTGGTCGACGGCGAGGTCGTCTTCGAAGATTGGAGCCACCACGCGCCGAAGCGGGACGTCGTCCCCGTCACGCTCGAGGCCGGCCCGCACTTCGTCCAGGTCGAGTACTTCCAGATCCAGGGCGCGCTGGCCCTGCTCCTGGAGCTCGAGCGCGCGCACTGACGCGGCGTCGGCCTCAGCGCGCTTCGACGCGGCCGCTCCCGAGCACGCGCACGTCGCGCTCCTGCGGGGCACCGAGGTACGTGACGTCGCCGCTGCCGTGGACCCGGGCGCGCAGGTCAGCGACCCGACCGAGGTCGGCGTCGCCGCTGCCGGCGATGTCGACGTCCACGCTCTGCACGTCCAATGCGCGCGCATCGAGGCTCCCAGAGCCGGAGATCTGGATCTCGATCCGCTCCAGGGCGCCAGACAGCGCGATGTCGCCGGAGCCCGCGATGGACGCGGTGAAGTCCGTGGCGTCGAGCCCCTGCACGGTGACGTCCGCAGAGCCGAGCACGCGCACGGCCGCGAGCGCAGGCAGCGTGACCGTGACGTGCAGGTCCCGCTCGAGCTCGTAGCGGCCAGCGCTCATGCGGACGACGAGCGCGTCACCGTCGACCTCGGTCTCGACGTACGGCAGGATGTTCTGGTCGCCAAAGACCGTGACGCTCGACGTGGTGCCGACCTCGACCGACACGTCGATGGCGCCCGCAGCGGTCACCACGTCGACGCCGTCGAGCGAGAGCGCGCGCGCCTCCTGCCCCGCGATTCCGTCGCCGTGGACGCGCGGTCCCGAGCTGCCGTCACCGATGCGTAGCGTGCGCCACCCCTCGTCATCGATGTGGAAGACGCAGCCGGCGAGGGAGAGGGCGGCCCATGCGGGCCAGATGGACTTGCGGGTCATATCAGGGCTTCGGGCTGGGGCTCACACACCCCTACGCGCGGGCTCGCGCGCCATTTCTCGCCGCAGCGCCCGGCGCGCGGGGCCCCTTGCAGGGCTCACTCAAGGCGCCGCTTGGCGGGCCGCTTGGGGGCCACTTGGCGGGCCGCTTGGCGGGCCGCTTGGGGGCCACTGAGTGGCGATGTCGGGGGCCCACATGGGAAGGCCACAAGGAGGGCCGGGCACGACCTCAGCCGCGGACGAGCGCAGCGACGTGGGCGTCAGCGGACTCGGCCAGGCCCTCGAGGCTGTACCCGCCCTCGAGCAGCGAGAGCAGCCGCCCGTGGCCCGGGCCGTCCCAGCCCGCGCGCCCGAGGACCTCGCGCAGACCCGAGGTGAAGGTCGCGAACGCCTGCGCGCTGAGCCGCGTGCTTGAGAGCGGGTCCAGCGCGTGCGCGTCGAAGCCCGCGGAGACGATGACAAACTCGGGGGCGAAGGCCTCGAGGGCGGGCAGCAGCGTGCCTTCGAACGCCGCGAGCCAAGCGGCGTCGCCGCTGCGCCCAGGCTGCGGCAGGTTGAGCGTCGCGCCCTCGCCGTCACCGAGCCCGCGTTCTCCACGCGCGCCCGTCCCGGGGTAGTGGGGCGACTCGTGCAGGCTGGCGTAGAACACGCTCGGGTCGCGCTCGAAGAGGTGCTGCGTGCCGTTGCCGTGGTGGACGTCCCAGTCGACGATCGCCACCCGCCCGAGGCCATGGACGGCCTGCAGGTGACGCGCCACGAGCGCGGCGTTGTTGAAGAGGCAGAAGCCCATCGAAGTCGCCTCTTCCGCGTGATGCCCGGGCGGCCGCAGCGCGCAGAACGCCGCGTCCCAGGCGCCTGCCATGATCCGATCGGCGGCGGCGAGGGCGCCCCCCGCAGCCGCGAGCGCGGCGTCGAACGAGCCGCGGGAGACCGCGGAGTCCGGGCTATCGACGTAGGGCGCGCCGCCCTCGATCGCGGCCGCGACGCGCGCGACGTAGCCCGCGGGGTGCACCCGGGTCAACGCTGTGTGGTCCGCCAGCGGCGCTTCGAGCCGCGCGAGCTCCCCGGCGATGCCCGAGCGCTCGAGGCGCGCCAACAAAGCGTCGATGCGCGCGGGCCGCTCCGGGTGCCCAGGGCCTGTGTCATGGGCCGCCGCGTGCGTCGACGTGACGAGCCCGACGACACGCCCACGCGAGGCCTCGGGCGCGCTCATCGCCGCGGGCTGTCGGTCTCGGGGAGGCGGAACACCTCGGCGTACTTCGACTCGAGCATCTCGGCGAAGTCGCTATGGCGCGCGAGGTCGTGCAGCGCGGACTGTGAGATCGGCGCCTGGTCGAGGTACTCGGCGGCATCCTTGAACTTGCCGGTCAACGCCAGGGACCGCGCGAGCCCGATGAAAGGCGCGGCTGACCGAACGCCGTTGCGCTCGTTCTGGAGCTTGAGCGCCTCGCGCCAGTCGCGGATCGCAGCGACGTGGTCACCGACCAAATAGTTCAGCTCTGCGCGCCCCTCATAGGCCTGCGAGGAGTTGCGGTTGGCTCGGATCTCCGCCTCGAAGGGATCGAACAACACGCGCCGGGCCCCGCGGTCCTTCATGCGCGCGAGGTACACGAGCGCAGCGCGGCGCACGCCTTGGTCGAGCGACTCACGCAGGCCTGCGAGCTCGCGCTTGACGGCGCTCGGCGGCTTGACGTCGTTCTCGCGGAGCGTCTCGAGCAAGGCCATCTTGGCCTCCCGAGAGACGTTGTCGCGCGCGGCGAGCTGGATCGCGGCTTCGACGGCGTCGTCGTCCTCGAGCGTGCTGGGGACCGCCTCGAGGAACGCCGCGATGCGGCTCGCGAGCACGGCGCCGCGCGGCGTCGCCGCCAACGCGAGGATCGCGCCCCCCGCGTCCGCGACGCGCACGTCGATCAATGCGTCGAGGGCGCCCTCCGCAGACGCCATGTCTCCGTTCTGCAGCGTCTCGATCAGGATCGCGCTCGCAGCGGGGCCCCCGAGCCGCGCGAGGGCGCGCAGCGCCGCGAGCCGCACGGGGCGGTAAGGGTTGGACGCTTCATCGGCGGTCTCCAGCGCGAGCGCCTCCAAGGCCGGGGCGACACGGTCGCGGTCGGTCGACGTGCTGAGCACCTCGATGGCGTTCAGGCGTCCGAGCAACGTCGCGGAGCGCGCGCGCTCCAAGAGGGTCTCCGTCACCGACGTCGAGCCGAGCTGCGACAGCGCTTGGGCGACCTTCTCTGCGCGGAAGATCGGACCTCGACCCGCGCCTTCCCCAGGGTCGAGGAACTGCACCAGCAGCGGCGCCGCGTCGCTGCCAAGGGACACGATCTGGCCCACGATGCGCTCGGCGCGCTCGTCGCGGGCGCGCCGCTCGAGCTCGTCGAGGGATTGGATCGCGGCCTGGATCCTCGGCAGGAGCTCGGCGTGGACCTTCTCGCGCTGCGCGCGCGCTTCAGCGAGCAGCTCTTCGAGGCTGCGTCGATCCCCCGCGAGGGTGGCGTGGGGGGCTGCCTCGGCGTGCGCCCGAACGAGGCCGGGTGCGGCCGGCGGTGCAGGAGGCGCTGCAGGGGCTGCAGGGGCTGCCGCCGCGCCGCTGGGCGCGCAGACCGCTGCCAAGGCAAGGAGAGCTCGGACGTCCATCGTGGGGATGCTACCCCACGCGGCGGGCGCGGCCTACACGCGGCGGCATGGGCACGAGCTCGAGCCCCTCGGCGGAGCGCCGGACCCGACCGTGAGCCCCTGCGGCGCTCGCCCCGCCTTGGGCAGTGCCGTCCGAGGCGGGCGCTGCGCTCCCCTGACCCGTTTCCGGGGCAAGCGCGGGGGCAGAGTCCGGGCCGGGCCCGTAGATGAGCCTCAAGCGCAGACGATGTCGGAGGATCCAGGATCTCACGGGAGTTCCCTCGTACAGAGGTCCTTCGGCCGGGATCCCGGGGTCCCTGGCGGGGATTCTCGAATCCTCTCTCGCCGGGGCACCCCCGGGTACCCTCCGCGCCCGCCAGCGGGTGCAATGGTGGGTCCACCGCGCCCAGCTTGGCGCTCGCAACCGTGCCGCCCACGACCCTAGACCCGAGCCGTCACCCGCACCCGGTCCCTGAGGCCAGCCCCGCGGCCGCCTACGACGTTGTCGTCGTGGGGGGAGGCCACGCCGGCGTCGAGGCGGCCTACGCCGCGTCGCGCCTCGGCGCGCGGGTGGCGCTCGTCTCGTTCGACCTGGCGAAGATCGGGGAGATGAGCTGCAACCCCGCGATCGGCGGGCTGGGCAAGGGGCAGATCGTGCGCGAGGTCGACGCGCTCGGCGGCGCGATGGGCCGGGTCGCGGACGCGACCGGGATCCAGTTCCGGATGCTCGGCACGGGCAAGGGCGCCGCCGTGCGCTCGCCGCGCTGCCAGTCGGACCGCCACCGCTATCGCGAGGAGGCGACGCGCCTCGTGCGCGCGGCCCCTGGGGTCGAGCTCGTCGGCGGCGGCGCGCAGCGGCTGATCGTCGAAGAGGCCCGGCACCCGCGCGGGCCGCGGACGCCGTGGGTGCGCGGCGTCGTCCTGGAGGACGGCCGCGAGCTGCGCGCGCACGCGGTCGTGCTTACGACGGGCACCTTCCTGCGCGCCGTCATGCACACGGGCGAGCAGCAATCGAGCGGCGGTCGCGTCGGCGAGCGCAGCGCCGACGGCCTCTCGGGCGACGTCGAGCGCCTCGCGCTGCGCCTCGGCCGTTTGAAGACCGGCACGCCGCCGCGGCTCGCCGCTGAGAGCGTCGACTTCGCGCGCCTCGAGGCGCAGCCTGGCGACGCGCACCCCGAGCCGTTCTCGTTCCGCACGGACCGCGCGGACTTCCCGCGGCTGACGCAGGTCGCCTGCCACATCACGTACACCAACGAGCGCACCCACGACATCATCCGCGCCAACGTGCACCGCGCGCCGATGTATGCCGGGCGCATCCAGGGGGTCGGCCCGCGGTACTGCCCGTCGGTCGAGGACAAGGTGATGCGCTTCGCCGACAAGGACCGGCACCAGGTCTTCATCGAGCCCGAGGGCCTCGACACCAACGTCCTCTACGTCAACGGCGTCTCGACGTCGTTGCCCGCAGAGGTGCAGGAGGCGTTCCTCGCGACGATCCCCGGCCTCGAGCGCGCGGTGTTTCTGCGCCACGGCTATGCCGTCGAGTACGACTTCGTTGAGCCGAGCCAGCTCGCCGACACGCTGGCGCTGCGCGACGTCCCGGGGCTCTTCCTCGCAGGCCAGATCAACGGCACGTCGGGCTACGAAGAGGCCGCTGGACAGGGGCTGATCGCGGGCGCAAACGCCGCCCTGTGGACGCAGGATCGCGCGCCGTTCGTGCTGCGGCGCCACGAGGCGTACATCGGCGTGATGGTGGACGACCTGATCGTCACGAGCCCGAAGGAGCCCTACCGCATGTTCACGAGCCGCGCGGAGCATCGGCTCTTGCTGCGGCAAGACAACGCCGATCGCCGGCTGGTGCGGCGCGCGGTGGAGGTCGGCCTCGCGCCGCCGGAGCACCTCGCGCTCCTGGAGCGCAAGGAAGCGGCGATCGACGCCGCGCGGCGCTACTTGCGGGCGCACTTCGCCGTGGGCGGGCGGTCGTTGGAGGAGGTCCTGCGGCGGCCTGACGTGACCTACGCTGCGCTCGCGGCGGAGCACGGGCCGCTCGCGGCGCTGGCGCTCGATCGCGACGCGGCCTACGCCGTCGAGGTCGACGTCAAGTACGCGGGGTACCTGGAGCGGCAAGAGGAGTCGGTCGCGCGGCTCGCGCGCCAGGAGGACGTCGAAATCCCGGCGGAGCTCGACTATGCGTCGCTCACGTCGCTCGGCACGGAGGCGCGAGAGAAGCTCGCGCGCCTGCGCCCGCGGACGCTCGGGGCCGCGGCGCGGATCGATGGCGTGCGCCCTCCCGACGTCGCACTTGTCGCGATCCACGTCGACCGCATGCGCCGCGCGCGCACCGAGCAACCAGGCAATGCCGCGCCAAGCGACGCCTAACGTGCGCCCGTCACTCGGCCTTGAACTCTTCGACGCTGATCGCCTTCATCGAGTACACGCCCGACGAGAGGCCGAACTCGTCCTCGATGCGCCCGACCTTGAGCGTGCCGCGGACCGTGATCGGCAGGTACGGGTAGAGCTTGCACGCGCGATCACCGTCCATCTCGACATAGATCCACTCGTCGGGCCGCGGCGCGCCGCCGAAGCAGCAGCTCATCAGGTCGCGCACCAACATGAAGACCTTGATGTCATCGGTCTTCGGCTTGTACTCGAGGGGGATCATGTAGCCGACGACCGCGGCCTCCTTGTCCCCGAGCGCCTTGATCTCGTCGGGGAACGTGAACGATTGGGCGCGCTCGCTCGTCGGCGTGAACAGATAATCGAGCAGCGCGTCCAGGTTCACGCCGGCGAGCGACAGCATGCGGAACGTGACGAGGTTCTCGATCTGCGTCGACGCGTGGGCCGAGGGGTCCGCCTTCAAATTGGCCGCCGCATTGGCGTCGACTGAGCCGACCACCAGCGTCTCCGCGCTCGGCTGCGCGGCGGTCGAGCCCGAAGCGCTGGGCCCGTCCTCGTCGCCGCCGGACGTGTCCTCGACCGGCACCGTCGCCACGCCCTGCGCCGCGTCTTCCGCCCGCAGCTCTTCGGTGAAGCCGGCGCCGCGTTGCGCGACGACCACCGAGCTGCCCTCCGCGTCCGACGGGGCGCCGCTCGAGCAGCTTGCGGAGAACAGGAGCGCCGAGAGCAGCGCGAGTCGGGACAGATCGAGCATGGCAGAAGATGGGCCTCGAGGTGGGGATCCGGCAAGGGCGAAGCCTGGGATTGTGCGCCCCCCGCCCTGCTTGTCGGACCTTTACCGTACCGCGCGCGACCGTTGCATGAATGTCCAACCGTCGTGCTGTGGCACAGCGAGGCGGATCACTCGCCTTCGCGCAGCGTCGCGTCGAGGCGGATCACTCGCCTTCGCGCAGCGTCGCGTCGATGCGGTCCGCGAGCGCGTTGAGGCGCGCCGCGACGCGCCGTAGGCGCTCCAGCTCGATCACGACTTGCTTTGCGTCGCCGTCGTTCAACGCCTTACGCAGGCCCGGGAGCGGCCAGGAGGCGTATCCCGACGTCTCGTCGGGAGCCACGTACAGGTTGCGGAACCATGGGCGGCCCGGGAGCCCGGCCTCGTCGAGCCACGCCCGGGGCCAGGCGTGCACGAGCTCGTCGAGCGCGCGGCGCTGTCCCTCGATCGCGACGAAGCTCGGCGCGCGCGCGTCGAGCGTCTCGTCGAGGGTCGCTGCCCGCGCTGCGAGCGCCTCAAAGACCGCGGCCACCTGGAGGATCCCAGTGCGCGTCGGGTCAGCGTCCGCCGGCGCCGCGGCGTCCTCGGTCTCGGAGGCTGCGGGCGGGGCCGGCCCTGCGAGGGCGATGAGGTGCGCGCGGGCCGCCTCCGGCCCTGCGGTCAGCGCGATCGACGCGAGCGGCGCCTCGGCGGCGCGCGCCGCAACGACGGCGGTCGCGCGGGCGATCATGCGCGCCGACGCGTAGTCCGAGCCGACGGTGCTGCGGTACCACGTCAGGTCATCGTAGATGGAGTGGTAGGCCGTGCCCTGCGCGCCGCCCGCCGAGAGGTTCACGCCGGGGATCCCCGTCAGGGCCAGGAACGGCGCGTGGTCGGAGCCGCCGCCGAGCTCGCCGAACGGCGCCGCGACCTGCCTATCGGCCGCTGCCGAGGGCGCCCACGCTTCGAGCACCGAGCCGCGGTACACGATCGCGCCGCTCGCGGCATTCATGGGGGGGCCGGCGCCCTCCGGGGCGGCGTCCGCACGCTGCGGCTGCGGCACCGACGCCAGCGCGTCCGCGACGAGCGCGCGCGCCTCGGGCGTGGCCGCAGCGCCGAAGCTGAGGCCGTTCGCGGCCGCATCCAAGTTGATGTAGAGCAGCCCGTCGCGCGTCAGCTCCGCGCGGCGCGCTTCGACGTACTCCGCGCTGCCGATGATCCCGAACTCCTCGGCGCCCCACGCGGCGAACGTGATCGAGCGGCGCGGCGGGCCGTGCAGGCGCGCGTCCTCGGCGAACACGCGCGCCGCTTCGAGCACCGCGATCAACCCGCAAGTCGGATCGCTCGCGCCATAAGCCCACGCGTCGTGGTGGCAGCCGATGTAGACGCGCGGTCCGAGCGCTCCCACGCGCGGGTCGTCGTTCGGCCCGAGCGCCAACGGGCGCGTGCCCGAGCGGTCCAGCTGGGCGTCTCTGCCGCGCAGGGTCGCGAGGACATTGGCGGTGCGCACGAGCCGACGCTCTTGACGCACGGTCAAGCGCGCGCGCACCTCTGGGCCGCCGGTCAGGCGATAGCGCACGGGCAGCCCGCCCTGCCAATCCTGCGGCGCGCTCGCGCCGCGCATCGGGCCGAGCAGTTGCAGCGCGGCGGCCCAGCCGATCGGCTGGACCGGGATGCGCGGCAGCGCGAGGCCCTCGGGGTCGAGGCGCGCCGCGTCCTCGGTCGCTTCGATGTTCGGCGTCAGCGGATCGCCGATCCACGGCAGGGTCAGGATCGAGCCGCGTTGGATGCACGTGTCGTTCGCCCAGCCGCCCTCGGGCCATGCGAGCCCTTTGCCGTAGCCCGAGTCGCGCGGGTCGGTGTAGATGACGAGGCCCGCCGCGCCGGCCTCCTCGGCGTACTTCGCCTTGTAGCCGCGGAAGTTGCCGCCGTAGCGCGCGACGACGATCTTGCCCGAGCAGTCGACGCCGAGCTGCGCGAGCGCTTGGAAGTCCTCGCGCCGACCGTAGTTGGCGTAGACGAGCTCGCCCTCGACCGTGCCGCTGCCCGAGTACGCGTTCCAGCCGAAGTCGAGGCCGTCCGCCGACGACGTCGGGACCCCGGGCAGCGCGACCTCTTTCAGCGGCAGCTCGACCCGCGCGGGCGAGACGAGCTCGAGGCGCGCTTCGAGCGGCTGGGGGAGGTAAGCGACGAAGGGGTGCAGCTCGACCTCGAGGCCGAGGCGCGCGAACGCGTCGGCGAGCAGGCCGATCATGCGTTGGTCACCGGGCGACCCCGCGACGTGGGGGAACGACGCGACGCTGTCGTGCCACTCCGCCAGCCGCTCGGGCAGGATCGCGGCGAGCAAGCGCGCCTCGCGCTCGACCTGCGCCTGGGCGTCCTCGGCGGGCCAACGCTCGAGCCCCCGCGGCGGGGCTTGGTCCTGCGTCGGCGAAGGGTCCTGGGTTGGCAGGAGGGCCGGGGTTGCCAGCGGGGCCGGGGGTGGCAGCGGAGGCTGCGCCGGCGCGCCCGCGACGGCGAGCCAGAGCAGCGCGCCGTTGGCGGCGCAGGCTCCAAGTCGCGTCCGGTGGGACGCGGCGACAACGTTCGTCTGCATACAGCGCGCGGGTATCTGCGATGGGACCCCGGATCGGGGACATCGAGGATACCCGCGCGGAGCAGGTCGCAGTCGGAGGACCTCAGGCAAGGCTCGAGCCGTGGCTCGAGCGCCCCCGGGCGTCACGCCTTCGCTTTGGCCTTGACCGGCTTGATCACACCGGCCTTGAGCAGCGTCGGGTAGGCGCCGTTCTTCGTGATCGTCCGCAGGGCACGCGTCGAAACGCGGACCGTCACGAAGTCCTGCATCTCGGGCACCCAGATGCGCTTCTTCTGCACGTTGACCTTGTAGGTGCGCTTGGCGCGCCCCGTGGTCTTGAGGCCGACGCCACCCTTCTTCTTCGGGAGACCGCGGCGGGCGATGGTGCCGCCGCTGCGGGTTCCTGCACCCGTGATCTGACAGACGCGAGACATGGTGGACTCCGGACGTTCGGAAGGGGCCCCAAGGCTGGGGCCGATGGCATCAAGTGGTGTGCGACGGAGCCCAGGCGCGCGCGCGCCCTCCGTCGACGTAGGGCCGGAGAGGTTAGCGAGGGCCCGGCGGATCCGCCAGGAGCCGGCGCCACAAAATCCGATCCGTCGGCGGGCCCAGGGCCCTCATTCGCCCCAGATGCGGACGGTGACCCGGCCCTTGGAGTCGATCCAACCCCGGTACATGCCCGAGCTGTTGAAGGGGGCTGCTGCGCGCCCGGCGGGGGTCAGGGCGATCCAGCCGCCCTCGCCGCCGCGCTCGGTCAGCTCCGCGAGGGTGCCCGCCGAGGCCGCACCGACGTCCTGGCCCGCGTGCAGCATCCGGGCATGGACGTCGTGCGCCACCGCGCCGCGCAGGAAGAACTCCCCGTGGCCCGTGCACGAGACCCCGACCGTGCGGTCGTCCGCCCAGGTCCCCGCGCCGATGATCGGCGAGTCGCCCACGCGGCCGAAGCGCTTGTTGGTCATGCCGCCGGTGGAGGTCCCCGCCGCGAGCCGCCCGGCGCCGTCCCGCGCGACGCAGCCGACGGTGCCCAAGTAGGCGCGTGGCGCGGCCGCGCTGCCCGCGGCGGTGCGCGCCTCGTCGGCGAGCGCCCGCTCGAGCGCCTGGCGCCGCTTCTCGGTCGTGAACCACCCGTTCGGCACGAGCTCGAGCCCGAGGTCCGCCGCGAAGCGGTCCGCGCCTGCGCCCGCGAGCAGGACGTGCGGCGTGCGCTCGAGCACCGCCCGCGCCAGCTCGATCGGGTGGCGGACGGTCGTCACGCCGGCGACGGCCCCAGCGGCGACGCCGTCTCGGCCGCTGCCGACCATCAGCGAGGCGTCGAGCTCGTGCCGCCCCTCATGCGTCAGCACGGCGCCGCGCCCCGCGTTGAAGAGCGGCGAGTCCTCGAGGATGCGGATCGCCGCGATCACGGCGTCCTCGGGCGCGCCGCCGCCTTGCAGCGCCGCGTGGCCGGCGCGCAGCGCGGCCTCGAGCGTCGCGCGGTACTCGGCCTCCAGCTCTGCGGGCATCTCCGCGCGGTCGAGCGTCCCAGCGCCGCCGTGCACGATGAGCACCACATCGTCCGCGAGGTCCAGCGTCTGCCCGGCGGGGGAGACGAGCGCCGCGTCGCGCGAGGCGGCGCTCTGGTTCGGCGCCGAGGCGCAGGCAGGGAGCAGGGCCAAGGCGGCGAGCGCTGCCGCGTGACCGACCGGCGCGAAGATCGAGGAGGGCGTACGCATCGACCCAGGGTATCCGAGTCCTGCGCCTGCGCCTCCTTGGATTAGCGCACGCGGTGATACCGGACGGGCGAGCCGTCCGGGTTCGCCGGGAGCTGGAGGATGCGGGCGCGTGCGAGGATGCGCCGCGCGATGTCGAACCAGATCCCGCGCAGCTTCGCGGGCGAGAGCCCGCCGGCCTCGATCGCCTCGAGCTGTTTGACGAGGCCCTGGGCGCGACCCTCCTGAGCGACGGCGTAGGAGCGGGCCTCGCTCAGGATCTGGTTCGCGAGCGCCTCGGCGTTCTGCAGCTCGCGCAGGCGCACGCCGCGCGCCTCGACGAGCAGCCGGTCAGCCTCCGCGCGCGCATCGGTGACGCTGTTGAACGAGTGGATGACCATCAGCGGCGGCGCGGTGTTCAGCACCTCGACGGAGGTCACGCGCACGCCGATGCCGAGCGCGTCTGCCGCGGCCTGGATCCCGTCCCGGGCGCGCACCTGCAGCCCGGCGGCGCCCGGCGCGAGCACGTCTCGCACAGGCGTCCGCGCGACGAGCTCGGAGAGGACCTTCTCGCCGATCCGTCTCAGCGCGAAGGAGCGGTGGCCGAACTCGCCCTCGTTGTCGGCGACGTGAAAGAGCCACGCGGCGGGGTCCTCGACGCGATAGAGCACGTTCGCGCGCAGCTCGACGATGTTCGTGTCCCCGGTCAGCCACTGCACCTCGTTCGGCAGGGGGTCGATGCCGCGCTCGGCGTCTTTCAGGCGATAGCCGATGGGCATGCGCCGCATGAGGCCGACGTCGACGCGCTCGACGCGTTCGAGCGGCCAGGGCAGCTTCAGCGCGACGCCAGGCGCGACGACGCGCGCGGCGCGGCCGTACCGCAGCACCACGCCGCTCTCGCCCGCGGCGACGGTCGTCACGCCGGTCGATAGCCACGCCAGGAGCGCGAGCGCGACGAGCGCCAGCCGGATGCGGCGCGCGCTCACTCCTTCTGGCCTCCGCTGAGCGGCGCCGGGGCGCCGAAGAGGCTGGCGTCGAACACGCGCAGGAGGGGGTGCTCCGACGTCATGATGATCTCCGTGTCGCCTTGGGTGGCGTCGAACAGCTCCGCCGCGCGCAGGAGCTCGACGAGCTCGGGGTACGTCTCGCGCGCAGTCGCTTGCAGCTCCGCCGCGCGGGCGGTGGCGGCGCCCCGGATCTCGAGCGCTTCTTCGTTCGCGCGCGCGATGCGCTCCGCGACCTCGGTCTCTGCGCGGGTGCGGATGTCGCTGGCCTCGGCGCGCCCGCGGCTGCGGATCTCCTCGGCCTCCTGCTCGCGGTCGGAGCGCATGCGCTCGAAGATCTGGTCCTTGTTGGACTGCGGGAAGTTGATGCGCTTGATGCCGGCGAGCTCGATGTGGACGCCCGAGTCGTCGGCCGCGACGCGCCGGCGGACCTCCGCGGTGAGCTCTTCGGCGACGGAGTCGAGCGTTCGTTCGCGCTCGTCGATCGAGACGAGGTCCGCGATCGGGCCCTTGTTCAGCACGTCCGTGACCGACGACTTCAGGACGCTCGTGAGGCTCAGCTCCGCGGCTTCGCGCGTACGCAGCCGGACCAGGAACGACTTCGGATCTTCCACGCGCCACGCGACGAACGCGTCGACGATGATGTTGCGCTGGTCGCGTGTCAGGTACTCCGCGGGCGTCGGGTCCAAGAGGTGCACGCGGCGGTCGACGCGCGCGACCGTGTCGATCGGCGCCGGCCACTTGACGTGGAGCCCCGCGTCCACGATCACGCGCTTGGGCGCGCCGAAGCGGTGAACGACGGCGGCCTCGCCCTCGGTGACGGTGAATGTGGCGCTCCACGCCGCTGCTGCGGCGAGGCCGCCGAGCAGCCAGAGGAGGGTGGTGAACTTCATGGGCCGTTCAAGGGAGTGGCGCGAGCGTGGCGCAAGGGCGGGCCCCGGCGCGAGCTTGGTGACGAGTGTCGGCGCGGTGCATGGGGGGGCGCGCGTCAGCGCTCGCGGCGGTCGGTCGGCGCCTGGAAGATGTCCTGTGGAGGGGTCGGGACGTTGCCGCCGCGCGAGCGGTCGTACGTGTCGATGAGGACCTTGTCGAGCAGGATCAAGAGCGTGCGCCCTGAGCCAGTGCGCGCGGAGAGCGTGCGCTCGAGCTGATCGAGCCACAGCACCGCGGCCGTCGCGCGGGGGCGCGCGGCCCAGACCTCCCCGAGCGCGCGCAGGGCGCCGGATTCACCGGAGGCGCGCGCGGTCTCGCGCAGCGCGTCGGCCTCCGCGGTGCGCACGGTTGAGAGCGCGGTGTCCTCGGCGTTCGCGCGCTTGATCGCGATCGATTGGCGCGTGCGGTTGACGGTCGTCACGCGCTCCTCGGAGGCGCTCGCGACGTCGCGGAAGGCCGTGTGGACGCGGCCGGGGGCGTGGGCGCTGCGGATGTCGACCGCGAGCACCTCGCAGCCGAGGGCCAGCGCCGAGCTGCGCTCGCGCAGCCGCGCGACGACGAGCGCTTCGAGCGCATGGGTCGAGTCGTTCAGGACCTCGCGCCAGGAGAGCTTGGCCGCGGCCGAGCGCAGCGCGCCCTCGGCGAGCGCGCCAACGAGCGCGTCCGGGTCCTCGTGCCCGAAGCGCCACGACTTGGCGTCGAGCACTCGATAGCGGACGGTGTAGCCGATCGACAGGATGTACTCGTCGCGCGTCAGGACCTCGGCCTCCGCCGCGAGCCGCTCGTGTTCGACGCGGGCGCGCACTGGGTCGAGCGCGCCGAGGTCCTCGTTCAGCCCTTCGTCCTCGCGGAAGCCGTAGCTGCGCAGGCGGAGCTCGCCGACCGCGACGGTCTCGAGGCGCGTGAACGGCCACGGGGCGTGCCAGCGAGCGCCGGGCCCCTCGATGGTGTCGAGCACGGCGCCGAAGCGCACGAGGAACCCGGTCTCGCCCGGCCGCACGACGGAGAGCCCGGTCGAGGCGTAGGCGGCGCCGAGCGCCAGCACGGCGGCGCCGCGCACCGCAGGCGAGGTCGGGTCGAAGCCGAGCGGCCGCGTCACGGTGCCGAGCGCGCGCGCGAAGCGCAGGTCGACCCGTTGGCGCAGCGCCGAGCGCAGGACGAGCAGCGCGACGACGGCGCCCGCGATCGTCGCGAGCGCGCCGTGTTGGACATCCTCGGCGCCGACTTGCATCGCGGTCGGGTCGAGCCCGAGGAAGGGATACAGCGCGTTCACGAGCGCCCCGAGCGCGAGCGAGCAGGCGGCGATCGACGCGAGGTAGACCGCGAGCACTTGGCGGCCGAGGAGGCTGCGCACCACGAGGATCGTCGCGATGTTGGTCGCGGGTCCCGCGAGCAAGAGGACCAGCGCCGCGCCGGGATCGAGCCCTTTGGCCATCAACGCCGCGGCGACGGGCGTCGTCGCGGACGCGCAGATGTAGAGCGGGACGCCGGCGACGAGCATCGCGAACATCGCGGGCCAGCCCTTGAGCAGCGTCCCTGCGCCGAAGAAGTCGTCGGGCACGAGGACGACGATCAGCCCCGCGAGCGCGAACCCGAGGACAAACCAGGGCGCGAGGTCGTCGAGCAGCGTGCCAAACGAGTAGCGCATGGCGCGGCGCACGACGTTGCCCTCGCCCTCGGCGGGGTCGTGGACGTGCGTATGCGCGTGGTCATGCGCGTGGTCATGCCCGTGGTCATGCCCGTGGTCAAGCCCGTGGTCATGCCCGTGCGCTTCGCATGCGACGGCGGCGGGCTCTGCGGCGGGCGCTTCGTCGCCTGCGCGCCCATGCTTGACGAGCCCGTTGACGAGGACCCCGGACACAAACGCCGTGAAGAACGCCGCGATCGGCCGCAGGATCGTCATCAGCGGGTCCATCAAGGCCCACGTGACGCCGACCGATTCGACGCCGATCTCCGGCGCGGAGATCAGGAACGAGGTCGTCGAACCCTTGCTCGCCCCCGAGCGCCGTAGCTGCGTCGCCGTCGGGATGACCGAACAGCTGCACATCGGCAGCGGCACGCCTAGCAGCGAGGCGATCGTGACGGAGCGCACGTCGTTGCCGCCGATGTGGCGCACGATCCAGCGGTCGGGGATGAGCGTCTTCAGGAGCCCGGCGATGACGAAGCCGAGCAGGAGATACGGGCCCGAGGACGCGAGCACGAACCAGATGGCGCCGAGCCAGTCTGCGAGGAAGCTGCCCATGGCTCAGGCCCCTCCGACTTCGTGCACGAGGTACATGATCGTGACGCCGGCGCAGAGGAGGCCGATCTTGAGGAACACGTCCTCGCGGTGGTGGAACACCTCGGGCAAGAGCTCACCGATGCACACGTAGAGGAAGGTACCCGCTGCGAGCGCGGTCAGCACGGCGATCCCGCCGGTCCCGAAGAGCGCTGTGACTTGGTGCCCTAGGAGGAGCCCCAGCGGCGTGACAAAGGAGAACGCGATCACCATGGCGAGGACGCGGCGCGGGTCGGGCGAGCTCATCGAGAAGACCGACGCGAGGCTGAAGGACTCGAAGCCCTTGTGCGCGAGGATCGCCCACAGCATCACCGACGCGATCGCTTGGTTCTCCGCGACGGCGGCCAGCGCGACGCCCGAGGTGAGCGAGTGCACCGTCAACCCGACGAGGGCTGCCCAGCCGACGGCGCGGTGTCGCTGGGACTCGCGGCTCGGGGCGGGCCGCGGCGCCGGCTCGCTGTGCCCGTGCTGCCCGTGCCCATGATCGTGCCCGCGCCCATGGTGCCCCAGCTCAGCATGTTCGTGCCCAGCATGCTCGTGCCCAACATGCTCGTGCCCAGCATGTTCGTGCCCAGCATGCTCGTGCCCGCCGGGCCCAGCGCCGCAGCCTGCCTGGTGCGGGTGGTTGTGTCGACCCGGGACGATGAGCGCCTCGACGAAGTACACGCCCACGACGCCGAGGAGCACCCAGAGCCAGACGCTGGACGACCCGTGGGAGTGGCCGTGGCCGGCGGCGGCCGCGCCGCTCCCTGACGCCGTGCCCGCCTGCGGCGCGGCGCCCTGCGCGGCGCCCTGCGCGGCATCCTGCGCCGCAGCGCCAGGGTCCGAGGGCGCGCCCTGGTGCTGGCTCGCCAAGTGATCTGGCACGCCATCACCGTTGTGGTCGTGCATCGCCGCCTGGCCGGGCGCGTCGCCGCCGAAGTTCGGGCCCCAGATCAGGTCCGCGTGCGCCGTCCCCGCGACCGCGCCCACCATCGGCAAGAGGTGCAGGAAGACCGCGCCCAGGAACACCCCCGACGCCAGCGCGAGCGCGGCGTGGAACTGCCGATCGCTCCACTTGAAGAGCAATGGCAACGCGCCGCCCAGGAGGCCGACGGTGAGGATCGATACGAACTCCAGCATGGGGGGGGGCGCGCGCGGCCCGAGAGAGGGTGCACGATCGTGCCCAGCCGTCGCTACGGCGGAGCGCTCGATTCGATAGGGGCGGCAGTGTTGTTACGCTCGTTTCGATGACCCCCTCGGACCCAGCGCTCACTGAGCCCGCCGGCCTGCCGCCGCTCGTGGGCGGCTGGGAGCGGCGCGAGCACCCGCTCGAAGGCGCCTCGAGCGCGCGCCCGGTCACCCTGTGGGTCCCGCGGGCGCCGGACGCGCTCCTGGACGACGCCGGCGTCATCGAGCGCAGCCAGTTCCACGACGTCATGCCGTACTGGGCGTGGCTCTGGGACTCCGCGCCGCGCATGGCGGCCCTCGTCGCGCGCGCGGCGTGGCCCAGCGGCGCGCGGGTCCTCGAGCTCGGCGCGGGCCTCGGCCTGTGCGGCCTTGTCGCAGCGCGGCTCGGGTGCGCGGTCACCTTGTCCGACCACGACCCGTTGGCGCTCGCGGCGCTGCGGGTGAACGCGGACGCCAACGGGCTCTCCGATGTCGCCGTTTGGGACCTCGACTGGCGCGCCCTGGAGGGGCTGCCGCCGGGCGAGGCGTCGCGCTTCGACGTGGTGCTCGGCTGCGACGTCGTCTACGAGGCGCAGGCCCACGGGCCGGTGCTCGACGTCTTGGAGCGCTGCCTCGCCCCCGGCGGCGAGGCGTGGATCGCCGACCCTGGTCGCACCCGCGCGCCGTCGTTTGTGCGGCGCGCCGAGGCGCGCGGCTTCAGCGTCGAGGTGCGGGACGCCGCTGGCGCGCCTGCGGCGCTCGCGCCGAGCGAGTTCCGCCTCATGGCGCTGCGCGCTCGCGCGTGACGCTCAGGCGCGCCCGCGGTTCCGTGGCAGATGCCGGCGCGCGCCGCCCTCGAACGGCGTCCAGAGCCCCGCTTCCTTGCCCAGCGCCTTGACGGCGTCGTTGGTCCACACGTTGCACGTGCGGAACAGGTGGTAGGAGCCGCTGCCCTCGAAGAAGCGGTCGCTGCCGTAGTAGCCGGGGTGGTCGATCCGCTTGGGGCGGCCCGCGGCGTCGCGCGCGAAGCTACGGTCGAGGAAGTCGACGAGCCGCGCGTACGCCTCGCTCGAGACCCGCAGCAGGTGCACGTCGTCGCTCTCGGCCGGCGGCCCGCTGTAGGGCGTGACGTGCATCGCGGTGGCGCTGGGCCAGAAGACCGCGTGGAGCGCGGTCCCGACCGTGAGGTCGTCCCAGGTCGGCGTGTCGAGGAAGAACCCCCGGTCGCCCCAGCCAAGGCCGACGTAGCCCGTGCTGGGGACCCACAGGTCGCCCTCGAACCACGCAGGCCAGTCGCGCGCGGGGTCCTGGGCGGGGAGCCAGAGGTCGACGTGCACGCCGTTCGAGACGAGGTAGATGTCGATCGTCCCTTCGAGCGGGTCCGCGCCGCGGTTCACTGGGATCCGCGCGCCGAGCGCGCTCGCGGCCGCGTAGGCGAGGCCCAGCGCGATACAGGCCAAGAGCCCTCGCAGCGGCCACTTCAGCCAGCGGCGGAGCCGCTTCAGGAATGCGCTCATCGGCGTCATCTTGCTCAGAGGGTGTCACGCCGGACGGTGCGGCGCGTCGGATGGATCGCTAGGCCATGGCTACGCGCCGGACGTCGGGTCATTGCTCTCCTGGCTCTTGGAGCCCTTGTAGCTCTTGTGTGCGCAGGCCGAGCTCCGCCTCCGCCCGCGACGCCCGGATCGGCGAGCGCGGCAGGTCGGGCCGCGGGGCAGGCTCCGGGGACCGCTCGGCGGAGTTCAATCCATGAGGTGGCACGCGACGCCGTCGCGGAGCTCGGGGCGCTCCAGCCGGCATCGGTCGCCAGGCACGGACGCGCGCGCGAAGCACCGTGGATGGAACGTACAGCCCGAGGGCGGCGTGAGCGGCGACGGCACGTCGCCCTCCAGCAAGATGCGCTCGCGCGTACGCTCGACGTCGGGGTCCGGGTGGGGGACCGCAGACAAGAGCGCCTGTGTATAGGGGTGCTGTGGGCGCTCGAAGAGCGCGTCGCGCTCGGCGAGCTCGACCACCCGCCCGAGGTACATCACCGCGACGCGCTGTGAGATGTGGCGCACCACGGCCAGGTCGTGCGCGATGAAGAGGTACGCGAGCTCGAAGCGCTCCTGCAGGTCGCGCAACAGGTTGACAATCTGGGCCTGGATCGAGACGTCGAGCGCGCTCACAGGCTCGTCGCACACGATCAGCTCCGGCTCGAGCGCGAGGGCGCGCGCGATCCCGATGCGCTGGCGCTGGCCGCCTGAGAACTCGTGCGGATAGCGGTAGAGGTGCCGCGGATTCAAGCCCACCGCGTCGAGCAGCGCCATCGAACGCAGGCGCCGCGTGCGCGGCTTGCCCATGCGGTGGACCCGCTGCGGCTCCATCAGGATCGACGCCACCGTTTGCCGCGGATCGAGCGATGCATAGGGATCCTGGAAGATCATCTGCATGCGACGCCGATAGGGGGCGCGCGCCTGGCGCGACAACGTCGTCAGCTCCACCCCGTCGAAGCGCACGGAGCCGCTCGTCGGGGCGTGCAAGCCCATGATCGCGCGCGCCGCCGTCGACTTGCCGCAGCCCGACTCGCCGACGAGGCCGAGCGTCTGCCCGCGCTCCAGTGTGAAGCCGATCCCGTCGACGGCGCGCAGCACCTCGGCGGGCGCGCCGAACAGTCCGCGGTGGCCGACGGGGAAGTGCTTGGTGAGGCCCTGGACCTCGAGCAACGGGCTCATCGTGCCTCCCCTTGGGTGTTGAAGCTCGCGCCCAAGCTACCGGCCGCCCGCGCCGCTTCGACGCGCCCGATCTCGAAGCACGCGGCGGTGCGGTCGAGCGCGACGCTCTCGCGCAAGGGCGCTTGCGCGCGACAGCGCTCGGACGCGAAGCCGCAGCGCGGCATGAAGGCGCAGCCAGCAGGCAGCGCAGCGAGGTCGGGAGGCTGGCCTGGGATCGACAGGAGCCGCGCGTGCGGGTCGCCCGCGAGGCGCGGCACGCTGCCGAGCAGCCCGAGGGTATAGGGGTGCCGCGGGGCCTGGAAGAGCGGCCCCGTCGGCGCCGTCTCGACGAGCCGCCCCGCGTACATGACGTTGACGCGGTCCGCCATCCCAGCGACGACGCCGAGGTCGTGCGTCACGAGCACGATCGCGGTGCCGTGCTTCTCTTGGAGCGCCTTCATCAGCTCCAAGATCTGCGCTTGGATCGTGACGTCCAATGCGGTGGTCGGCTCATCCGCCAGCAGCACCTTGGGCTCGCACAGGAGCGCCATCGCGATCATGACGCGCTGGCGCATGCCGCCCGAGAGCTCGTGCGGGTATTGCTTCAACCTCCGCTCGGGCTCGGGGATGCCGACGTCCGCGAGGCCCGCCGCAGCGCGCCGCGTCGCTTCGCGCCCGCGCGCGCGCTCGTGCACCTCGAGCACCTCCGTTAGCTGTCGGCCGATCGTCAACAGCGGGTTCAGCGACGTCATCGGGTCCTGGAAGATCATCGCGACCTCATTGCCGCGCACCTTGCGCAGCGCCTTTGGCGACAGCGCGGCCAGGTCGCGCCCGCCGACGGCGAGGCGCCGCGCGCTGACCGTGCCTGGCGGCGTCGGCACGAGGCCCATCAGCGCGAGGTTCGTGACGGACTTGCCCGAGCCCGACTCGCCGACGAGGCCCAGTGTCTCGCCCGCTGCGAGCGTGAATGACACGCCGTCGACCGCGCGCACGGCGCCGTGGTCGGTGTGGAAGGTCACGCAGAGGTCCTCGACCTCCAGGATGGGCTCGCTCACGACTTGCCTCGTTGCTTGGGGTCCAGCGCGTCGCGCAAGCCGTCGCCGAGCACGTTCAACGCGAGCAGCGTCGAGCCCATGGCGAGCGCCGGGAAGACGACGAGCCACCAGTAGGTGTCGATCGGCGTGATCGCCTCCGTGCCGTCCTTGGCCAGGACGCCCCACGAGACCTTCGGCGGCTCGATGCCGAGGCCGAGGAAGGAGAGGAACGCCTCGAACAGCATCACCGCGGGGATCGTCAGTGTCAGGTACACGATCACGATGGAGAGCACGTTCGGCACGAGGTGCCCAAACAGGATCCGCGGCGTCGACGCGCCCATGACGCGCGCGGCCTCGATGAACTCGGAGTTCTTGAGCGCGAGCACTTGGCCGCGGACCACACGCGCCATCGTCAACCAGTAGATCGCGCCGATGACGACAAAGAAGATCACCTCGCGGTCGATCCCGTACGAGTCCTCGAGCTCCGTGCGGTACTCGTTCACGATCGTGATCAAGAAGATCACGACGAAGATGAACGGCAGCGAGTAGAGGACATCGACGATGCGCATCATCAGGTTGTCGATGCGGCCGCCGAGGTAGCCGGACAGGGCGCCGTAGGTCACGCCGATCAAGAGCGACGTCGCCGCGGCCATCAGCGCGACGAGGATCGAGGTGCGGCTGCCCCAGAGGATGCGCGCCAAGAGGTCGCGCCCCTGCGGATCCGTGCCGAGCCAGTTGCCGGTCTGCCCGAGGCCAAAGAGGTCCGCGCGCGCGCTCAGCAGCGCGCGGTCGAACCGGCCGAGCTCCCAGTAGCCGTTCTCGTGCCGGACCTCGACGAGCCGGAGCCCGGTCCTTGGCGCGCCAGGCGGCAGCTCGATCACGGGGAACTCGCTGATGACGCGCGCGACGGCGCGCTCGAGGCGTTCGGGGTCCGCGAGGTCGAGCGGCGCCGCAAAGTACGCGGCGTCCGCCCGGCGCTCGTAGCTGACGGCGACGTCGAGCTCTTGCGCGACGCGCTGCGCGAAGTCCGCGGCGTCGAGCGCGCCCGCGACCTGGGCCACGGAGCGGTGCCGCCAGCCGTCATTCCACCAATTGGCGCTGCGGCGCGTCGCGGCGGTCCCCGGCTCCGGCGTCGTCTCGGGCACGAGCGCTGCGCCCCACGGCCACGCGGGCCGCGCCGCCTTCGTGCGCAGCGACAGCGCGACGGGCGAGGGCAATGGCAGCAACGGCACGAGGATCGACGTCAGCCCGAACACGGCGAGGAACACGAGCGCGATGAAGCTCGGGCGGCTGCGCCGGAGGCGCCGCCAAGCGTCGCGGCCGAGGCTCTCGCCTTTGAATTGCTTGGCTTCAGCGGCCAGCCGCACGAGGCTCGCCTCGCCCAGCTCCCAGCGGGTCTCGGTGTGGCGCGCCATCTACTCGTCCTCCAGGGAGATACGCGGGTCGAGCAGCGTGTACGCGATGTCCACGATGGTGTTCAGGGCGTAGACGAGGACCGTGTAGAGGATCGTCACGCCCATCGCGAGCGTGTAGTCGCGGTTGAGGGCGCTGTTGATGAAGTGCGAGCCGGTGCCCGGGATGAAGAAGATGCGCTCGATCACCAGGCTGCCCGTCAGGATGCCGGCCGTCGCCGGGCCGAGGTACGACACGACCGGCAAGAGGCCGCCCTTGAGCGCGTGCCGCATGACGACCGTGCGCGGCGCGAGGCCCTTGGCATGCGCCGTGCGGATGTAGTCGTGGGACAGGACCTCCAGCATGCCCGTGCGCGTCAACCGCGCGATGTACGCCGCGTACACGAGGCCGAGGCAGAACGACGGCAGCAGCATGTGCCGGATCGAGCCCCAGCCCGCGACGGGCAGCAGGGGGATCATGAACACGAAGAGGATGATCAAGAAGCTCGCGATGACGAAGTTCGGCAGCGCGATGCCGGCGGTCGCGGCGAGCCGGAGCGAGACGTCGAGCAGCGATCCTGGGCGCAGCGCCGAGGCGATCCCGGCCGAGACGCCGAGCGCCAAGGCGAACATCAGCGCCATCAGGCCCAAGAGGATCGAGATCGGCAAGCTCTGCGCGAGGATGTCGTTGACGCTGAAGTCCTTGTACTTGAACGACGGGCCGAAGTCGCCGGCCAGGACGCCGCCGAAGGCGTCGACGTCCGGCCCGGTCCGGACGACGTGGAACCCGGCGTCGTCGGTCACGAAGAGCGCGCGGCGCTCGTCGAGGTTGAAGGGGCCCACGTAGTGCGCGAACTGGCGCCAGATCGGCCAATCGAGGTGGTAGCGGGCCTCGATGTTGGCCTTGATCGCGGGGTCGATCGCCCGTTCACCGTCGAACGGGCCCCCGCGCACGGAGCGCATGAGCGTGAAGCTGACCAGCATCACGGTGAAGACCGTGATGACAAACCAGATGAAGCGGCGGATGAGGAAGCGCAGCATGGCTCGGGTCAGCGCGCCTGCCCGGCGCTCTCGGGGCTGGACGCCGCGGCGCGCCGGGCGCGCTCCGCAGGGGAGTACAGGCCCGCGCGCGGGCCGGTGGCCTCGACGAGCGTGTGCAGGCCGTCGGCGGGGTACGCCGCGCGCTTCGCCGCGAGCTCTCTGTCGTCCATCCAGTACCAGAACTGCGGGAAGTGCTCGTCCTTCAGGTTGCTGTAGAAGCCGCCGAAGCGCGGCGAATAGACGTCCTGCGTCGCGTAGCTGTAGATGGGCAGGATCGGCAGCTCCTCCATCAGGAGGGCCTCGGCCGCGCCGAGCAGCGCCATGCGCTGCGTCGGGTCGAGCTCGCGCGCCGCGGCGCGCACCAGGCGGTCGTACTCCGCGTTGCTCCAGCCCGTCTTGTTGTTCTCACCGCCCGTCACGAAGAGGTCGATGAACGTGTTCGGGTCCGCATAGTCGCCGATCCACGCGGAGCGCGAGACGTCGTACCCGAGGTTCGACTGCGTATCGAGGTACACCTTCCACTCCTGGTTCAGGAGCTTCGCGTCGATCCCGAGCTCACGCGACCAGGCGTCCGCGATGACGAGCGCGATGTCGCGGTGCGCCTCGCTCGTGTTGTAGTGGATCTCGAGCGTCGGGAACGGCTTGCCGCCCGGGCCGAAGCCCGCCTCGGCCATCAGCCGCTTGGCCTCCGCGCGGTCTGCGGCGGCGTCCGTGACGGGCTCGTTGGCGTCGCTCGCCGTCGCGGCCGTCCGCATGCTGGCGCGGGTGTAGCCTGGGAGCCCCGGCGGCACCAATGACAGCGACGGGAGCTGCCCGGACTTCGTGATCATCTCGCAGATCTGCCTGCGCGGAATCACGAGCGCGAGGGCGCGGCGCACGCGCTTGTCGTCGCAGGGGGGCTTCGTGACGTTGACGCGATAGAAGTAGGAGCCGAGGTAGGGCTCCGGCACGAAGTCCTCGCGCGGCACGAGGTCCTGGACGACGTTGGACGCGATCCGGTCGATGTAGTGCACCTCGCCCGTGAGGTACATGTTCAGCATCGTCGTGTACGACTCGACCGCCAGGACGTCGATCGTCTCCAGCGCGATCTCGTCCCGGTTCCAGTAGTACGGGTTCTTGCGCACCCGAATGCGGTCGTTGATGCGGCGGAACTCGACGATGTAGGGGCCGTTGCAGACGAGGCGCTCGGGCTTGACCCACTCCTGGCGCCACGTCGAGGGGAAGTCGCGCTGCGCCTCCTCGATGCACTTGCGATTCACGGGGAACTGCGCGTAGAACGCCATGATCTCCATGAAAAACGCGGTGGGGGCGTCGAGCTCGAAGCGCACGGTGTAGTCGTCGGGGGCCGTGATGCCGACCGTCGAGAAGGGATGCACGGGGTCGCCGTTTGCGTCGACGTCCAGCGTGAACGCGCGCGCTCCCTTGACGTACCAGAGCTGGTAGGCGTACTCGGCCGCGGTCTTGGGGCTCAGGAAGCGCTCGTACGACCACATGAGGTCCGCAGAGGTCAGCGGGTCGCCGTTGGACCAGCGCGCGTTCTTGCGCAGGTAGAACGTGTAGACGAGGCCGTCGTCGCTGATGTCCCAGCGCTCGGCGAGGGCCGGCACTGGCTCCAGCGTCTTCGGGTGGCTGATCACGAGCCCCTCGTGCAGCATCCGCATCACCCGCCCCTCGGGGATGCCGGTCACGGTCGCGGGGTCCAGGGTCTGGATCTCCGTGCCGTTGTTGAAGACGAGGTCCGCAGGAGGGAGCGACGTGCCGCGGGTCGCTGCGACCGCTGCGGCGAGGACCAAGGCGAGGAGCGCGAGGGCGCTGATGGCTCTCAAGTTCATCAGGCGGTGGGGGCGTGCGGGATGGGCATGGGCCGAGCCTAAGGGTTCGCGCTCGGGGGTGCACGCCTGCGGGAGTGCTGGAAGCGTGTAAGGCGGCGCCGGGCCCCGTCCAGGATCGGGCCGGACCCGTGCGCGACGCGCAGCGCGGACTCGAGGAGCGTGACACCGGCCGCAGCGCGCGGCCCGAGACCGCGCGTCCAGTCCGAGATCTCCCCTCGTTCTCGGGGCTTCGATCGACCATGAGAGCGCCGCGTGGCCCACAATGCCGAGCCGCGCAGCCCCGGATCCCCCAATCGCATGACCCAACCCGCATCGCCCAACGCTAGCGCCTCACCGCGCGGCGCGAGCAGCGAGGGTGACGCCGTCGCCCTGCCGGTCTCCGAGCGCATTCGCCAGCGGCTGCAGGCCGCTGGACGGCGCCATCACGCCAACGACAACATCGCGGCCTTTGTCCGCGAGGGCGAGCTGGATGAGCTGCAGGTGGAGGTCGCTGGCAAGCTGCACGAAGTGCTGCGCGCGCTCGTGATCGACACGGACAGCGACCACAATACGCACGAGACGGCCAAGCGCGTCGCGAAGATGTACCTGCAGGAGATCTTCCGCGGCCGGTTCCACCCGATGCCGCCCGTGACGGAGTTCCCAAACGCGGAGCGCCTGAACGAGCTGATGATCGTCGGCCCGATCACGGTGCGCAGCGCCTGCTCGCACCACCTGTGCCCGATCTTCGGGAAGGTCTGGATCGGCCTCTTGCCCAACGAACACTCGAACCTGATCGGGCTCAGCAAGTATGCTCGCATCACAGACTGGATCATGAGCCGCCCGCAGATCCAAGAGGAGGCCGTCACCATGCTCGCGAACGAGCTCCAGGACCGTGTGCGCCCCGACGGGCTCGCGATCGTGATGGAGGCGGACCACTTCTGTATGCACTGGCGCGGCGTCAAGGACACCGAGTCCGCGATGGTCAACAGCGTGATGCGCGGCGCCTTCCTGAAGGACGCGAACTTGCGCCGCGAATTCCTCGCGCTCCTGCCCCGCAAGAAGGCCTGATTCTCCGCACCAACGATGCTCGTCCGCCTCATGTACGTCAGCCGCGCCGCGTCCTCGGTCACCCAGGACGACCTGCAGGCGATCCTCAAGAAGTCGAAGGCGAACAACCCGAAGCGCGGCGTCACGGGCGTCCTCTGCCTCTCGGACGGGATCTTCTTGCAGGTGCTCGAGGGCGGGCGCAGCGCAGTCAATGAGCTCTACCACAAGATCGCGGCTGATCCGCGGCACACCGACGTCGAGGTCCTCAAGTACGAGGAGATCGGCGAGCGCCGCTTCTGCGGCTGGTCGATGGGGCAAGTGAACCTCTCGCGGCTGAACCCGGGCCTCCTGTTGAAGTACTCCGAGCTCCCGAAGCTCGACCCGTATGCGGTCTCCGGCGAGGTCTCGATGGCGCTCTTTCAGGAGCTGCTTGCGACGGCGTCGATCGTCGGTCACCCGTAATCGTCGCCGGAATAGGCCGGCGATGCAGGAATGCGCAGATGGCCTGCGCGGCGCGCACCGCGCCGCGGGCGCTGCGCTGGGCGGCATCGCCCTGTAGGCATCGCCCTGTAGGCGGCGCCCCGGACGTCGGTAGAGGGAGCGAGCGGAGCGCGCGCGCGACTCCGCCAAGCTGCCCGGACTCCGTCCTGACCTCGTCCTGCCACCATGGGGAAGCGCTCGGCTTCGATCGTGTCTCTCGCGCTTGTCCTCGTCGCTGGGGGCCTCGTCCTGCGGTCGCTCGCGCGCCGCGCCGACCGCATCCACGGTCAGGGCCCCAGCGCGGTCGAGGTGCCGACGGCGCCGCGGACCGGCGGGCGTGTCATCGTGCACGTCGCTGCGCTCCCGAGCGAGCTCTGCCGCCCGTTCGAGGGCACGGCCGTGGGGCGGCGGATCCTGGCGGAGGTGCACGAGACGCTGCTGCGCGAGGACATGGAGACGCTCGAGCTGCGCTCGAACGTCGCTGAAGCCTACGAGGTCGAGGACCTCGTCGTGCTCCAGGATTCTGCGAGCGCGGCCGCACGCGCGCTCGTGGGAGCGGTGGAGGTCGGGATCGGTCCGCCGGCCACACGCCGTGGCGCGCGCCGTGTGTACGGCGAGGTCGAGGCCTTCGGCGACGGCGTGCGCGTGACGCCGCGGTCCCGCGGATCGGACCTGCCGCAGCCCGTTGAATTGAGCGCCGCCGACGTCGCGTCGATCGAGCGCGGGGCCGTCGTGACGTTTCACTTGCGTGAGGGCGTCCGCTGGCATCCCTCGCTCGTCCCGGGCCATGAGCGCGAGGCGGCGCAGACGCTGGACGCGCGTGACGTGCGCTTCTCGTGGGCGATCCACACGAACCCCGAGCTGAACTGCGCCATCACCCAGCCCTACGTTGGGCGCGTCAGCGATTGCCGCATCGTCGACGCGCGCACGGTGCGCTTCTTCGTCGATCAGCAGAGCGCGTTCGCCTTGCGCTGGCTGGGCACGACGTTGCCGCTGCTGCCGTCGCACCTCTACGACCTGACGGACCCGGACAACATCGACTGCGACGCCGACGCGACGCTTGCCCAACAGGCGGCGCACATCCGCGGGAACGCGCACAACCGGCTCTGGGTCGGGCTGGGGCCGTACCGCGTCACGCGCTTCGATGGTGACGTCCTCGAGGTGGCGCGCTTCGTGGGGCCGGATGGCGCGAGCGCGTACTTCGACGCCGCGCGCGGGGTCACCTCGACGTGCTGCGTTGGCGCGCGATCGGGGAGGACGTCGTCGCGCTGCGCGCGCTGCGCGAGGGCGAGGTCGACACCTTTGACCGGCTCAGCTCCGAGGAGTACTTCGGCCCGACGATGCGCAGCCCCGACTTCCAGGCGCGCTTCGCGCTGGGCTTGCGGCCCAGCGGCGGCTTCGGCTTCGTCGGTTGGAACCTGCGCCGGCCCGCGCTCGCGGACCCGCGCGTGCGCATCGCCCTCGCACACGCCTTCGACGTCCAGGGTTACATCAACTCCTACTACCTCTCGCTCGCAGATCAGGTCACCGGAATCGTGCCGCCGGGCTCGCCGGACGCGGCGCCCGACGTCGCCCCGTTTCCGTACGACCCGCAGCTCGCCCAGGGCTCCTGGCGGATGCGGACTGGTTCGACCGGGACGGCGACGGGGTGGCAGACCGCGACGGGACGGCGCTCGTGCTGGAGCTGCTCCTGCCCGCTGGCAACGACCCGGCGCGGGCGCTCGGGCTCATGCTCCAGGAGTCGTTCGCGCGCGTCGGATGTGCGCTCGCGCTCAGCGCGACCGCCGGCACGGCGCTCAATGCCCGCGTCGCGGACGGGGACTTCGACGCCTACGTCGGCTTCTGGAACCTCGGCACGGGCTTCGACCCCCGCGCGCTCTTCCATTCGAGCTACAGCGCTGTGGGGGCGCAAGGCCGGAACTACGGCGGGCTCGCCGATGACGAGGTCGATGGCTTCCTCGACGTCATTCAGCGCGAGCTCGACCCCGAGCTCCAGCAGGCGGCCTGGTGGGGCCTGCACCGTCGGCTCTACCGCGACCTTCAGCCCTACCTCTTCCTGTTCCAGCCCATGCAGCGCTGTGTTTGGGATCGGGGGCTCGGCGGGGTGCGGACCTACCGGGCGGACCCCGGCTACGCGCTGCGCGAGTGGTTCCGGTGAGGCGCTGGCGAGAGGGTGGGCTGCGACAATGGCCCGCGTTGAGGGGCCCGAGCGCCGCGCGGGGCCACCTCTACTTGCCACTTACATGGACCTCAAACCCTCGGGGGCAAGGGTTTGCGGCAGATCGTTGAGGCCGGATGTGGCATAGTGTGCCATGTGTCACCTGAGCGGGTGCCCCCGCCGGGCGCCCGCCGGGCTACACCTGTCGCACCGCCCCGTCTCACCCGTCCCGGGCGCGGTCCACTACGAGAGAGAGACCCGATCGACATGTCACCCGAGCCCTCCCTCGCCGCCTGCCCGGCGGCCCGCCAGCTGGTCGACCCCGCGCCCGCTTCCGCACGGAATTGGGCCTCACCGAGCTGGGGCCTGGGCGCGGCGCTGGCGCTCCCTCGTCGCCGCCGCCTGCGCGGCGTCCTCTTGCCTCTGGCGTCGGCGCACCCGCAGGACACGGGGCGGACACGGGGAGAGCGTCGTCGCCGGCCCCAAGAAGGTCGATGTGTTCCACCCGGATCGCGAGCGGGCGGTGACGCCCTCTATGGCGGCCGGGCGATCATCCACATCGCATCGCTGCCGGAGAGCATCTGCTATCCGGTCGAGAACTCAGGCGTGACCCGTCGGCTCCTATACGAGGTCCACGAGTCGCTCTTGCTCCAGGACTGGGAGTACCACGACTACCGGCCGAGCGCCGCCGAGGCGTTTGTCGCCGAGGACCTCGTCGTGCTGAAGCCCGAGGCCGTGGGTCGCTATCCCGCGGCGACGGAGGTCAAGGTCGTGCGACGCGACGGCGAGGCGGGCCTGCGCGTCGTCCAGGCCATCTTCGGCGAGGTCACCGCGACCGACTCGGGGGTGCACCTCGTGCCGCGGTCGCCCGGTACTGGGATCGAGGCGCCCCTCGACGTCCCTGCGCAGGACATCGACCGGATCGAGCGCGGCTCGGTGTTCACGTTCACGCTGCGCCAGGGCATGCGTTGGCACCCTCGATGGTGTATGCCGACGACCCCAAGGCCGTTGAGCGCATGGGCGAGCAGTTCCTCGACCCGCGCGACGTGCGCTTCTCCTGGGCGCTCTATGCGAACCCGGGCGTGGACTGCGACGAGAAGCGGTTCATGTTCGAGAAGATGACCGACTGCCGGATCGTCGACGACCGGCGCGTGCGCTTCTTCTACCAGGAGCAATACGCGTTCTCGCTCGAGCAGATCGGCACGTCGCTGACGCTCATGCCGTCGCACATCTACGACCTGTCGGACCCGGACAACCCTGCGTACGACCCCAAGGCGACGGCGGCTGACCAGGCTGAGCACATCAACAAGAACCCGCACAACAAGCTCTGGGTGGGCCTGGGGCCGTACCGCGTCACGCAGTGGACGCAGCAGTACGTCCAGGCCGAGCGCTTCGCCGATGCGCAGGGCCGCACGCTGTACTTCGACCGCGCCAACGCCGGCTACTTCGACGTCATTCGTTGGCGTTACATCGACGACGACGAGGTCGCGATGAACGCGCTCGAGAACGGCGAGCTCGACTTCTTCGATCGCGTGAAGTCGACCGACTACTTCGGCGAGCGCACGAGCCGCGAGGCGTTCAAGAAGTCCTTCTACAAGGGCTATCGCTACTTGGGGATGTACGGGTTCACGGGCTGGAACCTGTATCGCCCGCAGCTCAAGGACAAGGCGGTGCGTGACGCGATCGCGCACGCGTTTGACTTCAAGGAGTACCTGCGCACCAACTACTCGGGCCTCGCGCGCCAGACGACCGGGCCGGTGCCTTACGGGTCCGAGGGCTATCCGACCGACCTGGAGCCGTACCCCTACAGCCCTGACCGGGCCATCGAGCTCTTGGAGGAGGCCGGCTGGTATGACCGCGACGGCGATGACATCGCCGATAAGGACGGCGTCAAGCTCTCCATCGAGTTCCTGTACCCGTCCGGCAATGACGCCTCGAAGACGTTCGGAACGAAGCTGCAGGAGTCCCTCAAGTCGATCGGCATCGAGCTGCGACTGACGACCCTCGAGTGGGCGACGTTCCTCGAGCGCCTGAAGAGCCGTGACTTCGACGGGTGCAACTTGGCCTGGATCCCGCCGCTGGAGTCGGACCCGGAGCAGCTCTGGCACTCCCGGCTCGGCGCGCGCGACGTGCGCTCGTCCAACAACTCGGGCGTCCAAGACCCGAAGGTCGACGCGATGATCGCCGGCATCCAGGCCGAGACCGACACCGCGAAGCGCATGAAGCTGTGGCAGGAGTTCCACCGCTACATCTACCTCGAGGTGCAGCCGTACCTCTTCATGTACAACGTGCCGTACAAGTTCGCGGTCACGCGCGAGTTCCGCGGGCTCCAGTCGTTCGCGATCGATCCTGGCTATTCGCTGCGCCGTTGGTACTACTGGAACCCGGAGAGGCCTGGGCTGCGCAAGACGCTCGATCCCTGAGCGCTTCGAACCTGCGCTGCGTCGCGCCGCGTCTCCAGGGGCAGGGCCGCCCGCCCCTGGCGCGCGGCTTAGCGGCGCCCCCCCTCTCGCGAGCCTCTCCCCCCAGGACCAAGACGTTGCTGGCTTTTATTCTCCGGCGCCTCTTGCTGATGATCCCGACGACGCTCGGCGTCGCGTTCGTGATCTTCAGCATCTATCACGCTGCCCCCGGCGACCCCGCGACCGTGATGATGGGTGACCAGTCGTCCGGCAATGCCGGGGCCGACGGCGACACCGAGTCGAAGATCGACAAGTTCCGGCGGAAGCACGGGCTGGACCGCGCGTTCCTCGTTCAGTTCTTCGACTACATCGGGCCGTTCAATTTGAGCCCGGACGGGCACCCCTGGTTCAGCTCTCCGCGCACCGAGCGCGAGACACGCGAGGTCGAGGTCGTCGACCCAGCGAGCGGCGCGACGCGGATCGTCCTCGAGGGCGTGCCGGTCGCGATCGAGCACCTGTACGAGACCCCGGAGGACGAGCGCGCGCGGCTCGACGCCGCCGTCGCGGCGCTCGCCGACGACGAGGCCGAGGCGCAGTGGGCGAGCGCCCGCGAGACGCTGAGCGCGTCAGGCGCGCGCCGCGCGCAGCCTCCGATCTACAAGGCGCTGTACGCGCGCCGGCTCGTCGCGCCTTCGGAAGCCGGGGGCGTCGCGCGCCTCTGTGACACGCTCGAGGCCCTCACCGCAGCGACCCCCGAGCTGGACCCGAGCCTCGCGGCAGGGTCCGATGCGGCGCGCCATCGCTTGCGGCGTTGGTTCGCGTGGTACTACGCCAACGGCGGGTACCGCACCCAGAACACGGGCGAGAAGCGCTTTGGCGGCTTGCTCGCGCTCGACCTCGGCAACGAGATGCAGTCGAACGTCTCCGTCATCGAGGAGCTCGGCCGACGGTTGAAGGTCACGGTGCCGCTCTCGCTGACGTCGGTGTTCCTGTCGTACCTGTTGGCGCTGCCGTTGGGCATCTTCTCGGCGCGCCGCCAGGGTCGGCCGATCGACGCGATCACGACGACCGGGCTCTTCCTCCTGTATTCGATCCCGACGTTCTGGGCGGGCTTGATGCTGATCCTCGTCATGGGGAAGACCGGCCTCGACCTCTTGCCGGTGATCGGCTTGATGGACAAGGACTGGGACACGTTCTCGCCGTTTGGCAAGGTCTGGGACATCGTCCTGCACTCCGTGTTGCCAGTGGTCACGCTGACCTACGGCAGCCTCGCCTACCTCTCGCGGCAGATGCGCGGCGGGCTGCTGGACGTCATCCGGCAAGACTACATCCGCACCGCGCGCGCCAAGGGCCTCGATGACGACACGGTCGTGTACAAGCACGCGCTGCGCAACTCGATGATCCCGGTGTTGACCCTGCTGGCCTCGATCTTGCCGGTCTTGATCGGCGGCTCGGTCATCGTCGAGCGTGTGTTCAACATCCTCGGCATGGGCAGCTACGCCTACGAAGGGCTCCTGCGGCGTGACTTCTACATCGTGATGGCGACGACGCTCTTTGTCGGCGTGATGACGCAGCTCGGCATTCTGCTGTCGGACATCATGTATTCGCTCGTCGACCCGCGGATCCGCCTGCGCTGAGCCATGACCCAGTCCCATTCAGCGAACCCGGGGACCGCGAGCCACACGCTGGCTCCGACGTCCGAGGCCGCGCCCGCGGAGCGCTTCTATTCCAAGGACTATTGGGACCTCGTCTTCGAGCAACTGGGCCGCCGCAAGCTGTTCAAGGTCGCGTTGGCGATCCTGACGGCGCTGTACGGTGTCGCGGCGTTCGCGCCGCTGCTCGTCAACGACAAGCCCTACATGGTCGAGTCGGTGGACACGACCGCGTACACGAGCGCCGTTCGCACGCTGCGTGTCACGATCTCCAGCTCGAACCGGCTCGCCAAGCAGACGGACGAGGCGTACGCGGCCTCGGTCGCCGACAAGCCCGCCGCCGAGCCGACGCGCGGCGGCGCGTTCGCGGTCGAGCTCGGCGCCGCACGGCTGCGCCTCGCGACGCTGCGCAGCGCGCTGCCGCCCGACAAGTACGCGCCGCTGGATGAGATCGAGGCCTTACTGGACCAAGGCGAAGCCAAGCTGACCGCGGACGGCCCGGCGGCCGTCGAAGCGCTGACTACGGCGACGGCCCTCGCGAGGCAGCTCGGCAAGGACTACGCCGCCTGGGATCCCGCGCAGCCGGACACCGCGGGCGTGGACCTCGTCGGCCAGCGCGAGCACCCCCTGTGGGAGTCGCTGAAGTCGTGGGAGATCTTCTTCATGACGCTCTGGCTCCTGACGGCCGCCTGGCCGCTCTGGAACCGTGTCGTCAACGGGCTCGTGCTCCGGCGTGACCGCGAGCGCATTCGGCGCGCGCGACGCTGGAAGCTCCTCGGCGTGCTCGCCCTGTCGCTCGTGGCCACGTTCGTGTGGCGGGCGCAGCTAGGCAGCGGGCGCTCGGGGCTGGATGTCGCGCCGCACAAGGAAGGGCTCGCCAAGGGGACCATCCACCTCGTCGCCGAGGGTCGGACCCTGCGCGAGGCGCAGACGGACCCGACCGCGGTCGGTCGGATCGAGTGGGCGCCGGTGCGCTACGGCTACGCCGAGTCGACCGTGGTGGAGAAGTTCCGCCCGCCGACCTGGCGCGCCGAGGGGGAGATCGACCCCGCGACCGGCCGCCTCGTGCACCCGAAGTGGGCGCTCGACGCCGAGACGATCGGGGACCGCGCCGTCGGCCAGCCGATGGTGATCCGCCCCGGCGAGCCCGAAGCCAACGCCTGGAACCGGCATATCGCGGGCACCGACGAGCTCGGGCGCGACTTCTTCGGCCGCATGATTTGGGGCAGCCGCGTCAGCCTCTCTGTCGGCATCGTGTCGGCGCTCATACTGACCGTGATCGGCGTGATCATCGGCTCGATCGCGGGCTTCTTCGGCGGCTGGATCGACACGCTGATCATGCGCATGATCGAGATCCTGCAGTCGATCCCGTCGTTCTTCCTGATCCTGCTCGCGATGGCGTTCACGAACCCTGAGGTGCTGCCGCCGATCTTCGCGATCGTGCTCGTCATCGGCTGCATCGGTTGGACCGGGGTCGCGCGCCTCGTGCGCGGCGAGTTCCTGCGGCTGCGCGAGCAGGAGTTCGTGGTCGCGGCGCGCGCGCTGGGCTTCTCCAACGCGCGCACGATCTTCCGGCACGTGCTCCCCAACGCGTTGTCGCCCGTGCTCGTCGCGGCGGCGTTTGCGGTCGCGTCCGGCATCCTGATCGAGTCCGCGATCTCGTTCCTTGGCTTCGGTGTTCAGCAGCCCGAGGCGTCGTGGGGCTCGCTCGTGAACGAGACGCGTAACACGTCCTACTGGTGGATCCAGGTCTTCCCGGGCGTGCTGATCTTCGTCACGGTCACCTGCTACAACCTCGTCGGCGACGCGGTGCGCGACGCGCTCGACCCCAAGATGAAAGTCTGACGCATGGCCGGCGACACGCAGCAACCTGGCGCCGCCCCCCGCGGCGCAGTCACCTCTGCCGTCGAGACGGAGCGCGAGCCGCTCCTGCGGCTCGACGGGCTCCGCACGCACTTCGACACGGACGACGGGGTCGCCCGGGCCGTGGACGGCGTCGACTATGCGATCTACCCGGGCGAGACGCTCGGGGTCGTGGGGGAGTCAGGCTCGGGCAAGAGCGTGACCGCGCTCTCGATCATGCGCCTGCTGCCGGTCCCGCCTGCGCGCTTCGCCGGCGGGCGGATCCTGTTCCGCGGCGAGGACCTCCTGGCGAAGAGCGACGCGGACCTGCGCAAGATCCGCGGCAACGACATCGCGATGATCTTCCAAGAGCCGATGACGGCGCTGAACCCCGTGTTCACCGTCGGCAACCAGCTCATGGAGACAGTGCGCCTGCACCGTGGGTACGACCAAGCGCGCGCGCGCGCGCACGCGATCGACATGCTGACGAAGGTCGGGATCCCGGCGCCGGAGAAGCGCGTCGACGAGTACCCGCACCAGCTCTCCGGCGGCATGCGCCAGCGCGTCATGATCGCGATCGCGATGAGCTGCGACCCCGCGCTCTTGATCGCTGACGAGCCGACGACGGCGCTCGACGTCACGATCCAAGCGCAGATCCTCGACCTTATCCGCGAGCTGCAGGAGCAGGCGGGGATGAGCGTGCTGTTGATCACGCACGACCTCGGCGTCGTGGCTGAGACCGCGCACCACGTCGCTGTCATGTACGCCGGGAAGGTCGTCGAGTACGCGTCGGTGTTCGACCTCTACGAGCGCCCGCGGCACCCGTACACCATCGGCCTCTTCCGGTCGCTGCCAGAGCTCGCGGCGCCGGGCCAGCGGCTCGCGACGATCCCAGGCGTCGTGCCGAGCGCGACGCGTTTCCCCACCGGCTGCCGCTTCCGGACGCGGTGCAGCATCGCGACCGCGCGCTGCGCTGAAGCCGAGCCGCCCCTCGTGGCGCTGAACGATGACCAGGTTGGGCGCGGACACACCGTCGCCTGCCACCACCTCGAGGAGGCGTCCAAGCTGTGATGAGCGAGACCCCGCTGCTCGAGGTCCACGGCCTCACGAAGCACTTTCCGATCACCAAGGGCGTCTTCGGCCGGCGCGCCGGCGAGGTGCGCGCGGTCGATGGGCTCGACTTCACGCTCGGGCGGCGCGAGACGCTCGCGATCGTCGGCGAATCGGGGTGTGGCAAGACCACCGCCGGGCGCTCGCTGCTGCGCCTGATCGAGCCGACCGCCGGGCGCGCGCTCTATCGGCCCGAAGCCGAGTCGGGCGGCGCGGCGCCGATCGACCTGTTCCAGCTCTCGCAGGCCGAGCTGCGGCCGCTGCGGCGCGACCTCCAGATCATCTTCCAGGACCCGTTCGCGTCGTTGAACCCGCGTATCACGGTCGGCAACGCGATCGGCGAGGCGCTGCGCGTGCACGGGATCGCCCGGGGCGCCGACGTGGACGACCGCGTCGTCGCGCTGCTCGGCAAGGTCGGGCTGCGCCCGGACGTGAAGAACCGGTTCCCGCACGAGTTCTCGGGCGGCCAGCGGCAACGGGTTGGGATCGCGCGCGCGCTCGCGTTGGCGCCGAAGTTGATCGTGTGCGACGAGGCCGTGTCTGCGCTCGATGTGTCGATCCAAGCGCAGGTCATCAACCTGCTGAAGGACCTGCAGACCGAGTTCGGGCTCGCGTACCTCTTCATCGCGCACGACCTGTCCGTTGTGAAGTACATCTCCGATCGCGTGGCCGTGATGTACCTCGGGCGGATCGTCGAGCTCGGGCGCACGGCGGACATCTTCGAGCGGCCGCAGCACCCTTATACGCAGGCGCTGCTCTCCGCGATCCCGCGCCCGGACCCGCGGGAGCGGCGTGAGCGAGTGGTGCTGACGGGTGATGTGCCCTCGCCGATCTCGCCGCCCACGGGCTGCCACTTTCACACGCGTTGCCCTGTGGCGCAGAAGGGCCTGTGTGACGTGACCTACCCCGCGCCGAAGGTGGCGCCCGGGGCCGTCGCAACGGGGCCGGACTCCCACACGGCGGCCTGCCACCTCGTCGGGGGAGCGACCGCGTGAGCGCGATGCTAGCGCTGACCCAGTCGGGCGCCCCGCGCGACCGCGCGACGATCAACTTCGAGTGGCTGATCATGCTGCGTTGGGCAGCGGTGCTCGGCCAGCTCGTCACGGTGCTCGTCGTTCACTACGCGTTGGCCGTCGTGCTGCCGATGCCGGCGATCTTCGCTGTGCTCGCCACCGAGGTCGCGACCAACGCGTTCTTGATCGCGCGGCAGCGGCGCTATCAGCGCAGCCTCGCGACGTCCGACGAGGTGGATCGGAACGCGTCGCGCAACGAGCTGGAGCTCCTGCAGACCATCTCGATGGTGTTCGATACGGTGCTCGTGTTTGCGCTGCTCGCGCTGACGGGCGGCGCGTCGAACCCGTTCAGCGCGTTCTTGTTGGTGCACGTCGTGCTCGCGGGGGCGCTCTTGCGGCCGCGTTATTCGCTGATCGGCGCGGGTTTTGTCGCGGTCGCGGTGGTCATGTTGCCGTTTGTCTCGCGCGAGCTGCCGGTCCTGCACGAGCGGCCGAAGCTCGCTGCGTGGGGGACGGTCGTCGCGATCGCGCTGACGTCGCTGCTCGTCGCTTTTTTCACGTCGCGCGTGCGCGCCGCGCTCGACCGGCGCTCGTATCAGCTACAGCTCCAGCGCGAGCGCCAACAGCGCGCGCGGCACCTCGAGTCGCTCGGGACGCTGGCCGCAGGCGCCGCGCACGAGCTCGGGACTCCGCTCTCGACGATCGCCGTCGTCGCCAAGGAGCTAGAGCGCGCGCTCGAGAAGCTCGACGCGCCCGTCGATGTGCTCGGCGACGCGCGCCTCGTGCGCGAAGAGGTCGCGCGCTGCCGGCGCATCCTCGACCGCATGAACGTCGATGCCGGCGAGCAGGCGGGCGAGCCGCTCGTGCACGCGGAGGTCGGCGCCTTGGTCTCGCACGTCGTCGCGGAGCTGCAAGAGCCCGAGCGCGTCGACGTCCGCGTCGAGCCGAACGCTTCGGTGCTCTCGGTGCGGGTGCCGCGCGAAGGCCTCACGACGGCGCTGCGCGCGCTCGTGCAGAACGCGCTCGACGCGAGCCAGCCGGAGCAATCCGTCGCCCTGCGGGCCTCGGTCTCGGCGGGGGACCTCGAGCTCTTCGTGGTCGATCAGGGCCACGGGATGGAGCCTGAGCACGTCGCCCGGGCCGGCGAGCCGTTTTTCACCACGAAGGAGCCCGGCCGCGGGATGGGCCTCGGCGTCTACCTGGCTCGGTCCGTCGTCGAGCGGCTGGGGGGGGCCCTTGAGTACACCTCCCGGGTGGGGGCGGGCACCACGGTCAAGGTCACTTTGCCGCTCTCCGGGTTGGCGCGACCGGCCCGCGGCGCAGGCTGATACCCTCCATGCGCGGTTTCAGAGGTGTCACCCGCCATGGGCTGGCCCATGAGGGTGCTCGCGAGCAGGCCCAATTGAGGGGAAACGGGCTGCGGCGCGGCGCCCCACTCGCACCGAACCCGACAAGCCCTATCATCTTCGCCCCCATGTCCACTCCCGAAACCCCCCGCACCATGCTCCTCGTCGATGACGACGAGGTCCTCCGCGAACGGCTCGCCCGCGCCCTGCGCGAGCGGGGCTACGAGGTTCGCACCGCCGGCAACGTCGACGATGCCATCGTCCTCGCCGAGCAGGAGTCCCCCGAGTACGCAGTGATCGACCTGCGCATGCCCGGCAAGGGCGGCTTGGACCTCCTACGTGAGCTCCACCGCATCGACGCCGGCACGCGCAGCCTGATCCTGACGGGCTACGGCTCGATCGCGACCACCGTCGACGCCATCCGCCTCGGCGCCGTGAACTTCATTCCGAAGCCGGCCGACGCGGACGAAGTCGTCGCGGCGTTCGAGAAGTACGAACGCGGCGACCCGATCGAAGGCGCCGTCGCGACCGCTAGCTACCGCGCACCGACGCTCGCGCGCATGGAGTGGGAGCACATCCAGCGCGTCCTCGGTGACACCGGCGGCAACATTTCTGAGGCAGCGCGTCGCTTGGGCATCCACCGCCGTTCGCTGCAGCGCAAGCTCGCGCGGCAGGCGCCCCGCGAGCGCGGCCAGAGCTGATCCGTCGGAGACTTCCGACCAACGCACGCTCGGTACTCGGTACCGAGCGTGCGTTCTGCGTTGTGGGGGCACGAAGTTGCATTCCGCGGGCCGGCCTGGGTGGCGTGATTCGTGCGACGGCCCGCCACACTTTCCTACTTGAAAAATGGCGAGCAATCGCTCGTGCGACTGCTTACCGCATTTTCTCAGAGGGTCCGGGTCTCTATCCTCTCGGCGTCGATCCCCTCGCTCGACGTCCAGCGCTTGGCTCGGAACGTCGATGACCTGGGGAACGGTGCGCTTCAAGGCGCCTTGACTTGACACGACCTCCTCGCGCGCCGGCCCCTCCGGCGCCGCGGCTCCCCGAGGCGAACCAACATGGCTGCGTTCCACTTCCCCCGCTGGACGAACCACTTCCTCTACCTGATCCCGGCCGGAGCGCTCGGCGGGGTCGTGTACGCGGTCGTGCTCGTCTGGTTTGCCTTTTCTCCGAAGACGCTGGCGGTCGGCTACGCGCCCGAGCAGCCGGTGCCCTTCAGTCACGCGGTCCACGCGGGGCAGCTCGGCCTCGACTGCCGTTACTGCCACAACACGGTCGAGTCGATGGCTCACGCTGCCGTGCCGCCCGCGGCGACGTGCATGAACTGCCACGACAAGATCTGGACCGATAGCCCGAAGCTCGAGCCCGTGCGCGCCGCGTACACGGCCGGCGACGCGCTCAAGTGGGTCCGAGTGCACGACTTGGCCGACTACGCCTACTTCGACCACAGCGCGCACGTGAACCGTGGCATCGGCTGTGTGTCGTGCCACGGGCGCATCGACCAGATGGAGGTCGTCACGCAGCAGAAGCCGCTCTCGATGGGGTGGTGCCTCGAGTGCCACCGCAACCCGGAGCCGAACCTGCGCCCGGTGTCCGAGATCACGAACATGGCTTGGACCGCTCCGACGACCGAGAAGCAGACGCTGGACCTCGCGCAGGTCGTTGAGATGGCCCACCCCCAGGAGTCCTGCTCCACCTGCCACAGGTGAGCGCGCAGGACGCGCGCGCCGCGCTCTGCGCGGCGCGGCTCCACTCCCCCCGATCAAGCTGCCCACACTGCCCGAATCCTTGGGCCTGACGATGAGCCACCACCCCGACCACGATCACTCGAGCGCCGATACCCTCGAGGTCGCGGCGCCCTCAGCGAGCGCGGCACGCCCTAGCGTGTGGCGCTCGCTCGCGGAGTTCGACGGCGACGCCGAGGTCGCTGCCTTCGCGAAGCGCGAGTTCCCGACTGACGACTTCGACCGCTTGGAGAGCCCTGATCGGCGCCGCTTCATGCAGATCCTCGGCGCGTCGGCGGCCCTCGCGGGGGCCTCGAGCTGCCGCTGGGAGCGCGAGGAGATCGTGCCGCACGCGATCCGCCCGGAGGACGCGCCTCCCGGTCAACGGACCGTGTTCTCGACCGTCATGGACCTCGCCGGCGCCGCCCGCCCGGTCCGCGTCGAGAGCGTCGATGGGCGCCCGATCAAGGTCGAGCCCAACGAGCTGACGGGCGGGGGCACGGACCTCTTCTCGCAGGCCGCGATCCTCGGCTTCTACGACCCGGACCGGAGCCGCGAGGTCTCGCGCGGGACGACCGCGTCCTCTTGGAGCGCGGCCCTTGAGGCCCTGCGTGGCGCGGCCGTGGCCGGCAAGTGCGCGGTGCTCGCCTCGACGTCGTCGTCCCCGACGCTCCACCGCCTGGCCGCCGCCGCGCGCGCCGCCGGGGTGCGTTGGACGTGGTACTCGCCGCTTGACCGCGACCATGCGATCGCGGGCGCGCGGATGGCCTTCGGGCGCCCAGTGCGCGTGCAATACGACCTCGGTCAGGCCGATGTCGTCCTGAGCCTCGACTCCGATTTCCAGCGTGACCACGCGGACGCGGTCGCCCTCGCGAGCGCGCTCGCGACGCGGCGCATGCCCGAGTCGAGCAAGATGTCCCGCGTGTACGCCGTCGAAGCGCGGTTCACGTCCTCTGGCCTCTCCTCGGACCACCGCTTGCCGCTCCGCGCGAGCGACGTCGGTGCTTTTGTCGAGCTCGTCGAGGCGAAGATCGCCGGCACCACCCCGAGCGCTGCGGCCAGCGCCGTGGCCGCCAAGGGGCACACGGGGCTCTTCGCCGAGGCCGTCGCAGATGACCTCAAGGCGGCAGGCGCGCACGCGGCGATCGTCGTCGGTGACGGTCAGCCCGCGGCGGTGCATGCCCGCGTGCACGGCCTCCTCGCGCGCCTCGGCGCCGTGGGGACCACGACGTTCCACACCGAGGAGCCGCTCGCAGAGGCCGGCGCCGAGGCGCTCAAGGGCCTCGTCGACGCGCTCAACGGCGGTCAGGTCGACTCGCTCGTGATCCTCGAGGGCAACCCGGTCTACGACGCGCCCGGCGCGCTCGGCTTCGGCGCCGCGCTCACCAAGGCGAAGACCGTCGCGCACGTGTCGCTCTACCGCGACGAGACCACCGGGGCGGCCCTTGCCCACGGCGGTTGGCACTTGCCGGTCGCGCATTGGCTCGAGGCCTGGGGAGACGCGCGCTCGTTCGATGGCTCGGTGCACCTCGCCCAGCCGCTCATCGCGCCGCTCTACGGCGGCAAGAGCGCGATCGAGGTCGTCGCTGCGATGCTCGGAATGGGCGCCGAAGAGGCGACCGGGGCCGCGCTCGTGCGTGCGACCTTCGACGCCACGGCCGGCGATGACACGGACGGCCGCTGGAACCGCGCGCTGCACGACGGCGTCGTCGCTGGCACCGCGTTCCGCCGCGAGTCCCTCGCAGCCGGCGCGGGCGCTGCGGCGGCGATCGAGGCTGCGGCGGCCGGCATGGAGCTCAACCTCCACGCCTGCCCGAAGGTGCTCGACGGTCGCTTCGCGAACAACGGCTGGCTCCAGGAGCTGCCCGACGCGGTGACGAAGCTCACCTGGGACAACGCGCTCTGCCTCGGCGTCAAGACCGCGGCGCAGCTCAAGCTCGAGACGGGCGACATGGCCAAGGTCACGGTGGGGGGCGCGTCGCTCGACGTCGTCGCTTACGTCATGGCCGGTCACGCCGAGGACTCGGCGTCGCTCGCCCTCGGATACGGCCGGACGGCCGCCGGGGTCATCGCCGGCTTCAAGGCCGCGGAGGTCTCCTCGGCGGGCTTCAACGCCTACCCCCTGTCGAAGGCGGGCGCGCGCGGCACGTTGACGGGCGCCCAGCTCGCCAAGGGGCGCGGCAAGTACAAGCTCGCCGCGACCCAAGAGCACCACCTGATCGACGCGATCGGCATGTCCGGTCGCGCCGAGCGCCTGCCGTTCCTGGCGCGCGAGGGGACGCTCGAGGAGTACACGGAGAACCCTGAGTTCGCGAAGGAGCGCGTGCACCTGCCGAAGAACATGCGCTCGCTGTTCGACACCAAGGTGTACGACGGCGACCACCAGTGGGGGATGACGATCGACCTCGCGGCCTGCAACGGCTGCAACGCGTGTGTCATCGCGTGTCAATCGGAGAACAACATCCCGATCGTCGGCAAGGAGCAGGTCAGCCGCGGCCGTGAGATGCACTGGATGCGCGTCGACTTCTACTTCCAGGGCGACGCCCAGGACGCAGAGACGATCGACGCGGTCAGCCAGCCGGTGAACTGCCTGCAGTGCGAGAACGCGCCCTGCGAGCAGGTCTGCCCGGTGGCGGCCACCGTTCACTCCCAGGAGGGGTTGAACGACATGGTCTACAACCGCTGCATCGGCACGCGCTACTGCGGCAACAACTGCCCGGCGAAGGTCCGACGCTTCAACTACTTCCACTACACGAAGTTCATGGACAAGCCGGGGAACAAGGTCCTCCAGCTCGCCCAGAACCCGGACGTCACGGTCCGCAGCCGCGGCGTGATGGAGAAGTGCACGTACTGCATTCAGCGCATCTCGGCGGCGCGCATCAAGGCGCGCAACGTCGGCCGCCTGGTGCAAGACGGCGAGGTCGTGACGTCGTGCCAGTCCGCGTGCCCGCCGAACGCGATCACGTTCGGGAACATCAAGGACGAGACCTCGGCGGTCGCGAAGAAGCGCAACGAGCCCCGCGCCTATGCGATGCTCGAGGAGCTGAACATTCGGCCCCGGACCCTGTACATGGCGAAGGTCGCGAACCTGAACCCGAAGCTCAAGGACGCGATGAAACAAGGCGCGTTCCAGGCGGGCACGATCCCGAAGGCGCACCACGGCGGAGGGCACTCCGATGCCGGGCACGCTGGGACACAAGACACTCACGGTGGCCAGCCGACCCAAGACGGGCACGGGGCTGCGGATCACAGCACTCAAGAAGGAGCCGGCCACTAGGCCCCTAAGGTTCGACCATGGCGATCACCGATCCCACCATCGACCTCGGCGGCCAGGACCCCCGCGTCCGGCCTCAGCTCGTCGAGGGCAACAACAACTTCACCACGGTCACCCAGATGGTGGCCGGTATCCCCGAGCAGCCGGTCGCTAAGACCGACAAGCTCTGGATCGCGCTCTTCCTGCTGTCGCTGAGCGTGCTCGGTGTGCTGGGCGCGTGCCTCGCGTACCTGATCACGACCGGCGTCGGGGTCTGGGGCAACAACAACCCGGTGTTCTGGGGCTGGCCGATCGTGAACTTCGTGTTCTGGGTCGGTATCGGTCACGCGGGAACGCTCATCTCTGCGGTGCTCTACCTCACGCGCCAAAACTGGCGCACGGCGGTGAACCGCTCGGCGGAGGCGATGACGATCTTCGCCGTCATCTGCGCCGGCATGTTCCCCGGGGTGCACGTCGGCCGCATCTGGGTCGCGTACTTCCTGGCGCCCGTGCCCAACCAGATGAGCATGTGGCCGAACTTCCGCAGCCCGCTGTTGTGGGACGTGTTCGCGGTCAGCACCTACTTCTCGGTGTCGCTCGTGTTCTGGTACATGGGCATGGTCCCCGACCTCGCGACGCTGCGCGACCGTTCGACGAACAAATGGCGTCGGATGATCTACGGGATCTTCTCGCTGGGTTGGACGGGCTCGTCGCGCCACTGGCACGTCTACGAGCGCGCCTACGGCATCCTCGCCGCCCTCGCGACGCCCCTCGTGCTCTCCGTTCACTCGGTCGTTTCGTTCGACTTCGCGGTCTCTCAGCTGCCTGGCTGGCACACGACGATCTTCCCCCCGTACTTCGTCGCGGGCGCGATCTTCTCAGGCTTCGCGATGGTGCTGACGCTGATGATCCCGGCGCGGCAGTACTTCAACCTGGGGCACATCATCACGATGACGCACATCGACGTGATGTGCCGCATCCTGATGGCGACCGGCATGCTCGTCGGCTACGCCTACATGATCGAGTTCTTCACCGCCTGGTACGGCGGCGTGATGGTCGAGCGCTTCGCGTTCGTGAACCGCGCCTTCGGGAACTACTGGTGGGCGTACTGGATCATGGTGTCCTGCAACGTGATCTTCCCGCAGCTCTTCTGGAGCAAGAAGATGCGGCGCAACCTGGTCGTCGTGATGCTCGTCAGCATCACCACGAACATCGGCATGTGGTTCGAGCGCTTCGTCATTACGGTGACCTCGCTGAGCCGCGACTTCCTGCCCTCGAGCTGGGCGTACTTCCGCCCGACCTGGGTTGACATCCTCACGTTCGTGGGCAGCTTCGGTCTGTTCATGACGCTGTTCCTGCTCTTCATCCGCTTCCTGCCCTTCGTCGCGATGTCGGAAGTCAAGATCGTCATGCCGTCGGCCCACGCCGGCCACGGCCACACGGACGGACACGGACCGAAGTCCCACGCGAACCACGGTTCCCACAATGGGGAAGGGGCGCCTCAACATGGCTGATTCCAAAGCGCCGTACGGAGTCGTTGGCATCTACACCAACGTCGACGACGTCCTCGCCGCGGCTCGCCGCGTGCGAGACGCGGGGTTCACCCGCTGGGACTCCCACACGCCGTTCCCGGTCCACGGGATGGACGGCGCGATGGGCATCAAGATGACGTTCTTGCCCTGGATCACGCTCGTCATGGGCCTCACGGGCATGGCGTTCGGCGTCTTCGGGCAGTACTGGGTCAACGCGAAGGGCTACGCCTTCCTGATCTCCGGCAAGCCGGTTTGGTCGCTGCCCGCGAACATCCCGGTCGCGTTCGAGGTGGTCATCGCGTTCTCCGCGTTTACGACCTTCTTTGGGATGCTGGCGCTGAACAAGCTGCCCCGGCTCTCGCACCCGCTGCACCGCCTGGCCGAGTTCGCGCGCGTGACCTCGGATCGTTTTGCGGTCGTGATCGAGAGCGGAGACCCGCGCTTCGATTCTGGGCAGGTGCGCAAGCTCCTCGCGCAGGATGCTGAGCAGGTCGTCGAGTGCCCTGCGGATCCGACGCGGGCCGGGCTGCCGAGCTGGTTCCATGGGGTCGCGGCGATCGCGACCTGCCTGACGCTGATCCCGTTGGCGATGGCGTATCGCGGCCGCCATGCGACGAGCGGCAAGCCCCGCTACGCCGTCTGGACGGACATGAGCTTCCAGCGCAAAGCGAAGCCCCAGCAGGCGTCAGGCCTGTTCGACGACGGCCGGGCGGCGCGTAAGCAGCTCGATGGCACGATCGCCGTCGGACAGCTCTTCGAAGACCAAGAGCTCCGCTTCGGTGTCCAGCCGAACGCGCTCTCGCCGGTCGGGCGTGAGGTCGGTGCGACCGGCGTGCCGGACGCGGCGTGGATCGCCGGGTTCCCCGCGGCGCTGACGGTGGACGAGGCCTTCCTCGACCGCGGCCAACAGCGCTTCAACATCTACTGCTCGGTGTGCCACGGCGTGCGCGGTGACGGCCACGGCGCGGTCGCGCTGCGTGCGGAGGAGATCCGCGCCATGCGCTGGGGGTGGATCGCGCCCAAGAACCTGCTCTCGAGCGCCACGATCGCCAGGACCAACGGCGAGATCTTCCACATCGCAGGCCACGGCATCAGCACGATGAAGGGCTACGCCGCGCAGATCCCGGCGAACGATCGCTGGGCGATCGTCGCGTGGGTCCGCGCGCTCCAAGCCAGTCAGGCGATCGACGCGCGCCGCGCGCCGGACGCGCAGTACCAGGAACTCCCGGCCCTACCCCTCGGTGTCACCCAAGGAGGCCGTTGACATGCAAGCACACGTATCCATTCCCTCTAAAGAGCAGGTGATGGTGCGCGGGCTCGCGAAGCCCGCCACAGTCGCGCTCGTCGTCGGTCTCATCGGGATCGCCGCTACGGCCGGCTTCGCTTACTCCGGCATGGCCGGTGATTGGTCGGCCCCGAGCGCGTATCACCTCGCCCCGTTCGGCACCGCGCACATGGGACACTCGTTCCTGGTCGCGATCCTGTGGGCGCTCGCGATCTGCCTCGGCGGGCTCTTCTTCGTCATCCTGCAACACCTGACGACGGCTGGCTGGTCGGTCGTGGTGCGTCGCGTCGGCGAAGGGGTGACCGCGGGCCTCGTGCCGTTGTTCTTGCTCGTGCTCGGGGTCGCCGTTATCCCGACGTTGATGGGCTCGTCGTACCTCTACGACTGGGCGAACGACGCCTTTGCTCACGACCATCCGCTGGTCGAAGGCAAGCTCGCTTACCTCAACGCGCCGTTCTTCCTGGTCCGCATCCTGTTCTATTTCGCGGTCTGGATCGGCCTGTCGCGGTACTACGCGAAGCACTCGCGCGCGCAGGACGATGACCAGGACCCGATGCACACGCTGAAGATGCAGAAGATCAGCGGCGTGGCCATGGTGCTCTTCGCCCTGACGACGACCTTCGCGATCTTCGACCTGTCCATGAGCCTGAACCCCGAGTGGTTCAGCACGATGTACGGCGTCTACTTCTTCGCAGGCGCGTTCTGGTCCTTCAACGCGGTGCTCGCGCTGCTCTCGATCTGGTTCGAGAAGCGCGGTCAGCTCAAGGGGGTCGTGACGGTCGAGCACTACCACGACATCGGCAAGTTCATGTTCGCGTTCACGTTCTTCTGGAGCTACGTCGCGTTCAGCCAGTTCATGCTGTACTGGTACGCCGACATCCCGGAGGAAACGGGCTGGTTCCACTATCGCATGTGGGGCAACTGGACGGGCCTGTCCTTGACCCTCGCCGCCGGGCACTTCTTCATCCCGATGCTCGGGTTGCTGTCGCGCCACGTGAAGCGGCACCGCGGCGTGCTCGCCTTCTGGGCGGTCTACTGCCTCGTGTTCCAGTACGTCGACATGTACTGGAACGTGATGCCGGAGCTGCACAACGGTGTCCCCGGGCAAGACCCGGCCTTCGCGCCCTTGACCTGGAGCCCGATGGACCTGACGGCGTTCATCGGCGTCGCAGGTGTGGTCCTCTTCGCGATCCTCAAGCGCTTCGACGGGCACCCCGCCGTCGCGATCGGAGATCCGCGCCTCCCCGAGTCCATGCGGTTCGAAAACTTCTAGGCCAGCGCCGATCGTTCGAGGTCCAAGACTATGAGCTCCAGCAGCCATTCCCACACCGACCCGCACGCGCACCCCGCGGGGCACGAGGATCGGGAGATCGAGGAGGACGTCCTCGCGGTCCCGTTCATCGCCTGGCTCGGCGTCACTGGCGCGATCCTGATCGTCGCGTCTGTGCTCGCCCTCACCGGCATGTATTACCAGACGGAGCACGCGCTCGAGCGCGAGCGCTACCTCGCCGCCGACGCGCAGATCACGCCGAGCGAGGCGCGTCTGACCGCGGATCACGAGACGATCAACGGCTACTTCAAGGGGATCCCGTCCCCTGACGGTGTCGTCGAGGAGGGGCCCGACGCGAAGAAGTTCGTTTCGATCCCCGTCGCCGAGGGCCGCAAGAAAGTCCTCGAGACCTACCGCAAGTGACCGCGCCCATCCGCGCGACCGAAACGAGCTGACCCTATGGCACATCCCTTCGCGATCACGTTCTTGTCGGCCCTCGCCGTGGTGGGGGCCTCCATGCCCTCCGCCGCGCAGGTCGCTGGCAAGAAGATCGATGCTCTCGAGGGGGTCACCATCGAGCAGAAGCTCAATGCCGAGCTGCCGAAGGACGCGCAGTTCACCACGGATTCGGGCGAGCGCATCACGCTCGGCGAGCTGTTCGACGGCTCGCTGCCCGTCGTCCTGACGCTGAACTACACGGACTGCCCGCAGCTGTGCAGCGTGCACCTCACGAAGCTCGTCGAAGCCCTCGGCGTGTTTTCGGCGAAGCTCGCGCCAGGCACGGGCTATCGGCTCATCACGATCTGCATCGATCCGAAGGACACGCCAGAGAAGGCGGCGCGGATGAAGGCGGAGTACGTGACGCGGCTCGCGACGCAGCTGACCGCGACGGTGCCCGAGGTCGACCTCGCGGACGCCCGCGTCGCGGTCGAGGCCGAGGCCGCTGCGGCTTGGACATTCTTGGTCGCGGACGAGGCGACGATCGCCCGCGTCGCGGACGCAGTGGGCTTTGGCTACAAGTGGCTGCCGGCACAAAAGGAGTTCGCGCACCAAGCGGCGACGATCCTCTGCACGCCGGATGGCCGCGTGGCGCGCTACGTCGGTGGCATCGATCCGATCCCCGGCGTCCTGCGCATGTCCTTGGTCGAAGCGAGCGAGGGCAAGGTCGGCTCGCTGTTCGACGGGATCTTCCTTTCATGTTTCATCTATGACCCGCACCTGGGCTCCTACGCCCTCGCCGCTCGCCGCGTGATGACCGCGGCCGGCGCGCTGATGGTGGTGGGGGTCCTCACCGGCTTCTTCTTCCTCAAGCGCAGCGAGGCGCGTGCCGCATCGGGTACGCGCGCTGCCGAGGAGAGCGTTCGATGACCGCCATGTTGACGAACCTGTTCCAGGTCGCCGTTCTCGCGCTGGCGCCGTTCGCGGCGCCCGCACCGGGCTCCGTGTTGGGGGCCCATTCCATCGAGCTCAGCTCTGTCGCCCGTCTCCCTCAGGAAGGGACCGCTGGGGAGGCTGCGGCCTCAGGGGCTGAGGGCGCGACCGCGCCGGGCGCGGCCACGACGCAGGCGGCGCCTGCGGACGGCCTCGCTCCGGACCGCGTAGGGCCGCACGTCCCCGAGCACGCGGACGAGATCCGGGACGGCACCTTCTGGATGCCCGTCGCGGCCTCGGATGTCGCGCGGGACGTCGACGCCACGTTCAACTTCATCATGTGGATCAACTACGTCTTCACGGCGTTGATCCTGGTGCTGTTGGTCGTGTTCGTCGTGAAGTATCGCCGGCGCCCGGGCGTCGTCGCCGACCAGTCGATCACGCACAACACCCCGATCGAGATCATCTGGAGCGTGCTCCCGACGATCCTGGTCGCGGTCATCTTCTGGCAGGGCTACGTGACCTTCCTGGACCTGAAGACAGCGCCCAAAGAGACGCTGAAGATCCGGGTCAGCGCCTACACCTGGGGTTGGAACTTCACGTACCCCGACGGGACGATGGTGCCGCAGAAGCTCGCGGTGCCGCAGGGGCAGCCGGTCGAGTTCATCATGAACAGCAAGGACACGCTGCACTCGATGCACCTCCCTGCGTTCCGCCAGAAGCAGGACGTCCTCCCGGATCGTTACACCAAGATCTGGTTCCCGACGGATCGGATCGGGAACTACCGCATCTACTGCACGGAGTACTGCGGCAAGGACCACTCGAACATGTACGCGAGCCTGCAGATCCTGCCGCAAGCGGAGTTCGACAAGTGGTGGGAGGTCAATAGCAACCCCCGCAATGACGCGGACGGCAACGCGCTGCCGGACCTCGCGTACGGTGAGAAGCTGTACTCGTACTTTGCCTGCAACTCGTGCCACACGGTCGACGGCGGCAAGAACACCGGGCCGAGCTTCCTCGTGACCTCCGGCAACTGGGGCAAGATGCGCCCGATCAACGGCGGTGAGGCCATGGTCGACGAGGACTACGTCCGTCGTTCGATCCTGAACCCCCAGAGCCAGATCGCCGAGGGCTTCGGCCCCCAGATGCCCGTTTTCAACTACCTGGACGACGAGCAGATCTACTGCTTGACGCTCTTCATCAAGTCCCTCGCCAAGAACTGAGCCGTACCAAACATGGCACAGATCGATATTCCGCTGTCCGGCCGCCGGGCACAAGACGTCCCGGTGCAGCACCTGGACACGAACTATCTGAACGTCAGCAAGGGGCTGCTCTCGTGGTTCCTGACGCTCGATCACAAGCGGATCGGTGTGATGTACCTGCTCGGGATCACCGGCGCGTTCGCGCTCGGCGGTCTGGCGGCCCTCGGGTTCCGACTCGAGCTGTTCCGCCCGGGCATGCAGTACATGACCCACGAGCAGTACAACCAGTTCTTCACCGTGCACGGCGCGGTGATGGTGTTCTTGTTCATCATTCCAGGTATCCCCGCGGCGCTCGGCAACATGGTGTTGCCGTTGATGCTGGGGGCGAAGGACGTCGCGTTCCCGCGCCTGAACCTCGGTAGCTTCTACCTGTGGATGATCGGGGCGTTCTTTTTCCTGTGGACGCTGATCGGCGGCGGCCTCGACACCGGCTGGACGTTCTACACGCCCTACTCGTCGACGCTCTCTTCGACGGCGGTCATCCAGGCCACCGCGGGCGCGTTTGTCCTCGGCTTCAGCTCGATCTTCACCGGGCTGAACTTCATCGTCACGATCCACAAGATGCGGCCGCCCGGGATGACCTGGCACAAGCTGCCTCTGTTCCTGTGGGGCATGTACGCGACGGCGGTGATCCAGGTCCTCGCGACGCCCGTCCTCGGCATCACGCTGCTGATGCTGATCATGGAGCGCGCGCTCGGGATCGGTATCTTCGACCCGGCCAACGGCGGTGACCCGGTGCTGTTCCAGCACTTCTTCTGGTTCTACAGCCACCCGGCCGTCTACATCATGATCTTGCCGGCGATGGCGATCGTGTCGGAGCTCATCGCGACCTTCAGCCGCAAGCACATCTTCGGCTACAAGATGATCGCGTACTCCAGCGTGTCGATCGCGTTGTTGAGCTTCCTCGTGTGGGGCCACCACATGTTCGTCAGCGGCCAATCGGCCCTCTCCGGCGTCATCTTCAGCGCGATCACGTTCACGATCGCGATCCCGTCGGCGATCAAGGTCTTCAACTGGCTCGCCACGATCTATCGGGGCTCGGTCTCTCTTGAGACGCCGATGCTCTACGCGCTCGAGTTCATCTGGCTCTTCACGATCGGCGGCCTCACCGGGCTCTTCCTGTCCGTGATGTCCACCGACGTCGTGTTGCACGACACGTACTTCGTGGTCGCGCACTTCCACTACGTCATGGTCGGCGGAACGCTCTTTGCGTTCCTCGGCGGCCTCCACTACTGGTGGCCGAAGATGATCGGGCGGATGTACGACGAAGGCCTCTCGCGCCTCGCGTCGATCACGGCCTTCATCGGGTTCAACCTGGCCTTCTTCCCCCAGTTCATCATGGGGTCGAAGGGGATGCCGCGCCGCTATGCGGACTACAAGCCGGACTTCACCCTGTACCACCAGCTCTCGACGATCGGCACGCTGGTCCTCGGAGCGGGCATCTTGATGATCGTCTACACGCTCGTGAAGTCGATCTTCAGCGGCAAGAAGGCGCCGGCCAACCCGTGGGGTGGGGCGACCATGGAATGGGAGTGCCCGTCCCCGCCGCCGCACTTCAACTTCGAGCATCCGCCGCACGCGTCCGACCCCTACGACATGGAGCGCGTGAAGTGGGACGAGCAGGTCGGTGGTTGGGTGCCCGTCCCCGGGTACCAGAGCCGCGTGCATCACTGATCCCTAGAGCGTTCTCCAAGCCGCACTTTCACTGACCAAAGGATCGCGCCTCGAACCTGGCGCGGTCCCCCCTCGAGCACCTGCCCAAACCCTCCCCATGTCCCACGACCACGGGCACGGCGACAAGCCCTTCCTCGCGCACCACTTCGAGGACGAGGATCACCAATTCGATTCCGGGAAGCTCGGTATCTGGGTCTTCCTTGTCACCGAGATCCTCTTCTTCTCGGGCCTCTTCTGCGCGTACGCGATCTACCGGTCGATGCACCCGGAGGTCTTCGTGTTCGCATCGAAGGCCCTCGACACGAAGTGGGGCGCGATCAACACATGCGTGCTGCTCTTCTCGAGCCTCACGGCGGCCTGGGCCGTGCGCAACGCACAGCTCGGCCAGAAGAACCGCTTGGTGATGAACCTTGCGCTCACGATCGCGTGCGCGTTCGGCTTCATGGGGATCAAGTACGTCGAGTACACCCACAAGTTCCACGTCGGGCTCAAGCCTGGGGACCTCTATGCTCCGGTCGAGGGCGCGTATCCCGAGAAGGGCCATGGCCACGCCAGAGCGGTCACGGTTGCGCTCGATCACTCTGCCGATCCCGAGGCGCACGATGTCGCGCATGAGGCGGGCGCTGGGGAGCATCCGGTCCAGGAGGCTCACGCAGCGGCTCCGGAGCACGCCGCTGATGGCGAGCACGGGCACACCATGGTCCCCTGGGACGACCCGCGCGTCCCAACCGAGATCAAGAACCGCCTGAAGATCTTCTTCGGCATCTACTTCTGCATGACGGGCCTGCACGGTATCCACGTGCTCTTGGGCATCGTCGTCTTCTTCTGGCTGCTCGGTCGCGCGATCCGCGGCCACTTCACGCCGACGTACTACGGCCCGGTCGACTTCTCGGCGCTCTATTGGCACCTCGTCGACCTGATCTGGATCTACCTCTTCCCGCTCCTTTACCTGATCCACTAGGAGCTCCAAGCCGATGTCACATTCAGAACAAACGGCCGCCCAGCACGGAGCTCACGCTCACGGAGACGACCACGCGCATGGCAGCCACCACGTGCTGCCGCGTTGGCTGCTGCTCGGGACGTGGGCTGCGCTCATGTCCTTGACCGGCCTGACCGTCTTCTCCGCCCAGTACCACCTCGGCGCCTTCGACGTCCCGATCGCGATGACGATCGCGACGATCAAGGGCCTCTTGGTCATGTTGATCTTCATGCACCTCGCGTGGGACAAGGGGTTCCACTCGGTGCTGATCTTTGGCTCCCTGCTGTTCGTCTGGCTGTTCGTCGGGTTCCTCCTGATCGACCGCGGCCAGTATCAAGGCAGCAAGACCCAGTTCGACCGCGATGTGATTCAGTCGCAGCCCTGAGGTAGCCCTTCGGCGAGGAGAGCGCGCGACTTTGCGCTCTCCGGCCTCATCCCGCGCGCTCGGTCGCGCGAATCCTCGGGGCCGCCAGCTTTGGCGGCCCCTTCGCTTGGAACCATGAGTACGCGCCCTCCGCAGTTCGTCGAGAGTCACTTCCGCCCAAGTCGGATCCGACGGGACGATGTCACGCTTCAGACGGGGCGCGGCGAGGCCGGCCTCGACCTGGGGAAGGGAGTGCCCGAGTTCGACGAGGACGAGGTCAACTCGTTCGGCATGGCGATCTTCCTCGCGTCCCTGGTGATGATCTTTGGGGCGACGCTGGCCGCCTACGGGATCTTCCGGTGGCGCGAGGGCGCGTCCTGGTCCGCCGCGGAGCCGCTCCGCAATGTCGCCTCCCTGACGCTCGCAACGGTCGTGCTCGTCATCTGCGACGTGCTTGCCACGCGGGCGCGCAAGCGCTCCGCTGACCTCGCGCTGGCGCGGCGTCTGACGGGCATGACGCTCGTCCTCGCCTCGGTGTACCTCGTCGTGCAGGTCTCGAGCTGGGTCCTGATCTTCCGCGACGCGCTGCCTGGCGAAGGTCCTAAGCTGCCGATGGAGGCCACGCTCTTCCTCGTGTTGACCTTCACGCACGCGGTCCACGTGCTCGGCGGGATCGTGGCCAACGCGATCGTGTACCACCGCTCGAGTGATGGCCGCGGGCCGCGCAGGGTGTCTCTGGACCTCTTGTTCAAGTACTGGCGGTTTCTGACGATCGTCTGGCTCGTCATCGCCGCCGTCCTGCTCGCGACCTGATCCGAGCTGGCTCGCGCCCGACCGTCGTCACGCCATGTTGAGGTTGACGCCGTACTGAGAGCGCAGAATGCCCGCGAGCTGGCGGAAGTCGTCGATGACGTGGTCCGCCACGGCGGCGGGGGACTGATCCCCTCGGCCGGGTTTCGCGGCGCGGCGGGACCAGGCCGTCCGCATGCCGAGCAAGCGGCAAGGCTGGATGTCGTTGGTCGGGTTGTCACCGACGTACATGGTTCGAGCGGCCGTCAGGTTCAGCGCGTCGAGCGCCTTCTGGAAGAGGCGAGGGTTAGGCTTGCTGATCCCGACCTGGTCCGAGATGAAGATCGTGTTCGTCCCCAGGTGGGGGATGAGCCCGAGCCGGATCAGCTTCTCGGCCTGCTTGGTTGTCAGGCCATGCGTGACGATCCCCGTCCGCAGGCCGGCGTCGCGCAGCGCCCTCAGGAACGGCACGACGTCGGGGAAGGGGCGCAGCTCGCGGAACTTCGTGTCGTGGTAGGCGACGACGCCGGCGGACACGAGCAGGGCGGGATTGATCCCGGCCCAGGTGCGCGGCGAGACACGCTGCAGGACCTTGTCGAGGTGGTGATCGTAGTTCGAGCCGAACTCGGCGATCACCGCTTCCAGCTCCTTGGCGAGCTCGTTCTCCGGAACGTCTAGCCCCATGTCGATCATCGCGCGCACCGCGTTGTGTCGCGCCCGGCGCGCAAACTCGGTCGTTGCCACGAGCGTGTCGTCCACGTCGAACAGAACGGCGTCCAGTTGACCCATACGGTGATTCCAGCAATCTCCAGGCGCCGATCAAGGGCGGCGATCAAAAAGCACACGGGGGGCGCGCCGCACTGGCGCGCCCCCCGTGTGAGAGACCTCAGCGGTCACGGAGCGGGCTCCGCGACCGCGACGATCAGAACTTGCCTTCGAGCTCGCGGGAGACTTCCTCGCGGATGTCCGTGATGGTCGCCTTGATCAGGATCATCAGCGACTCGCGCTCGTCGTTGTAGCCCTCTTGCTTGAAGAGGAAGCCCAGGACCGGGATCTTCGCGATCCACGGCACTTCAGCGCGACGCTCGACGTTGCGGACGCGGCTCAGCCCGCCGAGCAGCAGCGATCCACCGTCGGGCAGGTACGCGCTGGTGTTGACGCTCTGGACCTCGAGCTCGGGCAGCTGGAACTCAACCGGCGAGGTGTTGCCACCGAGCGTCGTCGAGAAGTTGCGGAGGGAGACCACGCGGGCCACCGTCGGCTGGACTTCGAGCTGCAACCACTTGCGGTCGTGACCGATCGTGGGGCGGACGTCCAGGACGACGCCTTCGTGGAGCACGTTGATCTGCGGGTCGGCGACCGACTGCAGCTGGGCGACCTCAACGTCGAAGTCCTGGATGTAGGCCTTCTGGTTGATGACCGTCACGTAGGCCCGCTGGGTGTTGTGCACCGACAGCGTTTGGCTGTTCACGATCTGGAACTGATCCGACTTCTCGACCGCGCGGAGGATCAGCGAGAGCTCCGCGTCGTTGAAGAAGTTCATCTGGAACGACAGGCCGCCGATGTTCGAGAGGCGCTGCCCCAGAGCGGTGGTGAAGAAGTTCTGGGCCGTACCCGCGAACGAACCGTCCTGGCCGTCGTCGAAGTAGAAGCCGGCGCTCGGCTGACCGGCGGCGTTCGTGCCGTCGATGCCAGAGCCCCCGTTGTCCAGGCCGAGCGACGCCATGTCCTCAAGGCCGTTCGTCACGTCCTCCAGGATGCGGTCGTCGAGGCCGCGGAAGTCTGTGCCGATCTCCTGGATCCAGCTCTCGCCGACCTCCATGAACTTCGCGTCGATGGTGACGAGCGCCGAGTTGAAGCGGCGCAGGTCCTCGAGGAAGTCCTTGACTTGCTGTTGCACCTCGGCGGTCTGCGTGACCACCAGGAAGCCTTCACCGGCCTCGATCGAAACTCCGTCGCCTTCCCAGGTGCTCGGCGCGACCGTGTCGCGGACCAGCGTCGCCAGATCGTCGATCTGGATCATGCGCTGGCTCTCGCCGACGCTGCCCCAGGGGCCGCCACCGTCTTCGTCCTCGAGCTCGTTGAGCAGGCGCAGGCGGTCGATGCGCGGGCCCGTGAAGTCCGTGATCGCGAAGATCAGGTCCTGCACGTCATGGAGCAGGACGGTGGGGGTGCCGGCGGCCTTCTCCTTGGTGGTGACGAAGATCGCGTCGTAGCGGAGCGTCCACGTCACGTCCTCACCGGCCATCGCGGTCAGGCGGTTGAGGGCCTGCTCGACGGTGAGCTCGTTCTCGAAGTTGAACTGGAAGACGACACCGTTGTCGACGACCGATGCCTCGGCCGCGGGGTCCACGATCAGCGGCAACCCGGTGTTGTTGCGGATCATCCCGATCAGGGTGTCGAGGCTCTCTTCGCGCTCGATCCCCGGCAGGCGCACCGTCGTCGTCCGCAGCTGCTCACGCAGCTTGCTCTCGGCGGGGGAGACCTTCTTCGACAGGTCGAGGCCGCGGCGCTGAGAACGCAGGGCGGACTTCTCCTGCCACGTCTCGGCGTTGGGCAACGTCAGCACATCCGTGTTCGGGATGCGCATCTGCTCGAGGCTCTCGCGCCAGACGCGGTACTCCTCGCGCTTGGCTTCGATGTAGTCGGCCCGGACCTTCTCGCGGCCCGCGCGGTGCGCGGCGTCGCGGATGTCCTGCGCTTGCTCATGGCGCGCGTTCAGCGCGAGCGCCTTGTCAGCGAGCTTCTTGGCCGCGTCGTAGCGACCAGCCTCGAACGCAAGCGTGGCTTGGGAGACAATGTTGTCGACGACCGCGCGCTCGCGGCCACGGGACTCGGCCTCAAGGGCACGCTTCTCCCGGGTCGCGGTCTCGCGCTCGCTCAACCGCGCCGACTCTTCGCTCGCCCGGCGCTCTTCTTTCGCCTGGGCCAGGAGGCGATCGACTTCTTCGTCGAGGCCGTCCCAGGCGATGTTGTACGGCGTCATCTCGATCTTGATCTTCGCGATCGAGTACTCCGCGATGGCGCGATCATAGTCGCCGCGCGCCTGCGCCAGCTTTCCATCCGTGACGCTCGACTTGGCGTCGAGCTTGGCTTGCTCCCAGCGCAGCGTGACGGCTGCGGCGCCGTCGAGCTCGGCGGAGTTGATCGCGCCGGCGTCGATGCCGAGGGCGGTCTGGATGCGGCCGAGGAGCTGCTTGGCCTCAAGGCTCGTGGGCTTGTACTCGAGCGCTCGCGTCACCTGAAGGCGCGCGTCTTCGAAGCGCATCGAGTCGGCGAGCTCGGTCGCGGCTGCCATCGCGGAGTCGAAGAGCAGCTGCTCTTTCTCCGCGCGTAGCTGCAACAGGGCCGCGTCTTGACCCAGCTCACCATCTTGGGGCGGCGCGCCGGACGCGCTGCCACGCTCGGTGGCGGGCGTCGGATCCATGCGAGCTTCGTTGCTCTTCTGCGTGGAGCCCGAGAGCGTGGAGCCGTCGAGGTTCGCAGCGGGGTTCGGAGACCCTGCAGAACCATCGGCGGTGCCAGCTTCCGTGAGGGGCTGACCGTTGGGCGCGCTGGCGCATGCGCCGAGCAGGAGGAGGGAGAAAGCGGTTCCGGCGGTCCTCATTCGTAGAGACTCGTCGAGAGAGTGGGGGGAAGCGACGGGTTCGGTCGCGCACGCTATCCCAGTCAAGGGCGCGCAGCTACCGGAAACGTTGCCGACTTGGGACGTCGAGGGGGGGCTGACCGGGCGCGCCTCCGGGGGGACGGGCGCCTGGGACTTCGGACGATGAGGTGGGGGGGAGTCTGCGCGGAGCCGCTGGAGGCGGCCCCCGCCGGGCGACACGATACCCGAAGGTTCGGCGAAGGGCAAAGGGGAGTCGGCTTGCCGAGCTCCCGTGACTTCGAATCCCTGTGACGCCGAGCCCGCGAAGCGTGCCCCAGAGCAGTGATCCCACCCCAAGGGGCGTGACCTGATCTGCACGGACTCGATGCGCGCCCGTAGGCGAGATTGCATCCGTGACGCGAACGGGGCCCTGCCGGGGGAGGCACGGGCCCCGTCGAGCAGCCCAGGGGCTGTTCGCGAATTCCGGCCGCGCCTCGAGGCTGACGCGCGGCTGTCGTGTCGATCCGCCCCTACTTTTTGTAGGAGCCGACGAAGGTCATCCGCTCCTACTTTTCGTAGGAGCCGACGAACGTGATATCGGTGAAGCCGACGTCGAGGGCGACGTCGAGCAGCTCGACCACGTCGCTCGTGATGATCCCGGCCCGCGGGTCGATCGTCGCCGGGCGGGTCTTGTCCTGCGCGTAGAAGTTGGTGAGCGTCTTGCGGACCTCTTCGAGGTCCGTCGTCTTCTTCGCGCCGACGCTGAACGTGATCACGCGCGAGCTGTCGTAGACGTAGCGCTTGCGCTCCGCTTCGTCCTGGGCCGTGTAGGCGACGTTGCCGGCGCCCGGGCGAACCCGGTTCCCAGGGTTCTTCACGTCCATGCGGATCTCAATCTTCTCCTTCGGCTCGGCCTCGGACTGGTTGACGCCGACGTCTTTCGGGAGGAACGCGGAGAGCTTGCCCTCGAGCGTTTTGAACTTCAGGGTGCACATGAAGAAGATCAGCAGCAGGAACGTGACGTCGATCATCGGCGTCATTTCGAGCTTGCAGTCTTCGCCCGCGATGTCCGCGAGCATGCTGCCTTTGCGCTTGGCCATGGTGTTCGTTCCTTCTTGGGGCGGGCTCGAGGCCTATTGTTCGGGGACGGAGACGGCCAGCTGGAGCTTCCAGATCGAGATGTTCTTGTCGCCGCACTGCTCCATGATGTCCTGCACGAACTTGAAGTTGGTGCTCTCGTCCGCGCGGATCAGGAGCGGTTCGTCCGGGATCATCGTCGAGGAGCCAGGGGCGAACGGCGCCTTTTTCATCCGGTTGGAGATCGCAAGGAGCTGGTTCTTCAGCTCGTCGTACTTGCGCGGGCCCGTGTTCAGTTCGGGGTCGAAGTACGTGGTGCGCTTCTGGATCATCACGCCGGTGTGCTTGACGTTGAGGATCGGGCGCCACTCGTCGGACTTCGGCTTGTCTGGGACGGCGTGCTCCGCCATCGGCAGTTGGAGGTCCTCGAGGTCCTGCTGGGAGAGGTCGGTGATGACCATGAAGAAGATGATCAAGAGGAACACGACGTCGATCATCGGCGTCATGTCCATCTCCATCTCGGTCTTCGAGTCGTGCTTTTGAAGGTTCATCTCGCGTGGCGCTCCTAGGGGCGCGCGGGCGGGCCAACACATGGGCTGGCCCGCGGGGAGGGGCGATGAGGGGGCGCTACGGCTCCACTCGGACTACCGGCAGATGGGGGCTTGGTAACGGACGCAGCCTGGGTTCAGTGGCGGCGATCGGACCCGTTCGGATCCAGCGCGTCTCCCAATCAGGGCCTCATCCGGTCAGGGCCTCTTCCAGTCAGGGCTCCGACGACCCGGGGCCTCGACGACCCGGGGCCTCCGGGCGCTTCGCCCTTCGTGACGGCCCCCTTGGATCGCGCGCGATGCAAGGGAGCCGCCGATGGCCGGGGTCCTGTCAGGCGAGGCTCCGTCTGGGCAAGTCTGTCCGTGGGGCTCCCGTCCGGGGCGCCCCATTGCCAGCCCGACTCGGCTCAGTTCCCTTGCGGGCGGAAGCGCTCGAACAGGTCCTCGATGATCGCGCCCGTCTCGATGACGGTCTTGATCAGGCGGTTGCGCAGGAAGGCGAAGGCCGCGGTCACCGGGATGGCAACGATGAGGCCGAGCATGGTCGTCAGAAGCGCCTTCGAGATACCGCCGGCGAGGTCGGCCGGGTTTGCCTGGCCGCCCGACGAGGCGATGACGTTGAAGGATTGAACCATCCCGGACACCGTACCGAGGAGGCCGAGCATCGGCGCCGTGTTGGCGATGACCGGCAGCCAGCCGATCTTCTGGTGGAGCTTGATCGACTCTTCGTCGCCCATCTCTTCCATCGCCTTCTCCATCGCCTCGAACGGGTGACCGATCTTCGCGATGCCGGCGCCACACACGCGCGTGAAGAAGTTCTGCTCGTTCTCGCAGAGCTCCATGGCCTCCTGGAACTGCTCTTCGTCGAAGAGCGCCTGGACCTCGTCGATCAGCTCCGGCGGCGCGAGCTTGTCACGCTTGAGGGAGACGATGTTCTCGATCACGAGCGCGAGCGCGACGACCGACAGGAGGATGATGACGATGCCGACGATACCGGACTTGGTGAAGACGTCCTTGACCGACGTCGTCTCGGCGGCGAGTGCCGGGCTCGCCGCGGCAAGGAAGACGAGGCCCGTCGCCAGGGCGGGAGCCACCTTCGAGATGGCCCGGTCGTACAGGTGCGTGAAGTTCATGGCCGGATGCTGCTGGGGAGCCAGGTGATGCTGCGGGAGGGGGGGGAGTGGGGGGATCCAGGCGCGCGCACGGTCGGCTGCCACGAGCATCTTCGATCGTGGCTGGGGCCGCGCGGGCGCCGTCGGTCTTCAGTTGTACCCAAGTCGCGGGGGCCCGCGACATGGAGGATCAGAGGGTCTTGAGCGCTTCCGCGGCCAGGGCGGCCGCCGGCGTCGCGCCATAGACGCGCTGGACGCGCTCCAGGCAGGCCTTCGCGTCGCTCGCTTGTCCGAGGCCACGGTAGGCGAGGCCGAGCCCGAGCTGGGCGCGGGCTTCGCGGTCGGGGCTCGTGTAGGTCAGAGCCGAGGCCGCAGCCAACACGAGCATCGCTTCGCGGTACTTGGACTGCTGGAGCAGGGACTCGCCGAGGCCGAGGCGCGCCGCGTTGCGGCCGGCGTTTGTCTTCAAGGCCACGACCTGTGCGCGGAAGGCGGATTCGGCGCGGTCGCCTTTGTTCTCCGCCAGGCTGATGAAGCCTGTATTGAGCGACGCGACCTCTGTCAAGGCGTCCAAGTGGGCGAGCGCCGCGGCGTCCATGCCGTCGCGCGAGACCGCGGCCAGCGCGCTCACGAGCTCGTCCGAGAGCGCGCGCGCTTCGGCCACCTTACCCGCCGCGAGGTAGGCGTTCGTTCCGTCGAGGCCGGCTTGCAGGGTGAGCGTACGCGGATACCCAAGGGTGCCGGCTTGGCCGGTCTTGAACAGGGCCTCGAGGGTCGCTGCGCCCTTCGCGCCCTCACCCGCGAGGACTTGGGCGCGCCCGAGCAGCGCGCGCGCCACCGGGATGTTCCTGTCGTCCGCGAACGACGAGATGAAGCGCTCTGCTTCCTCAGCGGCTTCGCGGAAGCGGGTCGGGTCCGTCGCGCCCCATTCCATCAAGGCTTCTGCGGCGCCGAGGCGCGCGCGGCCCTGGACAACGGGGCGCGCCGATGCGTCTCCCGCGGCTACGCGGAAGCGCGCCACGGAGCTCTCGAAGTCGCCGCGCGCCAGGTAGCGCCGGGCCTCCGTGAACGCCGGAGGCACGTCGCCGAAGATGACCTCGACGATCTCAGAGGTGTCGTAGCGGCCTTCTTTGTCGTCACGGCGCGTGATGACAACGCGCTCGAGTCCGTGCTGCTCGACGCGGCCTTTGATCGTCACGATCTTGCCGCTCCGGGGGTCGATCCGGAAGACCTGGTCGGACTTCGCGGCCTGTCCGGCGACGACATTCACCGCGACGACTCTCGGCGTCACAGGTGCAGCCGTCGTTGCGGGGGCAGCCGTGGTTGCGGGTGCAGCCGTCGCTGCGGGGGCAGCCGTCACGGCGCTCGCTGCGACAGCGTTCGTGGCGAGCAGGGTGACCACACCCAGCGCGCCGGCCGCGCGTCGCACGAGGCGAGCTGGGGTCGGTCCCGCGTAGGGGCGGCGGAGGCTCGATGAGGTGACGCGGTGGGGGGCTTCCACGGTGAACGATTCGGGGCTCAAGGGTCGATGATAGCGGTACGGACGCGCGCAGGCCATGCGTCAGCTAGAAGAGGACTTCAACGGAGGGCATCGGATCGAGATCAGGCAGCCCGCCCATGCCCATTCGTGGCCCTCTCTTGGCCAGCGGGGCGGGCGGGGCGGGGCCCCTTTCTCGCTCGATCCCCCTCACGCCCGCCCCGTGGGCGCCTCCACCAGGGAGGAGCCGCGCTCGGGGCAGGGTGGGGGCAGCGGCATTCACCTCAACGGGTCTTGCTCCAGAGCCACTGGTAGCGCGCCCGCAGCGTGCCCTCGCCGAGCCGCGCCTTGAGCTCGGGCGGGGTGTCTTCGTCCTCGGTGCAGAATTGGTCGACGATCGCGAAGGTCGTGTCGTTGGCCGGTTCGAGGAACGGCTGCGTGCCTTCGATCATGTTCTTCGCGGTGTCCTTGCGGCGCGGATCCGTGTGACCCCACGAGTAGAAGGCGTACATCTCGGCGAGCTTGTCCTCGTACCACTCGCACGACGTCCAGGATTGGCCGACCTTCTGGATCGAGGTGAGCTTGTCGGTGATGAACTGGAACTCCTCTTCCGTGCCACCTGCACCGGGGACTTCGCTGACGCCAGCCTTGCCGCCCTCGAGCCAGCCCGTGACGGCCATCCCGAAGTACTGCACCGTGCGCTTGGTCGGGGTCCCCGACATGGCGAAGGGGGAGAGGAAGTCCTTGGCGTCGTTGACCTCGCGCAGCTGGAGCATGCAGTAGCCGAGGTTCGGGGCGACGGTCTGCTCGATCGACTTGCGGCGCGCCGCGTCGTCGCCGAAGCGCTGGATGACCCTGGCGTAGGCCGCCTTGGCTTCAGACCAGGATTCGATCCCGAACCAAAGCCCCGCCTCGCCGATCAGCACATCCCACTTCGGCGACGCATTGATGCGGTTGCCCGTGTGGAGCGCTGAGGCCATCGCACGCTCTGATTCAATGACCGCAGCCCGGTCGGCGCCGTCTGCCACCTGGCGATCGCGCTGGGCCTCATACATCTTGTAGACGGCCATCGCCGCCGCGCCCGAGTTCTCGTCGTCCGGGAACTCTGCGAGCATCGAGTCGAGCGCTGCTTGCGCCTCCGCGATGTGCCCGAGCTTGGCGTGGCTGTCGACGATCCGGTTGAGCGCGATCGCGCACAGCGACGGCTGGTCCGAGTAGCGGTTCGCGAACCCGTCCAGCAACTGGATGACCTTGGCGTAGCCGCTGGTGTCGCCCTTCTCGGCTTGCTTGTCGGCGATCAGGTGCTGGATGTAGCCCCGATAGAACTCCGCCGTCGCGCTGGCACCCTTGCGGCGCGCGAGCAAGCCAGGGCTCTCCGTGCGTCGGTTCGGGTCCTCACGCACCTCCTTGAGGTAGGTGTCGAAGCGCTCGATGGCGTCCTTGACCTGACCGTTGCGGAACATGCAGACGGCGATGTTGACGTAGGCGACCTCGTAGTCGTCAGCATCTTCTCCGAGCTGCTTGTAGGCCTCGATGGCGTCCGCCCATTTCTTCGCGTCCTGGGCCTTCTTGCCGCGGTTGAACTGCACGGCCTGGCCTTGGAGCGCCGGACCCTTGGCCGTCACGACGTCCTCCGCCTCGGCGACGAGCGCCTTCATGACAGGGTCGTCCCCAGCGGCCTTCGCGATCCGCGTGACCATGAACTGGAAGCCCTTGGCGTTCAGCTCGTCGAACTCGGGGTCGCTCCAGTTCACGGCGCCTTCGCGATACGCCATCGCCGCCTCGAGCTCGCGCCCTTCGAAGCGAAGGACGTCCCCAAGGAGGTTATAGGTCTTGGCGCCGAAGTCCACCCGCTGGGCAGCTTCGAGCTCGTCGAGCCGACCGAGCAGGTCTTGGATCGCTTTGCGGGCGCCGACATAGTCCTTGTCACGGGCCTTAGCCGTCGCTGCCTTGAACATCTGATCGGCAGAGATCGTCACGCCGGGCTTCTCGCTCATCTCAGCGATCAGCTTGCCCGCCGCGGTCTTCTGCGCGTTCGACGGCGCGTCTTGCGCGACCTGGTTCACGATCTGCAGCGCAAAGTCCGTGGTCGTCATCTGGAGGCGACGTTGGCGGTACTTCGCGGTCATCTCCTCTTCGGTCGCGAACCACTCCGCGGTGCCTGCGCTGACGTCGCCGCCGATGTACCCGTCGGAGTTCAGCATCACGCGCGCGACCTGGATCAGCGCGTCGTAGCCAAACTGGCTCAGGTCGAAGGCCTCGCTCTGGCGCAGGTTCCAGAAGAACATCGAGCGCTCCCGGGCCATCGCGTCATCCCCATAGTTGAGATACGCGTTCAGGATCCCGGGCATGGAGAGCTCGACGAACAGGAAGCGCCGCTGCTTCATCGGCGCGGGCAACTTGCTCCACTCGAGGAGGTCCTCCCGGTCCGAGGCCGCGAAGGGGATGCACTGGTCCGCCACGCTGTCGAAGTAGGAGGCGGCGGTCTCGAAGTCGCGTCCTCCGGCATAGACTTCACCGAGGGCGGTGTAGGCGCGTAGCGCGAACGGCGTGCCCATGCCTGCCTCGAAGGCGAGGTTCTCGAGGCCCTTGATCGCGAGGTCGCGGTAGAGCGGGTCGTCTCCGCCCTTGGCAGAGTTGATCGTCGCGTGCATCTGGCCGCGGCTGAGCATCAGCTCGAAGCGCTGGGCCGACTGCTTCTCGGTGCGGTCCTCCTCGGGGATCGCGCTGATCGACGAGATCAGGCTCTCCGTCCGCTTGACGCCGTTCTCGAGGACCTCGATGCGCTTGTCGGTCAAGGCCTTGGCTTCTTCCCCGATCGCGTCGTCGAGGGCGATCTCGAGGGACCGCGCGTAGAGCTGCGAGGCCGACACAAACGCCTCTTCCGCGTCGCCAAGGTTGGCCGCACGCGAGTTCTCGTTGATGTACCCGTCGAGGCACGACAGCGCCTGCTCGAAGAGCTCGTTGCGCTTCGCAGGGTCGCGCTCGTTCCGCGCGCCGACCGTATAGATCTCGCAGCGGAGGAGGGCGAGGCTCGCTTGTTGGTCGCTCTCGAGCCGACCCGAGCTGACGTCACGGATGACGTCCTCGGCCAGGTCCACGAAGGACCACTTCGAAGCGAGGCCGCGCGCGAACGCGAGCTCGGCCTCGATGTTCGCAGTGGACTTCTGCGCGACGACGGGCGACATCAAGAGGAGCCCGAGTGCGAGGTACGACGTCGCGAGGGGCGCGCGACGGGGAGAGCGGGGTGCGATCATGTCTTAAGGCCGGCCCAGGCGAGGAGTGATGCCATGGACGCCGAGCGCGTGGTTTCAGGCGCCGTCGTCCAGCTGGACGTCCGAGTTTCCGGTGAATGAATGCGGGCGGTCGGTCGAAATGGGGGGACCTCGACGTCGCGCCTGAATGGCACTGCGGCGTTGCGCCCAGCGGGGTGCTGGGCGGTGCTTGCGGCGCAGGGGCTCTGGACCTGTGGCTCCGAACCCGCCGCTGCTCCTATCCAAGCAGCGACCTTCGGTAACCCCAAGCCCGTCGCATTGCGCCGCGGGCGGCACAGGATACGTGCGTTCGGCGTCCGTGCGAAGGGCCTCACGCCTCACGATTCGAGGAAAGTCGAGCGCGTGCGAACGCGCGCTGCATCTCGGATCCCCCGGCGCGCCAGGCGCTCGCGCGGCGCTCGCGGTCCTCTCCGCGCCGACCCGGAGTCAGGACCGCGCGGCCTCGGGTCGTCGCTGCGCCACCGCGCGCGCCAACACCTCCCAGCCCGGACCACTCAAAGCCCGGATCACTCAGCGAACCGGATCACTCAGCGAACCGGATCACTCAGCGAACCGGATCACTCAGCGAACCGGATCACTCAGCGAACCGGATCACTCAGCGAACCGGATCACTCAGCGAACGCTGCGGACAGAAACACACACGGCCCCGAGTCGGGGCCGTGTGGGGGAGGCGCCCCCGAGGAGGTGCCTAGCGGAGCCTCGCCCCCATGGGGCGACCCGCTGCGATCCGTCTCAGATCAATCTTCGATGCCGAGCTCGGCGTCCGTCGGGACGTTCTCCGCCGGGATGACGATCTGCGCGTTCAAGAGGATCAGCAGCTTCTTGTTCGCGATGAAGTTGCCCTTGCGCTCGAAGAGCGCGGAGAGCACCGGGATCTTGTTCAGGATCGGGATGCCCGAGCGCTGGTCCTTGTTCGTCGACTCCTTCAAGCCGCCGAGCAGGATCGTGCCGCCGTCGGGGATCGGGATCGACGTGCGGACGCGCTGGATCTCGACCTCGGGCAGCTGGATGTTGACCGTGTTCTGCGTACCGGTCGACGTCGGCTTCTCTTCGATCGGGCGCTTGAGCTGCGCGATCGTCGGGCGCATCTCGAGGGTGATGAAGCGGCGGTCCGCCGACACCACCGGGCGCACGTCGAGGATGACGCCGTCCTGGATGACCGCGATGATCGGGTCCGCGATCGAGGCCGCTTGCGCGATCTCGATATCGAAGTCCTGCACGTACGCGACCTGGTTGAGCACCGAGAGGTTGCCGCGCGCAGCGTTGTGCACGACGATCCGGGGCGCGGTCACGATCTCGACGCGCTCGCTCTTCGACACGGCGCGCAGGATCAGCTGCAACTGCATGTCGTTGAGGAACGCCCACTGGAACGAGAGGCCGCCCGAGCCGCTGAAGTCGGCGGTGCCGAGCTGCGTGTCGTACAGGGCCTCCGTGCGGGCACGGAAGTCGCCGTCCTGGCCGTCATCGAAGTACGCGCCCAGGTCGGCGGTCTGACCGACGACTTGGCCGAACTCGGATTGGCCGTCACCGAAGTCGTTCAGCGCGACGCCGTTGGCGCCGAGGCCCGGCAGACCGAGGCCGCGGAAGTCGACGCCGATGTCCTCGAGGAAGTTGTCCTCGACGCGCATGAAGCGCGCTTGGATGTCGACGAGGATGCCCGTCGCTTCGCGCAGGTCGTCGAGGAGGTCGGCGATCTGGCGCTGCACTTCCGGCGTCTGGACGACCACGAGCGTACCCGTGTCCGTGATGCGGATCGAGTTGGCCGGGTCCGCTTCCCAGGAGGCCGCAGAGATGTTGTTCCGGATCAGGTCCTCGAGCTGCGTCGTCGTGACGACGTTCGCTTCGCGCTCGGTGACGTCCTCGTCAGAGGGGGCGAGGCCGCCCGACGGAGCGACGTTGATGTCGCGGCCCGGGTAGTCGGGGATCGGGTGGATCAGGTCGTGGACCGAATAGGTCGCGCGGACCTGGCCGCCGGTCATCTCAGCCGCCGTGACAAAGAGGACCATGCCGTCCTCGACCTTCCAACGCAGGTTCTCCTTGGTCTCCGCGATGATCTGGAGCACCTTGAGCACGCTGCGCTCGTTGAGGTCGAGCCGGATCGAGGTCTCTTCTTCGTCCAGCTCGTCGCGCACGGCGCTCGAGATGTAGAAGTTGAGGTTCGTCTGCGACTGGAAGTAGGCCGCGATGCTCTCGAGCGGCGTGCCCTCGTTCTCGTCGCCGAACTTCGGCGTCACGAGCGTGTTGTCGAGGATGCGCAGCACCTCTTCGCGCTTCGGATCGGCCGAGGTTTGGATCTGGAGCTGCGACAGCGGCTGGCGGTCCTTGACTTCGAGCCAGCGCTCGAGGTCGAAGCGGATCGCCTTCGTCTGCGGCACGTTCATCGTGCCGAGCTCGTCGAACGTGCGCTGCCACTGCTCACGGTAGTCGCGGCGCATGTGGGCGGCGGCTTGGTCGTGACGGGCCTCGCGGGCGATCTCCTTGAGCTCGCGCGCGAGCTGG
>JAWKUK010000027.1:0-101012 GCA_041398605.1 Planctomycetota bacterium
TTGCGCGAGCTCGCGGAGCTCGAGCGGCAGCGCAAGGAGCAAGAGCAGCAGCAGTCGGACGACCAGCAGAAGTCGGACCAACAGCAGAAGAGCGACGACCAGCAGCAGGACGACCAGCAGAAGGCCGACGAGGACCAGCAGTCGCAGGACCAGCAGAAGTCGGACCCGAAGGACGAGCAGCCCTCCGAAGAGTCGCAGCCGCCCGATGAGCAACAACAAGAAGGGGAGCAGCAACAAGAAGGCGAGCAGGAGCCCGAGCAGACGCCCGAGGAGCAGCAAGCGGAAGAGCAGCAGGCCGAAGAGGGGCAAGAGGAAGCGAACCCCGAGCCGACGGAGGTGACCTTGACGAAAGAAGAGCTGCAGCGGCTGTTGCAGCGCATCGAAGAGCAGCGCGAGCTCAGCGAAGAGGTCGACAAGATGTTGCGCCAGCGCTCACGTGGTCGCACTGCTAGGGATTGGTGATGCAGAGACCTATGCCACGCTTTGATTCGAGCCAGCGCGCGCGCGCGACGGGCCCTGTGACCCTGCACGCTCCGGGGCGACCGCGCACCGCAGGGGGCCTGCGCACACCCGCAGCCCAGCGCCGCGCAGGACATCAGCGCAGCCCGGGAGCTCGGGTCAGCCCCCTCGTCCGGGCCTGCGCATGGCTCGCGGCGGCGCTCGGGCTGCTCGCGGGCGGGACCGCTGTGTCTGCTGCGCCGGCGACGCCGCTGGGGCCGAGTGCGGCGCTGCAAGGCGGCCGCACCGGCAGCCCGACAGTCAAGGTGTTCCTGCGCAACGCCACCGTGCGCGTCGGCGAAGCGGCGCAGCTCTTTGTCGAGGTGGACGGCGCCGATCGGGCGGAGATCCTCTCACCGCCGACCGCCAAGGGCCTCTCGTTCGAGCCGGTCAGCGGCCCCTCGCGCCGCGAGAGCTACGTCATCACCAACGGGCGCCAACAGCGCAGCGTGCGCCTGACGTTCTCAACGGCGGCGCGGCCGACCGCGAAGGGCACGTACGAGATCTCGCCCGTGCGGCTCCGCGTCGACGGGCGCGAAGTCTCGGCGCCGGCGGAGCCGCTGGTGCTGCGTGTCGTCGAGGACCTCGACGCGAGCTCGATGCTGCTCTTCACGCGCGAAGAGCTGCCCAAGTCCATCTTCGAGGGCGAGCCGTACGACATCGAGCTGCGCTTCGGTTGGGACGCGACCTTGCGCGCGGCCTCTGTCGAGCTGTCGCTGCCTTGGTGGAACCTCCCGGACGGCGTCCTCGAAGTGAAGGCGCCGGTGGGCTCCGCGCGCGGCCAGCAGGGCATCTTCATCAACCGCGCGCGCACACCTGAGCCCGCTGATTATCTGGGCCAGCTCACCGTGAACGGGCAGACGTTCGAGGCGATGCGCCTCAGGCGCCGCTACATCGCGACCCGCCCAGGCAAGCTGACCTTCGGCCAGTCCGTCTTCGAGTTCAGCCAGCTCCTGCGGCCGGGCTCGGTCTTCGAGGCCGCGACGACGCGTGAGTTCTACGGCACGTTGCCGGCGTTCGAGCTCGAGGTCCGGCCCATCCCGGAGGAGGGCCGGCCGTTCGAGTGGACCGGCGCCGTCGGGCGCTTCACCGCGGACCGCTCGCTCGATCGGCGCGATGTCGACGTCGGCGACACGATCAAGCTGCAGGTGGTTTGGTCCGGCCAGGGCAACCTCGAGTTCTTCGAGCCGCCGGACCTCACGCGGGTCGCTGGGTTCGAGGGCTTCCGCGTCCTGGGCGTCGACGATGACCGCGACCCCGACCGACGGCGGGTCGTGTACGACCTCGTGCCGCTGCGCGCGGGCGATCAGACCGTGCCTGCGGTGCCGCTGCACGTCTTCGATACCCACGACGAGCGCTTCGTGCGCATCGACACCGAGCCGCTGACCCTGCGCGTGCGCAAGGTCGATGGCGCGGACGACCCGTTCGCGAACCTCGGCGCAAAGGCTGACGGGAGCGAGCCGGAGGTCGTGCTCGACATCGTCGACATCGACCCGACCCCGAAACAAGGCCCGGACCCGGCCGGTCCGAGCGCGCCGCTGGCCTTTGGCGCGCTCGGAGCGCTGCTCGTCGTATGGCCGTTCGCGCGCAGAGCTGTGCGGCGCGGCGGTGATCCGGCGTCCGCGTCCGCGCGCCGACGGCGCACCGCGCGGCGCGGCCTCGCGCGCGCGTTGCAGGCCGCGGGCACGGACCCGTGGCGCATGTCCGAGGCGCTCGCCGAGTACCTCGCGGCGCGCACGGGCGAGCCCCCCGCGGCTTGGGTCGGACGCGATCTCCGCGAGTGGCGCGCGACCGCCGAGCGGCGCGGCGCGGCGGGCGTCCCGACCGAAGCGGCGCTGCAAGGGCTGGTCGAGGTCGTGCGCGAGCTCGATCGCGCGCGCTTTGCCGCGGACCGCGAACGGCCCCTGGCGGGCCAGGTCGCGGTGGATCGCGGGCGTGTCCTGGAGGTCGTCGACGCGCTCCGTGGGGGGCTCCTATGAACACACGCACTCGATCTTGGCGCCTTGGCCTCGTCGCGGCGGCGCTCGCGCTGTGTGGGGTGGTGGCTCCAGCGCGCGCGCTGGCCGCCTCGCCCGCTGTGGCGCGGGCCGCTCCAACGTCACCGCCGGCGAGCGCGTCGGCGCAGGCCGTTGGCGCGCCGCTGGACGAGGGCGCGCCGCTGGATGAGGGCGCCGCCCTCTTTCGGAAAGGCGAGTTCGCTGCCGCCGACCAGGCGTGGCGCGTCGCCCTCGAAGCCGCGTCGACGGCGCGTGAGCGCGCGCGGATCACCTTCAACCTCGGCAACACGGCCTATCGCCGCGGCGCGCCGCTCGAGGCGGTCGGGTGGTACACGGCGAGCCTCGAGTACGACCCGCGCGCGTCGGCGACCCTGAAGAACCTCGCGCTCGCGCGCGCGGACGCCGGGCTCGGGCCGCGCGACTCCGGCAGCTTGACGTCGGCCCTCGCGCGGGCGGTCAGCGCGTTCACGCCCGCTGAGGCCGGCTGGCTCGCGCTCTTCGGGGTCGTCCTCCTCGCGGCCGGGTGTGTCATCGAGGCGGTGTTCGGCGGCGCCAGGGGGCGCCTCGCCTTGGCGGTCGGGTTCCTGCTCGCCGGCATCGCGTTTGGCCCCTTGGTGCACCACGCGACCCGCCTGGAGGGGGAGCGCGCCCTGGTGGCCGACACCAAGGGCCTGACCAAGCGGGCGGAGCCGCGCGGGGACGCGAAGGGGCTCGGCGAGCTCGCCCCTGGCGAGATCGTCCTCGTTCGTGATCACTACCTGGATTGGACCCGCGTCCGCGCCAAAGGTGGCGAGTTCTGGGTGCTGAGCGCGGGGTTGTTCTCTCTACGATGAGGGCGGCCAAGGGCCCGCCCCTCGATGACTCCCGAGTCCCAGTCCGCCGCCGGCGCGCACCGCGTCCAGCCCCGCGCGCGAGCGCTCGCGCGGGCAGGGATGTGGCGCTGCGCCCTCGTGACCGTCGCCGCCGTGAGCTGCGGTCCCGCAGAGCATCCGCTGCGGCGCGTCGAGCGCGGCGAGGCTCAGGTGACCGGCCGAGGGATGCTCGTCATCGCGATCGACGGTCTGCGCTTCGATCGCACGTCACTCGGCCGGACCGACCGTGACACGACGCCGTTCCTGCGCCGGCTCGCGGCGGAGGGCGCGAGCTTCGACGACACGTGGGGGACGAGCACCGCGCGCTTCGACGCGCACGTCTCGCTGTTGACGGGCGCAGACCCGCTGATCGGGCGGCGCCCACCCGTGCAGGACTCGTCGCAGTCGGCGGCCCCGGTGTCGTTGCCGCTGGTCCTGCCGGGCGCGGCACCCTCGGTCGCCGTGCGGTTCCTCGCGGGCGGCTGGACGACCGCTGCGTTTGTCGATCACACGGAGCTCTCGAAGGTCCGCGGGCTCGACCGCGGCTTCCAGCGCTTCTTCGAGTACGCGGGGCGCGGCGACGTGTCCGACCGGCGGGGCGAGGGCGCGTTCGGCGTCGGCGCGCGTGTCATCCAATGGATCAATGCGCGCGACCTCGACGAGGATTGGTTCGCGTATGTGCACCTCGGGGACCTCGAGCGGGTGTTCCAGCGACCGCCGCAGCCGGTGCCAACGAGCTGGCACGTCGCCCCCGAAACGAATCCGACGTATGTGCCCGTCGCGCGGGCCGAACCGACGTTCCATGCGCTGCCCGCGTCCCGGGTCGGCGGCAACGCCGCGTCGCTCGCTGCGCTCGAGCTGCAGTACGACGCGGAGCTCGCGGCGGTCGATCGCATCCTCGAGCGCATCGTGCGCCACGTCGACGAGTTCGGTCGGTCCAAGCTCGTGACGGTCGTGATCGTGGGCACCTACGGCGTGCCGTTCGGGGAGAGCGGGCTCTACTTGAGCCCTGGCCTGCCCGATGCGCCGGACTTGCGGGTGCCCTGGGTCATGCGTCCTGCCGTCGAAACCGGCGTGCCGCCTGGGACACACATCGAGGCCATCGCTTCGATCATGGACGTTGCTCCCACTCTGTTGAACCTGGCGGGCCTCAACGCGCCTGGGACCATGCATGGCCTGTCGCGGGCCGCGGAATTGCGCGATCACGCGGCTGCGCCCGCGCGGGGCGTGCTGTTCGCGCGCTCACACGTCGGGACCGGTGGGTGCATCGTGACGGACGCAGCCCATTGGGCGCTGTTCCATCCAACGATGGCCGCTGGTGACCTCGCCGAATCGTGGTCAGGCGAGCGGGTCGGGGACCCCAGCAACCGCGTGCGCGCGCTCGGGACGCGCGTCGGCCCCGCGTCCGCGCGCTCGCTTGAGTTCCTTTCGAGCCCGGAGCCGGAGCGCGCCGCGTACTCCGCGTTCGAGGCCCTTTGGCGGCGCTGGATGACGCTGACGTCCGAAGCGCGGGACGGCCTGCAATTCGGCGGTGGGCGCGCGCGCGCGGAGATCGCCGCAGAGCTGCGTGCGTTTCAGGGGCCCACGGGTTTGCCCCCGGGATCCTAGGAGTTTGCGCCACAGAACGCGGTTCGCAGCGTGGTGCGCCCGTGCGTTGGAGCAAGGCGCAGCAAGTTCCTCATAGCTTGATGCTATTTGGAACCTTGCTGCAACGCGGCTCCGGCGCGCGGGAGCGCCGCGATGCGAATCGCGTTCTGTGGGGCAGGCTCTTCTTCGCTCAGCGCGCCAGGCGCGCAACGACGTCGAGCGGCGGGCCGCTGGCCAGCTCCGCCGCCGGCGGGCGGTTCATGTACGCGACATTCGTTCGCGCGAGCGTCCAGCCGTCTGGCTCGTCGATCAACAGGCAGCCGTGCGCCGTGTCGAGCCTGAGGCCGTGGCTCGCGACGGCGGGCAGCCCGAGCGCGGCGCCGATGAGCGCGCGGATCGCCTGGCGGTGTGCGGTGACGACGAGCGTCGTGTCGTGGCCCAGGCTCGAGTGCGCGAGCAGCGCGTCGAGCGCCGCCGTCGTGCGTGCGCGCAGCTCGGCCTCGCTGTCGCCTGCGTGGCCGCGCCAGCCGAAGGGGTCGCGCCAGTACGCGTCGGCGTCTGCGCGCCAGCGCGCGTGATACTCCGCGAGCGGCAGCCCCTGCCATGCGCCGCGGTTGACCTCGCGCAGGCGCGCGTCGACGATGAGCTCGCAGCCCGCGCGCTCCGCGACGGCCGCGCCGAGCGCGAGGGCGCGGGAGAGCGGTGAGCTCGCGACACAGACCGGGCGCAGGTCTCCGAGCGCCGCGGCCGCGGCCTCAGTCTCTCGCCGCCCCGCCTCGGACAACTGGACGTCGAGGTCGCCATAGGCGCTGTCGCCTGCGTCGACGCTGCCGTGGCGCACGAGCCAAACCTGAGTCCCGCGGCCAGGGCCACGCCACGGGGGGCGAGCAGGGTCGTTCTGCGAGAGCGCCCCTGTGAGCTCAGGGGGGCAGGGAGGCGGCGTCATGCGCATGGGCCCCAGCATAGTCTGCACGCGGCGCGGATCGACGCGCGGCCGGGCGACGCCTCGGGGCAGCGTTCCGAATCGCTGCTTGCGATGGCCGTGCTCCCCGACGACGATGCCCCAGCGCGGTGTTGCGCACAAAACCATCCCAGGAACCGAGACATGCCCAAGCTCACGTTCGCGGTCACCGGCGAGGCCCACGAGGTCCCGGAAGGCACGCGCTTCCTCGATTACTGCCAAGAGAACGACATGCCGCACGACTTCGGCTGCACGGTCGGTAGCTGCGGCACCTGCGCCCTGGTCGTCGTATCGGGCGGCGAGGCGCTCGCGCCGGCGAGCGACGATGAGCAGGAGACGGTCGAGATGGCGACCGGTGAGGCGAACGCGCGCCTCGGCTGTCAGCTCGTCATCAACTGCGATGTGACCGTGCGCCCCGCGCAGGTCTGAGCGCCTCGGGGCGTGGCGCTCGAGCCCCGCGCCCAAGCTATGCGTTCCAATCGGCTGATCTTCCGCAGGGGCGGCCGCCCGGGGGCTGCCCCGGGCACTGTCCGCGTGCCCGAGGACGCCGCGCCGCCGCGCGTGGAGGTCTTTCGCTACCTCGGGCCTGAGCTCGAGGTGCGACGAGTCAAGGACGCTTCGGAGGCGCGCGCGTTTACGCTCGCAGCGACCGCGTCCACAGATTCGGCGGCCGACAGCTCCTCCCCGACGCTCTGGGTCGATGTCGAAGGGATCGGCGACGCGCCGTTGATCGAGGGCTTCCGTGACGCCTTTGGCCTGCACGGGCTCGCGCTGGAAGACGTCGGCAACGTCGGTCAGCGGCCGAAGTACGAGGACTACGACGGAGTGCTGTTCGTCGTCGCGCGGATGTTCGTCGTCGAGGAAGGTCACGTCCTCGACGAACAGGTAGCGTTCTTCGTTGGCGAGGACTTCGTCATCACGTTCCAGGAGCAGGGCGGCGACTCGTTCCAGCCCGTGCGCGAGCGCTTGCGCAAGGGGCGCCTAGCGCTGCGCAACGGCGGCCCTGGGTACCTCTTCGTCGCGCTCCTCGACGCGATCGTCGACGGGTACTACCCGGTGCTCGAGGTCCTGTCCGAGCGGCTCGAGGCGCTCGAGCTGCGTGTCATCCACGACACGTCGCCGGACCTCTTGGAGAACGTCTACCGCGTGCGCCGTGAGATCCTGGCGCTGCGGCGCGCGTTCTGGCCCTTGCGCGAGGTCACGATGGGGCTCCTGCGCGATCCGCACCCGCGGGTCCCCGAGGCGGCGCTGCACCATTTGCGCGACGTCGGCGATCACGTCGTGCAAGCGGTCGACGTCGTCGAGACGTACCGCGAGCTCGCGGCGAGCCTCGTCGACGTGCACCTGTCGATGGTGGGGCAGCGCACGAACGAGGTCATGCGCGTCTTGACGGTCATCACAGCGGTGTTCATTCCGTTGAGCTTTCTCGCGGCCGTCTACGGGATGAACTTCGATGACATGCCGGAGCTGCATTGGCGCCACGGCTATGCGCTGTTCTGGTTCTTGTGCGGCGCGGTCGCAGTGGGCCTGCTCGTGGCCTTTCAGCGCTTGGGCTGGCTGCGGCGCCCCGAGGCGCGCACTCCGCGTCACCGCCCCTGAAGCATGACCGGGTCGGTCCTCCGCGCATGGCGGCGCAGCGGCTGGCTGCGCTCGGCGAGGCGCGCGATGGGCGCCATGCGGTAGGCTGGGCGGAATGTGGCGTGTCCCTCATCGAATCGTCCCTGCGCACTTCGCGCCGCTCCTGCTCGCGCTCCTCTGCACGGCGTGCGCAGCCTCCCGTAGTGCGGCGTCGGGGGCCCCGTCGGCGCAGGCGCTGCGGGTCGTGTCCTACAACATCAGGCACGGCCTCGGCCTGGACGGGCAGCTCGACCTCGCGCGCGTCGCGCGTGTGCTCGCCGCGGAGGCGCCGGATGTGGTGCTCTTGCAGGAGGTCGACGAGCGCACAGCGCGCGCGCTCGGCGTGGACCAAGCCGCGGCGTTGGGCACGGAGCTCGGCATGAGCGCGCACTTTGCGCCGTTCATGGACTACGGCGGCGGGCGCTATGGGCTCGCGATCTTGAGCCGGCTGCCGGTGGCGTCGGCGACGCAGGTCGCGCTCCCGCCCGGCAAGCAGGAGCCGCGCGCTGCGCTCGTCATTACGCTCGCAGGGGCCGGCGCGGGGCTGCACGTCGCGAACGCGCACCTCGATTGGCTCGCAGAGGACACGGAGCGCGTGGCTCAAGCGCGCGCGCTTTGCGAGGTGCTCGTGGCGCTCCCGGGGCGCGTCGTGTTCGGCGGCGACCTGAACGACGTGCCCGACAGCGCGACGCTCCGGACGTTTGTCGACGCAGGCTTCGTGCGCCTCGGGCCGTCGGCGGCGACGTTCCCCGCGGACGCGCCCGTGAAGACCATCGATCACTTCCTCTGGCGCGGCGACGGGCCGGGCGACACCGTCGACGTGGACGCGCGCGTCGACGTCGTCGCGGAGCCGCTCGCGTCGGACCACCGCCCGGTCGCCCTGCAGCTCACGTTGGGGACAGGCGAGCGCTGAGCCGGAGCGGCGGCGGCCAGCTCGGGCGGCCGTCGCGGCGCCGCGCGGCCGCCGAAGCGTGGCTCACAGTGCGAGCACGCACGCGACCTCGGCCGGCGCGTCCCATGCGGCGCCGAGGCGCTCGAGGGCGCCGTTGGGTCGCACCAGGAAGGTCGTGACGCTCTTCGACTTCGTGTTCCCGAGCCAGAGGTAGCTGCCCGTCGGGTCCACGGCGAACGTGCGCGCGTGCACGCCGCCGGTGTCCGCGCGCGCGACCTCGGTCAGGCCGCCGTCCTCGGCGATCCCAAACGTCACGATGTCGTTCAACGGCTCGCGGTTCACCGCAAAGAGGTGCCTGCCGTTCGGAGCGACGTGGATGTCGGAGCTGCGCCCCGTGGCCTCGTTGAAGCCCTTCGGCAGCGTCGTCACCGTTGTGACCGGCACGAGCGCGCCCGACGACGGGTCGACGCGTAGCTGCGTGATCGAGCTCGCGACTTCGTTCAGGACGTACGCATAGGGGGCCGCCGGCGCGTAGTCCATGTGCCGCGGGCCGGCGCCTGCGGGCGTGCTCGCCGTGCCTGCGAGCGTCAGCTTGCGCCCGTCGCCGCTGACGTGCAGCACAGCGACATAGTCCTCCCCGAGGCACGGCACGTGCACGGTCCCCGTCGCCGCGTGGACGCGCGCTTGGTGGGCTCGGCGGAGGGGGCCGGCCTCGCTCTTGCCGAGCGTGTCCGCGACGTCACCCGGCTTGCCGTCGGGGCCGAGCGGGATGGTGCTGACCGAGTGCTCGCCGTAGCTCGCGACGAGCGCGCACGTGCCGGACGGGTGCACCGTGACATGGGTCCCGCGGCCGCCGACGGCGCCCTTGCCCAGGAGGCTCAACGTGCCCGCCGCGCCGTCCCAGGCGAGCGCGAAGAGGCTCGCATCGCCGAGCGCGTACACGATGGGCAGCGTGGGGTGCCGGGCGAGGAAGCGCGCGCCCTCACCGAGGTCGACGTCGGTCGTCGCCGCGCCGATGCGCCCGTCGGTCAGCGCGAGCGCGCGGACGTGCCCGTCTTGGGTCGCGACGACGAGGTGCCGCGCGGGCCCGGATGAGGGCGCCGGGCCGCCCGTACCGACGCGGGAGCAAGCGACGTTGAACAGAAGAAGCGTGGCGCACAGGGCAGCGGTAGTGAGCGTCATGGCGCGCATCATCGCACGTTGCGGCGGAGTCTGCGCCGGGGCTGCCCGTTGGGGCAGGGGCGGGGCGCGCCATCGTCGAGCTCAACGTCGTCGCCATGCGTGGGGACGCCCAAGATGGGGGCGCCGCCGACGGAGACGACCCGGTCAGACCCGGCGACGGTAAGCGTCGCGCCTCCGGCGCCGCGCGAGGAGGCCGCGGCGGCACGCGGCCCGTTCGGCGTCAACGCCGCTTGCGCGTCCCTTCACCGCTCGCGCCCAAAGAGCGCGCGCGGCGCCTCTGCCGATCAGTGCGTCACAAACTGCAAGAGCCGCAGCACCTCGAACCAGTCTGTCGTTTCGAAGCCGACGGTCGTGGCGTCGACGAGGCGCGCGCCGGGATAGAACGAGGCGCGGTACGCGTCGCGCGCGTCCTTGCGCACGACGCGCACGTCGAAGCGCTCCGGCAGCGGCGCGGGCGCGACGCGCAGCGGCCCGGCGAGCGCGCGCTCGACCTCGGCGCGGATCGCGTCGCGTGCCTCTGCAGGGTGGCGCGCCAGCGTCGCCGCGCCCGTGCCGCGGGTCACGGCCACCGTCGCGATCCCGGGGTCAAAGGACCGGACCTCCGCGCACAGCTCTTCGTCGCCGGACACAAACGCGACCGGCACGCGCTCGAGCGCCGCCGCGTACACGTGCAACAGGAATTCGGACGCCCACACGCCGTTGACCTCGATGCCGCGCAGGCGGCTCGAGCTCAGGGTGTGCGCGAGCGGATTCCCGCCGCGCCCGCCCGCCGAGTGCCAGCCGACGAACAGCGCCGCGTGGAACGTCGCGTCGAGGCCTTGGACCATGCTGTACGGGTGCCCGCTCCACCCGCGCAAGAGCTTCGCCTCGCGCGGCAGGCGCTCTGCGTAGAGGTTGCGGCCCGTCCAGTGGGCGTCCTTGACGAGCAGCTCCGTCGCGCCCGCGGCGAGCGCGCCCTCGCACGCGGCGACGACCTCGGCCGTCATGCGCTCGCGGAACTCCGCGTTGGTGTCGTGGGTGAGGTCCGCCTCAGCCCAGTCGGTGATGCCCGTGACCCCTTCGATGTCTGCGCTCAGGAAGACCTTCATGGCGCGCATTGTGCGCTGCATGCGGCCGCGCTGCAGCGGCTCGAGCGCGCAGCGCGCGCTCAGCGATCCCAGACCGTGACCCGCTCGAGCTCCGGCAACATCAGCGTCGCAGTGTCTGCGCGGCGCGTGCCCGGCCCGAGCGCCCCGGCGAGGCTCCGCTCGAGGCGCGCCGCGACGCGCTCGGCCGTGTGCCTGTACCCCGTGAGCTTTCCGCCGTACAGCGTGATCCACGTCGGGCGCTCGGCGTCGTCCTCTGCGAGCACGACCTCGCGCGGGCGACGGAACGCGCTGGACGCGGCCTTCGGAAGCACGCGTAAGCCCGCCCACGAGTCGAGCACCTCTCCTCGCGAGCCCGGGAAGTACCGCCGGTGGACCGCCAGCAGGTACTCGATCTCGGCCTCGGTCGGCGCGATCGCGGCCGGGTCGCCCGCATAGGGCGTCTCGGTCGTCCCGATCATCACGCGGCCCTTCCACGGGATCGAGAAGACGGCGCGGCCGTCGCTGGGGGCCTCGGTGTAGTAGATGCCGCGCTCGAGGCGACCCGCGACCTCGATGTGCGTGCCCGCGACGAGGTCGACGTCGCGCCGGGCCGACGCCGAACCCTCGCTGAGCCCGTCGGCGACGTCGTTGACGCGGTTCGCCCAGGGCCCGCCGGCGTTGACGACGACACGCGCGTCGAGCGTGTGCTCGGCGACGTCGCCGCCCATCGCCCCCGTACGCCAGGTCACGCGCCAGCCGCGCGGGCAGCGCGTCGCGCGCACGACCTCGGCGCCGAGGTGCACCTCGGCCCCGAGCGACGCGGCAGACGCGACGACTGCGCGGCACAACGCCGCGTCGTCGGTCTGCCCGTCGTGGTACTCGAACACGGCACGCAGCCCGTTTGTCGTCAGGCCATCGAGCTGCGGCCACTCGACCTTGGGCACGCTTCGGAAGCCTGCGTTGCGCCCAAAGCCCGCGAGCGCTGCATAGAGCGACAGACCGGCGCGCATCGTCCATGGCCCGCGCCGCATCCCGGCGTAGACGGGCAGGTAGAACGGCACGAGGCGCACCAGGTGCGGCGCGATCCGCAGCAGGATCGCCCGTTCCGCCAAGGACTCGCGCACGAGCCCGAGCTGGAACGTCTCCAGGTAGCGCAGCCCGCCGTGGATCAGCTTGCTGGAGCGGCTGGAGGTCCCCGCCGCGGGGGTCCGGCGCTCGAGCAGCGCGACCGAGCGCCCCGCCGCAGCCGCGGCTTGGGCCACGCCGGCGCCGAGGATGCCTGCGCCGACCACCGCGACGTCGACTTCCGGCAGGGCGCGCTGCCCGTCGGCGGTGTGGATCTGGCTGCTGCTCATCGCTCCATCCGCCGCAAGACGGCGGTCTCTGCTTCCATTCGCGCGTCGCGCTCGCGAGGATGATCGGCGAGCCCGGGGGCGGCACCGCACCTAGTTCCCGCGAACCCGGGCGGCGCGAGGTTCATACGATCATGAGTGCACAGAAAATGTTTCACCTGCGCCTGGCGATGCTAGGCGCTCTCTTCGGCCTCGGCGCGTGCCAGGGGGCGCCCGCGCCCTTGGTGCCGGCGATGACTTCGGTCCTCGGGCAGCGCGCCCGCGAGTTCCCCAACACGCCTGAGGAGGTCTGGGAGGCCACCCGCGCGGCCCTCGTCGCGCAGGGCTTCGTGCTGCGCGAGGACCAGCAGGAGCGCGGCTTCATCCACGCGCACACGATCGACCTCGAGTCCGGCAGCGTCGTCGGGGACGACCGTTCGTGGACCCGGGTCACCGCGCGCATCGACTACGTCGATCACCACAAGCGCGCCCCGCGCACGACCCTCGAGGTCGAGGCGGAGCGCCTCCACGGGTCCTCCGGCGGGGCGATCGAGGCCTCGATCGGCCAGCTCGACCTGGACTTCTACGAGCGCTTCTTTGAGGACATCGCGGCCCGTTTGCCTCAGCCGCTCCTGCCGCAGCTCGCGGTGCCGGGCTTCGAGTGAGACCCGGAGACTGAGGCCCGGAGACTGAGCCCGGGAAGTGAGTGACGGCGGGCGGCGCGTGTCAGCGCGGCCCAGCGGCCAGCGCCCGACTGCCGCGCGGTGTCTCGAGGGGAGACTCCTGATCCGCGGCGCGGGCTGGCCTCGTGCGAGCAGCCCCTGGGGGTCGATGACGCCCCCCAGGGCCGCTATGAAGTACCGCACGAAGTTCCTCCTCGCGCTCGCCGCTGCCAGCGCTGTCGCCGGCGCCGGCGTCGTCCATACGACGAGCTTTCCCCACGCTGGGACCCCCGGGCAGCCGGTGACGTCCACCGAAGAGCGCAAGCTCCTCGCGGACACCCTGCGCGAGCACATGCGCTACCAGACCATCGGGATCGGGCAGCGACAAGCCGCCCGCGATGGCGCGAGCTGGGCGCTCGTCGACTACATCGTCAATGAATGCGAGAGCGTCGGCTACGAGGTCGAGCTGCAGGACTACAAGGCCGGCGGTCACCCGCACCAGAACGTGATCGTCGAGCGTCCAGGTCGCACGAGCGAGGTCCTCGTCGTCGGTTGCCACTACGACGCGTACGGCAAGAGCCCGAGCGCGGCGGCGTCGGCGTCCGGTCCGGCGGCGTTGATCGAGCTGGCGAAGGTCGCCGCTGACGTCATGACCGACAAGACGCTGCGCTTCTGCTTCTTCTCGACCGGCGAAGCTCCTTACCGCGGGACCGAGGAGATGGGCAGCCGCCAGTACGCCAAGGCGTGCAAGGAGCGTCAGGACCCGATCGTGGCGGCGCTGATCCTCGACTCGTTCGCGCACTTCTCGACGGCGCTGAACGAGCAGACGTTCTGGTTCCCCTGGAGCGAGGTGTTTCCGAAGACGGGGGACTTCGTCGCGGTGGTCGGCGGGGTCCGCGATCGCGACCTCGTCGCGCGCACGTTGGCTGCTTGGGGGGCCTCAACGGAGATGCCTGCGCGAGGGCTCGCCTTCACCAGCTGGGTCGCGCGCATTCGGTCGGGCGACCAGGCCGCCTTTGCCGCGGAGGGCTTTCCGTCGATCCTGCTCAGCGACACCGGGGTCAACCGCTTCGAGGACATCCGCACACGCTTCGACTCATTCGATCGGATCGACTACCTGTCCTACGCGCGGGCGGTGGAAGGCTTGACGGCCGCCGTCCTCGAACTCGCGGGTCGCTGATGGGGGCGCGCGCCGCGAGCGCGCAGTATCCTCCCAGGCGATGGCGCGACGGCTCTTCGTGGACCTCGGGACTGCGGCCCAGGAGTGGGCGCTCGGCCTCGCCCTTGCGGCGCTGGGCTGTGGGGGCGGGGACCCCCGCCCGACCGCGGTCGCGGGTGGCGCGCCTGCGCCGGAAGGCAGGGCTCCTGCGCCAGCCGCGGCCCTCCCGTGGCTCGTGGACGTCCGCGCCGCGAGCGGCGTCGACTTCGTCCACCAGAGCGGCGGGCGCGGGGACTGGGTCCTGACCGAGATCATGGGGGGCGGCGCGGCGCTCTTCGACGCAGACGGCGATGGCCACCTCGACCTGCTCCTGTTGCAGGGGGGCGCGGACCCCGGCGCTGAAGCGACGCTCGCGGCTGGCACAGGGCACCGCCTGTACCTCGGCGACGGCGCCCTCGGCTTCCGTGACGTGACCCCTGGCTCTGGCCTCGAAGGTATGCGCGGCTATGCGATGTGCCCGGCGATCGGCGATGTCGACGGCGACGGCCGCGTCGACATTTACCTCGCCCAGCGCGGACAGGACGTGCTGCTCTTGAACCGGGGGGGCGGGCGCTTCGAGGATGTCTCCAGCGCGTGGGGGCTGCGTGTCGGCGGCTGGTCGAGCGCCGCGGCGTTTGCAGACCTCGACCGCGACGGCGACCTCGACGTGTTCGTCGTGCGCTACATGGACCTGAACCCGGGCCTCGAATGCCGCGATGGGGCGGGGCGGCGCACGTATTGTCCGCCGAAGAGCGGCGACCCCGTGCACGACGTGCTGCTCATGAACGAGGGCGGGCGCTTTGTCGAGCGCTCACAGGAATGCGGCATCTCGACCCGCGCCGGCGCGGGCCTCGGCGTCGTCGTGCAAGACTTGACGTCCGATGGTGTCGCGGACATCTACGTCACGAACGACGGCTACGAGAACCACCTCTGGGTGCGCCGCGCGGACGGCACATGGCGCGACGAGGGGCTCGCGCGCGGCGCGGCGCTCAACCAGGCCGGGCTCGCCGAAGCCAGCATGGGCATCATCGCCGAGGACCTCGACGGAGACCTCGCGCTCGACCTCTTCATGACGCACCTCAAGGACGAGACGCACACGCTCTATCGCGGGCGCAGCGGCAACTATATGGACGAGACGGGGCGTCGAGGGCTTGCGATGGCGACCAAACCGGGCACTGGCTTCGGCATCGCCGCCATCGACCTGGAGCTCGACGGCGACTTGGACCTCCTCGTCGCTCAAGGCCGCGTCAGCGTCGGCGCCGTGGCAGCGGGTTGCGCGCTGCCGGAGCCCTGGGATTCGCTGGCCGAGCCGAACCTCCTGCTGTTGAACGATGGCCAAGGCGTCTTCGCGGCCCGCGCGGAGCTGGCGCCTGATTTGACCTCGCCTGTGACGATCGATCGCGCGATCGCGAGCGGCGACCTGGACGAGGACGGGGACGTGGACCTCGTCGTCACGCGCATCGAAGGGCCGCCGCTCGTGCTGCGCAATGACGCGCCGCGGGCGGGCACGTGGGTCCGCGTCGACCCGCGAGAAGCGCGCGGCGCTGCGACGGCGCTCGGCGCGCTCGTCTACGTGACGCCCACCGCGGAGGCGGCGGGCGGCGCGCGCGTCGGCGTGACCCACGTGCGGCCCGTCCGCGCCAGCGACGGCTACTTGACGAGCCGTGACCCGCGGCCGACCTTCGGGCTCGCGCGCGGCGTGGCCCGTGACGTTTCGCACGTCGATGTGGAGGTCCTCTGGCCCGACGGGACGCGCGAGACGTTCCCTGGCCTTGCGACGGGCGCGACTCATGTCGTCGTGCGGGGCGAGGGCGGACGATGAGCTCCCGAGCGCGGGCACTGCGTCGGCGCGCGCGCCTGGCGTTGTTGGCGCGGCTGATGGTGTTCACATCGCTGTGTGCGCTCACTCTCCCCGGCTGTACAGATCGTGCGCAGCCCGTCGATTCGGCGCCGTCCGTCGCGGACGCCGAGGGGGCCTTTGCATTGCCGGAGTTCGAGACCACTGCGATGGAGCCTGGCGTCGCACGCCTGCTCGATGCGCGCCGCGCCGCGGTGCTCGCGGCGCCGCGGGACGCGCGCCGCTGGGCGGAGCTCGGGTTCGCGCTCGACGCGCACCAGCTTCTGCGCGAGGCCGAGGTCGCGCTCAGCCGCGCGGTCGCCCTTGACCCGCGCGGGTTCGAGCACGTGTACCAGCACGCGTTTGTCGGCGCGCTGACCGGCGCGCCCCAGGCGGAGGTGCTCGCGCGTTACGACGCGGCGCTGGCGCTGCGGCCTGACTATGCGGCCGCGCACCTGCGGCGGGGTGAGCTCTTGCTGGAGATGGGGCGCGCCGCAGACGCGCTCGCCGCGTTCGAGCGCGCGGTGGCCTTGGACGCTGGCTACGACCGGGCCAAGATCGCCTCCGCGCGCGCGCTGCTCGCGCTCGAGCGCGCCCGCGACGCGGTCGCCGTCCTGACGCCGCTCGCGGCGCAGTACCCGAGCGACCGGGACGTGATCAGCACCTTGGTGCAAGCGCTGCGGGCTGCGGGTGACGAAGGACGCGCAGAGCCCTATCTCGCGACGCTCACGGAGCTGCCCCCGGGCGCGCTGCCGTTCCGGGACCCGGTGCGCGCCGCGACGCTCGAGCTGACCGCGACCGCCTCGGCGCGGTACCAGCGCGCGCGACAGCGCATGGAGCGCGGCGACGCCAGAGGCGCGGTGCGCGAGCTCGAGCAGCTCGTGACCGAGCGGCCACAGGAGGCGACGGTCGCGCTCGAGCTCGCGCGCATTCACGTGCGCCAGCGCAGCATCCCAGCGGCCAGCGACGTCCTCGAGCGCGCGCTCGCGGCGCAGCCTCAGCACCCCGCGCTGCTCGCCTTCGCCGGGCAGCTCGACGTCGAGCGCGGGCGCTTTGCTGCCGGCCTGCAGCGCTTGGACGAGGCGGCGCGGCGCGGGCCGCTCGACCTCGCCTCGCTGCATGCGCGGGCGTCGGCCCTCGGCCAGGTCGGACGTTGGAGCGAGGCCGCAGGCGCCTTCCTCGAGGCCGCCGCGCTCGCGCCCGCGCCCGCCGAGTTTCGCATCTTGGCGGGGCTCTCGCTCTGTGAGGCCGGGCGCTTCGAAGAGGCGCGCGCGGAGCACGCCGCCGGCCTGGCGCTCGACGCGCAGCACCCGCTGGCCGCTACGCTGGGCGCGCGCCTCGAGGGCCGCTGAGCGCGGCCGGCGACCTCCAGGCCCCAAGGCACCACAGCCCCACGGCCCCACGGCCCCACGGCCCCACGGCCCCACGGCCCCACGGCAACACGGCAACACGGCAACACGGCCCCACGGCAACACGGCCATACTTCGACCACGCCATGACCGACGAACCCGCGCCAGAGCAGACCGAGAGCCCCGTCGCGGGCCTGCATGGGCCGATGCCAGCGCTCGTCGTGCGCGGCCTCGCGCGCAGGTACGAGGGGCGCGTGGCGGTCGATGACCTCTCGTTCGAGGTGCGCGCTGGGGAGGTGCTCGGGCTCCTCGGGCCGAACGGCGCGGGCAAGACGACGACGCTGCGCTCGATCGCCGGCGTGCTGCCGCTGCAGCGTGGGCGCGTGTGGATCGGGGGCCATGACCTCACGCAGGAGGAGCTGGAGGCGAAGCGTCGGCTCGCCTGGGTGCCCGACGATCCCGCGCCGTTCGAGGCGTTGACGATCGAGGAGCACCTCGAGTTCACCGCCCGCCTCTATCGCGTCGCGGACGGGCAGGGCGCCGGGGCACCTGAGGACCTCGGCTGGCGCGCGCGCGTCGAAGGGTTGCTGGCGCGCTTCGAGCTCGCCGATCGACGCACGGCGCTCGGGTCGGAGCTCTCGCGCGGCATGCGCCAGAAGCTCGCGTTCTGCCAAGCGTGGCTCGTCGCGCCGAGCGTCGTGCTCTTGGACGAGCCGCTCGCGGGCCTCGACCCGCGCGGCATACGCTCAGCGAAGGCCGCGATCCGCGAGCTCGCGGAGTCGGGCACGGCCGTGATCCTCTCGTCGCACCAGCTCGAGCTCGTCGAGGCGCTCGCGCACCGGCTGTTGATCCTCGACCGCGGGCGGAAGGTATTCGATGGGACCCTGGCCGAGGCGCGCGCGCGTGTGTTGCCCGGGAGCTCGCTCGAGGACCTCTTCCTGGAGCTGACCGGCGACGGGGCGCCGGCGCGCGACGCGCTATGAGCCGCTGGCTCGACCCCGCGCTCCGAGGGCTCGTGGCGCTGAAGCTGCGCGGCCGCGCGCGCGTCGGCTGGCGTCGCCTGCGGACGCCGAAGGGCCTCCTTTTCGGCCTCTGCGGCGGCGCGCTCTTTGTGCTGTGGCTCGCGGGCCTCGTGCTGCGGCTCGCGCACGGCGCAGCGCCGACGCTCGAGGTCGCGGACACGCGCGCGATCGCGAGCGTCGCCATCGTGCTCTACGCTATGTTCGCCGTCACTGCCAATCTCTCGTGGCGTGGCCTGTACCTGCCGCGCTCGGAGGTCGAGCGGCTCTTCTCCGCGCCGGTCGGGCGCAGAGAGCTGGTGCGCTACCGGATGTTGGGCATGTTCGTGCCGACGACGTTCGTCGCGCTGTTCGTGGGCATCGTGACGGCCGCCCGTGTCGCGACGCCGCTCGCGGGGTTCCTCGGCGGGGCGCTCGTCGTGTTGACGACAACGGTCTTGGGCCAGGGCGCGGCGCTGGTCGCGGCGCGCGAAGAGGGCGCGCTCGCGCGGCTCCTCGCGCGCGTGCCCGGCGGCTTGCCGCGTTTGTTGGGCGCGCTGGGCCTCGGGGCTGTGCTGCTGCTCTTGTTGTTCGCGTCGGAGCTCGGGCCGACGAAGCGCACGTCGATCGTGCGCAACGGCCAGCGGATCGAGCTCGACCTCGAGGACCTCGGTCCGCTCGGCGCACGCCCGGGCCGCGGGGCCGCAGTGGCGCCGCGCGGGTCGCTCGACGGCCAAGCGACGCGCCGTTTCACGGAGTTCGCGCGGCACCCGGCGACGCGCGTCGCAACGGCGCCCGCGTATCCGTTTGCTGCTGCGGTCAGCGCGCCGACCCTCGCCGCCGCGACACCTTGGCTCGTCGCGTCGCTCTTGATCCTGTTGCTCTCGTTCGAGGTCGTCGCGCGCCTGCGTGTGGACTACCGCGAGGCGTCCCTCGCCACGACGCGCGAGGTCGAGCAGCGCCTGGAGCGCCTGCGCCGCGGCCAGTTCGGAGCCGCAGGTGGCGAGGTCCGTGTGCCCCGCGGGTGGCGCGTGCCCTGGGTCTTTGGCAAGTCGCCGCTCGGGGCCGTCCTGTGGCTCCAATCGGCGAAGCTCGTGCGCCAAGGGCGGAGCGCGTTGACCGTCGCGCTCTTGACGTCGGTCTTTGGCGTGTTCGTCGGCGTCTGGGCGCTGCCCGACGCTGGGGCGGGGACGATGGCGCTGGCGGTGCTCGGCGTCGCGTACCTGTCGAGCGGGCTGCGCTTCGACTTTCGCTCGGAGCTCGATCGCATGGAGCGCCTGCGCGCGTGGCCGCTCGCGCCGTGGCAGGTCTTCGTCGCGGTCATTCTGCCTGTGACGATGTTCGTCGCGTTCTTTGTCACAGCGCTCCTCGGCGTGCGCGGCTATGTCCTCGGTGACCTGTCCCTCGAGGTCTTGACCGTGATGGCCTCGACGCCGCTCGTCGCGTTCCTGTGGGTCGCGCTCGACAACGCGATGTTCTTGCTGTTCCCCGTGCGCTTCGTGCCGGGCCAGGGCGGCGCGCTGCAGCACTCGGGGCGCGCGCTCCTCATGGTGGCGCTGCGGCTCGCGCTGCTCGCGGCGGTCTCACTCGTCGCGTTCGCTGCTTCGCTCGCGTCGGTCTGGGTCGGCGAGCAGCTCGAGCTCGGCCCGGCGGTCCTGGGCGGCCTGGCGGGCACGTCGGCGTTGATGGTGCTGATCGCGACCGCCGCGGGCCTCGCGCGCTTCGGCGGCTGGTCCCTCGCGCGCTTTGACCCGTCACATGCAGCGCTCGCGCCGGGTTGACCCACAGGGCGCTAGCGCGGCCACTCTTCCAGCGCCGCCTCGAGGTGCGGCCAGAGGCGCGCGCCGGTGCCCTGGTTGTGGAAGGCGACAAAGTCGACGGGGGTCGTGACGTCCAGCGGGAAGTCGAGCGCCCCGCCATCGGTGCGGGTCACGACGGCGCCCGCCTCGCGCGCGCAGAGGATCGCGCCGGCGACGTCGTAGGGCTTTGCGGTCTGCAGGGCGACTTGGCGCAGCTCGTTGAAGCGCTGCCGCGCGTCGACGACCATGCGGTAGTGACCGAGCGCCAGGAGCGCGAGCTGGCCGCCGCTCGAGATGTGCTGGTCGTCGTAGCAGTGGGCGAGCTCCGCGCCCTCGAGCTCGCGCACGCGGTGGAAGTAGCCCCGCGCGAGCGCTTGCATCGCCGCGCGTTGGTCGGGGTGATACCCGAAGAACGGGAAGTAACCATGGTCCGGCCGATCCGAGTCGTCGACGAGCAGCGCGCCGTCGCGCAAGACGAGGTCGTCCCCGAGCGCGCGCACCGCCGCCGTGCACCCGCCGCCGCGGACGGCGATGAGCTCGCGAAAGTGCGCGCCGCGTGTGTCGGGCAGCTCCGAGACCACGCCGAGCGAGAGGTCCGAGAGGCGCGGCTCGCCGCGCCCAGCGCCCGCGTACGACACGATCGTCCAGGCACCGCGCAGGTCGTGCATCAGGTTGCGGGTGCCGTCGATCGGGTCGATGGCGAGGCGCGGGCCGCCGTGGTCAAAGCCCCCGAGCTCGACCGGCGCGTCGCCCGGCGTCGGACCCGGCCCCAGGTGGCGCCAGCCGGCGTCCTCGGTGAGGACCGACAGCGGCCCGCGGCGGGCTTCGTCCAGGAGCCAATCGCCGACGGCCTCCTCGGCTGCGACGTCGATGCCGAAGGTCACATCGCCGGCGCCGCGCGAGACCGGGCGCGCGAGGCGCACGGCGTCGCCGTCCGTCAGGGCGCTGCGCATGCGACCGCGCACCGCGTGTCGAATCCGGCGGCAGAGGTCTTGAATGCGCGGCGCGGCGAGGCGGCGGAGCGTGTCGTGGCGGTGCGTTTCGGCGTGGGCGGCGGTCATGCGCTGACTGTAACGCCTCAAATCGCTCGCTTTGCTCTGGGTTCCTGAGGGTTGAGCGAGGGGCCGGACGACTTAGACTTGCGGCCCTAGGTTTCCGCTGAGCGCCTGCCCCCGCCCCCCCCGGTGTCGGCGCCCCCCCTGCAACGCCTGCGAGCACACGAACGACATGAGCGAAGTCCACGAGGTGATCATCATCGGCTCCGGCCCGGCCGGCTACACCGCTGCCTTGTACACCGCGCGCGCGAACCTTCGCCCCGTGTTGTTCCAGGGGATGCAGCCGGGCGGGCAGTTGACGATCACCACTGACGTCGAGAACTTCCCGGGGTATCCGGACGGCGTCATGGGCCCGGAGATGATGGAGGACTTCCGCAAGCAGGCGGAGCGCTTCGGGACGGACATCCGCTTCGAGATGATCGATGAGGTCGACCTCACGCAGCGGCCCTTCAAGTTGAAGACCGAGTTCGGGGAGCACCTCGCGCACTCGATCATCGTCGCGACGGGCGCCTCGGCGCGCCTCCTGGGCCTCGAGGCCGAGTCGCGGCTCATGGGCCACGGTGTGTCGGCCTGCGCGACGTGTGACGGCGCGTTCTTCCCCGGCAAGCACGTCGTCATCGTCGGCGGCGGCGACACGGCGATGGAGGAGGCCCAGTACCTCACGCGCTTCGCGTCGAAGGTCACGGTGGTCCACCGCCGCGACGAGTTCCGCGCGTCGAACATCATGATCGACCGCGCGAAGGCGAACCCGAAGATCGCGTGGGAGCTCTTCAAGGCCGTCAAGGACGTCATCGCGGGCGACGACGGCAAGGTGCGCGCCGTGATGCTGGAGGACGTGCGCACGGGCGAGGTCACCGAGTTCGCGTGTGACGGCATGTTCGTCGCGATCGGCCACACGCCGAACACGTCGCTCTTCAAAGGCAAGCTCGAGCTCGACGAGAACGGCTACATCATCGTGCGCAAAGGCACCTACACTTCGGTCGAGGGCGTCTTCGCTTGCGGCGATGTGATGGACCACGTGTATCGCCAAGCGATCACGGCGGCCGGCACGGGCTGCATGGCGGCGATCGACGCCGAGCGCTGGCTCGAGGCGCAGTCCTCCAAGGGCGCCTTCGCGAAGGCCTGAGCGACATGACTTCCCACGCGGCGGGGTCCCACGGGCAGGGCGCGGGCGGCGGGCGCTTCGTCGGGCAGCATGTGCTGATCACGGGCGCCGGCACGGGCATCGGGCGCGCGATCGCGCTGCGGCTCGCGGCCGAAGGTGCGACGCTCTCGTTGCTCGCCCGTGATGTCCAGCGCTTGCACGCGACGCTCGCCGAAGCGGTGAGCGCAGGCGCGCCGCCGGCGCACTTCGCGGCAGCGTGCGACGTGCGCGACCGCGCGAGCGTCGACGCGGCTGTCGCGGAGGCCGCGCGGCGGCACGGGCCCCTCTATGCGGCGATCGCGAACTCCGGGATCGGCGGCGCCAACGCGGCGCCCGCGCCTGACGCGGGCCCAGGCGCCGAGCCTGACCGCTTTGAGGACCTCGTCGCGACGAACCTCAACGGCACCTATTACCTGTTCCGCGCCTCCGAGCGGCACCTTGCGCCGCGGCCGGAGGCGGGCTTTGGTGCGCGGCACCTGGTCGCGATCGCGTCGATCTTGGCGCGCATCGGGGTCGCGGGGTACACGGGCTATTGCGCGTCGAAGGCGGGCGTGACGGGCCTCGTGCGCGCGCTCGCGATGGAGCTCGCGCCGCGCGAGGTCCAGGTCAACGCGCTGTGCCCTGGGTGGGTGGACACGTCGATGGCGCGTCAGGGGCTCGAGGGCCTCGGGCGGGCCTTGGGCATCAGCCCTGACGCCGCGCACGCCCTCGCGATGAAGGACGTCCCCTTGGGCCGCATGAGCGCGCCCGAGGACATCGCCGGCGTCGTCGCCTGGCTCCTGTCACCCGACGCCCGCGGCGTCACGGGCCAGGCGCTCGACGTCAACGGTGGCGCGTTCATGCTCTGATCACCCTGTCAAGGCTGTGTGATGTCGGTGGGCCGCTCGGAACGTCGCCAGGCCCGCTCGGTTCCTCTCCCTGCCGCGCGCGCTGAAGCGCCCGGCGCTGAGACCTCAAACCGAGACCGATGATCATGCAACGTTTCACCACGATCCTGGCGCTTACGCTCTTGTCCTCGCCTGCCTTTGCGCAGCGTGCGCCGCGCGCCGAGGGGGGGCCCGAGCGTGGCCCGAATGTGCTGCAAGAGCGCGGCCCCGTTCGCGCTGCGAGTGACGAGCGGGCGGAGCTGCGCGGCGAGGTCCTGCGCTTGCGACTGCGCCTCGCCGAGCTGCGACGTGCGAGCGGGCAGGGCGAACAGCGCGGCCAACGCCAGCGTGGCGCGCCGGGCGCGCAGCGAGGCCCGCGTGCGCAGCAAGGCTCGGCTGCGGAGCAAGGCCCGAGTGCGCAGCGAGGCCCGCGTGCGCAGCAAGGACCGGGCGCAACGGAGTCGCGCGCTCCGCGCGAGATGCAGCGCGGATCGCAGCGCGATGCGGCACCCGTCGGCGGTCGCCGTGGTGCGCTCCGGGCGCAGGTGATGCAGCGCTTGCAGGGGCTGAAGCAGCGGGCTGACCGCGACGGCGACGGGCGCCTCGACGGCGCCGAGCGCGAGCGCGCGCGGGAGCTCGTCCGCGGGCGCATCCAAGCCCTCCGTCTACGGGGCCAGCTCGGCGCGCCTGGGCGTGAAGGGCGAGCACCGGCGGCCGAAGCGCCGGCCACCCGTCGTCGCGGGCAATGACGTACGCGGCTGCGCGCACGGCCCGCTGTGGGCCGCGCGCGGCCCCCTCGCGCGCGCGCCGTGTGCAAGGGATGTGCACGATCGCGCGGGGCCTCCGGTTCGGGCGCCGCCAGGCGCCAGTCCGCTGGCATGCTCTCAGGCATGATGCCGGCCCTCGTGTTTGCAGCGCTCTGCGCCCTCTCGACCCCCGCAGCGCTCAGCGCCGATTGGCCCCAGTTCATGGGCCCCAGCGGCGACCAGTCTGCGCCGTGGCCCGGCGGCACATTCACGTGGCCGAGCGGCGGCCCCACGGTCACGTGGCGCGCCTCGGTCGGCGACGGCTTCGGCGGCGCTGCGATCTTCGATGGCGAGGTCTTCCTGCTCGACCGTGACGGGGACAAGCGCGACGTGCTACGCGTCCTCGGCTTGGACGACGGCAAAGAGCGCTGGCAGGCCGGCTATGACGCGCCCGGCCGCCTCGACTTCAAGGGCTCGCGCACGGTCCCGACGGTGATCGGGCGCCACGTCTACACGACGGGCGGCTTCGGGCACGTCTCGTGCTTTGACCGCGACACCCAGGCGCTCGTTTGGCAGGTCGATCTGGCGCGCGACTTCGGCGGCGCGCTGCCGATGTTCGGTTGGAGCACCCAGCCCTGCGTCGTCGGTGACCTCCTCGTCGCCGCGCCGTGGTCCGCGACGTGCTCGCTCGTCGGCCTCGAGCTCGAGACCGGCAAGGCGCGCTGGCGGACAGGCTTCCTCGGCTATTCGCACGCGACCCCGGCGCTCTTGACGCTGCTCGGCCGCGAGCAGCTCGTCGTGAACACATGCCCGGAGCCTGCATCGGGCCAGGACAAGGCGATGCCCGCGTGGATCGTCTCGGTCGATCCTGCGACGGGCGCGCAGCTCTGGCGGCACGAGACCGTCCTGTGCCGGCTCCCGATCACCTCGCCGGTGCGAGTCGACGACCAGCGGCTCTTCGTGACCGGCGGCTATCGCGCGGGCTCGAAGCTCCTGCGGCTCGCGCAGGAGGAGGGCGAACCGACGCAGATCAGCGAAGCGTTCGCGGTCTCGCGCGGCGCCCAGGTCCATTCGCCGGTGCTCCACGACGGGCACCTGTACATGCTCGCGAACGAGAACTGGACGGACAACCGCCGCCGGCGCGCGGAGGGCGGGTTGATGTGCCTCGGCCTCGATGGCAAAGAGCGCTGGCGTACGGGCGAAGCGCCGTACTTCGGGCGCGGCGGCTGCGTGCGGATCGGCGACGTGCTGCTGGTGCAGGACGGCTTCGACGGCGCGCTGCGCGCCGTCCGCCTGAACCCGCTCGAGTACGTGGAGCTCGGCGTGTTTCGGCCCTTCGGCGAGGTCGCGCGCGACGGGCAGATGTGGGCGCCGCCCGCGCTCTCGGGCACGCGGCTCGTGATGCGGAGCCAGTCCGAGCTCGTCTGTGTCGAGCTGGCGCAGAAGATCGGGTGAGGCGCTCCGGGCGCGCGCACGCCCGCTCCACGGTCGCAGCCGGACGGCTCGTCCGGGGCCCGATGAAACGGACGATGGCTGCCCGCTGCGCTGAGCGCTCAGCGACGTGCATGGTTATGCCGATTCTGGCGGGTGCAAGTAGGGCGTCATCCACTCGATGAGCTGCGCGATCGGCACGCCCTCGCGCTGGTGCACGGCAAGCGGGTGCTCCGTCGGTTCGAGCACGACCCGGGGGCGCTGGCCGTCGCCCCTGAGGTGGACCATGGTCTTGAGCGACTCGTCTGTTGGATAGTGGGGGAGCTCCGTGCAGAGCCAGCCGAAGTAGGGCCCCTCTCCTGCGGGCGGCTCGACGTGGAAGAGCTCCTCGTAGCGCAGGAAGTTCTGCTGGCTCAGGGACACCCAAACGCCCCAGTTGTACTCGTCCTCCAAGCGCGCGCCCTGTGCGTCGAGGAGCGGGACCGGGAGGACCGCGCGGATGAAGTAGTGCTCGTCGTCGAGGACGCAGGTGTCCGATGTCGCTTGGACCCGGCCCTCGCGCTCCGCCGTCGGGATGCGCGCGCAGAGATCGGGGAGGCGGAACCCCAGCTCGGGCAGGCCCACGTGCTCTTCGTCACAGCAGCCGCAGCGAAAGCGGTAGTCATCGAGGGAGCTCATTGCGACGAAGGTAGTCAGCAGGCCCTACCTCGGGCAACCCTGGGCGCCCCGCCCGCGCGGCGGCCCGGATGGTAGGCTCAGCCCCATGTCCATCGGCCCTGCACGCTACGGCCCAACGCGCCATGGCCCAACGCGCCATGACCCTGCAGGGGCAGCTGTCACTGCGCGCATGGACGCTGCCGTCGCGCGGGACCGCGATCTGTCGCGGCTCGCGGAGGCCCCGTACGACGTCGCCATCCTCGGCGGCGGCGTCAGCGGCGCGGCGGTGTTCCGCGAGCTCCGCGCGCGCGGGCATCGAGCGCTGCTCGTGGACCGGGGCGACTTCGCCAGCGGGACGAGCCAGGCTTCGGGCATGCTCGTTTGGGGCGGGCTCTTGTATCTGCGTCGCCTCGAGCTGCGCACCGTGCGAGCGCTCTCGCTGGAGCGTGACGCGCTGCTCAGCGCCGCGGCGCGCGATGTCCGGCTGGCCCCTTTCCGCTACCTCGCGCTGAAACATGGCGGGCGCTCGCCCTGGCTCGTGCGCTGCGCGCTCGAGCTCTACTGGTGGCTAGGCTCGCGGCGCCGCGCGCGCCCACGCTGGACCTCGCGTGTCCCGAGCCTCGTCCGCGGCGCGCGCTTCCGCGGCGCGCTCACCTACGAAGAGGGCGCGCTCGAGCGCTCGGACGCGCGGCTCGTGCTCGATTGGATCCTCGACAGCGAGGACGAGCACCGCGCCGCCCTCAACCACGTCGAGGCCACCGGCGCACGCCGCGAGCGCGGCCTCTGGCACCTCGACCTCGAAGACCGCCGCAGCCCAGCGCGCGCGACCGTCAAGGCGCGAGTGATCGTCAATGCCGCCGGCGTCTGGGCCGATGCCCTCGCCGCGCGCTTCGGCGTCGAGACCCACCACAAGCACGTGCTCTCGAAGGGCGTCTACCTCGGGCTCGCGCGGCCGCCGGAGCTCGCTGAGTTCCTCGCCTTCGAGATGGGCGCGCACGGAGACACGCAGACGTTTACGCCCTGGGGCCCCGTGGCGCTTTGGGGGCCGACGGAGACGCCGCTCGAGTCCCTCGATGGCGCGTTCGAGCCGAACGTCGAGGACGTGCGCTTCCTCCTCGATCAAGCGCGCCGGAACCTCGCGCAGCCGATCGATGTCGGCGACGTCGTCTCGGTGCGCACTGGCGTGCGCCCGCTGGCGGTCGAGCGCGCGTACTCGAAGGACGTCTATCCCCTCGATCTGTCGCGCAAGCACGTCGTCGACGTCGATCGAGCGCGCGCGGCGTTGACGCTGTACGGCGGCAAGATCACCTCGGCGGGCGCGTTCGCGCGCGAGGCGGCGGACGTGATCGAGCGCGACGTTCCAGGCCGGTTTGCCCGTACGATGACGCCGCCGGAGACACCGCGTGAGACGCCTTCGGCGACGCCGCCGGAGACCCTACGGTTCCCGGGCCTCGAAGCACCGCTGCTGGATCCCGCCTACGCGCGCGACCGCGAGCGCTGCCTCACGCTCGTCGACTACATCCGACGGCGCACGAACGTGGCGCAGTGGGTCCCGCGCTGGGGGCTCGGCGCGAGCGACGCCCGCGAGCCCGATTTGCGCGCGATCGCCGAGGTGCTCCACAGCGCCGCGCCCGATGGCGCCGACACAGCCGCAGCCGACCTGGCCGAGGTGCGCCGCCTCGCGGCGCGTCAGGACGCGCTCCTCGCGGCGGCCGATTGATTCCGATTGCAGCGCACGCTGCGCGGTCACTCGCCCTCACCCAGCGCGATCGACCGTTTGGCAAGGGCGCGCTGCAGCCGCAGACGAGTGGCCCCGAGCGAGAGCCCGTGCTCCTCGCGCATCTCTGCGTGTCAACTCGGCGTTGCGGTGCGGGCGAGAGCGCCAAGCGCCGTAGCGCAGCGCCGCCGCAAAGAGCGACCTGCGAAGCGTGCCTTCGCTCGGATGCTCGAACCGGTCCGCGCAGGTCAGGACTGCGCGGCCCACGGACTGAACGGTATGAGAGTGCCCCAGAGGCCGCCCTCGTTGCGCTCGCGGGGGCTCTCAAGGACGCTCTTGCAGAATACGTAGACCGTGTGATGCCGGAGAGGCCACCAGGATGCGCCTCCATCGCCTGGAGCCCAGAAGCGTGTCTAGACGGTGCGCCGGGTCGGGCTTGGAACTTCCAGTGCTCGGACCGTGCCGTGGTTGGGAGCTCCGTCACGTCGAACATGACGGACGGGCGCTCCATTCCGTTCCGCTGAGGCGTGGCGGCCTGCGACATGCCCGGCGAGCGATCGAAGCGCTCGCGCGGGGCGGTCGCCAGGATCCGCTGGCCGCTGGCCGCAGGGATCTGCTGATCGAAGGCGCCGCCGCCTATCTCAATGTGACCTCCCACGCGTTCGTGAAGTTGGACGTCGCACTGGGGTTGGTGTCGCGATACCAACCTTGGAAGTGCCAAGTCTCACCGACCATGCCCTGTACAAGACCAGTTGGGCGGGGGATTCGATCGAGCGGGACTTGGAACGAAGCGACCCCCGTCGGGGTCGCGAGTCGGACCTGGCCGGGGCCGCTGAACCGGCCGATGGCGCCGCCGAGGCAGAGCGTGCCCTGGCTCCCGCCGGCCATGGGTACCGAGGCCGCGGTGGGGGCCACAAGCGGCAAGAGGAGGGTCGACGGCGGGAGCTGGTCTACGAACAAGCTGAGCCCGTCCACGAGCGCTTGCTCGGAGCCCGCGCCACGCAAGCGCGCGTAGACGCCGGTGGAGTTGGGGAGCCCCTGGGCGCAGCCGCCCTGCGCGGCCCCTGCAACGCCGAGGACGAACTTCACTGTGACGCTCTCGTACCACTGGGTTGGGGCTTCGAGGTAGCGCACGCCGGCGAAGACGTTCCCTCGCTGGTCGGCCGCCATGCCTGTCACGAAGCCGTCCGCGGCGTTGAGCACTGGCGGAGTGAACGAATCGATGAGGGCGCCGTTCGGGTCCAGGACATCGATACGCGAGACGAGCACCTGTGGGGTCGACGCGTTGATTCGAATGAGCCAAGTGCGGTCGAGGGCGTCCACGACCGCCGACGACGCGCCGTCCGGGAACACCAGGCTCCCAAGGTCGAAGCGCGGCGTGCCTGCGGCACTGAAGCGCCGAACGAAGCCGTAGACCATCGGACCAGATGTCAACAGCTCGCCGCCTGGGAGGAACTGAACGTGGTTCGTGCGGGCGACAGCCTCGGGGCCCGTCCAGCTCCAGACCAGAGCGCCGAGCGCATCGTGGTACGAGAGCACGAAGTTGGCGCTTAGGTCGTCGCTGAGAATGGCGACCGTCTGACCCGCAGGGCCAACCCAGAGCCCTTGCAGCCACGGATGCTGCGATGGACTCACGAGGGTCGACCAGGCGAGGGTGCCATCCGCGTTGATGCGCTCGAGCACGGTCCCCTGGCCGCTGACCCGCACGACTCGCGCCGTGCCATCTTCTGCCACGGCGCCGAGGAAGGCCGGCGCGGGCGAGAAGCTCGAGCGCAGGCGATTGCCCAGATGATCGAGCCAAATGGTCCAGGCCCCGAGCTGGTTGTAGGGTGCCCATGAGTCCTTGCGACCTGCAGCGATGATGATCTCGTTGTTGGCGGCAAATTCGATCGATGTCGCCACCAGGCGGCTCGCCTGGGTCGTCACCGCTCGTGTCCAGGCCACCGCGCCAATCGCATCGATCCGGACGACCCGCACCTGCGTCGCCAGGCCCAGCGTGGGTTCGCGAGTTTGCAGCAGAAGGACCACGTCGCCCGAGCCGTCCACGTCGAACCCGCGGAGGTCCTCGATGTCCCCCTGACCTGATTGGAGCGGCACGACCGTTGAGGACACGACGTCGCCGTTCGTGTCGAGGCGGAGGACGTCGACTGCCGTGTTCGAACGTGTGACGACGGAGAGCGTGTCGCCATTCGGCATCGCGCGCACGCCATGGTGGAGGGGCAGGACACCCGTTTGCGCCGGCAGCGAGCTGCTCCAGGCCGTGGCGTCGAGGCCCGGTCGGGCGCTGAGCGCCTCTGGCAGGGCGGCGGTCCACAATGCGGCGGTCCACAGTGTCACTCTCCAAGGGGCCACTCTCGAGTGTGCCACTCTCGAGGGGGCGGTCTTCGGCAACGGGTGTGAGGATCGGCAGGGTTTCATTGGCGCATGGGCTCGCTAGAGCCGCTCCGGGTCGGGGTCTCGGGGGGGTGCGTCCGTTCTAGCCTCGCGCAGGCGCGGCGTGGCGCCGTGCGAGCGTGCGCGAGGAGCGCAGCGTCGAGGCCAATGGGGGCGCTGAACCGAGGCGAGCGCCGACCATTAGGGACCGCTCAATCAGGGTCGTGGACGTTGAGCTCTTGGCCCTCTCCATCTGCAATTGGGTCAACGGCGCGCTCCAGGAGGGTCGATTCCCGAGGCAACGGTGGGGCGGGCCAACGACGTGGTATCAGCCGCGAAGGGCAGGCTCGGTCAGGTGGACGTTGGCTGGGCCTCTGCCGGTTCGGTTCAAAAACGGAGAATCCGTCCGGCGCGTGTCCGGTTCGGTGGGCCCCGTGCAAAGAGGCTAGGCCGGCGGGAGTGACCCGCGCGGCGTGCCTCTCCCGATCCGACCCACCGCTCACACGCCATGTCCGCCACGACCTTCACCCGCGCCGCCCTCACGTTGGGCGCGCTCGCGCCCGCCGCGGCCGCGCAGTCGACCTACCTGTTCTCCATCGATTGGCAGGGCCCGACCGTCGGCCTCGTCGATCCCTCCGGCGTCGCGATCACGGAGGGGGACATCCTCATGCCGACGACCTCGACCCTGATGCCGGCCCTCGGGCCGCTGCCGGTGCCGACCATCGCGGTGCCGCACGCGCCGACCGGGCTCGGGCTCTTCCCGGGCTGCATCGGGCACCCGGGGGGCACGCCGTGCGTCGTCGAGGTTGACGCGCTCTCGTTCGGCCTCGACCAAGTCTTCCAGCCCGGCGTGGTGATCCCGGCCGGTCAGATCCTCTTCTCCGTCGACGAGTTCGCGGCCACGGGGCCGTCGCCGTTCAACCCCAGCGTCGGCTCGGAGGCGCCCGCCTTCGACGCCGGCGCGGACGCGTTCGTGAACATGAACCTCTTGCCGGGGCTCGGCTTCTCTCCGTTCCCTGGGGCGCACGTCGCGGTCCAGGACGGCGACGGCATCGCGAGCGGCAGCGGCTTCGCCTACCCGGGCGTCGGCGTCCGCGAGTCCAACCCGCCCTTCCCGGGCGTGCCCGACATCGGCGACAACGTCGACGCGCTGGACGTCGTGCCGTTCCCGCCGGCGGCGGGCCTCTGCGATGTCTTCTACAGCCTCGACGCCGCGTTCCTCGACATCCTCGAGGGCGTGCCCCACACAGGCTCCGCGGCGTTCCACGGGTTCGTCGGCGGGGACATCCTCACGACCCCCTGTGGCACGGTCGCGCCGACGCTGTGGGCGCCGGCGAACGCGCTCGGCCTCGACCTCGTCGGCGGCCCCGACTCGGATGACCTCGACGCGCTGATCCTGCACGAGAACGGCGTGAACGGCGCGCAGATCCCGGGCCAGCTCTGGCAATGGATCAACACGACGCTCCCGTCCGACATGATCCTCTTCTCCGTGCGCCGCGGGTCGGCGGTGATCGGCATGCCGGACAGCCTCCTCGGCATCCCGATCGAAGAGGGCGACCTGCTCGTCCCGCCGATCACCGGCGGCCTCTCGCCCTATCCCGGCATCGCGATCCCGGCGGAAGCGCTCGGGCTCGGCACGGTCCGCAGCGGCACGGCCTTCCCTGGCAATGACCTCGACGCGGCCGATGCGCTCCTCGGCCCGCTCTTCGATTGTGACGGCGACGGCCTGGAGGACGCGGTGGCGATCGCGCTCGGCGTCGCGGTCGACGCGAACCTCGACGGGATCCCGGACGCGTGCCAGATGAATGCGATCGGGACGCCGTTCTGCTTCTGCAACACGGTCGCGCCGGCGCCGTGCGGCAATGTCTTCCCGACGGGGGGCTGCCTCAACGCGTCGGCGACGGGCGCGATCCTCACGGGCACCGGTTCGACGAGCGTGTCGCTCGATAACCTCGTGCTGACGACGACGGGCATGAACCCGAGCACGTTCGCGCTGACCGTGCGGAGCCTCAACCCCTTCGCGCCGACGCCGATTCAGAACGGGCTCATCTGCTTGCAGAACACGATCTATCGCCTGCCCCCGTACGCCACCTCGCCGACGGGCGTCGGCTCGATCGGGCCGGGGATCGTGTTTCTGGCCGCGACGTGGAACCCGCCGGCCGGCTGGATCTTCGCGGGGCAGACGTGGAACTTCCAGACGTGGTACCGCGACTTTGGGGGCCCGTGCGGCGGGTTCTCGAACTTCTCGAACGCGCTCGCGGTCACGTTCACGCCCTGAGTGAACGAGCCGACAACCGGCGCCTGACCGGCGCGCGCTAGGTCGCGACGTTGACCGCGCGTCAATGGTCGCGATCGGCCGCGATCGCTTGCAGCCTCGACCTGACCTCGTTCGCGTCGGCGCTCGTCGGGCCGCGGGTCGCTTCGAGGATCGCGAGCGCGCGCGTGAGGCGCTCGCGCGCGCGCGTGAGGTCGCCGCGCTGCTCGTCGTAGAGCGCCACGTTCGTGAGGCTCGTCGCGAGCAGCGGGTGCTGCGCGCTAAAGACTCGCTCGCCGACGTCGAGGCCGCGCCGCATCAGCGCCTCGGCGCGCGCCTCGTCGTGGTCGACGATGCGCGCCCACGCGCCCAGGTTGTTCAACACGCTCGCGAGCGCCTCGCGCTCGCCGGGCGCGGCTTCGAGGGTCGCGAGCGCCTCCACCCAGAGGCCCGGCAGCTCCGGCGGGCCCTTGCGTTGGTAGAAGAGCGCCAGGCCCAGCTTGTTCTGCGTGTCGGCCGTGTCCGGATGGGCCGGGCCGAGCGCCTCGAGCCGCAGCGCGAGCGCCTCGCGCAGCACCGGCTCTGCCTCCGCCGGGGCCATGCGCTGCAACAACACGTCCCCGAGGTCGGTCGCCAGCGCCCCCGCGAGCGCATCGCTGGCGCCGCCCGCGGCCGCGAGCGTGACGCGCGCATCGCGTAAGGTCTCTTCAGCGCGCGGCAGGTCGCCGGCGAGGGCAGAGAGGTAGGCCTCCGTCCGCCGCACCACAGCCTCCAGCACCCCGCGGTCTTCGCCTTCGCTCCCAGCGAGCACACGCGCGCGCTCAACGTGCGCAGCGCACTCCGCGCGCGCGTCCCCGCGCGCCGCGCACGCGAGCGCCAACGCCACGTGCGCGCGCGCCATCTGTGCGTCGAGCCGCCCGGCCTCCAGCGCCGGCAAGGCCGCGAGCGCGTGCGCCTCCGCGCGCGGCGCATCGCGCAGCTCGGCGTAGACCTCCGCGGCCTGGACGTGCGCGAGCGCCACCGCGGGCGCCGTGGGCGCTTCCAGCTCGGCCAGGCAGCGCAGCTCGACCTCCGTGGTCCGCGCGGCGAGCTCGAGGTCACCGACCGCGCGCGCGAGGTCGGCCAGCACGCCGAGGGCCGTCGCGGCGTGCGGCCCCGACGCCGCGCCGAGGTCAGCGATGGCAGGCGTGAGCCGTTGCAGCTCGGCGCGCGCAAGCGCCCCTGCCCGTGGCGCCCGCGTGCGAGCGCCACCGCGCTCGCCGCGGTGATCGCGCGCGCGTCCGTCGCGCCGTAGGCCTGCTGGAACGCCGCGGACACCCCTCGAGCCTCCGTGAGCGCCAGGTCGATGTTCCCGCGGCCCGCCTCGGCCACCGCGACGCGATAGCGCGCATCCCACGCCAACAGGGCGTCGTCGCCGCGCCGCGCTTGCGCGAGGGCGAGCGCCTGTCGGCCGAGCGCCGCCGCGTCGCCGAACCGTCGGCGCGCCAGCGCGACGTCCGACATCGCGTTCAAGACGCCGAGCGCGCCCATCGGGTCGGGGGCGGGCGACGCCGCGAGCGCCGTTCGCGCGCGCTCGAGCTCCGCCAGCGCAGCGGCGTCGTCGCCCGCGCGCTGCGCGAGCCGCGCGCGCAAGTAACCCTTGGTGTGCGGCTCGACGTGGGCGTGCTCCAATGCCGCGACCGCGGCCTGGGCCTCGTCGAGCGGCGCCGCCGCGAGCGCGACCGTCGCGGCGTCGGCGTTCAGCGCCGCGCACGCTCTGTCGCGCGCCGCGAGGTGCGCGCGCGCGAGCTCCGCCACCCGCTTCAGGTGCGGCCAAGCGAGGTCGTCGCGGCCCAGCTTGTGGTACGTGCGCCCGATCGATGCACAGAGCTCGAGCTCGGCGAGCGGCGCGCTCGGGGGCGCGGCCCGCATCTTGCGCGCGGCCTCGTCGAGCACGTCGTAGACATCGAGCCGTCGCCCGCGCGCGAGGTCTGGATCGAGCGAGTCGAACAACGTGCGCCAGAACCCGCTGAGCTCGGCCGCGCGGTCGGCCTCTGTCACCGCGGTCACGCGGTCCCGCTCGGAGCGCCGCCACAGCGTGGTCGACACGATCGCAGCAGCGACCGAGACCGCGAAGACCGCGCCGACGGCGAGCACCTTGCCGCGGTGGCGCGCGACGGACTTCCGCAGGACGTAGAGGGCGCTGTCGCGGCGCGCGTCCAGGGCCTCGCCTCCGAGGAAGCGCTCGATGTCGTCGGCGAGCGCGCCAGCCGTCGCGTAGCGCCGTTCGGGGTCGGTCGCCAAGGCGACCATCACGACCGTCGCGAGGTCCGTCGGGAGCCCGCGCAGCGCGGCCCGCTCGACGGGCTCGCTGCGGATCCGTTGCGCGACGCGGAACGTGTCGCCGCTCGTGTCGTGCGGCAGCAGCCCCGTCAGCGCCTCGTACGCGATGACGCCGAGGGAGTACACATCCGAGCGCACCTCGATGCGCCTTGGCGCCCCGGTCAGGTGCTCCGGCGAGGCATAGGCGAGCGTCCCCATGAACTCGCCGGTCAAGGTCAGGCGCGCGTCCTCGTCGTCCATGGGGGCGCTGGGCGCGGCGAGGCCGAAGTCCAGGACGTGGGGCGCGCCCTCGGCGTCGACGAGCACGTTGCTCGGCTTCAGGTCGCGGTGCAGCACGCCGCGGCGGTGCGCGAAGTCGACCGCGCGGCACAATCGGATGAGCGCGGCCAAGACCTCGTCACGGCCGCGCGCCGCGGAGCGCGCCCAACGCGTGAACGGCGCGCCCTCGACGAACTCCATCGCGAACCACTGCGCGCCGGTCGAGGTGACGCCGCTGTCGAAGACGGTGACGATGTGCGGGTGATGCAGCGCCGCCGCGAGCTCGACCTCGCGCTCGAAGCGCGCGCGCGTGCGCAAGGTCGCGTGCTGCGCGCCGACGAGCAGCTTCAACGCGACCTCGCGCCTGGTCGAGCGCTGCCGCGCGCGCCACACGACGCCTTGCCCGCCGCTGGAGACCGGCGCTAGCACCTCGTAGCCGTCGATGTCGGGGGGCGCCAGGCTTTGGCGCGCGAGGTCTGCCGGGTGCAGCACCGCGCGCAGCTCGCCGACGAGCGCGGCCTGCGCTGCGAGCGTCGCGAGGGTCGCGGCGCAGGGCGCGCAAAGCACGAGGTGCTCGGCGACGCCTGGGTCCGGCGAAACGCGGTGCGCGTCGAGCGCGGCGAGCGTCGGGTGTTCGACCCCAAGCGAGTGAGCTGGGTCATGCGGAGGGCCCTGGCCTCGCGGGTCCGCGCTCATCGCGCGCCGCCTGCGCCCGAGGGCGTGACGTGGTCCGCGCGCTCGAGCGCGTCGACGATCGCCCGCAGCCGCTCGGCGACGCGGAACTTCGCCTGGTGGACGGCGTTGGCGGTCAGGCCGAGCTCGGCGCCCACGGCCGCGGCGTCCCGGCCTTCGAGGGCGAGCCCCTGGAACGCGGCGAGCGTCCCCGCGCCGAACGCGCCCTCGGCGCGCACGCGCCGCAGGGCCTCGCGCAGGATGGCGGCCCGCCATTCGGCCTCCCAGACGTCCGAGAGGTGGGCCTCGTCGGGGACCCTGCCGAGCGCGGACTCGCCGCGCGCCCCCGCCCGCAGCGCCGCGCGGCGCCAATGCGCGCGCACGCGATCCCGCGCGACCGCGAACAGCCACGCGGACAGCGAGCCTCTGCCTGCGACGAAGGCGCCGTCGCGGCACGCCTCGGCGAGCGCCGTGAGCACCTCCTGCGCCACGTCTTCGGCGTCGCTCGCCAGCAAGCCGAGCCGCGCGGCGAAGCCTTGCAACCCAGGCCGGTAGCGCGCGTCGAGCTCGCGCCACGCGCTCTCGCCGCCGCCGACGGCGAGCTCCGCGAGCAGGCGGCTGGGGGGGTCTTCGGTCATGGCCCGAAAATTGGCCTTCTGGCGTAAGGGGCGAGGCGCTCGCGTTGGGTAGGGCCGCGCGCGCGACCTCCCGTGCAGCGTACCGCCAGCCCCTCGAGTCCGGGGGGGCCGGCGCCCCGCGGGGCCGGCGCGCCGCCCGCGGCCCATCCACGGACGCACCTCCGCGCCATGTCACGCCATCCGTTCGCCCTGTCCGTCACCCTCATCTCCCTCGCCTTGACCGCCGCGGCGGCCCGCGCGCAGGCGCCGGTGAACGAGCTCGAATCGCTCCTGGCCCCGGGCGCCAGCATCAACGACCGCATGGGCGATGTGCTCGCCTGTGACGCGAGCTGGCTCGTCGCCGGGGTCCCTACGCGGGCCACAACGATCCAGAGCGCCGGCATCGTGGCCGTTTGGCCGCGCGTGGGATCGAGCGTCGGCGCCCCGATCCAGCTCGAATCCCCGACCCCAGCAAACGGGGGCCAGTTCGGCGCGGCCGTCGCGCTCGACGGCGACGCCCTCTGCGTGACGGAGCCGAACTCGCGTCACTTTGGCCTGCCCGCGCGAGGCGCCGTGCACGTCTTTCGGCTCATCAACGGGGTGTGGACCCACGCGGAGTCGGTGCCGAGCCCGTCGACGGCCAACGGCTTCGGCTTCGCGTGCGCGCTCGAAGGCGACGTGCTCGCGGTCGGCGCGCCGTACCAGCCCCTCCCGTTCGCGTCGCTCGGCGCGGCGTTCGTCTTTCGGCGGATCGCCGGGCAGTGGGTCCAGGAGGGGATGCCGACCGCCAGCGACGGCGCATCGGGCGATCGCTTCGGGTCTTCCATCGCGCTCTCGGGCGACCGCCTCGTCGTCGGCGCGCCGATGAAGACGCTGGCGGGACAGATCGAGGGGGCCGCGTACGCCTTTGCGCGCGTCGGCGGCGCCTGGAGCGAGACCGCGCGCTTCGCCGTGGACCCCGGCGTGGGGGACTTCGGGCTCGGCGTGTCCGCCGCGCTCCAGGGGACGACGGCGTGCTTCGGCGCGGCCCGCACGAACAACCGCGGCGCGGTCTACCAGTTCGTCGATTCGGGCGCGGGCTGGGCGCGCGTCGAGCGCCTGCAGCCGGCGCTGCTCGGGCCGTTCGCGACGTTCGGCCACGCGCTCTCCTTGCGCGGGGACACGTTGTTGGTCGGCGCCTACCAGGACTCTGTGACGAGCCTCTATTCGGGCGCAGCGTGGGTGTACCAGCGCGCGGGCGCGACGTTTACGCCGACGGTGCGGCTCGTCGGCTCGCTCGTCCCAGGCGCGGTCTTCGGCAAGGGCGTGGCGACGGACGGCGCTGGCTGGCACGCGGTGGGCGAGTCTGTACGCACGCTCCCTGGCGCGCCCGCGAGCTCCGGCGCGGTGCACTTGTTCCGACCCGACCGGCCGCTCGGCTCGAACTACTGCACGCCTGTCGCGAACTCGACGCAGCGCACAGGCGCGATCGCTGCGCTCGGCAGCGAAGTCGTCGCGCTCGACCAATTGACGCTGGTCGCGTATCAGCTGCCGAACAACTCGTTCGGGTTCTTCCTCGCAAGCCAGGCGCAGGCGAACATCGCGCACCCCGGCGGCAGCCAAGGCGTGCTGTGCCTCGGCGGGTCCATCGGGCGCTACGTCGGCGCGGGGCAGATCCGCAACACGGGCACGGCGGGGACGTTCGCGCTCCCGCTCGACCTCACCGCGACGCCGACGCCGCAGGGCCTCGTCGCGGTGGCGCCGGGTGAGACCTGGAATTACCAGGCGTGGCACCGCGACAACGTCGGCGGCGCGACGTCGAACTTCACGGACGCGGTGTCCGTCGTCTTTCAGTGAGCGCGCCCGTGGTCTCTCATTGATCGTGCCCGGGGGGGCTGCGCGCCGCGAGGGCGCGCAGCCGCGGCGGGACGAAAACCGCACTTTCGACCGACGCTCGCGGTGAGCGGACCGTCCATGCTCGTGGAGCCATGGACACGAATCTCGACCTCAGCGGGCTGCTCGCCGATGACGCCTGGGCGCGGCAGCTCGCGTGCGCGCTGACGCGTCGGGGCGACGAGGCGGAGGACCTCGTGCAAGAGGTCCACGTCCGCGCGTTGGAGCGCCGTGGCGGGCCGCTCCGGGCGCCGCGCGCGTGGTTCGCGCGCGTGCTGCGCAACCTCGAGCTGGACCGCCGTCGCGCGGCGGCGCGGCGTCCGTCGCACGAGGCGCTGCCTGCGCAGGACGACCCTTACGAGCCGCGTTCGGTCGAGGCGACGCCCGACGTCCTGGCCGCGCGTGTCGAGGTGCAAGAGCGGCTCGCGGCAGCTGTGCTGGCGCTTGAGCCGCGCCAGCGTGATGTCGTGCTGCTGCGGCACTTCGACGGCGCGCCGGTCGCGGACATCGCGCGGCGCCTCGGTCTCGCACGCGCGACCGTGCATGAGCACCTTGAGCGCGCGCACGCGGCGCTCCGGGCCCGCCTCGGCCCGCTCGACGACGATTCGCGCGAGCTGCGTGGGCTCATGTGGTTGGCCTCACTGCCCCTGGCGCCCAGCGCCGCGACGACCGTCGTGGCTGGCGCTGCCGCAGGTCCTGCGCTCCCGGCCGCGCTCCTCATGCTGAAGCTTACGAAACCCTTGATTGCGGCTGTGGTGCTCGCGGCCCTGACGTTCACGCTGTGGAACCGTGGACCCATCGCGCGACCAGCGCAGGAGGTCGCGAGCTCCGGCGCGCCAGTGGACCTGGCGCCAGTGGAGGCGCTCGCGGCGGCGTCGGTTGATGAGGCTGTGTTGACGGAGCGGGCGCCCGTGCCAACCGCGCCGGCGGGCGTCGTTGCGCCGGCCGAGCCTATAGCGTTCGCGGTCCTGCGAGTGCAGGTCGTCGACGAGCAGCAGCGAGGTGTTGCGGGGGTCATGGTCTACGTCGAGACCAAGCAGAATGAAGATGGGCAAGCGAGTTGGCATACATCGCGGATGCTGAACACCGACTCAAACGGCCTCGTGGTCGTGGACGTTCCTGCGGCGCTCGAGCTCGAGGTGTCGGCCCTCTCCTCGGATCATTCGTCGGGTGGCGTGGCGCCCGTGTCCGCGATCCCTGCTCACGGCGTTGGAACGGCGACGGTGGCGGTCCAAGTGCTCGCAGACCTAGCGCTCGCGGTACAAGTCGTCGACGCGCTCACGCATGAGCCGGTGGCGAGCGCGCGGGTCGCTGGCTACGTCACCCCGCCCTTCGGTCGCGGAGCAAGTCAACGTGTGGGCGTGCTCTCAGCGGACACGAGCGACGGCGCGCTGACCGATGCGCGCGGATACGCTCAGGTTCCAGCTTGGAGCTGGCGCGGAGGGTGGTGCGCGGTGCGCGCGGCGGGGTACGCGCCGTCTACCTTGGCGCTGCCACAGTCTGCCACCGCGGAGCCTATGTGGGTCGAGCTGAAGCGCGCAGCGCGGGTCGAGGGGCGAGCGCTCGGCGGACCCTCCATGGGCGTTGTACGCGCGCGTTTTGCCTCCGACGCTGGGGGCAGCGGCGCTCTCATGCGCGCGGTGCCGCCGGAGCTGGAGGTCTCTTGCGCGGTCGACCCAGAGGGGAGCTTCGTCCTTGGCGAATTGCCCGGCGGTGCGTCGGTCGCGCTGGCGCTGTACGACGCTCTCACAGGGGCGCTCGTGCATCGACCCGCGACCCCGCTCTCGACGCTCACAGGCGAGACGCATACCGTCGAGTGGGACCTACGCGCCACGCGCCGCATCGTCTGCACCGTACGCGAGTCGAACGGCGCGGCCGCCGTGGGCTTCGACGTGCTGCTCTTCGATTCACCCAAGACTCGGGCAGGCGCGACCCTCCCGCGCAGCGGTGCGCTCGCGGTGGGCACCACCGACGGCTCCGGGGTCGCGGTGCTGGACGGGATCGGGGCCGGGAAGTGGGTCGTCGGGCTCGCGCCGTCGGCGGCCTTCGCGGCGTACTCCGTCGAAGTGGACGTCGCCGACGCGCCTGGTGAGACTTCGGTCGCGTTCACCCTCCATCGGGACCTCTTCATCGAGGGCCGCGTCGACGCGGCCAATGGCGCGACGCCCGACGCGTACGTGTCGGCGACCAACGCGCAGTTCCACGTCTACATGGACGTGCGCGCGACGGACGAGGGGCGCTTTCGCATAGGGCCGCTGCTCCCCGGGGACTACGCGCTCTCCGCAAGCACGTCGCCTCTTCTGCGCGAGGGGCTGTCCTACGCGCCGTCGTTGCCCGTGACGGTCAGCGCCGGGACCAATGGAGTTGTGCTGACCCTGCGTCAGGGCGGCCGCGTGGTGTTGTCTGCGTTGGATCCGCTGAGCCGCGCGCCCGTCGAAGCCCAGTTCATCGTGAGCGGCATCGGCGCGTCTGGGGGCTACTGGTCGAACGGCTCGCCGCGCACCAGCGCGGCGTTTGACGGCTTGGAGCTTGGTGAGTATCTCGCGTTGGCCTCTGCCCCCGACGGGCGCGTGGGCGTCGCGATGCCGGTGCGCGTCGTCGCGGAGAGCGTGACGACGGTCGAGGTGGTGCTCGGAGAGGGCGGGACGCTCGCGGTCACGGCGCCCGCAGGCGTCGACGCTTCGATCGGACGGGGCGTCTATGTGCTGTATGGCGACGCGCTCGTCGAGATTCTGAACCTCGCGCCGGCGGAGCAGGCGCGCCTGGTGCTCTCGCCCGGGCGCTATCGAATTGGTGTCGTCGAGAGGGGGCGGACGGACGCTGCGTTGACCTGGCGCGAACGACTCCAAGGCGTGCAGGACGTCGACGTTCGGCCCGGCGAAGTGACGGCGGTCGAGCTCCGACTGTGAGGGCTAGGTGCGGTACCTGACCCACGGTAGGTGGCAGGCTTGTACCGGGTCCCGTACCGAACCCTCGCAGCGCACCCAGCCCGGTGCACATCGCCGCGCTTTGTGCGTCGTATCGCGCGGCGAATTGGCCTTTGCGAGCAGGACAGTGACGCGTCACGTATAGATGGGGCATGGCACAGATCGTCACTTTGCCCCACGAGCCGACCTGCGTCTGGCCGCGCTTCGATGCGACCGACGAGGCCGCCGTCTTGTCCGTCATGCGCGACGGCAACGTCTCCACGCACCCCGTCATCCGCGAGCTCGAGCGCGACTACGCCGCGTTCACCGGGCGCGCGCACGCGCTCGCACACTCGAGCGGCACGGTCGCCCTGATGGCCGCGTTCTTCGCGCTCGGGCTCCAACCCGGCGACGAAGTCCTCGTCCCGACCGCGACGTTCTGGGCCTCGATCCTCCCGATGCTCTGGTTCGGCCTCGTCCCCGTCTTCTGCGAGAGCGAAGCCGAGCGCCTCGGGCCATGTCCCGACGACCTGCGCCAGCGCATCACGCCGCGGACCCGCGCGCTCGTCGTCGTGCACCTGTGGGGGCTCCCCGCGCGCATGACCGAGCTCACGGCCCTCGCCGCCGAGTTCGGCCTGAAGATCATCGAGGACGCGAGCCACGCCCACGGCGCCACTTGGCGCGGCGTCCCGTGCGGCCGCCTCGGCGACATCTCGGTGTTCAGCCTCCAAGGCGACAAGCTCGCGCCCGCCGGCGAGGGTGGGGTGCTCCTGACCGACGACCCCGAGCTGTGGGAGCGCGCCGTCACGCTCGGCGACATCACGCGCATCATCGAGCTCGACACGCCCGCGCGCCGCTTCGCGGCGACCTCGTTCGGGGTCAAGACGCGCATCGCGCCCATGTCCGCGGCCCTCGGGCGCGCGCAGCTCGCGAAGCTCCCCGCGCACAACGCGCGCCGCGGCGCGAACCACCGGCGGCTGTCCGCGGCGCTCGAGGCCCTCGGGTTCGACACGTTCCTCGGGCCGGCCCACGTCGAGCGCGTTTACTTCGAGTTCCTCGTGCGGCACCGCGACCCCTCGTTCGACGTGCCGGGCGCCGTCGCGGCGCTGCAGGCCGTGGGCTGCCGCGCCGCGGCGCCCCGCTACCCGCTGGTGCACCAGCAGCCCTTCTTCGCCGAGGGGCACTGGCGGGCGGTCGCGCGGGTGGGCCGCGAGCACCTCGAGCGTGACCTCAGGGACCCTGCGCCGGACGCCTGCCCGCGGACGGCCGCCGAGAACGCGCGGCTCATCCGCCTTCCGAACTTCCCCGGCGAGGACAACGGCATCGTCGATCAGTACGCGGCGGCCTTTGCGCGCGTCTGCGAGGCAGGCGCGTGATGCTGCGGCTCGGGAACGCGCTGCTGCATGCCACGCACCTGGCGGTCATCTGCTTCTCGTGTGTCGGCTGGATCTGGCCGGAGACGCGCCCCTGGCACCTCGCGCTCGCAGCGGGCATCGCCGTGTCGTGGTTCGTGATCGGGCCGCTCCTTGGCGATCCGGGCTACTGCGTCGTGACGGGAGCGCAGCACGCCCTCTGGCGCCGGCTCGGCCACACCGAGCAGCCCAACTACATGAGCTTCCTGTATGCGCGGCTCACGGGCCGCCCGCCCGACAGTGCGCGCATCGGGCGGTGGACGCAGGGAACGTTCTACGCCACGACGACCCTCTCGCTCGCCTTAACGTGCCTCTGAGGGCCGGCCCCTTGGCGCGCGGCGCCCCAGCCGGGCCGGGCGGCGGCCAAGAAGCGGGGCAGGCAGGCCCGGGGCGCGTGGAAGCTGCCGTGCGCGATCGCTAAGCTCGCCGGCATGAGGGGAGCATCGGCATGAGGGTCGCATTGGTCGCGCATGAGTTGGCGCCGCACCGTCGAGGTGGCATCGCGTCTCACACCGCAGCGCTGGCGCGCGCGCTCGCGCGGGCGGGCGTGGAGGTCGAGGTCTTCACCCTGCGCCCGCTCGCGGGCCTGACGCCGCTGGCGCAGCGCCGCGAAGAGCGCGCCGCCGGGGACGAGCCCTTCGCGGTCACGTACCTCGACGCGTCGCCGACCGACCACCAAACGGAAGAGGGGGAGCGCCGCATCGCCGAGGCCTTCGGCGCGTTCCTCGACCGCGAGCGGCCCGAGATCGTGCACTTCGAGCACCTCCTCGGGCTCGGGCCGGCCGGCGTCATGGAGGCCAGGCAGCGCGGCATCCCGACCGTCTTCGTCGCCCACGACTGGTGGGCGGTGCACGACAACCTGCACCTCGTGCAGCCGGACCTCACGACCTTCGAGCCCGGCGACCACGAGGCCGAAGCGCGCGGGCGCCTCGCCCTGCGCTGGCTCGAAGGCCTCGCCGCCGCGGACCGGTCCCACGTCGCGGACCCGCACGGGGCGCTCCTCCGCGAGCAGCTCAGCGGCGCCAACCACGCGCGCTTGCACGCGTTCTTGCACGGCCCGGGGACGAGCGCCGGGACCGCTGCGAGCACGGGCTCAGGTGCGGGCGCCTCGGCGCGCCTCGGCGCCCGCCCGGGACGTCCAGAGGTGCCGCACATCGAGGCCGAGCTGGAACGGACCCGCGCGCGCCTGGCCGCCAAGCGCGCCGCGCTCAGCCAAGTCGACGCGCGCTTCGCCTCGTCCCGCGCCCTCTCGCGGCGCCTGTCCGCGCTCGTCGGCCGCGCCTTCTCGTTCCGCGCGCCTGGCGTCGATCGCGAGCGCATCGCGGTGGCCCCGCGCATCGCCCCCGTGGCCGTCGCTGAGGGCCCCAGTCCCCTGCGCGTCGGCTTTGTCGGGAGCATCGTGAAAGAGCGCGGGCTGCATGTCCTCCTCGATGCGCTCGCGGGCATCGAAGGCAAGGTCGAGCTGCACGTCCACGGGGACTCGACCGATCGTTCCTACGTCGCGCGCTGCCGGCGGCGCGCCGAGGCCCTCGGCGCCGTCTGGCACGGCGGCTACAACCCGGACGACCTGCCGCAGCGCCTCGCGGCGCTCGACGCGGTCTGCCTGCCGAGCCTCTGGTCCGACAACGCGCCGCTCGTCTTGCGCGAGGCCTACGCAGCGGGCCTGCCCGTCGTCGTCAGCGACACCGAGGCGCTGCGTGAGAGCGTCCTGCCGACGACCTCGGAGGAGCGCCGCGAGGTCGACGCGGCCGACGCGCTCGGCCTGCTCGTGCCGGCCGGCGACGTCGGCGCGCTGCGCGCGGCGCTCGTGCGCCTGGCGGAGGACGAGGCGCTGCGCGCGACGCTCGCCGAACGCGCGCTGAAGCTCGAGGGCCCGCTCGCGAAGCGCCTCGCCCAGGAAGCGGGCGAGTGGATCGCGACCTACGCGCAGCTGCACGGCGCCGCGTTGAAGCGGCGCGTGCCTCAGCCCGTGCCGGCCCACCTCGCCGGCTTGGCGCGTGACGTCGCGCGCCTCGAAGCGCAGCCCACGCGCCTCCTGTTCCAGGAGGTCACCCAGGGCCTCGTGCGGCTCGGCGCAGCGGTCGGGCTCGACGTCACGGCGACGGAGCTCATGACGCTGGCCGTGGGGCGTGGCTCGCGCACGCGCGACGAGCGCGCAGCGGACGCGCGGGCCCTCGACTGGTTGCGCGCGAGCGTCCGCGAGCTCGGCGACGCCCGCAGCGCCTTGGAGTCCCGCTCGAAGTGGCGCGCGCAGCAGCTCGAGGACCTCGGGGACCGCGTCGCTTGGTTCGAACAGCGCGTGCGCGAGCGTGAGTTCGAGCTCGTGAACCTGCGCGCGGAGCGCGACGACCACGGGTCGGCGCGCGAGCACCTCGAGGAGGAGCGCAGGCAGCTGCGGGACGCGATTGAAGCGCGCGAGCGCGAACACCACACGCTCATGGAGCAGCTCGACGAAGCGCGCGGCGCGCTGCGTTCGCTCGCTGAAGAGCGGGATTGGCTGCGCGATACGCTCGATCGCGGCTCGGAGGAGCTGCGTTGGCTGCGCGAGCACATCGCCGGCGACATCGAAGACGCGCTCACCGACCGCGAGGCGATCGAGATCCGCTTCGAGCGCCTGTGCAGCGAGCATGAGTCGCTCGAGAACCACGAGCTTTGGCTGCGCCGCGAGGTGGCCGCGATGCTCGAGACCCTCGGCGGGCCGGCGCAGCAGGCGCCCGAGGACCCGAGCGACCTCGAGCGCGCGCTGACACATGGCCGCGAGCGGCTCGGGCGCCTCGTCGCCGAGCTGCGCTGGCGGCGCGGCGAGATGGACGCCGCGCGCACCGCGGCGTCGAGCCTCATCACGCGCCTCGCGGGCGGGAACCTCGCCTCGCGCGCGCGTAGCTGGGTCAGCGCCGCCCCGTCCGACGCCTTGGGGCGCGCGTCGGAGGCCTTCGAGCCGCCGCTCGTGGACGTCGCCGCGACCGAAGACCGGGTGGTGACGCCGATGCCACGTGGCGCTGGAGCGAACGCTGCGCCGAAGGCGGCCTCAAAGGCCGGCTCGAAGACGGCCGAGCAAGCCGGTCGCGCCAACGCAGGCGTCGAACGAGAGGCGTCGCTCGGCACCCAAGCCAGCGCGGCAGAGAGCGTGGAGGAGCAATGACAAGGCCCGTATCGATCGTCATCCCGTCCCTCGGTGATGTCGCGCAGCTCGAGCGCGCCCTGGCGGCGCTCCGGGCGGAGGTGCAAGCGCGCGGCGTCGAGGACCAGATCCTGGTCGTCGACGACACAGGCAAGGACGTGCTGCGGCGCGCGCTCGACGTGGGCTGGCCCGACGTCCGCGTGCATCCCCGCAAGCTGAACGGCGGCTTCGGCGCGGCGGCGTTCGACGGCGCGCAGGCGGCGGACTACCGCCTCATGTTCCTGATGCACCCCGACGTCATCGTGCGCCCTGGCGCGCTGACGGCGCTCGTCGACGCCTTGGCCGACGACGGCGTCTTCGCGGCGAGCCCGCGGGTGCTCGAAGGGGGCGGGGACGACCGCGCCGCCGCGCGCCGGGGGGTCGCCCTCGAGGACGGCCGCCTCGCGCTGCACGACGTCAGCGGCGCGCTGCCCGTGGACGAGGAGGAGTGCGTGCCGATCGCGTTCGCGCCAGCGTGCGCGATGCTCGTGCGCCGCGAAGAGTTCATCGCGATGGGGGGCTTCGACCGCTTCCTCGCGCCGCTTCACTTCGAGGACGTGGACCTCGGTCTCACGGCTTGGCGCCGCGGCCGGCGGGTCGTCGAAGTGCCGCTCGCCGTCGTCGAGCACCACTCCGGCGGGACGTTGAACGACCATGTGCCGCCTGCGCTTTCGCGCGCGGCGATGGAGCGGAACCGCCTCCTCGTCCAATGGAAGCACCTCTCGACGAAGCGCGAGGCCCACGATCACTTGGTGTCGCTCTGGCGCGACGCGCTGGACGCGGGCATCACCGGGCGCCGCGAGGACCTCGTGCACTTGGCGCTCGCGCTGCGCGAGCTCGACGCGGTCGGCGCGGCGCGCAGCGCCATGGCGGACGCGCGGATCGGGCTCGAGGCCGCGCTCGCCCTCGGGCAGCCGTGACGCGCCCTCGCGCGGGCCTCGGCGTCAGAACCGCGCGGGGAGCTCGCTGAAGCCCGGCAAGGGCAGCCGGTCGCGCGCGTCCGCGGGCTTGAAGAACTGTGAGAAGAGCCCGCGCAGGACGACGACCGGGCGCTCCATCGTGCCGCGTACGGCGACGCGCAGCAGGCTGTTCTGGATCTTGTACAGGAGCCGCGTGAACGGCCCCAGCCGGTCGATCAGCGCAAACCGCACCTCGAGGTCCGTCGACAGGCCGCCCTCGAAGTCGATCGAGCCGCTGCCCACCACGGACAAGAGGTCGCTGTCTGCGCGGGTCCGGTCGATGATCAGGACGCCGCTGTCGATCCGGAAGTCGGCCTCGATCTTGCGGAACACCGCGGTGGTCGGGAAGCCGAGGCTCGCAAAGAGCGCTTGGAACAGCGGGATCGCCCAGAGGCGCGTCTGGTCGACCGCGACGCGGCCCGCGCCGTGGATGCCGGTGAGCTGCTCGGTGTCGCCTTCGAGCGCGAGGTCGAGGTCCATGCGGCCTTCGTTGGCGAAGTCCGAGTTGAACGTGCCGCGCAGGAACTGGCCGACGTCGACGTCCGAGAGGCGCGCGCCCAGGGTGAACGGGAACGGCGGCGCGAGGTCCATCGAGAAGAACTGGGACCCCTCTGCGCCGAGCGTCGCGATCCGGCCGCCCTCGAAGCGCCCGTCGAGCGCCGAGAGCGACAGCCGCGGGGCGATGTAGGAGACCTCGACGGAGGCTTCGTCGATGTGGCGACCGGCGAGCAAGCCCTCGAGCCCGAGCACGGACGCATGGGCGCGCAGCTGCTCGCCCTCGCGCACGAGGTTCAGCGTGATGCCCTCGACAGAGTGGAGCTCGAGGGGGATGCCCAAGATGAGGCCCATGTCGTCGACGCCGAGCTGGCCGTTGAAGGTCAGCGCGCCGACCTTGTCGTCGCCGTTGACCCAGGTGACGCTGCTGTTCTGGATGTCGACGGTGCCGCGCAGGCCCAGGTCCTCGACGAGTCCGTCCAAGGTCGCTGCGTCGACGAAGTACCGCAGGTGCTCTCGGTCGAGCGGCAGGTCCTCGGCGGCGAGCTCCGCGCTGAAGCGCGAGCGCTCGGGCGAGAAACGCAGGTGCGAGAGGCTGACAGGTGTCGTGCCGAGCTGGCCCCAGATGCGATCGCTCACCCACTCGCGCGTGGCGTCGACGTAGCGCACCTTGCCTGCGACGTCGCTGAGCGTCGGTCCGCCGGTCAGGGCAAAGCGATCGAGCCGCGCCTCGAACGCGATGTCGCTCGGGCCCGAGGGCGCGCCCGGCTCGGTTGGCAGCTCGAATTGCGCTTGGAAGTCGAAGCGCCCGTCGATATCGACCGCTTGCAGGTCCAGCGGGTCGTTGCCGCCGCCCATGCGCCGCGACAGCTCGACGATCGAGCCGAGGATCACCTGGTTCTCGATGTCGAGCCCGGCGCCTGCGACGCGCAAGCTGGGCGGCGAGCCCTCGGTGAAGCGCACGTCGGCGATCACCGGCACCGGGACACGCTGGTCGTCCCACGCGCCTTGCACGACCGCGCGGCCGCTGACGTCAGCGCGTTGCAGCGAGTCCACCGCGCCGGCTGGGTCGCCAGCGTCGCCCTGCCCGTTCGCGCCGTCGGACCCAGCCTGCCCGGTCGCGTCGAGCGGCGCGGCTGGTCGGCTCGGGGTCGTCGTTGTGACGTTGACGCGCCCGCGGGCATCGCGCGTCGGCGTCGAGAACGATTGGGGGAGCAGCTCGAGCCCGCCGCCGATCGTCGTCGCTTGGATCCAGGTCTCGAGGGCCTCACCGCGCGGCCGCTCCGAGGTCGTGACCGAGAGGTCCATGAAGCCCGCCACGCCGACCTCGTCCAAGATCGCCCGGACGGTGGGCTGCTTCTCCTCGAGCACGCGCCGGAGCACCTCGTCGCGCACGTTGACCCGGGTCGCGTCGACTCGGAAGGTCACGAGGCTCTCGTGGATGCCGGCGTGATTCTCGTGCTGCGCGCGGCCGCGGACCGTCACCGGGCCATGCGTCGCGGGGCTCGCGCCGCGGGCCTCGATCGAGACGAGCCCGCGCCCTGTGGCGGGCCCGCCGCCGTCGGTCCGCACGAGCAAGAGCCCATCGACGGACTCGAGCGGGAGCGGCAGGTCGCGCCAAGCAAACCCGACATCGTGCAGCTCGATCGCCAGGTCGGTCGCGAGGTCCGTCCGCCCGGGCACCCGCAGGAGCTCGAGCCCGAACGACAGGGTGCCGCCGTTTGGCGCGTACGTGTCAAAGATCTCTCCGACCGGCTGCACGCCGCGCAGGCCGTGGAAGGCCTCTTCCAGGTCGCGATCGACGGGCAAGCCGTCGCTCTCGATGCGGAGGTGGAAGTGGGCCGGGAAGTAGGTGCGCCGGTCCCTGCGCACCTCAGGCGTGTCGCCGATGAACTGCCCGGGGGTCTCGTGGATCGAGCCGACGACGCGCACGGCGCCGCCAGCATGCTCGCCTTCAAGGCCGTAGAGCCCGAGCTGGATCGGGGATTCGTCGCTCGGTCGATACGACCACGTGACGAGGCCGCGCAGGTCGTGCACGCGCAGGGGGAAGCCCTCGTCGCGCGCGCCGCGCCGGCTCGTCGCGCCGTGGTACGCGAGCGACGCGCCGCCGCGGGGGACCGCGGCGACGGTGATCTCCGCGCGTGTCATGTCGGACATCTGCGTCCAGTCGCGCGGGAGCTTCGCGGTCGCGAGCACGTCGGCGCGGCCGTCCGGCGCGAGCATCTCGTGGTTCTCGACGAGGTCCCGCATGCGCCCCCCGAGCTCCAGCAGCGTTTCGCCCAGCTCCAGGTCCTGCGCGAAGGCATACGCCTCGCACAGCGTGTCCTCGCCGCCGCCGAGGCCCCATCTCGCGGCGACGTCGAGGCGAGTGTCCTCCCAGAGTCCGTTTGCCGCGACGACGAGCTGCCACGCCTTGGGCGACCAGAGCGACTCTGGCCCTGTCGGCCGGACGCGCGCTTCGGCGGAGAGCGCGAGGTCCCGCAGCGGCCGCTGCTCCGCGTTTGGCAGGTAGGGGAGCCGGATGCTGCCGTCCGCGATGTGCAGCCGCAGGTCCAGCTCTGGCAGCACGGACTCGCCAGGCTCAAGGCGGCCGCGCCCTTCGAACTCTGCGATGAACTCCGGCGCGCACGCACGGATCGTGTCGAAGACCTCGCCTGGCGGCAGCTCGTCGGCGACGATCCGCAGCGCCCGCGCCGTGCCTTGGGCTTCGAGCGCGCCGTCAGGGGTCATGACGCCCGTGATCCAGATCTCGCCGCTGCCGTCCCGCCGGCGCTCGAAGCTCGGCACGAAGCGGCCGTTCAGGCGCGGCGCGCCTGTGCCATCTTCTTGCAGGGCAAAGGCGCAGCGGCCCAGCGCGACATCGCCGTAGTTTGGCGTTTCGAGCGCGATATCGAGGTCGCGCACGAACAGCGATGGGAGCTCCAGCGGCCCGCGTTCCTGCGCGGCCGCGCCCTCTGAGCGCCCCTGCAGCGCCGTCAAGAGCGCGCTCGAGAGCACGACCTCACCGCCGAGCCACTCTGCCCGTTCCACGGCGATCCCGCCGCGTTTCCAGCCCAATCGGACCCGCAGCGTGTCGGCGAAGACCTCCTGGCGCCCGAGGTCCAGGCAGAGGCCGCGCAGGACGAGCGTGCGATCGAGCCACTCGATCTCCGCGTCGACGAGCGAGAGGTCACCGGCGAGCGCCCCGAGGCGCGCACGCAGGACACTCTTGACCGCTCGGTCGAGGAACGCCGTTCGATCGAGCGCTGCGCCGGCGAGGAGCAGGACGAAGGCGCACCACCCGAGCGCGCGCGCGCTGCGGGCGATGCTGCGTCGCCATCTGCCGCCTCGTGCGGTGCCGTTTGCGCTGCCCATGGGTGCTCCCTGAAGACATGATCGTACGTCGCGCCCGAATCCTGAAACGCCCTCCGGCCCGGCGGAAACCACGAAAAGCGCGCGATCCTGGTGAATTCTGGTTTGACTTCGACGCGTCGGATTCGCAACCTCGCGCACGCGTCACGGATTTCCTTCATCTGGAGATTCACCCCCCAGCGCTCCGTCACCGGCGCGCGACGATCCCAATGGCGAAGAAGAAAGCCACCCGTAAGCCCGCTGCCAAAGCCGCCAAGGCTGGCAAGAAGGCCACCAAGAAGGCCGGTAAGAAGGCCCCCACTGGCGACATGATCATCAGCAAGAGCCGGACGAAGGCCGCCGTTGCATGCAACGTGTCGGGCGAGTTCTACGGCGCGTTCGACGCGGCCGTGCGCGGCATGCTTGCGAACGCCGAAGCTCGTGCTGAGGCCAACGGCCGCCGCACGCTTCGTCCGCAGGACCTGTAAACCAGGACCTTCGGCCGATGACGCCCCGCGCTGCTGGGACGTCGACGGCGAATCATGCAGGAGGGGGCGCCTCGCGCCCCCTCCTCTGCGTTCTGGCCCCGAGCCGTGTCCCAACTTCCGTCGACGCCGGGCCGGGCGCGCCTCGCTCGAGCTCGTCGGGGAGCGCTCAGCGCGCGCGCACCTTAGGCGTGAAGCTGCGCAGGTAGAGCGGCGAGAGGGCCTCGGAGCGAGGCTCCGTGGTCGAGCGGAACCGCCGCTGGCCGAGCGCGAGCAGGTCCGCGGCGCTGGCGCGCGCGCCGTGCACGATCCGCACGCCCGTGGGGGCCGCGCCGAGGCCCGCTGCGACCAGCGCATCCTCGTCGGCGAGCCAGACGCTCGCGGTGAGCGACGCGCGCGCTTCCTCGGAGGTCAACGCGCTCGGGGGCGCAGCGACGATGACGTCGTCGGCGGAACGGGTGTAGCGCGCGTGGTAGAGGTGCCCGCCGTGCGCATCGACGAGGATGTCCGCGGACTCGCCTTCTCGCAGCGCGCCGTACGCGAGCGCCTCGAAGCTCGGGACTCCGATCACCGCCGCGCCGCTGCCGAGCGCGAGCCCTTGGCCCGTCGCTGCCGCGACGCGCAGGCCGGTGTAGCTCCCGGGGCCGAGCCCCACGACGACCAACCGCAGCTCAGCCGCCGTCGTGCCGAGGTCGCGCAGCAGGGCCTCGATCTGCGGGACGAGGTCGCTCGCGTGCTCGCGCTGCTCGTCCAGCTCGGCTTGCAGTACGCGCTCGCCGCACGCTGCCGCGAGGCTCGCGGGGCGCGCCGAGCCCTCGAGGGCGACGGCGGGCGTCGTCGGTTCTGGCCGTGCGCTCACGCCCCGATCGCCCCGCGGATGACCTCTGCGAGGTCGTCTGCCATCGCTTGGATACGCGCCTCGCTCGGACCCTCGATCATGACACGCGCCTTCGGCTCGGTGCCCGAATAGCGCAGCAGGACGCGCCCGTCCTGGCCGAGCTCCTCGACGAAGCGCGCCTCGAGCGCGCAGAGCTCCGTGAGCGTGCTCAGCGCGGGCTTTGTCGCCACGGGCACGTTGATCAGGACCTGCGGCATCGGGACGAACGCGTCGGCGAGGGTCGCGAGGTCGGACTTCGCGCGCACCATGACGTCGAGCACGCGCAGCGCGGTCAGCGTCCCGTCGCCGATGTAGCAGTTGTCCGCGCCGAACACGATGTGCCCGGACTGCTCGCCGCCGAGCGTCAGGCCTTCGCGGCGCAGGCCCTCCACGACGGCGCGGTCGCCGACGCCGACCTCGACGATGTCCATGTCCACGTCGCGCAGCGCGCGCCGGAGGCCGCAATTGCTCATCACCGTCGCCACGATGCGGCGGTCCTTCCAGGCCTTGCGCTTCGCTGCGTCATGGGCGATCACGGTCATGATCCCGTCGCCGTCGATGATCCGGCCGCGATGATCGACGAGGATGCACCGGTCGCCGTCGCCGTCGAGGGCGATCCCAATGTCCGCCTTGCGGGCGCGCACGTGCTCCTGAAGGAGCGCGGGGTGCGTCGAGCCGCAGCCGTCGTTGATGTTGTCGCCGTCGGGGTCGGCTGCGACGATGTGCACCTGTGCGCCGAGGCGGCCGAGGACCCGCGGCGCGATCCGGCTGCCTGCGCCGTTGGCGCAGTCGATCACGACCGTGAGCCCGTCGAGGCGCAGGCCCTTGCCGGACAAGGCCAAGAGGTGGGCGAGGTAGGCCTCCTCGTGGGCCGGCGCGCGCTCGGGGCGCCCCGCGAGCTCGTCCGTCGGCGGACGCTGGTTCGCGCGGTCGACCTCGACGCGCAGGCGCTCCTCGATCTCGTGCTGCTGCTCGTCGGACAGCTTCCCGCCGTCGTGTCCGAAGAGCTTGATCCCGTTGTCGTGCGACGGGTTGTGCGACGCGCTGATCATCGCCCCGAGGCGCACGTCGCGGTCTCCCGTGAGCCACGCGAGCCCCGGCGTCGGGATCAGGCCGACGCCGACCGGCTCCAGGCCAGCGGCGGAGAGGCCGCGCGCGAGGGCGGCCTCGAGCGCAGGCGCCGAGCGACGGCCATCGTGGCCAATGAACGCGCGCGGCGCGCCCTCGGCGCGGCCGAGCACCTGGCCGGCGGCCCGTCCGAGCGCTTCGACGGCCCGCACGCTCAGCCAGCCTTCGAGGGCTCGGCCGCGGATGCCGTCGGTGCCAAAGATCGGGTTCTCAGTCCTTAGGTTCGTCATTGGGGTCTCCCTGCGGCTCGCGTCGAACGAGCACGAGGTAGTTGTCGTCCTCGGCCAGCTCCAACCAGAGCCGCGCCCGCGGATTGTCGCGCGCCGCGTCGAACGCGGGGGCCGGTGACATCCGCCAAGCCTCGTCTAGATCCGGGACCTGCAGCCGGCCGCGCAGGCCATCCAGCCGATCGACGTCGATCCAGACGCGGGCATACTGCCGCGCGAGCTCCCGGACCTCGAGCCGATAGCGGTCGATGACTTCGTCGTCAGCGCCGCGGGGCAGGAGGCCGCGCGACCGGATCAGGAGCTCCACCTGCTCGACGGGCGCCTCGAAGCGCTCGAGGGGCGGCCTGGACGCGGCGTCGAAGCTCACGAGCACCACGTCGACAGGCAGCCGGCCCAGGTCGCGCACGACCTCGACCAGCTCGCCATGCAAGAACACATCGCCCTCGAGCCGCACGTCGCCGGCGCGGGCCGGGTCCAGCATGATGCGGCGAGAGAAGCTCGGCCCGTCGGCGCCCGACAGGTCCGGGGCGACGATCGGGAGCGAGGTCGGATCGGCCAAGAAGCGCTTGATGCTGTCGGGCGGCCCCACGAGGCGCAGCGTCCCCGGGTCGAAGCGCATCGAGTCGCTGACCACTTCGTAGCCCTCTGGGGTCCCTGTGGGGGCGAGGTCGAGCTCGCCCGGCGTCACTCGACACGCGGCGGCGGTGTAGCGCCGGACCTCGAGGTTGAGGCGCTCCTGCTGCGCCCACTGCACCACGACGCCGGAGACCGGGCCGCCGGCGCCCCAGACGAAGGCCGACGGGTCGAGCGCGCGCACCTCGCCGAGCCAGGCCTCAGGGACCTCGAAGAGGCCGCCGACGCCCGCTGCGAGCTCCTGCAGCCGCGCCTGGGCCGCATCGACGCGGACGGTCACGCGTCGCACACGCGCGCCGTTCTCATCCGTCAGCACAGCGACCGCGAGCGGGTCCGGCAGCAGCAGCTTCAGGGCGCCGGCTTCGGGCGCGCGCGAGACGTCGCTCGCGGCGACGACCTCGAGCTCAAACGTCTCGACGCGGTGGACGTCGCGCCACGCGATCCAATACAGGCCTGTCGCCAAGACGACAGCCAGCAGCTTCTGGGCGAAGTTCCCGAAGACGGACCGCTGGGCGCGCTGCAGGACGGAGAGCCGTGCCGCGTCGACCTTCTCCTTGCCGAGGCGCATCCGCAACAGCGCCTCGACCTCCGTGCGCGGGATGCGGCGCTCCATCTGACCTTTGGCGCAGATGGAGATCAGGCCCGTCTCTTCGGACACGACGATCGCGACCGCGTCGGTCTCTTCGGCGAGCCCCAGAGCGGCGCGGTGGCGGGTGCCGATCGTCTTCGCGAGCTCTTCGTTCTCGGACAGCGGCAGGATCGAGGCCGCCGATTCGATGCGCTTGCCGCGCACGATGACGGCGCCATCGTGGAGCGCGCCGCCGTCCTCGAAGATGCTCTCGAGCAGGAGCCGGTTCACCTGCGCGTCGATGCGCACGCCCTTCTCCATGTACTCGTCGAGCGGCACGTCGCGCTCGAACACGATCAAAGCGCCTTGCTTCTTGCGCGCCATCGAGGTGACGGCTGCCGTGACCTCTTCGACGACGCCTTCGCGCTGCGTGCGCACGAGGCGGCGCAGGAGGGGGTTCTCGCCCAAGCTGACGATGCCGCGCCGCAGCTCGGGTTGGAACACGACCGCCAAGATCACGACGATGAAGCCGAAGACGCCCTGGAGGATGTACTCGAGCTCGGCGAGCCCGAGCTGCTTCGCGAGGCCAAAGAGGCCGCCGAAGACGAAGAGCAGCGCGACGCCGAGGCCGCGCACGAGGCCCGTGCCACGCGTCGCAGCCAGGAAGCCGAGCACGACGTAGATCCCGATCGCGAAGATCAGGATCTGCAAGAGCGTGCCGGCGTCGAGGGTCATCTTGGAGCGCTGTTGGAGGGTGGCGCGGGTCGTGGACGGTTCGGTCTGGGAGGCTGCGAGCTAGGGGGCTTCGGTCTGCGCGATCGCCTCGGCGACGCGCGTCACTTCGTACATGACACGGACGTCGTGGACCCGGACCACGTCCGCGCCAGCGAGCACAGCCGCCGTGACGGCCGCGGCCGTGCCGCCGATGCGATCCTCGCTCCCCTGGCGGAGCGCGGACAGCCCAGCGCCTGGTCTGTCATCGCCCCGTCTGTCATCGCCCCGTCGGTCATCGCCCCGTCGGTCATCGCCCTGCCTGTCATCGGCATCGAGCACGTGCGCGATGAAGGACTTGCGGGACGGACCGAAGAGGAGCGGGAGGCCCAACGAGCGCAGCTCCAGCGCGCGCGCCAACAATGCGAGATTGTGGGGGAGCCGCTTGCCGAAGCCGATGCCTGGGTCGAGCGTGATTCTAGACAGGGGGATCCCCGCGTCCAGCGCCGCCCGCGCACGACGCCGCAAATGTGTGGCGACGTCAAGCACGGGGTCCCCGTAGCGCGGGTCGCGCTGCATCTCCGGCGGCGTCCCCTGGCGGTGCATCGCGACGAACTCGACGCCGAGCGCGGCGACGGTGGCGAGCATGTCCGGGTCCGCCTCGCCCGCGCTGACGTCGTTTACGAGCGCAGCTCCGGCGGCGACGGCCGCGCGCGCGACGGCTGCCTTGGTGGTGTCGATCGAGAGCCTGGTCCCGGTGTCGCGCGCGAGGGCCTCGATCACGGGCAGGACACGCTGGAGCTCTTCGGCGAGCGCGACGGGCGCGGCCCCGGGGCGCGTGGACTCTCCGCCGATATCGAGGACGTCCGCGCCAGCGGCCACGAGCGCGCGCCCATGTGCGACCGCGGCCTCCACCGCGAGGAAGCGGCCGCCGTCTGAGAAGCTGTCCGGGGTCACGTTGACGATCCCCATCAGGCGCACCCGGCTGCGCGGGGCTTCGCGCGCCATGGCCGCGTCGAGCAGGGCCTGCGCGACCTGAGCGCCGCGCTCGCTCGCCTCTCGCAGCCGCGCTTCTGAGGCCTCGAAGACGACGCCGTGGCCGCTTGCAGAGCCGCGCTCGGAGCGCGCCCAAGGGCGCCACAGGTCCACGGGGGTCTCGCGCGGAACCAGGAAAGAGATCTCGCGCCCGGCGCCACGCCCGAGGGCGAGGGCGCCGAGCGCGAGCCCGACATCGGAGAACGCTCCGCCGGTTGCCGCGCGCCCGTGCGTGCTCACGCCGGCGAGAATCCGGACGAGAGCCCGCCCTCGACCTCAGGCGCGCCGGAGCCGTGCTGCGGCGCCGGCGACGTGGCTCGGGGGCGTCGCTCGTCGACGACGGGCGCTTCTGGGCGCAGCGTGTTGGGGTCCGCGCCCTCGATCAGGCGCCGGATCTCCTGCTTGTCGAGCGTCTCGTAGCGCAGCATGCCGTCGGTGAGGCGGCGGATCGCGCCCTCTTCCTCGCCGACGACCTTCTTCGCGAGGGCATAGGCCTCACGCAGGATGCGGCCGATCTCCTCGTCGATCTCGCGGGCGGTCTCCTCGGAGTGCCACTTGCCGCTCATCAGCTCGGTGCCGAGGAAGTCGGACCCTTGGCGCTCGGCGTAATTGATCGGCCCGACCTTGTCGCTCATCCCGAGCTCGGTGACCATCGCGCGCGCGAGCTCCGTCGCGCGCCGGATGTCGTCCGAGGCTCCGGCCGAAATGTCACCGCAGTAGAGCTCCTCAGCCACCCGGCCGCCGAACATCATCGCGAGGCGCCCGAGCAGGCGCTTCTTCTGGGTGTGGTAGCTCTCCTTCTCGGGCAGCATGAAGGTCGCGCCGAGCGCGCGCCCGCGCGGCACGATCGTCACCTTCGTCGGCATCTCGACGTCGTCGAGGCGCGCCGCCACGATCGTGTGGCCGGCCTCGTGGATCGCGGTGATCTCGAGGTCCTCCTTCTCGATCTTGCGGGACAGCTTGCGGCGTCCATAGCGCACCTTGGCCGTCGCCTCCTCGAGGTGCGGCATCTCGATCGCGTCCTTCTTGTCGAGGACGGCCATGATCGCGGCTTCGTTGACGATCGCCGCGAGGTCCGCGCCGGAGTAGCCGGGCGTCGACTTCGCGAGCTCGAGGCTGTCGACGTCGTCGGCCTTCTTCACCTTGCGGAGGTGGACCTCCAGGATCTGTTGGCGGCCCTCCAGGTCGGGGAGGTCGATTGTGACCTCGCGGTCGAAGCGCCCTGGGCGCAGGAGCGCCGGGTCGAGGACGTCGGGGCGGTTCGTCGCCGCGACGACGATGATGCCCTCGTCCGTCGAGAAGCCGTCCATCTCGACGAGGATCGCGTTGAGCGTCTGCTCGCGCTCGTCATGGCCGCCGCCCATGCCGCTGCCGCGGCGTCGACCGACCGCGTCGATCTCGTCGAGGAAGATGATGCACGGCGAGTTCTCGCGGGCCTGCTTGAACAGGTCGCGGACGCGGCTCGCGCCGACGCCGACGAACATCTCGACGAAGTCCGAGCCGCTGATGGAGAAGAACGGCACCTCGGCTTCACCGGCGATCGCCTTCGCGAGCAGCGTCTTGCCGCAGCCGGGCGAGCCGACGAGCAGCACGCCGCGCGGGATGCGCCCGCCGATGCGCGTGAAGCGGCCCGGGTTCTTCAGGAACTCGACGACCTCGCGCACTTCATCCTTGGCCTCTTGCGCGCCGGCGACGTCCTCGAAGGTGACGCCGGTGTGGTTCTCTTTGGTGTAGAGCTGCGCGCGGCTGCGGCCGAAGCTCATCACGCCGGCGCCCGAGCCCTGGCTGCGCATCTGGCGCATGAAGAGCAAGAACACCGTGATGATCAGGATCCACGGGCCCCAGAAGAAGAGGACGCTCGCGAGCGAGCTCTCCGCCGCGCCGTGGGTCGTGCCGCCCTCGACGGAGAGGTCGAAGGTGAAGCGCCGAAAGGGGACCTGTTGGGCTTCGAGCGCCGCGATCGTCTGCAGGCCCTCGTCCTCGCCCGGGTTCTGCTGCAGGGCGACGTGGAAGGCCACATGGCCGGGCCGCTTAGGGAGCCCGGGCGGCGCGTCCGGCGAGGTCCAGCGGTCGCTCCCGAGCGCGGTGCCGAAGACGTAGAGCTGGTCCTTCTGCTGCTGCTGGCGGGTCGAAGCGCTCGCCTGGGGCGACGTGCCCGCGGCGCCGCGCTCGTCGCCCGCGGGTGCGTCGACGCGGCCACGGTCGGAGCCGCTCGCGCGCGCCGCAGCGGCGGACGGGGAGCGCGGGTCGAACTGGGTCACCTGCCACGCCTCGTCCGGGCGGAACAAGCCCTCATCGATCGCGCGCCGCAGCAGCGAGGGGCTGATTTGGTTGTAGCGCGCCCGCGCTTTGATCTCGCGCCACTCGTCCGCGAACAGCGCGACGTTCGGGAAGTTCGCGCTGAAGCGTTCGCCGTCGTACAGCGTCCCGACGACCTCGGACGACCCCTTGGTCTCGTAGCTCTGGATCTTGCCCGAGACGAGCTGGTTGTAGAACTGGTCCTGCGTCCACTCGGTGGGGCCGGTCAACTGCGAGCCGCCGAACGCCAGGAGGACGACCACGAGGACCGTGATCGTCAGGAGGAAGGGACCGAACGGGCGCGGCTTCTTGGCTCGCTCTGCGGCGTTCTTGTCCGACGGGTGCTGGGAATCGGCCATGGATCTGGTATCGGCCCGAGAGGCCCGGACCTCCAGGGGAGAACCGGGATGCGGCCCCCCATGTTAGTGTCCGAAGTCCACGCGCTGCGAACAGGAACGTCCAGCGTGTGGCGAGTCGGTGAATTCGCTGCCCGTGGGGGCCTTATCCGTGGGGGCCCTCAGGGGGCGCTCGCTGCCTGCAGCGGGGTCTGCGGCGCCTCGTCTTCCACCGCCATCAAGAGCAACACGAGGCGCTCGGCCGCGACCTCGACTGCGCGCTGCCGCGCATCCAGCGCGCCGTCGGCGACGTCGAGCGTCGAGCCCACTCGGACCGAGGCCTCCGCGCGCCGCACCACCGTGCCGCGGCGGACGTCGAAGAGCTCACCCGTGACCTGGACCGCCGTGCCGGACTCGAGGGGGCGGTTGCCCGAGCTGCGGATGCCCTCGACGTGCCGGACGTCCAGGATCCGGCCGCGAACGACGACCTCAGCCTCGCTCGGCACGACCAGGCGCGCGTCGACCCAGCGCCGCGTGGCGTCGCTCAGGGCGGCGTGGAGGGCGCGCTCGAGGTCGGGCTCGCGGCTCTGGTTGTCGAAGACCTCGATGCCGATGCGGGCGGCGGCCGCGCCGGACGCGCGCCGCGGGGTCAGCCCCGCGGAGTAGCCGCAGCCCGCGCTCAGCACGACGGCGCAGGCGGCGAGGGCCGTGAGCGCGGTGAGGGCAGCTCGGCCCCAGCGTCGACGGTCCGCGCGGGCGAGCGCAGGCCCCGCGAGGAGCCCACGGACGTGCGTCCAGAGGTGCGCGCGTTGGAGGCCTCCGGAGGGGCGTAGCGGCGCGCTCATTGACCGCCGCCTTGCTGCGGGGCGACGCCGGGCTCGCCGAGCGCGTCGGGCATGACCGGCCGCTCGATTCGCCCAGGTCCGTCCGCGTCGCGCGCGCTCGGCTCGCGCTCGACCTGCACCTTCGCCGGGATCGCGATGGCCTGGGCTAGGAGCGCCTCGGCCTCGGCCACTTGCTCGAGGTTCCCGGCGCGGCGCGCCTCCTCTTCCGCGCGCAACGCATGGAACCGGATCCCGGCCGCCGAATCGACCTTGGCATAGAAGCGCGCGGCGAAGAGGTCGTTGTCCGCGAGGCGTTGCCGGGCGTCGACGAGCATCAGCTCGACGTCCGGACGGAGCTCGTGGTCGGGGTGCACTTCGAGCCAGCTCTCGAGCTCGACGCGCGTCCGCTGCAGCGTGTCCCGCGCGTAGTCCGGTCGGTCGAGCGAGCGCAGCCGCAGGCGCGGGATCGCCGCCTCGCTCGCGATGCGGAAGGGGGAATCGGGCGCCCAAAGGACGAGCTCTTGGTGCTTTTGGATCGCGTCGCGCCACAGCCGCCGCTCTTCGTAGATCGTCGCGAGCCGATTGAGCGCGTCGTCCGCCTCCGCGTGGTTGGGGTATTCGAGCGCGAGGTATTCGAGCACCTGCGGCGCGAGCGCCCGGTACGAGAAGAAGAGCAGGTAGTGCCCGCGGTCGTCCGCGAGGGACATACCGATCTTCGACAGCAGCTCGCCGGCCTCGGTGCGCAGCGTGTGGGTCGGGTAGCGGCGATCGAGGGCGCGGATCGTCTTGAAGGCGTCCATGCGGTCGCCGTCCTCGAATTCGATGGACGCCGCGCGCACGCCCGCGCGCGCGGCGAGGCGCATCGGGAGCTCGCTCTCGATCAGCTTCTCGAGCGCGTCCGGGTCGTCGCTGCGCCGGATCATGTCGTCCGCGCCGCGCTCGAGGGCGACCTGCACGCGCCGCCGTACGTCGGCGTCGACCCCCTCGGTCACGCGCGCAGAGCGCAGCTGTTTCACGGTGCGCTCGAGGTCGCGCAAGGGCGCGTCGTCCCCGCGGCCCAACAAGGCCTCGGCCGCGGAGAGCGTCGCCGGGACCTTGTCCGGGTCCATCGGCTTGGCGCGCCGCAGCCCGTCAGATGAGGCGCAGCCGACCATCAGGAGCGTGCTCACGACGCACGCGAAGCGAGCGCGCGCCGCGGCGCAGGAGGACGTGCCCGCCGGGGCACTCGCGCGGGGGCGATGGGGGGTCATGGGGCGGTGCTGGTGGGCCGATCGGGGCTCGGAGCGTCGAGGAGCGCGCGGTGGCTCTTGGGACGCGCCGCGAGATGGTAGTCGAGGAAGCGCCCGATGAAGTCACGCACTCGGGCGATGAGGGCGGGCGCGGGCGCGCTCGCGACCAGCGCCGGGAACGGGGTCGCCCCGAAGCGCGCCGCGGCGGCGAGCACTTCGGTCGGCAACGTCCCGACGCGGCGGCCGCTCGCGCGCGCCTCTGCCGCGTGCGCCGGGCAGAGGCGGCCGCCGGCGCCGGCCGAGAACGCGGCGCGCCCTGGCTGCACCTCCGCTGCGTCGCGGCCGCACGCCGCGCACCCGTCGAGCGCCGGCGCGAGCCCGACGTGCGTGAGGTACAGCAGCTCGAAGACCGTCAGCGTCAGCTCCGGGGGCGCGCCGGCGTCGAGTCGGTCGAGGGTCAATGACGCGAGGTCGAAGAGGCGCGGATCGGGCTCGCCTGGCCGCGCTGCGATGTCGACGAGCTCCAGCGTCGTGGTCGCGGCGCGCCAGGCGTCGGTGGCGCCGCTGATCCGCCGGCGCCGCACGGCGAGCTCGCCGGCGGCGAGCGTCCCGAGCTCCTGGTCGGGCTTGGCGTGCCATTCGAGCTGCAGCGTGTCCAAGAGGTCCAACGTGTGCGCGAAGCGCGACGTCGCACGGTGTGCCCCCTTGGCGAGCAGGTGCACGCGGCCGTGGGTCCGGGCGAGCCCTTGGACGACGAGCGAGGACTCGCCGAACGGCGTCCTGCGCACCAGGAGCACGCGATCGCGCAAGGCCGCCATGGGGGGCTCACGCCGAGCGGCGCACCAGGACCTTCAGCACGCGGCGATCGCTGGCCTCGAGCACCGAGAACTCGACGTTGTCCTTCGTGAAGCCCTCGCCCGGCGCTGGGAAGCGGCCGAGCTCCGCCAGGACGAAGCCGCCGAGGGTCTCGAAGTCCGCCTCCTCCGGGAGGTTGAGCCCCAGCTCTTCGTTGACCTCAGACACGTGCAGCGTCGCTTCGAGCTCGAACGAGCCGTCCTCGCGGCGCTTGATCGGCGCCTCTTCGTCCTCGTCTTCGTCGTCGTGCATCTCGCCGACGAGCTCCGCGACCACGTTCGAGAGCGTCACGAGGCCGGCGGTCCCGCCGTACTCGTCGACGACGATCGCCATCTTCTGCTTGCGGGTGCGGAACTCGGACAGGAGCTCGGTGATCTGCTTCGTCTCGGGCACGAGGAGCGGCGGCCGCATGACCTCTGCGATCGACGTCGTGTCCAGGCGATCGCCCGCGACGGCCTTGGCCGCTTCGAGGGCAGCGAGCGTGCCGATGACGGTGTCGACCGTCCCGGAGTAGACGGGGATCCGCGAATAGCCTGACTCCGCGAAGATCGCGATGGCCTCGCGCAGCGTCGCGTTCACCGGGACGGCCGCGATCTCCGTCCGCGGCGTCATGACCTCTGCGGCGTCGACGTCGCGGAACTCCATGACGTTGGCGAGCAGCTCGCGGGTGTGCTCTTCGAGCGGCCCTGCGAGCTCTTCGCTCTCGACCATGGCGCGGAAGCCCTCGACGAGTTGGCGCGCTTCCGGGTTCGAGTCGCGGACGCCGAAGCCCCGCAGGATCGCGCGCCGCAGCGCTTCCAGGAGGTGGACGAAGAGCTCCACCGGGCGCTGCGCGACGGCGAAGGCCGGCAAGAGGCGCACGATGAAGCCCTCTGAGCGCGAGCGCGCGAGGGACGTCGGCAGCCATTCCCCGACGAGCAGCACGAGCGGCGCCGCGACCGCGATCGCGACGGCGACGTCGACGCCGGTCGGCGGGTCCTCGCCCGCGACGAACGCGACGACGAGCGCGACAAAGACGACCTGGAACGCGATCTCCAGGAGGTTCGCGCTGGAGGCGAGCACGTCGCTGCGTGTGAGCAGCCGCGCGAGTCGATCGCGCGCTGGGCCCTCGGGGACGCGCTTCAGGACGTCCCCAGGGACCGCGCGCATGAGGCTCGTGCGCAGCGCGACGCAGAGGGCGGCGAAGGCCAGCACCACCACGCCCGAGGCCAGCGTCCCGATCGGCGAGTCGAACAGCACGGTGCCCAGCGGGCCCGCTTGTGCCGACCCGAGGTCCGCGGAGCCCAGCTCGACCGGGTCCGTCACGGTCGGCGTCGAGGCCAGGGGCGCTGTCCCCCAATCCGCAAGGTCGGGGCGCGCCACGTCAGGGCGCGCAGGATCCCGGGAGCCGGGGTCGATGAGCACAGCTGGCAGGGCCCCCGGCGTGGGAGGTGGGGGCGGGACGTCGGCCGACGGCGGAGTTGGGAGTGTGATCACAGGCGAAGCGCGGAAGCAGGCGCGCCGCGACCGGGCCGCCGGCAAACCGCCGGCGCTCCGGAGGGGCGCGCACCACGAGGATAAGCCGTACGACCCCGCCGGGCCAATCCCCCCCAGGAAGCTGGCCCCCTTCGCTGGTTCGCGTCGGAGCGACCACTCTCGGTTGTAGTGGGTCGAGGGCGAGGCTACCAGCAGGCGGGTTGGACCAACCAAGGGGTCCAGCTTCATGGGGTGGGGCGGCCTGGGGCTGCCTCCTGGTGGACCCCCCCTCGCGCCGGGGGACAATCGGGGGACAAGCTGTTACGGGGGCGTAACGGGCACGGGCCGGCCGAGGCCCCTCGGCACGCAGTGCTGGGGCGGTCGATCGGCCGTAAGTCATGACTAGGAAGGCATTTAGCTTGCTGGCTGACGGTCGCGCCGGGGGCCTCGGGCACGCGCTTTGCTCCCTGAGCGGCGTGGTCCCGCCCCCCGTCCTCGCAGTCGCCCCCGCCTCGCTCCGGCGGTCCGCGGGCGTGTCCCCGTTCGCGCGGCAGGCGGAGTTGCCTGCTGGGCAGGTGTCTGAGCTCGACGCAGCGCTGAGCGCGTGCATGGAGCGGTTTCGGGAAGGCCGCCGCGCCCAAGACTTCGAGGAGCTGTACCGGCACGGTCGGTCCTTGGTGCTCGCTTGGATCGTCCAGGCGCTAGGGCGCCAGCGTGCGACCCTCGACCCGTTCGACCTCGTCCAGGACACGTTCGTGAACATCTTTCGCTACGCCGCGGGCTTCCGGCACGACGACGCCATGAGCTTCCGTCGGTGGGCACGGACGATCGCGGGCAATGTCGTGCGTCGGGCCGGGCGCGTGCGAGCTGGGGCCCTTGCGGCGAGCAGCTTCGATCACGAGACGGCGTGTGAGCCCACAGACCCGCGCCCTGGACCGGGGGTGGTGCTCGAGGACGCGGAGCGGGAGGGCGAGCTGCGGCGGGCCTATACGCTCATGTTGCTGCAGTACGCCGCGGCGTACGCGACCCTGTCCCCGCGCGATCGCGAGGCGCTGCGCCTCGTCGAGGTGGAGGGGCTCGCGTACCGCGAGGTCGCGGAGCGCCTCCAAGTCGGGCTCTCGAACACGAAGATGATCGTGTTCCGCGCCCGGCAGCGGCTCCGCGCGCGCCTCGAGCAGGGCCTCGCGGGACAGCGCGCGGCGTGACCGGTCACTGGCACGCAGCCAGGACACACCGCCTCGGACCAGGCTGCGCCGCGCCCCCGCGCGCCAGGGTCCCCGCGCCAAGTGATCAGCGCCGCGCTTGACGCACAGCGTTGACCGCTTCGCCCACGTGCCCCCGGAAGCCTGGAAAGTACTGCTCCACGACCTCGAGGCTCAGGCGACGACCGGACCACTCGCCGGTCCTGGGGTCGAAGGCGATCATGCCCTTGTGCTCGAGCATCTTCTGCATCGCGAAGTCCGCATCGATCAGCGCGTCCCAGGCGTCGTCGCCGAAGTAACGGGTCCCGCGCATGCTGTTCACATGCGCGAACCCTTGGCCCATGCCGTGCAGGATGTTCTCCAACAGGGTGTCCGCATCATCGAAGCTCCCCCAGGGCAGGATGCGATCGAGGTCGAGCAGCCCGGCCTCCCAACGCAGCCCGTTGGGGAAGAAATAGACGTTGAACAGGTGGCCGTCTTCCATGACGAGGCCCGCTCGTCCGAGGCGCTTGTAGAGCTGTGCGAGCGCGTGCTGGAAGGCGACGGGGAGCGGCCCCTCGACCTCGAGCTGTCGCAGCCCGCCGTGGACGACGGCCCCTGCCTGATTGCGAACGACGCGCCGTGAGAGGGTGATCGCGTTCGCCGGGAGCCGCTCGCAGAGCGTGAACGCGACCCTGCCGTCGCTGCCACTGCCGAGGACCCGCAGGTGGGGGATCCCGGCCGCCGCGAGGCGCTCGGACGTACGTAAGGTCACTTCGATCTCCGCCTGGGCCTTGGCGAGGTCCCGTTCTTTCAAGAGCTTGATCACGCCCTCGGGCATCTCGTCGAGCGCGTGCACGACCGCCGAGACGCCTTCGCCGATTCGTGCGCCCAGGGCGACGCTCACGTGCTCGCCGTCGGGCGTACGCATGCGCAGCCGCCAGCCTCCGCCGTTCGCGTCCGGAAAGAAGTCGGGCCGCCTGATCGGGGACGGCACCTCCGCGTCGACTTCGGTCCCGATGCTGCGGAACCAGTCTTGCTCCCAGAAGCGCTCCGCGCGCGCCACCTCGAGGTTCTCCTCCAGCGACCCCATCAGCTTCGTGAGGCGCCGCTGCACAGGCTCGGTCAAGCATCGCACGGCCGCCGCGGACTCATCGCTAGCCAGGCCCAAGGCGCCGAGCAGGACATTGCGGTCATCCGAGTCGAGCGCGCGAAACTCCTGGAGGCCCCCGTCTTCGACTCGCTCGATCAGAGCGTTGACGCGCTCCGAAAGAGGCAGATCCTTGGTCTGGATGCGAGTCGTCTCGAAGGCGGGGTCGGCGTCAGCGGCGGAGAGACCCGAGGGCACATCGGGTGGTCGGACATGCGACGGCGGCAAACGTGGCGGGGGCGCACCTGCGCTCGGCGCTACGCCCGCGCTCTTCGAAGAGACCTTTGTCGTCCATGCGTAGGGGCTCTGGTAGCGGCCCAAGCGCACGGCTTGCACCAAGGGCAGGACCTCCGATGCTGCGCCGACGACGCTACCGACCGATTCCGCGATCAGCATCCAAGCTGGTTTGACCTGGGCCGCCGACGTTTGCCAACGCTCGGCCGACAGCACACCCGTCGCGCCGCGGGCGAAGGCGAGCTCCGCGCGCTGCCGCTTGAACTGAGAGGACTTGTTGTAGACCGTGCTCACGCCGCCGGCGACTTCCCAGAACGTCGTTGCGCCGCGCACGCCGACCACGACACGGTTTCCAAAGTAGAGCGCTCCACGCAAGGCCATCACGTGGGCGAAGGGAGTCACGATTCCGCCGATGGCGACCAAGACGTCCAGCTCTGCGTCCTGCAGGGCCTCGGCATCGATGAGCTGGTTGTGGAGCCCTTCGATCGATGGCAGGTGCAGCTTTGGCGCCAGCTCCGGAATCCACCAGACCCCATCGCCGATGCGCTCGCGCCGCAGGAGGTTCGGCAGCATGCGCTCGCGTACTGGGTCAAGGCCGAGCCCCGCCAGCCGTATCAGCTGCTCCGGGTCATCACGCGAGATGTCGCGGCAGTGGGCGATCGCCGCGTCAAGGTCGGAGAGCAGCTGCCGCGCGACTTCGCGTGCCACGCGACGGGCATGCTTCGCACGCAGCACGCCGACCTCTGGCTCCCACAGGAACGCCTCCCAGAGCGTCTCGCCGCGCACCCCTTCGAGGGCGAGCGGAAGAGAGCCCATTCGGCTCTGTCTCTCGCGCGCGTTCGCGCGCAGCTCGACCTCATACCACCGCTCGGCCAGCCCGTCATCGCTCAGCACTTCCGTGCAGAACGCTTCGATCTCTCCACGTCGGCCTAAGAGCTCGCGCAGGATCTCATCCCGGATGAGGTACAGCGAGGCGAGGTCGCCGAGGAGCAGCTCGATGTTGTGTTTGCCAAAGCTGAGCCAGCCCCCGGCGGAGAGACTCTCGACGACCTTCGTGCTCGGCCAGTCCGCGCTGGAATCGAGCCCAGCGCGCTCACATGCGTGCACCCAAGCGGTGTGCCAGCTGTGCCCCACGCGCCCCGGGTCGCCCGCGAAGCGCGCCCCAACCGGGTTGCAGACGATCGGCGTGGCGCGCGGCAGGGCCATCAAGAGCGTCGCGTCCAATGGGACCTTCAGCGTGTCGCTCGGCTCCGGCTGCGGCAGCCCTGGGGCGAGCGCTGGCATGCGCAGCACGCGGCTCCGATAGAGGACCGTCTCGCCAGGAGCGCGCGACAGGCGCACACCTGAAACGCCCGCGAGGTCGAGCGCTTCGAGCTCCGCTCCAGGGCGCTGGGCGCCGAGGTTCACTTCGAGCTCGCTCGCGTCGATTTCGCGGTCGAGCTCGAGCTCCACCACGATCCTGTCGCTGTCAAACACGTCCGCCACCGATGCGGTGGAGCCGTCAGGCAATATGCGTCGCAGGCGCAAGTCGCCGACCGCGGCGGGGCAGTCGTCCGACCGCCCGAAGGCCCAGTCGATGGCGTGCCCGTCGAGCTGAAAGCGGTAGGTCCCGGGCATCGCGCCGGGCTTCGGTTGGGCGATGATGGCCACGCGGTCGTAGGCCAGCATCCAGTTCAGAACCTGGAGCCCCTCGAAGGTCGTGTTGTCCACGCCGCGCGCCGCGAGGAGCTGCAGGAAGCCTCGGTAAGCCACGCTCTCCTCGCGTGTACGCTCCTCGGACCCGCGCGTCGCAGAGATCACGTCGTAGTCCATCCACGGGTGGTCGTGCACCAGCGCTGGCTTCTCTCCAGTGCGCGCGACGAGGCCTTCGCCCAGCACGAAGAGCAGGCGGATGTCCTCGCGCGCGTCCGGGAAGCGGATGTCGGCCTGGCTCTCTTCGAGCGCCTCGACCAGTTGCATGCGGCGCGCGAGCGTGGCCGTTCGGTCGAGACACACGGCGAACGTACCGAACAGCTTGGAGCCGGCGAGGTCTGAGAGGTCTGGATAGAGGCCACCCCGGGGAGCCTCCCCAGGGAGCTCGATCGCGAGCGGCTCGAAGAGTGGCGCGAAGTCCAGCTCGGTGCGCTCGCCGCTCACGGGATCGACCCGTACGACCCGGCTCGCGCGTAGGAAGTCGTCGAGCTGCGACGGCAAGTCATCACCGGCCTTCACGTCGAAGCTCGCGTCGGCGAGCTCTGCCCAAGCCTCCCAGGCGAAGTCGCGGCCGTCCCGGCGAGCGAGCGCAATCCAGGCGTCGATCTCCTCGATCAGTGCCCGTCGTTCGGACTGCAGCCGGCGCCCTGCCTGGTCGTGCGCTGTCGCCCCGCCGTCCTCGGCGCGCGCGAGCCCGACGAGCCGACGGGCCTCTTCGAGCGCGAGGCTCCAGCGCAGCTCCACCGCGGCCATCGCCACGCGCTCGCGGTCCTCGTCAGCAGTCTTCGCCGAAGCAGCCAATTGCTCGCGCATCCGGCCGAGCGCTTCGCGCGCGTTGACGAGCGGCAGCGAGACTTCGTTGGCGCCGAGGGCCGTGCCGTCGCGGCGCTTCAAGCGTCCTTGGAACGTGTCTTCCCAGCGCGACTCGGCGACCTCGATGTACTGCTCGAGCGCATCGAAGCAGCTGACCGTGAGCTGGCGCACGTCTTGGGCCTCGGCCCGCGCGCCCCACCCGAGCGCGAGCCAAGCAAAGAGAAGAGGCCGAGTGAAGTTCATCGCCCGCCCCTCCACTCCTCGAGCAGGCGCGCCACGCCTGGTGACGGCCGAGCTGCTCCCTCGAGTCCATCGGCGAGGGCGTTGAACTGCGCTTCGATCGATGCTGCTGGAGCTACGCCACCGCGGGGCTCAGCGGCGCGCATCGCGACGGCGATCGCCATCCAGCCTTCGAACCCTCGGCGCCAGGACGCGACGCGAGCGCGGGCTCGCTCGACGTTCGTGGGTTTGGCGCGGCTCAGCACCTCCTCGGCGCCCGCGAGGCCTTCCGCCGCGCGCGTCAACTCGGCCAACAAGCGCTGGGCCTTGTCGTCAATCCCCGACGCTGTGCCCCAGCCGGCGACCCCGACGAGCCACGCGCGTCGGCGGGCCTCAGCGAGCGACTTGGGCGACGATCGCAGCAGGTGCGACCACAAGACCTCGAAGAGCGCCTCGCGCTCTCCCGAGTCCGGTTCGCCGCGGGCTGCAAACAGGGCGTCGGTGAGCTGTTGGACATGGGGGCGCAGGTCGATGTGGTCATTGCGCCGTACGTCCGGCGCTTCGCTGGTCGTCGCGAGCGCGAACAGTGCGCCGACAAGAGGCTCTCGGTCCGACCACGCCAGTGCGTCCTCACCCTCGAGCAGCCCGGAGGCCAGGAGTACGTCGAGCCAGACTGCGGCAATCTCGGACGGGTCGACTCCGGAGCGCGGGTCGTGCACCTGCGACCGTCCGCGCTTGCCATTCGCTTCCGCAGTGAGGCTGGTGTCCAGCTCGGCCGCGGCCGCTGCGCGCAACGCCTCGCTCTCGAAGGGCCCGTCGCGATGCCGAACAAACGCGGCCTGCACCGCGGCCGAGTCGTAGGCGTAGAGGACATTCGGGGCCGACTCCCAGAGGCTCTGCACGACCGCCGCGACCCACGCCTGGCGCGCGGAGGCACACCGCTCGCCCCAGGCCCCTGCCATTGCCTGGCCCGCGTCGACCCCTTCGAGCCACCCGCGCAGCAGCGCGACGGCTGCCCGTTCGAAGCCGGGCTCCAGGTGATGCCGTCGCCGATCGGCAGCGACCATCGCGACCAACTCTCGAATGGGTAGCCCCACGTCCGTTGCGACGCGATACTCGCTCCAGGTGCCGCCGAGCGCACGCAGCTCGGCCAGCTCTTCCTCTGACCATGGCCGCTGGGCGATCCAACGCGGAGCTTCCCCGAGGAACCGCATGTCGGTCGTCCGGTCACCGCTCGCGAGCGCGTCGATGAGTGCCTGCACGTGCCGGCGGCTGCCCGTCCGCACGCCTTTTCCAGGGACCCCAAATAGCAGCGCCAAGTCCCAAAGAGTGTCGACCTCGTTGGCGACCTGCCACCACGCGCTCGGTTGAGTCAGGACCGCGGAACGTGTCGCGCCATCCGCCCCGAGCGCGTGGAACTCCAGGGTGACGTCGCCTTGTCCGGGCTGATGTGCATGGCGTGACACAACGCCTTCGACGGCCCACATGCCGTTGTGATCGCGTACGAGCTCCACCGGGGCGAGCGCCGCTTCGATCTCGGCGCGCCTCTGTTCGCCTTCAAAGGAAAGGACGAGCACGTCGAGGGCGAGGCACGTTGAGAGGACCACCAGCATGCATGCATGCTACCGACATTCTTCAATCGCTCCTGTGCTTCGAGCGGGCGGCCCGCGCCGCAGTCGACGGCGCGCGAGGCTGCGCCGCTCAGGCCGGACCCTTGCACCCAAGGGGGCGCGGGGCGACGGCGCCCGCTGCGCTCCACGCAGGCCCGAACGCCGCTGACGGCCACTGCGCGTCCACCTGCAACGTCGCTGGCGAACACGTCCCTCGTCGCTCATTCTCGCGGGACCATCCATTCGCGCGGGACGACCCATTCGCGCGGGACGAGCGAGTGAGCCCGGGCCATGCGTGAGCCTGTGCTGCCGGTGCGCGGGTGGCGCGCCCGATCTCGCTTGCACGGCTGGATGGGGGAGGCGCGACCGTGGCCAAGCCATTGCCGCTGAGCGCTCGCTCAGTGGTCGAATCTAGGTTGTCGCTCTGCCCAATGGCCTTGGCCGATCCCCGCGACGAGGAAGCCGATACCTAGGAAGACCCACCCTGGCTCACGCCAGTTGACGACGGGGAGCAGGAGCGCGCACAGCGAGCCGATCAGGAGCGCGAGCGCGAGCGAGACCTCGTACTTGTTTGGCGCGCGCATCGCGAGGACGCTGCCGATGGAGCAGCCGGGCACAAAGAGCCCCATCAGGAGCCAATAGGCCCTGCGCTGCCCCGCGCCCACCAGGATCAGGGCCAGCACCCCGCCCGTGAGCACCGAGCCGATGAGGTACTCGTGGAAGAGCCGCGTGCGGGGAGCGCTCGGCGGGGCGCTCCGCCCGATGTCGTCCAAGGCCGCGCGCACCTCGCTCGCGCGTTGGTAGCGCCGCCCTGGCTCACGCTCGAGCGAACGCATCACGACCTCGTCCACGCGCGCGTCGATGCCTTGGGAGCGCCGCGATGGCGCCTCGAATCGGCCGAGGGGGAGCTCGCCCGTGAGGAGCTCGTAGAAGACCGCCCCGAGCGCGTAGATGTCTGCGCGGTGATCGACGGCCCGCGCCCCTGCGAGCTGCTCGGGCGCCATGTACCGCGGCGTGCCGAAGACCTCGTAGGTCCCCGTCAGGCGCGCAGCCTCCGAGCCGAGCTCGTCCAGCTGAGCGAGGCCGAAGTCTGCAATGCGCAGGCGCCCGTGGCCGTCGAGCAGCAGGTTCTCCGGCTTGATGTCCCGGTGTACGACGCCGTGGTCGTGCGCGAATTGCAGCGCTTCGCACGCCTGCGGGATCAGCGCCAGCGCATCGGCCGGCGGCAGCTTCCCTGCGTCGAGCACCTCGCGGAGGTTCGACCCGTCCACGTACTCCATGAGCAGCCAGTGCAGCGCGCCCTCGACGCCAAAGTCGTACACCCGGACGATCCCGGGGTGGTCCAGCTTCGCGAGCACGCGCGCTTCCCGGACGAAGCGCTGGGTAAACGCAGGGTCGCCCTCGGACTCCGGCCGCAGCACCTTGAGGGCGACGAGGCGATCGAGCCGCGGCTGGCGGCAGCGATACACCGCGCCCATCCCGCCCTGGCCCACGAGCTCGAGCACGTCGAGGTGCGGGAAGCGGTGCGCGAGCTCGTCCACCGAGGGCGCCGTGAAGCCGCCGCGCGTCGCCCTCGGGGGCTTCGGCGCGCGGCCACAGGTCAAGAGGCAGCGCGGGCAACGCTCCGCGTCGTCCGGGGTCAAGCGAGGGGCGCCGCAGCGCTGGCAGGTGTCCGTCATGGGGCGATCTCGGTGGTGTCTACCCACAGGTTCAGGACCACAGGTGGCGCGTTTCAGCCTTTCTCGAGTTCATCGAGCGCGCGGCGGACCAGCACGCTCAGCGACCCAGGGCGTCGCGCCAGCCTGGAAAGAGCTCGTTCAGGTCGCGCTTCAGGCTCGTCCCGGGCTCGCTCGTCCACCGCGAGACGGTCGTGCCGTTCAACGTGACGTTGGCGGGGGGCTCTCCCCCTCTGTCGAGGATGTCCTCGAGGCGGCACGCGACGTACACGACGGTCGCGCCGTCCGTGATGCTCCCGAACGCGCGTGTGCGCGCGATGACACAGCGCTCGAAGCGCGCCAAGAGCCCGTTGTGCCGCACATCGAACAGGCATCCGGAGCCTGGCGAACGTCCATACCCGCCGAGGAACTCGCAGTCGCTCGCCCGCAGCGCGAGCGCTTCGGTCCCGAAGAGGCAGGAGCCGCCCGCGCCCATGTCCCAGCCGGTGATGCGGCAATTGCGCAGGGTGATCGACATCGCGGGCTCGCGTATGTCGAACAGGTAGTTGTCGTTCGCGTGCAGCGTCGCGCTCTCGATGGTGAGGTTGCGGACCGTGTCGTATGCGGACATGTCGGTGGCGAGGACGAGCAGCGTGGCCTCCTTGCCCGCGCCACGCAGCGTCAGGTCACGCGGATAATGCTCGCGCCAATAGGACCCGAAGTCAGGCAGGCGATGCACGCCTGCCGGGAAGCTCAAGGTCGTCCCGTCCGCGACCGGCTTGCGCGAGCTGAGCGCCCTTGCGTCGAGCGCGCTCGGACCGTCCTGCGCAGCGCCGCCGAACTCCGTGACAAAGAAGCGGTCGAACGTGCCGCCGTCGGCGACGACCGAGGTCAACGGCCCAGGCGCGCCCTGTTGCAGGCGCTTCAGCGTCGTCAGCACACCGCCTGTACGCGCATCCTCTTCAGCGAGCTCGAGGTTCGACCGCCGCTCCGCGAGCTCGTGCCCGATCTTCGCCGGGAGGGCGAGCGTACGCTCCTTGAACCACGCCAACCCCTCGTCGATCTCGGCGTCATTCGGCGCGTCCCGGCGCTCGCGCTTCCACGCGGCGACGATCCCGTCGCGCGCTCGGGCGAGGAGCGCGGCGGTAAACAGAGGGTCGCTCGCGTCACCCGCGACCTCTCCGTCGGCGGGTCGCGCGACGCGCTCGCTGATCGCCTCGCTGGGTCGAGGGGGCGGTATTGCGGCGAGCGTGGCGTCGCTGGCTGCCACCTGCGCTGCATCCCCTGTCCGCGAGAGGGCGCTCGGGGCTTCGCCGCGCGTCGCGCTCGGTGGTGTGACATCGAGCGCGCCGCGGCTCCACCAACCGAGCGCGAGCGAGAGGGCGGCAACGATGACGATGAGCACACGGTGCATGGCAGGCATAGCGTCCGGCATTGGGGAGCGCGCGTCGACGCGCGAGTGGGCCCGAAGGGGCGCAGGGGCGCGCTCATGGCGCGTTGTTGCTGAGCGACATCAAGAACGCATCGAGCTCGGCCTCGACGTCCTCGCGACCGTTGACCGTGCCTGCAATCGCGTCGCGCAAGAGGTCGCGGAAGCGGCGGCGGGCGCGGAACACGGCCACGCGGCAGGAGGACTCGACCAAGCCCATGTCCCGCGCCATGGCCGCAAACGGCGGCCGCGTAGCATCGGGTACGAGGTACGGCTCGAGGCGCGAGAAGCGTGTGGCGAGCCCCGCCGCTGCGTACTCTTCGCGGAGCTGGCGGCGCACCTCGTCCAACAGGGCATGGATCCAAGCGCGGTCGAAGGACTGCTCTGGGGTCAGCGCCGCGACGGGCTCTGTCCCGGGCGCGTCGGAGTCGAACGTGATCGGTACGTGCCGCTCGCCCCCGCCTCTCACGAGCGCGTTCTCTGCCTCGAGCTGGTTCGCCACGAAGCGCCTCAGCAACGTCGCAAGGAACGCCCGGAACGAGCCGCGCGCCTCGTCCGCGCGCGCGAGCCAGTCCTTTTCCAGGAGGCGCGCGAAGAAGGCTTGGGCGAGGTCACGCGCGGCGTCCCGGTCGTGGCCGTGGCGGCGCAAGTAGGCGACCACGGCGGGCCAATAGGTCCGGCAGAGCGAATCGAGCGCCGCGCGAGCAGGGTCCCGGGTGCCTTCGGTTTCATTCCCGGGCGCGCTCGGCGTGCCCTCACGCGACGCCGCGCGCCGCACGAGGCTCCAGCGCGTCGTCGTGAAGCCCGCCGGACCGGTCAGCATGGAATCGTCGTAGGCCGCCATGTGTCGCGCGAGACTCTACCTCGTTCGAGGCGCCTCTGGCCCCTGGGTCAATCGAGCGGTCGGCTCAACGTCAGGACGAGCTCCTCGATGCCCTCAGCGGAGCGCACATCGAGCCGGAGCCTCGGGCCGCGTTGGGAGCGCTCTTGCGCGGCTTCTTTCGGGGCCCATTCCAGGCCTGTGAGCTGCCCGTCGGCGCCCATCTGCGGCTCGTGTTGCCATTCGCGCCCCAGGATCAACTCGACAGTCGGAGCGAACTCCATGAGCTCGGTCGCCAGCGGTCGGTCCGTGCCCGACGGGCGCATGCGCAAGGTGTATTCGACGGACCGAGTCTTGAACACTTCGTAGCTCGCGGACTCGCGGACCCTCCCCGGAATGATGTACAGCAGCGGCTGGGTTGAGTGCCACCAGACCGTCTCGCCGAGGATGCCTCGCTCGACGACACGTCGTCCCTTGAGCGCCTCTGGGTCGTCACGCAGCGTCCTCCAGGCGGCGTCGATGCCGACGGCAACGACGCCGGACGGCGGACCCTCACGGCGCATCTGGGATTCCCACCTGATGGTCTCATCGCGATCCGCCATCAGGACGATCGCAGAGCGGAAGAGCCCTTGCGCGCCCTCGTGGCCGCCGAGGAACAGCGTCATCGGCGCACGGTGAGCATCCAAGAGCCTCCACCCCGGCGCGCCGCCCTCGCGCCTGTTCGGCTCGCCGAACGCGCTTTGGACGTCAGCGAGCGTGGCGTCGACTGTGAGGCCAAACGGGCGCGCACCCTCGAAGTCACGCCCAATGCCGATGCGATCGATCCAACGAGAGTCGGTGAGCTTCAGCGTCAGCCCGGCCCGCGACGCGCCGATCTGGCCCAGCGGGACGCCGACCCACGCCGCTAGCAGTGCTCCTGTTTCTGTCGCGATGTCCTCACCCAACAGCCCAGGCCAGGCCTCCGAGACGAAGCTCGAGGCGGGTACGAACTCCTGCACGAGCTTCGTGTATTGCTTCGTGTAGTGATTGATCTGGATCGCGAGCGTTACGCTGCGGAGCGCTGCGCGCTCAAAGTTGGCCACGAGGCTCGTAGTCATTGATCTCTTTGTCGCCGAAGCCTGTGGCCTTCGAGACCCGAGCCACGTAGCGCTGGCCTTTCACATCCTGGCGCCATGGACCTTGCGCCTCGAGCATCGCTGGGGTGGTCGACCAGGTCAGCGACCCGGGCAGCGCCGCAGTCCAGCCCTCATCGCTCCCCGGCGGCCCGGCTTGAATCTTCACAGCGCGGACCCGATCGCGGTCGAGCGTGAGTTCAAGCGCTGGCGACTTGGCGTCGACATCGCCCGCTGAGACTGGTCCGCAGCCGCTCCAGGCGATCATCGCGGCGACGGCGGGGTTCGCAAAGTGCCGCCCGATCAATTCAAGCAGGAGGTCGCCCGCAACGGGCGGTTCACCGCGGTCTTGTGCGCAGACAGACGAGGCGAGTACGAGCGCCGCGACGGGGGCCGCCATGCGGAGGCAGGTCAGCATCGACATTGACCCATCGTACTCGGAAGAGACGCGCATCGAGGGGAGGCCTGCTGCGGTGCGCCTTGGGCCACTCGCGGCAGAGGTCGCGCTGTCTCGGCCGCGCGCGGGCCGGGTCTTCATGCTGGGCGTGGGCGAGCGCGTCGTGACCGGTGCCGAAGTCGAGGCCTGCAGCAATGACCGCTGCCTGACGCGCTCGGTGCCGATGCCTTCGGGTTCACGGGCGGGCTGGACGTCGCGCACCTCGTTCGCGTCGGCGCGGTGATCGTCCCTTGCATGGCCATGTGCTCTGGCGCCCATGGGAGCGGCGCAGCGCTTGGTTCCAGAGAGCGCGTCTCACGCGCGTTGGCACAGAGCGTGCGTTGGATTCCCCTCTCGGTGCCACTGGCTGGATCCCCGCCTTGGAGGTAGCGTGATCTGCGGTCGCGCGAGGGACTCACTCCCGAGCCGCACGCTGGAGTTTCAGCGTCGTCCTCCACCGTTCACCGCTTCTGCCACTGACACTGCAATGCGACTTTCAACCTTGCCCTTCTGGGCGCTTGCTCTCGTGGTCACCGCGAATGCACAAGTGATGCGCTACGTCGGTCCGTCACCCAACTTGACGACTGCGCTCGACTTCGATTCTCCACCTGCGCCGGTCGGTCCCATCGCGTCCAACTCGCCGGTTTTCACGTCGGCGGGTGTGAGCTCGATCACGCTCGTCGGTACTTGGCTCGTCGGAACGGACACGTTGACCAACGGATCGAACGTGAACGGTCTGTGTCTAGTCTCGCAGGGCGGGAACAGCCTGACCGTCGACGGCGCCGGCGCGGCGCTCGACAATCCGCAGGCTGGCGCGGGCTTCGACATCGTGCTTGCGAGCGCGGTCGACGAGTTCCAGTGCATCTTCGCCGATCAGGTCAATCACAACTACACGATCGAGCTCTTCAACGGCGCAACGTCACTCGGCGCGGGCACATTCACGTATGCGAACGCCGCGTTCCCTGCGCCGCCCCATTTCTGGCGCTCGACCGGCCCCTTCGACCGGGTCCTCTTGACGTTCCCGGCGACCGTCGTGGGTGTTGGCATTGACGAGCTGGCGTTCGGTAACGGCCCGCCGCCAGTCCCACCCGCGAATGATACGTGCGCGACGCCGCAGCCGATCGGCATCGGCTCCGTCAGCTTCGACTCGAACTTTGCCACGACGACGACGCCGGCCTTCACGTGCGCCGTGGGGGGCGCCGACTTGTGGTACAGCTACACGGCGCTCACGAACGAGGATGTGCTCGTGTCGACGTGCGGCTCTGGCTTCGACACCGTGCTCGAGGTGTACACCGGGACGTGCAATGCCCTCACGAGCGTCGCATGCGACGACGATGCATGTGGGGGCACGCAGAGCCGCGTGACGCTCTCGGGCGTCGTCGCCGGAACGACCTACCTGATCCGCGTTGGCGGGTTCAATTCCGCCGCGGGCGCGGGCACGCTCGACGTACGCGAGGTGGACCCGGTCTCGCCGAGCTGTGCGGTGACGACGTTCAACGGTGGCAACCTCGGGAACGTTGGCGGCAACGTGTACTTCGACATGGTGCTGACCCAGAACGCGTCGTTGAGCGGCATTCAGGCGAACTTCACCGCCGCGGTGGGCACGCCTGTCGGCCTGACCTTCTACGTCACGCCGACGACGTACGTGGGCAACGAACTCAACCAGGCAGCTTGGACGCCGGTCGCGAACGACAATGGCAATGCCTTGGCTCAGGGCTGGTACTACCCGACCAGCGTGACCTTTGCCGCACCGTTGATCCTGCCGGCGGGCACGTACGGCGTCTGTCTGCAAGCGAGCGGCAGCGCGTGGGGTTACACCAACGGTAACGGGGCCAACCAGTCGGCGATGGACGCCAACGGGGTGATCAGCCTCGTGTTGGGTGCGGCGCAGAACACGCCCTTTGCATCGGCGCCTTTCACGCCGCGTGTCTTCAACGGCGCGATCTGTGGAGACCAGTCCGGGGTCGGGACGGCCTACTGCTCGCCGGCGATTCCAAATTCGACGCTCGCGTCGGGGGAGATCTCTGGTTCGGGTTCGGCAGTGCGAGCGGACAACGACTTGACGCTGGAGGCGAGGAGCCTCCCGAACAACTCGTTCGGCTTCTTCCTGACGAGCCGTACACAAGGCATGGTCGCCAACCCAGGCGGAAGCCAGGGCAATCTCTGCTTGAGCGGTGCGATCGGGCGTTACGTCGGCGCTGGCCAGATCAAGAACTCCGGAGCGGTGGGGCAGTTTTCGCTGCTGCTTGATCTCGCCCAGACGCCGACGCCGACCGGGCTCGTGTCGATCGCTGTCGGCGAGACCTGGCACTTCCAGGCTTGGTACCGCGATGCGATCAATGGCATGGCGACCTCGAACTTCACGAACGGCCTTCAGGTCCTGTTCCAGTAGGCGCTAGACGGGCACTGCGCGCCGACCCCGAGCTCCGGATGGTCGGGCGCAGTGACCCGTATGCCTCGAGCGGAAGCTGGACCCCATGATTGGCAAGGGGCTTCCAAGAACCCTGTAACCGTCGTCGTCGAGACCCGTCATCGTCATGGCCCCCCTGGGGCCCCTGACGAGGACCCCGATGACCTTCGAACCGCCGGCCTGCCCGAACCCTGATCCCTGCCCGTCGCAAAGCTGCGAGGTCCCCTTTGCATGTCGCCCCGCGGGGTGGTTCTCGCGCAAGTGCGACGGGCTCATCGTGCAGCGCTTCCGGTGCTGCGTGTGTGCAAGCGCTTCTCCGAGCAGACCTTCAAAGCGACCTACCGCCAAAAGCGCCCGAGCTGAACGAGCCCTGCTTCCGCCTCTTTGTCGCGAAGGTGACGATGCGCCAGGCGTCGCGCACGCTGCTCTGCAACCGGAAGTCCATCCGCCGTCGCGTGCTGCTGCTGGGCGACATCGGCGAGGCCACCCACGGGCACTTCGCGCCCAAGCGCGACGAGGCGCGGTTCATGGCCGGCACGTTCCTGTTGGACGAGCTCGAGACGTACGCGACGTCGCGGCGGAACAACCCCTTGACCGTGCCGGTGTTGATCCACGGCGAGAGCTTCTTCGTCGTGCATACGGAGGTCGGGCTCTTGCCACGCCGCGGGGGCCTGGGGCGCGATGAAGCGGCGCCTGACCCGCTCTCGGAGGCGGAGGACGAGGCGCGGCGCCGCGGCTCGAAGGCGGCCGTGAGGGCGTGCTTCGAGCGGCTGCAAGGAGGTCGCGCCGCCGACAGGCGCGGTGCGCATCGCGACCGACTGCAAGTGACTCTACCCGGTGCTCGTGCGCGAGGCCTTCGGCGAGCGCGTCGAGCACACGGAGACGCTGTCGACGGTGCCGCGCGGGACCGACAACCCGCTCTTCAAGATCAACCACACGTTCGCGCTGATGCGCGACGGCATCTCGCGGCTCGTGCGCGAGACGTGGGCGGCGTCAGCGCGCGGGGTGGCTGAAGCGCCACCTGTGGATCTGGATCAGCTACCGCAACTACGTCCGCGGGGTGACCAACGCGGAGCGCCACGTCACGCCTGCGATGAAGATCGGCGCCGCGGACCGGCAGTTGACGGTCCCGGAGCTGATCCGGTGGCGCCCGCGCTGGATCCCGGCGCTGATCGGGGCCTGACGCGCGCGCCCGAGCAGGCTTCAGAGGCGCCGCGGGCAGCGCGCCGAGCGGTTGCCAGAGGGCCAGCGTCGAGGGTGCCTCAACCATGGCCCTTGGGCGCAATGCGGCTTCCTTGCCTCGGCTCTCAGAATGAGGTCTCTCCAATCATGGGGTCCAGCTTCCTAGATGGACCGGGTGGGGCGCGACTCTTGGGGGGGGCCATGCCGACGGTATCCTCTTGGCCCCATGCACGACCCGCTAGCGAGCTCTGGTGCACCCTCGTCGCCCGCGGGAGCGCCGCTGTCGATCGACCTCATGGTGACCGGCGCGGCAGAGGTCGCGACCCCGCTTGGGTCCGCTGCCAACGCCGGCGCAGCGCTGGGCCGCATCGCGGTGCATCCAGGGCACGGTGTCGCGTGCGACGCTGGCAGGATCCTCGCTGTCGCCCCGGACGCAGAGCTGCGGGCGCGCTTTGCGCCGCGGCAGCACGTCGACGCGGCAGGCGGCGTCGTGATCCCGGGCCTGGTCGACGCGCACACGCACCCCGTGTTCGACGGCACGCGCGAGGCCGAGTTCGAGCAACGCATGGCCGGCGCGACGTACCTCGAGATCGCCGCCGCCGGCGGGGGCATCCGGTCGAGCCTCGCGGGCGTCCGCCGCGCCAGCGCCGCTGGGTTGACCGCGAAGCTCCTCGCGCGCCTCGACCGCTTCCTGGCGCTTGGCACGACCACGCTCGAAGCGAAGACCGGATACGGACTGACGGTGGCCGATGAGCTCAAAGGGCTCGAGGTGATCGCGGCCGCCGACCGCGCGCACCCGATCGAGCTCATCGCGACATGCCTCGGCGCGCACTCCGTGCCGCCGGAGCACCTCGCCGACCCCGCGCGCTGGGAGCGCATCGTCATCGAAGAGCTCTGGCCCGCGGCGGCGTCGCGCGCGCGCTTCGCAGACGTGTTCACCGAGAGTCACGTGTTCGGCCTCGACGCCTCGCGCCGGTTGATGCAGGCCGCCAAGGACGTCGGCCTCGGCGTGCGGATGCACGTCGATCAACTGACGCCGCTCGGCGGCGCAGAGCTCGCGGCAGAGCTCGGCGCAGCGAGCGCCGATCACCTCGAGCACGTCACGCCGCGCGGCATCGAGGCGCTCGCGCGCGCGGGCGTCGTGCCCGTTCTGTGTCCCCTCGTTCCGCTGTACCTGCGCGAGCCGCAAGAGGCGCCCGCGCGGCGCATGGTGGAGGGCGGGCTCGCGCCGGCGCTCTCCACCGACTTCAACCCAGGCAGCTGCTACTGCATGAGCCTCTTCGAAGTCATGAGCTTCGCGGCGCTGCGGTACGGGTTCTCGGCCGCGGAGGCGCTCACCGGCGCGACCCTGAACGCCGCGGCCTCGCTCGGGCTCGCGGCAGACCGCGGCTCGATCGAGGTCGGCAAGCGCGCGGACCTCGTCGTCACCGACTTGCCGAACCACCACCACCTGACCTACGAGGTCGGGCGGTCGCCCGCCGTCACGGTGATCAAGGACGGCCGCGTCGTCTGGCGGCGCGACGCGGTCGGCGCAAGGGGCTTGGAGCGCTGCGAGTGAACGCGAGAGAACGAGTGATGCAGAATCGAATTGTTGGCTCCTGCCTGGCGCTCACGGCGCTCACCGCGCTCACGTCGGCCCAGGTGCCTCCTTTGGACGTGCAGACGAGCGCCTCCCCGTCCGCGACGCAGCCGGTTGAGGAATGGTCCGCGGCGACATCCCTCAGCGCGGAGCAGCGTGTCGCCCACGCCGTGGGCGTGTTCGCAGAGCGGCGCGCGGCGTTGATCGAGGAGTGGCGGTCGTCGACCGACGAAGGTCGCGCCGCCGCGCGCGCACACTTCCTCGCGCGGCGGGGCCTCGGTCTGCCGGCGATGCTCGCACCGAATGAAGCGTCGCTCGCGATTGCGACGCGGCTCTTGCGCGGCGAAGTGGCGCCGGGCGCGCCGTACCCCGCTGTAGTTTCGCTCGCGGATGCGCTCGACCTGCGGCTCGTGCCCGGCGCGCTCGAGGCCGGGGTCGCCACGGGCGCGACCGTGCATTTCGGCTGGGCGTGGACCCCGCAGGGCGCGCGCCTGCCCGAGTCGGTCACGCTGCGCCTCGCGGTCGTTTCACCCGTGCCGGGCGAAGCGCACCGCGTCACGACGATCGGCGCCTTCGCATGCGCGCCCCGCGGGCTCACAGCCGACGGCCTCGACGTGCCGGTCCTGCTGCCTGCGCTAGACGCCGGCGAGCACTGGCTCGCGTTCGAGGTCGAGGACCAAGGCCACGTCGTCCCAGGGTTCTTCGTGCCCGTCGAGGTCGTCGAGGGGCTCGCGACGCAGCTCGCCGCGCGGCCGCTGCCCGACGAGTCGCCGCTGGGCGCCCTCGTGCGGCACGGGGTGCGCGGAGAGGGGCGCGGCGCACTGACGGATTGGTTCCAAGGCGACGCCGAGGTCGCGCGTCGCTCGGCCCAGGTCTCGTCGCGCGCGACCGGCTTCCTGGGCGTTGACCTCGACCAGCCCGCGCGCCTCACGGTCTTCGTCGACGTGCCGCCGCCCTCCGAGCCAGCCAACTGGCTCGCCGGCTCCGAAGGGCGCGCGTGGCGGCAGCTCATCCAGGCCGCGTCGCAGGACGGCGGCGCGCGGGTGATCGCGCTCTGCTTCGAGGCTCGCAAAGCGCTCGAGGCCGGCGAGGTCGACCCCGCGGCGGTCACGGGGACGCCGCTCGGCGTCTTCGCTGCGGCGGCGGCCGCGGACCCCGGCGCGTCGCGTGTGCTCGTGGCGCGTGGCGAGCGCCTCGCGGCCCTCACCGCGCTCCTCGAGGGCCAGGTCGATCTCTTTCAGGGGCTCGTGCTCGTCGGCGGCCCAAATCAGCCGGTCCCGCGCGGGTGGGGGCCGACGACGGACACGGCCGGACCCCTCGTTCGTACGACCATCGTCGTCGAGTGCTTCGCGCAGGTTGACAGCGCTGCTGTATCCGCCGTGGCGCCGTTCGTCACCGTGTCGCGCGCGGCGCCGCCGCACGTTGCGGCGCTAGAGGTGCCCGCGCTGCTCGCAGGCCGCGCGGGCGCGATCGCCCAGCCGATCATGCCTGGGGCGTCCGCGCCGAACGCGGCAGCGGGGTCGCAGGAGGCCGCGCCCGAGGGCGCTGCGCCCCGCGCGCCCGCCCCTGAAGGGATGGCGCGCATCCCGGCGACGACCCAGGTCATCGACGGTCGTTCGTTCCCCGTGCCGAGCTTCTTCGCCGACAAGTTCGAGGTGTCGAACCGCGAGTTCGCCGCGTTTGTCGCGGCGACCGGCTATGTGACCGATGCGGAACGCATCGGCGATTCGGTGTGTTACATCGACGGCGCAGGCCCGCTCGGCGAGCCGATCTTCGCCATCGTTCCTGGCGCGGAATGGCGGCACCCAGAGGGCCCCATGAGCTCGCTCGAGGGACGCTGGGACCACCCGGTCGTGCACGTCTCATGGAACGACGCGACGGCCTTCGCGACGTGGCGCCGCAAGCGCCTGCCGACGCGCGAAGAGTGGCACGCGATGGCGCGCGGCGACGCCATGGACCAGGTCTACCCGTGGGGCGATTCGCTGCTGACGCCAAAGGGGTACGCCGCGAACACCTGGCAGGGGACGTTCCCGCTGCGCGACGAGGCGCTCGATGGGTTCCACGGCACGGCGCCCGTGGGCGCCTTTCCGCCGGGGACGAACGGGCTCTATGACCTCGGCGGCAACGTCTGGGAATGGACGGCCGAGCGCTCGTTCGGCTTGCCGGCGGGTTGCGCGCCGGGCGACGCGCCCGAGCAAGACCTCGCGGCGACGCGCGGCGGCAGCTACCTCTGCCGCGAAGAGGCCGCGCCGCCCTTTCACGCGTGCCACGGCTATCGCATCGGTCCAGTGGAGTACAAGCCGCTCATCGACGGCAACAGTCAGGTCGGGTTCCGCTGCGTGCGGAGCGAGTGACCGCTCGGCGCCGCTCCCGGGTATCCTCTGCGCCCCATGAGCGCAAAGGTACGCATCGAGCCGCGGACGCTGAGAGGCTTCCGCGATTACCTCCCCGCTGCCGCGCTGGCGCGCGAGCGCCTGATCGACACAGCCAAGGCGGTCTACAAGGGCTTTGGCTTCGCGCCGATCGACACGCCAGCGCTCGAGTACACGGAGATCTTGCTCGGCAAGGGCGGCGACGAGACGGACAAGCAGCTCTACCGCTTCACGGACAATGGCGGCCGTGATGTCGCGCTGCGCTTCGACCTGACGATCCCGTTCGCGCGCTTCGCGGCGCAGCACACGAACGACCTCGGCTTGCCGTTCAAGCGCTACCACGTCGGCTCCGTCTGGCGCGGCGAGAATACGCAGCGCGGGCGCTACCGTGAGTTCATCCAGTGTGACTTCGACACGATCGGCACGGAGAGCCCGCTCGCGGATCAAGAGACCGCGCTCGTCATCCACGAGCTGTTCCAGCGGCTCGGGTTCGAGCGCTTCACGATCCGGGTCAACGACCGGCGCGTCTTGAACGGGCTGCTCGAGCGACTCGAGCTGTCAGAGCGCTCGGTCGCGGTGCTCCGCGCGCTCGACAAGCTGGCGAAGATCGGGCCGGAGAAGGTCGCCGAGGAGCTGACGCGTGAGGCGGGCGCGAGCGCGGCTCAGGCGGCCGGCGTGCTCGAATTCGCGGCGCTCACCGGGAAGAACGAGGAGCTCCTCGCGCGCCTCGCGCCGCTGGTGCAGGGCACCGCGGCAGGGGAGGCGGGCATCGCATCGCTCGCGGGGCTGCTCGCAGGTGCGGGCGCGGCGGGCGTCGACGCGGCGCGAATCGCGCTCGATGTGTCGATCGCGCGCGGGCTCGACTATTACACGGGCGCGATCTTTGAGACGTTCCTGGACGACCTGCCGGGCATTGGCAGCGTTTGCTCGGGCGGGCGCTACGACGACCTGGCGAGCCTGTATACGAAGCAGCGCCTGCCCGGGGTCGGCGCGTCGCTCGGCGTGGACCGGCTGTTGGCGGCGATGGAGGAGCTCAAAATGGTCGACGAGAAGGGCGCGTCGTGCCCGATCCTCGTGACATGTTTCGACGCCGCGAGCGGTCCTGATGCGTTGGCGCTGGCGTCGGAGCTACGCGGGGCCGGGCTAGGGGTCGAGCTGTATCCTGATCCGAAGAAGCTCGGGGACCAGTTGAAATACGCGGCGCGCCGCGGGTTCGCGCTGGTGGTGATCGCCGGCCCGGCGGAGCGCGAGGCGGGCAATGTGCAGGTGAAGCTGCTCGCGACGAGTGAGGCGCATGTGGTCGCGCGCGGCGACGTCGCGCAGGCTTGTGCGCGCCTGCTCGCGGTCTGAGCGCTAGGCGACGGAGGTGCCAGGAGCGTGCTTGGTGCTCGCTCGAGGCGGCGGTCAGGCGGTGGACGCGCGGGGCTTGGCTTCCAGCGCCGCGCGCAGCAAGCGGCCCAGCGGCGTCGTTGCAGGTTCGCCTGCGAGCTCGGCGCGGCGGGCCTCGAACGCTGCGCGGTCAGAGGCGGCGCCCGGCTGCACCGGCGCGCCGCCCTCGTGCATCAACGAGAACGCCGCGCGCTCCTCGGCCTCGTCGATGCGCACCACGCGCACCGTCACCGTCGCGCCTGCGGTGAGGTGCTTGCGGTGGTTCGCGCCCGGGCACTCCGACGCGGGCAAGAGCCCCTCGACGCCCGGCGCAAGGCGCACGAACGCGCCGAAGTCGCGCACGCGCACGACGAGCACCTCGACGAGCTGCCCCGCCTGGAACTCGCGCGCCGCGCGCTTCCAAGGGTTCTCCAGGAGCTGCTTCAGCCCGAGGCCGATCCGCTTGCCACCTGCGCGCACGGTGAGCACCAGCGCGTCGACCGAGTCGCCGACCTTGAAGAGCTCCGCCGGGTGCGCGGGGCGGTCGAGCGCTAGGTTCGACGCGTGCACGAGGCCCTCGCTCGCGCGCCCGAAGCGCACGAACACGCCGTAGTCCTCGATGCGGAAGATGCGCCCCTGCACGAGCATGCCAGGGACCACGTTGCCCTCGCCGCCGTGCAGCCGCTGCTGCTGCAGGAACGCCTTGTGGCTCACGACGATGCGCTGCTTGTCGTCGTCGACGTGCAGGACCTCGACCGGCAACGTACGCCCGACGAGCTCGGTGTACTTGTGCCCCCGCGCGGCGCCCGACTGCGACTTCGGCATGAACGCATGCAGCGGCCCGACCTTCAACTGCAAGCCATCCGGCGTCGCACGCATCACGCGTCCGGAGACGAGGGAGCCCTCTTCCATCTCCGCCCACGCATCGAGCGCGCGTGTCTCGGGCAACGCGAGGGCCCACAGCTCGTCCTCGCGCCCGCGCAGCGTGAAGTCGTAGACCTCGTCGAGCTGCGGCGGGACCTCGAAGGCGCGCAGGGAGATCACGCCCTGGCGCCGCGGGCCGAGGTCGACGAACACATCGTCCCCGCGGATGTCGACGATCGTGCCCTGCCAGAGCCGGAGGGTGTGGTCACCACGGGCTGCCTCGTGCGCGTGTCGATCCATGGGTCTAGTGTCTCCCTTCGTCCCGCGCTGACCTTGGATGCCAGCGCTCCCGTTCGTACACCCCGACCCGGCGCAGCTCGTCGGCGAGCACCACCCGGTCGATCGTCATGTGATGGAACCCAGAGCGGACGAGGCCCTCGGCGGCCTCGCGCGCGTCCATCGGGAAGTATCGGCTCGCGGTCCGGCGCAGCCCGAGCGCGTCGAGCACCCGCAGCGCCGGCCGCATCAGAGCGGCCGCAGCGCGCTCCCCAGGCCGCACCTCGTCCCGATCCGGGCCGGTGAGGAGCGGCGCCCGGCAGAGCGTGAAGGGCAGCCCGCTCGCGCGGACGAGGGCCTCGGCGCGCCCTCGCGCGGCCAGATAGTCCCCGCGCCCGCCTGCGCCCATCGAGGACAGGTACACCACCCTCGGGGGCTCGGCGAGGTCGCGCGCGGCCCCGACCGCGAGCCGCGTCAGCCCCACGTCGACCGCCTCGTAGGGGTCCGCGAGGCCCTCCGCCCGCCCGCGTCGCCGCGTCGTGCCATGGCACAGGAAGAGGTGCGTCGGCGCGAGCGCCACGAGCCGCGCCGCGAGCGCCGGCTCCGTGAGCTCCGTGTGGTCGACCTCCGCGCCCGCGGCCTCGAAGCGCGCTGCGAGCGCTCCCTGCGCCGATCCCGGGCGGATGTGCGCGATCGTGCGGTGCCCAGCGCGGCGCAGCTCCAGCACGAGCTCCCGGCCGACGTAACCCGTCGCGCCCAGCACAAAGGCCGTGTAGCTCCGCAGCGCGCCGCGCCGCGACGCGAGGTGCGCGGCGAGCGAGACCGGCGCAAGTTCGTCCCCTGCGCCCGGATCCAGCTCTGCGAACGGATCCCCCGCTCCGAGTTCGGCCGGCCCACCCATGGCGGCGGGATCGTAGTCGTTCCGCCGCCCATTCCGAGCGCGCATCGGGCGAACCCGTGCGGGGGGCGAACCGTGCGGCGGTCGGGTACGCTCCGCGACCCATGCTCGACAGCGCGATGCCCTGGATCATGCTCCCCGCGGTAGGAGCCTTGATCGGATACGGAACCAACTACCTCGCCGTCAGGATGATCTTCCGGCCGATCAAGCCGGTGCGGGTGCTCGGCTTCACCCTGCAGGGGCTCGTGCCGCGGCGCCAGGCCGAGCTCGCCGCGAGCATCGGCCGGGTCGTGGGGGACCACCTCTTCTCCCACGACGACATGCTCGAGGCGCTCGGGCAGATCGACCTCGCGGCGCTCGTGGACACGGCCTTCGACAAGGGCCTCGCGCCGAAGATCGCGGAGCTGCAGCGCCTCCCGCTCGTCGGCGCCTTCCTGACCGAGGAGCGAGTGAAGGACCTGCGCGCTGCGGCGGCCCGCGGGGTGCTGTCGCGTAAGGACGAGGTCCTCGCGGGGATCGAGACCGCGGTCCGCGACGGCATCGACGTCCGGCAGGTCGTCGAGCGCAAGGTGGCGGCCTTTGAAGTGACTCGGCTCGAGACGCTGATCCTCGAGGTCGCGTCGCGCGAGCTGCGGTCGATCGAGGTCCTCGGCGGGTTCCTCGGTCTCGCAGTGGGACTCGCCCAGGCCGCGGTGCTGACGATCATGTGAACTTCGCGGGCTGCGTCCCACAGAGACGGCTCGATCGGTTTTCATCGAGGCCCAGCGCCGCGCTGGACGATGACTCTGACCTCGATTCTCGCCTCGAGGGAACGCCTGTGCTCGCAACGAACTCGCCCCCGAGCGGCTACGCCGCTGTCCATCCTGCCCGGTCCGCGCCTTGGTCGCTGACCATCGTGTCCACGCTCTGCGCGCTCCTGCTCGGCGCGTGTGGCGGCGAATCCGACGCGCCCGCGCCAGCGAGCGCGCCTCCGGCAGGCGCCGCCGAGGCGAGCGCGCCGCCGCGCGTCGAGCTGCCGACGCCGCGCCGCGCTCTACAAGGCGTGACGCGCAACGAGGGCCTCGCGGAGGTCGTCACCGACTGGCTGATCGCGCTGGCCCAGAAGGTGCAGATCCGCGACTTCGACGGGATGCGCGGCTGGTTCACCGAGGACTTCCAGGGCGAGGACCCGTGGGCCTCCGCGCAGGGCGCCGCCGGCGCGCGCACGGAGGACCTGCCGCTCGGCGTTCAGCGCACCAAGTTCGCGGACCTCGCCAGCGGCGTCTTCGGTCGCGATGCGTTCGTCGACCAAGTCGCTGGTCACATCGGTGACTGGCAGCGGGTGACGCAGGCGCAGATCAAGCTGCTCAGCGTCGTCTTCGAGGACGCCAAGCGCGTCGAGTGGGGGCGCGCGCAGATCAAGCTGCACATCGTCGGCGAGCGCGCGGAGGGCGGCTTCGACTCGCTGACCGCGAAAGGCGAGGCGAAGCTCGTCAACATCGAGGGCGAGTGGCGCATCGCGCTCCTGCGCATCGACTCGCGCGAGCGGCTCGCGCGCGACTCGGCGTCGTACTCCGAGGTCTCGCGCGCGACGGGCGTCGCGTACGACGGGCCCGCCTTTGGTGCGCCGGGTAACGACACGGTCGCGTGGAACGGCGCGGCCTCGGCCGACGTCGACGGCGACGGGCGCTTCGATATCTTCGTGCCGAGCGGCCTGCGCTCGTTCTTGTACCTCAACCGCGGCGACGGCACGTTCAGCGAGGAGGCTGAGGCGCGCGGCCTCGCCGCGGATGTCGGCGGCACGGGCGCGGTGTTCTTCGACTTCGATCGCGACGGGGACCAGGACCTGGCGGTCGGGCACATCGGTTGGGTGGGCCTGGAGCGCTCGCTCGGCGGCGCGCCGCTCGCGCTCTACGAGAACGACGGCCGCGGCCACTTCCGCGAGGTCGCCGCGGAGCGCGGCTTCGACAAGCGCCTCGCGGCCTACACGTTGACGGTGTTCGACGCGGACGGCGACGGCTGGCAAGACGTCTACGCTTGCGGCTACGGGCGCATGGAGGTCGAGGCCAACGACTCCTGGATCCGCGCGTCGAACGGCGAGTCCGACCTCTTCCTGCGCAACGTCGAGGGGCGCTTCGTCGACGCGACCAAGGAGGCGGGGTTCGGCGACAGCGGGTGGAGCTACGCCAGCGCTGCCGCGGACTTCGACGCAGACGGCGACCAAGACCTCTTCGTCGCGAACAACTTCGGGCCGTGCCAGCTCTGGCGCAACCGCGGCGACGGCACGTTCGAGGACGTCGCGAAGGAGCTCGGCGTCGATGCCGCGGGCATCGTGATGGGCTGTAACTGGGCGGACCTCAACCACGACGGGCACCTCGACCTCTACCTCTCGAGCCCGACCTCGGTCGCCGGCTCGCGCATGCTCGCGCATCTCGACCTCGACGGCCGCGACCGCGCGGCCGCGAACCTGCGCCAGCACGCGATCGGCAACCGCATCTTCTTTGGCGACGACCGTGGCGGCTTCTCGGAGCTCCCAGCCGGGCACGGCGCTGCGTCCGCGGGCTGGGGCTTCGGCGCGGCGATGACGGACCTCGACCTCGATGGCGCGCTCGACATCGCGTGTGTCAACGGCTTCGTGACGGGGGACCTGACCGCCGACACATGAAGCGCATTCTGGCGCCACGTGGTGGCGACGACCTTGATGAAGGGCGCGGAGGCCGCGCCCGATGCCTCCGAGCACCCCGGCCACGAGCGCGGGCTCGACACGGGCCTGCACCCTTGGGCGCGGGCGATGTCCGAGCGCGGCTTCAACTTCAACGGCGGCGAGCGCACGAAGCTCTTCCTCGCGCGCTCGGGCGATGACTTCGCTGACGTCTCCGACGTGACGGGCGCGGACTCGCCGCTCGACGGCCGGGCGATCCTCGCGACCGACTTCGACGACGACGGCGACGTCGACTTCTTCGTGCACAACATCCAGCGCGAGCGGCACCACCTGTTCCGCAACCAGCTCGATCCGAAGGGCGGGTTCCTCGAGGTGCGGCTCATCGCACAAGGCCGCGAGGCGATCGGCGCGGTCGTCACAGTCGACGGCCCGCGGGGCCCGGTGGCGCAGGTCCTGTCGCGCGGCGCGGGCTTCGTCTCGTGCCAGGCGCCGGCGTTGCACTTCGGCCTCGGCGGCCAAGCCACGGCGCGTGTCCGCGTGCGCTGGCCCGGCGCCACCGAGGCCGAGGACTTCGGCGTCGTGCCGGCGGGGGAGCGCCTTGTCCTGGTCCAGGGCCTCGGCGAAGCGCGTCGGCGCGAGCGGAACTGCGCGACGCTGAACGATCCGCTGGCGCCGGGCCTCAAGGTCCCGCTGGGCGCGCTCTTGCCGCCCCTCGACGTGCTCGACGCTGAGGGGAACCCGATGCGTATCGACCCGGCGAGGGCCGGCAACGGCGGCCCGTTCGAGCTCATCTTCTGGGCGAGCTACTGCCGCCCATGCGTCGCGGATCTGCCGCGGCACGTCAAGGAGCACAGGTCGGGCGAACGCCCGGCGATCGCGCTCTCCGTCGATGTGCCGAGCGATCATCCGCGGGCCCGCGAGCTCGTGGGCGCGGCCGGAGGAGGGCTCCCGTTGGCGTTTGTCTCGATGGAGGACGAGGCCAACCAGGCGGGCCTGGACCTTGTCATCGATCTGCTCCGGCTGCCCGTGCCGACCGTCCTGACGATCTCAGCCGAGGGCCGTCTCCTGGCAGTCCGGACGGGGGCAGGGGACTGAGTTCGGGTCCACATTCGGGCCCACGGCCTCAGGCCAGCGGCGCCAGAGGCCGATGAGGAGACGCAGAGGGACCCCGGACCCCACGGGGACCCCTTCGCAAGACCCCTCGGACTTGTCCTCACGCCGCCCCATGCCGCACCTTCGCTCGCTGTTCCCCGCCTCGTTGATCCAGGCTTCGATGCTCGCCGCTACCGCTCTGCTCGGCTCGACCGGCTGCTCGTCGCCGCACGGCCCGCCGCTGCACAAGATCGCGCCGCTCATCAACGAGACGCTGCGCTCTGGTGACGACGTGATCGCGCCTGGCGACCTGATCAACGTGCGCGTCATCTCCGAGGAAGTCCCCGGCCCTGGCGGCGTGACCGCAGACCAGAGCTTTCAGCTGAACCAGGACGTGCGCGTGCAGTCCGACGGGCGCGCGTCGTTTGTCGGCCTCGACGACATGCAGGTCAGCGGCCTCCTGCCCTCGGACCTCGACGAGGTCCTCACGACGTCCTACGCGAAGGTCATCCCGGAGGAGCCGCTGCTCTCCGTTACGATCGCCGAGCAGGCGCCGCGCTTCGTCACCGTCATCGGCGAGCTCAACCAGCCCGGCATTCAGGTGCCGCTGCCGCCAGATCGCCAGCTGTCGATCATCGAGGCGTTTGGCGCTGCCGGCGGTCCATCGACCCGCACCGCGTGGCTCAGCAACACGCTGCTCGTCCGCTGGGACCCCGCAGAGCGCCGCCAGCGCTCCTGGAAGATCGACGCGCGCCGCAAGTACTGGGGTGAGACGGAGACCGTCTTCCTCCAACCCCACGACGTCGTGTTCGTACCCAACACCAACGTGGACTACATCGCTATCGGGATCGACAACTTCATCCGTCGGATGATCCCGGCGCCGCAGATCTTCGTCCCCTGATCGCTCTCCGCTTTTGGCTGGGCTGACCGCCCAGCGCTCGCACCTTGAAAGACGCCGCTCGCTTCGCCGACTCGAGCCAACCGCCGGCTTTGCCCTTCGACCTGAAGGTGCTGTTGCTCTATGGCATCGCGCGGTACCGCGGCCTGATCGTCGGGCTCGCGGTCGTCGGGGCCGTCCTCGGCATCGTCTTCGGCGCCTCGCAGCCGAACGTGTACACGGCCGAGGCGAAGCTGCGTTACCAGGCGAGCGCGCGCCAGCTCATCACCGACGAGACGGTGATGGGGGTCTCGGACCCGGACCCGTGGAGCCGCCGCCGCTCCGCGCCCGGGATCCCTGACCTGATGGAGCTCCTGCGCGACCCGTCCATCTATGAGCGCGTCGTCCAAGAGCTCTCACCGCGCGAGATCCTGCGCGTCGAAGATCCGAGCAAGACGTCCAAGGGCGCCGGCCTGTTCGGCGGCGCGATGCACCAGCTGCAAGGCTTCCTGATCCGCGCGAAGGGGCTCGATGATCCGTGCCCCGGCGGCGAGGGGCCGCTCTGCTTCCAGGCTGCTGTACAGACCCTGATCAGCTCCGTCAGGATCCGCGCGGTCGATGACACGAGCCTCCTGCAGATCACCTACACCGCGACCTCGCCCGCTAAGGCGCAGCGGATCCTCGAGGCCGTCATCAAGAGCTTCATCGCGCACCACCTCGAGGTGTACGGCGCGAGCGGACGCCTGGCCGAGCTCAAGGAGCAGTTTGCGATCGAGCTCGAGTACTTGAACAAGCAGAACTCGGAGTATCGCGAGTACCAGAAGCAGTGCGGCTTCTATGACATCGATGGCGATTACCGTGCCACGGTTGAGGCGATCCGGGTCCGCGACGACAGTATCCGCGAGCAAGAGATCCGCGCGAAGCAGCTCGAGAAGTATGTGGCCTCGCTTGAAGCGGAGCTGAACGGTGAGGGCTCGATGCTCGGCGGCCAGACGATCGACCCGACGTGGGCCGCGCTCGTGCAGCAGCGCCGCGACCACATCTCGACGATCGCTGACCTCGAGACGCGGGGCTCGCTCTCGACGACCCAGCAGAACCTCCTCGAGCGCTCCCGCAAGGAGCTCTCCGTCGTCGAGACGGTGCTGAAGACGACGCCTGAATACACGCGCGACCCCTTCGAGACCGCCCTCGCCGCGCAAAACAACCCGGTCGTGCAACAGGCGCAGCTCACGCTGGCGCAGAGCCGCGCCGAGCTCGCTTCAGTGGCGAGCAGCGTCGAGGCCGGCCGGCTCGAGATGACGAAGCTGCGCGAGCGCCTCGACGCGATCCGCGAGTGCGAGCCGCAGCACGACTTCCACCAGCTGAGCATCGCGGCGACGCAGGAGAAGTTCAACCGCATCGCCAAGCAGATCCCGGAGCTCGACACCCTCGCCGGCCTCGACAGCGAAGGGCGCTCGAACCTCACCGTGTTCCGCAAGCCCGCCGCCTCGACGGTCAAGGACGGGCCGCAGCGCTCGAAGCCGTTTGCGCTCGGGCTCTTCGGGGGGCTAGGCCTCGGCGTCGGCCTCGCAGCGCTCCGTCAGCTGCTCGATCGGCGGGTGCGGTATCGCGAGACCATCGAAAACGCGCTCGGGCTCGCCGTCTTGTGCGTCGTCCCGGAGGTCAACGGCCTCGCTGATGGAAGGCAGGCCGCTTGAACCCTTTGTCCTCGGAAGTGACCACCGACGTGCACGAATCCCTCACTCAGCTCGAACCACTGATCGATGCCGTGTGGACGCAGATCGCGTCCCACGCGCAGGGCCGCGCCCACACGCGCGTGCTGGTCACGAGCCCGTCGCCGAAGGCCGGGACGAGCCTCATCACCGCGGCGACGGGCGCTGCGCTCGCGCGCAACCTCCGCAGCCAAGTCCTCGTCGTCGAGACGAACCTCAAGCACCCTGGCCTCGCCGGATTCACGGGGATCGAGGGGCTGCCCGGCTTCTCGGACATGCTGCTCGGTCACGCCGACCTCGAGAGCGTGACGCGCGAGGTGCCGGGCGTGTCGGGTCTGTACGTGATCCCGGCGGGGACGCCGCGGGCGGCGATCCCTGGTGAGTTTGCGACGCGGCCTGCCCAGGACCTCTTCCGGTCGCTGGCGACGCGCTGCCGCTTTGTGCTCTTTGACGCGCCGCCGCTCTTGGAGCACCGCGAGGCGCGTACCTTGATGTCGTTCAGCGATCACGTCCTGCTCGTGCTGCGCGCGCGGGAGTCGTCGAAGGCGGACACGACCGCGCTCGTCGACCTCGTCCGCAAGAGCGGCGTGCCGTTGCTCGGGACCGTGCTCAACCGGCACGTCTCGGAGCTCGGATTTCTGGACCGCTGACCCCCCGTAGCCCGAGGGCCCCACGCGCATGCGTCTCCATCGCTCGATTGCTTTCGCTGGCGTAGTCTTCGGCTTCGTCATGGTCGCCCTCAACGGGTTCGCCGCCGGGCTCGATACTGGGCTCGATACTGGGCTCGACACCCCCGGAGCGGAGGGCGCGGAGGTGCCGCTCGAGGCGCGTGTCTCCGACGCGGACTTCGAGTTCGCCGCGACCTTCGCCCGCGCGCCGTTGCCCGGCGGCGAGGCGTTCAGCCTGCGCGCTGTCGAGTCGACCGGTGAGTGGCTCGCGCTCGAGGCGAGCCTCGTCGAGGGTCGCACGTCGCTCGCGGTCCGTGTCTCGGAGGCGGGGATCGAGCGAGTCCTGGACTTCATCGAGATCCCCGTTGGCTCGGAGTTCGAGCTCGTGTTGCGTCGCGACCTCGACACGTTCGAGTGCTCGTGGGGGCAGCCCGGCTGTGCGCCCACGACCTGCCTGCGCGTACAGCGCCCGATGGTGGTCACGCGCCTCGGCGTCGTGCATCGAGCCGGTGACGGGACCCTCGATCCAGCCGCTCGGACGAGCGGAGACGCGGCCGCTGTGGAAGCAGCGCCCGGGGTCGTCTTGGCCATGAGCGCGCCTTGGGGCGCGTTCGAGCGGCGTACACCCGCGCGGGAGCGCGAGGTCACACTTGCGTCGGTTCCGCTGGAACCGCCCGCGTTCGCCGCGTTGCTCGGCGAACTGCTCTCGGTGACTTCATCCGCGACTGCACCTGACAGCGGCCCCCTGAGCGGCCCCGCGAGCGGATCGGCGGAGGCTGTCGCACCTGAGGCCCAACCGCCGTCCTTGGACGACCTGATCGCGTCGCTCGTTGTAGCTGCGCCCGAGCCGTCCGCTGCGCCCGAGCCGTTGACTGAGCCCGAGCCGTTGGCTGAGCCCGAGCCGTCCGCCTTGTCCGAGGCTCCGCCGCTGGAGACGTCGCTCCCTGAGGCGATCCGGGCCGCTGGCATGGACCATGCACTCGACCTCGACGGTGTCGGACGCGCGAGGGCCGGACGCGCGGCCTCCGGCGAGCGCCGGAGCCGGCTACCACCGCGGCGATCGACTCGTTTGGCGCGGGTTCACTCTCCGCGGGATGGTCCTTCGAGTCGAGCGACCGTCGCAGCACATTCGCCTTGGACGGCGACGGCGTGCTGACCCTTTCGGTGCCGGCCGGCGTCGAGCACCAGTGGTTCACCGGATCGTCCGCGCCGGCCGTCCTGCGGCCCGCGCCGACCAGCGATTTCACCTTCCGCGCGCGCTTCGATTCGGATGTGCGCTCGGCCAGCGGCCATCGCCTGCAGGGGCTCGTCCTGGAGTCGCCTGACGGCGGCTTCCTGCGCTTCGAGCTGCTCGGGGCGGGCGCTCGGGTGCAAGCGTCTGCGTCCCTCGTCGAGGGCGGCCGCCTCACGCCGCTCGGCTGGCAGCGGGTCGCGTCCGAGGCGCCTTGGACCCTTGAGCTGGTCCGAGTCGGCGCGGAGATCGAGTGTTGTGTCCTCGACGCAGAGGGCGCGCGGACGACTGTCGCACGCGCCTCATTTGGGGGCGAGGGGGCGAATCACACGACTGTCACCTCCCCGGGGCAGCGCTCCGCGCGCATCGGAGTCTACGCTGGCAATGCGTTCGGCCAGGGCGCTCCCGAGCACACGGCCAAGGTCGGCGCGATCGAATTGCGGTAAGCGCCGCGGTCTCCCCCTGCAGTGGGCCTCCGCTCGCTGCCGCGCCTAGGCCGTCGGCCCGCTTGTACACCGAAGAACAGCCGGCGGTCGCTCGAGTCCACCATGTCAGCTGCGCACCGGAACACCTCGCCAGAGGACCGCGACAGCGAGCCCCGTAACTCAGCGCAGCTGGAGGCGGGGCGCGTGCATTTCGGCGTGAAGTGGACCGCGATCTCGCTCTTCGCGCTGCGCTTCGGGCGGCTCTTCACGACCATCGTGCTTGCGCGCATTCTGACGCGCGAGATGTTCGGCCTCGTGACGCTCTCGATGGCGTTCATCATGGCCTTCCAAGCCTTGCGCGACGTCGGCTTCGGCCACGCGTACGTCCAGCGCAAGGGGCTCGGCCCCGAAGAGGACCAGCGCGCCGCGAGCACGGTCTTCTGGGTGACCAGCGTCCTGAACGTCGGGATGTTCTGCGTCGGCTTTGCGATCGCTCCCTATGCAGCGGAGCAGTTCCCGAAGCTCGAGGGCTTGACCCCGATCTTGCGCGGCACGTTCGCCGTGCTCTTGATCGAGGCGTTCTCGATGGCGCCGACGGCGATCCTGCAGAAGCGCCTCGACTTCGGGCACGTCGCAGCCGGTGAGATGGTCGGCGTCGCGCTGAACGCCGTGTTCTCGATCGCGCTGGCGTGCGCCGGCGCGGGGGCGTGGAGCATCGTGCTGGGGACGCTCGGCGCGCGCCTCTGTCAGACCCTGACGGTCATCCGCTTTGCCGCCTGGACGCCGCGCTGCGAGTTCGACCGCGGCCTCGCGCGCGAGATGTTCGGCTTCGGCAAGTACCTCTGGGGCACGTCGCTGCTCGGCGCTTCGAACAAGATCGTCGACAAGCTCTTGCTCGGCCGCATCGCGGGCGACGCGGCGCTCGGGGTCTACGGCAACGCCTACAACCTGTGCACGACCGCGTCGAAGCCGCTGTACTCGATTGTGCTGCGGGTCGCGTTCCCGACGATGTCGCGGATTCAGGACGACGTCGGCGCGCTGCGGGCCGGCTTCATGCGCGCGACCTCGGGCATCGCGCTCTTGACTGTGCCGCTGGCGGTCGGGCTCGCGCTCACGGCGTCCGACTTCGTCGTCACGGTCTACGGCGCGAACTGGGCGGACATGGCGCCGCTGACGCGGGTGCTCGCGTTCTATGGCCTCGTGATGTCGATCGCCTCGGTCAGCGGCCCGGTCTTGATGGCGACCGGGCGCCCGAGGGCGCTCTTCTTCTTCACGCTCGCGGGGCAAGTCCTCTTGATCGGCCTCTTGGTCGCCGCCGGCGGGCACGGGACGCTCGGGATCGCGTGGGCGGTGCTCGTCGCGGCGCTCTTGGCGGAGGGCGCGGGCTTCATCTGGGCCGCGTCGCGCGTCGGCCTCGACTTGGCCGCGGCGTTTGCGCCGATCGCGCGCAGCGCGTCGGCGGCGCTCGTGATGGGCGCAGTCGTGCGCGGCGTGCAGTGGCTCGTGGGCGAAGCTGTACATCCTGCCCTCAGGCTTACGCTCGCGGTGATCGCCGGCGTCGCGACGTTCGGCGCCGCGGCCTACGCGCTCAACCGGCGCGACCTCGAGGACGCGCTGTCGGACTTGCGCTCGGTCGCGGGCGCCAAGGGCCGTGCGAAGGACGACCCCTCCGCGATCGGCGTTTGACGCCGGCCAAGTGAAAACATGGTCGGCGTCGACCTCGAGGCCGCAACGTGGGCCATCGAGCGCGCGCTGGCGGCGGCATGGAACGTACACCGGGACTGGCTGTGTGCCAGCCCCGCTTCAGCGCGCACGGTCCCGCGCCGGACTCGGCGCGGTTCCTTGTTGACGTGGGGGCTGTGGCGAACGCCACGCGGCCAAAGAGTCAGGGAGACTACAGCCAGCCGTTGACCACGTTCTTTGCCCGTGTGTAGCGGCCGTTTGAGTACTTCGTGCAGTAGTCGGCCCAGATGTGGTCGGCGCTGAATTGAAGGAAATCATACTTCTGCGACCACGACTTGTTCGGGTTGGTTTGATCCAACCACGACCGCGCCTGGAGTATGTGCGCCTGGGTGATCATGGCGCTCCAGATCGATCCAGAGCTGACATAGCGCGGAGTGGACCGACGTGGCCCGGTGAAGAGCGCGCTCTCCTGAGCGCAAGGGCTAGCCAGCCCTTCCATGGTCGGAAGTTGGGCGGGTCCAGCGAGCGGTGCTAGCGCGATCAGAATGGACGGGAGCATGAGCGGGGTCTTCTCGTGGGGGTGAGGAGGGAGAATGGAGCCGCGGGGCAAACGACCGAGTGCACGGCTCCGGGTGTTGTGCTGCGCTTCGACACACCCTCGGGGCTGTCCCGGGGCAGGCGTGCGGATGGCGCGGTGAGAGATCGCTGACCGTCGACAGCCGCCGGTCCATGGCAGATCGTTCGAGGCACTCCGAGCGAGCCAGGTTTCTTTGGAATTGTCCGACGGCCCTCCTTCCGAGCGCTCCAAGGACCTTGGAATGAAGTCTCTTGGCTCGAGGGCGCTCATGTCCGTCGAGGCCTGAGCGATACCCGGACTCCGCTCGCAGCGAGCTGTTGCCCGAGAGTGGCCTGGCGCTGCACTCGCTAGCCGGGCGCCTCCGCGACAGCCGTGACAAGGCGTCTCGCAAGGCGTTCAAAGTGGTGACGGGCAAGACCCCGTCAGAGGTGCGGGACGCGCGTGAGGCTGGCTCTCGGCGGTGAAGGCCAGGCGCTGGTTCAGGGCCACGTCGGCGTCCAGGTCTGGCCCGGCTCGAGGCGCAGCGCCTCTGGCGTGCGCCCCTCGAACTCGACGCGGTAGGCGCCTGTGGGCACGCGACGGGTGAGCGCCTCCGATGTCGGGGGCAGGGAGGGCGCGATCACGATCGATGTTGCGCCGAAGTGCTCGCGCGTGAGCCGGAGTCGCGGCGCGCCGGCGCGCTCCTCTTGCGGAGCGAAGCGGACCGTGGCGCTCGGTCCGAGCTCGATCGCGCCGAGCGCGACAGCGGCGCCAGGTTCCAACGTGAACGCGTGCTCCGCGCTCCATAGGGCCGTCGCCGCGCCGATGGAGAGGACCCAAGTGCCCGCCGTCGCGCGCAGCTGCAGCGGGACGTCAAGGGCGCCGTAGGCGCCGAGCCGCACGCCGCGTCGTCGGTCGGGCTGCCACAGGCGCACCTCGCCAGCCGGCGCCTCGGCGGAGTCGAGCGGCTGGACCGTGAAGTCGACGAGGCCGGCCCACGTCTGCACCCACTCCGCGCTCGTCGCGACGTTGGTCTGGTGCTCGACCTCAGCCTCCGATCGCGACGGCACGCAGTGTGTCTCGCCAGCCGGCACGCCGAGCCCCGTGACTGCGAAGACATCGCTGCAATCCCCGACCGCGACACGCAGGCGCTCGCCGCTCGCGAGGGGCTCCAGCGTCGAATACTCGAGGCGATAGCCCGAGCCCGGGAGGAAGTGCATGCGCGTGGTCTCGGCGTCGAGCACGCGCTCCTGGTGCATCCGGCACTCGAGCCGCGGCCCGCGCGAGATGCGCGGGCTGAAGTCGAACACCCCGCCCCGTTGCAGGGTCACCGCGAGGCGCGCCCCGCGCGCCGGGTGGCGCGGAAGGACGAGCTCGCCGAGCCCCGCACGCAGCACGACCTCGGTGGCATCGACCTCGACGCGATAGCGGCCGTCGTGCCCCGTCCGCACGTGCGCGTAGGTCCAACCGTCCGGGCGCTCGACAGCGACCCGTACCCCGGCGACGGGGTCGCCGCGCTCGTCGTCGACGCGGCCCTCCACCCGCGCGAGCGTCGGCGGGACGTCGCTCGCAGCCTCCGAGGTCCACTCCTCCGAGAGGACCTCGTAGACCTCGGAGCCGTCCGTCATCGGCTCGCCTGCGACGAACTCGGCGCGTCCACCTTGGTCCCAGGTGACGTCATGGAGGAGCAGGCCTGTGCGCGCGCTCTCCTTGCGTTCAGCGCCGTCGGACAGGTCGCGCAGGTCACCCACGTCCCAGTCGCCGACGAGCGAGGCGCTCGACGCGACTCGACGCCCCGGGGCGCCAGCGTCGGCCAGCGGCGGTCGCAGCTCCATGTAGCCGTCAGGGTCGGGCAGGTACGCGGGCGCGAGCACGAGCTCGAGCTCCGAGCGCCCGTCCGCATCGACGAGGAGCCGCCGCAGCCCGGTCAGGCTGTGGCCTGACCTGCGCTGAGCCTCGACGACGAGCTCCGCAGGCCACATCGATGCGCGCCACGAGAACTCGAGGCGCCCGCGCTCGTCGGTCGTGCCGATCAAGTTCAGCGCGTGGAGCGGCGGCGCGGCCAGGACGCGCACACCCGGCGCAGGCACGCCGTCGACGTCGGTCGCGAACACCGCCAGAGTCGCGACGGGGCCGTCATCGTGTGCGGGGGGCGGCGCGGGCGCGTCTGGCTCGACCTCGTTGCTCGCGCGGCGCGCGGGCGCCTCGACGCCTGCGAGCGCCGCAGGCGCAGCCTCGATCGGCGCCTGACGGGGCGCCTTCGGCGCCAGCGCCTCCCGCCCGCCCTCGGGAGCGTCGGTGAGCCACCACGCACCTGCGAGCGCGCCGCAGAGGACGAGCAGCGCGCCGAGCGCCGCGGAGCTGCGAGGGGTCCGCATGCGCCGTACGTTACCCGACGCCCTGCGCCGCGCGCAGGACGGCGGGCTGCGTCGTCACTGGTCCGCCTGCGCGGCGCGGCGGTACAGGAGGTCGAGGGCCTCGAGCGCCGCCTTCTTCTCCGCGGCCGAGCCGCTCCCGACCAGGCCCACGAGGCGCGGGACCTCCGCCGTCGCGCCGAGGATCGCGAGCCCTCGGATCGCTTGGACGCGGACGTCCTCCGTCGGGTCGTCGAGCAGCGTGAGCGTCTCTTCGATCGCGCGCGCGCGGTCGTCCTCCGGCGTGCTCGTGCGGGCGAGGCGCGCCGCAAGCTCGCGCGACAATGCGATCGTCTCCAGGCGCTTCACCAGCTCTTCGCGCAGGCCATGCGATCGGGTGGTCGCCGCGATCGTCGCCAACCGCGCGGCCGACTCCTCACCGGCGACGGCAAGCGCGCGCTCGATCAGCGCCTTGATCTCCCACTCGCTCGATCCTGTATAGCGGGCGAGAGAATCGAGCACCTGGTCGCCGAGGATGTCGACCAGCTCCGTGTCCCCTGCGAGCTTCGCGGCCAGCGCGAGGTCGTCCCAGCGCGGGTTGTCCTTCAGCCAGTTGCGCGCGAGCTTCGGGCGATAGAGCGCAGGGTCCTGGATCATCGCCTTCAACAGGTAGTACTGCATGGGGGCGAACCTCGACGCAGCGTCGGCGCCCGCCGCAACGACACGCCGCTCGAGGGCGTCAACGACGGACCGGGCGAGCTCCCGCGGATAGCCCTCTTGTGGGGGCTTGGGGGCGGACAGCACGTCCAACGCCTCGTCGGACAGCCGTGGGGAGGCCAGGAGCTCGCCGAGCAGCGACAGCGCCGCCGACGGCGCCTTTGACGCTGCGGTCGAGGCCCATCCAATGGACTGTTGCAGCGTCCCTAGGTCACCGCCTGCGAGCTCTTCGAGCGCCGCGCGCACGGCCGCGCGCGGCGCGACGTTCGCAGGCTCTGCCGTGATGAGGGCCGCGTTGAGCACAACACGGGTGCGCGGATCGGGGTCGTCGCCCTGGAGCGCCGCGCGCAGCGCGTCAGCGGCAGGAGCCCAGTCGGTGTTCAGCAGCGCTTGCCAGACGCGCTCGGGGTCGGCCTCGATCATCGCGCGCAGCGCCCTGAGCGCGCTGTCCGGACCCAAGTCGGTCATCAAGGACACCTCGGGCGCCTTGTTGCCCAACCTGCCCGGGGGCCCTGCTACGATCGTCTTGGCCCACTCGACTTGCGGAGGCCCTCCGACGATCAGGCGGACGTACTTTGCGTCTTGCGTCTCGTCGTCGGCGGAAGCGAGCGTCGTCACGAGCCCGTCAAGGTATCGCATGAGGTCCTCGGGGTCGTCGGGGCGCGCCTGATAGGACTGCAGGACCTCACCGAGCGCGTCTCGCAGCGACTTGGACCGGCGCAGCGTCGTGAACGCGGCCTCGCGCACCGGCGGCCACGGCGATCGCAGCAGGGAGAGCGCCGCTCGCGCGCGTTCGCTGGTCGAGCCTTTCGCCCGGTCGAGCCAGCTTACGGCCCGCGAGAGATCCGGGGCGAACTCGGCGCTGAGCGCCGCATCGGGCGCTGTGCTGAGCTGCCCGAAGAGCGCCTCGAGCTCGGCGACCGTGAACGGTGATTGCCCGCTACGGTTCAGGTGGTCTTGGATCGACACGTAGAGCGCGCGGCGCACGGCCGGCGAGGCGTCCCGAACGAGCGCGCGCCACGGG
>JAWKUK010000028.1:0-93295 GCA_041398605.1 Planctomycetota bacterium
AGCAGGAGAGCCATACTTCCTTGAATGACGATGTGAAGGTCAGGGTGCCTCCAAGGGTCGATTCCGCAAACGGTGCGGCTCCCGACCAGTGGCAGGCTAACTGGACGCTACACCTGCAATTCGGACCTGTCAATGCATGATCGCCGAGGAATAGAGACAAGTCACATCGACCCTCCCGCCGATGGATGCGCTCGTGCCACAACATCCGGATCGCGCGATGGCGTAAGCGCTCGCGTTCCGAGCGAGGAACACCCTTAGGGCTATGCAAGGGACGCGCAGCCCCATCGAGCGCGAACGCAAGAGTGCACTGGCACTCGTACGAGTTCACGTCGTCGATCAAGAGCGCCCCTCGACGTCGCGGCCCAACCTCGAGCTACGCCTCCAGGGGAGCCCACGCGATACGGAACTTCGTGGCCGATCATCACGGGGGCCGGAACGGCATCAAATGAGGCGGCGGCGTCTGGCGCGGCTCGGACGACGCCGCAGCGGAGATCACGCGTGAAGGCCCCAGTGCGGATCTCCTCGCGCTCGAGCAACGCCTGGGATTGCTCGAGCGCGACTTCCCGCGCCTGGCCGAGGTGGTCACAGTGCGGTTCTTCGGGAGCCCCAGCACACGGACTAGCGTGTTCTAAAATGCCTGTCTGGAGCTCTTATTCGCCCTCGTCGGCTACGGAGGTCAATCCTCCATTCGCGCCCTGATCGTCGGAGCGATCGTAACCGTCCTCCGAACCTCACCTGGACGGTGGCACCTCGTCCTTGACCATTGTGGGCATGACCAGCCCCCCCGTCCGCGTCGCAGCCGCGCTGTGATCGAGTCGCAGCTCTCTCTCGCAAGGAGGCCGAGGGCCTCACCTGCCAACAGCTCTCCGCCCAGCGCGGCATCCCCTTGAGCGCCCTCGCCCGCTGGGGCATGTGCATTGGTCGCGAGCGGCGCCAGGAGTTCGCGGCGAGCCAACGCCGCTTCATCGAGGCCACCGCGCCGACTGAGCCTGAGGCCAGCAGCGGCATGGAACTCATCGTCGGCGGGACACACCGCGTGTCCACGTCGTGCTTCGCCCGCCATTGTCACGGACAACTCGTTGCGAGGCGGCCGGCGCTGCGCCGATTCAACCCAGCAAGGGGGCAAGGTGCAGTTGGACGGACCTGATGATGAGGGTGTTCGCGAAGGACGTCCTGAAGTGCCCTCGCTACGCATCGCGCCGCCCCATGCTCGCGGCCACAGCGATCCTGATGTTGAGGGGGATCGTCCCACGATCACTCAACTCTTGGCACACCTAGGTCTCCCCGACGAACCATTGCTCGATCACGCTCGCATGTGAGCCGCCGTAGCTCGAGTTCGCCTGGTTGCCGGTCGCCATCGCGCCGGCCGTTCGCCCCCCTCGATCGCGATCTCAGCGAGCCTCGTGGCGCTCCCCCCGAGCGGTCCACTCCGACGGAGCGTTGCCCCCGCCCCGGTCACCCACGTACGACCGCGACGGGCGCCTTCGTGTCGTCGCGGGTAGAGATAGTTGGGGGTAGCGGAGCCAAGGGCCACGCCACCCGCGCCCACAACATTCAGTTGGCGCCTCACGCGCGATCTGATCGAAGTCCCGTGCGGCATTCTTCTACGGCGCTGAGGAGCAGCGAGGCGACCGACGCCAGGCTCGTGGCCTGAGACACCTTCTGGGGCACCGCGGCTTCGCGGGCCCGGTCTCAGTTGGGTTGGAAACGCGGAATCACTCCAGGTCTCAGTTGCCGTCAGCCTGACCTGCGATCTCTTGGACGACGGGTTCCTCTCCGAAGCCGGATATGCGGCCCTCGCTGAGTGGCTGCGCGACGCGCTCTCGGCGCTGCGCAGCCCCGCCCAGGCAGCGCCCCTGCCCGAGCCCGCGCACCGCGCTTCATCCAGGGACGGCCGAGGCGTAGCGCGCCCGCAGGACGCCACTGGGCGCGCCTAACGCGCTGCGGTGCAGGGCTGGCGCGGGACCGGTGTCTAGCATGCCGCCATTCTTGGCAGGCAAGCGGGGCCGCGCGCGCATGAGAGCATAGGGGCCCGGCGCCGCCGCGCCGGACCCTCGGCACCGCCCCTTGCACCACTGGTTCCATCCCCATGATTCGGACTCAAGCCCTTCACTGGTCGCGCCTCGCGCTCGCCTCCCTTGGTCTCCTGCTCAGCACGGCCTGCAGCGAGTCGCACGCCAAGATCGTCGCGCCGTACGTGGCTGAGCTCGATGCGCTCAGGGGGCGCCTCGCAGTGCTCGCAGCGCTCCTGCCGCCCCCTGGCTCCGTCCACGACAGCGCAGCGCGCGTGTTGGAGCCCGCCCTGCGGCTCGACACCGAGGAGCGCGGCGGGAACGCGGAGGCGGTCATGTTCGAACAGCTCGCCGACCCCGAGGTCGATGAGCTGCCGCTGGACCTGCACCTCGCGCGGTCGCTCACGACGGCCCTCGCCTGGACGAGCGTCGGGCGCCGTGAGGACGGGAACACCGGCGGTGACGCGGGCTTCATGCGCGAGCTGCTGGAGAGCGCGCGCAGCTTGCGCTATGTCATCGTGCACCGCGTCGTCGCCAAGGAGTATCCGGTCGCGCTGGACCGTAAGAACTTCAAGGGCGGCTGGGCGGAGGTCGAGGGGGTCGTATTCGACCTCACCGATGACTCGATCGTCGCGACCTACGCGTTCCGCGCCATGAGCCCACCGGACGTGGAGTTCATGGCCAAGGGCGAGGACGATCGCCTCGCCGCGATGGAGCGCTTCGCATGGTCGGGCGTCTACGAAGCAGCGCGAGAGGCCGCGGCGACGAAGCTTCGGGAGCTGACCGGCGCGACGGTGCGGATCGAGTGAAGCGGCGCGCGCGGGGAGCGCTACGGCGCGCGCTGCGACCGGCGCTGGCCTGCGCGGCCGCGGTGCTAGGGCGGCCGACGACGGGTGCATGATGGAGGGCGTGGACGCCGACAGCGTGCCATTGCTGCTTGAGGTCTACTCTAGCTCGGCGCTGCAGGAGCCCTCGCCCGCGCCTCTCCAGTCACAGGCCGTCGCCGGCCGCAACGTCATCCAGGGGGTGCCGAGGCTTGTTGAACTGCAGGTCGGATCGAGGCCGCGGGCGGCGCCGTCAACAGCCAGCCGGCCGCGGACGCTACGGGGCTGTGTCGTCCGCGCCCAAGAGGTGCAGGAAGCGACGCGCGAGCGTTGTGACCATGGCGCCCATCCAAGGCTCCAACTTCTGGATCTCGTCGTCGACGCGCGCGCGCGGCAGCACGCGCAGCTCGGTCGGCGCGAGCGCGGACACCGTCGCGCTGCGCGGCAAGCTCGTCAAGATCGCGAGCTCGCCGACGATCTCCCCGGGGCCGACGTCGCCCAGGTGGCGCGGTCCCTCGGGGCTTTGGCGCTCGACGCGCACGCGGCCGGAGACGACGCTGTACGCGACGTCGCCGGCTTCGCCTTCGCGGAACAGCACCTCGCCCTCGACGAGCGAAATGAGCTCGAGCCCTTGCCCCGCGGAGAGGTAATCCTCGAGGTCGCGGCGCACGTCGTGGAAGCTCGGATAGCGCTCCGCAGGGTCCTTCGCCAGCATCCGCGCCACGATCTGTGCGAGGCGCGGAGGGATCCCGCGGCGCAGCCGGTCGAGGTCCGGCAGCTCCTGCTGCTGGATCGCGAGCAACGTCTCGGGCAGCGAGCACCCGACGAAGGGCGGGCGCCCGATGAGCAGCAGATAAAACAGCGCGCCCGCCGCGAAGACGTCCGAGGTCGGGCGCAGCGCCGCGCGCTCGCCGCCGATCTGCTCGGGCGACATGAAGAGGACCGTCCCGGAGAGCCGATGCTCCGGCTCGCGCATCAGGACCGCGAGGTCGCGCTCGTGCGCGTGCTCGCCGAGCGCGGCGCGGTACGGCGCGGGATCGAAGAGGCTCGCGTTCCCCCAGTCGAGCAGCAGCACCTCGCCATAAGGACCGACCATCACGTTGGCCGGCTTGAGGTCGAGGTGCAGGATCCCGCGGTCGTGCGCGTGCGCGAGCGTCTCGGCGAGCCGCTTCAGGATGCGCACGGACTCGAACACGCTGAGCGGCGCGCAGCTGAGCCGCCCTTCGTCGAAGGCCACGTGCTCCTGCAGCGTGCGCCCGCGCACGAGGCGCATGGTGAAGCCCGGCGTGGGGCGCCCGTCCCCCACCTCGTCGTACAGCGACGGGATGCCCGGGTGATCGAGGTAACTCAGGATGCGCACCTCGCGCTCGAGCGCGAGCCGTGTCCAGGGGCTCGTCAGCGCGACCGCGCCCTGCAGCTCCTTCAGCGCGACGAGCCGGATGAGCCGCCGGTCGAGCGCCCGGTGCACGTCCCCCCACGAACCGCGACCGAGCCGATCGAGGAGCAGGTAACGAGCGTCATCGGGTGCGCTGGTGTCCATGGCGTACGCGTCGGCCCAGAGGTTACCGCATCCTCCTGGACTTCCGTCTGTCGCGCTCGGCGGCGGCGCCGGAGTCGGAGGCGCGGCCCGTGTCCGAAGACCCGCCGGCACGCGGGCCCGGTCGGATTGAGCCGGGTCAGCGCTGGAGGCGCCAGCGGCGCGACAGCGGCGCGCCAGCGGCGCGACCGTGACGCCACGGTCGGCCAACGCCTCGTAGTCGGCGCCGCTCGGGCGCGGGTGGGACCGCGCCGGCGCCCTCACTGGCCGCGCATCCTCCGCGACAGCGCGCGCGGCAGCCCGTGGCGGACCTCGAACAGCTCGACGTCCGTGACGTCCGTGAAGCCGTCACGGTTCAAGTCGGCCTGCTGAAGGCGCGCATTCGTCGCCGGCACACGGAGCTGAACGGAGCGTGCGCGGCCCCTCCCACCGACGAACGGGGAGGCGCAGGGGCAACTCGTGCTCTCGAGCCAATGGGTGGTCAAGAAGGTGTAATCAGCCGCGCCGACGACGCCGTCGTTGTCGAAGTCGGCGTCGCGTACGCCGCTCCATGCGCAGCCGCCGGGCTGGTGCGGCATCCCGTACTGCGCGATGAGCAGCGTGACGTCGTGGATGTCGACGTCGCCATCGTCGTCCGTGTCGCCGCCGCGCAGGAGCCCGGTCACCGCTCCGCTGTAGTGCACGTCAGTGATCTGCAGCGGGATCCGCTCCCAGAGGGTGTGCTGCTGGTCCTTGACGCAGACCTCGAGGCCCAGCAGGTCCCCGCATGGCACTTCGAACGTGGCGAAGCCTCGCGGCGGAGTCGCCGGGTTCGTGTCGTGGTCCATGAACAAGACCGGCACACTCTGGGACGCGCAGCTCGGCAAGCGCAGCATGATGCACCGGGTGGTCGGCGCGACGGAGCCCTCGAGCTGAAGCTCGAGCTCCACGAGGTTGACCGGGTCGACTTGCACGTCGAACTGCGTGACCGCTTGGTTGCCACAGCTGTCCGTCGCAGCGCATACCACCGTCGTGACACCCACCGGGAAGTGTGAGCCGCTGGCCGGCGTGCACACGACCTGGGGCGCGGGATCACGCTCGTCGACGGCGAGCGGTGGCACGAACAGCACGATCGCGCCCGCGCAGCTGCCGGTCGGGAGCGCATCGGCGGCCTGGCGGACCAACGCGGGGTGAGCCTGGAACACCGGCGGCGTGTCGTCGAGGACCACCGGGGCGGGGTCGACGAGGCTCGTCTGGATCGGCACGCCCTGGTAGCTGAGCTCGCTCGGGAAGAGGCCCGTCCGATCGAACGCGATCGCCGGGGTCGACGCAGTGGGCGAGGCGACGAGCGTGAAGACGAGGGTCGCGAGGGTGGCGCTGCCGACGACGGTCGTCCCGCCTCCGAGCCCCACGCTCCCGTCGACCTCCAGCAGCCCGTCATCACCCTGGAGCAACCCTTGGATGTGGAGCGGGAACGCCGCGCCATACGAGCTGAGGTCACCCACATAGGCGAGCTCTCCGAGGTCGTAGGCGATCGCGCCGAAGAAGCCCGTCGCGCCGGGAGCACTGACGCCGGTCATCTGCATTTCCACAGCGATCTGCTGGCCTGGTGTGCTCGGGTCGAGGTCGTCTTGGCAGTCCGGGATCACGAGGGAGAGCTCCGCTCCACCCGAGCCGGTGGCGAGCGAGGTCGTGACGACCTTGACCTTGCCAGCGTTCGTGCCGCCGGCCGAGCTGAGGCGCGCCCCGATGACGAGGTCAGGGAATCCATCCCCGTTGACGTCACCGCCGGCGAGGCTGAAGCCGAACCGATCTCCCAGCTCGTCCCCCGTCAACTCGAAGAGCGTGCCGCCGTCGACACCGGAGCAGACCCTCACGAAGCCCGGAGGGGCGTTCGGCGCTGAGTCATTGGGAGCTCCGACCGCGAAGTCCGGGACCGAGTCGCCATCCCAGTCGCCGACGGCACACACCGACGTCCCGAAGGAGTGCTCAGCCACGCCGACGACGGGCTGGGAGAAGTACGGCACGAAGCCCTGTCCGTCATAGGTGTAGACCGTGACGACACCTGGCGGACCGCTCGCGCCGACGGCGAGCTCGGACCTCCCATCTCCGTTCAAGTCAGCGAGGCGCGCGACGGCGCGGCCGAAGTTCGTCGTTACGGTGGGGAGCGCCCCCTGCAGCGTCGACAGGATCGTGTGCGGATAGGTCATGTCCGCGCCGTCGTAGACGTGCGCGACGCCGCGCGCCCCGTTGATGAAGACGGGCTGCTGCATCTCGCCGATGATGAACTCGGGCCAGCCGTCACCGGTCAGGTCGCCGAGCGAGGCCGCGCTGATCCCGAAGAGGTCGCCCGACCCGAGGTTCGGATTGAGCATCGTCCGCAGCAGCCCGCCGGTCGCGCCTGAGTAGACGTAGACCTCGCCCGTGGCGCCCCGTTGCAGCGGCGCGCACACCAGGATGTCCTCGAGGCCGTCACCGTTGAGGTCACCCGCGCCGGCGACCCACCGACCGAAGCCGTCGAATCCATTGGGGCCGAGCGGAGTCCCGTCGATCGTCAGGAGCTCCGCGCCGCTCGCTCCGGAATAAACACGAACGGTCCCGCGTCCCGCGGCCGTCGGCTCGCCGACGACCAGCTCTCCGACTCCGTCGTTGTCGAGGTCGGAGATGGACGTGATGGAGTAGCCGAGCTGGTCCTCGGCCTCGGTTCCGCGGTGATCACGTATCACGCCGCCCGTCCGACCAGAGCGGACCACCACGCGGCCGACGTTGAAGAGCGTCGTGCTCCCGGCGGTGCCGTCCCAGTTGCGCATCCCACAGGCGATGTCGGGGCAGCCGTCACCGTCGAAGTCGTCGACGACGGCCACGGAGAAGCCCAGCTCGTCCCCCGGGTTCTCGCCGACGAACTCATAGAGGGTCTGGAAGCCGGAGGTGCCCTGCGCGCCCGCAACAGGCGTCGCGAGCAAGCACGGGATGGAGAGACAGAGCGGCACAACGTTGAGGGCGAGGGTCATGGTCTCGAGGTGGATCGGGAGGTCGGGGGCCGGGGTCCGGGGCGAGGCCCGGTCCGTGCCATGGCGACCAGCGACGCTCGAGGACGCACGGATTCACCCAAGAGCCGGGGGCGCGCAGCGACGGGCGCCGTCCAAGCTCACTTTGGAGCAGCGCCCTTGCCACGGCCCTGCCGGATGGCCTCCCACTCGCGCTCCTTGCTGCCGGCGTCTGCGTCCCCCGCCGCGCCGGCCTCTGCGTAGAGGCGCACCAGCAGCCCGATCGCGTGGTCGATGGCCTGCCGCGAGCGGCTCGGAATGGACGACTCCCGCTCGATCAGGCCGCGATAGCCGGCCAGCAGCAGGGGCTCCGCCTCGTCGCGCCGCCCTTGCCCGAGCAGCGCGGCGCCGAGCAGGACGCGGCTGTTCCACGACGTCCATGCGTCGGGCTCCGCCGCGGCGCGGATGGCCAGGCACTCTCGCAGCAGCTGCTCCGCTTCGCTGGCGGCCCCGCCCCGCACGAGCTGGAGGCCACAGTCGGCCAGCTTCGACGCGAGCTCGACGCTGCCTGCCGGCAAGGACGCTCGGGCCGCTGCGAGCCGCGCGCGGCAGAGGTCCAGCGCGGCGTCCGCCTTGCCCGCCTCCGAATACGTCGCCAGGAGCTCGCCCACGAACCTCTCGTCGGGCGCGCCGCCGCCGCCGAGGCACGCGGCCTCGAGCCAGCGCACCGCCTCCTCCACGGCGCCCGACTCACGCAGGTTGATCCCGAGGTTCGCTCGCGCGAGCCGCAGCCGCGGGTCGCCCTCGGGGAGGATCCTGGCGCCACACTCGACGGCCTCCTGGAAGAACGGCACGGCCTCAGCGAAGCGCTTCGTCCGCCAACGGATGTGACCGAGCTCGCCGAGCCAGTCGAAGACGCGCGGGTGGTCGGCCCCCAGCACCTCCCGGGCTTGCCGTAGCGCCTCTTCGTACTGCGACGTGGCGAGCGCGTAGTCGCCGCGCACCTTCGCCAGTCGGGCGAGGCTCGCGCGGGCGAAGATCGTCTGCGGGTGCCGAGCGCCGAGGACGACCCTGCGCCCTTCGACCACGTCTCGGAGCTCGACCTCGGCCTCAGCGAGGCGTCGCTGGTCGACGAGGAAGTTGCCGAGGTTGCTCCGTGCGGTGAGGGTCAGGGGGTGTCCCGCCCCGAGCAGCTCCGCGAAGCCAAGCGCGGCCGCGCGCAAGCTCGCCTCTCCTTCTGCGAGCTGGCCGAGGCCGAGCTCGGCGATCGCGCGATGTCCCGTCGCCTCGAGGACCTCACGGCTCCGATCGCCCCGCGCCGCTGCGAGGCGCGGGAGCAAGCCGCTCAGCAGCGCTCGCGCGCGCTCGTACTGGCCGAGCTGGGAGAGCGCGTAGGCGAGCTGCACCTCCGTGAGGAGCGCATCGATCGAGCCCTCGCCAGCGAGCCGTCGGAAGCCGTCGGCCGCCCGGGTCAGCTGCTCGACGGCGAGGTCAAAGCGGCCTTCCGAGATCGAGACCCGTCCGAGGAAGTTGAGCGTCGCCAATTGCGCGCGATGTCCGTCGCCGAATGCGCGCTCGACGTCGGCCAGGAGCGCGTCGCCCCACGCGCGCGCCGCGCGCCGGTCGCCCATCCCGTCAAACACCCTTGCGCGTTCGAGGCGCGCGAAGAGTGTGTCGGGGTCGAGGGGTCCGAGCGCCTCGTCGAACAGCACGACCGCCCTCGATTGTGCTCGTGCGCTCTCTTCGAAGGACCCGATCGCCCTCAGGCCGGCGGCGGTGGCTTGCAGGAGCTGCGCTTGGATCCGAGGTCGATCCGGGAACCGGAGGTCGATCGCGTCGATGGTCGGCAGGAGGATGCGGCGCTCCAGGAGGAGGCGCGCGAGCTCGGCGAAGTCGAGCTCGTCGAACTTCGACTGCAACGCCGGTTGGGAGGCGTCGCCCAAGGCGTCGACGAGCAGCGCGCGCAGCTCCATCCCGGTCCCCTGTACATCGACCTGCGCGAGCCGGTTCGCCTGGAAGCTCGTCACGACCTGCAGCTCCTCGGCGCGCTCATCCGCCTCTCGCCGCGCGGAAAGCGCCTCGTCGCGAGCCGCCCCTGCCGCGACGGCCAGCGCCCTGGCGCGCGTCGCTTCGGCATCGGCGCGCCGCGAGGACTCTATCGCGCGGCTCAGGCCGATCGCCAATCCGCCCGTCCCCAAGCCGAGCGCCATGACGGCGACAGCAGCCGCGACGACGTAGCCCCTGTTGCGCCGGACGAACTTGCGCACGCGGTAGGCCGTGCTGGGCGGTCCGGCTGCGACGGGGAGATGCGTGAGGTGCCGCCGGAGGTCCTCGGCCAGCGCGCTCGCGGTGTCGTAGCGCCGCGAGCGCTCCTTCTCGAGGCACTTCATCACGATCCAGTCGAGGTCGCCCCGCAGCTCAGCGCCGCCGCCCCGGCGCGAGGACGCGGGAGCGTCGAGCGCCCCGACCGCGTCCGGGCGGGGCGCCGACGAGGCACGCTCGCTCGGCAGCGGGGGGGTCACGTCGCGGATCGTTCGTTGCAGTTCGGAGAGGTCGAGCGAGGCGAGCGCGCCCGCTCCGAACGGCGGCTCGTGCGCGAGCAGCTCGTAGAGCAGCACGCCGAGCGAATAGATGTCGCTCCTCGTGTCGATGTCGAGCGCCGAGAGCGACGCCTGCTCGGGGCTCATGTACGCGGGCGTGCCCAGCAGCATGCGCACGTCGCCCGCCGCCGTGCTCCCGGAGACCACCCCGCCCGTCGCCTTGGCGATGCCGAAGTCGATGACCTTCGGGAGCGCCACCCCATCCCGCACAGAGACGAGGACGTTGTTCGGCTTGATGTCGCGGTGGATGACGCCCTTCTGGTGCGCGTGTTGGATCGCGAGGCAGACATGGGTGAAGAGGTCGATTCGCTCGCGTGTGCTGAGCGCCTCGGACCGGCAGTACTCCGAGATCGGGACCCCGTCGATCCACTCCATCACGAAGTAGGGACGTCCCCAGCTCGTGCTGCCCGCGTCGAGGATCTTGGCGATGCTCGGGTGATCGAGCAGCGCGAGCGTCTGCCGCTCGAGCTCGAAGCGCGCGATCACCTGCTTTGTGTCCATGCCGGCCTTGATGACCTTCAGCGCGACAACACGCGCGACGGGGTCGGTCTGCTCGGCCAACCAGACGCTGCCGAAGCCCCCTTCACCGAGCGGGCGCACGAGCGTGTAGCGCCCGATCCGCGTCCCGGCAGCGATGGACTCGGGCTCGTCGGCGGCGCCCCTAGCCGCTTCGACGCCTTCGAGGAAACGCCCGGCTCGTACCGTCGCTCCGACCAGGCTCTCGAGCTCGCGCTCGAGCGCGACATCCCCGTCGACACGCGCCTTAAGCTCTGCCATGCGTTCGCCTTCGGGCATGGCGAGCACCCGCGCGAGGAGGTCCGCGATTCGATCTTGGGTCGAGTCCGATTCGATTGGGTGCGAGGGGTCTTCCATGGCGCTGGGTGCAGCTCGACGATCGGGCGTCTCGTCCGGAGGGATCACATCTTGCGCCACGGACCGTGGGCGCGTGGCGGGCGGCGCGTGGATCCGACGCTGCGCGGAAATCCACGGATTCCGTGCGCGCGGCACCCACGGTGGTCGCTTTTCCTTCGGTCGGACGTCGCCGCGGGATCGCGCCGGAGCGGCGCCCACGCCGCAGCCTCATCCTCCGGCCGATCGCCTCCCCGACCGGGACCTCGATCCCGTCCTCAAGATGCATCACTTCGGCACCACGACGCCCGGCCTCATCCTCGGCTTGGCCTGCCTCAACCCGGTCTCCTTCGGTCAAGGGCTCGTCGACCTCGACCTGCGAGCTGGGGACTGCGTCGCTGTCCACGAGCTCGCGCTCGTCGATCTCCATGCGAGCACGGCGCACGGTCCTCCCCGGGCAGTCGGCGCGCTCGAGGTCGTCCTCCGTTGGGATCCCGCCGTCCTCACGCTCGTCGGCGTGGACGGCGAGGGCGCCGGTTACGACTGGCTCGTGTCGGGGTTCCTGCCGGACCCCCGCGGATTGAACCTGACGTTCGACGACGGGGACGCGCTCTATACCGCCTTGGCACGCCCCGGCGCGCCAGCGCTCGCCCTTGCGGGTCCTGAGGGACTGCTGGTCACGGGCTTCTCCTTCCGCGTCGAGGCGCCGTGCCCCATGGGGTCGACGGTCGCGATCCTCCCCGATCTCGGAGCGCTGACACAGACGGCCGTGTACGACTTCTTCGCCCCGGCGGTGGAGATCACGGGCGAGGTCGACTCCGCCTGCGGAGCGTACTCGTGCCCGCTGGGGCTCGCAGGCTGCCCGATGGTCGTACCGAACTCGACGGGGCGCAATGGACGGTTGGAAGCGACGGGCTCGGTCTCGACCCTGAGGAACGGATTCACCCTGACCTCCACGGACCTGCCGTTGCACTCGGTTGGCATCCTCCTCTGCTCACGCGCCATGGGACCCGGCACGATGCCGGCGTCGAGCCAGGGCGTCCTGTGCCTCGCGCCGCCCATCGGCCGCGGCGCCGGCGGGGTGATCTTCGACACGGGCTCGACGGGCTCGGCGAGCCTCGGAGTGAGCCTCATTGCGCTGCCCCAGCCCAACGGCCACGAGGCCGCGCGCCCGGGCGAGTCGTGGAGCTTCCAGGCCTGGCACCGGGACCTGAACCCGGGCATCACCAGTAACCTCTCGAACACGGTCACTGTCACGTTCGAGTGAGGCGCGGGCCGAGCGCCTGCCGATGCTGGAGGAGGCCTCCGACACGCGCAACAGAGCACGGCGACGCCGCGCCGACGGACGGAGGCGCGGGGAGCGACGTCATCACACCCTCACGGCGCCCGCGCTCGCCCAAGAAGCGCTCCTGCGCATCGATGGCGCGGCGCTGCAGGGCAACTCGAAGCCCGTCGAGGTCGATGCGGCCCCCTTCCCCTGCGCGCCTCCCCCTGCGTGCCGCGTCGATCGCGATGCGACGGGTCATGGTCGATCCATGACGCGCGCGGCTGCGCCTGAAGCGCGCTGGCGGCTTGTCGGTGGCCGAGGTCGCGGCTCTCGCCGATGTCTCTTCCGGCATGGTCCACGACCGTTGGCTCAACGCTCGCGCATGGTTGGCGCGTGGGTTGGAGTTGATGGATCCGCCGACCTGAGCCGCGCCAAGGGCAGAGGCGCCCGAGCGTGCTCGCCGGATCACTCACCTGCAAGCGGGACGCGGGCGGGCTTCTCTTGGCGCTGGAGAGGGCACAGAAACTGTCCCGCGGCCGAGCCGATCGAGGAGCAGGTCACCAGCATCTTTGGGTGCGCGGGTGTCCATGGTGTGCGCGGAGGCTCGGAGGCTACCGCAGCTTCGTGATCTTCAGCTTGTCGAGCTTGATGCGCGTCTTGATGGACTCTTCGCTCCGGGTCAGCGCTTTGGCGATCGCTTGGAGGCTCATGCCCTTGCCCACCAGGTGGTGCAGGTTGCTGATCTCGGCATCCGTCCAAGGTTGCCGGTGGCGTTCGAAGTTCTTGCTCATGCCGTGGATCGACGGTGTTGGGTCGCGGGCTCGGAGGCCGCACGCTGGATTCGATCCGAGAGCGCGGGCCCACTGCAACGTGAAAACCGGCCCCATGGCGGGACCCGGCGCACGCGGCACGCAGCGCGGCGTTGCGCCAAGCGGACACGTCCTGGTGGCTCGCCAAGCCATGTCGCGCACGGACGACATCCGTGCGGCCGCCGCGGCCCTGCGCGCGACGCGTGGATCCATCGCAAGCGTCTGTCCCCGGAGGACTTACGCTCGACCGTGGCGCTCCTCGGTGCGACTTGGCACCCCCGTGGCTCTCGCTCCATCGTCCACACGACGCACAGCGAGCCCACCATGACGAACCAAGACTTCTACGCCGCGACCAAGTACTGCCCCTGCTGCGAGAAGAACGTCCGTTACCTGGCGAGCATCGAGGTCAGCTACTGCGTCGAGTGCGGCGGCGAGGTGCGCCTCTTCTCCGCGGCCGAGTGGACCGCCTTCAACGCGACGCTCGAGGCGCGCAAGTCCAAAGGCGGGCGCCCGCGCTCGAATTTCGGCCAGCGCGCCGCCTGATTACGCCCACGACGGGGCGCACTGCGCGGCGACTGGTTCCCGCTGTGCAGCGCCCCGGTCGGGATTCCTGAAGCGACTGATTCTCTCCTTGTCCGCGACGCGCCCTCGAGGCGCAACGAGGCCCGCCGTTCTCACGAACGACGGGCCTCGCGCAGCTCACGCCGGCAGCCCGTGTGTTGCCAAGCGAGATCAACGGACCATGGCCCCCTGACCTCGCTCGTCGGTCATGGGCGCGCTCGAAGCACGCTGGGGCGCGTCAGTAGCGGTCCAAGTGCAGCAGGAGCGCGCTCGATGCGTTCCAGCCGTGCCCGCACGGCGAGGGTGTCGGTTGGCGGTAGAGGGCTTGGAAGGGCAGCTCGTAGTAGGAGTAGTTCACCAGCTCCGCGGGTGACGGGGTGTGCACGTCCTCGAAGGTCGCCACGCCGGCGGCGTCCGCGCGGCCGACCACGCGGCGCAATGGGGTCCCGAGGCACCAGACTCCTCCGGACTGCACGTTGCCGGCCGGCAGATGGAGCTCTGGAGTGCCGATCACCAGCAGCGTCGTGCTGAACGGAGGCAGGCCGTCCACCGTGAGGCGCGGCACGCGCCGCTGGTCGAAGCCACCAAACGCGGCCAAACGCGCGCCCGGGCCGCTCGAGTTCGGACAACCAAGGCCAGGGCTCGCAGCGCCGCACGGGCAGTCCGTCGTCTCGACCGACGCCGGGGTGCAACCGGGCCGACCGAACTCGAGGCACGTCCCCGAGGGCAGCGGCGTGTAGTCGATCACCGCGGCGAGGCCGGCCTCGACGTTGGGGCCGGGGGCTCCGTTCTGACCCTCATAGCCCGTGAAGAACTGTCCGCCCGCGATCACCGTCTGCCCGTCGTAGTCCAGCCCAGAGCCACCGATCTGAGATGAGAGCAGCCGGTAAGGCGTCGTCATCACGAGGCGCTGGTTCCAGAACCCATCACAGCGCTCGAACGCGTGCACGGCACCGTACCCCCCAAACGGATCACCTAGCACCGCGCCCGGCACACGCCAGGCCCGCGATCCGACAAAGAGCGTTGGCGGAACGTATTGCATCTGCCAACAGAACCCGATCGTGTAGGCGCTCTGGCCAGGCCCGATCGTCGGCTCGATGTCGTCGACGAGCTCCCATACGCCTTGAGGATTGCGATGATAGTGAAAGATATGTGCAGTCAATTCACTTGTCCAGCCGTCGTGGGCTGCAGACGTAAACAAATCGTCACCATTCAGAGCGATCGGCAAACCGAAGCCGAGATTGGGGCGATTGGGATAAGGGTGGTCGATACGCTGCTCTAACGCCCAGACCCCGTTCGTCCGCCGCATGACAAAGACGGTTCCGACATGGTCGAAGCCGTTGACATAGGACGTGACGGCTCCCACGGCCGCTACGTCGCCGTCGACATCCAAGCCAGAGCTGAATCCATTGAACGTGGACAAGGGGTGAACACCAAGCTGCGGCGCCGTGAACGACTGGACCTGGGTCCAGGTTCCCTGACGTTCGTAGAAGAAGACCGCGCCAGGTGCGCCGCCGGGGTTCCCCGCTTGCTTGTGACCCGTAACGAGGGTCACACCGTCGTAGGCCATTGTGAATCCCTGTCCAAGACCGGTCCCCGTTGCACGCGGGACAATTTCGTCTGCGATCCATTGCCCGCCTACGTAGCGGAATTCGTATGCCTCATCCTGGGCCCCCCCAAGCACCATCAATGAGTCCCCAACGATCTCAACGTCAGCAGCAAACCCACACTGAAGAGAAGAGCCGTCTGGCTCGCCCTCAGTATCTGCGTCTGTAACCAGCGCCCCGCCGAGTCGCGTTCAAAGATCGCAACGCCGCCGTATTCCGTAGGATTGAAGAAGATTTCTTTGGAGCAAACAGCAGCTCGACCGTTATCGATAGAGCACGCCAGACCGAAGTGTCCTAGTCTATCGGGGTTCGATGTACGCAGGATCGTCGGCACGGGATACTGCGCGGCAGCTACGTTCCCCGCAGCCTGCAGCGCCCATACAAGCGCCAAGGTCATGATGACATAAAATCGCATTAGAGCTGCCTCACGATCAGGACGAGGTCCGAGCCGGCGCCCGCGGGCACGCTGTTTGGGAATCCCGCCCCACTCTGGAAGAGGACCGGTGTCCCTAACTGGGTACCCGTTGCTGGATCAAAGTAGCTGCCAGAGAAGGTGGTGTTCGCAGTGGCGAACGTCACATCAACGTCGCCCAATGGGTCTTGCGAACCGCAGAGGTCCGGGTAGTAAATCACCAAGAACACGTCCTCTACATCATTCGCCGCTTGCCCGGTGAAGGCGAAGACCTGCGCCTCGCCGCGAGTTCCCTGTGGATCCTGGTCGTAGCACTCCCCTGAGACGAGGCTGTCCTGTGGGGTGCCGCGCCAAAATGGTACCTTCCGGAGGAGTGTGCGGGCAACTCGTGTGTAGCCCCACAATTCGCTGCGGCTCATGAATTCCTCGCAGGAGACATCACCTCCCCCTTGGTTGTCCTCCAAGGTCGGCTGCCACATGATCCCTGGTCCCGGCGCCGCCGGCCACCCGTCCGTTTCGTGGCCATATCCGAAGTACCATTCAAGGCCGAAGCCCGAGAGGAGGGAGTCCCAGAGGACGATTCGTCGCCGTTCGGCGGCCGACGAGGCGCGTGTTGCGTAGCCACCGTTCGGCGTGCCGGGAACCATCGCTTCGGCCACATTCCGACCCGATGCACCCCACTTCCAGTTGCCTTGCTCATCGACGCTCAGGGCAAGGTGTGCCGTCGCACCGCCGCCTGGGACGGTGACGGTTGTGGCGTCGACGATTGCGCGCAGCCCCTCCGTCTCGGCATCGAACTCGTGCGGCCGCGCGGGGAGGACGGTGCTGTCGCGATCGTAGGCGTCGGGGCCGTTTGGGTCGGGCTGACCGTCCCCGTAGACATAGAACGAGGCGGCGTCGAGCCAGTCCCCAGCCCCGGCCATCCCGGCATGCGGAGTGTAGCTGCCTGGGACCGTGTAGGTGTCCACCGCCATGTTCTCGATCGGATCGGCCTCGAGGATATGCCGGAACAATTGCTCGTCGTTCCCTGTCGAGTGGACCGCGATCGGGTGCTGGTAGTAGGGCTGAAGGAAATCAATCCACCGCGCCATCGCCTCCAGTTGCCGGATGGTGAAGTGGACCGGCACGGTCGAGCTTGCACCCGGAGGCGTATAGTTCACCCGCCATTGGTTCTCCTCCGCGAGGTTCCATTGGATGCCAGGGTGATGCCCGAAGTAGGCGACCATCATCTTCAGGTACAACTGCCGCGCATGTCGCAGATGCCGCCGCGGCGACTCCATGGCGTTCGTGGCGGGCATTGGCGGGCGTATCGGCGCAGGCACTTGCGCCGGAGGTAGTACGGCGGGTGACCAGTCATACCCCAGCCAATCAAGGTTCCCGGACTCGTTCTCGTGCAGTTGGAACTGGACGAAGATCCCGCGGGACATCGCAAACTCAAGGACCGTGTTCCATTCCTGCATCCGCTTGATGCTGTAGGTGAATATACGCCACGGCTCGACCGGCCCGTCGATGATCGGATCGGGACCACCCATCAGGGGTTGGGCAAACGTCGGATTCCCCGCGTACCAGAACACGTCCCAAGGGTGCACCGACGAGAATGGGTAGGTGTCCCGCCCGTCGCCGCCAAGATTCATCGGCAGGACGTAGATCGAGTTCAGACCTTCGCTCTGCAGGTACCGCAACGCACCAATGATGCCGTGGCCCGCCATACGGAAAGAGGCTGGGCCGAAGGTGCATTGCGCCGTTTGGTCTTGGAAGTAAAGTGGCGAAGTCGACGTGTTACCCGGGTTGTTCAGGGGATCCCGGTACAGTTGGAGGCTAGTCGTAGGCCACTCGGGATCGCCGAGTTGCCAGTGCTCTTCGGCATGTGTCACGCGTGATACACCGATTCCCGGTGGCAACTCCCCCGCCTCGAGAGAATCGTAGGCGTGCCAAGGCCCGGTACCCGTGAAGAAGGCGGGGGAAGTCCACCAGGGGAGGGAGGAATGGGTCTACTCCGACGGGGTCCTTCATCATTTTGTAAAACTCTCGATACCCAAAGAAGTTCTCCGGGCTATTCACACCGCACTTGATGAAGTAGCGTTCTTCGTCCGCGAGCCTCAGGCGAGAGAACCTGTAATAGGATGTCGCGGCCGTCACTTGGTCCTCGTTGTCGGCTCGCAAGAATCCCTTGCTGTAGAACCCAGCCCCTTGCGGGTCGACACCGATCGACGGGAAATCCCCCGTCTGGACCGCCAACACTCCGATTCCGTCAACTGGGGTCGTCGCGACGGCCATCGAGATTCGTGACAAGGTCGTACGCCCCGGGGCTGCCATAGGTGGCATAGCCGAAGTTCAGGCCGTCACCCGCATCCAGAACGACCGTGAATGTCCAGATGCCTGCGCGCTCATCGGGCGCGAACCGGAATTTCCAGACACAGCCAGGCTTGACGTCTCCGGTGCAAGGATTTCCGGTCCCGCCAGCGCCCGCGAAGAAGCCCGGAATCGGGTACACGACCGTGGGCTGTCCTGGCGGCGAGACAAGCGCCGTAAAGCGAAAGTGCAGAAATGGATTCGGGCGAGACCCCGAGATGTTCCCATCGAAGTCCTCGGAGAGCCCCATGTTCGGCGCGGAACCGAGGGACCCCAGCGTGACGGGTGGCGTGGCCGGGTTGCTGTCCAGGTCGACCAGCACGCCCGAGAAGTTGAAGCTGAACTCCAAGGGCTGAAACGCTGGGTGGCTCACTGGTGGAGCATTGATCTGCCCGTTCAGTGTCTCGATCGCTAGTAGGCTACAGAGCGAGAGAGCGAGAGAGCGAGAGAGCGAGAGAGCGAGAGAGCGAGAGAGCGAGAGATTGGCTGTTGTTCATGGCAGGACGACTTCCGTTCTGCTTCACGCTGGCATGCCCCATGTCGGTCCGTCAAGCGAGAATCTCCGGATTCTCTCGAGTGAGAAAATCGGCAACACTCGCTCTGGCATCGCGCGTCAGTAGCGGTCCAAGTGCAGCAGGAGCGCGCTCGATGCGTTCCAGCCGTGCCCGCACGGCGAGGGTGTCGGTTGGCGGTAGAGGGCTTGGAAGGGCAGCTCGTAGTAGGAGTAGTTCACCAGCTCCGCGGTGACGGGGTGTGCACGTCCTCGAAGGTCGCCACGCCGGCGGCGTCCGCGCGTGGCCGACCACGCGGCGCACGAATCCGAGGCACCAGACTCCTCCGACTGCACGCGCCAAGCGGCTTCGGCAGATGGTTCTGGAGTGCCGATCACCAGCAGCGTCGTGCTGAACGGAGGCAGGCTGTCCACCGCGAGGCGGGCACGCCGCTGGTCGAAGCCACCAAACGCGGCCAAACGCGCGCCCGGGCCGCTCGAGTTCGACAACCAAGGCCAGGCTCGCAGCGCCGCACGGCAGTCCGTCGTCTCGACCGACGCCGGGTGCAACCGGGCCGACCGAACTCGAGGCACGTCCCTGAGGGCAGCGGCGTGTGTCGATCACCGCGGCGAGGCCGGCCTCGAGGTTGGGGCCGGGGGCTCCGTTCTGACCCTCATAGCCCGTGAAGAACCGTCCCCCGGCGATCACCGTCTGTCCGTCGTAGTCCAGCCCAGAGCCACCGATCTGAGATGAGAGCAGCCGGTAAGGCGTCGTCATCACGAGGCGCTGGTTCCAGAACCCGTCACAGCGCTCGAACGCGTGCACGGCACCGTACCCCCCAAACGGATCACCGAGCACGGCGCCGGGCACTCGCCAGGCACTCGAACCGACAAAGAGGGTCGGTGGAACGTACTGCATCTGCGAGCAGAACCCGATCGTGTAGGCGCTCTGGCCAGGCCCGATCGTCGGCTCGATGTCGTCGACGAGCTCCCACGTCCCTTGCGAGTTGCGGTGGTAGTGAAAAATATGCGCGGTGACATCACTCGTCCAGCCGTCATGGCCCGCGGCCGTAAACATGTCATCACCACACAACGTAATCGGATACCCGAAGTAGAGGTCTCGTCGATTGGGATAGGGGTGATCAATGCGCTGCTCCAACGCCCAGACCCCATTCGTCCGCCGCATGACAAAGACAGTCCCGACATGGTCAAAGCCGTTGACATAAGAGGTCACTGCCCCCACAGCCGCCACGTCGCCATCGACGTCCAGCGCCGAGCTGAATCCATTGAACGTGGACAAGGGGTGAACTCCAAGCTGCGGCGCCGTGAACGACTGGACCTGGGTCCAGGTTCCCTGACGTTCGTAGAAGAAGACCGCGCCAGGTGCGCCGCCGGGGTTCCCCGCTTGCTTGTGACCCGTAACGAGGGTCACACCGTCGTAGGCCATTGTGAATCCCTGTCCAAGACCGGTCCCCGTTGCACGCGGGACGATCTCGTGGCCGACCCACCGTCCGCCAACATAGCGGAGCTCGTAGGCTTCATGGGACCCACCACTGAGAACCATCATTGAGTCGCCGACGATTTCGACGTCCTTTGCAAACGTGCTACTCAAAGGAGGAAACTCCTGGCTCGCCCTCAGGATCTGCGTCTGAAGCCAGCGCCCCGTCGAGTCACGCTCGAAGATCGCAACGCCCCCGTATTCCGTTGGATTGTGAAAGATCTCTTTGGAGCAAACAGCAGCTCGACCGTTATCGATAGAGCACGCCAGACCGAAGTGCCCAAAATCGTCGGGGTTCGACGTACGCAGGATCGTCGGCACGGGATACTGCGCGGCAGCTACGTTCCCCGCAGCCTGCAGCGCCCACACAAGCGCGCTCGCGGTCCTCCACCGAGCTCTCTGCATCATTGGGAGTGCCTCGCCATAGGGTAGGGATCGCTCCCTGGCTGTGAGCCTACCACCCCACCACACCAGAAAAGACGCGGATGGCGGCCACGCTTCTGGGCACGGCGGCAAGTCCCGATAGGATCCATTCCCTCGGCCCCCACCAAGGAGACAGCATGCCGAACCTCAGCCTCCCCGCGGCCCTCGCCGCGCTCGCCCTCGCCGCCCCGGGCGCCGCCCAGAACGTCCTCTACTCGACCGACTTCAGCGACGCGCAGGGCTGGACCCTCGTGAACTCGGCCCCTTCGGGGTCCTCGGGAGCAGCCTGGGGCGTCGACGCCCTGCCAGCGACGACGATCGTGCCCTACACCTCGGCGCCCGCTTCGCTGAACTTCAACCACAACGTCTTGGGTCTCCCGTGGGGCGTCTGGAGCGGCACCGCGACGTCCCCCGTCATCGACCTCTCCGCCGGGATCGCGCCCGCGCGCCTCCAGTTCAACTACGGCTTCGTACATGAGGTCGATTGCCAATGGGACGCGTTCTCGGTCCAGGTAATCGACGCCGTCGATCCGTTCCTCGTCCACTTCGCAGATTGCCTGTCGATGGACTCTTTCGCCCTGTCCCAATGGCGGCAGTACGACCTGCCCCTCAACCGCGCCTGGGGCCAAGTGCGTGTCCGCTTCGTCCACGACACCATCGACGACTGGAACTTCGGCGAACAAGGATCGTTCGTCGACGATGTCATGGTCGTCGAAGACTGCGGCGCCACCGTGCACTGTGAGGGCTTGCCTCAATCCACAGGCGCGCCCGGCGCGGACCTCGCCGCTGTTGGCTCGGCCTCCATCTCGACCAACGACCTGCGACTCATTGGGTCCGGGTTCCCGCTGCACACCTTTGCGGCCGCGTTCGCAGGGCCGGACTCCGCGACGATCCCGATCGGCGCCGGCGTGCGCTGCATCGGCGTCGGCAGCAGCGTGAGGCTCGCGGTGGCCCCGACACGCGACCAAGGCGCGCCGCTGTGGAGCCTCGACCTCCAGGGCTTCCCCCTCCTCCAGCTCGCCGTCGCGGGGCAGCCGCTGTACGTGCAGACGATCTTCCGAGACGGGGCCACGTTCAACCTCAGCGACGCGCTGCGCATCGACCTCTGCCCGTGACAGGGCTGCCTACGACCTGAAGCGGCCGGGCCCGAGGCACGTCGACCGCCCACGCGCGCGCGCCGTCCGCGCGCGCGTCGGCGCCGCCCTCACCGGACCTGGAACGGCGACGGAAAGTCCTTGGGCTTGAAGGTCAAGATCGACGTCTCGAGGCGCGGGATCACGCGCTCGGCCGTCTCCCCCACAAAGAGCCCTGGGCGCCCGCCGAGCGAGAGGCTGCCCATCACCACGAGGTCGGGCTGCAGCACTTCGATGCGGCCGAGGATGCGCTCGGACGCGCGCCCGCGCTCCAAGTGCAGCGTCGGGTCGACCTCGAGGCCCGACACCGCGCGCTCGAAGGCGCCGAGCGCGCGCAGGCGGTGCTGCTCGACCGCCGCGACGTACTCGTCGTGGTCCATCGTGTCCGCGGCGGCCTGCACGGCGCGCGGGACACGCCACGCGTGCACGATGTGCAGCTCCGCGCCGTGCGCCGCCGCGAGCCACGCCGCGGCCTCCACGACGCGCAGCCCCACCGGCGACAGGTCCGTCGCGGCGAGCACGAGCTTCAACGCCTGGTCCTGCCCCGGCTCCACGAGCCACACAGGCGCCGTACAAGCGCGCACGAGCTTCGCCGCGGTCGGCCCCACGCGCGCGCCATCGACCGTCTCGCCGTCGCGCTTGCCCGTCAGGACGAGGTCCGACGCCGTCGCATGGCGCGCGATCGCCATCCACGGGCGCTCGTGCTCGACGGCATACGTGGCTTCGACGCCGAGCGTCGCGCAATACGCGACGAGGCCGTCGAGGATCGGCACGGCCGCAGGATCGAGGTCCGGCGCGGGCTCGTCGCGGCCGTCCCACGTCGAGTGCACGATCAAGACCGACGCGCCGCTCTTCGCCGCGAGCCACGCCGCCTGCCGCACCGCGGCGTGAGAGCCGTCCGGCGGCTCAAACGAGCGCGGGCGCAGCTCGACGCCGACGACGAGTCGTTTGTACTCGTTCATGGGTTCAGACCCGATGCTGGGCGCTCGCGCTGCGCCCTTCGATCTCGGCGCGCCGCGCCTCGTAGCCCGTGCGCCCCATCAGCGCGTACGCCGCGACCTTGCCCGCCTCGACGCCCGGCTGGTCGAACGCATCGATGCCGTAGTGCTCGCCCATGACCGCGACGGCGAGCTCCATCAGGTAGATGTACTGCCCGACGGTGTGCGCCGTGACGCTCGGGAAGTGCACCGTCACGCACGGCCGGCGCGCGTCGGTCAACGCGATGCGCGTGCCTTCTCGCTCCGCGTGGAAGAGCTCGCCGAGCGTGCGCCCGCCGAGGTACGCGAGCTCTGGCCGGTCCTGGTACGCGCGCGGGATCTCGACGTTGTGGTCGGGCTGATCGACGGCGAGCAGCGTGAACCACTTGTCGAACGGGCCCTCCGCGTAGAGCTGCACCTGGCTGTGCTGGTCCGTCACGCCGACGGCCTTCACGGGCGTCGGGCCGACGAAGACGTCCGCGCCGCTGCGCGACTTGCGCTTGCCGATCGACTCGGCCAGGAGCTGCGCGTACCAGTCCGCGAGGTACGCGAGGCGGTGGCTGTACGGGAAATGGACCGCGATCGGCTTGCCCTTCGCCGACTGCATCGACCACTGCAGCGCCGCATAGATCAACGCTGGGTTGTCGTCGAAGCGCGCTGTACGGCAGCGCTCGTCCATCGCGGCGGCGCCGGCCAGGAGCCCAGCGATGTCGATGCCGACGAGCGCCGAGGACAGGAGGCCCACCGGCGACAGGACGCTGAAGCGGCCGCCCACGCCGTCGGGGACCTCGAAGCTCTGGTAGCCGACCTCATCCACGATCGGGCGCAAGACGCCCGAGCGCAGGTCCGTCGTGACGACGATGTGCTGCTTGTGCCCCTCGTCGCCGAGCGCCGCGATCAAGCGGTCGCGCAGGATCAGGAACTGGCTCATCGTCTCGGCGGTCGAGCCGGACTTCGAGATCACGTTGAACAGCGTGCGCGTGACGTCGACGGTGCGCAGGAACTCGCCGACCAGGTCAGGGTCGACGTTGTCGAGCACGAACAGGCGCGGCGTCCCGGCCGGCGGCGCGAGGTCGTGGTAGGGGCTGTTCAGCGCCGCGTGCAGCGCGCGGTTCCCGAGCGCCGAGCCGCCGATGCCGAGCACGACGACGTTGTCGAAGCGGCCCGCGACCGAGGCCGCGTAATCCTGGATGCGCTGCAGCATCTCGGCCCGGTGTGGCAGGTCGAGCCAGCGAAGGTCCCGCGTGCGGCGCGCCTGAACGGCGGCGAGGGCGGCCTCGGAGGGTCCGGCGAGGGCGGCGAGCTCAGGCCCGGTCGGGCCGTGCTCGGGGCCGACCTGGTCGGCGAGGGCGTAGGTGTAGTCGAGGGTCAGGCGGTCCATGGGGCGCTCCTTCTAGGCCGCAGAGGCTACCCGCGCGGCGCGCGGCCGGCAGCAGCGGTCAATCGCGGTTCTGCGTGGCGATCATCACGTAGTAGAGCAGCGTCGCGATCGAGGCGACCGCGCCCGCGACGTAGGTCATCGCGGCGGCGTCGAGGACCTTGGCGACGCCCGCCTCCTCGTCGGGCCCGCGGGTGATGCCGCCCGTCGCGAGGACGTGCTTGGCGCGGTTCGAGGCGTCGAACTCGACCGGCAGCGTCACGAGCTGGAACAGCACCGTGACCGCCAGCAGCGCGATGCCGACCCACATGAAGCCGACGTTCGAGAGCAGCATGCCCGCCATCACGGGGTAGATCCAGGTCGCATTGCCGAACTGCACCGCAGGCACCATCAGCGAGCGCATCTCGAGCCAGGTGTAGTTCGTCGCGTGCTGGAGCGCGTGGCCAGCCTCGTGGGCGCCGACCGCGATGGCCGACACAGAGCGGCCGTCGTACACGTCAGGCGACAGGCGCAGGGTCTTCGTGCGCGGGTCGTAGTGATCCGACAGGAAGCCGCCGATGCGCTCGATCGTGACGTCGTGGGCGCCGCCCGCCCGGCACACCGCCGCGGCGGCTTGCGCGCCGGTCATGCCGCTGGCCACACCGACCTGCGAGAACTTCTTGAACGTGGACTTGACGCGCCAGGACGCCCAGCCGGCGAGCAGCATGGGCGCGATGAGGAGGAGCAGGAATTCCATGGTTGCGTAGGTGTCGGGGACACCCCTTATTTCGCACGGAATCAGTGCGGATTCCAGCGAAACCGCCCGATCCGCTCTTCTCGACCTGCGGGTCGAGAAATCAGGTTGAAACTTCGCGCGGACCTTCGTCGCCGCGGAAGAAACCTGCCAGCGGGCGACGCCCGAAGCGCGCGTCGAAGCGGCCCTGGATCGCGTCCAGGGCCTCGTCCTCGCGCCCGGCGTCGATCAAGACGACGATGCACCCGCCGAAGCCCGCGCCCGTCAGACGCGCGCCCAGGCAGCCGGCCTCGGCCGCCGCGTCCACGAGCACGTCGAGCTCTTCGCACGAGCACTCGTAGAGGTCTCGCAGCGAGGCATGCGTCTCGAACATGCGCGCGCCGAGGCCCACGAGGTCGCCTGCCTCGAGGGCCTGACGCGCGGCGAACGTGCGCTCGACCTCCCGCACGACGTGGCGCGCGCGGCGCAGGACCACCGGCTCGAGCGTGTGTGCGCGCGCCTCGACGACGGCCTCCGGGACATCGCGCATCACCGTCGCGCCAGGCGCGTGCGGCGCGAGGGCCTCGAACGCCTGCGCGCACTGCGCGACGCGGTCATTGAACTCGCTGCGCGCGAGCTGGCGCTGGACGCCCGAGTCAATCACTCCGATCGCGAGGCGCTCGAAGTCGATCGGCAGGTGCGTAAAGGACTCATCCTTGCAGTCGAGCCACAGGAGGTGTCCGGGCTTGGCGTAGCCGACGGCGTACGGGTCCATGATGCCGCACTGCACGCCGACGAAGCCACGCTCCGCCGCGAGCGCCGCCGTTACGCGCGCCTGGGTGTCGAGGCCGAGCTCCCAGGCGCGGTCGACGGCGAACGCCGTTCCGACGCAGATCGAGGCCGACGACGAGAGGCCCGCCCCCACCGGCAGGTTGCCGCCGAAGAGCAGCTCGAGGCCGCGGGCCTCGGGCGCGCGCCGGGCGAGCTCGCGGAGCACGCCGAGGGGATAGTCGGCCCAGAGCCCGGTGCGCTCGTCGGGGAGCGCGTCGAGGTCCACCTCGCAGCGCGCGGGGTCGAAGGTCGAGGCCATGACGACCTTGCGGTCAGCGCGCGGCCGGAACGCGATGAAGGTCCCCCGGTCGATGGCCGTCGGCATGACCGGGCCGCCGTTGTAGTCGAGGTGCCCGCCGAACAGATTGACGCGGCCCGGGGCGAACACGAGCCGGGGCGGGGCGCCGCCGAAGACCGCCTGAAAGGCGTCCGCGTGGCGGCGGAGGTCGACCTCGAGGTCGCCCGGGCGGGCGGCCAACGTCGGGATCGGCTGGGTCGGAGGCGGCGGCATGGGACGGATTGTGCCTCGGGTGGGAGCGATCGTCCCGCCCGAGGGCTTGATTCACGGTTCATGTCTCGACCCGATGGCGTCCGAAGTAAAGTGCAGGCGCCCCGCTATGAAACCCCTCCGACCCCGCACGGACACCGCTAGGGCCCGGCTCCTGGCCGCGACCCTCCTCTGCGCCGCCGCGAGCTGCGCCTCTGTCGACTTCACCCGCGACACGGCGACGTCCGGCACGTTCCGCTCGTCGGCGCGCTCGTTCACGATCCTGTCGTGGGAGCTGCCGCGCCCCGCGGAGCAGGTGGCCCACGAGAACGCCTCCGACTCGGGCCTGCCGCTGCTGCACGTCACGAGCGAGCGCGTGACGCACTGGGGCTGGTGGGATTGGGTGCTCGAGATCCTCTCGTCGCGCTCCGCCACGGTCCGGGGCACCTGGGGCGACCCGGGGGAGTGACCGCGGCCCGGGGTGGCTGCGCGTGCGAGCACATCGTGCCGGCGCCCCAACTACGGCACAGCGAGCGACGGCACATCGAGCGACCTCGCCGCGGGCTCAGTCGTAGCGCACGACCGAGCCCTGCAGGCGGAAGATCAGCGCGCCTTCGATGACCGCGGGTGACGCCATGCAGACGTCCCCCAGCGCGCCGCGCGCGAGGACCTCGAACTTCGGCCCTGCGGCGAGCACAAACACCTCGCCCTGCTCGCTCGTGAAGTAGAGGCGCCCCTCTGCGGCGACGGGCGAGGCGGTGAACCCGTCGGTGCCCTCGGAGAGCCGCTCGCGGTAGCGCTCGACCCCCGTCGCGGCGTCGAGGCACGTCACGACGCCGTTGTCGTACCCGAGCCAGAGCTGCCCGGCGTGCACAAGCGGCGTCTGCATGTAGTTGCCGCGGCGCGCGACGACCCACGCGACCGGGTCGGGCGCTGCATCGGCGGAGGGCGCACCCGGCCCATCGGCTTGCAGCGCGCGCGGCTGCGGCACGCCGAGGTCCCCGCGCGCGCCGAGGCGCACGGCGTAGACCGGCTTCTGCGGGTGCGCGGCCTCGAGCGGGCGGTGGTTGCTGGTGAAGTACGCGAGGTCGCCTGCGACGACGGGGGTCGGGACGGGGATGCCGCCGCCGCCGGCCATGCGCCAGCGCTCTGCGCCGTCGGCGAGCGCATAGGCGCCGATGTGCTTGCAGCCGTTCACGAGCACGATGCGCGCGCCGTCGGGCGCGGTCGTGACGGTGGGCGTGCTCCAGCCGTTGACGTCGTCGCGCGCGACGCGCCACTCGACGGCGCCGGTCGCCAGCGCGAACGACGCCAAGTACGGCGCGGTCTTGACGTCCGCTTGCACGAGGACGTGCCCGTCTGCGATCACGGGCGAGCTCGCGAAGCCCCAGTGCAAGTCCTCGACGTCCCACGGGCCGCAGTCGAGCGCGCCGAGCTCGGCGTGCCAGCGCGCCTCGCCGGTCGCCGCGTCGAGGCAGAAGAGGCCGTGGGAGCCGCAGAGCGCGACGACGCGGCCGTCTGCGACCGCGGGCGTCGAGTTCGCCTGGGTCGCCTTGGTGTGGCGCCCGAACGGCGGCGTGCCTTTGACCACGAGCGTGTCCCACAGGACCTCGCCCGTCGCGACGTCGAGCGCCAGCAGGCGGAACTCGGTCTCGACGAGGTCCTCGGCCGAGCCGCCGTCGCCGTAGAGCCCGACGCGCAGCTGCGGCTCGATGCCCGTCGGGATCGCGGTCAAGACAAAGACGCGCCCGTCCGCCACGACGGGCGACGCGTGCGCGAGGCCGGGCACCGGGCGCCGCCACGTCGGCGTGTCGAACGCGGTCGGCACGCCGCGCGCGTCGGACACCCCGCCCGCGCCGGGCCCGCGGAACTGCGGCCATTCGCTCGCTGCAGCGCGCGCAGGTGCTGCCGCATGGTCGCCGTCCCCCGCGCGCTGAGCGGTGGGCGCAGCGTGCGACGCGGCACAGACGAGGACACCAACGAGGAGCGGCATGGTCATGCAGAGATCATCCCATACGCGCGCGCTTCCGTGGCGCTGACCGAGGGAGGCCGCGCCGACGCCTCGATCCAATGCAGGTCGATCCTCCCGGGGACCGCCCCACTTCGGCGCCCGCCAATCGACGCTCGTCACCCGGCCTCCCCGCGGCGCTCGACGAGCCCCGATCGCCGCGCCCCGATCGCCGCGCCCTGATCGCCGCGCCCTGATCGCCGCACCCTGAAGCTCTGCTGCCAGCGGTCTCTCGGGACGCCCATCCGAGCACCCGAAGACCTGGGCGAGGTCACTACGCAGGATCTCGAGCGCCTGTACGCCCGTCGGCGTACGCGGCGCCGGCTCGCACGCCGTTACGCTCCAGTGACGCCGCGTCCTGCTCAGCTCTGTGCCCCGCGGCCCCGACCATGCAGCACCACCACCATCGATCGGCGCGTCAGCCGCTGGCGACAGCGCGCACCCGCGCAGCGGTCCGCGCCCTGGCACTGATCCTGGCGCCCGTCGTCGCGGCGACCGCGCAGGAGTGCGGAGTGATGGAGGCGCTGGGTTCGCTCCCTGGCGGGGGCCACGCCAGCAGCGTCGCTGTCAGCGCCGACGGTGAGGTCGTCGTCGGCTACGTCGAGGTCGGCCCTTGGAGCTGGCGCGCGTTCCGCTGGACCGCCGCGACCGGGATGGTGGACCTGGGCACCCTCGGCGGACCGAATGCGCTCGCGTTCGGGGTCAACGAGGACGGCAGCGTCGTGGTCGGCGGCACGAACGCGGCCAATGGCGACCCGCGCTTCTTCCGCTGGAGCGCCGCGACTGGCATGCAGGACGTCGGGATCGCTGGCGGCGGCGGCTATGCGGCCGATGCCGCGTGTACGGTGCTCGTGGGCGATCTGACGCTGCCGGGCGCCGTGCTGCACGCGTTCCGCTGGTCGGCCGCGACGGGCGTGCAGGACCTCGGGACCCTGGGCTCCCTCGACTCGCACGCGCGCGGCGTGAGCGCCGATGGCGCCGCCGTCGTCGGAGCATCCGGTTCGCCGAGCCATCCCTTTCGCTGGACGGCGGCCTCAGGCATGGTCGATCTGGGCGTGCTCTCTGGCTTCGATCGGGCCACGGCTTACGGCGCCAACGCCGACGGGTCCATCGTGGTCGGAACGGCAGGGGACCCGTTTGGTCCGCGGAGAGCGTTCCTCTGGAGCGCTGCTGCGGGGGCCCAGGAGCTCGGGGCGCCCGTGAGCACCTGGTCCGAAGCGACAGCGGTCAGCGCGGACGGCCACGTCGTGGTCGGGAACGCGGGGCTGGCGCCGAACGGCTGGGAGAGCCGTGCCTTCCGCTGGACGGAGGCGTCAGGGCCGCTGGACCTCGGCACCCTCGGCGGGGCTCAGGCGTGGGCCACTGCGACCAATGCCAACGGAGCGGTCGTCGTCGGCGCGGCGCAAGACGCGAGCGGCGTACGACGCGCGTTCCGCTGGACGCGAACCGCTGCGACGGGCACGGTCTATTGCGCGGGCGCCGCCAACAACAGCACCGGCGTCGCCGGCCGCATCTCGGTCCAGGGGTGCGCGTGCGTCGCAGCGAACGAGCTCCAACTCGACGCGTCCGGGCTGCCGCCGTACGGCTACGGCTGCTTCTTGGCGTCGCGCTACCCGAGCGCGCCGCTGCCGATCGTCGGCACCCAGGGCGCGCTTTGCCTCGCCGGGTTCATCGGCCGCTTCGTCGGGCCGGGGCAGGTCTCGAACGCGGGTCCGGGCGGCGCGCTCTCGCTCGTGATCGACCTGCGCGCGCTGCCGAGCTCGCTCGGCTCGGTGGCGGCGCAGCCGGGCGAGGAGTGGAGCTTCCAGGCCTGGTACCGCGACGCCAACCCAGGCCCGACATCGAACTTCACCGCTGCGATCAGCGTACGCTTCGCGGGACCTTGATCGCACGCGGCCGAGCCGACACCCGCGCGACGTGCGAGCGTAGCTCATCGGTCGACGACGACCGTCAGCCGCCCGCTGTGGGCGATGAGCGGCACCGGCGGGAGGTCGGCGCCGCGGTCGACCTCGAGCTGCACGTCGTGGCCGCGCGCGAGCAACAGTTGGTGGAGCGGCGCGGCGCCTAGGCTCGCGGCGCCAGCGCTCCCGGGCGCGCGCCAGCGGAGCCGACCGGCGCTGGGTTGCCCGGCGGAGTCGACGAGCTCGAGCTCGATGAGCGCGCCGAGCGCGCTCAGCTCGATGTCGCCCACGTCGGTGCGCTGCGGCTTCGCGTGCTCGCGGCCTTGACCGAGCGCGAGGCGCGCGAGCTCGCCGCCGAGTCGGGAGGCGGTCAGAACGAGCTCGAACCGGCCATCGGGCGCGTCGCGCACCTCGAACCTCCCGTCAGCGCCCACGCGGGCCGCCCCGATGCGCGCGCCGGCCTGCTCGACATGCACGGTGACCAGGTTCTGCGCTGGGGCGCCCTTGTAGACGAGGCGTCCGACGACCGGCGAGGCCGCGGGGAGGCGGACCTCGACGTCGCTCGAGAACGCACGGATGAGGTCCGGGACATCGAAACGAGAGCCGTCGCTGAAGACGACGCGCGCGCGCGCGTGGTCCGGCAGCGCCCGGGCGGGCGCCCTGACCGAGAAGCGGCCGGCCTGCAGCTCGGCGCTGGCCTCGGCCGTCCATGCATCGGCGCGGTTCAATCGATCGAGCGTGCCGCCGGCGTGGACGGCAGCGAGCTCAATGCGCGCGCCGATGAGCGAGCAGCCCTCGTCGCCGAGGACGACGCCCTCCAGCCAAGGTGTCTCACACGTGAGCGCCACGGTGGCGTTCCACCTGTCGAGGACGCGCGGCATCTTCAGGCTGCACCTGCCGCTCCAGCGCGTGTCGTGCGCCGCGCCACGCGCGGTGAGCTCGAAGGCGACCTGGCGCGCTTGCCGTAACCGCTGTGGGAGCTCGAACTCGAGGTCGTTCGCGCCGCTCCGCGAGCAGTCGATGGGCGTGGACAGGGAAGCAGCGATGAGGCGCACTTCGACCTCCCGGAGCTCGGCGAGGAACGGGGCGCGGTCGTCGGCGCTGACTAGGGTGAGCCGCACCCACAATGGGCGCACCTGCGGGGCAGCCGCCTGCGGCGCGGACGCGTCGCCCGGGCGGCGCCCGGGCTCGAGCGGCGGCGCTTCGAGGTCGAGCTCACGCTCGGAGGCCCGCGCGGCCTCCGGCAGGCGAAGCGAGACGGCTGGGGCGACCGCGGCGGCGTGCTCCGGCTCCTCGGCGCGCCCGAGCGGGGCCGGCGCGGGGCCGCCCGCACGCGGCCCAAAGGTCGCGAGCAGCGCGACAGCCAGCGACGCAGCAAGGACGAGCGCGAGGGAGACCCGGTACAGATGCACCATCCGCGAGCCTACGTGGCCGCGCGCCGCGTGTTGGTCGCAATGGGTCGGTCGCTATGGGTTGTTCGCAATGGGTCGGCCCGAGCGCGAGCCTCGGGCGAGTGAGGGCCTCCCCCGCCGCGTCCGCGCGTTGAACGGGGGCGCTCGGCCGGCCTGCCCGGCGAAGCGCGACGGGGTCAGCAATGCCCGAGCAGCATGTACACGCCGACGAACACGATGATCGTACTGATCACGCCACCGCCGAGCTTCCACGAAGCGAGCCCGGCGAGACAACCTTTTGCGGGAGCGTCCATGCCCCTAAGTTCGCCCACGAGCATGGCGACGGCTTTGGACCCGCGTGAGCCCGTGTTCACAGCCCGGCGCTGGCGCCAAGACCTAGCAGGCCCCATTGCTTCACCTTCCATCTGGCGCGCGCCATCTGGCATCCTCACGGCATGAGCGTCCTCCTCTCGATCCTCGTGTCCGCGGCGCTCTCGCAGCAAGATGCGCCGCGCCTCACTCCGCCGGCCGAGCTCTTTCGGGCCGAGGTGGTCGACCACCGCCGATCGCAGTCGCCTGTCAAGGACCAGGGTCAACGCGGGACGTGCGCGGCGTTCTCGATCTGCGGCGCGCTGGAGACGTTCCCGGGCGTGCCCACCGATCTGTGTGAGCAGCTCCTGTACTCGACGGTGAAGCTGCACGAGCAAGACGTAGACGTGTGGATCCGCAAGCTCGGCGGGCCGCTCACGCTGAAGGAGGGCAACGCGCTGCGCGAGTACGTGCCGCTCTTCGAGGTCGTCGGCACGTGCTACGAGGGCGTGTGGCCGTACGACCCGCGCGCGGCGCAAGCCGGGCCCGACGTGCCCGAGGAGATCCGCCGCTACTTGGAGCTCACTCGGATCGGGCCCGCTGAGCTGCGCGGGCTGCGCGACGCCGCGGGCAAGTGGGGCTTCGCGGCAAAGGACGCGGAAGTGCTGGACGAGGCGCAGACCCGTGATGTCGCGCGGCTGAAGGCGCTGCTCGGCGGCGGGACCCTCGCCATTCCGGTGGGCTACGTCCTGCACGGGCCGTCCTGGTCCGAGGTCGAGGCGCGCCCCGACGCGACGATCGAGCCCGGCCTCCTCGAGGGGTTCCGTGAGCGGACGCCGGGTGATGACCCTGGCGCTGCGGCGACGTGGTTGACCTACGCCGCCGCCCACGCGAGCTGCCGCGCCGCCGGCAAGGACCTCGTGACGGAGCTGCGCGAGGGCCGCTGGGCGTCGGCGCTGCGCTATCCCGAAGCCGACTACGGCGGGCACGCGGTGTTGATCGTCGGCTTCAACGAGCGCGGGTTCCTGATCAAGAACTCGTGGGGCACGGATTGGGCGGACGGCGGCTACTGCACGGTCGCGTACGACTATCACCGGCTGTACGCGCAGACGGCGTTGGTGCTGCGCGCGGCGAAGGTGCGGAACCCGGCGCTCAGCCCGTTCGAGACGTCGGCGCGGATCCGCGACGGCAAGTGGCGCCTGAAGGTGCAGCCGGTGCCGAGCCCGCTCGGCGCGGCGCTCTCGCTCTCGACGTGGATGGAGGACCTGCGCGACGCGGCGTTCGAGGTCGTGGAGTACACGCTCGACGTGCAGGGTGAAGACGGCGCGTGGCGGATGTTGGCGAGCGATGCGTCGCTGGCCGGCGCGCCGGACGCGAGGACCGGCGCGCCGTGGACGCTCGGTCCGCTCCTCGCCGGGCAGGTGTCGGTCGCGAAGCGGGCGCGCGTGAAGGCGCGCTACGGCGTAGACGTGCTCGACGCGCAGCAGCCGCGGGGTGCGCGCTTCGTGGCGGAGCGCACCTTCGAGTGGCAGCCGGCGGCCGTGACCTCCGCTGTCGACCTGTAGCGGACGTTCGCTCTTCGGGACAAGATCCTGAAGGGCATGCGAGGCGTCGAACGCGTCATGAGCGTCCGCATGTGCTCAGGCTGCGTGCGCTGCGAGTGGCAGGAGTGTGGCTTGCACCGTACCTAGCACTCTTCCCAATGGAACACCTCCTCGAGCGGCTTGCCGAAGGCGCGCGCGATGCGAAAGGCCGTCTCGAGGCTGGGTGAATAGTGCCCTCGCTCGATCGCTGCGATCGTCTGGCGCGTGACCTGCGCGAGCTCTCCGAGCTGCGCCTGGGTCATCTCGCCCGCCAGGAATCGCAGCGTCCTGATCTCGTTCGTGATCGGCGGGAGCGACATCGTCAGCGCCGCTTGTAACCTGCGATGACCGCCGTGTACCTGAGCGCCTCCGCAGTGACGAGCCCAAACAGCGCAGCCGAGACGAGCTCCAGGCCCTCGCTGTGGAACGGCATCACCATGCCGACCAGGATCATCCACACCATCAGACAGATGTAGCCGACCATCATCGCGCGCTGCGCGATATGGCGGTCCCGCTCGTCGATCGGCTGGGCCGCGTCGCCCGGCCGCGACCGCCGCAGCCACCACGCACCGAGCGCCAAGACCACAACGCGCACCACCGAGGCTACGGTCAGCAGGATCAAGAACGTCACGATGGGACGACCAAAGACCGGCCGACCGAGCGCGAGCGCTCCAAAGAGCGGGCCGTAACCGGCCGCTAGCGCGGCCAGGGCCAGCCAGGCCTGGCGCTCGCGGTAGGCCATGCCTGGGTCGCTCTCGTGAATGAGGTGGGTGTCGTGCATGGGGCGCTCCTAGGGCGGCCGCCGGCGGGCGGCCAGATGCCCCAAGCTACGGCCGCATGTTCGGTTCATTTAACATGACGTCAAAAAAACCGAACACGGCCGGGCGGACGTCGCAGAGCGGACGAAGGTGGGTCGCCCGAAGACCCGGGCGCTTGGCCCCGACAAGGGCGAGCCCGCCCCTACGATCACGCGTCGCGAGCGACCAAGACGTAGCCCGTCGGGGTGACGAGCGGCTGCGGCGACACCCAGCCGACCGGTCGAGTCAGCGCCTGCTCAGTCCACTCCGGGCGGCGCGGGTCGCTGCGGAAGACCCAGCCCAGGTCGCCCGCACGCTCGACGCCGCCCGGGTCGTCGTTCAGCTCCCGCGCGAGGCTCGCCAAGGGCTCGCCCGCGCCGAGCCGCTGCGCGAGCGCCATCGCGAGCGTGAACGCCTCCTCGCGCGTCCGGACCGCCGGCGACCCCGGCACTTCGACGTGCGCGACCACCAGCGCCCGCAGGCGCACACACGTGCGCTCGCGCGGGGCGAGCCCCTCGAGCGACTCAGGCGTCACGCGCAACACGAAGTGATACCCGAGCGGCGACTCCATCGGCCCGCGCCAAACGCCGGGCTCCATGTCGAAGCACGCGCCCTTCAACAGCTTGTCGCTCGCGCCGCGCTGGTAGATCATCGTCGCGCCGCCGCGCTCGCGCGCCTCGACGTCGTCCGAGAAGCGCTGCGCCACCTCCGCGAACGGCTCCCCCGCCTGCAGGAGCCGCATCACCTCGAGCGAGCGCTGCTCCGCGCCTTCACCCGTCAGCAAGATCGTGCGCGCCCCCGCCCAGGCCGGCACGCGCCGCAACAGCGCCACGCCGAACGGTGTGTCCAGCGGCGCGCTGATCGCGTCGACCTCCGACGCAAACAGCCACGCGTCCATCGCCGGCGGCAGCATGCCTTGCGCGAAGCTGCCGAGCTCCAGCGAGCGGCCGCGCATCACGCGCCGACCGATGTCCGGGAACGACGCGCCCTGCTCGTGGATCGCGGCGAGGATCTGCTGCGCCGCGCCGAGCGCAGCCTCGCGCGTCATGTCGACGCCCGGCGGCAGGCCCTCGACGCCCACGTGCGGGAACGCCATGAACTGCAGCGCGCGCAGCTCCGGCGGCTCGGCGCCGAGGTAGAGCGGCCCCTTCAACAACGTCGGCGCGGCCAGCGCTTGGCCCTGCGCCGCCGGCTGCACAGGCGGCGCCTCCTGCGCAAATGCAGGCAGTGCGAGGACCAACACGAGCGCACGCAAAGCCATCGTCAGGTTCATGTCGAAGGGAATTTTAGTGCCCAGCGGCCGTGTCGTCACGGCAAGTCGACGGTGAGGACGTGGGCGCCGCCGCCCTGCGGCAGCTCCACCGTGCGCTTCGTCTCGGAGAAGCCCTTGCGCACGGTGACCTGGTGTGGGCCCGAGCCGTACATGCCGACCTTGAGCTCGCCGTTGGCGTCCGTCGTCGTCTCGCCGCGGAAGAAGCTCTGGAAGAAACGGCCCGGGTCCGCCGAGGCCTCGGGCACGCCGTCGAGCGCGACCAACGTCGCCACGGCGCCCTCGACCGGCGCGCCGCCCGGCGTCGTCACCCGCACGGTGACCTCAAGGCCACGCTCGAGCACAAACTCGAGCGGCTCCGGCGCGTCCTCGGGATCGAGCTCCAACGCCGCCATCGAAGCCGGCGCATAACCGTCCGAACGCGCCGAGAGGTTCCAGGTCCCCGCGCCGAGCCCGCCGAGCACAAACGTGCCGTCCTCCTTCACCTCGGCCGTCTCCGGCCGCGCCCGCTGCTCCTTCGTCGGCCGCGCCAACACGACGCCGCGCGGGATCGGAGCGCCGGCCTGATCGACGAGGCGCCCCTCCAAGCGCAGCGCCGCGGGCAGCTCGAACTCGAGCCCGGTCAAGCGCTCGTCCTCGCCGAGCTCGAGCGACAGCGGCGGCGGCGCCGCATAGAGGCCGCGCTGCTCGCCGCGGCTCGGCCCGAGCACGACGAGGCGGTACCGCCCCGCGGCCAAGCGATCGAACACGAAGGCCCCACCGTCGCCAGTGGTCTTGCGCACGACCTGGGCCTCGCCCTGCAGGAACGCGCCCAAGACACCGCCCGCGCCCATCTGGTCGCGCGGCTCCAAGCGCAGCTCCGCGCCGCGCACGGGCTCGCGCGTCGCCGCGTCGACGACGCGGCCCGCGATGCGCGCGCTGGGCAGGTCGATGTCGAGCCGCATCTCCGGCACGTCATCGACCTCGATCAAGAACTTGGTGTCGGGCCCGGGCCCGTTGAACTGCACCTGGTACTCGCCCGGGGAGAGGCCCGCGAACTCGTACGTCCCGTCGGCCTCGACGTTCGTGACCTTCACGTCGACGCCGAGCAGCCCCTCTGCCTCGAAGTTGAACGCGACGAGCGAACCCCGCCCGACGGGCTCGCCGTCCGACCGCACGACGCCGTGCACGCGGCACGCGCCGGCTGACGTATCGACGATGTCGTGGCGCATGCGCCCTTCGTTCGGCACGTTGACGAGGCCGAAGTTCAGCGTCCCGAGGAAGCTCATCGGCGAGAGCGCGTCGTCCCCGCGCGTCACGACGAGGAAGTACCCGCCGCCCTGCATGTGCGACAGCGCATAGCCGCCCGCCCCGTCCGTGCGCGATTGGTGCACGCCGCCCTTCGAGCCGCCGGCGCCGAACATGCCCGGCGAGGCCGCGATGACGGTCGCGCCCTCGATCGGGCGCCCGTGCCGGTCGCTGACGGTGCCGAACAGGCCGCCGCCCTCGCCGAGGACCACCTCGACGCCCTCGCGCCGCTCGCCGGGCTCGAGCTGGAATGGGCCGGCGGAGCTCGAGACGTAGTCCCGGTGGAACACCATCACGTCGTGCGAACCGGGCTCCAGGCCGGCGAGCTCGAAGCCTCCGTCCTGCTTCGTGATCACGACCGCATCACGCGCGAGGCCGAGGCTCGTGAAGTAGCGCAGGAACCCGAGCGGCGGCGTCTGCCCGCCGCGCCGCCCGCGGCGCCGGAAGTCGTCGGGTACGCCCGCCGCGCGCTCGGCCGCGAGGCGATTGCCCTCGAGGCGCTGGAACGTCTTCTCGATGCGGCCGTCGGTCGTGACCTGCGCGCCCGCGATCGGCTCGCCGGCGGCATCGACGACGCGCCCGACCAGCGTCGCGCCGCGCGACAACGCGACCTGGCCGGCCTCCGTCGCCGCGCCCTCGCGCACCTCGACCGAGAGCGGGACGTCGACGTAGCCAGGCGCCGAGAACATGAGGCCCGCCTTGCCCGGCTCCAGCGAGTCGAGCACGAAGCGCCCGCCGGCGTCCTCGAACTCACGCCCGCCCGCGAACGGGTTCCAGCGGCTCGGCTCGTCCGACAGCCGCTCGACCCGATTGGGCGTCGAGATCGTGAAGCGCGTCAGCGGCGCGCCGGTGCCCGCGTCGACGACGTTGCCGCGCACTTCGCCGCCGCGCCGGAGCGTGACCTCGATCTCGTCGCCTTGCTCGGCGGGGTTCCAGCGGTACGACTCTTCCTTGAAGCCTGGGCAGTAGAAGCGCACTTGGTAGGGCGCGCGCCCGGGGAACGCGCCGGCGACGAAGCGCCCCTCCGCGTCCGACAGCGGGAACTCGAACTCGCGCATCCCCGCGGCCATCAGCGGCGCGAGGGTGACCTCGCCCTGCAGCGCGCGGAAGTCGACGACGTTCCACATCACCCGCACGCCGGCGATCGGGGCGCCCTCCGTGTCGATCACGCGGCCGCGCACTTTCGGCCCCCGCTCCAACGTGAAGTCCGGCGCGACGAACGAGCCGCCTGCGCCGACGCGGACCAGCGGGCCTTTGCCTGGCACGTGGTCGACCGCCATCGCGAGCACGTCGACCTCGCCCGCGGGCACGTTGCGCAGCGTGTAACGCCCAACGTCGTCCGTCGTGCCGTTGCTGTACTGCAGGATCTGCTTGACGAACTTCAAGTGGCGCAGGCCGCGCGGCACGACGCCGACCTGCGCGCCGACGAGCGGTTCGCTCGCCTCCAGCGCCAGCTCGCTGTCCGCATCGACGCCGGCCGGGCGCGACAGTACGCGCCCCGTGATCGTCGCGCCGAGGTTCGTGACGAGGCGCACCTCCGTGTCCTCGCCCGCGACGACGACGAGGCCCATCTTGTGCGTGACCGCGAAGCCCTCGCCGATGACCGAGACCTCGTAGTCATCGAGCGGCGGGACGGCCGGGAACTCGAAGTATCCAGCCTCGTCGGCGTTGGTCTCGACGAGCGCCACGTCGCCGGTCTGTGCGGCGCCGAGGAAGCTCATCGCGCCCGTGGTCAGCATCACGAGCGCGCCCGAGGCCGGGCGCCCGTCCGGGAGCGCCACGGTGCCGAGCACGCGCCCGCCCGCCCGCGTCCAGAGCTCGACCGGGCCGCCGCTGCCGGACGCGACGACGCGCACGGTCTCGGCCGTGTCGGAGACGTGGTGCGCTGCGGAGACGTCGACGTACCAGCGGCCTTCGCGCACGCCCTCGAACACAAAGCGCCCGGCGCCGTCCGTCGGCGTCACCGCGACGGGCAGGACCTTCCGGCGCAGCTCTGCGCCCATGCCGAGCATGTCGGTGACACGCGTGAGGATCGTGGCGCTCGCGGGCGGCAGCGCGAGGAGGCGCACGGTGACGCCGGGCACCGGCGCGTTCGTCTCGCGCGCGTAGACGATGCCCTCGAGGCGGCCGGGGCCGCTGAGGCGCACGCGCTCATCGCGCGCGATGGCGACCGCGCCGCCGCCGGCAGTGGCGCCCGCGAGCTCCGCCCCGAGCTGCAGCTCCGCCGGCCCAGTCGCGGGCGCGCCGGAGGGCGCCGCCGGCGCGGGGCCGAGCGCGCCGCCGCCGGTCGCCGGCGCGAACCACCAGGCCCCCGCGAGCACGATGAGGGCGATCAAAGCCAGCGCGAAGAGCGCAGCGCGACCCCGACGGTCCGCGCCGCTGCTCCGGTCGAGACACCTGCGAAGTGGGCGAGGCGAGGCAGAGAGCGGTGCGTGCACGTGCATGGCAATTGGGGTTCGCCGCGCGCCCATGGCTGGACGCTGTCGATCCGATGGCTCCATTCTGCCCGCGCTCGCGCCGACGGGGGGCACCAACTCGGCCGCCCACCTCGTCACCAGCCCACCTCGTCACCAGCCCAGCCGGCGCAGCTCCTCCGCGAGGAAGCGCGAGTAGCGCTCCGCCTCACGCCACGTCAGGTGCGAGCCGTCGCGGGTCTCGAAGGCGGCCGCTTGGTGTTCCAGAAGGGGCACGCCCGCCGCCTCGGCGACCGCGCGCAGCTCGGCGTCGGGGACAAACGGCCGCACACCGTTCAGCAGCGCGGGCGACATCGGCAGGCGCACACAGACGACCTGGCGCCCATCGGCGACGAGCGCGCGGAGGGCCGCCGCGATCGCCTCGGCCGCCGCCGCGCGGGCCGCGGGCTTCGAGAGGCGCGCTAGCCCGCCCGCCCAGCGCGCGAGGCGCTCGGGCTCGGGCGCCTCGAACCACGCGCTGCGCCAGGGGCGCGTCGTGATCGTCGGCAGCGCCGCGACGCGCGCATAGTTGGCGCGCGCAGCGAGCGCCGCGTCGAAGCGGCCGGTGAACCAGCCCACGTGTGTGTAGTGCAGCATGAGCGCCTCGGCGAGGTCGCCCGTGAACGCCGCCGCGGCCGCGCGGTCGGCGCCCGTCGCGACGAGGTGCGCGAACTGGCGCTCGCGCCAACGCGCAGCGTCAGCCGGCGCCGCGAGCCGCGAGGGCGCCGGCGGCTGCTCGCGCAGGGCCTCGGCCACCAGCGGGTTCGCGTGCTCGGCGAGCGACAGGAAAGACAGCCCGACGACGATCCTTCGCGCGGGCTGCTGCGCGGCGAGCGGCAAGAGGTGCGGGACGTACGCCCCCGGGCCCCAGAGCGTCGCCGGCGCGCCGAGCGCCTCGCCTGCGAAGACCTCCAAGACCAGGTCATCGTGGACGCGGCTGTCACCGACAAAGAGCAGGTCCGCGTGCTCGACGTCGCCGAGCGCGTGGAACGGCCCGACCCCAGGCGCCGCCCATACGAGCCGCCCGTCGGACTGGTTGGGGTGCATCAGCGGCGCGGGCACGTGAGCCGGCGCGAGGACGAGCCACGCGGCGACGAGCGCGCCAAAGGCCGCCACGGCGAGCAGCGCTGGCCCGAAGCGCCGCGGATGGCGCGTGTGCGCGGATTGGGTGTGCATCGCGCTGTGTCCCTCAGAATTGGAAGTAGAGGAACTCCTGCGCGCCGTCGCGGCGCACGACGAGGAGCAAGAAGGCCATCGCTGCGAAGACGAGCGCGCGCTCGCTGGCGGTCTCGCGCCAGCCGCACCACTCGCGCAGCCCGCGGCGCGCGTGCATCAACACGACGGGTAGGACGAGCACGAGGTGGCGCGCGTGCCCGAGCGCTGCCCAACCCAACGGGTCGCCGAAGGGCGCGATCAGCATCGCGTGCGCGATCCGGCCCGCGTCTGCGAGGTTCGGCGCGCGGAAGAACACCCACGCGACGAGCACGAAGAGCTGGGTCACGACGATCCCGAGCGCCGCGCCCGCGAAGCCGCCGAACGAGCGCAGAGGCGCGACGCCGACCGAGGGCGCGCGACGCCCGCGCAGCGCGCGCTCGAGGCACAGCGCCAGCGCGTGCAGGCCGCCCCAGACGAGCATCCCCCACGCTGCGCCGTGCCATAGCCCCGACAGCAACATCGTGATCACGAGGTTCGCGTACGTGCGCCACGGCCCGCCGCGGCTCCCGCCGAGCGGGATGTAGACGTAGTCGCGGAACCACGTCGAGAGCGTGATGTGCCAGCGCTGCCAGAACTCGGCCGGCCCGCGCGCGAGGAGCGGATAGAGGAAGTTCGTGGGGAAGCGCAAGCCCAGCAAGCACGCGAGGCCGATCGCGATCGCCGAATAACCCGCGAAGTCGGCGAACAGCTCGACGCCGAAGTACAGCATCCCGAGCCAGGCGGCCGCCGGCGTCAGCGCGGGAGAGTGCGCCGCTGCGAGCGACATGAGCCGGTCCACCTCGGGCGCCAAGTTGTCCGCGACGACGACCTTGAGGAAGAGGCCCTGCACACACATGTACGCGCCGTGCTGCAAGCGCCACGCGCTGGCGCGCGGCGGGCGCTCGAGCTGCGGCAGCAGCGTGCTGGCGCGCACGATCGGCCCGGCGACGAGCTGCGGATAGAACGCGACGTAGAGGAAGAAGTCGACGAACGTGCGCGCCGGCGCGAGGCGACGCCAATAGATGTCGAGCGTGTAGCTCAGCGTCTGGAACGTGTAGAACGAGATGCCGACGGGCACGACCCAGGGCAGGATCACCTCGAACCCGCCGCCGCCGAGCGCGCGCGCAGCGCGGTCGATGTTCGTCAGCGCAAACGCCGCGTACTTAAAGGTCGCGAGCAGCCCGAGGTTCGTCGCGAGGCTCAGGGCGAGCCAGCGCCGTCGTGTCACTTGCTCCGCGCTCGCCGCGATCCGCGCGCCCGCGAACCAGTCGACGAGCGATGAGGCGAGGATCAGCGGCAGGTACCACGGGTTCCACCAGCCGTAGAAGAGGAGGCTGAACCCGAGCGCCACCGCCTTCGCGGCGCGCCATGGCAAGAGCCACCACGCCGCCAAGGCGCAGGGGAAGACGAGCCAGAACGAGACGGAGTCGAAGGACACGGGATCGGCGCCAGAGACGCGGGGCAAGAGCCTACCCGGACGACGGGGCGGCTCGCTGGGTCCAGCCCGAAGCGGGGTCCCAGCAGCCGACCAGACCGCCGAGCCGGTGAGCGACCGGTGGAGCGTGGCGGACCCCGCTCGCCCTGCGCGAGCCAGCGGGGCCCCTCGCGCGCCCCCCCTCTTCGCGCGTCGTCACTCGGCCGTCACTGCGTCCCGATCGGGTGCGTCGTCGGTCGCTGGTCCACGATCGCGGTCGCCTCGAGCGAGCGCACGGCCCCTGGGTCGCTTCAGGTCCCCGCTCAGCTTCGGGTCCCCGCTCAAAGGCCCCAGGAGACGTATTTCACATCCAGGTACTCATGCATCACGTGCTGACCTCCTTCACGCCCGAAGCCCGAGTGCTTCATCCCGCCAAAAGGCGCCTGGGCGGTCGACGGGGCGCCGTCATTGGCGCCGATGATCCCGTATTCCAGCGCCTCGGCGACTCGCAGGAGGCGGCTCGCGTTGGAAGTGTAGAAGTACGCGGCGAGCCCAAACGGCGAGTCGTTGGCCATGGCCAAGACCTCGGCCTCGCTCGAGAAAGCGATCAACGGACACACCGGGCCGAAGGTCTCCTCTCGGCACACCAGCATGTCCGGCGTCACTCCCTCGAGCACGGTCGGCGCGTAGAAGCGGTCCGAGAGCCCCGCCAGGCGAACGCGCGCGCCGCCTGTGCGGATGGTCGCGCCGCGGTCGACAGCGTCCTGGACATGCGCCTCGACCTTCGCGATCCCGGCCTCGTCGATCAGGGGGCCGACCTGCACGAGCGGCTCATCGCCGCGCCCGACCTTCAGCTGCTCGACGGCAGCGGTCAAACGCGCGCTGAACTCGGGCAAGATTGCGCGCGCGACGAAGATGCGGTTCGCGCACACACAGGTCTGGCCCATGTTCCGGAACTTGGCCGCGATCAGGCCCTGCACCGCGCGATCGAGGTCCGCGTCGTCGAACACGATGAAGGGCGCGTGTCCACCGAGCTCCAAAGACAACCGCGTCAGGTTCTGCGCCGCGTCGCGCATCAAGATCCGCCCCACCTCGGTCGAACCGGTGAACGACAGCTTGCGCACCCTCGGGTCCGAGAGCAGCCGCTCACCGATGGCCGCCGCGTCGCCAGTGACGATGTTGACGACGCCCGCCGGGACGCCGGCCTCGACGCACAGCTCGCCAAGCGCGAGCGCAGAGAGCGGAGTCTCTTCGGCGGGCTTCACGACCACCGTACAGCCCGCGGCGAGCGCGGGGCCCAGCTTGCGCGTGATCATCGCGGCCGGGAAGTTCCACGGCGTGATCGCGGCGCAGACACCGACCGGCTGCCGCAGCACGAGGATGCGCTTGTCGGGATGGGAGGCTGGAATCGTCTCGCCGTAGACGCGTTTGCCCTCCTCCGCCGCCCAGTCGATGAAAGACGCAGCGTAGGCGATCTCGCCGCGCGCCTCGGCCAAGGGCTTGCCTTGCTCCGCAGTCAGGAGGGCCGCGAGCCGGTCCTGGTGCTGCAACATGAGCACACCGAGCCGACGAAGAATCTCGCCGCGGCTGTTGGCGGTCAACGCGCGCCACGCTGGCAGCGCGGCGGACGCCGCGTCGACCGCGAGCTCGGCTTCGGCGCTACCGTGCGACGGGACATGGGCGAGGACCTCGTCCGTCGCAGGGTTCGTGACCTCGATCGTGCTCGCGGCACGGGCGACCCAACGTCCGCCGATCAGGTTTTGGGTTCGCAACTCAGGAGGTCCTTGATCGGGACGCTCGCTGCTCGAAGAGAGCAGCGAGGCATGGTCTGCCCAATGCGAGCCCAGCGATGCACGGCGTTGAGACGGAGCGCCGTCGTCCAACTCGCAGACGCGGTCCCGCGCCAGGCCACTGGAGGCGATGCTAACAAGAGGACCCATGCGTCGCCAGCGGACGTGGACGCGGCCCGCATGGGCTGTGGGGCTTGCCCGCGTGGCTCCCTACCTACGAGTCTGCGCCACAGAACGCGCTTCGAATAGCGTTCTGTGGCGCAGGCGCCCCGGGCGTGGATTGCGCGCCCTGCAACGCTGCGAGCGGCGCGGCCGAGCGAGCCACGGACGGAAGTGTGCGGCTCACCGCATGAAGCTACGGCGACTCGCGGTCGTTGTGCAGCCGGAGCAGGCGCAGGCTCGCGCGATCAGGGCGCGTGCGCCAGACTAGGGAGGCCCCCCTATCTGTGCAGCGTACACACAAGCCGATGTTCCAAGCCGACACAGCACCCGCCTCGCACGCCGCACGATTCCCCGCGCGTTGGGCGCGCCTCTGCGTGCTCGCTTGGTGCGTCGTTGGCGCGCCCGCGGCCGCCGCCCAATCGCCGCTCGGCTCGGCGTGGGTCGACATCACGCCGCGGGTCGGAACGCTGGACGAGGTCGAGCGCTCGCCATTGAATCCCGCGCTCGTCTTGGCGCGCAGCGGCGCGCGGCTTGTGCGCTCGACGGACGGCGGCGCGACGTTCGCGGAGGTGCCCCTGGGCCTCGCGACCGCGATCACGGACATCGAGTTCGGGCGCGACGGCGCGCTCGTCGTCGCGGCGGGGACCACGGTCTACGTGAGCCTCGACAGCGGCGTGACCTTCGCCGCGCGACCCGTCACGACGCCGCCAAATGGCAGCATTCAGACGCTCGCCGTCGACCCGCAGGACTCGCAGAAGCTCTGGGCAGGGCTCGCGGGCGCCCCGCGGGTGCTGCGCTCGCTCGACCGCGGCGCGACTTGGACCGATGTCACCCCGAGCGGCGGCCTCGTCTCGGACTGCGTCGCGTTGGACGTCGACCCCAGCAACACAAGCCGCGCGATCGCTGTCTCGCGGAACTACCAGGCCCATGTCAACGACGATGGCGGGGCGACCTGGCACGCGGCGCAGTACATCAACGCCGGTGATACCGCGCGCGATGTGGCCTTCGTCGGCGGCGACCTCGTGCTCACGACGAGCTCGCGTGTGCTGCACTCGGCGGACCTCGGCCTCTCGTGGTCGATGCTGCCGCCGCCGGTCGGCGCGTCGACCGCGTTCTTCTTCGCGAACGGCGCGGAGCTCGAGGCCGACCCCATGGCGCCGGGGCTCATCCGGCTCGCCACGTCGAGCGACGGGGCCTTCCAGTCGAGCGACGGCGGCCTCACTTGGGCGCCGATCCCGAACACGCGGGGCCTCGCCGCGACCTCGCTCGCGAGCGACGGCCAGGGCCAGCTGCTCCTCGCGTCGAGCGCGCTGGGCCTCATCGCGCTGCCGAGCGGCGGGGCGCCGACCCTCGCCGGCGCAGCATCGCTCGCGGCGCTCGGGGTGACACGAGCGCTGCGACCGCTGCAGCTCGCGAGCGACCCGCGCGCGCCCCAGAACATGGCGCTCATCGCCACGGACCTTGTCCCGTTCTCCAGCGCGCGCTTCCTCTTGCGCACGAGCGACGGCGGCGCTTCGTGGGGGCTGGACCTGGACCTCGGGGCGCGCCCGAGCAACGCGTACTACGCGCCCGACGGGCGCTTGTATGTCACCGCCTCCGTGCCCGTCAGCCCCGCGGTCCTCCCCGGCGCGCTGCTGCGGCGCGACCCGTCCGGCTGGGCGCCGATCGGTCCGACCGGCATCACCGGCACGGACACGACGCTGTTCGGCGTCGTGGCCAGCGCAGCGCAGCCGACGCTGCTCTTCGCCTCGTCGACGACGTTTGACCCGAACGCGACGTTCGGGGGCGGCCACGTGCTCGAAGTGCACCGCTCGCTGGACGACGGCGCGACGTGGACGCCCGTCTACCGCCGAGTCGCGGACACCTTCACGCGCGACCCGCAGCTCGTGCTGACAGAGGCGGGCGGGCTGCGCGCCGTTCACCTGCTCGACAGCGGCCTCGACTCCATCCTCTCCGGCTTCGACTCCATCAGCGTGCAGAGCTCGCGGGACGATGGCGCGACCTGGAGCTACAGGCCCCTGGCGCAACAACAGGAGGCGTACTCGCAGGCGCTCGCGCCCGCGCCCGCGGACCCGGGGCGCGTCTACGCGACGAACAGCGCGTTGGCCGGGGCCTCCAATCCTGAGCCGCTCTTGCGCTCGGACGACGGGGGTCAGACTTGGGTCGGCGCGGGCGCGCCGCTCGAGGGCGTGCATCGCTTCGTTGGCTCGAGCGTTGCGCCTGGCGTCGTGTACGACGCGCGCAAGGACGGCGTGCAGCGCGTCGAATATGGAGGCGAGGCCGCTTACGACTTGGACCTCGCGCCAGGCCCCATGGGCTTCGAGCCCAAGGTGTACGCAGCGGGCGACCCGGAGCGGGTCTTTGCGCTCGGCGAGGCGGCGCTGTACGTCAAGGACCTGCCTGCGCTCGTGGGCGCCAACACGTGCGGCCCGGCCGTCGTGAATTCCACTGGTGAAGCGAGCGGCATCCTGGCGGTCGGCTCGACGTCCGTGGCGGCCAATGCGCTGACGCTGCGCGCGCGCCGCGTGCCGCTGCAGTCCACGGGCCTCTTCCTCGTCTCGAACCAGCTCGGGTTCGTGCCCGGCGCGGGCGGCTCGACGGGCGCGCTGTGCCTCTCGGGCGCGGTCGGCCGCTTCGGGCCGAACCCCGCGCAGTCGGGCAGCACCGGCGAGCTCACGCGCCCCATCGACCTGACGGCGCTGCCGCGCCCCGCGGGCCCCGTGCCCGTACAGGCGGGCCAGACTTGGGCGTTCCAAGTCTGGTTCCGCGATACGAGCGGCGGCGCCGCGACCTCGAACTTCAGCGACGCGATCCGCGTGACGTTCACGCCCTGAGGGCGCGACGTCCCGCGGGATCGTGTCAGCGGCTCATCGCGCCGTCGACGAGGAGCGACGCGCCGTGCACGAACGAGGACTGGTCGCTCGTCAGGAAGAGCACGGCGTCGGCGATCTCCTCCGGGCGTCCCATACGCCCCAGCGGGACCTGCGCCTGGATCTCTGCCGTCATCCCGTGCGTGGCCTCCGCGTCGAGGCCCATGCGCCCGAAGATCGGGGTCTCGATCGGGCCCGGGTTAACGACGTTCAAGCGCACGCCGCGCGGCGCGAGCTCGCGCGAGAGGCTCGACGCCAGCGACGCGACGGCTGCCTTGCTCGCGGTGTACACCGACGAGGCCGGCATGCCCATCTCGACCACTGCGGAGGCGTTGAGCACGATCGCCGAGCCGCGCGGCATCAGGTCGATGGCCTTCTGCACCGTGAAGTACGCGCCCTTCACGTTGATGTCGAACGTCTGGTCGAAGAAGGCCTCGTCACTGGCCTCCAGCGGCGCGAACTTGGCGACGCCCGCGTTCACGAAGAGCGCGTCGATGCGGCCGAACTTGGCCTTCACCTCCCCCATGAGGCGCTCGATGTCCGCGACCTTGGAGACGTCGCCCTGCACCGCGAGCGCGTCCGCGCCGAGCTCGCGGCGCGCCTGCTCGAGGCTCTGCGCGTCGCGGCCGAGGATCGCGACTCGCGCCCCCTCCCGCGCGAACGCCTTCGCCGCCGCGAGGCCGATGCCGCTGTTGCCGCCGGTGATCACCGCGACCTTGCGTTGGAACCGTTGCATGTTGGATTGTGTGGACATGTGTGTGACCCCTGGGGCCATTCAGAAACAGAAGCAGTTACAGAAAAGACTGTGGTAAGACGGACAGTGAACGGAGCGCGCGGGAGGCGGCGCCTGGACGGGCCCGCTACGAGGACCGCGCCTCGGCGACCAAGTCGGCGATGCTGGTCCGGCGCAGCCGTGCGGCGAGCGCATGGTGCGCGTCGGCGAAGATCGCCCCGAGCTGCCCCTTGATGTGGCAGCTCACGACGCAGGCGCGGTTCGTGGGGTTCTCGTGCAGCGCGAGCACACCCTCGGGCTCGACGACCTGAAAGACCTGCTCGAGGGTGATGCGCGCCGGCGCCAACGCCAAGCTGTAGCCGCCGCTGCGACCGCCGCGGCCTTCGACGAGGCCGGCCCGTACCAAGAGGCCGAGGATGCGGCGCACCACCACCGCGTTGGTGGTGACGCTGCGCGCGAGCTCCTCGCTGGTCGCGCCCGCCTCCGCCCGGTACGCGAGCGCGACCAGGACGTGCACGGCGACGGCGAAGCGGGTGTTGGCGGCCATTTCGCAACCATTATGGATACGAAACGGGCCGCCTCAAGGGTCGACGCGCGAGAATTGCGCCAGGGACCCGCCGGCGCTGGGCGCCGCCGCCAGGCGCGGCGCCCCCTCGCTCACAGGAACGTCACGCTCAGGGCGCTGGTGAAGTTCGAGACGGCCGTGCCGCCGACCGTGTCGCGGTACCAGGACTGGAAGTTCCATGTCTCCCCCGCGGTGACGGCGACGGAGCCAGTCGGCGTCGGCATTTGGGTCAAGTCGAGCTGCAGCGAGAACTCGCCTGCTGCGCCAGAGTTCTGGACCTGGCCCGGGCCGACGAAGCGCCCGATCGGGCTCCCGAGGCAGAGGTCGCCGAGGCTGCCGCCCGGCTGACTGAAGAGGCCCTGGGCGCGGCTCGCGAGGAAGAAGCCAGCGGCGTTGCCCGGCAGACCCGAGGCCCGGAGCCGCAGGTCATTGGCCGCAGCATCGGCCTGACCCAGCGCCTCGACATGGCCCTGCGCGCCGGTCGAGTTGACCACGCCGGGGCAATAGACGCTGCCGACCGCGGGCTCGAAGTCGGAGATCCTTACGTCCGTCACGCCGAGCATCGAGATGCCGCCGCCGCCCGGGAAGTTCGCGCCGAACGCGTGCGTGGAGGTCTCGCTGATCAAGTAGGTGCCCAGGAGTTGACCGATGACGTTGCTCGAGAACATCAAGGGCGCGGTCGTATCCACGAAGATGAGGTGGAACTCGCCGCCACCGACGAGGTCGCACGCCGCGATCAGCGTCGCGCTCGACCCACTGTGATCGACCTCGACGGTGCCCGCGGCGAACGCAAAGGAGGCCGACCCGACCTGCACCGAAGACCCCGCCGGCACGAGGTCGTACGTGATCGCCGAAGGCGAAGGGCCGGGCGTCCCGACCTCTGCAACGCGAATGGAGAGCTGCACGAGGTCCCCTAGCGCGACGCTGCTATAGGCGCCGCTCGGCGCGCCGAAGAGGTTCTGGACATCCGCGCTGGCGGAGATGCGGACGTCGGCAGAGGCGACCGTGATCAGCCCGGCGACGCACGCCGCGCGGAGCGCGGCCTTGAAGGTGTTGCGAGTCATAGTTTGAAGGTCAAAGGGGGTACACACAATCGGATCGTCTCGCAGCTCAATCACTCGGCGAGGTGGAGGTCTTGTCCCGGTCGGAGCTCCAGGGGGAGAACCAGCAGCGGACCATCGCCGTCCGCGAGCACGAGCTCCGTCGCGCGGACCGGCGCAAGGAACGGGAGCGGCGCTGCGAGCCCGCGCTCATCGGCGACGACATCAGCGCGCTCGACGCAATACGCGCGGAGGTCATCGACGACAAACGGCACGGGCGCGGCCGCAGCGTCGCGCAGGTAGAAGAACGCAGGGCGCCGCGCGCCGCCGGCGAACCCCTCGCGCAGGTCGAGGGTCAGGCGGACCCGCGCGGCGGGCTCGACGACGAGCGAGAGCGGCTCCTCCGACTCGACCACGGCGCCGAGGTGGACCCACGGGAGGTCGACCTTGGCGAACACACGCGCGCCGCGGACGAGCCGCTCGAAGCGGAAGCGGCCGTCGCCGTCCGTGCGCGTCTGCGGGCCCTGTCGAAAGACCTCACTCGCCGCGAGCGTCGCCACCAGGGCGCCCGCGAGCGGCGCGCCGTCGGGCGTGCGTACGACGCCTGTGACCGGCGGCGGCAACGGCGGGAACTCGATCAACGCGCCGCGCACACCCGCGGGGAGGCGCACGCCCGTGAGCCGCTGCAAGCTGACGGGGTCGATCACTTCGACGTCGTAGTCGCGCGGCAACAGCCCAGTGAGCGTGAACGCGCCATCGGGTCCGGTCAGCGCCAGCGGCCGGCTCGGCACCGGGCCGTCGAGCGGCAGCGCGAACGCCTCGACGCACATCGCTTGGAAGGCTGTGCGCCCGCCGTACGTGAAGTAGTAGTCGCCCGCGGGCTGCTGCGAGACGAGGCGCAGCTCGAGGCCCGCGGCGCCCTCGCCGTTCGGAAAGAGGACGCGCCCGCTCGTGGTCAATGCCTCGCCGCCGAGCACGAGCTCGAGGCCGCGCAGCTCGCCGGCGCGCGCGACCTCACGCGCCGCGTACCCAGGGGCGCCGACCCAGAGGCGCGCGTCATCGGGCACACGACCGAGCTGAAACGTGCCGTCCTCCGCGGCCCTCACGGCGCGTGTGCCGTCGGCGACCCAAGCCCCCGCGACAGGCTCACCGTGCTCGGACACGACAACGCCAAAGCACGTGTTCGGGTCCTCGACGGGCCGCATCGTGACCTCGATCGGCGCCGCGTCGTGTTCGAACAAGAGGCCCGTCTGCAGCGCGTCGTCGAAGCCGACCTTCTGCGCGATCCACCCCATCGGGACGGCGCACACGGGGACCTGGAGCTCGAAGCGCCCCTCAGGGTCGCTGCTCGCCTGGAGCTGCGCGTGGTTGGCGTGGTCGAGGTGGCGCGCGACCGGCTCAGGCAGCGCGGCGAGGAACCCGAACCGCAGCGCGACGCCCTCGAGGGGCGCGCCCTCCGCCGTCATCACCACGCCGCGCAGGACCGTCGCGGGCGCCAAGACCACGACCAGCGCGCGATCCGCGGGCGCGCGCTCATCCGCGTTGGGGAAGGCGAGCTGCAAGTGGCCGGGGCTCTGGCACGCGACCATTCCCTGGCCCGTGATCCCCGTGACGGTGCCGCGCCCGTCCGCGTCGGTCACGCTCGCGGGCCCGGGCGCCCACCCACCGCCGTTCCGCGCGCGGAGGAAGAAGACCTCGACCCCCGCGACAGGCCGCCCATCGAGGTCGACGACCTGCACGGGGACGGCGACCGCGCGCGGGTCCAGCGCCGCGACCTCAACGACGGCATCGCGGGCGAGGCTGCGGCGCGCGCCCGTTGGACGGGCTCGGCAGCGCAGGCACGCCAGGCGTCGCGGCGGACGCGGCGCGCCCGCGAGCGGCGGCGGCATCGGGGGCGAAGGGAGCGTCGGCGGGCGCCAGCCGCGCCACGCGCTCACGACGGCGACACTAACGACGGCGACGCTGACGACCAACGCGCTCACGGCCGCGGTCTTGGTCCAAGCTCCGACGCCGAGGCCGACACGTGCGCTCGTCGCCGCGCTGGCAGCCAAGGCGGCGGGGTCCCACGTCTGGTAGGCGAGCAGCGCCAACACCGACGCGTGCCCACGCTCGCGTTGCCCGAGGTCCTCGCGCAGCTCCGCCAGCCCACGTTGCAAGCGGCTCCGGACGGTCGCGAGCGAGACGCCGTCGCGGGTCGCGATCTCGCCGTGGCTGAGGTCCTCGAAGTAGCGGGCGAGCAGGGTCGCGCGATACGGCTCGCGCAGCTGCATCAGGCGCGCGACGACGACCTGGTGCAAGGAGACCTCGCGGACCACCGCGCCGAGCTCCATCGAGCGCGCGCGCTCCAGCGCCGCGCCGTCCTCGTGCCGCGCGCGGGTCAGCGCGGCGCGGCGGCGGTCGCGCACCTTGTTGCGCAGGAGCCCGCTCAACCAGCCGCGCACGGGCATCCAGCGCGGGCGAACGAGCCCCTGGGACAGGAGCCAGACCTCCTGGCGCAGGTCATCGGCCTCGGCGGGGTCGCCGACCAGCCGTACCGCGAGCCCCCGGACCCAGTCCAGGTGCTGCAGGACCTCCTCGGGGTCCGGAAGCGCGCTCGCATGGCCCATCTGCATCACTCGGGATCCTCTGGTGCGCCGCGCCACGAAGTGATGCCGCGATCCGAGAAAACTCGAGCGTTGGCCGCATTGTGCCCCGTGACGGGCCATGCAGCGCCCCGTGGGTTGACGCGCCCCCGACCGCCGAGGGCGACCGCGAACCTCATCGACGCGGTCTCGGTGCCCCCCCGTGGAGCGCTGAGGGACCGACGGCGCGCGCAGCACGCCGCGCGCGCCACCCGTTGAGCCAAGCAAACGAGAGCGCATAGCCGAGCACGGCCACGGCGCCAATCAGGCCGAGCCCGAGGGGCATCGCCCACACGCCCAAGGGCGCGCCAGCGAGCACAAGCGCTGCGCCGCTGAGGGACATGCCCCCCACCAAACGCGCGATGACCCGCCAGCGACGCTCGCGAACGACCGCAGCGACGAGCGCCAACGCGATGAGGTGCCCTGGGAGCGACACGAGGAGCAGCACGCCCGGGAACGACCAGAGCGCGAGTGCGAGCGCGACCATGCCACCACGATAGGACGCACCGGGGCGCTTCCCATTCGCGCGCCGCGATCCGTCATCCCCCCGTCATATCGGGTCTAAGAACGAGCCGAATACGGCCTAGGGCGCCGGGCACGCCGCCTCACCAACCGATGCTGTGCAGTTGGTCCGCCACGCGGCGTGTGTACTGGATCGATTCGCGCCACAAGAGGTGCGAGCCATCGCGGACGCGCAAGCCGAGCGACTGGTCCTCGAAGTAGGGCAAGGCGAGCTCCGTGAAGAGCGCGCGCAAGTCTTCGTCCGTGACGAACTCACGCTCGACCGCGAGCACAGACGGGTCGATCGGCGCCCGGACGGCGGCGAGCTGGGCGCCGTCACCCAAGAGCGCGCGAGCCGCAGCGACGAAGCGCGCGCGGGTCGCCGCGCGCTGCTCGCTGGTGCGCGTGCGCAGCATCGCGCGCGTCGGCGCCGCGAGCTTCGTGGGGTTCACCGGCTCGGTCCACTGCTTGTGCCACCCCTGCGTCGTGAACGTCGCGAGCGCGAGCGCGCGCTGCCGATCGACCCACTCGTTCAGGACCCGGTCCACCTCCTTCGTCGACCAGCCGTCGCGGCGCACCGTGTCGGTCAGGCGCTTCGACCAAACGCCGAGCAACGCGTCGACGCTGGCCTCGTGCCCCGCGCGCGCGGGATCGCCCTCAGCCGGCCCTGCGGCGAGCAAACGAGCGCGCTCACGCTCGCGCCAACGCGCGACGCCGTTCTGCAGCGACAAACGGTCGAGCGCGGGCGGCGGCTCCTGCAAGAGCTGCGTCATCAAGGGGCTGTAGTCGGCGCCAAAGAGCGACGGCGACGCGACGATCAACACGCGCTTCGGCCGCAGCTCGCGCAGCGCTGTCAACAGGTCCGCGAGGTCCGCGTTCGGACCCCAGATCCGCGCCACGCGCCCGAGGCCCGCCGCTGCGAGCGTCTCGAGCTCGATGTCGTCGAACGCGCGGCTGTCCCCCACGACGATGAGCTCGGCGCGCGCGACATCGCCGTGCGCATAGAACGGCCCGATGCCCGGCCCGACCCAAAACACCGAGCCATCGAAGCGTGAGGGGTGATAGAACGGCTCGGGCACGTGCGGGGCCGCGAGCGCCTGCCAGGCCGCGACGAGCCCGCCCGCGAGGGCCAACGTCAGCGCGAGCGGGCGATAGCCTTCGCGGCGCGAGGCGCGGGGCGCGGGCAGGTCTTGGAGCGGGCTCGACATGGCTCAGAACTGGAAGTAAACGAAGTCCTGGACATCGCCGCGGCGGACGACGAGCAAGAGCAGCAACATCGCTGCGGCCGCCACGGCGCGGTGCCACGGGCGCTCGCTCCAGCCGGTCCACTCGCGCAACGCCCGCGCGAGGTGCATCAGGAACACGGGCAACGCGACGAGCAAGTAACGCGGCTGCGCGAACGCCTCGGCGAGGCCGAGGCCTTGCTCAAACGGCGCGATGTAGAGCAGCCGCAGCATGCGCCCCGTCGCCGCCAAGTCCGGCGCGCGAAAGAAGGTCCAGCTCGTGTGGATGAACACGTTGCAGAGCACGATGCCCGCAATGCGCCACGCGAGCGACGCGGCGCCGCTCGGCGCCTCGCGCGGCCAGCGGCGATCGCGCTTGGCGCGGGTCACGCGCCGCGCAAAGCGCTCCACCGCGACGCCGACGCCGTGGTACGCGCCCCAGAGGACGTACGTCCAGGCCGCGCCGTGCCACAGCCCCGCCAAGGTCATCGTGATCAGCGAGTTGAGGTACGCGCGCGCCTCGCCCTTGCGGTTCCCGCCCAGCGGCAGGTAGATGTAATCGCGGATCCACGTCGACAGCGTGACGTGCCAGCGGACCCAGAACTCGCTCGGCGAGCGCGAGAGGTACGGATAGACGAAGTTCGCGGGGAACCGCAGCCCCATCAGCGACGCGAGGCCGATCGCGATCGCTGAGTAGCCGGCGAAGTCAGCGAAGACCTGGCAGCCGGAGTACACGAGGCCCAGCCACATCGTCGCCGGCGGGATCGCGCCCGCCGCGCCGAGGCGGAAGATGCGCTCGACCTCGGGCGCGAGGTTGTCCGCGACGACCATCTTCGCGAAGAGGCCCCACAGCACGAGGTAGAGGCCGTGCTGCACGCGCCACGGCGACGGGCGCTGGCGGCGCTCGAGCTGCGGCAGGAGCTCCTGCGCGCGCACGATCGGGCCCGCGACGAGCTGCGGGAAGAACGCGACGAAGAGCGCGAAGTCGCGGAAGCTCGCCGCCGGCGCGAGGCGGCCGCGGTAGATGTCGAGCGAGTAGCTGAGCGTCTGGAACGTGTAGAACGAGATGCCCACGGGGACGACCCAGGGCACGGTGCTCGAGAACGAGGCCGAGAGCTCGCCGAACCCCAGCCGCGCGAGGAGCGCGCTCGTATTCTCGAGGAAGAATGTCGCGTACTTGAACGTCCCGAGCAGCCCCAGGTTCGTCGCGAGGCTCACGAAGAGCCAGCGGCGCTTGGCGGCTTGGCCCGCCGCGCGATGGATGCGCGCGCCGACGTAGTAGTCGATGCCCGCCGACGCGAGGATCAGCGGCAGGTACCAGACGCTCCACCACGCGTAGAAGACGAGGCTGCCGACGAGCGCCACGCCCTTCGCCGCGCCAAACGGCGCGAAGCGCCACACGGCGAAGGCGAGCGCGAAGAAGAGCGCGAAGGTGACGGTGTCGAACGACAAGGGCGCGAACGGCGTAGGGCGCGAAGCCTGGGAGTCTGAAGGTCAGGGAGCGCGGCGACTCAGCGGAGGCGCAGCCTACACCGCCGGCGCGTGCCGCGGCAGCGACAGGCGCACGACCGCCCCCGGCCCGGGGGTCCGGTTCTGCAGCGAGACCTCGCCGCCGAGGTCCTCGATGATGCGACGGACGATCGCGAGGCCGAGCCCCGTCCCGCTCGAGCGCGTCGTGAAATAGGGCTCGAAGAGGCGCGCTTGGAGCTCAGGGGGCAGGCCGCTGCCCGTGTCCCGCAGCTCGACGATGACGCGCTCGCCCTGGGTCTCAACGTCGACCTCGAGGCGGCCGCCGTCGGGCATCGCCTCGAGCGCGTTGGAGACGAGGTTGATCAGCGCGCGGCGCAGCTCGTCCGCGTCGGCGCGCACGACCCCGGCGCCGCCCGAACGCACGACCTCGACGCCAGCCGATCGCGCCCACGCCTCATGGAGCGCAAGGACCTCCTCCAGCGCCGCGGCGACGTCCACGTCGCAGAGGTCGTGGTGCCGCCCCGCGAACGCGTGGAAGTCCTTCGCGATCTCGCGCATGTGGTCGCACTGCCGGCGCACGATGCCGATCGTGCGTTCGAGGATTTGCTCGAACTCGGGCGAGTGGTCGGCGTGGGCGCGCTCCAAGAGGTCCGCGGAGAGGCGCAGCGGCGTCAGCGGGTTCTTGATCTCGTGGGCGACCTGGCGGGCCATCTCGCGCCACGCGGCGTCTTTCTCCGCGCGCACGAGCTGCTGGCGGTTCTCCTTGAGCTCGCGCGTCATGCGGTTGAACGAGCGCGCGAGGTCGCCGAGCTCGTCCTGGCCGCCCGCCGGCACCTGGACGTCGAGGTCGCCGAGCGCGACCTGGCGCGTGAAGCGCTGCAGCTCCTGGATGGGGCGCGTCGTCCGACGCGCGACGATCAACGTGATGAGCGCCGAGACGACCAACATGGCGATCGTCGCCTTCACGAGGGTCGCGGTCAGCGTGCGCACGGGGCGATAGATGTCTGAGAAGTCGACGCCGACGCCGACGACCCAGCCGAAGCCGCCCTCCTCGGGCGTACGCGTGCGCTGGAACGCGGCCTTCTTCTCGACGCCGCGGAACGCGTAATTGGGGTACATCCCCGCGCGCGCCGAGCGCGCGGCCTGCGTCATCTGTGGCAGCCCGACCGACGGCCCGGAGACGCGCTGTCCGTAGAGCGCGCGCGACTGGTGCGCGAGGATCGTGTCGGCGTCCGCGCCCCAGACCCAAGCGTAGGACGAGCGGAAGATGTCCGCGCCGAGGAGGCCCTCGCGCCCCGCGCCCTGGCGGCGGACGCCGTAGTTCTCGATCTCACGCTGCACACGGTCCCAACACATGAGGCCGAGCACCACGCCCTTCGCGGCGCGCGGATCGGACTCCGAACCGACGCGGTGGGCGAAGCCGACGTGGTAGTCCGTGGCTTCAGGGGTCGCGCCGGGCGCAGGCGGCCCCTCGAGGTCGAGGCGCGTCCAATCGAGCAGCGCTTCGCCGTTCGCGAGCGCGCGCGCGAACCAGGGCTCGCTGGACCAGGGCCGCGCGACGAGCGCCGCGAGCTGGACCTCCGAGAGCGGCTCCCCTCCGGGCTCACGCGCGCTCGTGCAACGCACGGTCCCGTCGGCCGCGATGAGGAGCAGATAGTCATAGGCGCCCCCGCCGACGATGAGGCTGTCGAACAGGTAGCGCACGCTCTCCGCGAAGACCTCGGCCGCGGGCGCGTCCGAGTCGAGCCCGAGGATCACCTCGCGCACGTTCGCCAGGACCTGGACGTCCTTCTTGCGCTCCTCGACCTCTCGATCGAGGCGCTCCGCGAGCTCCGCGGCGTGGCTCAAGAGGTGGTACCGCACGACGTCGTCCGCGATCCGGGCGCGGACAAATCCATTTACGTACCAAGCGAAGCCAGCGAACGGGACCACGACCGTCGCCAGCACCGCGAGCACCCACTTGGTCGAGATCCGCCGTATCATGCGCAGCCCTGAGTCTACCGCGCATGCGCGTCGTCATCGTTCGCCTGTCAGCCCTTGGAGACGTCGTCCAGACGCTGCCCTTGGTGCACGCGCTGCAAGCGGCGATCCCAGGGCTCGAGCTCGCGTGGGCGATCCAGCCGCCGTTCGCCGAGCTGGTCGCGCCCTTTGCGCGGACCTTCCTGTTCGAACGTAGGGGCGGGTTTCGCGCCTGGCCCGCCCTCGCGCGCGAGCTGCGCGCGTTTCGGCCGGACCTCGCGCTCGACGCCCAGGGCAACCTGAAGAGCGCCGTCGCGACGCGGGCGTCGGGCGCGCCGCGGCGCGTGGGCTTTGCACCCGAGGACTGGCGCGAGCCCTTCTCGCGGCTCGCGCTGACCGAGGCCGCCCCTCCGGCCCCTGGCCCGCACTTGGTCGAGCGGGTCTGGAACCTGGCGCAGCACGTCGTCGAGGGCCTCTCGCCGACGCCTCGGCTGGACCCGCTCCTGACGACCCATGAGCGTGTCCGCGGTCGCGCCCTCTTGGGCGAGCGCGCCCCGACTGGGGGCGGGCGGCTCTGGATCCTGCACCCTGGGCGCGCCGGTGATCCGCGCTCCTGGCCGCTGGACGCGTTCAAGCTGTTGGCGCAGCGGCTCTTGGAGGCGCAGCAGCGTGTCCTGTTCCTGACCGGCCCGGCGGAAGCGGACCTCGGCGCGCGGCTCCAGCGCGAGCTCCGACCAGCGCCGGGCCTCGCGCATTGGGTAGGCCAGCGGGGACTGCGCGACCTCGTCGCGGTCTTCGACGCGGCACGGGCTCAGGGCGCGCGCATCGTCGTGGGCGATTCAGGCCCCGCGCACTTGGCGGCCAGCGTCGGGCTCCCTGTGCGGCTCCTCGCAGGGCCGACCTCTCCGCACAAGACCGGGCCGTGGCCGTGCGACGCCGCGGCGGCGTTGACGCACGCCGTCCACCGCACCTTGCTGCGCCCGTACGGGGCGTGGCAACCGCGGGCGATCGATGAGGTCGACCCCGACGCAGCAGCCAATGAGCTGCTGCGGGAGGACGGGGCCGGATGATGCGCGCGCGGCACACACGCCGCGCACACTTCAGTGCGAGTCACCCGAGATCTGGAACGCCCCGACGAGGCCGCGCAGCTCGCCGACGCGGGACGACGTCTGTGCGGCGACCGTCGCCAAGCGCGCGGCGCGCTCCGTCGCGTCCGATGTGACCTCGCTCGCCGCTTCGACCCGTGACCGGATCCGCACGAGGGCCTCCGATTGCTCCTGGGAGGAGGACGTCACCGATTCGACGAGGTCGTCCATCGTCCGGACCCCTTGCGCGATGGCCTCGAGGGACTGCCGGACCGCGTCACACTCGCGCACGCCGCCTTCGACGCGCGCGCGCGCGCTCTGCACGAGCGTCGACGTCGACTTCGCGGCCGCGGCGCTCCGAGTGGCGAGGGAGCGCACCTCGTCCGCCACGACCGCGAACCCGCGCCCCGCCTCGCCGGCGCGCGCCGATTCGATCGCGGCGTTCAACGCCAGGAAGGTCGTCTGCGACGCGATGTCTTCAATGACCTGGATGATCTTCGCGATCTCTTCGCTCGAACGGTGGATGTCCCCCATCGCGCTCTCGAGCACCGCCATCTCGTCGATGCCGGTCGAGGCCCGCCCGATGACCTCGCGGGAGCGGTCGACCAAGTGGCCCGCGCTGGAAGCGTTCCCTGCGGCGCGCTCGCCGATGTGCTCGATGTCGCCTTGGACCTCTTCGAGGTACTTCGCGTGTCGCTCCGCGGACGCGACCATGTCCGCGCCAGCGACGGAGACGTCGGACGCCCCCACGCCGAGCTCCTTGGCGCCCATGTCAATCTGCAGCATCGTGACGCGCAGGTTCGACACGAATTGATTGAACCAGCGGCCGATTTGCCCGATCTCGTCGCTGCGGGTCTCGTCGAGGGCCGCCGACAATCCAGAGTGACCTTGAGCGATGCCCTGCATCGCGGCGACGATCGCGCCGAGGGGCTGCACCACGGAGCGCTTCATGATGAGCGCCGACGCCGCCGCGAGACCGATCGCGGCGAGGATGATCCCGAGCACCACGAAGAGCCGCAGCGAGTTCTGCGCGCGCAAGCGCAGCGCGTACTCGGACTCCGAGCTGACCCGAAACTCGGTCATCGTGCCCAGCGCGGCGGACGCAGCGGCGAAGAGCTGCGCGCCCTCGGACAGCGACAGCTCCGTCGCGTCCATCCGGGCGTCTGGTGTGTCCTCGGCGAGGATCTCGACGACCTCGCTGCTGGACTTGCGCCATGCGTCGTACGCAGCCTTGAAGGCCTCGCGCAGCGGCGCCTCGCCTTCGACGGCCGCCACGCCTTCGAGCCGAGAGAGCGCTTCCTCGCTCTGCCGCAGGCTCTCCTGATAGCGCTCCTGGAGCGCCTGCGCGGCAGGGTTCGACATGCTCAGGAAGAGCAGCGAACGCTCGCTCGCGAGCGCGTTCCCGATCTCGCCGGCGATCTCACCCAGGCACCGCACAGCGGGCAGGCTCTGCGACGTGACGCGCCCGAGAGACGCGGCGCCGCTCTGGATGACACGCAGCCCATAGAGGCTCGTCCCGATCGACAGCGTCGCAAGGACGAGGCAACAGGCCAGGACCCGGCCCTGGATGGTCGCGAGCTGTTTGCGAACGAAGTTGGAGATGCCTTGCATGGTGCGCTGTGGAGAGAATCGGAGCTCGCGCCGGGCCACGGGAAGCCGCTCGGCGCTGAACGAACCGCGCCGCCCGTGACGACTCAACGCCGCGGGCGGTCCGCGCGCTCACTTCTTGAACTTCGAGATGTCGACCCCGATGACAAGGACCCCGATGCGCTTGGTCGGCTTCTCGTCGGTGTCCTTCTCCTTCACCATCACAGGGACAGAGACCTGCACCTGATAGGCCTGCGTGGACTCGTCGAACTCCGGCTCACCTTGCCACGCCTTGCCGGTGTCGAACGGCGTGTCGAACTTCTTGCTGCCCTTGTGGACGTAGGAAGACGTCTTGGCGAGGAACGCGACCTTCTCGCCCTTGGCGGCGCTCACGAAGGCCTCGACCACGAGCCCCTTCGATTCCGCCTGGTGCTTGGCGAGGCTCTTCGCAGCGTCGTTCTCCATGAAGCCCTTCACGAGGTCGCTGGAGCGTCGGACCTTCTTCCACTCGTCCTTCGTCATGCCGGGGATCGGCCCGACCTCGTTCTGCTTCGCGACCGCTGCCGTGACGGCGCCTTCGTTGGCCCAGTCTTGGATGGTCTCCTTGAATCGATCGAGCTCGGCTTGGATCTCTTTGGTGATCTCCTGGGTGCGGGCCGGCGAGGAGGCATCGACGGGACCGAGGGTCCAAGAAACGCCGGCAGCAAAGGCGATGACTGCGAGTAGGGCGAGGACGCGCATGGGGCAGTATGGAGTGGGGTTGATTCGGGGGATCCCTGGGGGACTTCCCGCGCTATCGGCCCCACCTGCGCGCGGCCTGAACCCAAACCCGCTGTGCCTCCACCCCTGCCGGCGCGACGCCGGCCTAGGGCGCTGCAGCGCCCCAGATCGGGACCTCCACAGGACGGCGCGCTCGACGCCCTCGCTCGCTCGGCCCATCTACGCCGGATGCCGGCGTCGGAAGGCTGGCGCCGACCCACAGCCGAAGTGACCTAGCTGTCCGCGAAGGGCTGTCAGCGCGCTGCGCCGAGGGCATCGAGCCTGGCGCGCACGTCGCGGTACTCAGGCCAAACGAGCTCGATCTGACGGTAGAGGTTGGTCTTCTCCGCGTCCGTCTTTGCCTTGGCCGCCTGCTCGTAGAGGGCCGCCGCCTGCTGGATCGCGTCCTCGAGCGTGCCCAGCCGGGCCCGCGCGTCGAGATAGAAATCACGCTTCGACAAGAGCTCGCGGTACTTCGCGACGGCCTCGACAAAGCGGAAGTCGTACTCGAGATCGAGCGCCCCCTGGTACATCGCCTCGGCCTCGGACTCGTCCACGAGCGCCAACTCAGACGTCACCGCCTCTGCTTGGAACTTCGTCGCCGTGGCCGCGTCTGCGAGGAGCTCCCGGGCGCGATCATGCTTGCCACGCAGGCGCGCGACCTCGGCCTCGCGCCGGAGGTCGCTCACGTGCGCCTCGCGGTCATACACGTCGCGCAGCTCCGCGCCGCCCTCGAGGGCCGGGTTCAGCGCGAGCGCTTCGTCCATCGAGCGCTTTGCGGAGAGCCAGTATCCGGCCTCCGCTTGGACCTCGGCGATGTGCTTCGACGACAGGGCGGCCTCGCGCTGGACCTCCTTGATGCGGCGCTCGGTGCGCGCGACCTCGCCGTCCTCGTACTTGCGCGACGACTCGAACCCCGAGCGCGCTTCGCTCAGGCGCGCGCCCGCGAACGCGCGCACGCCGTCGTTGTAGTACTCATCGGACTGCAGCTGCCGCCAACCGAGGTAGGTGCGGAGGTTCTCCAGCTCGGTCGACGCCAGGGGGTGCGTCGGCAGGTACTCGAGTGACTTGCGGTACCCGATGTCCGCAGCCTCGTATTCGCCCTTGGCGTGCGCTTCACGGCCGCGCTGGAACCAGCGCTCGGACAGCTTCTCGACGAGGCGCTCGCGCCACGCGATGGCCTGCTCCGACTCGGGATTGCGCTCCAAGGCGGCCTCGACCTGGACGAGCGCGAGCTCGTCCTCGTTCTCGAAGGAGAGGCGCCGGGCGCGCTCCAGGATCACCCCTGTCGCCGCGTCGTTCCGTAGCGCCGCGAGCTCCGGGTCCTCCCCGTTGGCCTGGACGAGCTCGTCGGCCCGCTGGAGGGCCTCCTCGTAGCGCTGGTGCATGGAGAGCTCCTGCACCTCGTCGATCGCGTCCCGCCGGGCCTCGCCTGCCGGCGCCTGGCACGCCGGCAGCGCGGCGACACAAGCCCCTGCGAAGAGGGCCCTAACGAGCTGGAACCCAGAGAGCTGGAACCCAGCTAGCTGGACCCCGGCGAGCTGGGAACCGGCCCGGCTCGGACGCCCGAGGCGCTCGGCGACCAGTCGAGGGTGCAGCGGAAGCGCGACGTCGGTCGCCTGGCGAAGGTCGGCGGGGCGGGGCTCGGAGGGCATCATCGAAGTGAGGACGAACGGAGCGCGCGAATCTTCCCGGCGGGGAGCCGGACCCCCGCGGGGCCGGAGCCGCGGCGGGAGCGGGCCCTTCACGCAGGGGCCCCCGGCAGAGGGTAACCGGCGGGCCGCCTCAGCTCTTCATCGAGTCGAACAGGACCACGCCGAGGCTCCCGAACGCCAGGACCGGGACCCAGGCCGCGAGCACCGGGGAGAACCCCCCCGAGAGCCCCATCGTGCGGAAGACGAAGTCGAAGGCGTAATAGAAGATGCACAGCAGCCCCCCGAGCGCCAGCCGCTCGGCGCCCTTCCCGCGCTCGTAATTGAAGAGGAGCGGGAGACCGACGAGCAGCAGGATCACGTTGGCCAGGGGGAAGGTCAGGTGGTAGTGCCAGAGGGTCTGGTAGGTCAGGTCCGCGGGCTCCCGGCGCATGAGCTCCCGGACCTCGCTGAAGCTCAGCTCGAGCGGCTCCTCCTGCGCCCGGCGATAGCTGAGGATCACCTCAGGCTCAAGCCGGTATCCGATCAGCTCGGGGACCTTCTCGGTTTGCAGGGCCGTCGTGCTGCTCTCGGCGCTAATGCGCGAGCGCACGCCGTCCTTCAGGACCCAGTGTTCGCCGTTCCACGTCGCGGCGCTGGCTTCGACCCGGAAGTAGTCCGAGCGCCCCCCCCGCCGCTTGTCCCGCGTAATGACCTTGATGTCCTCGAGCTGCGGGGGCCCGCCCGTCAGCGGCGCCGGGAAGAAGCGCCCGATCAACGCCGGACTCCCAGACACATCGGTCACCGAGATGTCCTGGAACGCGACCTCATGGGTGTGCTTCTCGAGCGTGAACCGCAGCGTCTCGCGCTCGGCGGAGATCCCGCGCCCGATCGCTTCGCGCAGCACGAACATGCCCAGCCCGAGCAACGCGCCGAGCAGCAGCACGGGGAACACGACGCGCCGCGCGCTGATGCCCGCCGCCAAGGCCGCCGTCACCTCGTTTGTGCCCAGCATGCGGTTGAACGTGAACATCCCTGCCAGCAGCGTCACGAACGGCGCGACCTGCAAGAACAGGTACGGCAGCGTCAGGATGTAGTACCGCACCAGGTAAGACGTCGGCGCGGAGGTCCCGTCGGGCCAGACCTCGATGAAGTCGTCGAGGTTCGACGCCATGTCCATGACCAGGAAGAGCCCCGTCATCATGAGCATCGCCGTGCCGTAAGACGCGATGAAGTGCGACCCGACGTAGCGGTCGAGGCGGGAGCCGAGCGGGAGGTGCCGCGTCATCCCGAGGGACCTCGCGCGCGGTGGCGCGGACTCCAGGGTGCGGCCTGCCCCGCCGCCCTTGCCGCGCCCACTGCGCGGCTGGGGCAGCGCGGCAGGACCGCCACGTCGGGCATCTTTGCGCCGAGCGCTCATCGCCGAATCGCTTTCTTGAGCAGGAAGAAGGCCACGACCAAGCCGAGGATCGTGGTGATCCAAGGGCCGAACCAAACGGGCAGCGCCTCGTTGAACCCGAGCTCCCAGCCGATCCGCACGCTGAATACGTAGTAGAGGATGCCGTATCCGGCGGCAACGGCGAGCGCGCCGAGCTGCGTCCCGCGGCGCATGAGGAGGCCCGTTGGCGCGCCGAGCCCGAGGAAGAGGAAAAACGCCGCGGCGAGCGCCGCGCGACGATGCAGCTCGTAGACGAACTCGCGCCGGTTCTCGGGCTTCACGAGCCCCGACCGAAACGCGCGCACGATCTCGGTGGAGGGTCGATAGCGCGGCCGGCTCCAGTCGCGCGTCTCACGGCCGAGGCTGTCCGCGAGGTTCACCTCGAACTCGATCTCCGTGCCGCCCGTGCTGATCCCGCTCCGTGGCTCGAAGGCCTCCCAATCAGTGAGCCGGCCGTAGAGCTTGCTCTCCCCGATCCGGATGTCGACGGTGCTCGCGAACACATCGCCTTGGACCGACTTGCCCTCGGGCATGCGGATGTACGCGTCGTAGAACGTCCCCGTGCTCTCGTCTCGGTCGCTCGCCTTGAGGTAGAAGTCGCCCAGGCTGATGCTCGTGCGCCCGGGCTGGAGGTTCTCGATCACCGACGCCGCCGCCTCGATCAGGAAGCGCTTCTGGCGCTCCTTGAGGCGCGGCAGCTCCTCCGAGACCATCCAGAACGTCGCGGCCGCGAGCACCGTCGCCACTAGGAGCGGCGGCACGAGCAGCTTGACCGGCCAGAGGCCCGACATCTGCATCGCGATCCATTCGCGGTCAGCGGCGAGGCGCCCGTAGACCGCGACCACCGCCAGCATGAAGCACACGGGCAGGACGTAGGGCGCGATCCCCTCGAGGACGAGCGGAAGAAAATGCAAGAGCAGGGCCGGCTCGACGTTCGGGAGCTTGTGCACCGCGCTCACGACGATCCCGGGCAGCGCCACGAACAGGAGCGCTGCGACGGCAAAACCGAACGCGCCGAGCACCTGACGCAGGATGTAGAGCTGGAACCTCAACGAAGACCACGCTCGGGGTGGGCCCGAGCGGACGGGGAGGATACAGGGGTGACCCCTCCCGGGTCACGGTCCGTCACGGTCAGGTACCATGTCGCGTCGCACGTGGTCCCCCTTCGTCGACTCCTCAAGCACAATGCGCGGCGCAGCGTGTTCCTCGAGGAGCACGACGGCGAGGTCCGGATCGTCAAGCGCTTTCACTCGGAGAGCGCTGTCAGACGGCTCGCCGACAGCGCGCGCGCAGCCCGCGAGGCCCGCCGTATGGTGCGCGCACGCGCAGCTGGGCTGCCGGTCCCAGCGGTCTTGGGTGTGCAGCGCGCGCACGGCGCGCCGGAGCTCGCGATGGAGGCGATCCGAGGCGCGCGCACACTGCGCGACGCGCTCATGACACCGGGCGCTCCCGGGACGCTCGCCCGGCGGCTCGGCGGGCTGTTGGCACAGGCACACGCGGTCGGTCTGCGCCATCGAGACGCACACGCCGGCAACGTCGTGGTGGACGGGGACGGCGCGGTCTGGCTCGTCGACCTCGCCGCTGCGCGCCTGGGCGCAGCGCCCAACATCGCAGCGCTGCGGGCGGACCTCGTGCGACTGGGTGCGGAGCTGCGCGAGTGCGCGCCGCCACGGTTCCGCGCGCGGGTCGTCTTGGCATGGCGCGCGGCGCTGCCGCAGCGCCTGCGCGACCTGCTCCCGCCCCTGGGCCCTTGGCTCGAAGGCCTTGAGCGCGACGCGCGCGCTGCGCGGCGAGCGGTCGTCGCGGCGCGGGTCCCCGTGCACCGCCGCGAGAGCAGCGCGACCCGGGCGTTCCAGGGCGGGGTCGAGCGTCGCGACACGTCGTTGGAACCTGCGCCTCACGCCGCCGACGCCCTCGTAGTCAACGCGCAGGCCGACGTTGCGTGGGACACGGCGGTGCGCCTGGAGCTCCACGGCATCGCGGCGGCGCGCCCGCTGCGCCTCGAGTTCGGGCCGCCCGCGCGCGCGACCTTCAGCCCTGCAACGCCCGGCTTGGATCTCCGTCGGCCCCGCGACCTCGGGCGGCTCTTCGGAATGTTCCTCGACCGCGGCCTCGCGCCGGGGGCCGCGCCCGAGGTCTCGCCGGGCAGCGTGGCGTCCGGCACGTTGCCACCCACGACGGCCGGATGGCCGACCCCGGCCGCGCTGGGCCTACGGCCAGAGGGACCACATGGGGGACCGCCGGGGGGCTACGGCGAGGCGCAAACGGACCTTCTTGCGAGGGGCCTGGTCGCGCTCGACGAGACGGGCTTCGTCGAGCCGCTGCGCCGCGCGCTCGGCGCGTGGGGACACATGCTGCCGAGCGCCCAGGCGCGCGCCCAATTTGTCGTCGGCGCCCTGCGCGAGTGGCGCGGGACCGCCGCGGGCCGCCGCCGCTTGAGCGCGTCACTGCGCTCGCTGCAGTCCGCGGGTGGGCGGCCGAGTGAGCCGAGTGAGCCGAGTGAGCCGAGTGAGCCGAGTGAGCCGGGGGCGCCGAACGCGCAGCGAGGCGCTCCGTCGTTCCACGGGTCGTCCCCACAGCCGAGCCCACAGCCGAGCCCGCCGCCAGTCCCGCCGCCGGTCCCGCCGATCCCGCTGCGCCGGCGCGTGCGGGCGGGCGCCCTGCGCGCCGCGGTGGGAGCAGCGACCCACATGCCGTCCGCAGTGACGTTGCGCGCCGCGTGGCTGGGCGCCGCGATCGCAGCGCGGGGCGAGCGCGGCGCGCTCGCCCGCGCGAACCTCGCGCGCGCCCTCGGCGACGAGCTCAACGAGGCGGAGCAACGCGCGGTGCTGCGCGCCGCGACACGCTTCGCGGCGCGCCAGCTCGCGGAGTGGCTGCGGCTGGCGCGCCCCGCCGCGCCCGATGCACCGTACGCAGCGCGCGGCCGATGGATCGAAGATGCGGTGGTCCTCGACGACAGCATTGCGCGCCTCGACGCGGTCCTCGCCGAGGGCCGCGGCGCGATCGTCGTGACCGCGCACCTCGGCAACTGGGAGCTCCTGTGCGCGCGCCTCCGGCGACGCGGGCACCATGGCGCGGTCATCGGGCGCGTGCGCCGGCGCGACCCGAGCCATGCATGGCTGACGGACATGCGCCATGCGTACGGGGTCGAGACGATCGCTCAGGACGCGTCCCCGCGCCTCGCCCTCGACGTGCTGCGCAGCGGCGGCGTGCTCGGCGTCCTGAGCGACCTGCACGTCAAGCGCCTGGACCATGTCAGCTTGCCGTTCCTCGGGCTACCGGCGCCGACGATGACGGCCCCGGCGGCCTTTGCGCGCGCCCACCGCGCGCCGCTCGTGCCGATCAAGTGCGTCGCCGACGACGCGGGGCGTGGGACCTATCGGCTGTCCGTCGAGGAGCCCCTCATGCTCGACACGACGCTCGGGCGCGAGCACGCGCAGCTCCAGCTCCTGGCGCGCCTCAACGCCGTGTACAGCGCGTGGATCCGGGCCAACCCTGAACAATGGGCGTGGCACCAGCGCCGCTGGTGATCCACGCCCATGGTGCGCCGGAGCGGCGCCGGAATCAGTCGATGAGCCCGAGCTCTTGCGCGCGCTTGCGCACGATCGCATTCTCCATCAGCCGCTCGAAGGTCTCAGGGCGATCCGCCTTGTAGCCCGCCAGCATGGTGCTCTCCGGCATCTTGACAAGGCGCTCTGCGGCGTCGTTCGCGAGGCTTGGGTCCGCCATCCCGATGACGAGCTGGACCATGAGCTCCACCACCTTCGGGGCATCGAACTTCTTCGGGTACTTGACCTGGTCGTAGTACACCGCCGCATCGAGCATGCGCTCGTCGAAGAACTCCTTTTGGCCGGACTCTTGCTCAGCCTTCAGCTTCAGGGCCTCGTCGCGGTCCGTACCGGTCGCGTAGCCGAGGAACTGATCGATCGCGGCGAAGGCCTGCTTGTAGCGGCGCGGCTGAGCAGCGGTGAGCGTCGTGACCTCCCACTGCAAGTCCGCGAGCGTCGCGGGGCTCGTCAGCTCTGCGAGCGGGGTGTAGCGGAGCAACATGCGGTCGACCCACTCCCGCTCCGAGAACTCCGGATAGCGCTCACGGAACGACTGCAGGCGCTTCACGAAGACCCGGGCCTTGGGGCGGGTCGCCGTGGACGCGAGGTACTTGTCCTGATAGTTCGAGAGCTGGCTCTGCCACTCGCGCGTCGCCTCTTGGTTGATCGCGCCCTTCGAGGCGCCCGCCATCGTCGCGTCGAGGCGCCCCTTCAGGCCGTCGTATTCGCGGCGCCATTCGGGGGTGAGATCGGTGCGCTCGAACTCCTCGAGCACCTTGGCGGCGCCCTTGTAGTCGGCGTCCTTCCAGTAGTCCTCGAAGCGCGCCTTGGCGCCGACGGGGTTGAAGTCCGTGCCCGTCGCGCTCTCGAGCACGCCGCCGCCGAACTTGAAGGCGGCCGCGACGCCGACGACGATCAAGAGGATCACGGCCCAGGTCGGCATGCCCTTCTTGACCTCGCGTCGCTGCCGTGTGACGTTCGAGCGGGCGGCTGCGGGCGCAGCGGCCCGCGCGCTGGGCGCGGCCGCCTTGGGCCGCGCGGCCTTGGGGGCTGCGCCGGCCGCGCTCTTCGGGCCCTCGCCCTCGTCGTATTCGACGGAGATCGAGGCGGCGCCGATCTTGACGACCTGGCCGCGGGCGATCGGGGTCTCGGCGGTGAGCGCCTTGCCCCCGAGGGTCGGCGGCAACACGCCCGGCCGCGGCCGCAGCCGCGCGACCCCGGCTTCGAACACGAGCTCCGCGTGCAACTCCGCCACATTCGGAGAGGCAAGTCGCAGCGTCGCAGCGTCGCCGCTGCCGATCGTGAGCTTGCCAGGATTGAGCTTGAACCGGCGCTTGGCGCCGTTTTCGTCGAGGGTCAGTCGCGCCATCCGCTCAGGTCGAGGTGTTGCTCGAAAGAGGTGTCGAGTCCAAAGTTCTGGGTCCAGTAACCGCCGTCGACCGCCGAGGCCATCTCTCGATGTCCGGCCATCAGGAGGTTGCGGTGGTGGCCGCTCGAGCTCCGCCAGCCCCGGTGGGCGCCTTCCGCGTCCCCCGAGCCCATGTGGCAGTTCTCGCTGACGCCGCGAGAGTAACCGACGAGGCCCATCCGGTCGAATGGGGAGTGGCGCTCAGCAGTCGGCTCGTAGTGCCCGAAGTCGCCGGTCCGGCTCATGTAGTCCGAATGCCCGGACGCCGCTTCGTGCAGCAAGGAGTTCCAAGCGAGCGCGCGGCGCCCGAACATGGCGCGATAGGCGTTCGTCACCCGCACCTGCTCCCGCTCCACGCGATCCGGCACGTGACCCTTCGGGTTACGCTCGCCGTCGAGGGCGGCCCACACCGCCTCGTTCCGGGCGCAGATCGCGCGGCTTCGCGCGAGCTCATAGGCCTCGTCGACGGTCCAAGCGAAGCTCGCGAGGTCGACCGCGTCGGCGTCGATGGGCAGGCCTTCGACCCAAGCGGGCAGCTCGGGGGGGAACACGAGCTTCCCGCGGGCCAGCGGCGCGCGCCGACGCAGCCAGCCGAGCTCCGGGAGCTCGCGCCGGAGCAGCTCCGGGATCTTCGCCGAGGCGCGCTGGTCCCAGACGCTGGCGACCGCGTCGACCAGCTCGTCGACCTCACGCTGGACCGCCGGATAGGTGGCGGCCTTCGCCGCGGGCACCTCGGGCGGGCGATAGGGATAGAAGTATCGCTGCTCGTCGAAGATCAGGGCGAGCGCGTCCTTGCGGGCCGTGTCCAGCTTCTGACGTTGTTCCGCCACCTTCTCGAGGCGCTTCAGCGAGCCGACGCGCTCCAGGCGCGCCAAGGCCGCTTGAAAGCGCGCCTCGAGGGCCTCAGCGAGCAGCTCGCGCCCCTCGCTGTAGGCCTTGGAGGCGACGAAGAACTCGGTGTACACCGCGTCGCGCTCGAGGGCGGTCCCGGCAGCGACCAAGCGGTCGCGGAGGTCTTGGAACTTGGTCCGAGCAGCGGTCCGCAGCTCCTCCCCTGTCGGAGAAGGGGCCTCCGGCCTGGGCTCGGTCGCGGGCGCGTGCTCTGCGTCGGCGCCCTGGGCGCGGCCATTGCGCGCGTCCCGCTCGGGCTCCGCGCCACCTCGATTCCGGACGCGGCCCACGCCATCGCGCTGACCGGCGTCGACCAGCCCCTGGCCCGTTGAGGCCTGGGCCGACGCGTCTCGGGGAGCGGGTGTCCCATCCGGCGTGTCCGCGACCGCGAGTCGCTCAGCGCCTGGAGCGGCGCGGTCCGACCCGAAGCTCGAGTCCCCGCGCAGCTCGTCGAGCGCCCGGGCGACGCCCCCAGTCGATCCGGCCTCGGGGAAGCGCTCGACCGCGGCCGCGAGCAGCTCGATCGCGGCGCCACGGTCGCCTGCCTGATCGAGGCGCCAGGCACGCACGACGAGGTCATCGGCCTCGCGCACCGCGTCCGCGATCGCGGCCGCGCGCCAGGTATCGAAGGCCGCTCGGACCGGCTCTTCGACGGCGTTGGCCGCGGCCCAACGTTCGGCAAGGACCAACGCGCTGCGCCAGTCCTTGGCCTCCACGTACCCCTCGAACTCACGCAGCGCAGCGGCTGCGATCGGGTCCTTCGGCGCGACACGGGGGCCGCCGGGTAGAGCGCCCGACTCGATCCCTGGCGCGATCCCTGAAGCGATCCCTGATGCGGCACCAGCGACCGCGCCCGCGCCAAGTCGACCGGCCGCTGCGCCGCCCGCCGCCGCGTCCCCCGAACGTCCGGCCTGGTTCCCGGCGTCGCGCGCGCGCCCCTCGCGCTCGTCCTCGGGCGCCCCCCCCTTGCGACGGGCGGCGGAGTTCCACTCCGCGGCCCAGTCGTGGGCGTTCGAGAGCGCGACCTCGGCTTGCTCATGGACCACGGGGTCGCGCGCCTCGGCGACCATGGTGCGCAGGTCGGCCAGGACCTCCGCCGGCGTCCGGTCCGCGCGGCCCGCCTCCAAGGCGGCCAGGCGCGCGAGGGCCGCGGCGCGTTCAGAGGCGCGCGCCTCGATCAGCGCGCGCAGCGCGGCGACGTCCCTGCCCTCGTAAGGGGCCAGCAGCTCTGCGGCCCGTTCGAGCCGCCCCGCCGCGAGGTGCCCTTGGGCCTCCGCCAATGGCGCACCCCCCCCGCACCCTCCGGTCCAGAGGGCTGCGAGACATGTGAGCAGCGTGGCGAGCGCGATTCGGTGACCCATGGGCCGAGGAGTGAAACCTCCGAAGCATCCTAGCGGGTGACCAGGTCTGGGGATCACCCGCACATGAAGAGAAGGCGAGTACGACCCCGCTGGGCGCCGCAAATCGCGCCCGATCTACGAGGCACTCACAGGCCGCTCACCCTCGGCCGGAGGACGGCGCCCTCCTCTCCGTCGTCCTCGACCACAGGCGCCGCGGTCAAGTCGCGATTCGAGGCGACAGGTCGCCCCGGCGGATCGTGCCGTCCGAGAGCGCCGCCGCCCGCCGCAGCTCGTTGTCGAGCTCCCTGACGTTGCCGGGCCAGCGCCAGCCTTCGAGAGCCACGAGCGCGCCCTCTGTGATGCGCACGTCCCGCCCCGTCTCAGCGGCGGCGCGCCCGAGGAAGAACTGCGCGAGGCGCCGGACATCGCCGACACGATCGCGGAGCGGCGGTAGCTGGAGCGTGATCACGGCGAGCCTGAAATAGAGGTCCTCGCGGAACGTGCCGTTGCGACACCCGGCCTGCAGGTCCTTGTTGGTCGCGGCAACGACGCGCACGTCCACGCGGCGGGTCTTGTTGGAGCCGACCGGGCGCACCTCGCCATCCTGCAAGACCCGCAGGAGCTTGGCCTGCATCTCGAGCGGCATGTCGCCGATCTCGTCGAGGAACACGGTGCCTCCGTCTGCCGCGACGAGGTGCCCGGGCCGATCTTGAACGGCGCCGGTGAACGCCCCTTTGACGTGCCCGAACAGCTCGCTCTCGAGCAAGTTGGCGGGCACCGCTGCGCAGTTCTCGGCCAAGAACGGGCGCCCCTTGCGGCGCGAATGATCGTGCAGCGCGCGCGCGATGAGCTCCTTGCCCGTACCCGTCTCACCGAGGACCAGGACCGACACGTCCGTCGGCGCGACCTTCTCGAGCAGGCCGAAGACGAGGTCGAGCGCAGGCGACGCCCCCACCATTCCGAAGCGCTGGGGCGGATCGCCGACGAACTCGACGAGCGCGTCAGGGCCGTCGCCGCTGGGCGGCGCCGCCACGCTGGCGTCGCGCCATAGCTGAGCCAGGTCCTCTGCGAGCCCGGCCTCGCGAGCCGTCGCGAAGAGGTCTCGCACGCGCGCTGCGAGCTCGTCACGGGTCAATGCGTCGCTCATCGGCCGAGCCGTTCCAGGTTGGCGTACTGCAGCAGGAGCTGCTTGCGGCCCGCGTTCACGAAGTCGACGGTCGCGCGCGCGTTCACGCCGCTGCCGACGAGCCCGGCGATGCGTCCGCGACCGAAGTGGGCGTGCTGGACGAGGTCGCCCACGGCGAGCCCGACGGCCGCGGCATCGAAGGCGCCGAGCGCCTCACGCTCCTCCTCCTCGCGCCGCTGCGGGCTCTCCGCGTCGCCCCCGCCCGCGTAGAGCTCGCGCGGGATCTCGTCGAGGTAACGCGACGGCGAGGCTGGGCGGCCGCCGCCGAAGAAGCCGCGATAGTTCGCGTGCGTCAGCACGAGGCGCTTCTCGGCGCGTGTCATGCCGACGTAGAAGAGGCGGCGCTCTTCCTCGACGACGGAGCTCTCGTCGAGCGCCTCCGCGAGCGCGCGCCCGTGCGGGAGGAGCTCTTCCTCGACGCCTGCGACGACGACAAAGGGGAACTCGAGCCCCTTCGCCGCGTGCAGCGTCATCAGGCGCACCTGATCGCCGGGCGCCTCGCCGCCATCGGCGTCCGCGACGAGCGCGATGTCCTGCAAGAAGCCGCGCAGGCCCGCGCCGTCGTGCATGCGATCGAACTCGTCGGCGTAGGCGCGCAGCTCCTCGACGTTGGCGACCCGGTCCTGGACACCGTCGCCCTCGTCCATCTCCGCCAACCAGCGCGCCTGGTCGATCTCTTGCAGGACGAGGTCGAGCGCGACCCCGGCGTCGAGCTCGCGCACGTCGCCGAGCCGCCGGACGAGCTCGCGGAACGCGCCCAAGGATGAGCGCGCGCGCCCTCGGATCTCGTTGAGCGCGTCGTCCTCGTCCAGGGCGCGCACGAGCGGCAGGCCGCGGGCCGCCGCAAACGCGACGAGGCGCTCGAGGCTCGTGTCACCGATCCCGCGCGCAGGCGTGTTCACCGCGCGGACAAACGCGACGTCGTCCGCCGGGTTGACGGCGAGGCGCAGGTATGCGACGAGGTCCTTGATCTCGCGCCGCTGATAGAACTCGAGGCCCGCGACCACCTGGTAGGGCACGGCTTGCAGGCGCAGCGCCGCTTCGATCGCGCGCTGCATGAAGTTCGCGCGGTAGAGGACCGCGCATTGCGCGAACTTCCCGCCGCCGGCGATGAAGCCCTGCACCTGGCGCGCGATCTCACGCGCCTCATCGTTCTCGTCGCCGCACTCGATGACCACCAAGCGCTCGCCGAGGTTGTCGGGGTCGGTGAAGAGCTCCTTCTGCTTGCGCGCGCGGTTGTTGCGGATGACCGAGTTCGCCGCGTCGAGGATGCGCTGCGTGGAGCGATAGTTGCGCTCGAGGCGCACGACCGCGGCGTTGGCGTAGTCGCGCTCAAAGTCGAGGATGTTGCGGATGTCCGCGCCGCGCCAGCCATAGATCGACTGGTCGGGGTCGCCGCACACCGAGAGGTTGCCGTGCTGCGAGGCCAGGTGCCGCACGATCAGGTACTGCACGCGGTTCGTGTCCTGGTACTCGTCCACGAGGACGTGACGAAAGCGCCGCGCATAGCCGTCGCGCACGCCGGGGTGCTCCTCGAAGAGGTGCAGCACGAGCAGCAACAGGTCGTCGAAGTCGACGGAGTTGAGCGCGGGGAGCCGCTTCAGGTACGCGGCCTCGACCTTCTTGAAGACGTCTTCGTCCAGGCCGCCGTCGAACGCGCCGTCACGGATGAGCTCGAGCCCACCGTCGGGGCTCGCAGCCCGGTTCTTGCGGGCGCTGATCCAGCCACCGATCGCCTGCGGCCGGTAGCGCTTCGGGTCGAAGCCGAGGTCCTTCACCAGCGTCTTCAGCAGCGCGTTGCGGTCGGCTGTGTCGAGGATCGTGAAGTCACGCGTGTAGCCGGGCAGCGCCTCGACGTCGCGGCGCAGGATGCGCGCCGCGATCCCGTGGAAGGTGCCGATCCAGAGGCCCTTCGAGGAAGGGAGCACCCGCTCGACGCGCTCACGCATCTCACGCGCCGCCTTGTTCGTGAAGGTGAGCGCCAGGATCTCCTGGGGCGCGACGCCCCTCGCGAGCACGAGGTGCGCGATGCGGCTCGTCACGACGCGGGTCTTGCCCGAGCCCGGCCCTGCGACGATGAGGAGCGGTCCATCACCGTGCACGACGGCCGCGCGTTGGGCCTCGTTCAGGCCCTCCAAGAGCCCGCCCACGGGGACCTCGGCCGCCACAGAAGCGGGCATAGAGACCGTCGCGGCCGCCTTGCTCGGCGCGGCGCCCGCCACGCTGGCCGAAGCCGCGTCCTTCACATCGAACCAATCCATCGCGCTGAGTCTACTGCCGCGCGCGAGCGCGCACACGCTCGACGTGCTCAGCCGCGCCGATCCGTGAGCCCATACCACCAGCGCCCCAGCCATTCATGGATCGCCCACGACGATTGCTGTAGCGCCTTCGCGCGCGGAATGCACCCGGTCCAGAACGTGTCGGGCAACGCGACCGCCGCGGTCGGCGCCGCGAGCACGACGAGCCCCTCACGCTCGAACGCGCGCGCCGCGCGCGGCATGTGCCACGCGTGTGTCACGAGCGCGATACGCGCCGGTCGAGCGGCGGTCCCGACACCCTCGGCACGCAGGAGCGCGGCCGTCAGGCGCGCGTTGTCCCGCGTCGAAAGGGAGCCCTCTTCTCGCCATCGCACGGGCACGTGGAACTCGTCTTCGACGACACGGGTCAGCACCTCTGCGATCGAGGCGCGACCCGGTCGCAGGTGGCCGCCCGTGACGAGGAGCGGCAGGTGCGTCCGCCGCGCGAGGGCGGCCGCGTAGCGACACCGCTCGAGGCTGAGCGGGCCGGGCTGATCGGCGCCGAACTCCGGCGGGTCCGCCGAGAGGTCACCGCTCAGGAGCACGATGACGTCCGCGTCGAGGTGCGACGCGCTCGGGTCGAGCGCAGGGTACGTCTGCAAGGTCCCCAGGAGGCGCGTGCCGACGTGCGGCACTGACAGCGCCAAACACGTGAGCACGGCGCTCCACGCGAGCCCGAAGCCGACACGGCGCCGGCCGCGCGCGACGAGCACGAGCCCGATGAGGCCGATCAGGGCGCAGCACGCCGGGGGGAGCAGGAGGTTCTTCAAGGTCCGCAGGCGAGGCACCGGGTCAGCGTTGGCTCCGAGCGCCGAGCGGCCGGATCGCGCAGCGCTCGCAGCGCATGCAGCGCATGCAGCGCTCGCCGCAGCCCGCGGCGGGCCGCTGTCCGCGCACCTGACACCTCAGCGCGACCGACCGTCGGCGACCGAAACTCGGGACAAAAAGAGACCCCCAGGTCCGGGGGAAATCCGTTCCTGGGGGCTGGGCTCATGACCGGAGAGATCGGGTCGCCTGCCAAGAAAACCCGAATTGGCCAGAGCCCTCTCAAGAGGAGGATCGACGCGCCGCAGTCCTTGCTCGCCTTGAATTCACTGCGCCGCGTCGGGCCGAAGTGTAGGCTGCGAATTCGTCGGGCGCGAGTCCTCGGTTTGAGAAACTGCGCGGACCGACGCTGCCCCACGGCCACGCGCCATGCGCCCGCGATCAGGACATCCCAGAGACACCGACGTGACGCGTGATGTCATGCGCGGAGACGAGCGCGCGATCGTCTCGGCACGCTGGGGTGCGACGGCTAAGGGAATGCACTACGCGCAGGGGCGCTTCGCCAACGATCGCCGGCGCAGGCGCGATGCGCGGCTCGTAGCGCGCTTGATGACGCGGGCAGGCCTCGACGCTGTACCGGCGCAGCTCGTGCTCGATGCCCCTTGCGGCACGGGGCGGCTCTCCGGGGCGCTGCGCCGCTTCGGAGCGCGCGTTGTGGCCCTCGACGTCTCGTGGGCGATGCTCACCGCGGACCGTGCGGCGTTCGGCGCGAGCGAAGGCCACGCGAGGCCACAGACGGCCCTTGCGGCGGTCACACGTGAGGTCGCGCGGGTCCAGGCGAGCGGCTTCGCGCTGCCGTTCCGTGACCGGGCCTTCGACGCGGTCGTCGCGTGTCGCTTGCTGCACCACTTTGCCTCAACGGAGGATCGACGCGCCCTCCTCGGAGAATTCGCGCGGGTCTCGTCGCGGTGGGTCATCGCTTCGTACTGGGACGCAGCGTCCTGGCACGCGTGGCGCCGCCGCGCGCCTGGCCCGCTGCGCCGCAAGGGACACGACCCTCGGGTCGCGATCTCGCCGCGCGACCTGGCCGCCGACCTGGCGCACGCGGGCCTCGTGCCGATCGCCCGCGCGCACTCGCTGCGCTTCGTCTCGCCCCAGGCATTTCTGCTGGCCGAAGTGTCGCCGCCCCCCGCGCGATGAGCCCGAGCGCGGAGTCCGAGCGCTGCGCCGGCGGAAGGCTGACGCTGCGTGTCGCGGGCGACGTCTCGAGGGCGGCCGCGCGCGACGCTGCGCGCGAGCTCGCCGAGCGCGGGGGTCGAGCGGCAGGGCCGATCACGCTGGCCGATGGCACGGACGCATGGTGGAAAGGCGCCGCGCTCTCGCGCTCGGGCGCGCGGCGCCACGGCCTCGCGCGGCTCCGCGGGCGCCCGGCGCCGCGCCTCGCCGAGTTCGCGCACCTCGCGTGGCTCGACGCGCGTCTCTTCCGCGTGCCGCGGCCGCTCTTCGCCGCGGCGCTGACGCGTCGCGGGAGCCTCTTGCACCAGTGCCTCGCCACCGAGCGGCTCGCCGAGGCCGCGCCCTTCGAGGTCGCGCATGCGCGCTGCGACGGCGAGGGCGCGCTCGCCCTCGCCAGCGAATTTGGGCGCGAGCTCGGGCGCATGCACGCGCTCGGGTTCCTGCACGCGGATGTCTACGCCCGCAACGTGCTCGTCACTCCCCCGCGGCCCGAGCGTTCCGATACCCGCCGCCTCGTCTGGATCGATTGTTGGGCGGGGGGCCCAGGTCACCGCGACCACCCGCTCGCGCTCGGGAAGCCCCTCGCGCGCGACCTCGGGACGTGGTTCGCGGCGGCGCCTCTGTTCTGGTCGGACGCGGAAGCGCGCGCGGCGCTGGAGGCCTACTTCGGCGCGCGGCGCGTGAACGGTCGCCCCGTCCTAGCGCCTCGCCGCTGCCTGTCGGCGGTCGTGCGCGAACGACGACGCGAGCTGAGTCGGCTCGAGCGCGATCCCGCTCGACTGCGCGGCGCGCCGTTCCCGCCCGCGGGGTGGGAGCCACCGTCGGGGTCCTTCCCCAGCCACGACACGGGCGCGGCGACAGGCTGACGGCGAGGTCAACGCGGCCGGCATGTCCAGCCGGCTCAATGCGCTCCGAGGGCGGCGCGGGCGGCCGCGACCAAGGCCTCGGACGAAGCTGGCCCGACGAGCTGAGCGCGGCGCACCGAGGTGCCCTCGAGCGCGGCCTCGAACCCCGCGAGGACCTCGGTGACGGTCGGCGTCACGCCGCCCTCGGGGGCCACGAGGAGCACGACGGCGTGCCCGCCGTGGATCGCGGCGCGGCGCTCGAGCTCGAACGCGACCTGCGCGAGGGTCAGCGCGAGCTCTGGGACCGAGGCCGGGTGCTCCGCGAGCCAGCGCTCCTGGGCGTCACGCGCGCGCGCTGTGGCGCCCGCCGCCCCCACCACGCTCGCGTCGCGCGCAGCGCCGAGCTCCGCGATGAGCGAGTCGATCGCACCCTCGGGCTGCAAGCGCCCCATCACGCGCCGCCACACATCGGTCTCCGCGAGGTCATCCGCGAGGTTCCAGACGCTGACGACCAGGCCACAGCGGCGCCGACACGCGCGCTCGAGGAGCCCGAGGTGTCCGATGGGCGACTGGCCCTGGGCTCCGGCGGGCACGACGTCCATGCCAAACTCAGCCGCGAGGGCCGGCGCCAGCCCGCCGACGTCAGCGAGCGCGCCCGAGTCATCGTGCACGAGCAGCAGCACGGGCCGCGGCGGCTCCTGACCGGCGACCGCCCGCTCTGGGGGGGCCTCGAGCAACCCGAGCGTCGCGGTCGCGACCGGGCCGCAGACGTCGTCCACGGTCAAGGACGGGTCGTCGACGAGGCCGGGGAAGACGAGCTCGAGCGCGCGCGCGCCCAGCTCGACGGTCACGAGCGGCGGCAGCGCGCCGCCGAGCGCGGGCAGCGCAGGCTTGGGGGGCTCGGCGCGCAGGTCGAGGTACTCCTCGAGGGTGCGCGCGTCAGCCGCGCGCGCGGCGCGTTCACGGGGTGAAGGCGTGAAGAGCAAGGCTGCGAGCCCTGCGACGACGAGCGCGCCGCACCAAAGCGGCAGGCGCGCGACGCCTGTGCTGTTCGTGACCTCGCCCACGCCGTCACGAGCTCCAGATCGTGCGCAGGCCCACGAGGGGGCCGCTGTGGTCCGGAACCAGCTCGAGGTCGAGGGCGCGACCTTCCTTGAAGGTCACACGGGTGCGCCCAGCGAGGACGGCGCCATCCCCGACACCAGCGACGAGCGAGCGCGTCGCGACCTCGCCTTCGAGGCAGCACACGCAGGTGTACCCAACGCCGCAATCGATACCGAACACCGTCCCCACCACGCGCGCCTCGAGCTCGGGCGTCGCGACGGTGAGGCCGCGGTCCGCCGCCCGCGCGCGAAAGCCAGGGCCGGTCGCGATGCGGAGCGAGCCGTGCTCGACCAGCAGGGCGATGTCCCCGTCTGCGCTCGGCGCGGGCAGCCACGCGGACGAGTGCTCCCCGAGCTCCAGGACGACGTCGTCACCCAGCGCGACGCGCAGGGCGCTCGCGCCAGTCTCGACCCGGGCGCCGCGCGCGAGGCGCTCGCCCAGCTCTTGGACATCCGTCACGGCAGCGCCGTCGACCATGACCGCTGCGGGCAGCGGGCCGCTCGCGACCGTCGTCCCGCTGCCGCCGAGGGCGCGCCACTGTGCGGCGCTGGGCGCGTCACGTTGGAAGACGACGAAGAGGACGGCCGCCGCGACGGCCAACGCTGCGCCGACCCGACCCCATGCCCGAGCGCGCTGCCGCCGCGCGGGCGTCGGGCGGGCCCCGTCGCGGTCACGGGCGTCCGAAGCGCCCCGCGCGCTCGCCGAGCGCGCGTGGCGCGCGCCGCCGGCAGGGCGCCCGCCGCGGCGGCCGGGCGCGGGCACGTCCGAGGCGAGGGCGCTCCCCGCCGGGGGCCCCGCAGCGGATGCGGCGTCCGGCTGGGACGCTGGCGCCGCTGCTGTCAGGAACGCGGCGCGCAGCTCCGCCCGGAACGCGGGCCGCGCGTCGGGCACGGTGTGCGCTTCGAGCGCCCGCGCGACGACCCCGGTCGGCGCGCCGTCCCCTTCGAAGCGCCCAGCGACGAACGATGCGCGCAGGGCCGCGCGGAACGAAGGGCGCGCAGGCGCGAGCCCCTGCTGCTCGAGCGCCCCCGCGAGCTCGGCCTCGAGCGCCGCCAGCGCGTCGTCGCCATCGGGGTCACCGGGCGTGATCGGGTCAGACGCATGGTTCAAAATGAGGTCCTCCGTGAGCGACTACGTACGACTCGCGTCTGTGGGACCATGCACGCCGGATTCCCCGCTCGCGGCCCCGCCGAGCTCCTTGCGGAGCTCTTGCAGCGCGCGCGAATAGCGCTTGCGCACCGCCGTCTCGTTGCGATCCACGATGGCGCCGATCGCCTCGAACGAGAGCCCCTCGTAATACCGCAGGACGAGCGTCTGGCGCAGCAGATCAGGCAGCCCCTCGATCGCGCGCGCGACCTGCGACGCGAGCTCGCTGGACTCGAGACCGTCGAGCGCGGAGCGCTCCCCGGCGACCAGCGCCGGGTCGTCGAGGCCGTCCTCCTGGCCGAGGCTCTGGTGATCGCTCTGGTTGCGGCGGCTGCGCCATAGGTCCCGCACCTTGTTCGTGGCGATGGTGAACACCCAGGGCGCCAAGGGCCGCTCCGGGTCATAGCTGTCGAGCGCCCGGTGGACGTGCAGAAACACGTCCTGGGTCAGGTCCTCGGCCAGGTGCTCTTCGCGCACGAGGCGCCGGATGTACCCGTGAATGCGCTCGAAGTACGCGTCGAAGAACGCCGCCAACGCGGCCTGGTCCCGCCGCACGAGAGCCTCGCGGACGGGGCGCTCGAGCTCGGGGGCTTCGGGACGGGCGCGCGATGAGGACAAGGGTCAGGCTCGCAGGGGGTCTGGGACGGGCGCTCCTGGCGCCGCGCCTGGCCGGGATGATACGCGGACGAGGGGCAGGGCCGGGCCTCCTGATGCCGAGACGAAAGTCCGAAGAAGAGATCCCTCGCCGGTGCGTACGCTCCTTGGCCCAAGCGGCCCTCCATCCGGTGGGTCACCCCGAATTGGCCGTGCTCGGGCCCCCTGTTTGGCCCAAGTTGGCCCCAACCAGCCCACACAGGCCCAACTCGCCGGCCCAGCTCGCCGGCCCGCAGCGCCAGCCCAGCTCCCTGACCCACGAAAGCGCGCCTGGCGAACGACCGGCGCAGCTCCCCATTGAGACCATGATGTTGCACTTGCTCCCGGCGCTGCTCGCGCCCGCCACGTTCCACGCCCTCCCCCCGGTCCCGGCCCCCCAAGCCGACCCGACCGCCCACGCCCGCCCCAACGCGGCGGACCCGGCACATGGGGCCGCCCAGGACCTCTTCCAGGTCCGCCTGGAGCGCATGGGCGAGCTGTGCCGCCACCCGAAGGACCAGGGCCTGGCCCGGGTCTTCGGCCTGCTGCAAGCCCGCCTCGCCGAGCTGCCGGGCGAGGTCCCCGGGGCGCCGCCGATCGACCCGGCCTGGATCGCGCTCGCGGGCGACCTGAGCGCCGCGGCGAAGTCCGTGCGCTTCGGCTTCAAGCCCGGCGCGGACATCAATGGCATGGAGCCGCCGTTCTACATGTCGCTGAGCGTTCACAACGAATCGGAGGCCGCGGCGAGCGCGCTCGAAGGTCGCGTCCTCGCGGTGCTGCGCTCGCTCGGCGCGCCCGAGTTCGAGAGCGGGGCACAGGGCCTCATGGCGCTGCCCGGGACGCCCATGCCGGTGCACTTCGGCGCGACCGGCAGCGACCTGCGCCTCGACGTCGACGCGGCGGCTGGTGGCGACGCCGCCCCGCTCGCGCTCGGCGACGAGCTGCTCCCCAAAGGCGCGCGTGCGCTGCTGTCGATGCAGTTCGACTACGCGCCGCTCGTCGCCATGATGATGGAGCAGATCGAGCGCGACGACCCGCGGGCGGCGCAGCTCATCGGCGGGATCGTCCAGCGCTTCGGGCTCGACGAGCTCAGCATTCACCTCGCGAGCGCCAGCGACGCCGAGCGCTCCTACGCTGTGACCCGGTTCCCCGGCTTCGCGGAGACGTTGCGCGCGAACGGGATGGCGGTCGACGGCACGCTGACCACCTCAGACTTCAGCATCGTGCCGCGGGACGCGACTTGGGCGGCGGTCTCCAAAGCCAACGTCGCGGGCATGTTCGAGGCGCTGCTGGGCCTCGCGCGCGACGCCATGGCGATGCAGGGCATGGAAGGTGACCCGGTCGAGATGATCGCGGGCATGACAGGCTTCAACCTCCGCGACGACTTCATCTCGATCCTGGGCGACACGTACGGCATGTACGCGTCGGACACGACGGGCGGCGGCGGCATGATGTCGACCGTGCTGTTCATGCAGGTCCGTGACGCCGAGCGTGCGATCGAGACGCGCGAGCGCCTGGACGAGATGCTCAACGGCGTCGCCGCGCTGCAGATGCAGGGCTACATGCAAGTCCGCGCTTGGTCCGAGGACGGCGTCGACTATGCGACGATGATGTTCCCTGGCCTCCCCGTGCCCATGGAGCCCACGATCGCGATCACCGACCAGTGGATGTTCGTCGGCGCCTCGAGCGGGGCTGCGGTCGAGGCCGTGCGCCAAGCGCGGACGCCGGGCGCGCCGAACCTGCTCGACCACCCCGCGCTGCGCGCGCAGCTGCCCGGCGGGATCGCTGGCATCCAGTCGCTGAGCTTCCAGGACAGCGCGCGCTACGTGCGCGACGGCTACGGCAGCATGCGCATGGTCGCGTCGGCCCTCGCCAACGGCGTGCGCTCGCGCCTCGACGGCATGCGCGACGCTGGCCAGGTCCTGCCGCCGTTCCAAGAGCTCGTGCAGGGCGTGCAAGCGACGGTCACCGTCGGCCGCACCATGGGCAACGACTGGGTCATCGAGTCGCGGGCCGACGCCTCCATGGTCGTCAGTATGACAGCGCTCTGTGGCTGGCTGCAGTCGAACGGCGTCATGTTGGCGCTGCCGATGCTCGCGGGCGTCGGCGCCTCGCAGCAAGCGATCGCGAGGGACGTCCCGAGCGAGGTCTACACGGACTTCTGAGCGCCGAGGGGCGCGCGCGCCGGGTCGCTTCGTGCGCGCCCGGCCATGCGCGCTCCGTCACGCGCAAAGGGCCGCGCAAAGGGCCGCGCGCTGGCGTAAGCTCTCGCCCATGCAGGAGCACCAGCGCGCGTTCGTCGACTTCATGCTCGAGGTCGGCGTCCTCACCTTCGGCGACTTCACCACGAAGAGCGGCAGGAAGACGCCGTTCTTCGTGAACACCGGCCGCTACAGGACCGGGTCGCACCTCGATCGGCTCGGCCGCTTCTATGCGGAGACCATCGTCGCGCGCTTCGGGGACTCGTTCGACGTCCTGTTCGGCCCGGCCTACAAGGGCATCCCGCTCGTGGTCGCGACGGCGAGCGCGCTCGCGCGTGAATTCGGCCGCGACGTCGCGTTCTGCTTCGACCGCAAGGAAGCCAAGGACCACGGTGAGGGCGGCGTGATCGTCGGGCACAAGCTGCAGGACGGCGACCGCGTCTTGATCGTCGAGGACGTGACGACGGCGGGCACCTCCGTCCGCGAGACGGTGCCGAAGCTGCGCGCCGCCGCGGACGTCGCGCTCGCGGGCCTCGTCGTCTCTGTCGACCGTCAAGAGCGCGGCCAGGGCCCCCGGACGGCGCTCGCAGAGCTGCAGGACGAGTTCGCGATGCCGACGTGCGCGATCGTGACGATCGACGAGGTCGTCGGGAGCTTGCGTGGCCGCGAGGTGAACGGTGTGCCCCTCCTCGACGCCGACTTGCTGGCGCGGATCGCTGCCTACCGCGCCGCTTACGGCGCGGAGCGCTGAGCGGTGCAGCAGCCCGACCCGCGAGCGCGCGACCGCACGGGGCCCGGCTCGGCGGGGCCCAGCTCTGCGGGGCCCACCTCGGCGGGGCCCACCTCGACGGGGCCTGCCGACGCGACGGGCCGGCGCGACCGATACACGCGCGCCGCGCAGGCAGGACACACCGGGCGCGTCCTGCGCTGGGTCGCGCTCGGCGCCGCGCTCCTCGCAGCGCTCGTTTCGTTGCCCAAGCCAGCGGCGGACACCGCGCCTGTCGACGGTGTCGCGCGCGCGCTCACGGTCTGGAGCAGCGGCCCGCTGCGGATCGCGCGCGCGGACCAGCCCGACTACCGCGCCTACGAGCGCATCGACAGCGCCGAACCCGCCGCGCCGGGGCCCGCGGTCGGCATGCCCTACGGCCCGGCCTTCCACGCCGCGGCCGCGGAGGTGCCGACGGACGCGCGGACCCTCGCGCAAGCGCTCGACGCGCTCGGCGACCCGAGCGAGCGGCTGGTCGTCGCGCGCTGCGGCCAAGATGCCTTGACTCCGGAGGCGCTGCCCAAGGTCCTCGCGGAAGTGCGGCGCCGCGCCGATGCCGAGGGCGAGCTGTGGCTCGTCATCCTCGTCGAGCTCGGCGCCGGCGCAGACGGCGGAGACCGCCTGCGCATTGGCCTGGAAGGGCCACGGGCGCTCCGGCGCGCGCCGGCGTCGGTGGCCGTCGACCCGCGCTTCCTCGCGGGGCGCTTTGGGGTGCGCGAGGTCGAGGCCCTTGCCGCTGCCCACAGCGCAGGTCCCGCTGCCGGAGCGCCCGAGCGCTGGCCGCGCTGGCTGCGCCATCCTGGGGGACCGGAAGACCCCTGATCGCGCTCATCCAGCCCGGCGCGGCCTGGGGCGCCCCAGGCGCGTCGGACTCCGCGGGCCTCGCATTAAGATCGCGCGGCGTCTCGGACCGGGTCGTCGCCCGAGACATTTGAACCAGATGAAGTCGGGGTCGGGTTAGCCTCTGACGGGATGCACTTTCGCCCACATTTTCGGCAAGTCGATGTCACGCCGAGGGCTGACGTCGCACTCATGGGTGGCGATCCCATCTGTGAGCGCAGCCTCGTCAAGGCTGTGCTCGCCGGCAACCGGGACGCAGAGGCTCGCTTCCTGGCGCGCATGGTTTGTCTACCCCGCTTCATCCAGACGCTCCAATCGAGTGCGCGTCACAACGAGCACCTGCTCGAAGAGCTGACCCAAGAGACGTTCCGTCGCGTCTGGGCGCAGCTCGCCCACTACCGCGGCGAGGCCAGCCTCGAGGTGTGGGCCTACGGCGTCGCGCGGCGCACGATCCTCGAGTTCGCCCGGCTGGATCGACGGCACTCGGACCACCTCGTGAACGACTTCGCGCGCCTGGAGTCCGCGATCGATCCACAGACAGACCCCGAGAGCGCCCCTGAGCCGCCCGCCGAGCAGGAGGCCATTCTCGCGGCCTACGACCGCCTCCCGGCGGACCTGCGCGCGCTCGTCCATGCCCGCGTCGTCGAGGAGGTGCCCTACGCAGAGCTCGCTCGAATCAACGGGGAACCCGTCGCGAACGTCCGTCAACGCTACGCCCGCGCGGTGCGGCAGATACGAGAGAGCGCAGCGCGAGCACGCAAGGAGAGCGACACCTAATGCCGCCCCACCAAAACGATCGTCGAGCCGACTCATCCGACCGGTCCAAGGGCGAGCGTGCACCGGAGCCGCGCGGGGCGTCGCTCGGGGACACGCGCTCCGAGCCGCGTCACGAGGACCTCGAGACCTTCGAGCCAAAGCTGCGGCGGGCGCTCGAGCAGCGAGCTGTGCGCAGCGCCCGCGCGGAGACGACCGTGAGCGCGAGCGAACAGCGGCAGCTGGACTGGATGGCAGAGCACATGCGCATGCATCCCGTCGGCGCGACCACCGCCGCGCAATGGGCGCGTGACCCAGCGGCTTCCACGAGCGCTCGCCTCGTGCTGCGCAGCGCGGCGATCGCCGCAGCGGCGGCTCTGTGCGTCCTACTCTGGCGCGCCGTCCCCACCGGGCGAGCCGCGGCCGTCCGTCCGGCCAGCGGCGAAGCCGAGGTGTACTTGGGCGGCCGTGAGCCGTCGAGACCGGGCGGCAACAGCTCGCCTGAGACCTTGCCCGCGCTCATCGAGTGGGACCCGGGTGCCTGGACCGGGTTCGTGCGGGTCGCGGTCTTCGACCTAGCGCTCGGCACGGACGAACCCGTCGTGGAGCTCCAAACCCAAGCGCGCAGCTGGCGGCCGGAAGGGCCATTGCCGGCGCGGTGCCGCGTCATCGTCGATCACGCGGGCGACGACGAGTTCACGCGGCCAGTGCTGTTATGCGCGGACTTCGTCGCCCCCTGACCGCGGGGCTCGTCGGACTGCTCGTCCTCGCGCTCTGTATCGCGCGCCCTTGGTCTAGGGCCAGCGCCCCCAGCACGCCCGCAGCCGGCGAGCCACCCGGCGCCGAGCCCCCTCCTCCCGACGCGCCCGCTCCCCGCCTGGACCCGGCCGCTGGTGACGCAGCGCCGTCGGATCGCCCGAGCGAGGCGGACCTGCGCGCGGTGTTCAGCGCGGACGCGTGGGGCGAGGCACAGACGGCCGCTTACGAGCGATTGACCAGCGAGTTCAACGCCCTCGCGACGCGTGGACCGGGCCCGTGGACCGGCCCCGACGGCGAGCGCTACCTCGAGCTCGGTGATATCTACCTCTGGCTCTTCACTGCGGTTCCTGGCGCTGCGCTAACGGTCGCCGACATGTGCGACGCAGCGCTGCGCGCGCTCGCGCCGACCCACGGCACGACCTCAGCCTTCGCGCGGCTCCTGAATCGCACCGCGGAGACGTTGCACGCGGCGGGCCGCGAGGAGGACGCCCTCGAGCTGTTGGCGCCTGAGCTGCTCGAAGCGGGGCTGCGCGAGGGGACCCCAGAGTTCGCGTGGGCGGTCGGGACGCGCGCAGGGATCCTCGCAGACCACGGCCGGTACGGCGCGGCGAAGGCGCTCCTAGAGGCGGTGCCGCGGCACACGACAGCCCTGCCCTGGCGCGACGCCGACGTGTTTCGCGCCTGGGCATGTTCGCTCCTCGTGTTGATCGAGTGCGAACGCGGGCGCGTCGACTGGGCGGCGAGAGCGCTGGGCGAGCAGCGCGCGCTCGTCGAGGCCCTCGCTGCGCGCAGCGAGCCCGAGCTGCAGCGCGGCCGAGCGCTGCGCGCGCGCCAACTGCTGCTCAGCGAGCTGCGCGTCGACAACGCGCGCCGCGACACGCAGACCGCGCTCGCGCGGGCCGGCGCTCTCATGTCGCAGGACGGCTCGGGCGTCAGCGCTGAGGAGGTCGCCAAGACGGACCCGCTGTCGTCGGCGTTGCGCCTGCAGATCGCGCGAGCGCTCATGCGGAGCCGTACGCCAGAGCGCGGCACCGCCTTGGCACAGCTCATCATCGAGGCGCCGACGACACACCCGATCGAGCGGGCCTTCTGCGCGCTCTTGGTCGCGGATGAGGCGCTCGAGCGCGGCGACCTCGGCGCGGCAGACGCAGCCCTCGAGGCGGCGTACCTCGCGCTCGCTGCGGGCCAGATCAGCGAGGACCACGTGTTGCGCGCGAGGGTCGCCGCGGAGCGCGCGCGCGCGCGGCGGATCCGCGCCGATTCGACGAGCGGCGCAGCGCTTGGCCCGCCGCCGCCAGACGCGACGCGCTTGAGCGAGCTCACGGCGCTGCGCGAAGCGCTCGAACACTTCCGAACAGCGTGGCGCGCCGCTGGTGACGAGCCGGACGGCATCGGCTTCTTTCAATTCGACTACCGCCGCGAGCTGCTCGTAGAGGTCTTCCGTTGCGCCCGTGCGGCGCTCGGTGAACAGGGCGCGGCGCAGGTCTTCATGCAAGAGCTTGCGGCCACCCAGGAGCTCGCGAGCCTCACGCGCGAACTCGGCGCGGCGCCGTTCGATCCGGTCGAAGCGACGCAGCGGCTCCGCGCGCGGAACGAAGGGCTCGTGCTGCTCTTCCCGGGGCGCTCGTGCGCCTTGCTCCTCGTCGTCGACGCTAGCGGCCCGAGCGTCTTCGACCTCGGCCCACCCGACGCGCTGCTTCGGGCGCTGCGCGCGCTCGATCTCGAGCTCGAGAAGCCGGACCTCGGCTCCCAACGCTGGCGAACGCTCGCGCGCACAGCGGCGGAGCGTGTGTTCCCGGAAGAGGTCCTCCAGCGCGTCGTGGGCTGGGCCCGCGTGAGCTGGGTCCAACCGGAGCTGCTCGGCGCCCCAGCGCTCGACGTGCTCGACGTGCCGTCGCTCGGCGTCATCGGCCTCGAGCGGCCGACGGCGACCTATCCCACGCTGCCCGCTTGGCTGGACCTCGAGCGGCGCGCAGAGCGCCCCCGCGCGTCCTCAGGCGCCGTCGCGCTCGTCGAGCCGCTGGAGGACCCCGCGATCGGAGCGCAGCAGGGGCCTCGTGTGAGCCTCACCGGCACGACGCCGACGTGCACCCAAGGCAGCGAATTCCGCACGCTAGCGCGCGCAGAGGCCACGCTCGCGGCGTTCTCCGCCGCAGCAGAAGGGCGCGCGTTGGCGCTCATCTGGTCCCATGGTTTCCGCTCGGGCCGCCCGGGCACGAGCACGGGCTTCGAAGTCACGGCGCCGGGCGGCGAACGGGGCGCGACGGCCTACGGTCCGGACGTCGCGCGCGCGTTCGCGCGCGCTCCGGTGCCGCGCATAGTGCTCCTGGGGATCTGTCGCGCGGCGCGCTCGGACGCACGCACGGGAGAGGACTCGTCGAGCCATCTCGGCGGGACCTTCCTCCGGCTCGGCGCGGACGTCGTGCTGGCTTCGACCCGCGACGTCCACGCCGCGAGCTCGCAGCGACTCATCGACACGCTCGTCTCAGCGCTGCAGCCTCCGTCGGGACCTCCGCTGGAGCCCTATGAGAGGCGCAGCTTCTCGGATGCGCTGCTCCTTGCGCGGCGCAGCGTCGCCGCGCATCCGCGCTTTGCACACCCCCACTTCTGGGCGGCGCTCAGTGCGCTGGGCGTCGCGCATCGCACCGAGCGTTGACGCTGCCCGAGGTCAATTGCCTCCAGGCAGCGGGACCGGCCGAATGTGCGGCGGAGGTGGGGTCGGAGAGACGCCGTTCTGCCCGTTGTTGGAGCTGCCGCTCCCGCCGCCCTCGAGGGCCGGGTTCACAAAGCCGAAGACCTCGTCCGTGCCGATCTCCTCGTTCGTACCGTCGTCGTGCAGGCCACGCAGGATGATCCAAGCGTGGTCCCCCATCGTCGTCGGCGCATCGATGCGGAGCACGCTGTTTGGGTCGAGCGGGTCCACTGCGACGGTCGCCTTGCCCATCAAGAACGACATGCGGAGGCCGCGGAAGAACGCGATGCCGATGGGGAGCTCCGCCCAGAGCTCCGCGACGACGTGGGTCGGCAACGCGCCGCTGCGCAGCGGGCGCGGCGAGACTTCAAAGACGGCGTGCGGCGCTGGACCATCGTAATCGAGCCAAGCCCAGACGAGCTCCGGCGCGAAGCCCGTGTGCAGGATGGTGTCATCGCGGGAGAGCACGCCGTCGCGCAGCGCCTCGCACAGGTGGAAGACATCGAGGTCACCATCGTGGTCGAAGTCGGCCGCGACGGCGCGTGCGCGCTGGCCAGACGGATCGATCGACTCGTCGAGCACCTCGAGCAGCCCGACGAGCGCGCTCGGATACGCGGCTGCGCCGAGGCCGCCGTGGCGCAGCGTGCGCAGGTAACCGTCGCCGCGGCCCGTGACGACGAGGTCCTGATCACCCGTCGCCTCGAAGTCGCACGCATGCAGGCCGATCGCGTCCATCGCCCCGAGCGCCAGCGGCCCATCGATGAAACCACCCGCGCGCAGGACGGTCACGCGTGAGAGCCCACCCGGCGAGACGTCGAGCAGAGCGATCGACCCGGCGCTCGACGCGGCCTCGCGGATCGGTGTGAGGTCAACGATGCCGCCGGGGGCGACGACCCCGTCAAGCAGGGCCCCTTGGAGATCGACGACGCGCAGCTCGTCGCCGCTCGCGGTCGGCTGAACCAGCGCAAACGCCGGCCCGCCGAGCCACTCCACGGCGCGCAGCTGGGTCGCGGGGGTCGCGAGCGCCAGCCCCGGCTCAACGACGAAGCCGCCCTGCGCGAGCCCGCGGGCGCGGAGGACGGTGCTCCCATCCGCCGCGAGCGCAGCGAGGTCGGCGATGCCGTCGGCGTCGAAGTCATGCACGGCGAGCGCGCGGCACCCGCTGAACGGCGCGCCGAGCTCGAAGACCGGCTCGTAGCCCGCGCGGCCATTGGCGGCGCCTTCGCCGTAGTGAAACTGCGTCACGCCGGCAGCGTGGGACACGAGCAGATCGTCTGCGTCACCGCCGGGCAAGACCGCGATGTCCAAGGCAGGGTAGCCGGTGATCGGCAGCGAGACCTGCGACATCGACGGCGAGTAGATCACGACGGGAACGTCGCCAAAGAGGCTGACGACGTCCACGCGGCGGTCCCCGTTGGCATCGAGGAGGAGGGGCCGACCGAAGGCGCCCGTGAAGCGCACGGCATCGGGCAGCGACACGGAGAGCGCCTCGCGATGCGGGGCTCCGAGGGCCGTCGGGATGAGCGCTACAGCGAGGGCGCCGAGCGCGCAGGTCGCGCGCGGGACGCGGAGAGAGGTCAGAGAGTTCGAGTCCATTTGGAGAATGGGGAGTCCGCCGCGGGACCGACGCGGCAACTGCGGAAGGGCCCGCCTCAGACGGGGTGGGCGGGCGGCGCGCGCGGTCCTTGCGCGGCCAATACGGTGAGTGACGGTCGGGCCGCGAACGTGACCGCAATCGCCAAAATTCGGCCACTTCCAGCAAGTCGCATTTCAGTGCCAGGGCCCACACGGGCGGACTTCCGGCCGTACGCCCCGAGACGGCGGGGTACAGTCGAAGGGCACCATGTACGAAGCCACCCCGAGCCCCTACCTCGTGCCGTTCGACGGCTCCTTCCGTGTCGCCGAGGCCCCGACGGTGCCTCCCAAGGAGGGCGTGCTCGACCCGCACGACGACGATCACCGACACGCAGGCAAACACGACGCGGTCGCGGGGCTAGAGCGCGAGATCAAGAAGCTCCGCAAGCTGCAGCGCGTCCTGTACGCGCGCGACCGTCACTCGATCCTGTGTGTGTTCCAGGCGATGGACGCAGCGGGCAAGGACGGGACGATCCGGGCGGTGTTGTCCGGGGTCGACCCGGCGGGATGCCAAGTGCACTCGTTCAAGCGCCCGACAGAGGAGGAGCTGGACCACGACTTCCTCTGGCGCACGTCAAAAGCGCTCCCCGAGCGCGGCCGGATCGGCATCTTCAACCGCAGCTACTACGAGGAAGTGCTCGTCGTGAAGGTCCATCCGGAGCTGCTCGCAGGCCAGCGAATCCCGCATTTGCCGCACGCGGCGGAGGTCTGGCGCGGCCGCTACGCTTCGATCCGGCAGCACGAGGAGCACCTCGCCAGGAACGGCGTCGTGATCTTGAAGTTCTGGCTCAATGTCTCGAAGGACGAACAAGCCCGGCGCTTCTTGGACCGCCTCGAAGAGCCCGAGAAGCAGTGGAAGTTCGCGGCGGGCGACCTCCGCGAGCGCGCGCGCTGGGACGACTACATGGAGGCCTACGAGTCCGCGCTTCGCGAGACCTCGCGCCCTTGGGCGCCTTGGTACGCGATCCCTGCTGACGACAAGCACTTCATGCGCTGGCAGGTGGCGCGGACGTTGCGGAAGACGCTGCAAGGCCTCTCGCTCGCGTACCCCGAGCCAGACCCGGCAGAGGTCGCCGAGTACCACACGTTCCGCAAGCAGCTCCGCGCAGAGCTGGAGCTGGAGTGACCTCGCGCGGCGGAGGCCCGCTTGGCCGATGCGCTCTCGAATTGGACCAGGCCAGCCCGCCAAACCAGGCCTCCGACGTGGCTCCGCGCTGGGAACGTAGGTCGACCCGCCAGAGGTCGGTTACGCCCGCACCTCGCCGCGGGCACGGCGCCCCCTGAACTGACGCCGTCCGCTCGCGCGCCACACCGAAGCCTCAACTGCCCCGGCACGGGGCACCTATCGATCATGCGTTCCAACCGCTCCTTGCTGCTGGCCTCCGCCGGCGTCTGTATCGCCTCCGCCGCGTCGGCCCAAACGATCGTCATCAGCGATGACTTCGAGACCAACACGTCCGCGAACTACGTGGTCGTCGACGACCTGACGCCCGACGGCACGCAGTCCTTCGCCTATGACTACGTCGCCGCGGGCATCCCGCTGGCGCCGCGGTCAACGCCGGGGACGACGCGCGGCCTGCGCCTGACCGCCAACGACACGGCCGGCGCCACCGATGCGTGGACGCTCTTCCACACGACCCCAGTCAACGCGAACCACTACCGCCTGACCGTCGACGTCTGGATGAACTTCATCGTAGGGCCGTTCACGACCGAGTTTGCGCACGTCGGCGTCGCCGGGGATGGGCTCTCGTTCAACTCGGTGTTTACGCCGATCAATGGCTCGGGAGCGTTCATCGCCTTCACGGGCGACGGCGGCTCTTCGTCGGACTACCGCTGGTTCCGCGACCCGAACAACACGCCGGTCGGCGAGTCCGACAGCACGACGCTGCCGAACAGCCACCCGAGCTACCTCGGGCACGGCAGCAATGGCTCGAACCCGTTCTTCACGTCGCTCTTCCCCTCCCCCCCTGCGACCATCGCCGGCTCGCCGGGCAACATCTGGACGACGGTCGAGATCGACGTGGACAACGTGGCCGGCGTGATCTCGTTCTACCTCGATGGCCAGCTGACGTTCCAAGGGGACTTCGGCAACACGCTCTACGGCCTCGTGAGCCTCGGCATCGCCGACGTGTTCACTTCGATCTCCGGCGCGCTCGATTGTTTCACGCTCTACGACAACCTCACGGTCGAGACGTTCCCGTCCGGGCTCGGCGCGCGGTACTGCCCTGCGGTCCCGAACTCGACCGGCCAGGGCGGCGCGATGGGCGCGAGCGGCAGCGACGTCGCCGCGGACAACATGGTGACGCTCAGCGCGTCGCAGCTGCCGATCAACTCCTTCGGCTTCTTCCTGACGAGCACGACGCAGGGCAACGTGCAGCAGCCGGGCGGTAGCCAGGGCGTGCTCTGCCTGAGCGGCTCGATCGGACGCTATGTCGGCGCCGGTCAGATCAAGAACTCCGGCGCGCAGGGCATGTTCGACCTCGCGATCGACCTGACGCAGACGCCGACGCCGACGGGCCTCGTCCAGATCACCGGCGGTCAGACCTGGAACTTCCAGGCCTGGTACCGCGACTCGGTCGGCGGCGTCGCGACCTCGAACTTCAGCGAAGGCCTCTCGATCACATTCCAGTAGGCCAGTCCAGTAGGCCGGTCCAGTAGGCCGGTCCAAGCGCCGCGGGCGAGGTGCGTTGCACCGAGCCCGCGGCCCCTGAGCCGACGGCGAGCGTGGACCGTCGTACGGGCTTCAAAATACGGAGGGGCGATCGGAGAGTTCGCGTCGCGGGCGCTGCGTCGAGCGTACGAGTCGCGCAATCCAGCGTGCAAGAATCCATGGCGGCGGTAGGTTGCGAGGCCTCTCGCTCCGCTATCGGGACCCCACGCCATGCCCACCCCCATCCTGCTCGCGCTCCTTTGCCAGAGCCCCAGCCCCCTCGCGCTGCCCGCGTTCGAAAGCCGGCAGTTGACCGATGAGTTCCTCGCCGAGGGTGCCTCGTACGGCGACCTCGATCGCGACGGGCATGGGGATGTCATCGCAGGCCCCTACTGGTGGGCCGGCCCAGACTTCACGGAGCGCTTCACGCTCTACGCGCCGAAGGTCTTCGACCCCAAGGGCTACTCGGAGAACTTCTTCGCGTGGACCGACGACCTCGACCACGATGGCTGGCTCGATATCCTCTTCGTCGGGTTCCCCGGGCGCGACGCGTGGTGGATGGAGAACCCCCACGGCCGCGAGGGCACATGGCAGCGCCACGAAGTCCACAGCAACGTCGATAACGAGTCGCCGGCCTACGTCGACATCGACGCGGACGGCCAGCGCGACCTCGTCTTCCACTCGGCTGGCTTCATCGGGTACGCGAGCCCCTCGGAGGACCCCCGCGCGCCGTGGACGTTCCACGCGGTCTCGGAGAAGACTGACCTGCCCGCGTTCACGCACGGGCTCGGCGTCGGCGACCTCGACGGCGACGGACGCAAGGACATCCTGCTGAACCACGCGTGGTGGCGGCAGCCTGAGACGCTCGAGGACGGCGCGCTCTGGCAGGTCCGCCCGCTGCGCTTCAGCGCAGGCTATGGCGGCGCGCAGATGCTCGTGCACGATGTGGACGGCGACGGTGACGAGGACGTCGTGTCGAGCCTCATGGCGCACCGCTACGGCCTCTCCTGGTTCGAGAACACCGGCGAGGACGGCCCGCAGCGCTTCCGCGAGCACCTTCTCATGGCGACGCCCGACAGCCCGCTCCTCGGCGGCTTCGCCGTGAGCGAGCTGCACGCCCTCGCCCTCGCCGACGTCGACGGTGATGGAGTGCTGGACTTCGTCACCGGCAAGCGCTTCATGTCGCACAGCTACAACGAAGCAGGCTCGCGCGACCCAGCGTGGCTCCTTTGGTTCCGCTGCGTGCGGGGCCCCGAAGGCGTGACCTTCGAGCCGCGCGCGATCCACGCAGACTCGGGTGTCGGGACACAAGTGACCGCCGGTGACATCGACGGCGACGGGCACGTCGACGTCGTCGTTGCGAACAAGAAGGGCGTGTTCGTGCACTTGCAGCGCCCCGAAGCGAGTGACGAAGGGCACTCTCGCACCCTAGAAGCCCCCGCGCCGTTGCCCCGCTTCCCCGCCGGCGGCATCGCGCCGCGCGCGGCGGACGGGCGGGTCCTGAACCTCGACTTCGAGACCGGCGACCTCACGGATTGGACCGCGATCGGCGATGCCTTCGACGGACAGCCGATGCGTGGCGACACCGTCTTCGCGCGTCGCAGCGACATGACCAGCGAGCACGAAGGGCGCTTCTGGGTCGGCTCCTACGAGGTCCACGAAGACCGCGCGCAGGGGACCCTGACCTCCGTCCCGTTCCGCCTCGTGGCTCCCTACGCGGCGTTCCTCATCGCCGGCGGCGCGCAGCACGCGACGCGCGTCGAGGTGGTGCGCGCGCGCGACGGGCGCATCCTCGCCGAGGCGACGGGGCGCGACCACGAGACCCTCCGGCCCG
>JAWKUK010000029.1:0-79710 GCA_041398605.1 Planctomycetota bacterium
CCGAGCGACCCCGCGGCGCCGAGCGACCCCGCGGCGCCGAGCGACCCCGCGGCGCCGAGCGATGCGGCGGCGCCGAGCGGCCCCGCGGCGCCGCGTGAGGCGGCGGCGCCGAGCGGTCCCGCGGCGCCGCGAGATGCGGCGGCGCCGAGCGGCCCCGCGGCGCCGAGTGATGCGGCGGCGCCGAGCGGCCCTGCGGCGCCGAGTGATGCGGCGGCGCCAGGTGCTGCGGCGGACGCGGATGGGTCAGCCGAAGCCGGGGAGCGCGCTGGGTCGACAGGCGACGAGCGGGCAGCACAGTTGGCCCGTGAGGTGGACGACCTGGCGCGGACCCTCCGGGACGCCCCCGAGTCGGTGCGTGCGGCGCTTCGTCGCGCGGGGCTCGCCCTCGATACGTTGGCCCTGGGTGAAGCCCTCGGCCGGGACCTCGGGTCGTCGCCTGCGGCGGACGCCGGCGCCGGAACAGGCCTCGATTCGGAGCAGGCTGCGGGTCAAGCGAGGTCGTCCGTGACGCCGGCCGGTCCGAGCGCCACAATGAGCGGCTCGCGGGCGACCGACCGGGTGGCCGAGGGCGTTTCAACGGGCGCCCTCGACGGTCCTGGCGCGGCGTCCGCCCCCGACACCTCTCCCTCGCCATCGAGCGGCACAGGCGGCGGGGTCGACCCGGCGGCGGGCGGGCCAAGCAGCGCGACGAGCGCGCCGCCCGCGCTCTCGATCGCCGCGGGCCGGCCCTGGCCCCGTCGCTACGACGCGCTCGCCGCGCGCTGGAGCGCGCTCCAGGCCGGCGGCGATCCCCAACCACCGAACAGCAGCAAGTGACATCTCCGCACGCAGGCAGCGACGATCGACGCCGGGGTCCGAATCCCACCGGGGGGGCCCGGCCCGCCGGAGAGGCCCGCCCAGGCGGAGAGCGCCGCGCAGCCGGAGACGTCGGGGTCTGGCTCGTGGGCGCGCGCGGCTCGATCGCGACGTGCCTCGCCTATGGCCTCGCGAACTTGGTCGAGGGCCAGATGGAGCCCACGGGGCTCGCGACCGAAGCGCCGCCGGTCGATCGATTGGACCTGGCGGGCTTCGACCAGCTCGTGCTCGGCGGACACGACGTGTGCCGCCGCGACCTGTCGGCGGCGGCCGCGGAGCTCGTCGGCGCGCGCATCCTGACGCCTGAGTTGGTCGCGGGCGGCGCGGATCGGGTGGCGCGCTTCGAGCAGCGCATCCGGCCCGGCATCCTCGACGCGGCGGACACCGGCCTCGCGGACGTGGACCCCCGGGCAGCGGAGCGCGGCGCGCTCTCGCCGCGCGCGGCGATCGCGGCGCTGCGCGCCGACTGGGATGCGTTCGAGGCCGAGACCGGCGTCGCGCGGACCGTCGTCGTCTACCTCGCCAGCACCGAGGCCGCGCGCGAGCCGCAGGCCGAGTGGGGGGACCTCGCGCAGCTCGAGCGCGCGCTCGACGAGGGCGCTCCGCAGCCGGCGTCGGTGCTCTACGCGTACGCTGCTTTGGGCAGCGGTCGCCCCTTCGTCAACTTCACACCGAACCGCGGCGCGGCCTCGCCGGCGTTGCGCGCGCTGGCCGAAGCGCGCGGCGTCCCGCACGCAGGCAACGACGGCAAGACGGGCGAGACGCTGCTCAAGACCGTGCTCGGCCCGATGTTCGTGGCGCGCGCGCTGAAGGTGCGCGCGTGGCAGGGCTACAACATGCTGGGCAACCGCGACGGCGAGGTGCTGCGCGAGGAGTCCCACAAGGCGTCCAAGCTGCGCACCAAGGACGAGGCGCTGCGCTCGATCCTCGGCGACTCGCAGGACCTGACGACGAAGGTCGCGATCGACTACGTGCCTTCCCTGCACGACTGGAAGACGGCCTACGACTTCGTGCACTTCGAGGGCTTCCTCGGGGCGCAGATGTCGCTGCAGTTCACTTGGCAGGGCAGCGACTCGGCGCTCGCGGCGCCGCTCGTGCTCGACCTCGTGCGCCTCACCGAGTTCGCGGCGCGCCGCGGCGAGCGCGGGGTGCTGGCGCAGACCGCGATGTTCTTCAAGGCGCCACTCGGCGGCGGCAAACACGACTTCCAGGATCAAGTGGCGCGGCTCTACGACTACGTCGAGCGCGTCCTCGCACAGTGATGACGACGACCTCCACCGAAGCCCCGTTCCTCGATCGAGTCCGCGAGAGCATCCGCGCCGCGCGCGAGCACCTCGAAGAGTTCCTGGCGCTGCCTCACGGCACCCCCGCGTCCGTCGCTGTCCCGGCGTTCGATCGCATCGGCGCCCAGCTCGACGAGGTCAGCGGGCCCGCGCAGGTCTACTCGTCCGCGCACCCCGACACCGCGACGCGCGACGTGGCGGAGCTCGCGCTGCAGGAGCTCGCGGCGTTCGGCACCGAGCTGTCGTTGCACAAGGGCGCGTACGAAGCGCTCGCCGCGATCGATATGACCGGCGCGACGCCCGACGAGCAGCGCTTTGTCGAGCAGGGGCTGCGCGACTATCGTCGCGGCGGCGTCGACAAGGACGACCGCTCGCGCGAGCGCATCCGCGAGCTCCAGCGCCTGCTCGTCGAGGTCGGCCAGCGCTTTGATCGCAACATCGTCGAGGGCAACCGCACCGTGCGGCTCGAGGGCGGTCACGCCGAGCTCGCTGGGTTGCCCTCGGACTTCCTGGCGGCGCACCCCGAGGACGCGGACGGCAGCGTCACCCTCGCGACCGAGCCGACGGTGTTCCTGCCGGTGATGCTCTACGCCGAGCGCGATGACGTGCGCCAGCGGCTGCTCTTCGAGTACCAGAACCGCGCCTATCCGACCAACATGGCCGTGCTCGACGAGCTGCTCGAGAAGCGCTACGAGCTCGCGACGCTGCTCGGCGCGCCGCACTGGGCGGATTGGTTGACCGAGGACCGTATGGCGCGCTCGGCCGCCGAGGCGCGCGGGTTCGTCGAGCGCGTCGTCGCGCTCGCGCGCCCACAAGCGGAGCGCGAGTATGCGCAGCTCCTGGCCGAGAAGCGGCGGTCGGCGCCAGACGCGACGCGCGTCGAGCCGCACGAGTCGCGCTTCCTGACCGAGCGCGTCAAGCGCACGCAGTACTCGTTCGATTCGCAGTCGGTGCGCCCGTACTTCGCGTATGACCGCGTCGAGCGCGGCGTGCTGGAGACGACGGCGGCGCTCTACGGCGTCACGATCGCGCGCAACACCGAGGTGGAGGTCTGGCACGCCGATGTGCGCGCGTTCGACGTGAGCGACGCGTCGGGTGTCATCGCGCGGTTCTACCTGGACATGTTCCCGCGCGAGGGCAAGTTCAAGCACGCGGCGATGTTCGATTGGCGGCGCGGCACGGTCGACGGGCCGCTGCCCGAGGCGGCGCTCCTCTGCAACTTCCCGCGCCCGACCGCGGACGACCCTGCGCTGCTCCTGCACGACCAGGTCACGACGTACTTCCACGAGTTCGGGCACCTGATGCACCACCTGTTCGCGCGCCAGCGGCGCTTCGCGTTCGCGGGCATCTCGTGCGAGTGGGACTTCGTCGAGGTGCCGAGCCAGCTCTACGAGGAGTGGGCCTGGGACGTGCGCGTGCTGCAGTCGTTCGCGCGGCACTGGCAGACCGATGAGCCGATCTCCGCCGAGCTCGTCGAGCGCCTGCGCGCCGCCGAGGAGTTCCCGAAGGGGCTCAACGTGACGGCCCAGATGGTGTACGCCACGTACTCCCTCGACCTCTACGACCGGGACCCGCGCGGGCTCGACACGACGCGCGCGCTCGAAGACGTCCAGCGGCGGGTCTCCCTCTTCGAGCGGGTCCCGGGCACGCACATGCAAGCGAGCTTCGGGCACCTGCACGGATACTCCGCCGGCTACTACACCTACATGTGGTCCCTCGTGATCTCGAAGGACTTCTGGGGGGCGTTCGCGCGCGAGCCGATGGATCGCGCGACGGCCGACCGGTATCGGCGGGAGGTCCTCTCGATGGGCGGCGCCCGCGACGCAGGGGACATGGTCCGCTCGTTCCTGGGCCGGGAGTACGGCTTCGAGGCGTTCGAGGCCTGGCTCCGGGCTTGAGCCGCGGGGCGCTCGGCCCCTCCCGGCGGGGGGGCAGCCGCGAACTCCCAGAATCCGTGCAAGGTCCGGGTATGAACCGCGGAAGAGTAGGGTAGGAGCAGCGTCCAACCGTCACCCATGCGATCCCCGGCCAAACGATCCGAGCAGCGGTCCGAGCTGAGTCCCGACTTGGGACTCCCCGGCCTCTTGGCGCTCGTCGTGGGCGTGCTGACGCTCACGGGCGTGGGCGTCGCGAGTTACCTCGAGCTGGACGCTTGCCGTGGGGTCCCGACCTCGCCTCCGTCGGCGTGCCACGCTGAGGTGCGGACGCCCAGCCGTGGATCGGACCCGTGTGTGGCGCCGCTCCGCAACGTGACGGAGCTGTCCTTGCCGGGCTCCGTCCGCTGTTTGGCGCTGCCTGGACGGCCGTCGTAGCCACGCCAAGGGCACTGAGAGGCCCTCATGCGGCCCTCGAGCGGATCACCTAGCGGGCCGCCTGGAGCCGGACACTGGCCGCGCCCGCGACGCCTTCGATCGTGGCCGTGAACTCGGCGTTGACCGGGTGCCGGCGCACGATGCGCGCGCGGGTTCGCCTGGCGTCCACCCGGCGCTCCGCGAGGACGGTCCCGTCGGCGGCGAGCACTTCCACGACCACCGCGCGCCGCGCCGCGGGCAGCGGGGACGGTGCCGTCAAGGTGCCGTGCAGGGTCAGCGTGCCGCCCTCCAGGCGCGCCTGGCTCGTGTGGACACGGCCACGGCCGTCGAAAGTCGCCACGATCGGCAGCGAAGCGTTCGTGACCTGCGTGGGTTGTGCGCTCGCCGACGGTGCGACTGCCAGCGCGAGGAGGAGTGAAGTCAGCATTGTGGTGCGGGGTCCTTGGCCCCTCGCTGGGAGCCTATCCCGGTTTCGCGGGCGAGGGCGACGGCGGACCGCGCGCGGGCTGAGAGGGTAGGGCCCTGTGTCGCGCATCGGGAAGTCCCGTAGTGGGCTCCAGGGCGCCGTTGCCCGGGATCGATCGAGCCGGGAGTGCGAGTCCGAGGCCCGTTGGGGCCGGGATGCGCTCGTCCCCTCGGTCCCTCACTCGCCAACGATGCACTCGCTCCCCTCGCAGCGCCACTCGACGATCCGTGAAGCTGGTCCCCTTGATTGGTACGCCGTCCAGCGGCTACCACAGGAGGTATCACCTGCCGGCGACTCCTACCACGGCGAGCGTCGTGCCACTCAAGGGGGCCAACTTCCGAGCCGTCGCTGTCCGCTTGGCTTGACCTCCCTTGCCCTGGCCTTGCTCACCGCCGGCTCGGCCGCAGCCCTGCCCCAGGGCGCGGAGGGTCTCCTCGAGCGCGACGCCCTGCTCGGTGACCTCGGCGGCCTGAGGCCCACGTTGGCCGCGTCGGGGATCGAAGTCGAGGTGGGCCTGATCCTCGACGGTACCACGGTCGTGAGCGGCGGCGCCGAGCGCAACGAGGCGACCCGCGGCCTGTTCGACGTCGCGGCTTCGTTCGACATGGCGACCCTGGCCGGGATCGAAGGCGGGCTCGTCTTCCTCGACGCCTATTCGATCTTCGGCGAGCAGGACTCCGGCGCCGGCAACATCCAGGGCGTCTCCAACATCGACGCCGACGTCCGCGATCAGATCGCCGAGCTCTGGTGGGAGCAGCTCTTCTTCGACGAGCGCCTGCGGGTCAAGGTCGGAAAGGTCGAGGCCAACTCGGAGTTCGCCTTTGTCGACTACGGCGGCGAGCTGATCGGCCCCGCGTGGGCGATCTCGCCCAACGTCCTCGGGATCCCGACCTACCCCGAGACCGCGGTCTCGGTGAACGCCCAGTGGACGCCGAACGACGAGACCTGGTTCAGCCTCGGCATCTACGACGGGGCCGCGCAGTCGGGCTATCGCACCGGTCTCCATGGCGTCGGCACCGCCTTCGGCTCGCCGAGCGACCTCTGGATCGCCCTAGAGGGCGGCCGCGCATGGTCCGATGGGCGCCTCGGTCTCGGCGTGTGGAACGGGACCGGCGACTTCGCCGAGTTCGGCGGCGGCGTGTCGAGCGGCAGCCAGGGCTTCTACGCGGTGCTCGACCAGGCGCTCTCGAGCGCCGTCGGGGCGGACGGCGAGTCCGTCACGGGCGCCGGCCTCTTCGCGCGCCTGGCCGTCGCGGACCCGGACGTGAGCGAAGTGCACGTCCACTTCGCCACCGGGATCCAGTGGACCGGGCTCGTCGAGTCCCGTCCCGACGACGTCTGTGGGTGCGGGATCTCGATTGCTGAGCTCTCGAAGGAGGCCGGCTTCGACGAGGACCGCGAGGTCGTCCTCGAGACCTTCTGGCGCTACCAGGTGACCCCCTGGGTCGCTCTGAAGCCGGACCTGCAATACATCGCGTCGCCAGGTGGAGACTCGTCTTTGGACGATGCCGTCGTGCTTGGGCTTCGGGTCGAAGCCTCCCTGTGACGATACGCCTAAGTAGTTCCCCGACCCCGTGGCTGTCACGGATCCCTCATTCCCGCGCCCCTCGGCGCCACAAGCTCCCTAAGCCTGCCCCCAATCCATGCGCTGGTCCGTCACCTCACGTTTAGTTGCGCTCTCGTTCATCTCGGCGCTTGGGCTCGTCACCGCGGCGACTTTTGGCCTCCGCGGCGCTACGGACAGCGCGGAGCACCTCTCGGATGTCGTCGACAGCGGTTCGCTGTTGAAGAATCAGCTCCTCGCTGACATGCAGCACGACGGCATCCGGGGGGACGTGCTGCTCGCGCTCTTGGCGACAGACTCGGGCGAGTGGAAGGAGGCCAAAGACGCAGTCGTCGCGCGGGGGAAGCAGCTGAACGACTACGTGAGCGAGAACCGGGCGTTGGCCGAGGCCGGCCAGGGCAGCCGGGAGCTGCTCGGTCGCTTCCAGGACACGCAGCGCGAGATCGACAACTACGTGAAGGCCGCCGTCGAGCTCGTCGAGGTCGCGGGGCGCTCACGCGAAGAGGCCATCGCGCAGATGGGCGCCTTCAACGACGCGTTCACGGCGCTGGAGGACCCGATGGAGGCGCTCGCCGACATGATCCAGTCCGGCTCCGACCAGTCCCGCGAGGAGGCCGTCGCCGCGACGCAGCAGGCTTGGAGCAACGTGATGCTCTCGGCGCTCGTAGCCTTCGGCGCGCTGCTCTTCGTCGGCTGGGCGACGCGGCGGGCGATCCTCGCGCCGCTCGCGGAGGTCAGGAGCGGCGTGGAGGCGCTGGTGCGGCTCGACTTGACGTATGAGTGCAAGGCTCACGGCCTGGTCGAGATGGAAGACATGGGCAGGTCCGTCACGAGCGCGACCGCGATCCTGCGCGAGACGCTGGCGACGATGGCGGCTGCGGTCGACGCGCTCGGCCATTCTGCGAGCGATCTGACCGGCGCGAGCCAGCGCATGACCCGCGAAGCGACCGACACTGCGGACCAAGCCCAAGCGGCCTCGGGAGAGGCCGGCCGCGTCGATGAGAGCATGCAAACGGTCTCGAGCTGCGTCTCGCAGATGGAGACGACGGTGCAGGAGATCGCCAAGACGAGCGAGGACGCCTCACGCGTCGCGGGCACCGCCGTCGAGAGCGCCGAGGTGGCGCGCAAGACGATCGGCGACCTGGTCAAGTCGAGCGAAGAGGTCGCGGGCATCGTGCGTGTCATCAACGAGATCGCCGAGCAGACGAACCTCCTGGCGTTGAACGCGACGATCGAGGCTGCGCGCGCGGGCGAGCTCGGCAAGGGCTTCGCTGTCGTGGCGGGCGAGGTCAAAGAGCTCGCGAAGCAGACCGCAGAAGCGACCGAGGACATCTCGCGCCGCGTCCAGGCGAGCCAAGCGGGCGCCATCAAGGCGACGAGCTCGATCGAGGAGATCGCGGGGGTCATCCAGCAGATCCACAGCATGCAGAGCACCACGTCCGCTGCGATCTACGAGCAAGCGACCGTGACGAGCGAGATCGGACGCTCGATCACCGACGCTGCGAGCGACTCCGCGTCGATCGCGACGCGCATGAAGGGCGTCTCGAAGCTCGCAGATGAGACGCGCGGAGACCTCGAGATGGTGGCGTCGAGCGCAGGCAGCGTCTCGCGGACGTCCGAGGAGCTCCACACCGTCGTGCGGCGCTTCCGGTTCTGATCGTTCGCGCGATCAGCGCGGAGCATGTGTAGCGTGGCCTGGCTCAGCCGGGCCACGTTGCGTTTGTGGCGGTCGTAGCGCTCGCAGCATGCGTTGCTGCTACGCCGGGAACGTGGCCCGCACCCAGGCGAGGGCCTTCGCCGCGAGCGCGTCGAGGACCGCTTCGGTGGACAGCCCCGCGCTGCGCAAGACGTCGAAGCCGTGGTCCGCGCTCGGGATGACCTCCAGGGTGGCGCGCCCGCCGTACGTCTCCAGCGCCGGCCTGAGGAGCTCGAGGTCACACAGCGCGTCTCGGTCGCCCTGCAGGAACAGCGCCGGCTGCGCGAGGGCAGGGAAGTGCTCGCTGCGCTGCTTCTCGGGCTTGCCCGGCGGGTGCAGCGGGTACCCGAAGAACATGAGGCCCGCGCACTCGTCGCCCTCCGCCGCGAGGTAGCTCGCCATACGGCCGCCTAGCGACTTGCCGCCCATGAGGAGGCGCCGCGCCTTGAAGCGCTGCCGCGCGTCGCTGTGCGCTGCTCGGTGCACGAGCTCGAGCACGCTGCGGCGGTCCGGCGGCCGCCGCTTGCCGCTCCGTTGCATCTGCTCCATGTAGGCGTACTGGAAGCGCAGCACCGGCAGCCCGCCCGCGGCGAGGCGCGTCGCGAGCCCCTCGATGAAGGTCGAGGTCATCGGCGCCCCGGCCCCGTGCGCGAACAGGAACGCGACCGTTTCGACGTCGGGCGCGCCCTCCGGCGGCTCATCGAGCAGCATCGAGACGTGTTGGACGCCCTCATGTGGGACGGACAGGAGCAGCGGACGTGAGCTCACCCGTGAGAGCGTATAGAGTCTCGGCCCTATGTCCGAGCGACCGCCCAAGAAGTCCGATCGAGTCTCCAAGCCGGCCGGCAACCCGGACCGCGGCCGTCCCGCCGACGACAGCCGGCGGGGGCTCGGCCCGCGGCCGCGCTACGGCGCGCCGAAGCTCTCGACGACGACCCTCTGGTATCACCCCTCCGCGCAGTACACGGAGGAGCCGATGGGGCTGCGCGGGTACGAAGGCGCGACACCCCCTTGGGTCGTATGGAACCTCTTGACCCGCTACACGCGCGAGGACGACCTCGTCGTCGACCCCTTCTGTGGCGGTGGCACGACGCTCGACGTCGCGCGCAGCCTCGGGCGCAAGGGCCTCGGCTACGACCTGAACCCCGTGCGGCCCGACATCTATCGCGCGGACGCGCGCAAGCTGCCGCTCGAGGACGAGAAGGTCGACTTCCTCTTCATGGACCCGCCGTACTCGACGCACATCGAGTACTCGGAGGACCCGCGCTGCATCGGCAAGCTCTCGGCGTTCGACGATGCGTACTACACCGCGATGGGGGACGTGTTCCGCGAGGCCGATCGGGTGCTGCGTGACCGGCGCTACTTTGCGCTGTTCGTGTCGGACTCGTGGGACAAGAAGCGGGGCTTCGCGCCGATCGCGACGCGCCTCGGCGCGCTGCTTGCCGAGCGCTTCCGGCCGATCGACCACATCGCGGTCGTGCGCGGCAACCGGAACCTCGAGAAGCCGAACTTTCACAAGGCTGCGGCCGAAGGGAACTTCTTCCTCCGCGGTTTCACGCACCTGATGCTCTTCAAGAAAGAGCGCGCCTCGGCTCCGTGAGCGCGATCGAGCGCGCGCGTCCATGCTCCGCGAGGGTCACGCGCGGCGGGCCGTGACGAGCGACCAATAGCCCGCGGTGGGCGCACACTCGACGTCGACGAAGCCAGTCGCTTCGAGCAGCGCGCGCAGCTCGCGCAGCGTGTACTGTTGGCCCTCGGTCCACACGAGCATGTCGAGGTGCACGAGCGCGTTGGCGAGCGGCCCGCGCTCGTCATCGTCGACGAGCTTCTCGTGCAGCAACACGCGACCGCCCGGCGGGAGGGCTGCGTGCGCGCGCTCCAACAGCGCGCGCCCCTTGCTGAAGTCCCAATCGTGCAAGATCTGCGACAGCAGCACCGCGTCGTAGCCGAGCGGCCACGCGTCGCCGAACATGTCGCCGGCGGCGGCGTCGACCTGCGCCGCGACGCCGGCGCGGGCCGCGTAGTCGAGCGCGATCGGGCACACGACAGGCAAGTCGAAGATCGTGCAGCGGAGCGCCGGGTGCCGCTTCGCGAGCGCGATCGACAGCGCGCCCGACCCGCCGCCGACGTCCAGCAGCCGCGCGACCCCGGCGAGGTCCGCGACCTCGGCGACGCCCGCTGCTGGGCGCTCGCTGATCGCGTGCATCGCCGCGGTGAAGGCCCGGGCGCGCTCGGGGTCGCGCTCGTGCGCCTCCCAAGGGTCCTCGCCGCCGTAGACGGTCGCGCGGTCCGCAGCCAGCGCGTCGAGCAGCGCGCGGGGCGAGAGAAACCCATCGACCTCGAGGTCGATCAGGCCTGCGAGCGAGCCGGGCCGGCCGCGCACGAGGTACGCCGCGGCCTCAGGCGTGAGCCCAAAGCGCTCGTCCCCGTCGCGCTGCAAGAGGCCCTGCGCGAGCAGGGCGACGAGGAGCGAGCGCGCGCCGCGCTCGCTCCAGCCCATGCGCGCGCCGATGTCGGACGCGGGCAGCGGCCCCGCGCCGTCCAAGAGGTCGAAGAGCCCCGCGCGCACGCCGGCGGCGACGGACGCGCTCTGGCGCCCCGCGATGTACGCGTCGTAGACGCGCTGGTCATCGAGCGGGAACGCGGCCGGATGACGGCGCGGGGCGCGCGGCTCCATCAGTTCGTCTTCATGAGGTCGACGATGAAGACCATCGTCGCGTTCCCGGGCACCGATCCCTTGCCCCGCGCGCCGTAGCCGAGCGAGGGCGGGACGACGAGGAGGATGCGGCCGCCCTCCTTCATCAGTTGCAGGCCCTCCGTCCAGCCCGCGACGACGCCGGTCAGGCTGAAGTCGATCGGCGCGCCGCGGTCCCACGACGAGTCGAACTTCTTCCCGTCGGTCAGCCAGCCGGTGTAGTGCGCGTTGACGGAGCTCGACGCCTTGGGCTGCTTGCCCGTGCCTTCGCGCAGGACCTTGTACTTGAGGCCCGACGGGGTGGTCGTGAGCTCGTCGTCGCTCGGCAGCGTGAACTCAGGGGCGAGGCTGCGCACCTCGAGCTGCCACAGGCTGTGCGAGCCCGCGGGGAGGTTCGGCAGCTCGCGGTCGCCGAACGCGAGGCCCGGGGGCACGCGGAACAGAACGCGCGAGCCGGCGCGCATGTGCTGGGCGGCCTCGGTCAGGAACCGGAAGCGCGCCGGCGTCGGGCCGAGCACGAGCGGGCCGACGTTCGTCGACGGCGACGCCGCGACGAAGCCGCCGCCCTCGTTGCGCAGCGCGAAGTCGACGACCGCCGTGCGCGCGCCGATCACCTCGCCTTCGCCGGCCTTGAGCACGGTCCATGCGAGGCCCGACTCGCTGGTCTCGATCGCGGCTTCGTCCGTCGGCCACGCGACGTGCGGCAGCGCGCGCTGCACGATCTCGAGCAGCTCGATGTCGAAGATCAGCGTCGCGCCGCCGGGGATCGGGCCGCTGCCCTGGTCGCCGTAGCCGAGGGCCGACGGGATCGTCAGCTTGATCCGCCCGCCGACGGGGCAATATTGCAGGCCCTCGTTCCAGCCCTCAACGACGTCGCCGAGCGCGATGGTCAGCGGCTCGACCGGCGCTCCCGGCCGGCGCGCGTTGCGCGACGAGTCGAACATCTTCCCGTCGGTGGTCCAGCCGGTGTAGTGGGCGCGGATGAGGTCGCCCATCGCAGGCGTCTCGGCCCCCTCGGCACCCGAGGCGAGCATGCAATAGGCGAGGCCGCTCGGAAGCTGCACCACCTCGGTGTCGGCGGGGATCGCGGGGTCGTCGGTGGCCACGGCGCACGCGCCCGTGAGCGCGAAGGTCGTCGTGGCCGTCAGCGCCGGGAGCCCGAGCGCAACGATGAGAGAGGAGAGCTTCATGGTGACGTCGTCGTGGGGGCGGGGAGGGTCCCCGCGCGCCTGTGCAGATGACAGGTGCCTGCGTAGGGACCGGTGCCTGTGTAGGGACAGGTGCCTGTGTAGGGACAGGTGCCTGAGTAGGTACAGGTGCCTGTGTAGGGACAGGCGCCTGTGCAGATGACAGTTGCCTAATCAGATGGCCGTTGAAGGAGAGGAGGTTAGGCCCGAGGGCCCCCGCCCGAAAGCTGCGGGGGCGCAAACCTGTGCGGACCCCGGGCGGCCCCGCCGTCGCGCCCTAGGACCCGGGCCTACGGATGGGGCGTCCCGGGCGTGAGCGGCGACCAGGTCGAGCCGCGTCCCGATGCCCCATGTCCTCGGGCGTCGCGTCCAGTTGTGGCGCGCTGGAGGTCGATGTGGGGTGGGTGACCCCCCGACGTTCCCCCTCCGCCGCCGCGGGCCTCGCGCTCGCGCTCGCCGCCGCGAGCGCGCTCGGCTGCATCACGCCCGAGGTCTCGACGACCCTGGCTGGCGGCCCGATCGGCCTCTCCGGCGCGTTCGGGGCCTCGAGCGGCGGGGCCGTCGACGCCACCGACCTTGGGTCCCTCGGGATCGAAGGCCACGATGGCGGCTTCTTGCCGCGGGTCGACTTGGACTGGAAGGGGATCCACCTCTCGCTCACGGGCCTCTACACGAACCGCCGCGGCCTCGGCGAGCTCGACGGCGAGCTCAGCCTTGGCGGGTCGGTGATCTCGGCTTCGATGCCGGTGCGCACGGCCCTCGACCTCGAGGTCCAGAGCGCCGTCGTGACGTGGGACCTCGTGCCGAGCGAGCGCTATGAGCTCGCGCTGGGCTTCGGGCTGCACCTCGTCGACCTCGACGCCTCCGTCGGAGGCGCTCGCGACGGGTGATCGCGCGACGACGAGCGAGCGCATGCCCGTCCCGTTCGTAGCGGCGCGCTTGAACCTCGTCGATTGGCCCGTCGGCGCCGGAGTCTCGTTCGGCAAGCTCGACATCGGCTTGCCGGGGCTCGACCTCGAGACGTTCGACCTCGACGCGTTTGTCGAGTGGCGCGCGTTCGGGGACGGCCAACGCGAGACCGGCTACCTCGTGCTCGCGTATCGCCGCCTCGACCTGTTCGCAGAGTACGACGACGTCGACAGCGGCGTCCTCGTCGACTTCACGGTCGATGCGCTGTCGCTCGGGCTCCGCTTTAGGTTTTGACCGAGGCTGATGCGCGCCCTCAGGCCCGCCGCGCGCTCACATGCCCATGATGTGGAAGCCGGCGTCGACGAAGATCGTCGAACCCGTGATCCCGCGCGACTCGGGGCCGATCAGGAAGCGGCACACGTCACCGACCTCCTCTTGCGTGACGTTGCGGCGCAACGGCGCGGCGGCCTCGATGTGATCGAGCATCTCGTTGAAGTCCTTCACGCCGCTCGCGGAGAGCGTGCGGATCGGGCCAGCGCTGATCGCGTTGACGCGAATGCCGCGCGGGCCGAGGTCCGCCGCGAGGTAACGCACCGAGGCTTCGAGCGCGGCCTTCGCGATCCCCATCACGTTGTAGTTGCGGATGACCCGCTCGGCGCCGATGTACGTCAGGGTCGTGATCGACCCTTGGCGGCCTTCCATCAGCTTCAGCGCGCCGCGCGCGATCTCCGTCAGCGAGTAGGCCGAGACTTCGTGCGCGAGCATGTAGCCCTCCTTCGACGTGTCGAAGAAGTCGCCTTGCAGCTCTTCGCGCTTCGCGAACGCGATCGCGTGCACGACCCCGTCGAGGCCGCCAAACTCCTCGCCGAGGATGCGGAAGACCTCGTCGATCTCCTCGGGCTTCGTGACGTCACAGGGGAGGCACAGCGAATTCGGCAGCTCCTCGGCGAGCTTCTTCACGGTCTCGCCCATGCGGTCGTTGGCGTAGGTCAACGCGAGGCGCATGCCCGCGTCCGCGAGGCTGCGCGCGCAGCCCCACGCGAGAGAGCGTTTGTTCGCGACACCGAGGATCAGGCCGGTCTTGCCAGCCAGGAGGGTTGAGCGCGTCAAGTGGGTCACCTGCACCGAGGGAGAGCGCGCCCTGTGCGCTCGCGCGCGTTGAGGGGCGGCGCGGGGCTGAGGGCGGATCGGGGCGAAAAGGATAGTCGCCGTCCGGCGTGGAACGCGAATCGGATTCGAAGTTCGGGCACAGGACGGGGGCGAGCGAGCGAGCGGCGCCTGCCGCCTCCGCGCCGCGGTCCTTGCGGCTCGGCCGCAGTTGTCCACCGACCGTGCTGTGGTCCGGGCCGCGGAGCGCGGAGGCGATCGCCCGATCCGCCGCGGGGATCACCCCAGATGACACGCGGGCGCGGGTCGGTAGGGTGCCGCCGGGCGCCGAGCGCGCCTCGCCCTCCAACGTGTCACACACGCACCGTCCTGTTCGCACCGCCTGTCCGGAGCCCGGGGCTGAGCCGCCGCTCGCTCCCAAGGCCAACGGCTCCGTGGACCTCTTGGGGCCCGGCGCGGGCGCGCTCGGTGAGGGCGCGCGGACCTGGCGTGCTCCGCGCGCGTGGCCAGCGCTGCTCGCGGTGCGCGATCAGGCCGCGGCCATCGCGCTCCTGGTGCCGCTCGATCCCCTCGACCTGCGCGCGCTCGTCGCTGAGCGGATCGAAGCGCGCGCGCTCGTCGTCGACGCGCCCCGAATTCAGCTGCATGTCCTGACCGAGCTGATCGCGAGCTTGCGGCCCGAGGCGCAGGCCGGCGCGACGCTCGGGCTGGGCCCGTCCGCGCGGCGCACGGGTCTGCGTGTCGGGCCAGCGTGGCTGGTCGCGCTCGTCGATCGAGCGCTCCAGGACGTAGTCCATGGCACCCTTGGTGCGCTCGTGCCTGGCGTGGACGCCGAGCAAGGCGATGCTGAGCGCGCGCCTGCGGCCGGGTGCCGTGCGCGCGGGGCGCCTTGCGCCGCGGAGGTCAGCGTCGTCCGCGTGTTCGCGCAGCGGGCGCTCCTCGAGCGCCGCGCCGCTTGGGAGGTGCTGCTCGAGCGACGGCCTGTCGAGGAGGTCGCGCACGCGCAAGGCGTCGCCGTGGACACGTTGGCTCGACGCATCGGCGCGGTGGCCCTCGCCCTCGCGCGCGCGCTCGCCGCCGCGCCCGACAGGCCTGCGCCTTGCGGCTGCCTGTCGGCCGCCTCTGCGTTCGGCGCCGAGATGCGCGGGCACCTCACGAGCCTCGGAGCAACGACGTCGAGCGGAGTGTCCGAGGCCCTGGGGCTGCTGCGCGTCCTGCACGCGACGCGGCGCGGCCCGCGCGCGCTGCTGGAGCCGAACGCCGTCGAGGCCGCGCTCGAGCGCCGCGACGCGGCGCGTTTTGGTGCGGCGCTGCGGTCCCTCTTGGGAGACGCGTTGACGCGTACGCTGCCGCTGGACTCGCACCTCGACTTCACGTGCGGCGCGGCGCGCCTCGGCGGGCGGGCGGCCTGGGGTGAGCTGCTCGAGCTCGGCGCGCGCGTGGGGCCACGATCGGGGCGCTCGGTGGCCCGGTGTGTCGCGGCCCTGGACCCCTTGGCTGCCCCAGACGAGCTGGCGTCGGCCCTCGTTGAGATCGCCGAGCGGGCGTCGGTCGCCGGCGCTGGGCCCATGGCGGCGGATGGCGCGGACCCGCGCGCGCCCCTGAGCCCCGGTCTCCCCGGCGTGGCCCCAAGGACCGCTGCGATGGAGCCGGCCGAGGTGGCGCTCTGGCGGCTGCGCCTCCAGCTCGCGTCTGGCGAGCCGCGTGAGTTCGCCGAGGCGGCCCTCGCGCTCGCAGCGCGCGGCGGTGGAGGTCCGCGCCTCATGTTCGAGGCCCACCGGGACGCCGCCGCGGCTTGGCTCGACGCGTTGGCGCCAGAGCGCGCCCTGGCCGCGACACGCGCCGCGGAGCAGCAGCGGGCGCGGCTCGACGCCCGCGATCGCGCGCGCCTCGTCGCGCTCGAGCGCCTGGTCGCGGCCGCGCTCGGGTCGGGACCGGCTGCGCAGCGGTCAGCGAGCCCACGAGGCGCCGGGCTATCCGTTGATGGGCCATCCGTTGCGGGGCCGTCCGTTGCCGGGTCATCCGTAGCGGGGCCGCGTGCCGAGCACAAGGCGCGCCTGCGTTCGCGTGCGCTGCGCGCCCGCGACCCGATGCGGGCGGCGGCTTTCGGCGCCTCCGTCTTGTTCGTCGCTGCGCTCCACGGGCCGCACGCGGAGGTCGTGCACCTCGACCTGGCGCCCGATCCCGGGCCGACAACCGACGCCGAGCGCGGCGGCGCGCCCGCTGATTGGCGCTGGCGTGGCGGCGCACAGGAGTCGCCGTCGCCGCTCGTCGTCGGCGCGCAGATCACGCCCACGGCGCTCCAGCGCGCAGCGTTCGAGGCGCAGGCGCCGCACCACGTCGAAGCCGCAGGCGTGGCTGCTGGGCTCGTCGACCCGGCTGCGCGTCGCGCGGTCTGCGTGCCGATCTTCGACGAGCGGCAGGCCGTCATCGGCTGGGTGCAGCTCGAATGGCGGCACCGGGCACCGCTCGCGCCGGCAGCGTTGGACGCGCTGGCGGTCGCGTGGCGCTGGCGCGCGCTCGCGGCCCTGGCGCGGCGCGCTGCGGTCGACGCGGCGCAGCCTCCGCGCGCGGCCCGGGTCGTGTCCGCGCCGCTCTTGGCGCCAGATCCGGCGTTCGCCGAGTGGGCCCAGGCCTTGATCGCGCGGGCGGGCCTGCGAGGCGCGCAACGGCGCTGGTTGCTCGCGGAGCGGACGCCTGGGCGCCGCGCGGCGCCGAGGGCGCGCCGCTCGTGCTCGCCTGGGGCGGCAGCGAGCGCCGCGACACCGAGGCCGCCTTGGGCCTGCGCGGCGTCGCGCGCGCATTGTCCGAGCTTGGCGTGCTCGACCTCGGCTGCGCGCCGCGCGAGGACGCGGTCCACCGCGACTCCCAGAGCGGCTTCGTCGTCGGCTGCGAGAGTCCGCTCGGGACGCGCTATGCGCTCGCGCTCGAGTCAACGCGACCCTTCGAGCTCGTCGCCGACGACGGGCGGCGGCTCCAGGACGCGCTCGGCGCTGCCGCGCTGTCGCTCGATGTCCTGCGCCGCGACGCGCTCGACAGGGCGTCGGGCGGCGGGGGCTTCGGCTGGTCGACCGAGGAGCCGGGGTTCGCCGCCTTCGCCAGCGCAGCCCGTTCGATCGCTGCGACGCAGGCCCGCTGGTTCGCGCAGCGCGCAGCCCAGGCCCGCTGGTTCGCGCAGCGCGCGGCCCAGGGTTTGGGGGGCGGCGCGCGGCCCGCGTTTGGCGCGCTCGCGCCGCGGCCCATCGCGTTGGTCGGGCCGCCGGGCAGCGGACGGCGCACGCTCGCTCGGTGGCTGAGCCTCGAGGTCGCGGCCCACGGCGGGTGTGAGTCGCTGCGCGATGCGCCCTTCTTCGAGCGCGTCGCGCTCCCGGTCGACGCACTGGACGCGACCCGGGGGCCGCGCATGGACGCCGAGCGCGCTGACTTTGCAGCGCTCCTGGTCACGGGGCTCGAGCGCGTCGACCGCGCGACTCAGGTCGGGCTGTGGGAGCACTGGACCGAGCGCTTGCGGCGCCCGGTCTGGGCGCTCTTGCCGCGCCTGCCGTCGGCGCTGGTGGAGGAGGGCGGGCTCGCGCCGGAGATCGGCGCGCGATTGGCGCTGGACCGATTCGTGCTGCCGCCTTTGGCGCGCTCGCGCGCGCGGCTGCCCGTCCTCGCTGCGCATCTCCTGCGCCGGATCGCGGCGCGCGACGGGCTGCCCTGCATGGCGCTCTCGGACGCGGCCCTCGCTGCGTTATGGCGCGCGGATTGGCCGTGCAACGCGCTCGACTTGGAGGCGGTCCTCGAGCACGCGGCGCGAACCGAGCGTCGAGCTGAGCGGCCTGGCGCGGCGCACCCGGGACGGCCCGCTGCGTGTGTCATCGCCGTCGCGACGATCGAGGCGGCGTTGCGCAGCTGCGGGCTCGAGCCCGTGCCGCGGCGACCGTCCCGCCACCCTGCGCCGCAGGAGCTCGCTGCGGCGGTCTGGTGCACGCGGACGGCCGGAGGTCGGGTGAACAAAGCGCGGGCTGCTTCGTGGCTCGGCTGGGACAGCGCGACGCTCGGCGCGCGACTCCACGTCCTTGGGCTCAACTCCGTGGAAGGGGCCCGGCGGCTGCTCGCGCGCGAGGGCGTGTTCGGCCTCGGCATCGAGCGCGGCTCCCTCCCGGCGCCCCTTGGATGAAGCCCGGCCAACTCCGGTGAAGACCGGCCAACTCCGGTGACGACCGGTGAAGACCGGTGAAAATAGGGAGGGGCCCGTCCGCTTGCGCGGGTCGGGCCCCTGATCCTTCCGTTAGGAAGACCTCCTCCATTCCGTGGCCCCCCCGGGCGCGGTGTGGAGGTGGAGAGCAGTTGCTCTAACACCTATTTACGGCTGTCTGGGGCGCAGGCTGAACGTCTGGTGCCGGAAAACCTGCGCCTCCCCCCGTTCCGGTCTCGTGCTCGGGAATCGGCGCGAAGCGGGCCGCCCTCGGGCCGCCGTCCGACCGGCTGCGGCGCCCAGGATGGGAATTCCTGCATACGGCGGCTCAGGTGCCCTGGAGTGACGTGCCACGCGACTCCGCGCGCCACGCCGAGGCCCCCGGGGGGACGCGCGCGGGGAGAGCATGGACAGGGACGTACGCGAATTGCAAAGTCCGGGGATGGAGGTGCGAGACTTTGATTTCGAGCTGCCGACCAGCGCGATCGCCGAGCGCCCGGTCGAGCCCCGCGACGCGGCGCGGCTCTGTGTCCACCGGATCGCAGGCGCAGGCGCGACCGAGCACCGGACGGTCGCCGACCTCGTCGAGGTCCTCGCGCCAGGGGACCTCCTGGTCGTGAACGACACCCGCGTCCTCCCCGCGCGGGTGCACGCGCGCCGGGCGACGGGCGGCCTCGTTGAGCTCCTCTTCTTGGAGCCAGCGCCCACTGCGGGCGAGCCGCGGGCTTGGCGTGCGATGGTGAGGCCGGCGCGGAAGCTGCGGCCGGGGGACACCTTGCCCGTCGAGGTGCCCGTCGAGGTGCCCGTCGAGCAACACGTCGAGCAACCCGTCGAGCTGCCTCGTCTGCCAGCGGCAGGAGCGCGCACAGCGGGCGACGGTCATGCGCCCTCCCCTGCCCTCGTCGCCCGCGCGCTTGCCCGAGACGCGGCGGACGGCGCCATCTGGACCATCTCGCTGGAGGAGGTCGGCGGGGGCGGCCCGAGCGTCGAAGCGCTCCTCGAGCGCGCGGGCGCCATGCCGCTGCCGCCGTACATCTCGCGCGCGCCGGAAGCCTCGGACGCCGAACGGTACCAGACCCGCTATGCGAGGGAGCCCGGCGCTGTCGCGGCCCCGACCGCAGGTCTGCACTTCACAGATCGGCTCCTCGCCGCGCTCGCCGAGCGCGGCGTCGAGCGCGCGAGCGTGACCTTGCACGTCGGCGCGGGGACGTTCCTGCCCGTGACCGTTGAGCGCGTCGAGGAGCACCGCATGCACTCCGAGCGTTACGTTCTGTCCCCTGAGGCATGCGCGGCAGTGGCGCGCGCCAAGGCACGCGGTGGGCGGATCATCGCGGTTGGGACGACGAGCGTGCGGGTCCTCGAGTCGTGCGCGCGGCCAGACGGCACCCTCGCGCCTGGCGCCGGGCGGACGGACATCTTCCTCACGCCGGGGTCGGAGTTCCGCGTCGTGGACGGGCTCCTGACGAACTTTCACCTGCCGAAGAGCACGCTCTTGATGCTCGTCTCTGCGTTCGCAGGGCGGGAGCGTGTCCTTGCGCTCTATCGGGAGGCGCTCGCCGAGGGCTACCGCTTCTACAGCTACGGCGACGCGATGCTGCTCTTGCGTTGAGGGCGCCGTGCCTCAGCCGCCGAGCGCTTCGTGCGTTGCATATTGTGCCTCAGCCGCCGAGCGCTTCGTGCGTTGCACATTGGCCTCAGCCGCCGAGCGCTTCGTGCGTTGCATATCGGCCTCAGCCGCCGAGCGCTTCGTACAGGCTCCGCGCCGCCCGCGCGGGGTCGTCGGCGGCGAGGATCGCGCTGCTGACGGCGGCGCGGCCGACCTCTGCGAGCTCGTCCACGTTCTCGACGTCGATGCCGCCGATGGGGAAGAGGGGCACGGACGCTGCTTCGGACGCGATCCATGCCACGCTCGAGCCCAGGACGCGCGGCGCGCCGGCGCGGACAGCGGTGGTGCCGTAGCCCTTGGTGCTCGTTGCAAAGACGGGCCCGAAGCCGACGAGATCGACGGGGCGCTCCGACGCGGCGAGGACCTCGTCGAGCGTGTGTGTCGACAGCCCGATGAGGGCGTCGTCGCCGAGCAGCGCGCGCGCGGCCTCGGCGGGCGCGTCGTCCGCGCCGAGGTGCACACCCGCGAGGCCGCGCTCCGCCAGCAGCGCAGCGACATCGACGCGGTCGTTGACCACCACGGGCAGCTCGGGGAAGCCGGCGCGTTCGAGCGCGTCGAGCACCGCGCGCGACCAGTCGCGCGCCGCGCGCGCTTCCGTGACGTCGCCCGCCGCGCCGGCGCCGCCGAGCGCCTTCGGGCGGACCTGCACGAGGCCCAGCCACGGCGCGGCCGCGACCAGGCGGCCCAGGGCTTCGCCCTCGGGCACGAGGGCCGGCGTGAACACCAAGAGGAGCCGCGCGTCGGTCAGGCGCTGGCGGACGGCGGACGGGTCGATGGGCGAGCGCAAGCTCAAAGCGTAGCGCAGACGCCGCGTGCTGGAGCCCCCGCGGGCTACGCCGCGGCGCGGAGGTCGCCGCGCCGCAGCGCCAGGATGTCGAGCGCCGCGACGCGATAGGCCTCAGCCAGCGTCGGGAAGTTGAACGTGCGCTCGACGAAGACCTCGACGGGCAGGCCGCCCAGCATCGCGACCTCCGCCAAGTGCACCAGCTCCGCCGCGCCGTCCCCGAGGACATGGCAGCCGAGGATGCGCGTGCCCGTTGGGTCGGCGATCAGCTTCAGGAAGCCGTCGTCGGCCCCTTGGATCATGCCGCGCGCGAGCTCCTTGAACGCCGCGCGGCCGACCAGGACGTCGCCATGGCGCTCGCGGGCCTGCGCTTCGGAGAGCCCGACGCTGCCGAGCTCGGGGATCGTGTAGATGCCGCACGGCACCATCCCGAGCTCTTCGTCCGGCACCGGGCGCCCGAGGGCGTGGCGCGCCGCGCGCCGGCCTTGCTCCATCGAGGTCGACGCGAGCGCCGGCGGGCCGACCACGTCGCCGCAGGCGTAGATGCCCGGGACCTGGGTCTGGCCGTGGGAGTCGACCGCGAGGTGCCCGCGCTCGGTCGGCGCGAGCCCCGTCGCCTCGAGCGAGAGCGTGCGCAGGTTCGCGACGCGGCCGAGGGCCGACAGGACCTTCTCGACGTTGAGGACCTCGCCCGTCTCCAGCTCGACGTTGACGTGCCCGACGCCGTCGGGCGCGACGCTGCGGTACTTCGTGCTCCCGAGGAAGCGCCCGCCGCGCCCCTCGAACGCTCGCACGAAGCCCGTGCACAGGTCCGCGTCCATGAAGCCGATCGGCAGCGGATACCGATCGACGATCGTCACCTCGACCCCAAGGGCAGCGAAGATCGACGCGAACTCGACCGCGATGACGCCCGCGCCGAGCACGACGAGCGAGCGCGGCAGGTACACGAGCGAGAGGATCGAATCGCTGTCGAGGATGAGCTCGTGGTCGACCGGGATGTCATCGGGCGTGCGCGGGCGCGACCCTGCTGCGATGAAGACCTTGTCTCCCGTCACGAGCGTCTTGGCGCCCGCCGGCGTGCGGAGCTCGAGCTCGCGCTCGCCGACGAAGCGCGCGCGTGACTGCTGGAAGTCAATCCCGTTCCGTTTGAGCTGCTCGCTCAGGGTGCGCGCGTGCGCGTCACGGACTTCGTCGAGGCGCAGCATCAAACCTGCGAGCTGCGCGTCGGGTGAGAGCTCGCAGCGCAGGACACCGGCCGAGCGGCGCTCGAGCGCCGCGAAGTGCTGCGCCGTCTCCCGCAGCGTCTTGCTGGGGATCGTCCCGCGATTGACGCACTCACCGCCCGGCGCCCGCCCTTGGTCGACGACGAGCACGCGCACGCCGTCCTTAGCGCCTTGGATCGCGGCCTTCTGGCCGGCTGGGCCCGCGCCGATCACGACCCAGTCGTAGTGCACTCGTTCTGTCATGTGCTCGCTCGTTCTCGTCTTCGACCGCTTGGATCGTTGGATGGTCGAACCGCTTGGATAGAGCGTTCCCCGTGATCAGGCGTTGGCCTTGGCCTCGGCGTGCACCTTCGAGCCGCGCTCGACGACGCTCTGGATGTCCTCTTCGTACAGCTCGAGGTCCGCGGCGTGCTCCATGCCGGGCGGCAGGCCTTCGCCCTCGTCTTCCTCGAGCCAGTAGGCGAGCGCGTCGGCGAGCGCCGTCGTGCGCACGAGCTCGCGGTGGTTCGGCGCGTCTTCGGGCTGGTGGTGATAGCGCACCGCCGCGTAGACCCAGTCGGCGAGCTTCCAAGACTCGATCAACTTCGCGCCGATCTCCTGGTGCAAGCCGGCGATGGTCTGCACCATCGCCCGCTCGATGAGGCAGAAGCCGGTCTCCTTGCAGAGGTCGACGAGGCCTTGCAGCGCGACCGGCGCGCCGATGTCGTGCAACAGGCCGCACAGGAACGCCGCCTCGACATTGGCGCGGCGGGCGCGCGCGATCTCCTGCGCGAGGCGGCCCGAGAGCAGCGCGTGGTCCCACAGCTTCTCGACGTACTCCTCGTGGCCCTTGACCTTGAACACGGAGCCTTTGACGACGACCGAGATGACGATCTCGCGCAGCGTGCCCATGCCCAGGCGCCCGATCGCTTGCGTCAGCGAGACGATCGGCTCCTTCGGGGCGAAGCGCGCGGAGTTCGCGATGCGCAGGACGTGCGCGGCGAGTGACGGGTCGCGCTGCACACGCTCCGCGAGCGAGCGGGCATCGCAGTCGTCGTCGTCCACGGAGGCGAGCAGCTCGATCGCGACGATCGGGAGCACCGGCAGCGTCAGCTTGCCGTTGTGTGCGCGGTCGGAGAGCGTTGCGATCAGGTCGATGGGCTCGGGCGGCATGGTCGGAACGTGGCGGAGAGGGCCCGGCGGGGGGCCAGCGGTGGCGTCGGGAGGGGGCCACTCCCGCTCCCTCGATCGGCTCTAGAAGCCCGCGGACTCCAGTGCTTTGATGGGTCGTAGCGACGTTTGCGCGCCCTGCGGACGGCCGCGCGTCTCGTTCCAGGGATCGCGCTCCAGGAATCAGGCTTTCTTGCCGATGAGTTAGGCATGCGCCGGGCTATGCTCCCGGTAGTTCGACGGGCCGCCGACTTGCGGCCCACGGCGATCGACAGGGTCCGCAATGCCGGACCGCGCCGTTCCTAGCCACGCTCTTCCTCGCCCTGTCGTCGGGATCAGCTGAGCGCCGCCCTCCAACCTCGAAGATCGAGCTGGGCAGAGCGCCGAGTCCCTCTAGATGACCGATACCCGTTCTCGGCGAGCGGAGCCGCGCACCGTGCGCGCCTCCTCCGCCGCCCCGGCCCCCGCCCAGCGCACTGCTCCGGCCGCGGCCCCCGCATCCCCGACCTCCGCCTCCCCGACGACCTTCGCGTCGTTCCAGCTCGCCCCTGCGGTTGCCCGCGGCGTGCTCGAAGCGGGCTTCCTCGAGCCGCGCCCCATCCAGGCCGCCGCCATTCCCTCCGCGCTCGAAGGGCGCGACATCCTCGGCCTCGCCCAGACCGGCACCGGAAAGACCGCGGCGTTCGGGATCCCGATCCTGAACCGGCTGGTCACGCACCGCTCCGATCGTCGCCGCGGCCCCCGAGCGCTGATCATCGCGCCGACGCGCGAGCTCGCCCGCCAGATTCACGACGAGCTCCAGCTCGTCGGCCACCACACCGGTGTGCGCTCGACCGTCATCTTCGGCGGTGTGCCCCAAGGGGCGCAGGTGCGGGCGCTCAAACAAGCCCCGGAGATCGTCGTCGCGTGCCCCGGGCGTCTGCTCGACTTGCACGGCCAGCGGCTCATCGACCTCTCGAGCGTCGAAATGCTCGTGCTCGACGAAGCGGACCACATGTTCGACATGGGGTTCCTGCCGTTCATCCGCAAGATCCTCGCACTGCTCCCGCGCGAGCGTCAGAACATGTTCTTCTCGGCGACGATGCCGAGGGAGATCCGCGGCCTCGCCGATGACCTCCTGACGAAGCCCGTGACCTGCGAGCTCTCGAAGTCGCGCCCGGCCGACACGATCGAGGACACGCTCTTCGAGGTCGCCCAGGACCGCCGCCTCACGCTGCTGACCAAGTTGCTGGCGGCGCCGGATTTCCGCTCGGCGATCGTGTTCCTGCGCACCAAACATCGCGCGCGCCGCGTCGCGAAGCAGCTCGAGGGCACGGGTTACCGCGCGGTCGCCCTGCAGGGAAACATGAGCCAGGGCCAGCGCGAACGCGCGATGGAGGGCTTCCGCAAGGGGCAATACAACGTGCTCGTTGCGACCGACATCGCCGCACGCGGCATCGACGTCGCAGCGGTCAGCCACGTCGTCAACTTCGACGTGCCGAACACGCCCGAGGCTTACACGCACCGCATCGGCCGCACCGGCCGCGCGGAGCTGACAGGCAAGGCCTACACCTTCGCGTCGCGCGAAGATGACGACGAGATCCGCGCCATCGAGAAGCACCTCGGGCGCAAGATCCAGCGCCAGAGCCTCGCGGGCTTCGACGGCGGGGACCTCGCGGCGAGCTCCAGCACGGGCGATCGCCGTGACCGGGGCAGCAGCGGCGGTGGCCGCAGCGGCGGCCGAAGCGGTGGTGGCGGTCAGGGCGGCGGACGTCGCCCTAGCGCTGGCGGAGGCCCTCGCGCTGGCGGCGGACGCCCGCCGGCGGGCAATGGCGGACGCCCGACGGGCTTCCCGCGCCCCGCGGCGAGTCACTCGACGGCCCGCCCGAGCCACCAGGGCGCGCCGCAGCACGCTCCCGCCGCGAAACCCGCGGCGCGGCCCGCAGCGGAGACACGCGGTAGCAGCGCGCTGCCTTTCGGGGCCGTCGTCGACAGCAACTTGCCGAAGCCGCGCCTGCGGCGCTGATCACCTGGCGCACTGAACCTGGCCCCTCGAGGTCGGGCTTGGGGACCGGCTCGCGTTTGTCGCGGGCCGGTCCCCAAGCACAGGGGCGGCCGAGCCCCGCGCGCGGTATCGTCTGCCGCGCACAGCAGCACCCCAAGCCATGTCCAGCAAAGAAATCGCCCTCGAACTCGCCTCCTTCCTCGACTCACCCGCGGCCAAGGCGCTGACGAAGCCTCCGACCGCCGATGTCCGCAAGATCGTCGAGGCGTTCTTGGAGGTCTGCTACGACGGCATCGGCACGGCGCCGCGCTTGATGGACGGTCAGGACATGCACGGCGCGCTCGGTCACCTGTTGCCCGAGCGCTTCGATCGCAAGAGCCCGCTCGTGGACCATGTCCCGGACGTCCTGCGCGCGTACTTGGCGCACATCTGCGAGGCGCAGGTCGTCTCGCAGTCCTTCGAGCTGAAGCACGGCTTCGAAGCGACGATCGATGAGTTCCTGGAGACGGTCCGTACAGGCGTCAACGCGCACCATCACGTGCACAAGAAGCAGGCGCCGATGGTGCACCAGGCGCCCAAGCTGGGCCGCAACGACCCGTGCTTCTGTGGCAGCGGCAAGAAGTTCAAGAAGTGCTGCGGTTGACCTCGGTGCCCCCGCCAGCGGATGCGCCGAGCTCCGCTTGCAAGCGCTCGATGTCGAGCCGCAGGTTCTCGCGCGCTCGAGCTTCGAGCCGGGCGCCCCAGGGCGTCCAATAGATGCGCTCGCGGGCCAGGAAGGCCCGCATGAACGCGATGCGACCCGCGGCGAACGTGGCGTCGTCGAAGCACGCGAACTCGGCGCGGATGCGCGCGCCGTTGCGCTCGAAGGCCGCGCGGGGGAGCGCCAATGAGGCCAAGTCGAGGTCGATGACGGCCTCGGACGCAGCGCTCCGTGGGATGTGGTCGCGGGTGTCCAGGATGATCCGCTCGATCACGCGGCAGCGCTCGGCCGGGAAGCCCGCGGCGGTCAAGCGTTCCACTGCCAGCGCCGCGCTCAGCGCCTCGTTCTCAGGGCCGGGGACCTCGTAGACCGCGTCATGGAACCAGACCGCGAGCACCTGATCCTCGCTCAGCTCGACCTCGCGGCGCGCATCGAGCATCCAGGCAATGTGCGGCAGCCCGTGATACTGGCGGTGCGGCTCGGTGTACCGCTGGGTCAATTCAAGGAGGAGCGCGGGCGACGCTGCCGGCGGGGATCCGAAGGGCAAAGGTGTCATCGTCACATCCGAGGATAGCGCTCGGATACGCTAAGCGGCTGCATGACGCTGCTGACACTCGAAAACGTCACCAAGGGGTTCAACGATCGCTCCCTCTTCACCGGGCTCTCGCTCGAGGTCGGGGACGGGGATCGCATCGGCCTCCTCGGGCGCAATGGCTCTGGCAAGAGCTCGCTCCTGCGCATCCTCGCGGGGCTGGACCAACCAGACGAGGGCCTGCGCACCGTCCGGCGCGGCCTGCGCCTCGGGTACCTCGAGCAGGAGCCGATTCTCGATCCTGGGAAATCGATCCGCGAGATCGTGCGCGAAGGGCTCGGTGATCGGCCGCGCCTGCTCGCGGCGATCGACGCGGTCCACGAGGAGCTCTCGAGCGCCGACGCCAAGCGCACGGACCAGCTCTTGAACAAGCTCATGGCGCTCGAGGCGGACCTCGAGCGTATGGGCGGGCACGACGTCGAGCATCGCATCGAGTCGACGCTGCAGGCCCTCGACCTCATCGACTTCGACGCGGCCATCGGGCACTTGTCGGGCGGGGAGCGCCGCCGCGTGGCGCTCGCGCGGCTCCTGCTGCAAGGGCCCGAGCTCCTGCTGCTGGACGAGCCGACGAACCACCTCGACGCCTTCGTGACGGATTGGCTCGAAGACTGGTTCATCGAGACGAAGACGCCGCTCGTGCTCGTTACGCACGACCGCTACTTCCTCGACCGAGTCGTCGATCGGATCGTCGAGCTCGATCGCGGCCGCCTCGTCGAGTACCAAGGCGGCTACGGCGACTACCTCGAGCAGCGCTCCGCGCGCCTCGTCGCCGAGGGCAATGCGGAGTCGGCGCGGCAGAACTTGCTGCGTCGAGAGACCGAATGGATGCGGCGCGGCCCGCCAGCGCGCACCACGAAGTCGAAGGCGCGTATCCAGCGCTACGAGACGATCGTCCAAGGCGCGCCCGTGAAGCTCAGCGCAGACCTCGAGTTCGCGATCCCGCCTGGACCGCGGCTCGGCTCGAAGGTGATCATCGTCGAGGGGCTGCGCAAGTCCTACGGGGACCGCACGATCCTGAACCCGCTCGACCTCGAGCTGCAGCCAGGCATGCGGCTCGGGATCGTCGGGCAGAACGGCGCGGGCAAGACGACGCTCGTGCGGATGCTCGTCGGCGACCTCGCGCCCGACGGCGGCACGCGTGCAGTGGGCGAAACGGTCGTCTTCATGGGCATCGACCAGATGCGCTCGGAGCTCGACCTCGACGCCACGGTCACCGAGGCGGTCGCCGGCCGCGCGGACAACGTCTTCGTTGATGGCCGCGCGGTCCGCATCGAGTCATTCTTGGACAAGTTCGGCTTCGACGCTCGCATGCGCTCGACCGTCGTGCGCCAGCTCTCGGGCGGCGAGCGCAACCGCGTGCTCCTCGCGAAGCTTTTGACGGCCGGCGGCAACGTCCTTGTCCTCGACGAGCCGACCAATGACCTGGACCTCGCGACGCTGCGGTCGCTCGAAGAGGCGCTGCTCGTCTTCCCGGGCGCTGCGATCGTCGTCAGCCACGACCGCTGGTTCCTGGACCGTGTCGCGACGCACATCCTGTACCTCGACGGCACGGGCGCCTGGCGCTTGCATCACGGTGACCTCTCAGCGCTGCTCGTTGACGTGGCGCGCGAGCGCGACGCCGCGCGCGTTGCCGCGCGGGACAAGGCGCGAGCGACCACCGCCGCGGCGCCCGCCGCGGCGGCTCCGAAACCCAAGAAGCTGAACAACGCGCAGGCGCGCGAGCTCGCGACGGTGGAGGGCAAGATCCAGAAGCTCGAGGAGGCGCTGGAGCAGCTCGACACGCAGCTCGCGGACCCCGCCCTCTATTCCGGCGCGGCGGACGGTGTCGCGCGGCTCGTCGCGGAGCGCGAGAAGCAGCACGCGCAGCTCGCCGCGCTGTACGCAAAGTGGGAGGAGCTGGAGGCACTGCGGGGATGACTGAGGGGGCGCTCGATCCGTCGGACCCGCTGGCGCTCTCGGAGCTGCTCGGCGGGCTCGATATCTACCTGTTGGATCAGCTGATGAAGGGGCGCATCCGGCGCGGGATGCGGGTCTTCGACGCGGGGTCCGGCGGCGGCCGCAACGTCGAATACCTGATGCGCGCGGGCATCGATGTCGCGGCGACGGACCGTGACCCGGGCGCCCTCGCGGCGCTCGTCGCGCTCGCGGAGCGCGTCGCGCCAGCGCTGCCGCACACGAACTTTCGTGTGGATCTGCTTGAGGACCTCGATGAGCCGCGGGCGTCGGCGGACGTCGTGCTGTGCATCGCGGTGCTGCACTTCGCGCGCGACACAGATCACTTTCGAGCGATGCTCGACGGCGCGTGGGGCGTGCTGAAGCCGGGCGGCCTCTTCTTTGCGCGCTTGGCGTCGACGGTGGGCGTCGAGCCACTGCTGCGCCCCTTCGGGCCGACCGATGAGGTCCCCGGTCGCTTTGGCCTCCCCGACGGCACCGAGCGCTTCCTCGTCGACGAGGCCTTCCTGCTCGCGGAGACGCGCCGCATCGGCGGAGAGCTCCTGGACCCGTTGAAGACGTCCGTCGTGCACGGCCAGCGCGCGATGGCGACGTGGGTCATGCGCAAGCGCTGAGCCGCCGCCCTCGCCCGCCGGCGAGCGCGGTTCAAGCCAGGCCGCTCACGTTGCGCAGGACCGTGAGGTCGTCGCTGTGGCTGTGCGTGAAGCCCATCGCGCGCTCGGCGGCGACGGTCGCAGGGGTGCGGTAGGCGACGACGTAGGCGCGCCGCCAGCGCGCGCTCGGGTTGCCCCCCGAGCCGTGCAGCACGCGCTCACGGAAGCAGAGCGCGTCCCCGCGCCGGATCGGCGCAGGTGTGATCCGGTCGACGTTCGGGTCGACGGTCGCGACGAGCGTGTGCGAGACGTCTCGGTCGCCGTGCAGCGGCAGGTGAGGCCGCAGCGCCGGCTCTGCGTGGCTGCCGGGGACGAACATGAGGCAGCCGTTCTCTTCGTCGGTGTCGTCGAGCGCGAGCCAGACGGTGACGGTCTCGGGCTCCGGCGTCGCCGGCCAGTACGCGAGGTCCTGGTGCCAGTGGAACACCGCCGCTGGCCGCCCGGGCGGCTTGGCGACGAGCTGGTCGTAGTCGAGCTCGGTCGCGCTCGGGAGCAGCGCGCGCGCGACCTCGCCGGCGACGCGCTCGTAGGCGTTCCCTCGCCACGCGGGGTGATACCGACGCGGCAGCATCACGTTGAGCACGTCGAGCCGGTCGATCGCCGTCGAGCGGTCCGCCGCGGCGTCCGCGGTCGCGCCGTAGTCCGCCGCCATGTCGCAGAAGTCGCGGCCCGTCACGGGGATTTCGCCGCGCAGGAAGCGCATGTAGGTCGCCTCGAGCTCGACCATCGTCGCAGCGTCGACCAGATCGCGGACATGCACGTAGCCGTCGCGCGCAAAGGCCGCGCGCGCAGCATCGTCGATGAGAGGGTGAGGAGTGCTCATGATGGGGCAGGTGGGGGCGGGCCGCAGGGTATCTTGCACGGAGCGCCCCGACCACGGTCACGTGACTTCGGGGCCCCACCGAGGTACTCCCCCGCGCATGCCCATCGACCCCCTCACTCCGCGCGCGCGCTGCGCGCGCCGCCCCCTGCGCGCGCTGCGCGCTCCCCTTTCGAGCCTCGTGTTGGCGGGCAGCCTCTCGGCGAGCAGCGCCCTGGCGGGCGCGCAGCAGTTCACGCAAGCCGCCGGGGTCCTCCCGGGCGGGAACGTTTGGAGCGAGGGCGTGTGCGCCGCAGACGTCGACCGCGACGGGGACCTCGACCTTCTGTTCGCGAACGGCGATGGGTTCTCGAGCGCCGGCGCGAAGCGCCAGAACGTGCTCGTCATCAACAAGCTGATCGAGCAGGGCGCGGGCGTCTTCGCGGACGAGAGCGTCGCCCGGCTCGGCGCGCACGTCTCGAACGCGAAGATGGTCATCGCTGGCGACGTGAACGGTGACGGCTGGGTGGACCTCCTCTACGCCAACGCGTTCAACACAGACCCGCCGTCGCTCTACATCAACCGCGGCGCCGCGCAGCCCGGCTACTTCGACCTCGAGAGCGCCGCGCGCGGGCTGACCGAAGCGCTGTCGTCGTCCGGCGGCGCGTTCGGCGACGTCGACGACGACGGCGACCTCGACCTCGTCCTGTGCGACTCGGGCAGCTCGCTGCTCGCCGGGGCTGGGGGCGTGCCGCGCCTCTACCTGAACGACGGCGCGGGGTTCTTCACCGAGGCGCCGCAGAGCATCTCGACGACGGCGAAGCGCGCGCACATGGACGTGCAGCTCGTCGATCTCGACGGGGACTTCGCGGTGGACCTCCTGCAGGCGAACCGCGCGACCAACACGGGCGGCAATCACTACCTGCTGCACAATGACGGCGCGGGGAGCTTCACGGATGCATCGGGGCTGCTGCCCGCCACCTCGGGCAGCGTCTACGAGATGGAGGTCGGCGACCTCGATGGCGACACGGACCTCGACCTGTTCACCGTGTCCCTGTCCAACTTCCAGGAAGGGCACATTGCGAACCGACTCGTCGAGACCGGCGGGCTCGCGTTCCAGGCTGGGGCGGCCCAGCCCGGGAACGTCGATGACAACGAGCTCGCGCTCTTCGACTACGACATGGACGGCGACCTCGACGTGTTCGTCGGCTCGCTGGACGTGCGCGAGCGCGTGTACCGCAACAACGGCGGGCTCAGCTTCACGGACACGGCGGGGGTGCTGCCGTCGGTGGCCGACTCGACCCTCGACCTGACGTTCGCAGACCTCGACAACAACGGCACGTACGACCTCATCACAGCGCAGGGTGAGTCGGGGTCCTTCACGAACAAGCTCTACTGGAACAACGGGCCCGTAGACGGGCGCGCGCCGCGCTTCGTCGCTGTGCGCGAACCTAACGCGACCCCAGCGGGCGGCGCGCTCGTCGTCCACGCCAAGGTCCGGGACGACGTGCAGGACGACGGCGAGGCCTACCTCGCCGCAGAGGCGCTCGTCAGCCGTGTGCCCGCAGCGACGCTGACCGTCGAGGTCACGGCGACCGGCTTCGTGCCGAGCGCGGCGAGCGTCCCGAGCGGCACCCTCGTGCGCTTCGTCGAGGCCGGCGCCGGCGCAGCGACCTTGAGCGGCGCGGCGCCGCATTCGTTCGTCCGCGACCTGACGGCCGGCGGCGTCGCAGAGCGCGCGTTCGTCGCGCCTGCGTCCCATACGGTCACCGCGTTCCCGGTGCCGGGCGCGTTCCAGCTCACGGTCACGGGCGCGCCGATCGCGGTCGCTGCGACGCGCTCCGGTGGTGACCTCTTCCGCTTCGCGCTGCCCACGCTGCCGCCTGGCGCGACGGGGCGCGTCGCCTGCGTCTTGCGCGCGACCGACTGGGCCGGGAACGTGGGCTGGTCCGATTCTGGCGCCTGGAACGAGCCTGGGGTCCTGGGAGTCGTGCACTGTGACCCGACCGGGACCTCCAGCGGCGCACCCGCGCGCCTGACGGTGCGCGGCAGCGCGGTCCTCGCGGCGCAGTCCTTGACGCTCGACGTGTCCGGCTTGCCTGCGAGCTCTGCGGGGTATTTCCTGGCCGCGCGGTCGCGCGCGATGACGGCGGTGAGCCAGGGCTTCCTGTGCCTCGGGGCGCCCCAGGCGCGCCTCTCGTTGTTCGTGCAAAACTCCGGCGCCGCAGGCGCGGTCAGCTTCGCGCTGCCGTTCCTCTCCTTGCCGCCCAGCGCGGCGTTCCAGGTGGGCGAGGCGTGGAGCTTCCAGTACTGGTTCCGCGACGCGAACCCCGCGGTCGGCGCGAACTTCAGCGACGCCGTGGAGCTCGTTTGGCAGTGAATGCGGGCGCGGAGCGAGCGCGGCCTTGGCTCTCCGTGCTCGCCCTTGGGTTCGCGCCACAGGGCGGCGCTGCTTGGTTCACGGACGTGACCGAGCGCGCGTTGCCCGGCGTCGAGATCACGTGCGGCGGCGCTGAGAAGGACTGGATCCTCGCCGTCAACGGCGGCAGCGTCGCGCTCGCGGACCTCGACCTCGACGGCGACCTGGACCTCGTCGTGGGGGACGGCGGCGACGTCGAGGCCTATCGCCGCGGTGAACCGGGCCCGGCCCCGCGGGTCTACTTGAACCGCGGCGACGGGACGTTCTCGGCTGGTGAGGGCGCGTGGGCGCTCGCGCGCGGGGCGGCGGCGTCGTTCGGCGCAGGCCTCGCGCTCGGCGACCTCGACGGCGACGGCTTCGATGACCTCGTCGCCCTCGGGCTCGGCCCGGATCGGGTCTTCCTGAACGTCAGAGGCGAGGGCTTGCGTGAGGTCGCGCCGCTGCCGCTGAGCGCCGGCTGGAGCACGAGCGGCGCGCTCCTTGACTTCGACCACGACGGCGTGCTGGACCTCGCGGTGACGGGGTACCTGGCGCCCGAGCTCGATGAAGCGCGACGGCGCTCGGCTCGCTGGAAGGGGCACGCGGTCATGGCCGGGCCACAGGGGCTCATCCCGCTCCACGATCGCTTGTATCGCGGCCTCGGTGACGGGACCTTCGAGGACGTGTCGGTCGCCGCGGGCCTGCGCCCCGACGCGGCGGGTTATGGCCTCGGTGTGACGACGGTCGACCTCGACCGCGATGGTTGGACGGACCTCTATGTCGCGAACGACTCCACGCCGAACCAGCTCTGGCGCAACCGCGGCGACGGCACCTTCGAGGAGCTCGGGTTCCGCCTCGGGCTGTCCCATGACGCCTCGGGGCGCGAGCAGGCGGGGATGGGCATCGCCGTCGATGACGACGCGGGCATGCTGTTTGTGACCAACTTCAGCGGCGAGACCAACGTGCTGTACGCGCGCACGGCGAGCGGCCGGTCGTTCCGAGAGCGCTCGGCGCGCGCGGGCCTCGCGGGGCCTAGCCTCGCGCGGCTCGGCTGGGGCACGGGCTTCGCGGACTTCGACCTCGACGGTGACCAGGACCTCTTCGTGTTGAACGGGCACGTGTACCCCGAGGCGGATCGCGCGGGCACGGACACGGCCTATGCGCAGCCCGACCAGCTCTTCGAGCGCATCGGTGAGCGCTTCGTCGAGCGCGACGCGCTCGGCGGCGCGGCGCGCGTTTCACGCGCTGGGACGTGCGGCGACCTCGACGGGGACGGCGACGTCGACCTCGTCGCGACGGTGGTGGACGGGCCGGTGCGGATCCTGCGCAACGACGCGCCCCGGGCGGCGGGCGCGGCGTGGCTCCGTGTGCGGCCGGCGCGTGGCGCGCGGGCCCGCGCGGTGGGCGCGCGGGTCGTGCTGAAGCGCGGCGAGGAGAGCCAAGTCCGTGAGCTCCGCACCGCAGGCGGCTTCCAGGCGGGGCTCCCGCTCGAGGCCTACTTCGGCATCCCGGCGGCGAGCGAGGGTCGCGATGCGGCGCTCGACCTTGAGGTGCATTGGCCTGGCGGCGGCGTGACGACGGTGCGGGGCGCCACGCCCTGCACCGTGGTCGAGGTCGGGCCGCCGAAGTCGGACACGCGCGGCTCCTCGCCGCGAGAGGGAGCCCCGCGATGAGGCCCCGCTGGCCGATGATCGCCCTCTGGGGCTGCGCCGCGGCCCACGCCGCGCTTGCGCAAGAGCGCGCCCCGGCGGCGGGCGCCAAGGTGCGCAGCGAAGTGGCCCCACTGCCCGCGCCGCAAGCGCCGGCGCTGGCGCGCACCGTCGCAGCGCTTCCGCGCGCAGCGCCCGGCGCCTGGCACGCTTGGCACGACGCGCCCGTGCCTGACCTCTATCGCGCGGCGCTCGCGGCGTATCGTTCGAGCGACATCGTCGCAGCCTGGGGCCTCGCGTTCGAGTGCCTCGACGCGCTGCCCGATTACCCCGCGGCCCTCTCGCTCGTCGGCGGCCTTGCGTTTCGGCTGCGCCGGCACGAGGACGCGATCTCCGCGTTCGAGCGCTTCTTGGAGCACTCGCCCGAAGACGTCGCGCGCACCCGCCACCTGGGCCACGCGTACCACAGCGTCGGGCGCCATGCGGACGCGTGCGCCCACTACACGCGCGTCCTCGCGGCGCCTGACATCACCGCAGACGCGGCGCGCGAGGCCCGCTTCGGCCGCGCGCTCGCGGAGTACCGGATGGGGGAGGTCGAGCGCTCACGGGCGGATCTCGAGGCCGTCCTCGCGGAGGCGCCCAGCGACGTCGACGCCTTGACGTGGCTCGCGACGCTCGACTTCGAGGACGAGGCGCTGGTGAGCGCCCGCGAGCGCGCGGAGCGCGCGGCAGCCTTGGCCCCATTTGATCCGCGCCCTGTGTTCTTGATCGCGCGCGTGATCGAGGAGGAGCTGGCGCTGCTCGATGCGCCGCCGGGGGACCACGCAGCGAGCTCTGTCGGCAATGCCGCCGACGAGGGGCGGGGCGCGGGCGGGTCGCAAGACGCGGCCACGCGGAGCGCGCTCATGGCGCAGCGCGCCGAAGTCCAAGCGCGCTTCGCACGCCTCTCTGCCGCCGACGCGCGCTCGCGCGAGCTGGAGGCGACCTTGATGCTGCGCCCCGGTGAGCTCGCGGCGCGGATCGAGCTCACGCGCGTGCGCGCGCTGATCGAGGACGGCGCGGGCGCGTTGCGTCAGGCCGCGATCCTCGCGCGGACGGAGCGCGCCCCGGACGCGCAGCTGCTGGTCCTCGAGGTGCTCGAGCGCTTCGGTCGCCCGGAGAGCGCCGGCGCCCACGCGTCCCTCTTGGAGGGCGCGTTCCAGGACGATCCCGCAGTCCTCGAGGCGCTGTCCGCCTTCCATGCACGCCGCAACGACCAACAGGGTCAGCTGCGCTGTGGCGCGCGCGCGGCGGAGCTGCGCGCGCGCTGAGTGCTCATCCGCGCTGCCACGCGGAGGCGAGCCCCGCGCTTGACCGAGAGCGCCCCACGCGCTCCATGGGTCACGCAGACTCGCGCCCGGGGCCGCGTCGCTTCACGACGCGCTCTTCGCCGCGCTTGCCGGCGTTGCGCGTCTTGCGCTGCTCCATCCCGTCGCTGAACGAGCGCCAATCATCCTCGGAGAAGAGGCGCACCTCCGCTCCGCACGTGATGCAGAACGAGTGCTCGATGCTCATCAGATAGGGCACGTAGTTCGCGCAGCTCGCGCACCACTTCTTGTCGTTGTAGAAATCGAGACTGTCCATAGTTGGGTCCATGCCGTGGCCGAGCGAGACACTGGCCTCCTTGCAAGGAGCCAAAGCCGTGCCAGGTCACCTGTCGTGGCCAAAGGAACAGCCGGGCCGCACCGCGCAATGGACGCAAACCGCGCTACAGCAGCGACTTGCAGCTTCCGCGCGCGAGTGCGGGCCGGTGTCCAACGTCCGGCAGCAATGTCGCGCCCGTTGGACACTGCGGTGGACGTAGGGCGACGCTCCGACGTTCCCTCAACGCCTCGACAATCGGGCCGGGTGTCGTCCAGGCGGCCTAACGTTGCCGCGGACAGGGGGTTACGGCGCGCGGCTGGCCCGCGACTCTGGCCGTGTCGATCCCAAGCGACGCGTCGATCCTGCGCGACGCGGCGCGGCGCGGCTCAGGCGGGCCCAGCGAGGTGCGCCCGCAGCGCCGCTCGGGCCCAAGGCGCCCGCTCTGCGGCGGCGGCCCGCTCGACCGCCGCACGCGCGCCCGCGTCGTTCGCGTGGCCCCGCGCCAGCGCCCAGCCCGCGGCCTCACGCACGAGCGCAGCGGGGTCGTCCGAGAGCGCAGCGAGCAGCGCGACCCGGCCCTCGTCGCTGGGGACGTTGCCGAGCGCGAGGGCGGCGCTGCGCGCGACGACCTCACGCCCGGGGCGACGCAGCGAGCTGCCCTCGAACCGCGCGCGGAAGCGCTCCTCTTGTGCCGCGCTGTCCGCAGCTGCGTCCGTGGCCAAGGACAGCAGGCTGACGATGCCCCGTTCGTGCGCGTCGCGGAGGCCCTGGTGGTCCCCGAAGCGCGCTGCGAGGTCTGGCGCTCGGGAGGTCCAGGGGCAGACCTCCGAGCAGACGTCGCATCCGAACGCCCAAGGGCCCAGGGCTGGCCGCAGCTCCATGGGCACGGGCGCGCGGCTCTCGATCGTGTGGTAGCTGATGCAGCGGCGCGCGTCGACGACACCCGGCGCGACGATCGCCTGGGTGGGGCAGGCGTCGATGCAGGCCGTGCACGTGCCGCAAGAGCCCGCAGGCAGGCTGTCGCGGGTGGGCTCGAGGTCGAGGTCGAGGAGCACCTCGCCGAGGAAGAAGAACGGCCCGAACGCCGGGTGCAGGAGGTTCGCCGCCTTCGACGGGAAGCCGACCCCCGCGGCAAACGCGTGTGAGCGCTCCATCAGGGGCCCGGCGTCCACCACGGTCCTTCCGGGCAGGCCGAGGCCAGCGCGTCGCAGCCGCTTGGCGAGGCCGCGCAGGCGCTTCTGGACGACGTTGTGATAGTCGCGCCCGGCGGCATACCGCGCGATGCGGCCGCCGCCCGGGAGCTCGACGGCCGCCCGGGAATGTGCGAGGCCGACGACGAGCAAGGAGCGGCCGCGCGGGTCGATGCGGCGCGGATCCGTGATCCGGGCGCGATCCTGCTGCAACCAGGCCATGTCGCCATGGTGGCCCGCCGCGAGCCAGGCCTCGAAGCGCCCCGCGTCAGGTGGGGGGGCGAGCGGCGCGACGCCGGCGAGGTCGAAGCCCGCCTCACGGGCCAGTTCGAGCACCAAGGAGCGCGGGTCCACCCCCCCAGCATGCCGTGTCGGTCGCGCTTTCCAGCACGCGCCGGGGATTCAGCGTTCGCGAGCGGCGCCGCGCTCGGCTGCCCGGAAGAATTTTCTGAGCCTCGTCACGGGATTGAATGAGCTACGTAAGTCGTTGCAGGCGCGGACACTACGTCTCTGGGGCGTTTTGACGCAGCGCAAATCTCCGACTCGTGTACAATCGGCTCGTTACCGGTGCCTCGCGATCACGTAGACCCTGACGTGACCGACCCTTGCTCCTAGGGTCGTTCGCAACCCCTGCTACCGGCGCCGCTTCGCCTCGGGTCCTGGATGCCAATCCAGGACAGCCCCACCTGGACGAATCGCGCGCACATCCCCACCCTTCCCAAGGCCATGCAGGCCACGGACCATTTCTCCCAAAACCCGCTCGCGGGACCTGGTGCGGCCAAACGACTGGCCGCGCGGGTTGCGTCGCTCGGCCGGGAGATCCCGAGTACGACCCGGGAGCCTGTCCTGGCGCTCTTAGCGCAGGACGACCTGGATCCGGAAGCCCTCCGCGATGTGCTCAGCACTCGCCTGATGGAGGCCTTCCGCGACCACCGCTCCCGGGCTTGTTTTGGGCTCCTCTATGAGCTGAACGGATCCCACCTCTTGGGTCAGGTCGCAGGTCGCCTGCGGCGCTACTCGAGTCAGGCGGATCCTGGGGACGTCCTCCAAGAGGTCTTCTTCAACGTCTATCGCTACCCGCACCGCTTCGATTCGTCGCGTGACGATGCGTTCCGTGTGTGGTCGGCGATGATCGTGCGCAACACGGTGCTGAAGCACCTGCGGTCGTTGGGCCGCGGCGGTCGGCAGGAGGTGCCTTTCGAGGACCTCGGCGACCAACCCCTCGCTGACGACACGAGCCCGCTCGCGGGTGTGTTGCAAGAGGAAGAGAGCCGCGCCTGTAGCCGCGCCTACGTCACCTACTTGCAGCTCTACCTGCGCTTCTACGGGATGCTGTCCGAGCGCGAACGGCGCGCGCTGCACCTCGTGGAGGTCGATCGAGTCAGTTACCGCGAAGCGGCCGACGAGCTCGAAGTGAAGCTCGAGAACTTGAAGATGGTCATCTTCCGCGCGCGTCGGAAGATCCATCGTTCCATGCGGCGCGTCTTCGAAGGCCTGCCGCCTGATTGTCGCCCTGCCCGGGGCGTGGATTTCCAGAGCGATGCCCGCGGCGGCGTCGAGGAGACCAGCCGATGAGCCCGAACCCCATGCATGACCCCAGCGACGATTCCCTCGGGAGGCAGGGTTGGGACCCGGTCGAGGACCAAGACGCGTTCGCGGGCCTCTCTGCCGAGCAGTACTCACTGCAGCACCAGCTCTCGTGCCTCGTCGACGGTGAGCTCGACGAGCCGGCAGCCGCGCAGGTCATGGTCCTGCTCGAGGAGTCTGCCGATGCGCGCGAGTTCTTCGACGACATTCGCGCCTATGCGCGTTTGCACCGCGACATCCAAGATCCGGCGCGGCTCGAGGCCCGCATGGCGATGTTCAGCGCCGCGTTGTTCCGCGCCGAAGACGTCGCGAACGCAGCGGAGTCCATCGACCTCGCGCACCGCTTGGCGACGATCTTCTACCAGCTCGGCAAGGCCTATACCCTGAACGCGATCGAGCCCGAGGCCTTCCAGCAGCGTGTCTTCGAGCGCGCGGTCCCGATCGAGGAGACGCGCGCCGCGGGCCGCGGCTTCGTCGACGACGTCGTCGCCGGTGGGCGTGATCCCCATGCGACGATCGGCGCGGCCCTCGACTGGCGCACGGCGCGCAGCTTGTTCAATGGTCGGCTCGAGCGCATCGCGGATCCGCTCGAGAAAGGGCGTCGCCTGCTTGAGCAGGCGGTGGAGACTGACCCCTCGCATGAGGAGGCCCGCATCTACCTCGCCTTTGTCCACGCGCGCGAGGGGCGCTCGATCCGCGCTGCCGAGGGCTATCGTGAGGTCTTCGACTCCGCGATGGAACGTACGAACCGCGGTCACGCGGCGATGCAGCTCGGGCGCCTCTTCTACCTCGAGGGCGACACCCGTTCAGCGACGTGTTGGTGGCGTTGGTTGACCATTTCGGGACTCGCCGACGCAGACCCCCGCTTTGAGGGCGCGCGCCTGAATCTTGGTGTGGTTTATGCAACGGTCGGTGACCTGTCCCGGTCCGTCGACTACTTCCGGGCGCTGCTGGACCAACACATGCGGCACCACGACGGCGACGTCTCGGGCGTTGCCAGGCTCTTCGCGGGGCATCGGGACCTCCGCGAGCTGATCGAGTCCCGTCCCGGTCTGACTGAGCAGCTCGTGGCCCGTTGCCCCGAGCTCTTCCGACCCTCTGCTGCCGGCGGCGCTGCCTGAGCGATCACCGAACTGCGAGGTTCCCAACATGCTCACGCTTCTTACTTCAAACAAAGCTCGTAATGTCGCGGCGACCGTCGCCGCGGGCGCGGTTGCGCTCGGAATCTGCGTCGGCCTCGCTGCCGCCGGGGCAGGAGACGATCCGCGCGGCGGTTCGACCAACAACGACTTCTCAAGCGATCCCACCGTCGGCACGCTGCCGATGCGGACCGGGGGCGTCGACGACGTACCGGGTCCGGACCAGGTGATCTACCTGTACGGCGAGGCCTCCGCGCTCCGCGCGGCGCTCGATGCGGTCACGGTTGGATGGACTGAGGGCCAGACGGCGTGCGGTGTTTGGGAGCTGCCTGAAGGTCGCGCCTGGGTTGAGTTCCATGGTGACATCGTGTTGCAGTGGAGCGACGCGCGGGTGTTGGACGCGGTCGAGGTCGGCATCGGCGCCGGCTTCGAGGGCGGCGGCATGCTGTGCGCCGTCGAGAGCTCGGTCGGCATGACAGTGCCGAGCTTGCTCGAGGTCGGTCGCAGCTTCGCCCTCTCACCCGAGCGCATGATGGACGCCGGCCTGTTGCAACGCCCGGTGATCTTGCACGGTCTGCACCACAGCGGCGACCGCACTGAGGTCATCATCGAAGCGCCCGCTGGCGGCCTGGCATTGCGACAGACGCTCTGAGGTCGGGCCGCCCACGGCCGCGCGCGCTCGAGCTTGGGGGCTGCCCAAGCGAGCGTGCGCAGTGCGGTGCGTTGGCTGCGCCGGAACATGGGCGCTGGGGGAGACCGAATCCCCAGGGCTCGACGTACGCTGTCGTTCGACATGACGGACGCGCCGCACTTGCTCGCCCTCGACGCGGGCACGACTGGAGTCACTGCGCTCCTCTTTGACCGCGAGCTGCGCCGCGTGCGCGCCGCGACTCGGGAGTTCCCACAGCGTTTCCCGCGCCCGGGGTGGGTGGAGCACGAGGCGCCTCACATCCTGGCGGCGGTCGACGCCGCGCTGCAGGAGGTGCTCTCGGGTTTTGACGGCGACCTCGCTGGGCTCGGTCTCACCAACCAACGAGAGACCGTGTTTGCGATGGATTGGGACCGCGGGGAGTGCCTCGCCCCTGGGATCGTCTGGCAGGATCGGCGCACCGCCGCGCGCTGCGCCGAGCTCACGGCAGCGGGGCACCTGGACGAGGTGCGGCGTCGGACGGGGCTCGTGCTCGATCCCTACTTCAGCGCGACCAAGATGGAGTGGCTCTTGCGCGAGCGCCCCGAAGTCGCTGCCGCTGCGCGTCGCGGCGCGCTGCGCTTTGGGACGGTCGACACGCTTGTCCTCCACCATCTGACTCGCGGCCAGGTCTGGGCGACCGACCCGACCAACGCCTCCCGCACCGCGCTCTTCGACATCGACGCGCGGGAGTGGAGCCCGCCGTTGCTCGAGCTCTTTGGCGTCGCGCCTGGGATGCTCGCAGACGTGCGCCCCTCAGTCGGGTCGTTTGGGGTCGCGCGCTTGCCTGGCGGCCGCTCGACCCCGATCCTCGGCGTCGCGGGGGATCAACAGGCGGCCCTCTTTGGGCAGGGCTGCTGGGACGCGGGGTCTGCGAAGAGCACCTACGGGACGGGCAATTTCCTGGTGCTCAACACGGGCGCTGCGCGGCGTGATTCGGATCGCGGGCTGCTGACCACCCTCGCGGTGGGGCGCGACGGCGCGCCGGCCTATGCCCTCGAAGGCAGCGCGTTTGCGTGCGGGTCTGTGATCCAGTGGTTGCGCGACGAGCTCGGATTCTTCGAGGCCGCGTCCGCGAGCGAGGCGCTCGCTCGATCGGTCCCGGACAGCGGCGGCGTCACGTTCGTGCCGGCGTTCACGGGCTTGGGCGCGCCGTATTGGGATACGGACGCGCGCGCCGCGATCCTCGGCATCACCCGCGGGACGTCGCGCGCGCACATCGCGCGCGCGGCCCTCGATGCGCTCGCGTTCCAGTGCGCCGAGCTCGTGGACCTCATGCGCGAGGCCTCCGGGCTGCCCCTCGAGGCATTGCTCGTGGATGGGGGCGCGGCCGCCAACGGCCTCCTGGTGCAGCGCCAGGCGGATCTGGCGCAGCTATGTGTGCTCCGACCGGTGGACGTCGAGGCCACCGCCCGTGGCGCGGCGGCCCTCGCTGGGCTCGGCGCGGGGCTCTGGAGGGATCCGGGCGAGGCGGCTGCGTTTCGCGCTGAGGTGGAGCGCTTCCCGCCGCAGGCCCCTCGGGAGGCGCGGGACCTCGAGCTCGCGGCCTGGCGCCGCGCGGTCGCCAGGATCCTTACCACCCCGGGCGCCTGAAGGCCGCTCCCCACGCGAGTCCTGCAGTTTCGAATCGAGTCAGGGCCCGGGCCTCCGAGAACCAGACCGGAGACCGCCGTGGACCCGATCCGAGAGAACCCGAGCCTGCCGCCCCCGGCGCCGATCCAACGCGCCGGGCCTGGCCGTGGTCGCGCGGGGGAGGGCGACGCGTCAGCGCGTCAAGCGCCGCACGCGCCCGCGGATCCGGCCGCTTTGGGCCGCGCCCTGCCCAAGCAGGGCGCGCGCCAGGTGCCGCCCAGGGCGAGCGAGGACTTGGCGCGGGCCGCGGCCGAGCTCGAAGCCGGGCTCTCGGCCGACGCCGACGCAGGTGAGCGGGACGCCCTGGAGGCCGCGCGCGCGCGCCTCGCTGCGCTGGCGATGGATCCCAGGGGCGGCGCGGACCTGCTGCGAGAGCTGGCCGGGCAAGGCGCCGTCCCGCTCCGCGTCGCGCTCTTGGCCGCCGCCGCTGAGCTGCGCGGCGCTGCACCTGCCGCGACATTGGAGGCCGCCCTCGACGCCTTCGCGACGCGGCTCGTCAACGCGCTGCCGACGCTCGGCGGCGCCTCGACCGAGGCCGCGCTGGCCGCTGCCCGTGAGGGGCTCGCCGCGGCGCTCCAGCGTGTCGCCCAGGTCGGCTTGCCGCCGGCGGGTGCGCTGCACACAGGGGTGTCGGCGGCGGACCTCCATGCGTTGACCAGCGGCATCCTTGATGCGTTGGTCCGCGCGCTCGGCGGCCGTGACGGCGCCGCGCCCGAGGGCCGCGCAGGTCTGCTCGCGGGGCTTGCACGGGCGGACCAGGGCGCGCTGGCGCTGCGGCTCGGGGGGCCAGCGCTCGCGACCTTCTTGGCGCTGCCAGCGGACTCGCCCCTGCGTCAGCAGCTGACGCAGCGCGCGCTCGCAGGTGTGCACCCTGGCGCACGGGACGCGCGGCTCGCGCTGTTGGCAGAGCTGCTCGACGGCGACGCGGGCTCGACCGAGCGCGCGCTGGCGAGGCTCGTCGGCGCGCTCGAAGGCGAGGCCGCCGCCAACGCTGCGCGCCGCGACATGGGGGAGCCGACCGTTTGGACGCTACCGATGATGGATGGACCGCGTTGGTCCACCATCACGCTGCTCGAGGATCGCCACGGCCGCGATGCCAGGGAAGAGGGCGGCGACGACGCGGGCACCCGCGTCGCGATCGGGACCGACTTCAGCGGCCTGGGCCCGGTGCGCGCGGACTTGGCGGTATCCCGCGAGCGCCTCGTGCTGCGCTTCATGATCGCCGATCCCGAGACTGCGCGCGCGGTGAGGATCGCGGCGCCTGAGCTGCGCGAGCGCTTGGCGGCGATGGGGCGCGAGGTGCTCGTCGCAGTCGCCGAGAGCGCGCCCGAGGCCGCCCGTGTCGAGCAGCCACCCCCGATCCTCGACCACCTGGACCTGCGAGGATGACGCACGAATCGGAGCCCCCCGACCTCGTGATCGGTCTGTCGTACTCGCGCGAGTCGCGCGGCGCGCCCCGTGTCGTCGCCAAAGGCCGCGGCGAGGTCGCGGCGCGCATCCTGGCTGCCGCCGAAGAGGCCGGCGTGCCCGTACGGCGCGACCGAGACCTCGCGCAGCTCTTAGCGGCAATCGACCTCGGCGAGGAGATCCCCGACGAGGCCTATGCCGCGGTCGCTGAGGTGATCGCGTTCCTCTGGCGCCTCAACGCGGCCCGGACGGACCCTGCGAACGCGCAGTGAGGTCGCGCGCTGCCTGCAGGATCAGCGCCCCCGCGTTCCCCGTGCGCAGTGTCTCGCTGAACGGGCTCTCGAGGAGCTTCACCGCGTCGAGCGGGCGTCCGCCGAACAGATAGTTCGCGGCGAGCACGAGGCGCGCATCGTCGTCGAGGAAGTGGTCCTCGAGATAGCGCTCCAGCACGGCGAGCTGGGCTTCGAACTCAGCCGGGTCCGCGTAGAACGAGCGCTTGTCGACCACGTTCGCAGCGAGCGCTGGATCCTTCTCGAGGGCCTCGCGCAGCGCGTAGGCCGCATAGCGATAGTCGCCGGTCGCGAACAGCGCGTCCGCGAGCACGAGGTGCAGGATGCCGTCCTCGGGAGAGAACTCGATGGCCTTGGCGTAGTGGTGCACTGCGTCACCGAAGCGACCTTCCCGGAACGCGCGGTCACCCAACGACAGGTAGTAGTCGGCGGCGCGGTTCAGGGCGCCGTTCGACGGCGTCACCAGCTGCGCTTGCGGTACGCTCGGCTGGTTCGACGGTGCTACGGCGCCTTCACCAGCCGGGGCGTCCACGTAGACGACCTCCGGCTCGCTCTCTACGTAGATCACTTCGGGCTCCGTGTTGACGATCACGGACACCCGCGCGGGAAGGAACGGGCCGTACCAGTACCAGCTAGGGCTGTGGTATTGCGACCACGAGCCACCGCAGTACCAGTAGGAGTTCCACCAGTAGCCGCAGGTGTAGAACGGCGACCAGAGGAGCGAGCCGATGCCGTAGCAGTGGTGACCCCAGTGGCCCCAGAACGTGTGTCCGTAGTCGTAGCTCCACCCGTTGTGGCAATAGCCGTTGTAGGTGTGCCCGCTCGAGTAGTGCGAGTGTGCGCCGTGACCGTGGTTGCCCCCGTAGCCGCCACCGTAGGTGCCGCTGGTGATCGCGGGCGTACTGCCGATGTGCGCAGCGTCGCCGCGGGTGGGGCGCGCGGCGCCAGTGATCGCGCGACCAGCGTCGGCGCGGATCGAAGCGAGGTAGTCCTTGCGGCCAGCCGCGACGCGATCTGCGAGGGCCTTCGGGCTGGTTCCGATCGGGCGCGTCAGGTTGGGCGCATTCCCTCGGCCGCCGGGCGTTGTCACGTCGGCGCCTCGAACGGGTGAGCGATCGTCGCGCTCCGCCGCGTCGGCGCGGGTCGGCCTCGCGCCACGTGCAGGGACGTCGGTTCGGCTGGGCGTCTCGCCGCGCGTCCCGGGTGTCGAGGCGTCGCGACTCGGAGCGCCGCCACGGGTCGAAGCTGCAGCGTCGATGGGCCGCGCGTCACGGCTCGGACTGCGCGTCGGCTGCTCGCTGGCAGTCTGTGTCCCTCGCGAGCCACGGTAACGTTCCAAGATATCGTCGCGCGAGATGGACCCGGCGCGCACCGTTGTGGCGCTCCGTGCGGCGATCGCACGCCGTGCCTCATCCGCAGCGGAGCCGCTCGTCGACGTACGGGCTCGCACCTGTGGTGACAGGGAGTCGCCTGGCGGTCGTCCCAGGGCCTCGCTGTGCGCAGTGCTGAGGCGCGGAGGCTGACTGCGCGGGCGCACGGAGGCCTCGCCGAAGTCGATGACGTTCGAGCCGGTCGTCCGACCGGTGGGCGTCCAGCCCCGCGGAATGCTCGGCAGCGGTTCCGTTGCGCGCGGACCCACCGGCTGTGTCGGGGCGGTCGTTGCGCGCCCAGGCACGTACGGTCGCCCTGCATCACGCCCGCTCGAGCTGCCGTTCGACGAGGGCGACGAGGGCGACGAGGGCGCCGTGCGGCTCGGGGCCGGCTCGGTCCATGTCGGCGCGGGTCGCGACGGTTGGCTGGGTTGTGCCTGCGGCCGTGACGGCTGCGCCTGCGGCCGCGAGGGCTGCGACTGCGGCCGTGACGGCTGCGCCTGCGGTCGCGAGGGCTGCGCCTGCGGCCGTGACGGCTGCGACTGCGGCCGCGAGGGCTGCGCCTGCGGCCGCGAGGGCTGCGCCTGCGGCCGCGAGGGCTGCGACTGCGGCCGCGAGGGCTGCGACTGCGGCCGCGAGGGCTGCGACTGCGGCCGTGAGCTGCCTTCGCGGCTGCCGCGCTGGAAGGCCTCTGCCCCCGGGGAGCTCAAGAGGAGCGCCACACACAGCCCGAGCACGGGGAAGGCACGTCGGGCGAGCTGGGGCGCAGCGTTCGCCCAGGCGGCGGGCGACGCGAATCGCGGTAGGAAGAGGTGGAAGCGGCGCTGGCGCATGGGGTCACCTTCTGGATGGGGACGTCCGGTGTCTCGCGGGGTCAGCCGTCGGGCACAGGATCACTTAGACCATGCAATTCCAGTGCCGGTCAAAGAACCGCCTGAGAAGTGTGAGGGGGAGGTGCGCCCGACTGACCGGTGCCCTCTGGCGCATCCGACGCCGACGCCCAGTGTCCTCCACGGTGGTCACGTCTCGAAATGGGTCGCGGGCGGCGATGCTGCACCACTCGGGCGCCGATCCCAAGCCCGGCCCGCAGGCCCCCTGCGCGCGCGGTCTATGCGCGGCCGGCGTCGCCGCCGAAGCCCGCAGGCCGAGCTGTGTTCGTGTTGCCCCCGAGTCTCGGAGCGTTGCTGGTGCGCCCGAGGGTCGTCGTGTCGTGGCGCGCGCGCGAGATGCCACGTGCGAACAAGGACCGCACGGTGCGCACGACTTCGTCGATCGTCGGCTCGCGGTCGAGCTCGCTCGCGCGGGCCCACGTCGCCGCCGCGGCACCGAGGTCGCAGCGCTCGAGCGCGACGAGGCCCGTCGGCAAGACGGTGACCCAGTGTCCGTCGCTCTCGTCCATACGCCGCGCGGCCAACGAGCACGGCGGCATCAAGCTCAGGTTCGTCCTGAAACCCGCTGCTTCCAGCGCCGCGCGCCAACCGACGAGTCGTTCGCGTGCTCGATCGAGGCGGTCGAGCGCGTGTCCACGCTCTGCAGTCGCGCACTCTGCGACGGTGCACTCTGCGACGACGCGTTCTGCGACGACGCGTTCTGCGGGCTCGACAGGGAGCAAGTCGTTCCGTGTTGCATCGAGTCCAGCATGGGCAGGTTCGGCGGCGTCGTGCGAGGAATTCATTGGCGGCACGGAACGGTCGAGCAAGGGGGGGCGAGCATGGCGCGAGTCCGTTACGTGTGTGCGCTGAAGGACTCGTGGGGACCGCAGCGAGCGAGCGTGCGGCGCCCAGCGTGTTCGGATCCAAACGATCACGCTGCGAGACTGAGGACTATGAGCATGTCGTTGCGAGGAGACAAGGGGCTGCCTTCACAAAGCTCGTGTCGATCGCTCGCACGATGTGTGGCGGCACCTGCGAACGACGCCCTCGTTCCGCACCGCCCGAGTGTCGCACGCGCCGTCGCGTGACGCGCCGTTGCGCGTATGGGCGCACCCGTTGCGAGTGCGCTTCGGTCGACTCACTCGCTCAAGAGCCGCAGCATCAAACGCACGCCGCCGCGCGGCGTCTCTTCGAGCAGCGTCAACGTGACTTCGAAGCGCGCCTCGTCTTGCGCCTTCTCCATCGCGCGCAGCGCTTGCTTGCCGGCTGGGACAACGTCGCTGAGTTGATCCAGGGACGCTATCCATGCGGGTGTCGGCGAATGGACACGCCACCCGTCGGGTGTCGCGCCCGGCTCGCCTGCGAGCACGAGGCGCACAGCGCGCGGCGTGAGCGTGCCGTCGAGCACGAGCACGGTCCCCGTCTCGAGCGTGTGGCCGTCCCGCTCAGCTTGCGCGGCATGCACTCGTGCTCGTTTCGCTGCAGCCTCCAACGTCCACGGGCCCTCTTCGGGGTCGAGCGCAACGTCGCGGACGATCGCGCCCGCAGCGTCCGTCGCGAGCAACGGGATGTCGGTGGCATTCCGGGAAATTCTCCGGTCGGGGGGGATGAACCAGGATTCGTCCCAACGGCCCGTTACGAGCACATCCGTGAACGTCTCGTCCCAAATGGTGACACCTTGTGCAACGAGTCGCAGTCCCGTGGGCCACACACGCTGCGCCGTTGGATCTTTGCTCTTGGCCCAACCTGAGACGATGAGTGTCTCGACCTCCAAGCCGTCGGCGCGCAAGGCACGCACGCGGCGTGGTCGCAGCTGCGTCACTTGCTTGTCTGCGCGCGCTGGTTCGGAGTCCCCTTGTGCGACGAAGGCTTCGAGCTCGACTTCGAGCGCGCCGATCCCGGGCAGCTCCGCGCGTTGCACCAACCCGCTGCCGCTCCACGTGTGCGCCTCGGGCCACACGAAGAGCGCGAGCCGTGCCTCGATGTGGAGCAGTTCATCGCGCTGCGCCGCGCCTTCGAGCCGTACGCTCGCGCCCTCGCCCATGCCGATCGCGAAGATGTCGAGCCCGCGCCGGTAACGCAGGGTCCGCTCGGATGGTCTGGCCTCCGCTGGGCGCAGCGCGATGCGCGCGCGTCCGGGAAAGGCGAACGTGCAGTCGAGCACGTGCGGCACCGCTTGCGGCACGGCGAAGCGCACGTTCGAGCGCGTCCGCACTGAGTCGATCCCTGCGAGCTTGATGCGCGGCGCGACCTCGTGTGCCGCTTCGTCCTGTGTCGCGCCGGCCGCGTCAGATGATCCAAGCTGGGACAGCGTGGGGGCCACAGTTGTTGCAACGGACACAACGACGAGGGCCATGCGAACGGCGACGCAGGACATGGGGCACACCACCGGTCGCTCTATCCCAGTGGCGCACCGTGGTCACCCAATCTTGCCATTTTGGTCCTGCGCGGACACATCGATCGACCTGTGTGCGCTCCGACGCGTCTGCGAACGCGATGCAGCGGTCGACTCGCCGCGCTTGCCCAGCCGGTCACGGCAGGCGGTTGGCCCACTCGAGCCAGTCGTCCATGTCCTTGTAGTTGCGCTGACCGAGCGCTTGCAGGTCACGCTCCACGGTTGGACGGACCGCATCGCGATCCACCCGTCCGAGGCCCGCGACGAGCGCGCGCGCGGCCTGGCCGAAGGACTCCTGGCGCTCGCTCCCGATGTAGGCGATGCCGCGGCTCGCGGCCTTCGCTACGAGCGGTGTCTTGTCGTCGAGCGCAAAGGCCATGCGGTCGAGGGACTCGAAGTCAATGAGCTCTGCGAGCAAGAGCAACGAGTACATCCGCACGCCAGCCTCCTCGTCCCCGAGGCCCCGCCGCGCCGCGGCGCGCACCTCCTCACGGTCGCCGGTGTCCGAGGTGAGCGGCAGCAGCGCGCGCAGGGCGCGGCCTGCGTTCGTGCGCACGCTCGGGCGGTCATGCTCGTTCATCAGCGCCGCGATGGAGCTGAGCGGGGTGTCCTTGACCCCGAGGGTGCCTAGCGACAAGAGCGCGTTCGAAATGACCTCGGGGTCTGGGTCGACGAGCGCGGACAGCAGCGGCGGCAGGGCCCGCTCGGAGCGCGTGAAGCCCAGCGCCGCGGCGCTGACGCGGCGGTTGTTCTGTGGCCCGGCGACGAGCTGGTCCATCAACTGGTCCATGTACTTCTGCGCGTCGTGGGCGATGTGGATCTCGATGTCTTTGACTTGGTTTGCGTCGAGCCCAGCGCCGCCGCCCCCGAGCACCGCCCGTTGCCAGGTCCTCAGCTTCCCGTCGAGGTCCGCGAGCACCACCCCGAGCTTGCGGTGGTCCTGGTTCTGGTCCGGGTTCCAGACCAGCGAGCGCTCGTCGAGTGCGACCGGGATGCCCTCCGCCGCCCCGTCGGGCCCAGCGGCCGGATCCTGGCCGGCCGGCCCGTTGCTCGCCGAGGCGCAGCCGAAGACTGAGGGGAGCGAGATCAGGAGGACCCGGGCCGCGAGGGAGGGACTGGACATGGTGCGCATGGGCTGGGTTGGGGGGCGGGAGCTGCCCTGGAGGGGCTCCGACGCCCGTGATCGCGCGATCTTCCGCCGTTGCCAGAGGACAGCGTTCGTTCCGGGCGGCGAGCAGGGTAGGTTCGTCTACCTCGACACGCCATGTCCGTTCACATCCTCGATGCGATGGCCCGTGAGGGCTTCGAAGAGGTCGTTGCGCTGCACGACCGCCGCTCCGGCCTCCGGGGCTTCCTCGGAATACACGATAGCGTCCGGGGGCCCGCCTTCGGGGGGATCCGGAGGTGGACCTACCGCGACGAGCGCGAGGCGCTGCTCGACCTGCTGCGGCTCGCGCGAGCGATGACCCGCAAAGCTGCGCTGCTCGACCTGCCCGCCGGGGGGGGCAAGATCGTCCTCGTGGAGCGCGACGGGATCGACTGGCCCGCGGCCTACCGCTACCTCGGCTCGCACCTCGAGGGGATGGGGGGGCGCTTCTTTGCCGGGCCCGACCTCGCGACCGGCCCTGAGGAGCTGGCCGAGGTCGCGCGCGCCACGCGGTACGTCACGGACCCCAGCGACGCTGGGCCGGGTGAGCTCGCCGAGTCGACCGCGGAGGGGGTCTTTCGCGGCATGGCAGCGGCGCTGCGTGCCCTCGACGGCGAGGAGTCGTTCGAGCGGGCGACGGTGGTCGTGCAGGGCCTCGGGGCGGTCGGGATGGGGGTCGCGCGCCGGCTCGCCCAACGGGGCGCGCGGGTCCTCGCTGCGGACCTCGAGAGCGAGCGTGTCGAGCTCGCTGAGCGTGAGTTCGGCGCGGTGCCCCTCGAAGCGGGCCACGCGCTCGGGACGCCGTGCGACATCTTTGCCCCCTGCGCGCTCGGCGGGCACCTGCACGACCTGACCGTGCAGCGGCTGCGTTGCCGGGCCGTGGTCGGGGCCGCGAACAACGTGCTGGCGCGCCCGCTGGTGGGCGACCGGCTCCATGCGCGGGGGGTCCTGTACGCCCCGGACTTCATCGTGAACTCGGGGGCGCTCGTGCGGGGCTCGATCTTTCACCTCGAGGGGCGACGCGAGCCCGTCGGCGCGATCGGGGCGCGCATCGAGGCGGTGCTCGAGGCGGTCTTGGCCCGCGCCAAGGAAGAGGACGCCCCGCCCGCCCGCGTCGCGGCGACCCTCGCCGACGACCGCATCGACGCCTGGCGCGCCCTCTGAGCACGTCGTTGGCTGGGGTCGAGCGCTGGCGCGGGTCGCCCAGGAGCGCCGACCAGGGGGGCCGTCCGTCAGCGCGGTTGGGCAGGCGCAGCGACGATCGTCGCGCGCCCGCTGGCTTCGCTCGCCCCGGGCGCGACGAGCTCGAACGCGCGCCCCTCGTCCTGGTGCTTGCGCTTCACGTAGCCGAGCACGACCCCTCCGTCGAGCGCGAATGAGTACGCCCAGGTCGTGACGAGCCCGAGGTCGCGCGCCTCGCCCGCGTCCCGCGCGACGAGGCGCGTCCCGGGCGAAACGGGCTCGTCGTGGTCGACGCGCAGCAGCATCAGGCGCTTGTTCAGGCCCCCGTAGGTGTCGATCTTGGCCACGACCTCTTGGCCGATGTAGCAGCCCTTGTCCAGGGCGAACGCGTCCTCGAGCCGCGCCTCCTGGGGGTAGACCTCTGCGCTCACGTCGCGGCCGGATGCAGCGACGACGCGCTCGGCGCGCAAGGAGTCCCAGGCGACGAGGCCGCCCGGGCGCGCGCCCGCAGCGACGAGCGCCTGCCAGAGGCCAGGGGCCGCCGCCGGGCTCGGTTCGAGGCGCAGGCCGGGCTCGCCGGCGACCTCGAGCGCGGTGACCCGCACGGCGCCGTGCGCCGCCGTTGCGAACGTCTGCGCGGGGTGGGGCGCCGGTGGCGGGGTCGCCAATTGGGTCCCAATCGCCGCCTCGGGTAGGGCGAACGGCCCATCGCCACCGCTCGCGAGCGCCCGGGCCACGACGTCCCGAGCCGCGGGGCCGACTAGCTCCAGAGGCGCGTGCTCCTCCGTCGCGTCTTCCAACGCCGTGTCCTCCGTGAACAGGTACAGGTCGAGGCTCGCGACGAGTCGCTGGGCCTCGCCAGGCGGCGTCGAGGCCTCGAACGTCGTCGGTCCGGTCCGCGCGAGGTCAAAGTCATGCACGACCTTGCCTTTGCCTGACAAGAGGAGGTTGCGGTTCCCCGTATCTGGCGCGAGCCCCTTCACGTGGTTCGCGAGGATCCGGTGCAGGAACCCCTCGGTGTCGGCGCCCGTGAGGCGGACGAGGCCGCGCTCGGAGACGTCGAGCAGGAGCGCCCCTGTGCGCGCCGCCGCATACTCACCGGGGACATCCCCATAGGTCAGGACGGGGGTCGCGGCCCCAGGCGGCGCGTTCGGGTCCAGGGCGCGCGGCGAGAAGACGCGGGCGCCGCCCTTGGCGTGCAGGTCGCGGAGCGGTGACGAATGCATCCACCGATCGTAATCCACCGCCCCTTGCCACAGAAGCCGCTCGGTCGCGCAGACCGCCGCCTCAGTCGCGCTCTTCGCCGAATTCGAGCGGGAGGACGAGCTCCTTGCCCGCCCGCCACACGACGATGTCGACGATGTCGCCGGGCCTCGCCTCGAGGCTCGCGTTCCGGAAGCTCTGCTCGTCGAGCATCCGCCGGCCTGCGATCGAGAGGAGGATGTCGCCAGAGCGCAGGCCCGCGGCCGCGGCTGGGGAGCTCGCGGTGACCTCGCGCACTTTGATGCGGCTGCGACCCGTGTAGCCCTGCGCCAAATCGTCGGCGGCGACACGCGGGAACTGCCAAGCCGGGTGGGGGCGTGCGCCGAGCCAGGCGTGGCGAACCGTGCCGTCCTTGACGATCTGGTCGACGACCCGGCGCACCATCTGGGCGGGGATGGCGAAGGCGAGGCCCTTGTCGCCGTTCGACTCCAAGCCCATCGCGACGTTGATGCCGACCGCGCGTCCCAGCAGGTCCACGAGCGGGCCCCCGCTGTTGCCAGGGTTGATCGCGGCGTCCGTCTGGATGTAGTCCTCGTACTGCGCGATATCGAGGTTGGACCGGCCGACGCCGTTGACGACGCCGAGGGTTACGGTGTGTCCGAAGCCGAGCGGGTTGCCCATCGCCAGGACCAGCTCCCCGACTTCGGGCGGCGCTTCGGCGAGCTCCATAGGCTTCAGCGCGATGTCGCTGACCCGCAGGACGGCCAGGTCGGTGCGGGGGTCCCGGCCCAGGATCTCCGCCGGGTGTTCGCTCCCATCGTGCAGGATCACGACGAGGGAGTCGGCGCCGCGAACGACGTGCTCGTTGGTGACGATCGTCCCGTCCGCGGCGATCACGACGCCCGACCCGTCCTGGAGGCGGCGGGTGACCCCGCCACGGCGGCTGCGCGCCAGGGCCCGCACTTGAAGCACGGACGGTTCGGCCCGAGCCGAGATCTCCTGCAGCGCCGCCGAGACGAGCTGTGCAGCCTCCACCGGCGCGAGCGGGGGGGGCGCCGGGGCGGCTGCACGGCCGGCGGAGAACGCCAGCGCGAGGAGCCCGCCGCCGAGGGTGAGATTCGTGGCGCGTGAAGGTATGGGCATGGGGCGCGGTTGGTCGACAGTCTATAGACGCGGCGGTGGACCGCGGCGCCCTGGGAATCGCTGTCTGAGCGGGAATCTCGCGCGACGCAGCCCGGACTTACTTGGGTCGTACCCACCGCCGTCGCGGCTGTCCCGTAGACTAGGGGGCGCCTCGCTCTGGGACCCCCTGGGCCCCGCATCGCCGAACTCGCGCGCTCACGCGTCGCTCTGAACGAAACACCTCACATGAAAACCTTCCTCCTTACGATCGCAGCCACGATCCTGACGCTCGGGTTCGCCCCCGCCCAGGACTGTTCGCAGTCGAAGAGCCAATGCGCGACGTCGTGCTCGACGTCCGCGAAGGCCGAGATGGTCGCCGTGAAGGCGGCACCCGCCCTGCCGTGGTGCACCCAGTCGTGCGCCTCCAAGAAGGCGAACGTCGTCGTCGAGGTGCCGCAGGAGAAGGCGCTCGTCGTCGCGAATGGCCCGTGCGCTGGCCAGAAGGCGACCGTCGTCGCGACGAAGCAAGAGTGCAGCGGCGCGAAGGCCGTCGTCGTCGCCGCCAAGGCGAGCTGCTGCCAGGAGGGCGCGAAGGCCGCGACCGTCGCCGCGAAGCAAGAGTGCACCAGCGCGTGCAGCGGTGAGAAGGCCACGGTCGTCGCCGCGAAGGCGAGCTGCTGCCAGGAGGGCGCGAAGGCCGCGACCGTCGCGACCAAGCAAGAGTGCACCAGCGCGTGCAGCGGTGAGAAGGCCACGGTCGTCGCCGCGAAGGCGAGCTGCTGCCAAGAGGGCGCGAAGGCCACGCGACCGTCGCGACCAAGCAAGAGTGCACCAGCGCGTGCAGCGGCGAGAAGCTACGGTCGTCGCCAAGGCGAGCTGCTGCCACAGGAGGCCGAAGGCCGTGACCGTCGCGACCAAGCAAGAGTGTACGAGCGTGCAGCGGCGAGAAGGCCGCGGTCGTCTCCGCGGAAGGCGAGCTGCTGTTGTGAGGCCGCGAAGGCCGCGACCGTCGCCGCCAAGCAAGAGTGCACCAGTTGCGTGCAGCGGCGAGAAGGCTACGGTCGTCGCCGCGAAGGCGAGCTGCTGCCAGGAGGCCGCGAAGGCCGCTGTCGTCGCTGAGAAGGCGAGCTGCTGCCAAGAGGCGCGCGAAGGCCGCGACCGTCGCCGCCAAGAAGAGTGCACCAGCGCGTGCAGCAGCGAGAAGGCCACGGTCGTCGCCGCGAAGGCGAGCTGCTGCCAGGAGGCCGCGAAGGCTGCTGTCGTCGCTGAGAAGGCGAGTTGCTGCCAAGAGGGCGCGAAGGCCGCGACCGTCGCCGCCAAGCAAGAGTGCTCCAGCGGCGTGCAGCGGCGAGAAGGCCACGGTCGTCGCTGAGAAGGCGAGCTGCCAGGAGGCCGCGAAGGCCGCTGTCGTCGCTGAGAAGGCGAGCTGCTGCCAAGAGGGCGCGAAGGCCGCGACCGTCGCCGCCAAGCAAGAGTGCTCCAGCGCGTGCAGCGGCGAGAAGGCCACGGTCGTCGCTGAGAAGGCGAGCTGCTGCCAAGAGGCCGCGAAGGCCACGACCGTCTCCAACCCGGCGGCCAGTGAGTGCTGCGCCAGCAAGGCCAAGGCCGCGCGCGCCTCGAACGGGTCCGCCTGCACGCTGAAGGCGAACGGCTGACACGCCGTCCCGCGCGGACTCGACGCGCGGGCCAGTCAGCGCCGAGGAGCCGCGCCCCCGACTCGGGGACGCGGCTCCTCGCGCATCTCGGCGCGGCGGTCGACAGGCCCGCGGAACGGCCCCCGCTGGGGCCCATCGGGGCTTGCCCTCCATTACGATTCCGAGGTGATTCAGCCCCAGGTCTTCCCAGCGCCGCCGTTCCCTGCCCATGCCCTGCTCGATGCGGGCGGCGGGTGGAAGCTGGAGCGCTTTGGCGACGTGACCCTGGCGCGCCCTGACCCGCAGGCGCTCTGGCGCCCACGGCTCCCGCGCGCGGATTGGGAGCGCGCCGACCTGACCTTTGAGCGCGAGAGCGATCGTGGGGGCGTTTGGCGCCCTCGTTCGGGGTTACCCAAACGCCTCGCCGGGGCGGATGCCGGCTGGTCGGTCGCCTTTGGGGCGGGCACCTTCCTCGTGCGCCCGACGCCCTTCAAGCATGTCGGGCTCTTCCCCGAGCAAGCGACCAACTGGCAGCTCGTGGGGCAAGCTGTGCGCGAGCTGAAGGGCGCCCTCGACGAGCCGCCGCGGGTCCTGAACCTCTTCGGCTACACGGGCGCAGCGAGCGTGCTCGCGGCCCTCGAGGGCGCCGCGGTCACACATGTCGACGCATCGCGTGCCTCGATCACCTGGACCAGCGAGAACGCGGACGCGAGCGGGCTCGGACGCAGCGCGCTGCGCGTGATCTGTGACGATGCCCTCGCGTTTGCCGCGCGTGAGGTGCGCCGTGGCTCGACCTATCACGTCATCCTCCTCGACCCGCCCCACTACGGCCGCGGGCCAAAGGGCGAGGTCTGGCGCTTCGAAGAGGGCTTCGCGCCCCTCGTCGCCGCCGCTTCGCAGCTCCTCGCCGACCGCGCGCTGCTCGTCCTCTCGACCTATGCGATCGGCTACTCGCCGCTCGCGCTCGTGAACGTCCTCGCGGAGCTGCCCGGCGGCGCCGTCGAAGCCGGGGAGCTCGCGCTCTGCGAGGAGCCACGCGCGGGCCTCCCGAGCCGCATGTTGCCCGCGGGCTTCTGCGCGCGCTGGTCGCGCGGGCTCGAGGCCGGCGCGGTGGGCCGGCGCGCGGGCGCCGCGCCGTCGACGCCATGCGCGCTGGGGGACGGGCTCGCGTGACCCTCGAGGTCCTGTATGTCGACAACCATGTGCTGGCGGTCGCGAAGCCAGCCGGCGAGCCTGTTGTGCCCGACGAGAGCGGCGACACGAGCCTCCTCGATCGCGCGCGCGAGTGGGTGCGAGTCGAGTTCGAGAAGCCCGGCAACGTCTTCTTGGGCGTCGTGCATCGCCTCGACCGACCGGTCTCCGGGGTCGTCGCGTTGGCGCGCACCAGCAAGGGCGCGGCGCGGCTCACGGCGGCGTTCCGCGACCACACGGCGCAGAAGACCTATCTCGGGCTGCTCCCGAAGACGCCGCGCGAGCCCGCAGGCGAGCTCGTGCAGTGGCTCGCGAAGGACGCCGCGCGCAACCATGTCTCCGTCGTGCCGGCGCACACGCCTGGCGCGCGGGAGGCGGTGACGCGCTGGCGCGTCGTCGTCCCGAGCGGTGCAGGCGCGGGCAGCGCGGGGCTGTGCGTCGTCGAGCTCGAGCCGCGCACCGGGCGGTCACACCAGCTGCGGCTCGCGTGCCGGACTCTCTGCGCGCCGCTCCTCGGGGACCTGCGCTACGGGGCCTCCGCGCCCCTCGCGGACGCGAGCATCGGGCTGCACGCGTGGCAGCTCCGCGTGCAGCACCCGACGCGCGACGAGGCCTTGCACTTCGTCGCGCCGTTGCCTGCGCTCAGCGTGTGGGACACTGCGCGCGCCGCGCTCACGCAGTGAGGGCTGCCGTGACGCGCACGAGGCGCTCAGCGACTTGCTGCACCGCCGCGACATGCTTCGGGTCCTTGAGCGCGCCGGCGTCGTCGAACGCTTGGTGCGCCTGGCCCAGGCCGAACTGCTCGGGGACGACGACGACGCGGATGTTCATCAACAGCGTGCGTAGCTGCGGTAGCATCCGGATACCGCCGAGCCCGCCCGGGCTCGCCGCGAAGAGCCCCGCGGTCTTGCCAGCGAAGGCCGCGAGCGGCGCCTCGTTCGGAGCCGGGCGCGACGCCCAATCGATCGCGTTCTTCAGCAGCGCCGAATAGGTCGAGTTGTGCTCCGGACAAGCGATGATGAAGCCGTCGTGCGCCTTCATGAGCTCCTTCCAGCGTGTCACGATCTCAGGCGTGCCTGCGCGCTCGAGGTCCTCATCGAAGAGCGGCATCGGGAAGTCCGCCAGGTCGACATAGGTGACCGTCGCGCCCGCCGCCTCGGCGGCGGCGGCGGCGGCTTTGGCGAGCTTCTTGTTCAGGGAATCGCGCCGGGCTGAGCCGGCGAACGCGAGGAGCTTGGGCTGCGTCATGGGGCAGAGAGGATACCGCGCCAGCAGCGCGGGCGCCTCAGGCCGTCATGACCGGCGCGGCGCGCCCCGCTTGCGCGACGGACTCGTCGGCGGACCACAGCACGTTGTAGAGCGTGTCGCGTTCGACGGGCAAGCGCCCGGCGTCACGGATCCACTGGACGAGCTCGGCGCGCATCACGCGCTGCGGCGTGGTCGCGCCGGCCTCGTGGTAGATCTTCTCTTCCACCACGGTGCCGTCGACATCGTCCGACCCGAACGACAGCGCGAGCTGCGCGACGGGGATCGAGAGCATGATCCAGTAGGCCTTGATGTGGTCGATGTTGTCGAGCAGCAGGCGCGAAACCGCGATCTCGCGCAGCTCGTCGAGGGCCGTCGGGCCAGGCAAGTGCGACCACTCGGTGTGCTTCGGGTGGAACGACAGCGGGATATAGGTCTGGAAGCCGCCGGTCTCGTCCTGCAGCGTGCGCAGGCGATCGAGGTGATCCACGCGCTCCTCAATCGTCTCGATGTGGCCGTGCAGCATCGTGCAGTTGGAGCGCAGCCCAGCCTCGTGTACGGTGCGCGCGGTATCGAGCCACTCGTCACCGGTGTTCTTCTTGTCGTAGCCGAGGTCGCGCACGCGGTCGCTGAAGACCTCGGCGCCGCCGCCCGGGCACGAGTCGAGGCCCGCCGCGCGCAGCTCGGGCAGGACCTCGGCGAGGGGGCGCTTCGCGCGGCGCGCGATCTGCATCAGCTCGATCATCGTGAACGCCTTGACGTGGATCGCCGGGCGCTCTGCCTTCACCGCGCGGAGGATGTCGAGGTAGTACTCGTAGGGCAGCTTTGGGTAGATCCCCGCGACCATGTGCACCTCGGTCACGGGCTCGTCCTTGCAGGCGCGGATCTTCTCGGCGACCTCTTCGGGGCGCATGACGTACGCGCCAGCCTGCCCCGGTAGGCGTTGGAACGCGCAGAACCGGCACAGCTTGTTGCAGACGTTGGTGTAGTTGATGTGCTGGTTGACGTTGAAGTACGCGATGTCGCCGTGCATGCGCTCGCGCACGTGGTTCGCCAAGGCGCCGACCGCGTTCAGGTCCGCGCGATACAGGCGCGCGCCATCGTCGCGCGAGAGGCGCTGGCGTGCGAACACGCGCTCGGCGATGTCGCCGATGCCGGCGCTTGCCGCCATGCGGGCCAGGCGCTCGAGCTCGGCGGGCTGGGCGGTGATCACGCGTTGACCTCCGTCGCGCGGGCGGGCTCGGCGAGATGCGCGAGGTCCGCGGGCGCCGCTCGGTGCGTCGCAGCTTCGAGGCGGTTCGCGGGGTGGGCCCGGTGGCCCGCTGCGATGTGCCGCTCATCCGAGAGGCCGTACCAAGAGTTGCGTTGGCGCGGCGTGAAGCCTGCGCTGGAGATCATGCGCTCGATCGTCTGCACCGACTCGAGGTGGAAACAGCCCGCAGCAGAGACGACGTTCTCCTCGAGCATCGTCCCGCCGAAGTCGTTGCAGCCCGTGCGGAGCGTCACTTGGCCCAGCTTCATGCCCTGCGTCACGTAGCTCGTCTGCATGTTCTCGATGTTGTCCAGCACGATGCGCGAGAGCGCTTGCATGCGCAAGTAGACCGCAGGGGTCGCCTTCTCGGGGTACAGGTGCTCCTCGGGCACGCCGTCGGGCTGGCAGGTCCAACACGCGAACGCGGTGAAGCCGCCGGTCTCGTCCTGAAGGTCGCGCAGGCGCATGAGGTGCTCGATGCGCTCGGCCGCGGTCTCGACGTGTCCGAACATCATCGTGGCGGAGCTGCGCAGGCCGGCCTCGTGCACTTTGCGGTGCACGTCGAGCCAGCGGTCGGTCGGGGTCTTCTTCGGCGCGATGATCTCGCGCACGCGCTCGACGAGGATCTCCGCGCCGGCGCCGGGGACGCTGCCGAGGCCGGCGTCGATCAGGTCGCGCAGGACGTGCTCCAGCGGGCGCTTCTCGTACTGCGCGAAGTGGTCGAGCTCCGACGCCGAGAGGGCGTGGCAGTTGATCTCGGGGAAGCGCTCGCGCAGGTCGCTCAAGAGCTCGCACCACCAGTCCGATAGGATGCGCGGGTGGTGTCCGCCCTGCATCAGGAGCTGCCGCCCGCCGATGTCAGCGAGCTCCTGGACCTTGGTGTAGATCTCGTCGCGCGACAGCACGTAGGCCTCGACGTCACCCGGCGAGCGGTAGAAGGCGCAGAAGCCGCAGTCGGCGATGCAGACGTTGGTCGGGTTCAGGTTGCGGTCGACGATGTACGTGACGACGCCGCCTGGGTGCAGCCGGGCTCGGACCCCGTCGGCGAGGCGGCCGAGGGTCAGGAGGTCGGCGCGCTCGTGGAGGAGCAGGGCCTCCTCGGCGCTGATGCGCTCGGCGGCCTCGACCTTCGCGGCGATACGGGCGAGCTCCCTGTGCAAGGATTCCGCGTGAACGGCGCCTGCGAGGGGCGCGGACCAGGCCTGGGGGGCCCTACCTGAGGGGGTGTCGAACCGATTCGCGCTAAGCATCGCGCCCAGATTGTAGGCCGTCTAGACTCCGATTCTCACCCTACCCTGGAGGCTCCCTATGAGATCCCACAGCACACTAGTCACAGCCCTCGCGTTCGCCGCGTGGTGCCCTGCCTTCGGGCAGGGACCGCCCGCCGCACCCGCGCAGGACGCGGCTGCCAAGCAGGCGCCCGCCGCGGACCTGAGGTCCGCGTTCTTCGTCCTTCAAGACGAATTCGACGAGGCGATCGACGCCTATCGCGCCGCGATGGCGCAGCTCCGCGGCGCAGCCCCCGACGCGCCGCGGCCGGTCGCCCCAAACGCGGCGTTCTACCCGCGCTACGAGGTGCTCGCGGACGCGGGCTCGGTCGACGCCCAGCTCTGGGTGTTGCAGAACTACACGCTGTCGCCGCTGATCGGCGAGGCGGCGCGCGCGGACAAGCGCGCTCGCATTCTGCGTGCGATGGCGAGCGAACCGAGCGCCGAGCAGTACACCGGCCTCGTGCGCCTGCTCGGCTCCGAGGCGATGGGGCGCGGCCACCTGACGAAGGAGGAGAGCATGGCGCTCCTCGACTTGGTCATCGCGAGCGTCGCTGACCTGGAGGTCCAGGCCACCGCCGCGGGGACACAGGCGAGCGTCATCGACGTGCGCGGCGGCACCCGCGAGCAGCGGATGCCTGCGATCGAGGCAATGAAGGCCGTCGCGGCTCGTTGGCCCGAGACCAAGGCAGGCCAGCGCGCCGGCGGCGCCGCGTTTGCGTTCGAGAACTTGAATGTCGGCCAGACCGCGCCGGACATCGTCGGCGCCGACGTGGACGGCAACGCGCTGAAGCTCAGCGACTTCGCTGGCAAGGTCGTCGTGCTTGACTTCTGGGGCTTCTGGTGAGGCCCCTGCGTGGCGATGATCCCCCACGAACGGACGCTCGTGAAGCGTCTCGCGGATCAACCCTTTGTCCTGCTCGGCATCAACAGCGATAACGAAGAGCGCTACCGCAAAGAGCGCGTCGAGAAGGAGGTCACATGGCCCTCGTTCTTCGACGGCGGCAGCACCGGGGGCCCGATCGCGTCCCGTTGGGGCGTCACCGGTTGGCCGACCATCTACGTCCTCGACCACCAACGCCGGATTCGCTTCAAAGGCCCGCGCGGGGAAGCGATGGACGAGGCGGTCGATCAGCTCTTGGCCGAGCTGCGCGGCGAGCTGCCTAGCCCGAGCACGGAGTCGCTGCTCGAGGCGAGCTTCGCGAAGGTCGAGGTCTCGATCCCTGCTGTCACGAAGACCCCGGCTCGCGCGGCGACGCTGGGCGGCGCCCCCAAGAAGCTGGACGGTTAGACGCCGGCCAAGTCGTGGGCGGCGCGCGGTGCGTCCCCACCGCGCGCGCGGTGGGGCGGTGCACCAACTCGCGGCGCGCGCGACCTGGTCACTCGAACGTCACGCTGTAGCCGTCTGCAAAGTTCGAGCCTACGACGCCTCCCTGCGAATCGCGGTACCACGTCGTGAAGTGCCAGGTCTCACCCGGCTGCACCGCGACGGCCCCGGCCGGCGTCGGCTGCTGCTGTAGGTCGAGCGCGAGCGCAAACATGCCGGAGCTCCCGGAGTTCTGAACTTGCGTCGGCGCATTGAAGCGGCCGATCGCGCCCCCGAGGCACAGATCGCCGTAGCTGCCGCCCGGGTTCGGGACGAGCCCCTGGGTCGCGCTCGTGAGGAAGTATCCAAACGCGTTCAGCGGCAGGTCGCTCGCGCGCAGCACCAGGTCATTCGCTGCGACGGACGCCGACCCCTCGGCCGACATGCGTCCGGCGTTGCCCGTGCTGTTGGCGACCGCGGCGCAGTAGCGCGCGCCCGGCTCGCGCTCGGCTACGAAGCCGTGCTGGCCGTACACGCCATTCCACGGGCCTTGCCAGTAGCCACAAAGGGTCCCCGAATCGTTGATGTCCTGGGCCGACGACCAGCCCACGACGTTCGGCACGAGCACGTCGCTCCAAGCGCCTTGGTCATACAGGATCGCGGTGCGCATGCTCCCGCTGACGTCCACCTGCTGCCCGACAATCTGGCCGACGTTGTTCAGGCCCGAGAGATAGGTCCAGTGCGCGCCCGGCTTGTCGAGGGGCACGAACTGCGCTCCGTCGTACGTAAAGCCGCGCCACCGTGCGCCCGAGCCGTCCCAGTAGTTCCCGATGATCAGCCCGTTGTCGTTCACATCCACGAGGTTGGTGTGAGTTGCGCCGGGGTAGTCGACGATCGTGATCCCCCCGCCGACGGACACATAGCCGTGTTGCTGGAACTGGAAGTCCGAGTACGAACCGACGATGGTCCCCGCCGAGTTGATCCCTGACGGGCCGCCCAAGTTGCCGGGGAGCGCGCCGAGGCTCACGAACCCCGCCGCCGAATAGCTGAAGGAGCTCGGGCTGCCCGGGCCCACGGACCAACGCCCGACCGTCACGCCTAGGTCGTTTGTGCCAGCGAGGTGGGTGTCCGTAGCCCCAGGATGGTCGATCGGAGTGAGCGCGCCGCTCGGGCCGCGCTCGAAGCCGTGATAGCGCGCCGACCCATCACGGAAGTCACCCGTCACTCGCCCCGCTGCATCGATGGAGCTGGGGGTGGTCCCAGTGCTGCCTGTGATGTCGAACAGGGTATAGCTGTAGCTGCCTTGCGCTAGCGCCGCAGTGCTCGCGAGGGAGAGCGTCGCGACGAGGTGGATCGGTTGCATGCCGTCCTCGATACCCTGCGATCCGGGGCGGCGTCAAGGTGATCTGTGTCGGGCGGGTGTCATCCGTGGATCCCGTCTTGATCCGGTGATCGTCGGCGATCCCGCTGCGCGAGCCACGGCGGCGGCGCGAGGCGGCGACGCGCTGCGTGAACGCCGCCCCGACCCGCGCCCTGGCTCGCTCGCCCTTGTCGCATCGTCAAGGGCCCTCGGCGCGGCTACTGGAAGGTGATCGAGACCGCAGTCGAGAAGTTCGACGTGGCCGTCGGGTTCATGTCGCGATACCAATACTGCCAGTTCCAAGTCGCCCCAGACATCACCGGCACGGCCCCAGTCGGCTGCGGGATGGCCGTCAGGTCGACCACCATCGACACGGTCCCGGTCGCGCCCGACGAGAGGACGGAGTTCGCATACCGCCCCATCGTGGTGCTGCCGACGCAGATCGTGCCCAGGATGTTCCCCGGGTTCACGACGACCGTCTGGTCGGGGGAAACGATGAAGTAGCCGTTGGAGGCCAGCGGCAGCTCGCAGACCGCCAGGGTCAGGTCATTGTCGATCGCCACGACGCTGCCGCGCGCTCCGATGAACGCCGGGCGGCCGGTCGAGTTAGCCTGCGCGTCACAGAACGTCGTGCCAACAACGTCACCGAGGTCGAACCGCAGGAACACGTCTCCCGCCGCTGCGCCGGCCCCGTCCTTGAGCGTGGCGACGACGTAGAACGTCAGGTCGTCCGTGAGCACGACGTCGTCGTTGCCGAACGTGTTGATGTACGTGTCGTCGTCGAGGAGCCCGTTGCCGTCGAGGTCGACGGGGTCGCCCTCGCGCGCGATGACGAAGGAGCTGTTGAGCACCAGCACGCCGTCACGCTCGACGCCGGCGTCCGTGACGCCACCAATGACGTAGTCACCGACGCCGTTCCCGGTGTGCGCGAAGAAGCAGTCCGGGAACGGCACATCGGACCAAGCCTCGGTCGTGCCTGCAGCGATCGGAGCGCCTACCGATGCGATCACGACGCCATTGCGCACGACCCAGTCCTGTTCGGTCAGGTCATTGTTTCCTCGGGCGTACCAGTTTCCACCGGCGTCCATGAAGACATTGACGATGCCGCTCGAGTCGATGCCGTCCGTGAACCCCGAACCGGGGATGATGACGCCCTCCTGGAGGACGACCGCGCCGTCAACGATGGCAACGTCGTCGAACGCCGTGTCACCGGTCAAGTCGCCTTGCATGATCCAGTGCAGGCCGTCTGCTGAGACGTGGAAGTCGTCGAAGTCGACGAACTCGATGAACTCAGAGGCCATCTGGCCGCTAGGCACAGTGACGCCCTGCTGGAGCAGTACGGTGTTCCCGAGGAGGAGCAACTCGTCAGTCGCCGTCGTGGCGCCACCGATCGCCCCCGACGAGAAGCCGATCACACCGGAGCCGGTGATGACGGAGGCGTCGTTCCCCGTGCCGTAGGTCGTCGAGGGGAGGGCCGGGATCGGGTCTCCCTCACGTGCGATGACCGAGGTCACGCCGCCGACCTGCGCAACGATCACCTCGTCGGCGGTGGTCGCGCCGTCCGTGTTCGTCGCGTAGACGAAGTCGCCGTTGTCGTTGACGCCGAGCTTGGTATCGATCAGGCCGACGAGCTCCGCCGACACGCCGTCGACGGATGTGCCTTCCCGGGCCACGACCGCTCCGTTGAGCAGGACGAGCTCGTCCTCGGACGTAGGAAGGTCTGTGTCGGCCGATAGGACGTAGTTCCCGTTCGGGCTGCCATAGGGGCGGTCGAAGGACGCGAAGCTCGCGCCCCCGAGGCCGGGCACAGCGGACGAGGGCAAAGCGAGATTGTCGCAGAAGATCACCGTCGACCGCGTCACGCCGGTGCCTGCCTGGGTGACGGTGCCAGTCGCGGTGGAGCTGGGGGGCGCCGGCGCGGCCGGGAGCTGGGCGTGAGCGTCTTGTGCTTGGCTCGGAGCGAGGAGCGCGAGCGCGGGCGCGAGTTGCAGGAGATGAATCGGGCGCATTGGATTCGGGGAATCGATGGGTTCGCCTTGGCGAATGGATTGGAGAAGATGGCCGCCCTCCCGCGCTGTCACGACTCGGCGACGGATCGCGGGCTCGCTGTGGTTTGGGAGTGGGCTGCTGCCGGATACCCGATGGGGGCCGACGGGCCATTGTGACCTTGTCCGAGCGATTCGGGCACCCCTGTGAGCGTTGAAGCCGCTGCGAACGTCGAGTCTGCAAGGGGGGCACCGCGCGCGCTCCCGACGGCGCTGGCTTCGCTTGCGTGCCTCGTGTGGCAGTGCACGGTGCGGAGGTGCAAGGTGCGGAGGTGGTTGAAGCGGCAGTGGTTGATGCAGTGGAGCGATTCTCTGCGGGGGTGCAGCGGCCATCGCGGCTATTTTGGCGCGATGATCTCGCGCCATCTCGTTGTGGGAGCGCTCGCGCTCCTGTTCGCATGCAGCTCCAGCGCGCCGAAGCCCGCGCGCAGCATGGCCGACGTGAGCTTTGGGCTCGATGTCTCCGCCGCTGAGGCGGACCTCCTGCGCGGCGCCGCGACGCTCGAGTTGTTGGCGCTGGAGCCGGACGGGCCCTTGCCCGAGCAGCGGAATGACCCGACGTGCTTCCATGGCTATCGCGTCCTCGGGCGCGCGCTGGTCTCGGATGTCGCGACGCGCACGCAGCTCCTCGACGCCATCGGGCGCGCGTGCCGCGAGAACGATGGGAGGAGCGCCGCATGCTTCGCGCCGAGGCACGGTGTGCGCGCCATCACAGAGGGGCACACGGTGGACCTGCTCATCTGCTTCCAGTGCTTGTCGATGCGCGTCTACGCCGACGGCGTGAGCCGTGACAGCGGAGACCTTGCCAGCACGCAGGAGCCCGAGGTGTCCGGGATCTTCAGGGCCCAGGGGCTGTCCATCGCGCCGTAAGGAACGGGCCGCGCGGGTCGACGGCCGCGGATTCGGGGCTTTTGTCGGCCTCCTCGGCCGTGAGCGGGCCCTCTGGATTGGAATGACCCCCGTGCCCGAGCCCCACGCTACGCGCGCCGATGCCGAAGACGCCTTTGCGCGCCATGGCGCGTTTGTGCGCGCCCTCGCGCGTCGGCTCTGCCGCGACGAAGCCGCCGCCGACGACCTCGCCCAGGACGCTTGGTCCGTCGCGTTGACACGGCCGGATGTCCTGGTGCGCGCCGCGCGCGCGCCCGGGCGAGCCGGGGCGGAGCGCGGCTGGCTCGCGCGGGTCGTCCAGCGCTTGGCCGGCAAGGAGGCGCGCCGGGATCACCGCCGCGCCGAACGCGAGGTGCTCGCCGCCGGCGACGCGGCGCGCGAGGCCGCGCTAGGCGGACACACACGCAACGGGGCAGCGCCGAGCGGTTCGGGTGCGTCGGACTCCCTCGAGCGCGCGCTCGTGCTGCGCGACGTCGCCGATGCGCTCGTCGCCCTCGACGAAGACGCCCGTCGGCTCGTCCTCGCGCGACACTTCGAGGCCCTCGAGCTCAAGCAGCTCGCTGCCCGCGAGCAGGTCGCGGTCAGCACCGTGAAGCTGCGCCTCGCGGCGGCCTACGAGCGGCTGCGCGCGCGGCTCGACGAGCGCAACGGCGGTGACCGAGGGCGCTGGACGCGAGCCCTCGTCTGCGCGACCGGCGGCGCCGGAGCGCCGTTCTCGCCGCCTGCGCAACCCGTGCAACCTGTGCCACCCGTGCCACCGGCGCACGCCGCATTGCGTCCCGCCGCGCGCTCGAATCCGCTCCCGCTCCTCACCACGCCCACCTCGATCGTCGCCATGGGACTCTCCGCCAAGTTCACCGTCGCCGCGCTCGTCGGCGCCGCAGTTGTGACAGGGTTCGCGCTCCGCGGCGGCGCCCGCGGTGGCGCGGCGCTCTCGCCCGCCCTCGGGCCGGTGCCTGAACGAGCGACCCAGAGTCACGACCTCGGCGAAGTCGCAGCGCCCGTCGCGCGTGTGGCAGCCGCCACTGAAGCAGTCAGCGAGGTCGCGCTAGCGACCCAGCAGCCAGACCCAGCCCGCGCATGCGCGACGTTCCGTGTCGTCGTCACCGACCTCGACGGTGCCCCGGTCTCCGGCGTCGAGGTGCTCGCTGGTCCTTGGGACGCGCCATTGAATCGTGTGGGGCGCACCGACGAACAGGGCCGCCTGGCGCTGCGTTGCGCGCTCGGCCCGGAAGAGCCGCGGCTCGTCTATGCGCTGCGCGTCGGCGGCGCACTCGTAGGTGGCCTGCGCGCTGTGTCGCTCCCCGCGGGCGCGTCCTGGACACAGCGGGTCGCGCTCGACGCGTCGCTGTTGGGCGCCAGCGCGGGCGGAGGGAGCTTCCTCGTCTTGCACTCTGTCAGCGCTTCCGAGCCGCCGCTGCGGGCCGGGGCCAAAGCCCGCGCGCCACTCCGCATGGCTGAGCTGGACGACGCGCAGGTCGGCAGCGTGCTCGGGGTCCTCGGCTACGGCGCGCCGGAAGCTGTGGACGAGGTCGAGCGCCCAAATCGCACGGGCAGCATTGAGCCGCGCGCCGAGCCGCTGAAGGAGGGCGAGGTCGCGTTCGGAGTCGGGCAATTGCCACGCGGCGGGCGCGGCGTCAAGGCCACTTTGACGCAGCTACAGGCCAACCTCGAGCGCTTAGAGCGCGAGGTGCTCGCCGTCTCATTCGTTTTGCAGCCGTCGCAGGCCGACGCGACGGTCCGCGGCGTCGTTCGCGACGTCGCGGGGGCGCCAGCTGCAACAGCGCGCGTGCTCGTGCGCCACGGCGCAGGTAGCGCGGCGACCACGGACCGCGTCGTGACGGCCGCAGACGGCAGCTTCACGGCGCAGGTGTGCGCAGGCGACGTCGAGCTCGTTGTCGGGGCGGGCGTGACGCCGGGCTCGTCAGGTCGCGTGACGGTCAGTGAGGGTGAGGAGCACACCTTCGACCTGACGATCGATCGCGGCCTGGCGCTTGTCGGCCGGCTGTACGCGGCGGATCGCGGTGCGGCGCCGAGCGACGGCGAGGCCGCCGCGCCGACGCGGGACGAGGGCGCAGCCGAGCCTGAGCGCGTCGGCCTCGCGTCTTGGCACGTCGAGGCGTCGGTCGCAGAGCCCGGCGGGGAATGGCTCGCGATCGCGGTCGCCGATGCCGAGGGCCGCTATGTGGTTCCGCATTGCCCGGCCAACTTGGTCTCGGTCGAGCTCCTGGAGCCCCAGCAACGGATCGCGCTGCCTGCGGCGCGCTTCGACGGCGTCGCGCCAGGAGGCGCGCCATGGGAGGTCACGGTCGCCGCGCCAGCCCGTTGCTCGGTGCAGCTCGCGGTGCACGACGAGCGCTCCGACGCCGTTGTGGTGGGGGAGCTGCGCCTCTGGGACGCTGTCGCGCGCCGCGGCGGTCGCCTCTCCCTCGTCGATGAGGTCGGCTCGACGATCGAGGTCGACGTGCCCCCAGGCGCCTGGCTCTTTCAGCTCGGCAGCTCGGGCGCGCACTTTGGGCCGACGAAGCTCGTCCAGTTGGTCGAGCCCGCTGGGGCGCCGGGCGTCGCGCCGCTCGAGCCGGGCGTCTACGACGCCGGCGCGCTGGACGCCGGGCCAACGGGTTGGCTCGACCTGCCCGCGCCGCCGGAGGGCGTGACATGGCGTGTCGAGCGCCTCGTCGACGGCCGCGCGCCCGCGCGTGTGTTCTCCGACGTTGCGACGGACGTGGCGGACTATCCGCTGCCGCCCGGGGAGTACCGCGCGCTGGCGCGCGACGCCGAAGGGCGCGGGCTGCTCGCGCACGCGTTCGAGCTGCGACCGGGTCAACACGCGACCGCGCCGCCGCCGTTGCCTGCCTCGCCGTCACCGTCCAGTTCCGCGGGCGATGCCGCGCCAGGCGTCACTTCGCAGGGTGACTCGCTAGAGGGCGAAGACCGCGGCGACGGCGCGACCCTCACCTTCGGTGCATCGGGGGGCAACAGGGGCGGCTGACCCTCGCGGTGAGCCAGGGCGCTCCCGCGCAGGTGCGCCCCTCCGCTCCCGCTCAAGGCGGCCCTTTACGCCCCGTCGACCCTGCACGCCCCGTCGGCCCTGCACGCCCCGTCGGCCCTGCACGCCCCGTCGGCCCTGCACGCCCCGTCGGCCCACATCGCTCAGCGGGCCAGAGGTCAGAGTGCGACCGATGGCGGCCCTATCAGTCGAATGTGATCTCTAGGCCGCTCGTGAAGTTGGACGTCGAGGTCGGTGGCGAGGAGGTCGTCACGTCGCGGAACCACGCCTGAAAGCGCCAGGTGTCACCCGCCTGTACCGCGGCAGCGCCGTTGGCCGTTGGGACCGCGGTCAAGTCGAGCGGCAGCGAGAAGCTCCCGTTGGCGCCCGAGCTCTGGATCTGCCCGGGGCCCACGTAGCGCCCGATGGATCCGCTGAGGCAGAGCGTACCTGCGCTCCCGCCTGGATGGACGACGAGCCCCGCGTCACGGCTCACGAGGAAGAAGCCGAAGGTGCTCGGCGGCAACTGGGAGGCGTGGAGGCTCAGCAAGTTGTCGGCGGCGACCTTCGAGCCGGTCGCGCTGCAGGCGCCGCGCTCCGCGAGGCTCGTCTCCTCCGAGACACAATGCGCCTGGCCGAGCGGCAGCGCGGTGGACACCATCAAGTCGTCCATCAGGAGCGTCTTGAATGTCGCGCGAGGTTCCAGCTCGATGCCGCGCGTCCCGGTCGGCAGCGACCAGCCCTGCCACAGGTACTCGCCGCATTGCGTCGACACCTGGAAGAACTCGCTCCCGATCTGGTTGCCGACCGCGTCGAAGAAGCGCACGTCCCACTCTCGCGAAGAGGGATCCAGCGCGGTTGTGTTGTCGCTCGCGAAGTAACCCCCGAAGGCCGCTTGGTCCGCTGCGAACTGGATCGAGCAGCCGCCGAGGAAGCAGCCGAGCTGGAAGCTGCCCGTGCGGTGGACGCTGCCGCACTGCTGGGTGCTGGTCGAACCGCTGAGCTGGATCAAGATGGACCCGCCGGATATGCCGAGGGACGCTGTTCCGCCGAAGAGGCCGCCGACGAGCGAGGTCGCGCCGCCGACCGGGTGCTGCCCGCCAACGGAGATAAACTGCGTTTCGAAGCCCTCGAACTGCTCGCCGACGAAGGGCTGAAGCGGCGCGCTCTGGGCGAGCGCGCTCGGTGCCGTGGCGACAGCGAAGCGAGGAGGGCGAGGGCGGGGAGCCCGGGTGAGAGGCGCGGCGTAGACATGGGAGGTGAGTCGGAGAGGGATGGTCTGTCGGGACCGCCCGGACCCTAGCAGGGACCCGTTGCTCCAACAACCGCCATCCAAGCGCCGCGCCCGCGCTCCAGCGCGCAGCGGCCGGCGCTGGGGCCCGCGTTCGGGCTCCGTCGCGGGCCACACCTCGCTCAGGCCCCGATCACTTCGCGTCGCGGCACTTGTGCTCTGGGCTGTCTTTCTTGCAGATGCAAGTGTCGTCGCACGTGCACGGGTAGCCCTTCTTCTGCTCTTCGGTGCGCGGCCTGTTGGGGTTCCAGTGCTTGATCTTCTCCAAGCGCTCGTGGATACAGAAGGGCTGGAACGTCGGGCTCTTAGGGTTGTGGCAAGCGACGCAGGCCTCTTTGGTGGGCAGCGCGATGATCTCACCGTCCGGGATCTTCGGGTAGCCATCGACCTTCTCGCTGGCCGCCTTCATGCGCGCCATCATGTGCTGCTCGCCGGGGCCGTGGCACGTCTCGCACTGGACGCCCAGCGAGGGGTCAAAGCCCTTTTGGATCAGCGCTGCGTCGAGGCCGTAGGCGGTCTGGTGGCACTCGATGCACGCCGCGTCCTTCTGCGGGTCGGCGATGCCCTTCTCCTTGCCGACCTCCTTCGCGCGGTCGCTGGCGAGGACCTCGAAGGCGTGCGCGTGCTTGCCCGCGGACCACACCTTGTGTTGGTTGCCCGTCTCGTCCTTCCCGTGGCATGTCTTGCACTTCTGCGCGCCGATGTAGCGGTTCGCTTTGCCCTGCGTGGGTTCGATGGGGGCCGCGCTCGAGGCGCTGGCGTCGGGCATCGCCGCGCCCACGGCAAGCATCAGCGCGAAGGTAGCGGCGATGAGGGCGGGGACGGCGAGGCTGGTCTTGGGGCGGTTCTTCATGGTCGACGTGTCGGTCGCGCCGGCGCGACACGTCGGCGACGATAGCAGCGTTCGCCGCGCCGTAGTACGTAGCTTCTATTGCCGCCCGATCTGCGCACTTCGGCTGAGAGCCGCGATGGCCGCTCACCGCTAGCGTGTGCCCCTCGGTCTGGATCGGACCCCGAGCCTGCCTGCTCGGGGGCCGATCGGAGGCCGGGCCGAAGCGCGATGAGGCCCCCCCCTGCTGCCCCCCATGTCGTCTCGTCGACCCCGCGTCTCCTTGACCTGGGCTCGCTCAGGGGCTCCGACTTGCTCGGGCCCGCCGGGCTGTTTAGGTCGACTCGGTTGTTCGGGTCCACTGGCCTGCTCGGGTCGACGGGGCTGCTCACCGCCGCTGCGCTCGTGTCGTGCGCAGGACCCGGAGCGCCCGCCGCGGGGCCCGCTGGCGCCGAGCGCCCTCCTTATCGGGGCAGCGTCACCAGCCGCGCCATCTACCGCAGCGGCGGCTCGGACGAGGACGTCGACTTCTGGGCCTACGTCACGGCCGACATCGGCGACCCCGACGGCGGGCTCGCGCTCGCGACGAAGCGGGAGCAGGGTTGGTCGGCGCGCTTCGCCGGCCGCGTGCACGCGGACCTCGACGGCGACGCGGGCGACGCCTTCGACGGGCTCGACGACGCCGGCCGCAGCTCAGTCGTCGGGCGCGTCTACGACGCATGGGCCGATTACACGCCCAAGGACAGCGCCCTCGACCACGTTCGGCTCGGGCGCCAGAGCGACGGCGACACCCCTGTCTTCCTCGTCTACGACGGAATCAGCGCGGCCTCCAAGCCGATCGGCGACGCCGCGCTGACGGTCGGCGCCTACGGCGGCGCGAGCGTCCACCAGTACGAGTCCTCGAACGACGGCGACGTGCTCTACGGCCTTTGGGCCAAGTGTGAGCCTTGGTCCGACGGCAAGGTGCGCCTCGACTGGGTCCACGCCGAGGACGAGCGCGCCATCGGCGCGTTCGACGACGAGCTCCTCGGGGTCTCCATCCGGCAGCGGCTGGGGCGTGACTGGCGGGCAAACGCGGCCTGGACCGCGCTCGGCGGTGACTCGCGCGACGTCGACCTCGATGCGACGTGGACGAGCCGCGACGGCCGGCAGCTCGTGCGGGCGACGTACTACCAGCTCTTCGAGACGCAGAGCGCGAACCCGCTGGAGTTCGACTCGTTCTCGCAGACCCTCTTCGATTGGTACCCCTTCCGCCGCGGCGGGCTCCTGGGGTGGACGCAGCTCGGCAAGGATTGGCGGCTCGAGGCCGGCTACGACCTCCGCGACGTCGATGACAACGCCGACGAGGGCCGCTTCAACCGCGACGTACGTCGCGCACACGTCACGGCATCCTGGCAGGACGGGCTCGCTGAGGGCTCCAACCTGAGCCTCACCGCGGACGACTGGCAGAGCGACTCGCGCGACGTCACCTCGGTCGGCGCGACGCTGACGCAGGAGCTCGACGAGGCGTCCAAGGCCTCCCTCGGCACGTACTACGCGGCCTACGAGTTCGACCCCATGCTGCTGCTCGAGCGCGAGGACGTCCGGACGTACTTCGCGTCCTTCCAGCATGACTATTCCAAGGACCTGCGCCTCGATACCTCGTACTCCTTCCAGGACACGGAGTTCGAGCAGTTCCACACCCTGAAAGTCAGCCTGCGATGGCAGTTCTAGCCTCTCCTGGCACAGCCTGCACATGGCTGCGTCCGCCCGGGTTCGCCCTCGGGCTCGTCGGCCTCACGCTCATTGGCTGCGCCGCGGTCGCGATGTTCGGCAAGCAGGACCCGGTCGCCGTGTTCTCGCACCGAGTGCACGTGATCGACCAAGGCCTCGACTGCGCGATGTGTCACGCCATCGAAGAGGGCGCCGCGTTGCCGCTCGCGCCTGACTTGGCCCAATGCGCGCTGTGCCACGACGGCCTCGATGAGGACAAGCCTGAGCACAAGCGCGCCGCTGCGTTCTTTGTCCCCGCGCGCAGCGACGCGGGGAGCCAATCAGAGCGCGGGGCCCTGGACGGCGCTCTGGGCGAAGCAGAGGTCGACCTCGTCCTGCGCCCGGGCCTCCAGCGCTTTGCCAGCGAAGTGAAGTTCGACCACTCAGCGCACATCGCCACGCTCGACGAGAACTGCCTGGCGTGCCACGTCGGCATCGACGAGAGCGACCGGCTGCGCCCGAGCGACGCGCAGACGATGCAGACGTGTGTCACGTGCCACGAGGAGCGCGGCCGCGCCGACTCGTGCGCGGTCTGTCACTCCGTCGTCGGCCGCGACTGGGCGCCGCGGAGCCACGCCGCGAGCTGGACCTTCCTGCACGGCGAAGCCTCGCGCGACGCGGAGTCGATGACCTCTTCGGACTGCGCGCTCTGCCACTCGCAATCGAGCTGCACCGAGTGTCACCTGTCGACGCCGCCTGCGAACCACGACGAGCACTTCCGCTTGCGCGGGCACGGTGTCTTCGCCGACCTGGCGCGGGAGGGGTGTGCGACGTGTCACACCTCGAACTCGTGCATCCGTTGCCACGAGTCCACGCGGCCGATCTCGCACCATGGCGCGTTCGGGGCGCCGATGAACACGCACTGTGTGAGCTGCCACTTCCCGCTCGCGAGCGAGACTTGCTCGACGTGCCACCGCGACGCTGCGAGCCACGCGCTCGCCGCGCCGCAGCCTGCGGGTCACGTCCCTGGCGCGAACTGCCGCCTGTGCCACGGCGCTGGCGCGCCGCTCCCGCACGTCGACGATGGCAGCGACTGCTCGTTCTGTCACCGCTGACCGCTCCTTTTTGCAGCGCCGACTCCGGGCCAACCGAATCGGCCGCCCCCAACTGCCACCGACACCAGCCACGAGATTCGTCATGTTCAGCACGCGACTCGAAATACGCCCAGCGCACGCCCGCCGTGACGCTGTGGACGCTCCCCTCGAACCCGCGCCCCACCAGCGGGGGGCCTCGTCCGAGCGCGGCGGCCCGAAGCGGCGCCGGGAGGCGCTCTGCAGCCTGCTCGCGCTCGCGGGGTTGGCCCTCTGCGGCTGCAGCGGCGACGATGGCCGGAACGGGAGCCAAGGTGAGCAAGGCGCGCCTGGCGACATTCCGGCCCCGAGTCGAGCATTGAGCGAGCGCGACCCAGCACCCGGCGTCGTGGCGCGCATCGTGTCGGTCTCCGGCGGCTCGCTCGCGGGGGGCCAGTTCCGCGCTGGTGACCACATCACCGTGCGCTTCGAGCTCGAGCAGAATGACGGGACGCCGTGGGACATCGCCGAGATGAACACGGCCCGCGCGCTCGTGTCCGGGCCGACGTTCAACTACCAGCCGGTGATCGCGCAGGCGACCGACCTCGCGTCGGCTGCGACGCACAACGCTGACGGCTCGTGGTCTTACACCTTCGCGACCGCGATCCCGACGACGTACCTCGCGCCGCAGAACGACTCGCCGGACCTCGGCCCGGAGTCCGGCGAGCTCACGGGCGAGGCGTTGCTCGACGGGACGTACACCGTGGGCATGTATTTCGGCTGGAACTACACGATCAACGGCCTCTCCGCCCGCGACGCGGGTGACGCGACGTTCGACTTCCTGTACGGGGCGTCGTCGACCCTGGAGCCGCGCTCCGTCGTGACGACGCAGAGCTGCAACCAGTGCCACGACAGCCTGCGCTTCCACGGCGGCCTGCGGCGCGCGACGACGTTGTGCCTCCTGTGCCACACCGCTGGCGCGGAAGACCGGCCCTCGACGGCGAACCCCACGCCCGGGGCCACGATCGACTTCGACGTGATGATCCACCGGATCCACAACGCGCCGCACCTGCCGAGCGCGAACGGTGTCACCACCGATCCGATGACTGGCGAGCGCGACTACACGGCGACCCCGGTCCCGTACGTCATCGCCGGCACGGACTTCTCCGAGGTGGAGTTCCCGGCGTGGCCGAACTTCGACGAGCCGATGCCGCGTGACCTCGGTTATACGGCGCTCGGCTCGGCCGAGAAGGCGCAGGACGACAACGTCCGCCGCGGCGTGACAAGCTGCTCCATGTGCCACGGTGACCCCGACGGCCCAGGCCCGCTGGAGGCGCCGACCAACGGCGACCTCGTCTACAGCCAGCCGAGCCGCAGCTCGTGCCGCGCGTGCCACGATGATTGGGACCCGGCCCATGACTACGTCGCGAACGGGCAGCTCATGGAGCCGCAGGCTGACGACGCGAGCTGCCGTGTGTGCCACACGGTGTCGGGCTCGAGCCTCTCGGTCATGGATGCCCACTTGCACCCGCTGCTCGACCCGAACCACGCGCGGGGCGCGAACCTAGAGCTCGTGTCCGTCAACGAGGCGGGCACGAACGACGGGGATGACCGCATCGATATCGGCGAGAAGCTGACGGTGACGTTCTTCTTGCGCGACAACGACAACAACGAGGTCGACCCCGCCGATATCAGCCAGCTCTTCGCGACCGTGCTCGGCCCGACCGCGAACATGCAGCTGCTTGAGTACGCGCAGATCCCGACAGCGATGCTCACTGGCGCGCAGCCGTACACGATCCCCATTCCCTCGCGTCGGCACCTCGAGCTGGTCGGCACGGACGCGGGCGGCCTGCAGACCTTCACGACGGCTGCGACGCCGCACATCAACCTCTCTGGCGCGACGACCGACGTCTTTGTGGTCGATTCGATGGGGGCGGGGATGTCGACCTTGACGGCCGCGATCGTGCCGCCGGTCAACTACATCGATGTCGTGAACGGCGCGGCGTTCGCACGCAACGACTACATCGTCATCGACAGCGCCGCGCTGGACGCGGAGTACCTGCGCATCCAAACGGTCGAGGGGAACCGCCTCTGGTTCTCGTCGCCCTATACGGGGGCGTACCCGACTGGCCCGGCGATCGCGCGGGCGCTGGGCACGAGCGTGCAGACGGTCAACGTCTCGACGCGCGCCGCGGGCACGGACTACTCACTGGATGCGCTGACCGGCGACATCACGGAGCTCGTTGACTTCGGCAACGGCGGCCCGGTGCTCGTCAGCTACTCGACGGAGTTCGTCATGCCTGCGGTCTATCCTGTCACGCTGAACGGGGGCCCGGACCTCGGTGAGGCTGAAGGGGGCTGGACTGGGAAGCCCGTGATCGACGGCACGTACCGCCTGACGCTGTGGGGGCGCCGCGACCTCAACGTGTCGCTCGAGGGCGAGACCAACTCGTATCGCGAGCGGTTCGAGGGCGAGGCGATCGAATTCCTCGGCGGCGATGCGACGGTGCTCGAGCCGTACGCGCCGCTGACGAGCCGAGACAACTGCTACTCGTGTCACGTCGCGATCACGTTCCATGGCCGGGGCCGCATCGGCGTCGACACGTGCATCGCGTGCCACGGCGCGGCAGCGACGGGTGATCGGCCGCAGTACGTCGCCCCGGGCGCCGCCGCGACGGACGGGCTGACGATCAACTTCCGCAGCCTCATTCACAAGGTCCACATGGGCGCCGAGCTCGAGAACGGCTCGAGCTTCGTCGTCAATGGCTTCGGCAGCGGCGCGTACCCCAACAACTTTGGCTCCGTCACGTTCGATCACATCCACTTCCCCGCGATGCCAGACGGCGTGAAATCGTGCACGACGTGCCACGGCGAGGGCAGCGACGCCTTCAAAGCGCCCAATACGACCGACCACCCGACGGTCCAGGTCACCCCGGGCCAGCCCTGGAGCCTCGTCTGTGGTTCGTGCCATGACGGCGCTGCTCCGCAGGCGCACATCGCCGCGCAAACGAGCCCGAGCGGCGCGGAGTCGTGCGCGATCTGCCACGGCGTGGGCGAGGACTGGAACGTCGAGCTGATGCACATGCGGCGCTGACCGCGTGGGGCGGCGGCGCGTGACGCGCCGCCGCCGCTCGCTGGCCCCGCTCCGTGAGGCCCAGAGTCGCGCCGCGAGGGGCGGCGCGTGGCCCTTCCTCTCCGTACTCATCGTCCGCCCCAAATCACACGTCTCACCACAATGTCCACTAGCCTTCGCCGCGCGCCGCTCTCGCGCCGCGTCTTTGTTACGACGCTCTTGTGCACGTTCGGGGTCGGGTACCTCATGGCGCTCGTCTACCTCTACGCGCAGGAGATGCGGCCCGCGCAGCTCGCGGGCCACGGCCTCGTACAGGGCGTCGCGAACACGTACCACGGGATCCCCAATGAGTCGCCGCTGCTCGTCGCGTTGCGGGGCTCGATGGCCGCGACGTCGACCCCTGAGGAGATCAAGTCCATCAGCGAGTGGATCGAAGCCGGCGCGAAGGAGGAGACGTACGCGGAGGTGGTCGGCCCGATCATCGAGTCGAGCTGTGTGACGTGCCACGACGCGGAAGGGACGTACTACCCCCCGCTCGCGAACTACGCGCAGGTCGCTGAATGGGCGAAGCCGGGCGGCGGCATGGCCATTCAGCGCCTGGCGCGGATGACCCACATCCACTTGCTCGGGATCCCCATGCTGCTCTTCATCATGGGCTGGATGTTTGTGCAGACACGCTACAGGGAGGGGCTGAAGGCGGCGTTGCTCGTGCTGCCATTCCTCGGCGTGCTCTTTGACGTCGCGCACTGGTGGATCACGAAGTTCAACCCCGACGCCGCTGCGGGCGTCATCCTCGGCGGCGTCCTCATGAACCTCGGCTACGCGGCCCAGTGGGTGCTGACCGCCTGGGACACGTGGGCGCCTCTGAAGGACGAAGAGCGTTGAGGCGCTGAGGGCCGCGTCGTGACCCTGGCGAGCCGGGCGCTGCGACGCAGGCTCGCTCCCAGCGGAGAGCGCGCAGCGCTGCTGCACCGCGCGCGCCCCAGTCATTCACCGTGTCCGAACGTACACCAAGCGCGTGAACCCGCGCGGGTCCGGCTGGTCGCGCGCCGGAGCGCGCTCGAAGCCGAGCCGCTCATAGAGGCGTTGCGCGCTGTGCATGCGGGGCTGGGTCCAGATCGCGACCGCCGAAGCCCCGGCATCGAAGGCCCTCTCGACGCACGCTTGGACGAGGGCTTCGCCGATGCCAGCGCCGCGCGCGCGCTCGTCTACGGCGAGGACCCTGAACTCTCGCTCCGCCCCGTGGGCGAGCTGGCGCAGGGCGCTCTCCGCGTGCAGGAACAGGACCGCGCCGATCACGCGGTCCATCTCATCCACGGCCAGGATCAACTGGCCTGCGGGTTCCAGCGTCGCGCGAGCCATGAACGGACCGGCGTTCTCGGCCGCTGTGTAGCCCCCGCCGACATAGACGCGTCGCAACAACGCGGCGGCTTCGTCCCAATCTCGGTCGGTCGTGGCGTCGCGAAGGTGTGGCGTCATGACATCGTGGCGCCGAGCTCTGCTGTGTGTAGGGGCGCCGCGGCCCATGCAACGCCGCCCCGCAGGCGGGGACCGTCGGGGTAGAGTCCGTCGACCTGGACCTCGTCGGACGGCCCCCGGCCCAGGTGGAACGTGCAGCGGTGGGGAGCGAGGCCGACGCCTGCCCGCTGTCGCTCGGCCCCGCGGGGCCTCCGCCGCGTCCGCGACCCGCCGCAGTGGACGGCGAGGGGCAGGCGCAGCGGAGACCGCGCGGGCACCGCGCTGGCGGTCACTGGAGCGTTATGCCCCGCGCGCTCGAGAAGTTCGAGGTCATGCCGGGGTTGACGTCGCGGTACCAGTACTGCCAGTACCAAGTCTCGCCGGCCATGGCTGCCACCGGGCCGGTGGCGCGCGGGATGGCCGTGAGGTCGGGCGAGAAGCTGACCGCGCCGGACGAGCCCGAGTGGAGCACGTTCGAGGAGTGACGCCCCATCGAGTTGCTGCCGATACAGAGGTCGCCCTGGGCGCCGCCCGGGTTCGCGACCAGGATCGTCTCCATCGAGTTCACGAAGTACCCCGAGGAGTTGGCGGGCAAGCCCGACACTTGGAAGCACAGGGCGTTGTTGGCCGCGACGTCGCTCCCGAGCATCGTCAGCGCTGCGCCTGCCCCCGTGGAGTTCGGCGAGCTCGAGCAGACCTCGGCGCCGAGCGCCGTGCCGGTCAGGTTCGCCGCAAGGATCGCGTACCCGGCGTTGGCGTTCGAGCGGTTGCTGAACGAGATCGCCACGAGGAGCTCGCCAGCAAACGCGCTCAAGTCGACGGCGCCCTCGGTCACCGACAGGTTGTTCTCCGGGTTCCCATTGTCGACCTGATTCGTGCCGGGCAACGTGCCGCCGAACCAGTCGCCGCCTGCGAGCGTCGCGGAAGTGGAGGCCCCGCTCAGGAAGTCAAACGTCACATCAAACGTGCCGCCGCCGTTGCTGATCTGGTAGAGGAACGAGGCCTCTGATTGCGACGAGATCCCGATCGGCGTCGCGAAGTGCGTGACCTGGGGCCCTGACTGGTCGACGCTCGGCAACCAACTCGGCTGGATGCCGATCTGGTCCCCGTCCGCGCTCGCATCGAACGCCCACGCGCCGCCGGAGACCGTGTTGCGGTTGCCCAGGTGCACGACATCGAGCGCGCCTGCCGCCGTCACGATCGAGTAGCGGTCGAGCAGGGGATTGGCCGGGACGCCCGCTGAGAAGTCGAGGCCGCGGTCAGAGATCGAGCGATAGCCATCCGGCGCGTCGGGCATCCCCGCCTCGCCTGCGTGCACGATGCCGTTGAAGTTGTACTCGAGCGGGAGCGAGCAGCTGACAGTCACCCGCGGGTCGGTGAAGACGTTCGCGGCGAGGACCGCGTATCCGGCGCTCGTGTTCGACCGATTGCTGAACGTGATGGAGGTCAACATGTCGCCGGAGAACGCGCTCAAGTCGACGGTGCCTTCAGCGATCGAGAGGTTGTTGTCAGGGCTCCCCGCGTCGACCTGGGCCGTCCCGAGGTACGCGCCGCCGAACCAGTCGCCCGCGGAGAGCGACGTCGTGAGCGGCGCCGCAGTGGCGAAGCCGAAGGTGACGTCGAACTGTCCGCCGCCATTGCTGACCTGGAACAGGAAGCTCGCGTTGGAAGTGGCCTCGAGCGCGATCGGGGCCACGAGCACCGTCGTCTGCGGGCCGGCCTGGTCGGAGCTCGGCAGCCAGGTGGGCTGGGTCCCGACGTTGTCTCCGTCCGGCATTAGGTCGAAGGCCCAGTTGCCGCCATCGACGAGGTTCCGGTCACCGAGGTGAACGATGTCGAGCGCGCCCGGCGCGCTGACGAGTGAGTACGCGTTCAACAGCGCGTCGCTCGGAACGCCTGCGGTGAAGTCGAGGGCGCGGTCGGAGATCGCGCGGAACCCGTTTGGGTCATCCGGCGCGCCCGCTTCGCCTGCGTGGACGATCCCGTTGAAGTTGTAGGCGAGCGGGATCTGATGAGTGGTCTGGCAGAGCGCCGCCGAAGCAGTCGCGAACGCGCAGAGGACCGGCAGTGTGGATTTCACGGTGCGAGTGGGAGATGGGGGATCGGGGTCGGCGAGAGACTCCCGCGCAGAGTACGCGAGTCGGCGAGATCGGGTCGCTGGAACGTCTCATCCTGGTACTGGTCATGCGAGCGTGACCATTCGACCGGAGGCCCGTCGCCCCCGCCCAGTCCTGCGCTGCGCCGCGCCCCGCCTGCCGCGGGCACGCGCCGACTGCGGGCACGCGCCGACTGCGGGCACGCGCCGACTGCGGGCAAGGGGCTGCTTGCTCCTAGCGCTCGACGGCGGCGCGGTCCGAAGGCCCGCTCGAGCGCAGCAACAGGAGGCCGAGCACGATGAGCCCGAGCATGTGCAGGGGCGCGAAGATCCCGAGGATGCCGAGCGCCGGCAACAGCGGGTGCCACAACGA
>JAWKUK010000030.1:0-68607 GCA_041398605.1 Planctomycetota bacterium
AAGGCGCCAGCTTCCCTGGCGCACAGGACGGTTACCGCGCGGCTATCGAAACTGGATCTCCAGCCCCTCCGTGAAGTTCGACGAGCTGAGGCCGCCGATCGTGTCGCGGAACCACGTTTGAAAGGACCAAGTCTCGCCCGCCACGATCGAAACGAGGCCCGTGGGCTGCGGCGTCGCAGAAAGGTCGAGCTCGAGCTCAAGGACGCCCGTGTTCGCCGTGTTCAGCACCTGGCCCGGCCCGACATAACGCCCGATCGAGCCGCCGAGGCAGAGCACTCCCTGGCTGCCGCCCGGCTGGGGTACGGAACCCTGGGCTCTGCTCGTCAAGAAGAAGCCGAACGCGGAGAAGGGCAGGTCGTACGCCACGAGGGTGACTTCGCCGTTGGCGACCACGTCGCTTCCGAGCGCCGATAGGCGACCGAGCCGACCACCCGAGTGCGTGACGGGCGCGCAGTAGGGAGTCCCGAAGGGGCGCTGGGGCTCGAATGCGTAGACGGCGCCGGCCGTCGAGGCGCCACCCGGCGGCGTCCGCAACGGCTCTCCCACGAGGAAGGCCCCCGCGCCGTCCAGCGCAACTCCTTGGCCGAAGAACGCGGCCGAAGGCATGCCCGTGGTGAGCCGAACGATGGCGCTCCACGTCGCTCCGCCGCGCTCGAAGACCCACGCGGAGCCCGACAGGTTGCCCCGTGCCGTGTCCTGGTATGCGCCCACGACGAGGGCGTCGCCGCGCACCGCCACGGCGTCGCCGAACGTCGCGAAGTTGCCGAGGTTGCTCGGCTGGAGCCGCTGCTCGAGGCTCCACCCCGCGCCACCGTCCACAAAGACGTAGGTCGCGCCGCGGGCATTCGTTCGCGCCGCACCGATCACGGCCGTCGTGCCGTCGATATCGACCGCGACGCCCATGGCACGGTCGGCCGTCGAGGGGTCCGGTGCGAACCTGCCCGTCTCGAGCCAAGTCCCGCCGATGCGCTCGAACGCATAGGCGGCGCCGACCTGCTGCCCGCCTTCCATGCGCCATGCCCCCCCGATCAAGATGCGTTCTCCCGAGACCGCGACGGAGTCTCCGAAGCGGTCCCCGGCCTGGCCGTCGCTCGCTGCGAGCATGGACTCCACTTGCCCCTGGCCGCCCACCTCGCGGTAGACGTATGCGGCGCCTCGGGTGCCCCCCGAGACGACTGCGAAGGGTGCGCCGACGACAAGCAGGTCGCCGTCCCTGTCGCAGCTCGCGCCAAACGCGCTCGAGGCCGTCGAGGTCGGCGAGGCTGAGCTGTCGATCAGCGCCCACGTCCCCGAGACGAGGCGATAGCGGTGGAACGCGCCGCGGACCGGTAGGCCGAAGTGGAGCGACGCGCGCTCCGTCACGATGAGCTCCGTCCCTTCGAGGGCGACATCGCCTCCGAACATGCCGTTGGGCGATGGCGTCGGAGGAGCGAGGACGGTCGGAGTCCCGAAGCCGCCGGCCGTCCTCGGAAAGACAACCGCAGCTCCCACCTGGGACGCCGTGCTCGCGCGAAACGGAACCCCAACGACGGCATGCGCGCCGTCGAACGAGAGGGCGTCACCCGCTCGCTCGTTGGCTGTGGCCCCGGGGATGGGGAGGGCGCTCCCGCCGGTCAGCGGCGCCTGAGCGAGCGCGGGCGAGGCGAGGAGAAAGAGGGCTGCGACTTGGAGTCGTGTAGACATCGGACTGGAGGGGACGGGCCGTCTCGGCCCGAGGAACCCTCCTCGCGTGACCTCGCCCGTCAATCCGCTGTCCGACTGGACGGCCCTGGCCTTACGCGCGAAGATCAAGAAATGGCCCCCAGGAATTCGCGGGCCGCCCATGTCCGAACCCATCCCAAGCCGCGTCCTGGCCCGCCTCGCAGCTCAAGGAGACGAGGGAGCGTGGCACGAGCTCGACCTGCGCTACCGCTCCGCGCTGACGGCGTTCGGCGAGCGCCTCGGGCTCTCGGCTGCGGACGCGGAAGAGATCGCGCAGGACGCGCTCTCGTCCCTCGCAGAGGCGTGTGGCCGCGGGCGCTTCGATCCGGCCCGGGTGCGGCTCTCGAGCTGGCTCTTCATGCTCGTGCGCGATCGGGTCATCGATCGGTGGCGCAAGCGCGCCGCGCGCGGGCCGGAGCGAGGCGACTCGGTGCTCGGCGAGCTCCAGGACGAGCGCCGCCTGAGCGCGCTGTGGGAGGAGTCCTGGCGCGCGGCGCTCCTGGCGGAGGCGCTCCGACGTCTCCGCGAGGAGTCAGGCCTCGGCGAGCGCACTCTGGCTGCGTTCACAGCGCTTGCCCTTGAGGAGCGCGACGCGGCCTCGGTCGGCGCAGCGCTCGGCCTCGATGTGAACGCGGTCTACCAAGCCAAGTTCCGAGCCTCGAAGCGCTTGCGCGAGATCGTCACCGCGCTCATGGACGCCGATCGCATCGCGGGCGATGGACCGCCGGAGGCGCGCGCATGAGCGCGAAAGGCAAGGAAGAAGGGCACCCGACGCTCCTGGAGCTCGAGCGTCACCGCATGGGGCAGGACGAGGGCGTTCAGCGTCACCTCGCGCAGTGCGGCGAGTGCCGCGACACGCTCGCCGAGCTCGTTGCCCAAGGGGCGCTCGAGCGTGAGCTGCGCGAAGCCGCGGCGCCGCGCCTGCGCGCTCACCCCGACGTGCCGGGCTACGAAGACCTGCGCCCCGTCGCTGCAGGCGGCCAGGGCGCCGTTTGGCGGGCGCGGCAGACGTCCACGCGCCGCGACGTCGCGCTCAAGGTCCTGTTCGGCGCGGCCTTCGCGAGCGACCAAAGCCGCGCACGCTTCAAGCGTGAGGTCGAACTCGCCGCGTCCCTTCGGCACCCGAGCCTCGTGACGGTCTTCGACAGCGGCGAGACTGCGGACGGCGCCGCCTGGTTCGCGATGGAGTTCGTCGAGGGCGCACCGTTCGCGACATGGGCGCGAGCGCCGGGGCGCGCGCAGCTCGACGTCCTCCGCGCGTATGTCACGCTCTGTCGCGCCGTCGATGTCGCGCACTGGCGCGGGGTCCTGCACCGTGACCTGAAGTCGAGCAACGTGCTCGTCGACGCCGCCGGCTTGCCCCACGTGCTCGACTTCGGCCTCGCGGCCCGCGGCGACGACGTCGCGTCAGGCGAGCGACTCACGCTCACGGGCCAGTTCATGGGCACGCTCGCCTATGCGTCGCCTGAGCACGTCGCCGGCGACCCCGCAGCGATCGGTGTGCGCTCCGATGTGTACTCGCTCGGCGTGCTCGCGTTCGAGGCGCTGACTGGCGCGATGCCGCTCGACGACCGCGGCCCTGTGCACGTCGTCGCGCGCCGGATCGCGAACGCTGAGCTCAACCTCGCGCCGCTTCAGCGCTTGCCGGAGGACCTCGGCACGATCGTTCGGACCGCGCTCGCCCTCGCGTCCGATCGGCGCTACTCGACCGCGGGCGCCCTCGCGGATGACGTCGAGCGCTTCCTCGCGGGCGATGCGATCGACGCGCGGCGCGACAGCGCGCGCTACGTCCTGCGCAAGTCGCTGGCCCGCCACAGGGTCGCGCTCGCTGTCGCGTGCGCCTTTGTCGTCGTCGCCGTGGCGGCGGCGCTCGTCTCCATCGCGCAGCTCGAGCGCGCGGTGCAGAGCCGCTCGGCCGCGGAGGCCGAGGCCGAGCGCGCGAGCGAGCTGAGCGCGTTCTGGCAAGGCCTCTTCGCGACGATCGACCCAGACGAGGCCCGCGGGCGTCGCTACGACGTGCGAGACGTGCTCGACGAGGCGGGGCGGCGCATGGAGGCCTCACCGCCGCGCACACCGCTCGCCGAGCTCGAGCTCCGGGCGGCGATCGGGCGGACCTACTCCAAGCTCGGCTATGACGACTTAGCATGGCCCATGTTGGAGCGGGCGGCGCGCCTCGCACGGGACGTCTGGGGCCCCCGCGATCGGCGTACAAAGTCCATCCATGCCGACGCGGCGACGTCTGCGCTGCTCGCGGCGGGCCTCGTCGATGCGCGCGCCGCGGTGGCGGCGCTGCGCGCGGTGGATGGGGCGTCAGGGGCCATCGCGCACGCCGCGGCACAGCTCGCGTTTCGTGAGGGCGACGCCGAAGCCGCGCAGCGCGCGCTGCACAGCGGGCTCGATGCGCTCCAACGAGACCCTGGCGTCGACCTCGCCGGGGCGTGTGGCGTGCTCGCCAAGATGGTCGAGGTCGCGCTCGCGCGCGGCGAACAAGACGCGGCCGAGCGCATCGCTCGCGAGGCGCTTGACCTCGCCGAGCGACGCCGGGCGAGCGCGCTCCTGACGCTCGGCGCCCGCTATCAATTGGGGGTCGTTCTCGAGGCGCGTGGGCGCAGCGCGGAGGCCCTCGCCCTCTTGGAGCAGGTCGCGGGTGACTTTGGGCGCCTCGTCGGGCCGGGCGAAGCGCGCGCCGTCACGGCACGGTCCATCGCTGCGCTCTCGCGCAGCCGCAGCGGAGACTACACGTCGGCGCGCGCCGAGCTCGACGAGCTCCTCACCCACGTCGCGCGGCTCGAATCAGAGGGGACCGCGCACGCGGCGACCGCGCTCGAGGCCATCGGCCAGTGCTCCACCGCGCTCGGGCGAGCGGCAGCCGCGCGCGAGGCGTTCTCGGCACAGCGACGCACATTGGCGCGCTTCCACGCGCGCGAGTCGCTCGCCGTGCGGTCCGTCGAGGTGCACCTCGCAGAGTGTTGTGTCGCGCTCAACGATGGCCCGGGAGCGTTGCGGCACGGCGCGGCAGCCCTCGGTCGGAGCGGCGCCGGCGCGGACGCTTTCCCGCGCCTCGCCATGCGCGCGCACCTTGCACGCGCGATGGGTCACGTATTGGCGGGCGAGGGCGAGGAGGCGGCCAACGAGCTGGCGCGGGCGCGCGCTGCCGGCGACCCTGACGAGAGCGGGCTCGCGGCGGACCTCGCACGCGCGGCCGCGCTTGTGCACGCGTTCTCGGGTGAGCTCGAGGCGGCGGAAGTGACGCTACGCAGCGCCCTCGCGCGCGCCGACGAGGGTTCGACTGCGTGGGCGAGCCTTGCAACGGACCTGGGCGACGTGCTGCTCCAGCGCTTCCGGGCTGCGGAGGCTGAGCCGCTCTTGCGGCGCGCGTGGGAGCTTCGGTGCGCTGCGCTGGGGCCGGTGCACGTCGACTCAGCGGACTCGGCGAACAAGCTCGGTGTCGCGCTCTTTCACCAGCGTAAGGGCCCGCCGGAGCTGCCAGGGCTTTGGCACGCCGCGCTCGCATCGCTCGAGGCGACGGGTGAGGAGCGGCCGAGCCTTGCCAGTGTGCTCAACAACCTGGGCGCGTGGGCCCAGCTCGTGGATCGCGACGCGGAGCGCGCGGAGGAATACTTGCGGCGCGGCCTCGCGGTAGGGGAGCGGGTCTACGGCCCCGAGGATCCCTTGCTCGCGACGAGCCTCGCGAATGTCGCGCTGTGCGACCAGGACGCGGGTGATCACGAGCGCGCGGCTGAGCGCCTGGTGCGCGCGCTCGCGATCCTCGAGGCGCGCCATGGCGCAGAGCATCCGCACGTCGTGCAGGTCCGCGCAGCGCTGCAGGCGAGCGAGCGCGCGCTCGCCCGGGCGAAAGGGGAGCGCTGACGGCGCGCTCAGCCCACCCGCCAGCTCTCCGTCCGGCCACGCGCGGGCATCTGGACCGGGACGCAGCTCGAGCGGCGATGCGCGAGATCGTCGTGACCCGTGCTGCGCCGAGCGGGCTCCGTACCGAGTGCAAGAGTCACATCAGCTCACGTACCACGCCCTCCGCGCCGGAGATGCTGCTGGAACTTGGCACCAGCGTCACCGGTGCGCGACCACGTGGTGCCGCTGGCGCCGTCGAGTCGTGAGCGCTCTGCGTGCGCCGCTGGAGCCGACCCGAATCAGTCCGTCGTGCGCCGTCGGTACTACACCCGGGCCGAGCTGCTCGAACGCGTGTTCGGAACCCGGGTCTTGATCTGTCCGCGGTGCGGTGCGGCGCGTCACATGATCGCGACGATCACCGACCCGGCGATCGTCCGACGGATCCTGCTGCACCTGAAGCTCCCTCCTGATCCGTTGCCGATCGCGCCGGCCCGCGAGCCGGCGCTCTTCTGGTAGCGCGCGGTCCCCTACCCGCTGGACCCGACTCGAGCCCCCCCCCTGCAAGATCGCGGGGTGTGGGCTCGGGTTGTTGGAGCCGCGGACCCCTGCTCGAGTCCAAGCGTGCCTCGCCCGCCCCAAACCACCCTTCCAGGCCCCCGCGAGCAACCAGACGCAGCAAGCACACGAGCATCGCGTGGTACACCGGCACGACATCTGCCTCGAAATGGGGCCCCCTACCCCCAGCAACGGACCTCGAGATCCGGAAATACCTCCTTCGACCGCTTCTCCCCCGCGCACTCACGCACAGGGGCCGCGGCGAACCGCGCACGGTCGCCCGAGCCCACGCGACGCTCGGGTTCCTGACGCTGCGCGGCCCATCCGAGGACGCGCGCATCGGCGCGGGGGTCGCGACCGACGTGCCGCGTCGCACGAGCGCGACCGCGCTCCCGTCCAGCGGGCCACTGCACGAGCCAGCCGCCTGCGACGTCGCGCTCGCGGGCCACTTGCTCGATCGTCGCGACCTCGTCGCGCGCGCCCAGCGCGCAGACGGCCAGCGCGCAGACGGCCAGCGCGCAGACGGCCAGGGCAGAGACGGCCAGGGCAGAGACCAGGGGATCGGCGAGGTCACAGCGTTGCAAGCGCTGGCGGCCCTCTTGGCCCATCAGGGCGCCGGGGCGCTGGCGGGGCTGCGTGGCGGCTTCGCGCTCGCGTTTGCGCGCGACGGCCAGCTGCACCTGACACGCGATGGCCTCGGCTTACGCTCGCTCTATTGGGCGCGCCTCGGCGGGCGGATCGTGTTCGCTTCCGAGCCCAAGGCGCTCTGGTCCCTGCCGGGCTTCTCGCGCCGCGTGACGCCACGGGCGGTCGCGCGTTACTTGACGTTCAGCTACGCGCCGGGCGAGGAGACCATGCTGGAGGGGCTCTACGAGCTCGAGCCCGGCACTCTCATCACCTTCGAAGGCGGCCACGAAATTGCGCGCACGCGCTGGTTCGACGCCGAAGGCCCCGCGAGCGCCGCGCGCGAAGAGGCGCCCGAAGACACGTGGAGCGCGCGCTTCCGCGAGGCGCACGCTGCAGCGGTCGCGGAACGGATCGAGCTCTCTGGACGATCCGACGCGGCGGCGACCCTCTCCGGCGGCATCGACTCCAGCGTCGTCGTGGCGGAGCTCGCGCGACAGCTCCCAGGCCGCGTCAGGACGTTTGCGCTGCACTTCGGCGCCCAATACCCGAACGAGCTCGCGCACGCGCGGGCGGTCGCCGAGCGGTGCGGCACCGACCACACCGAGCTCTGCATCGAACCGCACGACTTCCTCGCACGGCTGCGGCGCATCGTCTGGCACCTCGACGACCCGATCGGGGACCCGGTGACGGTCCCGAACCTCGAGGTCGCAGAGCGGCTCGGCGGCGACGTCAATTGGCTCTTCAACGGCGAGGGGGGCGACCCGCTCTTCGGCGGACCGAAGAACCTCTCGATGATGTTGCACCATTGGTACGGCGGCATCGATCGCGCGCCGGGCTGGCGTGAACGCGCGTACCTGGCGTCGTACCGGCGGGCGTACTCGGCGCTCGACTGGCTCCTCGCGCCGGACTGGCGCGCCGCGATCGAGCCAGCGCGCGACCTCGAGGCGCTCTTGACGCCGTACTTCGAGCGCGCGCACCCCGCCGCGTTCCTCGACCGGTTGATGCTGACGAACCAGCGCCTGAAGGGCGCGCACTTGATCCTCCCAAAGGTCGAGCGCATGCAGGGCGCCGCCGGGATCACGCCGCTTGCGCCGCTGTTCGACGAGCGCGTCGCGCAGCTGTCCTTCCGCATGCCCTCGACCTCGAAGGTCGCGCGCGGCATCGAGAAGGTGGTGCTGAAGCGCGCCTACGAGGGCGACCTCCCGCGCTCCATCCTCGAGCGACCGAAGAGCGGCATGCGGGTCCCCGTCCACTACTGGTTCCAGGGCGAGCTGCGGCGGTACGCGTGCAAGGTCCTCGGGCGCCGCGAGGTCCGCCGCGCGGGGATCTTCGACCCGGACGCCGTGCAAGAGCTGCTGGAGTACCGCAGCGAGCGCAGCGACGCGCGCTATGGGATCCGGCTGTGGATGCTGCTGACGTTCGAGGTCTGGCGCCGCATCGTCGTCGAATGCGAAGCGCCGTGACCGTCCGCAGCCGTCAAAGGAGGAGGGCGCCCGCGGTCGGAGGGGCTGGTGCGCCTGGCGGGATCCGCGACTACTCCTCGTCGAGCGAGAACGGCAGCGCGTAGGTCTTGATGACCGGCTTCGACCGCGAGCGTGTCTTCACCTCGACGCGGACCGTGGGCTCGGGCTCGATGACGAGGAACAGCTTCACGTATTGGTCGTCGTGCACGGCCCACGAGCGATCCTCGAGCCAGCGCTCGGTCTCGCCTGCTTTGCGCGCCTGGTAGGCGAGCTTCGCCGCCATCAGGGGCTCGAAGCAGACGATCTGGCCCATGTAGAGCACCTGCAGGCCCGGCGCGCCGGCGTTGCCCACCTCCGTGCAATGCTCAACGCTGACACGGATCATGGAGCCGTCTTCAAGGTCCTGGACCTCGAAGGCGTCGACGAGGGTCTTGATGTTGGTCATGCCCTGGTCATCCGAGCGGAGGCGCGTTCGTCACAGCGGCTCCCAAGATTCTTTCTTGCTGTAACGGCCACCGCCCCGTGCGGATTGCTTCCGACAGAATGGTCTTACTCGCGAACATGATCTGGCTCATCGGCAGCCTCCCGCTGCTGGCGATGTTGTTGGCCGCACGTCCAACGCGCGGGGAGAACCTCACTGCCGCCCACCTGGTGACCGGTCCAGCCGCATTGCCGCCAACGCTGGCCGCAGCGCTCTTCCTATGGGTCGTGCGCGACGCCCTTGGCCTCGCCGCTTGGTTGGGCCTAGCATGCCTCCCCGGCTATTGGGTCGCGATGCTCGCGCTGCCGCTGACCGCCACCAGCCCGCGGCACGCGTGGTCCAGCAAGGCCGCCGGGCTGCTAGGCTTCGCTGCCCCCGCCGTGCTCGGCAACGGCGCGGCACTTGGGGATTGGGTGCCGTGGCTTGGATTTGCGGCGATCGTCGGCCTCGCTGCCTGGGTGTACGGCCTGGCGGGCCCGTACGTGCTGCGACCCGTATGGCAGCGCCTCGCACCTCGCCTTATGCGCAACCTCCGCGCCCAGGAGCGGCGCGAGGGTCCCCCGAGCAACTTCGAACGGTCACAAGCCACCTGGCAGCGCGAGCGCTGGCAGCACGTAACGCAGTCGGCGTCCGTGGACGAGCTGCTCCCCTTCGTGCGCGCTTTCGCGCCCGAGGTCAAGGCCGCGAGCTTGGAGCGCCTGGCCGCGCACGCGAACCTGACCGAGTCGCTCGAGAGATCGATCATCAGAGGTGGCAATTCGGACCCCCTGAACTATCTCGTCCACCACTATCCGCGTTCACGGCGCGAGCTCGCGCCTGCGATGACGGCGCGGCTAGAGCAAGTGCACGGGACCTGGACCGAGGCTGCCCGCAACACGACCAAGCCGCCGGAGGTCCCTGAGGGCCTCATCAACCTGCTCGACGCGAGCATCGCGGTGCTGCGCGACGGCGGCGAGCTGCGGCCCTCGCTCGCGAAGTGGAAGGCCTTGCTGGCGAGCCGACCCGACTATCGCGGCGTCTCCAAGGAGCTGACACGTCTCATGAGCTGAGGTCATGGACGGCGCCCCGGACCGAACCCCGCGACGTTTCACGCGAGCGCTCGGTAACGCGTTCCACTGTTTCGGGATGACCTTGATACCTCACCAAGGCTGCGCCCATGATCCGACATACGCCTCGCACTGTTACCCCCACCATCACTGCCACCGAAGACGGCCGCTCGGGGACCGTCAGCTATCGTGCCGCTGCAGGGATCTTGACATTCTTCTGGGAGTTCGGCGCCGGCGACTGCGTGGCGTCCGTCCAAGTCGGGACCGAGGCAGAGTGGCGCGCGCGCTACCCTTGGGCCGCCCCAGAGCGCGAGGCGATCCTGCGCGTGGTCGGCGAAGAGCTGGTCCGCCAGAAAGCACCCTCGTGTCGGGTCGACGCCGAGGGCCCGGACGGACGCCTGCTCATCCTCCGGAATGGACCCCCGCAGGTGCCGGCGCGCCCAGCGCAGTTCCCCACCAAGCGGCTCCAAGACGTCCGCCGGTTGGTCGCGCTCGGGGCGCTGGGAGTGACGTGCGCTCTCGGCGCCGCCGCATGGCTGTTCGATCGCTCGTTGAAGATCGACCCGGGCCCGGGCACGCCGCTCGGTCGCACCGTTCGGACGGACGCGCACGTCGCAACACTGATCCAAACGCTCGAAGCGTATACGCCATCGCTGCACCGCGATGGCTCGCGCGATCGATATCGAGTCAGCCTCTGCCTGACGCCGCTCGACGGATCCGAGTCGACCCTCGTGCCTTTGGCAATCGGGCTCGCGCCCAGCGCTCTCGCGCTGGCCAAGGTCCTCGGCAGCGACGGACGCACGCTCTGGTACGACGTCTGCGGCGTCGGCGGCATCGACCTCCAGACGCTTCGGAAGGTCGAGAGCCCGTCAGGTCGCCCCCTCGTGGTTCCTGCGGGATTGAACGGCGCACAGACGACCCCATTGCCGCTGCCGCCGGCAGCGTATCTGTGCGCAGGGCTCTTCGTCGCTGCGGACGCATGGCTCGGCCTCCATTCGGACGCAGAGGTCGCGGGCGCCTGCCAGCCGGGCCGGAGCCTGCGGCGGGGCCAGCGCGCAGACGAGGGCAAGGCTGTCCGGCGCTTCCACCGTGCAGTCGTCGAGCCCAGCACAGGCGGCGCGCGCCTCGCCATCGTGTCGATGACGCGGCTCGCGGACACCGAGCACTTCGACGCGGCGTTCTTGCGCCTCGACGACGCTTCGGAGCCGCTGCGCCTCACGGATCCGGACGGCGTATTGATGGTGTCGAGCCGCGAGCGCGGCCTCGGCGGCACAACGCTCCTGTCACGCGTCGACACGTCGGGCACTGTCCTGTGGCAGGTCGACACCGAGATCGATCGATTCACGCTCCAGCAAGTCCTCCCCGGCGAGGCCTCGACCGCGTTCGTCGGCACCCGCCCTCGCGTAGAGGGTCGCGTGCCGGAGCCGCTCCTCGCGCTCGTCGACCACCGCACGGGCACGCTCAGTGTGCGTTCGCTCTGGCGCTGAGGCCTGGATCACCGAGCCCCTGCAACCTCCAATGGAATCCCTTGCTTCGATCCTCCTCCGAGTCGCGGCGGCATTGCTCGGGCTGCCCTGCGTCGCGGTCTTGGTGCTTTGGCTCGTTGCACGGCTGAAAGCCCCACCGCCGTCACCTGGTTCGGTCGTCGCCGGCGTCGATCATCCAGACGCAGTGCTGTGGACGTTGGAGGGCCTGCAGCGCGCGATCGGCGCCGCTGGCCGTGGCCTCGACGGCCTGAGCCGCATAGCGATGTCGGGCGCGGCAGCGCTCGCGCTGTGCGGGCTTGTGCTCTCTGTCGGGTTATGGTTCACGGGCCGCGGCCTTGCATCTAACGCGCCATGGGCGCGCGTCGTGGCCCTCGGCTTCGTCGCTCTCGTGGGCCTCACGGCCGCCCTCATTACGATCGTCACGAGGCGCTGACGCGGCGCAAGCCCAGCTAGGGCGCGCGGCGCCATCTGCGAGATTCCTGACGCCTGGCCCCGGGCCGCGCCGTTCGTCCGTGGCCATGAGGCACCACGCACCTTCCAAGACTGTCCGCTCGACCCCCGGCGCGGCGCCCGCTCGCGCTGGCCTCGTCGAGCGACTCACCCTCTCCGCCCCCCTCCCGTAAGCGTCCTTCGAGCCCCACGTCGGGGCCGCGCCACGCGACCTGCTTCCCGCGAGTCAGTTCGCGAGCCGGCGAATGAGGTCCTGCCGTTTCGCATCGAGCTCGTCGGCGAAGTGCAACTTCCAGGCAGCGGGTAGCAACTTCTCGTAGTCGCGCTCGTGGTCCATGCGCACGAGCACCTCGCGCAACCACGCCTGGGGATCGACGCCTGCGGCCAACGCTGTCCGCAGCAGGCTCATCAAGATCACGCCCGTCTCGCCGCCGTTCTCCGTCATTTAGGACAGCCAGTTCTTGCGGCCCACCGCGACGCCGCGCAGTGACCGCTCTGCGGCAACGAGGTGTCCATGAAGTCGGCCTCGAAGATCGGTTCGAGGATCAGGACCGCGGCCATCTGCGCGACCCTGTCTCGCACCGTCGGGATTCCCAGCGGCCGCTCGCCGCCATTCGCTTTCGGGATCATCACCCGTTTCACCGCTCGGGGCCGGTAGGTCTTCGTCCGCAGTTCCTCGTGGAGGGCGTCCACCAGGGCCGCAGGACCACCCGCTTGGTTGTTGATGTCCGAGATCCGGACACCGTCCACACCAGGAGCGCCGCCGTTACGGGCGACCCTGTTCCAAGCGGCCTCGAGCACGTCGCGCCGCTGGATCCGGTCAAACAGCGCGTAGAACCGGAACTTCGGCTCCGTCTTCGCCTTCCGGTATAGCGCCCTTCGAAGCTCCGAGACCTTCGCGGCGCATCCCCAGTCGTTGAGTAACGGCGTGGTAGCTGCTCCGGTGTCCGCAGTGGGGCGCGGGGCGCCCAAGCGGTGCTCTTTGCTCATCAGGGGGCTTGATGCAGGCAGATCAAGCGGGGGCGGGCCCCTTCGCTCCACCGGAGTGACCCGGTTTCGACGCTGCTATGGACCCATCCGAATCCCTGCTGACCAGGCGGACGGTTATGCATTCCCGCCCGACCTGGAGTCACGAACCCGGCCAGCAGGGCCTCCCAGGTTCCGACGCCTTCCTTCGCCACCCGCCGTCCGACTTGACCCCGGAGAGCTGGACAGGTGCACGTTCCGACGTCTTCCCTGCCCATGCTGGCTTCGACCTGTCCTAGAGGTTGGCCGCTCCCAGGTTGTAAATGACGAGGCTTCTATCGGTTCGCTCGCGCTACGGCTGACGGCATCGCTCGCCGAGGCTTCGCACGGTCCCTTGCAGGACCGCACGCTCGGGTCGCTACGTGTCTCGTCGGAGGTTCACACGGTCAGCTCCTTTCATCTGACTGGAAGGCGCCAGCTTCCCTGGCGCACAGGACGGTTACGATGGCGAAGACGGTGCGGAGTAGAGTCGTGGCGCGCATGGGGTGGCGTGGGGCTGAGGCCGTTAGACACCCACAGCATGCCGCTCGCTCCATGCGCACTCACGCCCTGACCCAGAAACCTCGCGCAGGGCCCTCATTCGCCGATTCCAGCTCGATCACGCCGCTAGACCCGTCCCTAAAGCGTTAGGAGAGCCATCTAATCTCCCATGTAGGAATCCAGTAGCCGTGAGACCTTCTTGCTAACAAGAATTGCGTCATCATCGGCCTTCACTGCGTCGCGAACGACATCGGCGAACCACTTCGAGAGCGGAATCTTCTCTCCGTGCCGAGCATCAGGGTTGCCCTCCAAGAGGTCTCGTAGCCTCTCTACAAGCGTCGTGCTCACGCTCAGGTCCTGCAGACAAGCCGCCAGGGAGTCGAAATCTCCATGTCGCACACTCATCTCTTGCAGCTTGTGCTTACTCGCAATGTCCGCGATCGGCAGACACTCGGGATTCTTGGCAAAGTGGATCCAAAAGGCGAACGCTCTGTCCCGCAGGCGCACGCGGTCAGTCGGCTCGTCGAGTTGCGTTCGCTCCATGGAGACATCGTCTTTTACAAGTGTTCCAGCTTTCAACATGCATTGAAGCGCTTCATCAAGACTTCGGTCCGAACCAAGAGCATCGCGCAAGGCCGCAACAGGCTGCAATTCGTTTTGGTGCTCTGCAACGAATTCCGCCACGCGTCGCTCAATACTCGTGAAGGCGTCGAATTCGTCGCGGTAGTATACGTCTCCGATAGTGTCGAGGGCCGCGCGCCCTACCGTAGCGCCAGATATAACGTGATTCGCATCAAAGTACCACACCTTCTCTCCCATCTGGCTCTTCGCGCAATGATCGAATGCGCACTGCCCGAATACCTGAAGAAAGTGGGGGTACCCTTCGGAGAATAGTATTAGCTGCTGTTCCGCATCGGAAGTCATGCGGATCTCCTCCGCCCCGTTCTCGTTAGCGCCGAGCCTCAGATAGAGCGCAAGCAAATCTACTAGCTCCGGCTCAGGCATCTTCCCGACGACGATTTCCTTGTAACGCTTGGTCGACTTGTGACTTTCGGACAAGACTGACTTTACCTGCGGCAATCCGGAAAAGACCGTCATAATCCGTCTGCAACCGTTCCGTTCGGCTCGCTCAAGGACCCTCCGCATCAATTCACCGAGCCCCAGTTCAGGTGTGGCTCGATCGCACTCGTCCAACGTAATCAAAATGCCCTGTGGCCCGCTTTGCCCGCAGACTTCAAGCGACGCCTTCACTAGAGCGGACGATAGGTCGTCGATAATCAACTCAATCTCGGCGGGCAATTCCGCTCGCTCATATCGAACTCCCACCACCTCGAAGCTATGAAGGGCCTTCCATGCCTGCTTGACAGCAGCCCTTAATCCCTGCACTGATCCCACCTGGGAATCTAGTTTCTTCATCAGCATCGTTAAGAGCCCGTTCTGGCTCGTCCTTGCCCCGAAGTCAAAATCCACGACCAGAAACCGAAAGCTCAGATCCGAATACCTACGGTCACCTCGAGCAACGGATCTCAAGTAGGTGAGCAGGGATGTCTTGCCCGTCCCGCGTTCGCCGTTCAACACAAGTTTTTGGGGCCGGCCATTCGCGGCGTCATCAAGCGCCCCGCATAGGTCGTCGAGTTGCTCCGATCGACCAACGAATAATGCCGGATCGACTGCCGATCCGGTGACGAACGGATTCCGGATCCTGTTGTTGAGGCTCATGAGAGTGGACCACCCGTTCCGTGTTGATGACCAGCGTATCCCTTCTTCGCTTGTCTCAGCATCGCGCGGCCGCCTCTCGCAGGTACTTTGGACGCCAGTAGGAGTCCGGAATTCTCCAGCCGAGGATCTCGAGCAGCGTAAGCGGGCGTGTGGTGAGCCCCGCCGCGATGGCCGGTGTTTGCTCGCCGCGACGCGTGCGCAGCACCTGTAACGGCATCCTCTCGAGGAACTGCGCTACCCGAGGGGCGGGAAGGGAAGAGTCGCGGGCAAGCGTGCACGCGCGTAGGTTGCCAGGACCCGCGACGTTGCGCCACTACCGGCCCGGAGGAAGCGCGCCAGCCTCGCCGGTGCGCGATGACGTGGTGCCGCTGCCGCCGTCGCGTCGTGAGCGCCCGACGAACACGAGCAGCGGCGCACCGAATCAGCCTGTCGCGCGAAGCGCGTATTGCTTGGGCAGAGCTCTTGATTCGGGTGTCTTCAGAGGATGTCTTGAGCTGCCTTCGGTGCGGGAGTCGGCGACACATGATCGCGATGATCACGGACCCGCCGACCATCCGGCGCGTCGTGCTGCACCTCAAGTTGCCCCCAGACCCATTGCCGATCGCTGCAGCCCGTGAGCCTGCGCGAGTGGACCTCTTCTGACCGCGGCGCAGGTCCGGTCCCCCCCGACCTTCGGAGTCCGCCTTCGGGGTCACTCGGGTCCGGACCCTCTCGGAGCCTTGCGCGCCTCTCGCAACTCGCGAGGCGCGGGCTTGGGTTGCTGCATCGCCAGAGCGCTGGTACCGTCCGATTGTGGCGCTGTCCCCCATAACCGCCCTGATCGCACGTTCTCACGCGCTCGGCATCGCCGCGCACCGACCGGGTTCCGCACCGAACGAGTCTGACGCGCGCGAAGACGAGGCACACCAAGCCCCACCAGAGAACCTCGGGGTACGGAAGACCCTATCTTGAGCGCCTGTCCTCACCGTGCCGCGCAGCGGGAAACTCGCACATCCAGGTCTACCCCGCCTGGGGCGCGACACGAGGCGTCCGAGCGATCATTGGCGCTCGAACGGGCCCGATGGCGATTCCTCCCATGGTGTCGATTCTGTCAACGCACCCGTCCCATGACCCGCGCGGGGCTTCGGCGGAGACACCTGGGCGCCCCATTGGGGGTCGCGAGGGCCTGGAGTCGAAGCCGCCCGCTGCGCGCCCTCCACGGCACACGTGCGAGCGCCATCCGCGGGTCCACGTGCCTGCGGCGCGGCGAGCGCGTAGACAGGGCGTCGAAGTCCCTCTCCCCTGATAACTTGGGGGCCCGCGCGCGGGGCTCCGTGGTCGACGCGGACCGCACCTGTGTTCGGGCATGCCATGGCCGGCTTCGCGGACGGTCCGCGGTGAGGTGCTGGCCCCCCCATCCATGCTCAGAGCTCGAATCCAACCGCTCCGTCTCTCCGGGGTCCTCTCCGGGGTCCTCTTCGCGGCGCTCTCGACGGCTGCGGCGTTTGTCGTCGCGCCGAGCGCGCAGCCGAGGGTGCGGGCATTTGAGAGCGACGGGCCGTCCGAAGGGCGACAGGACAGACCGGACTTCGCAGCCGCGAGGGCCGAGGGCCTGCGACGCTCCGCGTACCTGACGAAGGCCGCTGCGCCGTCCCAGTCGAGCACACCGTCGAGCACACCGTCGAGCACACCATCGGGCACACGCGACACGTACGGCAACGAGCTCGAGCCCCTGCTGCGCGCTGCGTGTTACCGCTGCCACGGCCCCGAGAAACAAAAAGGGAGCCTGCGCATCGATACGCTCGACCCCGACCTCGAGGGCGGCGACGACGCGGACTGGTGGGTCGACGTGCTCGAGGTGGTGGCCAACGGTGACATGCCGCCCGCCGGTGAAGAGGCCCTCGCCGACGCGGACCGCGCTCGGATCGTCGAGTGGCTCACGGCGGAGCTGCACGCGGCCGCCACGGCGCGGCGCGCGGCCCAGGAGCACTCGCCCTTCCGCCGGCTGTCGCGCTACGAGTACAGCTACATGTTGCAGGACCTGCTCGGTCTGCCGAACGAGTTCGGCGACGAGCTCCCGCCCGATCCGATCTCCGAGGCTGGGTTCGAGAACAGCGCGGACGTCCTGCACCTCTCGACGTCGCAGCTCCAGGCCTACCTCGAGTCCAACCGCGCCGCGCTCCACGAGGCCGCCGCGCTCGGCCCGCGCCCCGAGCCGCTCTACTGGAGCGTCTCGATGGACGCCGCGGCAGCCGCCGAATGGCCCCGCTTGTCTCGGCAGCTCGAGGAGCTGCGCAAGCGGCACGCAGAGGCGCCCGAGACGCTCGAAGCCGAGCTCGCGGCGCAGCTCGCACGCAACGCGCGCCGCCCGGGCGGTGTCCACTTCGAAGACCGCTCGAACGAGCGCGCCGAAGGACGCTACGTCGGAGCGACGTGGGGCTACGACGGCGCCAAGCGCGCGTTTGCACCCAGCTCGGAGCCCCCCGGTCCCCTCGCGGACGCCACCTGTGTCGCCGTGTTGCCCGCCGACGGCGGGCTGATCGTCGAGCTCGGCGATCGGCTCCCCGAGCGGGGCTGGATGCGGGTGCGGGTGCGCGCTGCGCGTGCGTCAGCGGACGACACCCGGCCTGTGAGCCTGCGGCTCCAGTTCGGCTGGCAAGCGAGCAACGACTCCAACGCGGTCTTCAAGGTGAGCGAGGCCGACATCGCGGTGGACGCCCCACCGGACGCACCGCAGGACTACACGTTCGACATTCCGATGTGCCGCGCGACGCCGCGGAACCTCGCGCGGGGCGTGAACCGGATGGGCGACCTGCCGAGCCCGTCCGAGTACATCAAACTGCTCAACGCGTCGCTCGCGGGCCGCGCCCTGCACATCCACCACGTCGAGGTGATCGCGCCCCTGATCGAGGTCTGGCCGCCCAAGTCCCACACGCGGCTCTTCCCGGCCGGCACTGAAACAAACAACGAAGACCTCCGCGCGCGGGAGCTGCTCGAGGCGTTCATGGCGCGGGCCTGGCGCCGTCCCGCCTCCGCCGACGAAGTCGCGCGCAAGGTCCGCCTCTTCCGCAGCCTGCGCGCCGAGTTCGACACCTTCGAAGCGGCGCTCGTCGAGGTCTTCGCCGTGGTGTTGACCTCGCCGAACTTCCTCTACGTCGCGTCGCAGGCTCCCGATGGCGCTCCCGGCAGTGCGCTCGACGCCCACGCGCTGGCGACACGGCTCGCGCTGTTCCTCTGGTGCAGCAGCCCGGACGAGGGCCTCCTCGACCATGCGACCAATGGCACGCTGCAGCGGCCAGAGGTCCTGGCCGCTGAGGTCGACCGGATGTTGGCGGATCCGCGCGCGCGTCGTTTGTCGCGGACGTTTGTCGGTCAGTGGCTCGACCTCGGGCTCATGGAGAAGCTGCGCGTCGACCGCAAGGTATACCCCGGGTTCGACGACCGACTTCGGGCCGCGCTCGTCGAGGAGCCCGTCGCATTCTTCGACGAGCTCTTGCGCCGCGACGCCAGTGTGCTGGAGCTCGTGCATTCCGACTTCACGATGGTCGACGAGCGGCTCGCGGCGCACTACGGCATCCAAGGTGTGACAGGGAACGAGTTCCGTCCGGTGACGCTCGACCCGGCGCTCGGGCGAGGCGGGCTGCTCGTGCAGGCCGGGCCGCTCGCGATGAACTCGGACGGCACCGATTCGCACCCGCTGAAGCGCGGTGTCTGGCTCCTGAAGCACATCCTCGACGACCCGCCGCCGCCGCCGCCGCCCGCGGTCCCGACGATCGACCTCGCGGACCCGGAGGTCCTGAAGATGACGCTGAAGGAGCGCATCGAGGACCACCGCAACGACCCGGCGTGTCACTCGTGCCACGCGAAGATCGACCCCTGGGGCATCGCCTTCGAGGAGTTCGACGCGGTCGGGCGGAGGCGCACGGAGGCGGGCGGTCGCCCCGTCGACGCAGCCAGCGCCCTGCCGAGCGGCCAAGTCCTCGACGGCGCAGACGGCTTGAAGGCCTTCCTCCTCGCCAACCGCCAGGACCAACTCGTGCGGGCCCTGACGCACAAGCTCGCGACCTTCGCGCTCGGTCGCCCTCTGGGACTCGGAGACCGGGCACACCTCGATCGGATCGCCCGCGAGGCGAGGCGGAATGGCGACGGGCTGGCTACGCTGGTGAAGGCGATCGCGACGAGCGATCTGTTCCGGAGCCCCTGAGCCCTGACGCTCCGCCCCACGCAGGATCCCGATGAAGACACGCCCGCCCGTCGACATGGCCACGATCGATCGTCGCCGCTTCCTGCGCGGCTCTGCGTTTGCGTTGGCGCTGCCCTGGCTGGAGACCGTCGCGGCCGCTTGGCCGACGAGCCGTGAGCCCGACGCCGCCGAAGGGCGCCGGCAGCGCCTCGCCTGTGTGTACTTCCCCGACGGCGTGCCGATGCCCTTGCGCGAGGACCCGGCCTTCGAGGACTGGTCCTGGTTCCCACACGGGAGCGGCAAGGACTTCCGCTTCACGAAGTGCCTCGAGCCGCTCGAGCCGCTGCGCGACCAACTGACGGTCTATTCGGGGCTCTCGCACCCCCTGGTGCGCAACGTCCACGGGCATTCGAACGCCGACCAGTTCCTCACTGGAGGTCCGACCGGAGCCAAGGGCGAGTACCGCAATTCGGTCTCGCTCGACCAGGTCTATGCGGCGCATGTCGGCGAGCAGACGCGGCACGCTTCGCTCGTACTCTCGACGGACGGAGGCACAGGCACGCCACGCGGTGCGCACACGCTCTCGTTCACGCGGACCGGGCGCGCCGTCCCAGCCGAGCACCGGCCCAAGCGGGTCTTCGACGCCCTCTTCGTCAAGACCGACAGCGCCGCCGCGCAGCGGCTCGCGCTGAGCCGGAGCGCGCTCGACGACTTGATGGAGGACGCACGCGGCCTGCGGACGACGTTGTCCAGCCAGGACCGCGAGACCCTCGACGAGTACCTCGACGCCGTCCGCGCGGCCGAAGTGAAGGTCGAGAAAGCGGCGCGCTGGGCGAACATCCCGCTGCCCGTCATCGCCGCGGATCACCTGAAGCTCGAAGTCACGCCCGACGAGCCGCGGCTCTACGTGCAGACGATGTACGAGCTCATCTACCTCGCGTTCCGCACGGACAGCACACGCGTCGCGACGTACCAGCTCGGCCGCGAGAACGGGATCGGGCGCAGCGACATCCTCGCGCGCGCCGTCGGGTTCCCGCTGAGCCACCAGCTCTCGCACGACACCAAGGAGCCGGGCGGCTGGGAGAAGTTCGGCATCTACTGCCGCTTCCTCGCCGAGGAGTTCGGCCGCTTCGCCGCGCGCCTCGCTGCGACCCCCGAGCCGGGAGGCGAAGGCACCATGCTCGACCACTCGCTGCTCCTCTTCGGCTCTGCCTCCAGCGCCTTCCACCTCTCTCGCAATTACCCCCTCGTCCTCGCCGGCGGCAAGGACATGGGCTTCGAACACGGCCGCTTCGTAGACCTCGTCGGCGATCGCGCCTTCGGCGGCTCGTGGAGCGGCGGCCAGGAGCCGTGGCAGCGCGAGTTCGACTACGAAGACACGAACCTCGCCGACCTCTACTTGCTCATGCTGCGCCGCCTGGGCGTCGCTGCGGAGAGCTTTGCGGACAGCTCCACGCCGCTCGCGAGTGTTTGACCCCGTCTTGCCATGCTCTCGGACGACGGAGCGTGGTCGCGGGCCGCGGGCCGCAATCGCAAGGACAGACTCGCCCGCGATCCCGTGCACGCCATGACCGTGCGACGTCGCGCTGCCTCGGTCGTCGCCTCCGCTCGGGCAAACGAAGGGCGAGCGCAGAGTCTCGCGCACCTCTACCCTGGAGCGAACGCTCCGCGCCCGCTCCGCCACGCGACGCGCCTCCTGGCTTACGGATGAATCGACCGGACGAACGGGACCTCCCAGGAGAGCGGCGCTCCGAGCCCGGCACGGAGGAGACCTGCTGGACCTTGCTCCAGGCGGCGTCGCGCGGCGACTTGAACGCGCGCGAACGGTTTGCCCTCCACTATGCGGGTCCGATCCGTGAGTACCTTCTTCGGCGCTGGGCCAACACGCCGCGGAGGGACGATGTCGCCGACGCACAGCAGGAGGTGTTCCTCGAATGCGTGAAACCTGGCGGCGCCCTCGATCGGGCCGACGCGGCGAAGGGGGACTTTCGGGCCTTGCTCTACGGTGTGGTGCGCAACGTCGCCCGTCGCTTCGAGGAGCGAGCCGCGCGCGAGAGCGGCAGGGCCGTGGACGAGTCCGTGTTCCTGGATGGCCTCCCCACCATGCGGAGGCCTGTCGCGGGTCTTCGACCGCTCTTGGGCCCAGATGATCATGCAAGAGGCTGCCGCGACCCAAGAACGGGCGGCGCGCGACGGGGACGAGGCCTATCGGACCCGCCTCCGCATCCTCAAGCTCCGGCATCGCGATGGGCTGCCCGTGCGCGAGATCGCGAAGCAGCTCGGAGTCTTGGACGTGGAGTCGGTCCAGAACGCTTACCGGCGCGCCCGGCGCGACTTTCGCGCCTGCCTCCACGCGGTCGTCGCCACGCACACCGGGGCGCCCGCGGCCAAGTTGGACGAGGAGTGCAAGCGCGTCCTCGCCATGCTCGAGGGATAGGAGCCTGCGCCTCAGAACGCGATCCGTTGCGGCTCGCGATCGCCTCCAGTCGGCCGCTTCCAGCTCATCGGTGCTCCCGAGCGCCTCGTTCGCGTCGGCCCGCCCGTTGAAGGAGCGTGGATCCAGCGGCGCTGCCGCCGGCGGCCCCAGCGCCGTTGCCTGGAAGCCAACGAACGGCTCGGCGGCCGCTCCCCCGAAAATCCGGGACATCCGCGCCCGAAACCACACGACGCGCGGAACCTGGGGGAGACGCGGGTCCCGCCCGCAGGAGCCACCCAATGCGCCAGATCCCCGACGCCGACGATTTCCCCGAGCCCTCCGCCGCGCAAGACGCTGCTGGGCCCGTTCCCGATTCGGCCCCGGACGACGCACTGCACGACACACTCGACGATGCACTGCACGACACACTCGACGATGCACTGGACGGGGCCTTGGACGGGGCCTTGGACGGGGCCTTGGACGGCGCCTTCGGGGGTCTGCGGACCAAGCGCCGCGCGAGCGCCGACCACCCGAGCGTGCTCGACCGCGTCATGGAGCTCAGCGGAGCCCGGCCGAAGGTCTCGCTCCGCGACGACGTCGAGGGCGGCGATACACCCATCCTGCGGCCGGTCGGGCAAGGCGGTGCGCCGTCCGCGGGCAAGTACGTGATTCAGGGTGAGCTTGGCCGGGGCGGCGTCGGCACGGTGCACCGTGGTCACGATCAGGAGCTCGGACGCGACGTCGCCATGAAGTTCCTGCACGAGCGCTACCGAGAGCACCCCGAGGTGCTGCACCGCTTCGTGGAGGAGGCGCAGATCGGCGGCCAGCTCCAGCACCCAGGGATCGTGCCGGTCTACGACCTCGGCATGAGCGAGGGGCGCCCCTTCTTCACGATGAAGCTCGTGAAGGGGCAGACCCTCTCGCGACTGCTCGCCGCGCGCACGAGCCCAGCGGACGACGAACGGCGCTTCGTGAGCATCTTCGAACAGGTGTGCCAGACGCTCGCCTACGCGCACACGCGCGGCGTCGTCCACCGCGACCTGAAGCCCGCGAACATCATGATCGGTTCGTTCGGAGAGGTTCAGGTCGTGGACTGGGGTTTGGGAAAGGTCTTGCCCAGGGGCGGCGTGGCCGACGAGGTCCGTGCCCGATCCGAGGCCGATCTCAACAGCGTGATCCAGACCCTGCGATCCTCGGGAGAAGGCTCGCAGTCCGTGATGGGATCGGTGTTCGGGACACCTGCCTACATGCCACCCGAGCAGGCGTTGGGCCAGGTGGAGGCCATGGATGAGCGCAGCGACGTGTTCGGCCTCGGCGCGATCCTGTGCGAGATCCTGACAGGCAAACCGCCCTACGTGGGCGAGCCGCACGACGTCCTCGGCATGGCAGTGCGGGCGGACACGGCCGCAGCCTTCAGCCTCCTCGATGCGAGCGGCGCGCCCGGGCCGCTCGTCGACCTCTGCAAGCGTTGCCTGTCGGGCGCCCGCCAGCAACGGCCGCGCAACAGCGAGGAGGTCGCAAGGGCGGTCTCCGCCCACCTCTCCGCGGTCGAAGAGCGTGCCAGGCACGCCGAGATCCAGGCGGCAGACTCCCGCTGGCGACAGAGGATGACGGTGCTGGCTGCCGCCGCAGTGCTGCTCTTGATGGGAAGCGCGGGGTTCGGTTGGTACCGGGTCGAATCGACCGCGCAGGTGCGGCGGGACGAGCTGGTCGCGCGCGTGAGCGAAGCCAGGGCGCTGGCCCAATCGCGCCTGTCCGAAGCGCAAGTGGGTGGTGTGGTCGGGCCGCTGTGGTTCGCCGCCGACGACGCAGCCACGGCGCTCGCTGCCTTGGCCCACGAGCCGGACGTCCCGCCGAGCCACATGGAGGGCGCGCTCGCACTCGTGGCCCGTGTCCGCGCGGAGTCGAGCGCCGCCGCCGCCGAGCGCGCGCGCCAGGAGCGCGACGCGATGATGCTGGCCGCCCTCGACGAGCTCCTGGTGCCGCCGGACCACCTGGACCGGCGGGAGACGACCGTCGACCTCTATCGTGAGTACGACCGACGCTACCTCGCGGTGTTCACGGAGTATCTCGGGGGTCCGTCGCTGATCGACGCCTCGCTGGAAGAGCTGTTGCCGCCGCTGCGCCGCGGGGACATCGAGCTCCGGCTCGCCACCACCCTCGACCATTGGAGCGTGGTCCGCGACCTGATCGCGGACGAAGGCGGACCGATCGACGCCGCATTGACGCGCCGTATCAGGCAGGTGGCGGCGGCGTTGGACGCGGCGAGCGAGCCGCGGAACCGGCTGCGCACGCTGCTGAGCGCGGATCCGCTCCCGCTCGATCGGCTGCGAGCGTTCGCCAGCGAGGCGGACCTCGGGGAGCTGACGGCCGACGGGTGTCGCGTGCTCGCAAACGCGTTCTGGCGAGCCGATGACGAAGACGGCGCGGTCGCTACGATCCGCCGTGCGCAGGAGCTCTACCCCAACGACTTCCATCTGTTCAACCGCGGCGCGTTCTTCATCAGCCTCGAATCCGACGAAGCTGCGGCCGCCAAGCTCGAGCAGCTGCGTGTAGCGCGGGCATTGAGCCCCGCGAACACCGAGATCCGCCATCGCCAAGCGATCGCGATGACCTACTTGGGGCGCTGGAAGGAGACGGAGGCGATCTACCAGCAGCTCCTGGTCGACGCACCGAAGCGTCAAGCGCATTGGCTCGCGCACCTCGGCGCGAACGCCGCGGCGTTGGGACACTACGACCAGGCGCTGCGCCTGACGGAGGAGGCCTTGGAGCTGGATCCAGAGGAGGAGTACGCCGTCCTCAATCGCCCGCAAGTCCTGTGCTTCCTCGGGCGTCACGCCGAAGCGCTGCCGTTGCTGCAGGCCCTCTACGCGGAGGGCGGCCAGGAAGAGCGCCTCTATCACTCGCTGGGGCTCGCCCTGATCGGTACGGGCTCCCAGGCCGAGGGCGAAGAGATGCTGCGGCGCGCCATCGAGGTCGAGACGTTCACGGGACCCGCCCTCGCTGCGCTCGGGATGACGTTCGTCGATACGGAGCGCTACGAGGAGGGCGAGACGATGCTTCGCCGTGCCCTCGAGCACGAACCAGAGGACCCGTCGATCCTCGGGAGCCTCGGGCGGGCGTGTATGCAGACCGGTCGACTCGAAGAGGCTCTGCGCCTCTTCGAACGCTCGATCGAGCTCGGACCCGAGCTGCCGATGTCCTGGATCAACCGGACCGCCGCCCTGTCTCGGCTGGGGCGGCTGGCCGAGGCAGAGGCCGCGTCGGACGAGACCCTCGCCCGCTTCCCGGACAACGTCGAAGGGCTCTGCGACCACGCAACCCTCTGCGCGGAGCGAGGGCGCCTCGCGGACGCGGAGCGCTCGGCCCTCCGGGCGGTGGAGCTGAGCCCCGCGAACGAGCGCGCGCACCTCGAGGTCTACCGCGCGCAGTTCCTGCAGGGTCGCGTCGACGACGCCTTGCGCGCGTGCGAAGCGGGTCTGGCGAAGGCCCCGGGCTCCGAGAACCTCGGCCTGACCTACGCCGCGGCCCTACAGGCGGTCGGCCGTATGGAGGACGCGGTGGCGTTCATGGACCGTTGGGTCCCGGAACATCCGAACTGTGCGCCGATCTACAACACCTACTCCAATTGCCTCGAGAACGTGGGCCGAGCCCACGATGCGATCGAGGCGTGTCGGAAGGGCATCGCGGTCGCGCCTGTCTCCCCCGAGCTGCACTTCAACCTCGGGCGCATGCTCGCGGGGCAGAACTTCTTCTTCGAGGCCCTGCCCCTGCTCGACACCGCCGTCGAGCAGTTCGGAAGCCAGGACAGCGATTTCGCGGCGCAGTGGCGCGACAACGCCGCGGCGATGGCGGAGCTCGTCCGGAACGAGATCGCCACGGGCCGGGAGGTGCTCTCGGGCGCACGCGGCGCCGCAGCGAACAGGGACTGGGATCTCGCCGTCTTCGTGGCGGTCCAGGAGGAGCGCGGCGACGCGCTCCGATCCCTGGTCGAGCGCACGCTCGAGGCCGACCCGGGCTTCGCCTCGGATCGGGCGAGCGGAGCGCCGCTCGTCGCGGTGAGCGCGCTGGTCACCTGGTCCTCGATGGCAGAGTGCCCCGACCCGGCCGCGCTGAGGACCGTGGCTCTGCGGCTCCTGGGAAACGTCATCGAGCGATCGGAAGCGGCGCTCCGAGACGGAACGCCCGACGCAAACGCGGCGCGCTGGCACCTGAACAACGCCCTGCACTCGCCGTCCCTCGATGCGGTCCGAGGCGCGTCGCTGCAAGCCCTGCCCGAGGAAGAGCGGCGCCGCTGGGCAGAGAGCTGGACCCGCATCGAGGCGCTGCTCAGGGATTGAGCGGAGCGGCAGTCGAGGACCACCGCGCGCGCGGCGTAGACCTCGGCGCCACGGCAGCCATGGAGGTCGCCTGTTCGAGCGCTACGGTGCAGCGGGTCTCGCGCGAAGGGGATCCATCACATCCAGTTCAGCCGCTGCCTCACCTCCAGTCCCTGACTTCGGTCCTGCGCGCAGTGCGTCGCGACGCGACCGAGCGACGCGACTGAGCGACGGGACCGAGCGACGGGACCGGCCGCATCGTCGCCACCTTGGCCCTCTGCTCCGCTTGGTCGAGCAAGGCGCGGGCGCAGCACATCGGTAAGCGCTTCGCACTGCGCCAGGGACCACGCGAGTGCTTCGAACCGTTGTCCCTAGAACGAATGGAGCTGAATGCCACCGTTGCTCCTCGATCACAGGGCCGCATAACAGGCGCCACGCAGGTGACTTGCGCGCGGCAGGTACGCAGGCCCTGCTGCTGCCTCAGGGACGGGCTGGGTGGCGGATGGCGGTTGTAGAACACCTCGATGTAGTCATGCACGCTCGCCCTCGCGTCGAGCAAGCCCCGCCACCATTGGTGTTGAGCCCACTCCTGCTTCAGCGTCCCGAAGAAGCTCTCCATCGCGGCGTTGTCCCAGCAATCGCCCTTGCGGCTCATGCTCGAGGTGATTCCGTGACGCTCCATCAGCTGCTGGTAGCTGTCGCTTGCGTACTGCGAGCCCCTGTCCGAGTGGTGGATGAGCGTCGCCCCAGGCGCGCGCCAGCTGAGCGCGTTGACCAGCGCACTCTCCACGAGCTCCGCGTCTGCCGCCTCGCGCAGCGTCGGCCGAGCCTTCGCCTTCGACGCGTAATGCCGCTCCGCGAGACCTCGAGGACTCGACACATCAACGCCACAGGGTAGTTGGCCTTCTCCACCGCCATCACCGCGAATGCGGGTCCTGCTCCTTGGCGAAGAAGGCCGCGGCTCTTTTTAGGAAGTCCCGCTCCTGCTGGAGGATCCGATTCTCTCGGCGAAGCTTCGTTAGCTCTGTTCGCTCTTCCGACGTCAGCGCGCCTTCCGGGCCGCGTCCGTCGTCGATCTCTGCCTGCCGCAACCAGTTGCGAAGCGATGTCTCCGTCAGGTCGAGGTCCTTCGCGACCTTGGACACGCTACCGATCTGCCGCACCAGCCGGACCGCGTCCGACTTCTGCTCAGCCGTGTACGTCCGTCGTTTCCTCTGTGCCATGTCGAACATCCTGGCGCAAGTCGCGCCGGTTGGGGTGTCCGATCTGCCCGGGCAAGGTCACCCTCAGCGCAGCCGCCGCGCGAGGTCGACCATCACCGCGGCAACAGCGGCCATGCGATCGTCGACGGGCGCCATTGGCGCCGATAGACGTCGCCGTGACCACCGCAACTCGTGCGCCCGGCCAGCTCATGACAGTCGGGAACCGGCCGAGCGGCAGCGGTCGACGACGCTCAACGGTAGAGGACGCCGATCATGTCGCTGAAGTTTGAGGTCGGCGCTCCCAGGGAGCTGTCTCGGTACCAGAGCTGGAAGAAGAGCGGCTCGAATGGACCGATCCCGACGGCGCCCGACGAGAAGGGAAGCGCGGACGTGTCGACCTCGAACGACATCGCGCCGAGCATGCTCGCCGCCTGCACCTGGTTTATGTAGCGCCCGATCCGGCCTCCGAGGCAGAGCTGACCGATCGAGCCTGGCGGGATCATGGGAAGCGCCTGTGCGTCACCCACGAGCAGGTAGCCGACGTTGCTCTGAGGCGAGAGTCCGCGGGCACCGATGGTCGTGCGGTTGCCGGCGAACATCGAGCCTGAGAATTCGAGAGTCGCAGGCTGTCCGGAGATGTTCGAGGCCGCCGGTGAGCAGAACCTCCCCACGTAGTCGCCCGCGAGGTCCGCGATCGACATGTAGGGCGAGACGGCGCCGGCCATGACGACTCGGCTGATGCTCTCTTGCACGAGCATGGGCATCGGCCGCGGAGTGGAGATGTTTGGCGTATTCGGTATCGCGATCCACTGCGGGGTACCTCCAACGAACCTCTCGAGAGCGAACTCACGGCTGGAGATGGACGAATCGTTGGCGATGGTCGCGACCAGGCCCCCGTTGCTCTCGATGTTGGCGCTCCGTTGCAATGGATGCAGCGGCATGGCGGCGCCGGTCGCGCTGTCGACCAACGAGCGTCCGCTGTTCACTCCGGTCGCGACGAGCAGCTCCGTATCGGAGACGAAGGCCGCGTGACCGGAGTAGGATCCCTCGGTCGACGTGAGGTCGACGGTCCAGAGACTGCTGAAGCTACTAGGCAGCTCGTCGTATCCGGACACCAGCGCGTTCTCAAGGACTCGGTGGCTGACCGAGAGCCGCTCGCCGCTCGGATTCAATGCGAGGTGGGGGCGCAGGTTCGACCCGGGAATCGCGCGCTCCGCCGTGACGCTGGAGCTCGCCAGGTCGACGCGCTGCACGAGCGCTCGATCGGCGTCCGCCACGTAGGCGAGCCGCCTCGGGGCATCGATCACGACCGTCTCGATCTTGTAGATCCCGATGAACGGCCCGCCCGACCCTTGCAGCGGGACCGAACCCACACTGGTCGGAGTGCCGCCGCTCAGCTCGTATCCGACCAGAGCGTCGATCGCTCCCTCGACTCGAATCCAGACGCGGCTGCCTTCCCGATCGAGCTCCCGCGGTGCGCCCGCGAGGGGGATCACGCCCGAGCGGGTCATCGAACCCAGGTCGAAGATCTCGAGCGTCCTCGCGGCACGGCAGATGACAGCGGCCCACCGGCCGTCGACGACCGTGACCGCGATCGGTCGCTCGCCGGTCGAGACGACGCCCCGCTCGATTGCACCTGACATGAGCCTCAGTGTGTTCGAGTCTTCACAGAGCGCGACCAGGAGGTCGCTCCCATCGACGTCAGCCAGGTGGATGGGGGCGTCGGCGTCCCCGTCACCCGCGATCCCCAGGGTTGCGACGGCCTGTGTCTGGGCACCGGCGACATCGATCACGACAACCCTCTCCCTGTCGAAGAGCGCCCCGACGGCGACGCGACTGCTTCCGGGATGCTTGACGATGCGCAGGTGCCCTTTGGGGCTTGTGCCAAGAGTCAGACCGGCGAGCGAATTGGGAGACCATGGCAAGTCCCCTAGGTCAGGAAAGGCGCCGAGCCGCGTGCCTGTCTGGATGTCATGCACGAAGCTTGGCCCTCCTCGCTTGAGCGTCAGCACCCCGCCAGGTGTGACGGCGATCCACGCGGGAAACTCGATGCCCGGCTCGAGAACGAGGCGTTGCCCCGTCACGAAGTCGAGCCGCTCCAGTCCCTGCTCCGAGACCGTGATGGCGTACCGACCGGCATCGTCCATGTCGAACGTGTCGAAGTTCTCACTGGCTGGCGCGCTGAAGGACCCGACCAGATTCAGAGAAGGGAGATCGAGGACGGTGAGATGCGCTCCGGTCGAAAAGCCGCCCCCGGTGCGAACGATGAGTCGACGACCGTCTCGGCTCCGTTTCACACTCTCGAGGCGTTGCCATTGGAGCCGTCCGGGAAGCACGACCCTCGAGACCTCGGCCCCCAGCACCATGTCGTAGGCGACGGCCTCTGCCGGAGAAGGAGAATTCGCGTTCTCGACGTAGACCAGCGTCCTGTCGTCGTAGGCGAGGACGAAGTTCGCGGGTGCAGGGGACTGATTGTTGACAACGCTGACGACGTCGTGCGATGTGAGCAACGCGCCGGTCGTCAGATCGAAGACGTCGACCTCGGGTTGCTGCGGATCCGGCTGCCGGACCAGGAACGCCCTGGAGGAGTTCGAGTCGACGAGCGAGTAGGAGTAGCCCACGACTCCCGTGGGTGCGGGCGTTCCGAAGGTCCCGAGGTGGCTCAGGTCCGAAGCACTGAACCGGTCGACGCCATCTCTCGTGGTGACGAGGACCTGACTTCCTCCGAGCGCGAGGACCGGGAGGCTGAGGGTTCCTTCGGTGGAGCTCGTCGGTTCGACAGCGAGGCGAGCGCCGGTGCTGATATCGTGCCGCGAGACGTTCGCCGTGGCCGAGTTGCCGATGAACAACTCGGTGCCTTGCGCATTGAAGGCGAAGAGCGCTCGGTCGCCGTCCGTTTCGCTGGCGGAGCTCAGAAGGGTGAACGACTGCAGCGCGACGGCGCAGAGAAGAATCGTGCTCATGAGTGATTCCTTGGGAGAGGCGCGGCTAGTTGAAAGTCACGCGGACGGCATCGGAGAAGTTCGACGTTCCTCCCGAGTCGCGGAACCACGCTTGGAACCGCCACGTGTCGCCCGGAAGGACGGCGCCGCCCAGGTTCGCCGGGAGATCGTCGAGCATGACCCTGGCTTCGAAGAGCCCGGTCGGGCCCGACGATTGAAGAGTGGCGCCCAAACGCCCAATTACGTTGGAGAGGCAGAGCGTCCCCTGCGATCCCCCGGCCTGGGGCACGGAGCCCGAATCGCGCCCCATGATGAAGTAGCCCTGCGCGTACGCCGGGAGGTCGCGAACGGTGAGGCCCAAACGATTCTCTAGCGCCGACTCGCTGCCGGAGGCCTGGATGAAGGCCGCAGCTCCGGTCGAATTCGCGACAGCCGGTCCGCATTCGCTGATGCCGATGCTCTGTGGCCCCCGATCGCGGAGGTAGATGTCCGCCCGATTGTTGGTATCGGATGGATCCATGTTGTTCGCGTCCGTGGCGAAGGCGACGAAGCGCCCGTCTTGGCTCAGCCGTCCCACCGATCGGGAATGAAGGTTCGCGGTGGCGCCCGTGTTACTCACGCTGACCAGCGCCGTGGACCCTAGGAGGCGGTCGTGGACGAAGACCTGCAGGGCCTGGTTCGGCTGGCCCGCGCTGCTCTCGAAGGCAATGTGGCGGCCGTCGCCGGACATCCCGCAGAGTTGACTCGGGCCGGGTTGCTGTGCGCCGCCTGGACCGAGGCTCACGCGCTTCGTCTCGCCGAGGAACATGTCGCGCACGAAGACGTCGTTGCTCGAGTTGGTGTCCCCCTCGACTAGGCTGCTCGCCCGGCTCTGCCACGCCACGAAGCGGCCATCGCTACTGATGTCGACGGAGCCCCAGGGGCTTCCGTCGACGGTGAGCCCGGACAAGTGGACGCTCACCAGATCGACCCTTCCGGTCAACATGTCCTTGCGGTACACCCCACCCGAGAGCGACTGCGGGAGCGGCACGAGATTGTTCGCGGTGCACACGAAGGCCACCCAACGGCCATCGTCCGAGAGCGCGACCTGATTGCGCGATGGGGACACCAGTCCATTCTGTGGGGCTCCGGCGATGTTCGAGCTCGCCAAGCGAACGACGCCGGTCGAGAGCTCGACGACGTAGACGTTCGGACGTATGGACCCCCCTGCCGGTAGGTCGATGCCGGAGCCCCAAAAGGCGAGGTGCGACCCGGACCGCGAGACGATCGGATAGAAGAAGTCCGTGAGCGAACCGCTGGGCAGGGAGAAGAACGACTCGGCAGACGTCACCACACCCGTCGCCCGATCGACGAGGTAGCTGCGGTGCGTCTCGTTCGTGGCGACGTCGAACTCCTCCTCGTAGGTGACCCAGCGACCGTCGCCACTGATGGAGCGCGCGACGACCTTCTCGCTCGAGATCGTCCCGAACGTGGTGATCTGCTCGAGGGACGGACCCGAGGCCTGCCACAGGTAGACCGTGGATCTCCGAGGGGGAACGGGTCCCCCCAGGTTCATGGCGCGGGTCCAGAAGAGGACTTCGCTGCCTCCATCCGAGACCGCGACGTGGTCCTCGCAGTCGAGGACGGGCTGAACGCCGGCGGCCGTGACGCTGACGCGATGGGTGGCTTGTCCGAAGGCGGACACGGACGCGAAGCAGGTCGCCGCAGCGACGCCGACAACTGGTAGAGCAAGGATCTGCATGGAGTTGGCTGGTGCTCGGTCCGCAGTCCCCTTCGAGACCTCGGTCGAGGCTTCCCGCTCCCGTAGGGCGCCTGCACCGCGACGGCGCGCCACCAAACCAGCAACAATCTCGGAAGCTCTCCCTGTCGCAATACGAGCCACCCCGATCCGGAGCGCGTCAGTCGCTCGAACGCCGACCCGAGCCTCCTCGATACGTGGCGACGCCGCCGTCGGCCGCGCGACACTTCTGGCCTGCCTCTCTCCGGCGTGGTCGTCGGAGAGCCGTCAGGCCGGCGTGCGCGGACTCCTGATCGAGTGCTTCGAACGACGACATCGCCTCGCCCACGGGGTGGTCTCCGGTTGTCCTGGGTGGACTGCGTAGCGCGCTCGAGGCGCGCACTTCACGCCTGCGCCTTCTGTCCAGCATCCGCTGGTCCGGTCATGCCGGCACCGTCTCCAAGCAGGGTCCTCGATCCTCGCAGGATCTTGACGACTGGCGGGATGAAACGTAGCGACGTATGCAGCCCGACGCGGTCCACTTGCCGCAGCAGTGCGGTGACCGGGTACACCTCCGTGGCCAGTCGCTCGATCTCCCTGTCGAGCAGCGCGATCTGCTCGCCGACCGCCGCGCGGGCACGATCGTGCTCGGGTCCGTTGCGCAGCCGGACGGGCAGCGCGCCCGCAGCGGCTTCGGCGGACACAAGCGCGTGCTGCGGCGCCCGGCGGGAGGTGTGGCAGCCCTGGCTGAAGTCCAGCGCCGCGGCCGCGAGGCCACACAGGAGGATGCGTCGGCAGCTCATGGCGTAGGCGCGTGATTGGGAACGGGGCTCCGCCCGTCTTGGTCGCACAGTGAGGCGCTCGGGATTTCGCTCGGTTCGCTGTAACGCCAAGCGGCGGCCGCGGGTGAACCGCCCGAACCCCGGGAGCCCCCCGGGCCTCGGCCCTCCACTCAGCCCTCGACGTGATGCTGATCGCAACCCTCCTCCTCGCCGCGGCTCCTGCCCAGGGCGCTAGCGCGACCGTTCTCCCGAACGACCTCCACACGGCCATCGAGCAACTGCTCGTCGATGCCCCGGGGGACGGCCGGATCTGGGCCCGAGGGACGACCTACAAGGCTTCCTTCGGACCCGACGGCTTCGTCTACGTCCCGGCCTTCGGCAGCGAGGCGCCGCGCAACTTCCCGCTCGCGTTCAAACTCGCTTCCGCGACCGTCGGCGGCGCCGAGCTTGCCCTGCTGCAGGCGCCCGATCCCCGCCTCGATCAGAACCAGGACGGAGCCGCCACCGTCGCCATGGCACGCGGCGACGTCACCGAGCGCTACCACGTCGACGCTCTGCTCGTGGAGCAGACGTTCGAGTTCGCCGTTCTACCCGAGCGCGGCGAACTGCGGCTCCGACTCGACGTCACAACGGACTTGCGTCCTCGCCCGCAAGGCTCCGGCTTCGTCTTCGAAGGCGACCTCGGCGACGTGCACTACGGCGCTGCGACAGCGCTCGATGCGGCGGGCCGGTCCCTGGCGCTCGAACAGCGCTGGTCGGAAGGGGGGATCGAGATCGTCGTACCTGCGAGCTTCGTCCGCGAGGCCGAGCTCCCACTCGTCGTCGATCCCGTAATCTCCACGGCGACGCTGGGGACGTTACAGGACCGCATCATCGACGTCGACACGGCCTTCGTCGCGATCAGCGACCTGTACCAGGTCGTCTTCTCCGTGCGCCGAAGCATGTTCGACCACGACGTGCTGGCGACGTACTACGACCCGGTGAACGGCCCCATTGCGTCGGCGGTCGCCATCGACATCTCGAGCGAGAACTGGAACGCGCCGCGCAACGCGAGCTGCTACGACGACCAGGCGTTCTTGTGCGTCGCCAACGTCGGCAACAGCCCCGGCTTCCGGCGCGTCCGCGGTCGGGTGCAGTACGCGCCGACGGCGAACCTGAGCCCCTCCTTCGATATCACGACGGGCGCCAGCGACAACGCGGACGTCGGCGGCTTCGGCAACGACACGAGCACGGCCGCGGACTTCCTCGTCGTCTATCAGGCCCACGACCTCGCCTCGGGAGACATCGACATTCGCGCGCGCACGGTCTCCTCGGGCGGCGGGGTCCCTGGCGCTGCCATTCCGATCGCGGACGGCGTAGGCGACCAGGACCTGCACCCGTCGATCTCGAAGTCGAGCGGGAGGCCCGAGCTCGTCGCGCTCCAGCACGAGTACATGATCGTGTGGGAGCGCGAGGTGAGCGCGACGAACCACGATGTCTGGGCCCGCGTCGTCGGCTTCCAGGGCAACACGACCGGGCACTCCGCCTTCCGCGCCTATAGCTTCAGCGACGCGCGCCATCCCGACGTGTCCTCGCAGAACACGCTGTCGTCGCACTTCGCGGGCGACCCGTACTGGGGTATCGCGTTCGAGCGCCTCGTGGGCACCGACTACGACATCTTCGTGGTGTTCGCCGACGACGAAGGCGCCGACAACGCGCGCAACGTCTCGGACATGCAGGACCTCGACGAGCAGGCGGAGCAGCTCGACCCGCGGATCGCGCACAACGGGCGGGACTACATCATCACCTACCTCTCGGAGAGCTCGCCGCAGGGCTTCGATGCCTTTCTGACCGCGCTGAATCCGGTCCTCCAGGACGGCGAAGTGCGCGCGGCGCAGACGGAACGACGCGCGCGACTCGCGGGTTCGCCGACCCACGCCACGTCGCATGCGATCGCTTCGATGCACGACGGCGGCGTATCCAGTCCGGGCGTGGGATCCAGGCTGGCGTTGGCCGTATGGCCAGCATCCGCCCCCAGCGACCCCAACCAAGTGCTCCTTTCCGGCGAGGTCGAGGTCGACCCGTCGCGAGCCGTCGGAACCCAGTTCTGTGACGCACAGCCGACCTCGGGTGGTCGACCTGCTTGGATCAGCGTGCATTCGCTCGCATTGGTCGGCCTGGATCCCGCGCCCAACCAAGGGTTTCGGCTGAGGTGCTCCGACCTTCCGCCCCACTCGTTCGGCTACTTCCTCGCGTCGCTGCAAGAGGGAACGCCGACGACCCCCGCGGGGAGCATCGGGAGCCTCTGCCTGTCGGGTGCGATCGGCCGGTATGCGGGCCAAGTCCTCGACTCCGGTGCGGACGGTGCCGTGGGCCTCATCGCCAACTTCGGCCAGCTTCCGCAGCCGACCATGACCACCTCGGCGATTTCGGGAGAGTGGTGGCACTTCCAGTACTGGACGCGCGACTCCGCGGGCGGCGTGCCCACGTCGAACTTCAGCAACGCCGCCCGCGTGTGGATCAACTGACTCGCTCCACCCTTCGTTCACCATGATCATCGCAACCCTCCTCATCGCGGGCACGCTGCCGCAGGACGTTCCCTCCACCCTCACGCCGACGCAGATCGCGGCCACCCTCGACCGCCTCTTCGTCGACGAGCCCGGCGATGGGCGCGTCTGGGCCCGGGGCACGACCTACAAGGCCGCCTTCGGGCCCGACGGCTTCACCTACGTCCCAGCCTTCGGCAGCGACGTACCGAGCTGCGTCTTCGACGTCGATCTCGAGCGCGCCTCGATCGGCGGAACGGCGCTCGAACTCGACCAGGCGCCGCGGCCCAAGGTGATGCAGCGGGACGCATCGAGCGCCTCCGTCGCCTTGGCTCGAGGCGCGCTGCGCGAGGTCTACCACCTCGGCCGTGAATCGGTCGAGCAGACGTTCGAGTTCGACGCCTTGCCCGGGCGCGGCGAGCTGCGGCTCACGCTCGACGTCACCAGCGAGCTGCTGGCTCGCGTCCAGGGGTCCGGCTTCGCGTTCTCGGGCCCCCACGGCGAGGTGCGTTGGAGCGCAGCGTTCGCGTACGACGCAGCGGGCCGCAGCCTGCCCCTCGTCCAGCGCTGGACCGGAGAGAGCATCGAGATCGTCGTCCCCGAGGACTTTGTGCGCGACGCGAAGTTGCCTCTCGTCGTCGACCCGATCCTCTCGACGTTCACGCTCAACACGATCCCGGACCCACTGATCGACGTGGACTCGGCCTACGACGCGGCGAACGACGTGTTCAACGTCGTCGTCTCCGTACGCCGGAGCCTGAACGACCACGACGTCTTCTCGATGTACCACACAGCGCTGATCGCCGTGACCGGGCTGCCCGACCCCGTCGACATCACGACAGAGAACTGGAACGCTCCACGCACGGCGAACAGCCACTTCGCCGAGCGATTCCTGTGCGTCGCGAACGTTGGCAACAGCCCGGGCTCCCGCAGGATCCGCGGCCGCGTCCGCGAGGCCGCGAGCGGCGTCGGCGGCGCCGCCTTCGACATCACGAGCGGTGCGTCGGACCACGTCGACGTCGGAGGCTTCGGGAACGACACTGCGACGAGCGCGGACTTCATGGTCGTCTACCAGGCGCATGATCTGGCCACCGGCGACATCGACATCCGAGCGCGCACCGTCTCGCAAACGGGCGCAACGGGGCCGGCCATCACCATCGCCGGCGGAGCGACGGACCAGGACCTCCGGCCGTCCATCTCGCGCTCGAGCGGCCGGCCGGAGCTCAACACGAGCGAGCACGACTACATGATCGTGTGGCAGCGTGAGGTCTCCCCGACGAACCGCGACATCTGGGCCCACGTTGTGAGCTACGACGGGAGCCTCAGCGGGCACTCTGCCTTCCGTGCGTACCGCTTCAGCGACGCCGTCAACCCTGACGTCTCCATGCAGAACCGCCGTACGAACCTCGTCGGCGGCGCTCCATACTGGGCGATCGCCTTCGAGCGCCTGGTCGGCTCCGACTACGACATCTTCGTCGTCTTTGCCACCGACGGCAACGCAGACAACGCGCGCAACGTGTCCGACATGCAGGACGTCGACGTTCAGCTCGACCAGCGCGCACCAGTATCGCGAGGCGCCGGCTCCGGCTACATGCTGACCTACCTCTCAGAGAACCCTTCGTCAGGCTTCGACGCCTACGCAACAACGCTGGGCGTCGTCCTCCAAGACGGAGAACTGCGGGCCGCCCTAGGCGATCGGCGCGATGCGCTACCGGCCGCAGCCGGCGCCACGACTGCCCACAGCATCGCCACCACCTGGGAAGGCAGCGTCTCGACGTCCGGCATCTCATTCGCTCCGCCCCTCGCCACCTGGCTCACCTCGCCTTCGACCAGCGCGCCGAACCCAATCCAAGGAGCGACCCTGGGCTTCAGCGGCGGCATCCCCATCGGCAGCCAGTACTGCTCGGCAAACGCCAACTCGAGCGGACGGAGCGCGTGGATTCGGGCCGCGGAAACCTTGGTCAACCCCCCCAGCCCTAGCAGCAACATCTGGCTCGAGTGCGCAGACCTTCCACCCCACGCGTTCGGGTACTTCTTGGCTTCGCTCCAGGAGGGCATCGGCACGACGCCCGCGAACAGCGTCGGCAACCTCTGCCTCGCGGGATCCATCGGTCGATTCGCGGGCAACGTCCTGAACTCGGGCCCCGGCGGCTCGGTCCTCATGTTCATGTCGTTCCAGGACGTGCCCCAGCCGCTCGGCTCCGTCGCCGCGATGTCCGGCGAGTGGTGGCACTTCCAGTATTGGACGCGTGATTCGGCGGGCGGGGCGGCGACGTCGAACTTCAGCAACGCGCTGCGGATCTGGATGAACTGACCCGGCGGCTCACTCGCCCTCGGCGTCAAGCAGCTCGCTGATCCGAACGAGGGCGCGGTGCAACGTGACGCGCACCGCGCCTTCGCTCTTGCCCAGATGTACCGCGATCTCCTCCCGCGAGAGCCCCACGAGGTGCGCGAGGGTCACCACCTCGCGCTGCTCCTCCGTCAGCCGAGCGAAGGTGCGCTCCACACGCTCAATCTCCTCGCGTGCGATCGCGTGGCGGCTCGGCGAGGCGAACTTCTCGTAGTGCTCGGCGAGCGCCTCGAAGCCGCCGTCGCCCGCCGGCTCCTCGCGCAGCGCGTCGCGCTTCGACGCCAGGTAGTACGCGTTGCGATTCTTGATCTTGCGCAGCGCGGTCGTGTAGAGCCAGCGCTTGAACGAGGCCTCGCTGGGATACTGGAACCGCTCGGCGTGCTCAAGCACTTCGCGACAGACCGACTGAACGATGTCCGCACTCGACTCGCGCCTTTGCACGAGCTTCCCCGCGCGCAGCCTGACGAATGCGTGGAGCTCGCCCGAGTACCTGGCGAGCAGCGCGTCGATGGCTGCTCGATCTCCACTCGCCGCAGCGGCGGAGAGTTCCTGGAGCGCCGGGTCCGTGGGCGGCTGGGGGGGGGCGTCGCTCGAGGCATCCATGGCGCGTCCTCCTCTAGGATACGATCGTCCGATGACCCGAGAGCGCCAACCCGAGGAACCGGCTGAGGGTCGGCCGGACTCACCGCCGACGTTCGACGACCTCCTGTTCGAGACCCTCGAACGCATGGACGAAGAGGGGCCGAGCGCGATCGATCAGGTCTGTGAGCGGCACCCGGAGCTCGCCGATCGCCTTCGGCGCCGACTGGAAGGGCTGCGCGTCGCGGGGCTCCTGGAGTCCGCCGCGGGACCACCGCTCGCGCCGCCGCCGAAGATCGGCTCGCTGCGGCTGGGCGCCACGCTCGGGGACGGCGGCATGGGCGTCGTGGTCGAAGCCTACGACGAGGCGCTCGAGCGGATGGTCGCCATCAAGCTGATCCGCCCCGAGCTGATGAGCTCGCCGGTCGCGCGAGAGCGCTTCGAGCGCGAAGTGCGTGCCGCTGCTCGACTTGATCACCCCGGCATCGTCCGTGTCTTTTCAGTCGGAGAAGCGGAGGGTCTGCCCTTCTTCTCGATGGAGAGGATCGACGGCCGGTCGCTCGCGGACTGCCTGCGTTCGTTGGCGCTGCGCCAGGACCTCGTGGGCGCGGACCTTCAGACCGTGGCGAGCGCGACGACCACACGCGTAGATCCTGGCGTCGCGCTCTTCGAGGGTAGCTGGGACGAGACCTGCTGCCGCGTGGTGCGCGAGGTCGCCGAGGCCCTGCAGCACGCGCACTCGGCGGGCGTCCTCCACCGCGACGTCAAGGCTTCAAACGTCATGGTGACCCCGCACGGCCGCGTGGTGCTCGTCGACTTCGGGCTCGCGCAGGCGGCCGGAGAGGCGACGATCACCCTCACCGGCATCCAGCTCGGCTCCCTCCCCTACACCGCGCCGGAGCGACTCGAGGGCGGCGCTGCCGCGAGTCCAGCCAGCGACGTCTACTCCCTCGGCGTCCTGCTCGTCGAGCTCCTGACCCGAGAGACGCCGTTCGCCGGCCCCAGCCAGTCCGCCCTCATCGCTGCAGTGACCGGCGGCCACCGTCGCCAGGCAGCACCACCGAAGAGCAGGGTTGGACGCGCCGCGATGGCGGTCGCCGACCGCGCGCTGCGCGTGCTGCCGCACGAGCGGCAGCAGAGCGCCGCTGCGTTCGCGCAGGACCTGACGCGCGCGCTCGACGGACGACCGCCCACCGCACTCCACGTCCCCCTCCACCGTCGCGCACGCACCTGGGCTCGCGCGCATCCGATCTCGGCCACCTTCGCGGCCGCGGCTGCGGCGACGCTCCTTATCGTCTCCCCCGCGATCCTCTCCACACGGGTCGAGGCCGCAGCCGCCCGCGCCCGTGCCGCCGAGCGCTCCTGGGACTCGCTCAACCGCTGCCTCGAAGCACTCGACGCTTTTGTCGCGTCCTCCGTGTCCGCCTCCGGACAGGCCCCGCTCCTCGCGACCGAGCGGACGCTGCTCGAGGAGGCCGCGGCCTTCTACGCGCGCGCCGCGGCCGGCAGCTCCACCTCGCAGCGCTCGAACGACCTGGCTCGTCGCGCCGAGGCTGGCCTCAGGACGACGCTCGAGCTGCTGGGGCGCTCGGAGCCGAAGTCGAGCGATGCGCCGGAGGTCGACCCACGATGAGCGCGTCGAACCCGCCCCCCCTGCGAACCCTCGGCGGCCTCGAACTGCTGCGGCCCCTCGGACGAGGCGGCAGTGGAACGGTCTGGGAGGCCCGCCAGGTTCGCCTCGATCGCATCGTCGCCGTGAAGCTGCTGCACGGCTTCGGCGCGCGGCGTGCCGGCTCCCATGGGGGGTTTCGGACCGAAGCGGCGCTACTCGCGCGGGTCGCACATCCGGGGATCGTGCCCGTCCTCGACCACGGGGAACAGGAGGGTGTGCCCTACCTCGTGCTGGAGCGAGTCGAGGGCGGCGACCTGAGCCAGGTCCTGGCTCGACTGCGGGCAGATCCGGCCCGGACCACGACGTCCCTCGATGGCTCGCACCTCCGTGCAGCGGTCGCGGAGCTCGCGGGCGTTGAGCCCGTCGGCGGTCCGAACGAACCCTGGTCGCGCGCCATCGTGCGGGTCGTGCGCGACGTCGCGCTCGCCCTGCACCACGCTCATAGCTGTGGCGTGCTGCACCGAGACCTCAAGCCGTCGAACATCCTGCTCACGCCGGACGGTCGCGCTCGAATCGCGGACTTCGGGCTCGCCCGCGCGATGGACCTAGGTGAGGGAGCGCCCGAGAGCGCGCGCTGGGGTTCGCTGCCCTACCTCGCACCCGAGCGCCTCGACGGGTCCTCGGGCGACCGGCGCAGCGACGTGTATTCCCTCGGCGTCCTGCTGTTCGAGCTCGCGACCCTGCGCCGCCCCTTCGAGGCCACAGAGCCCGCGGCGTTGGCCCGCGAGATCATGCGCGGCCGCGTTCCGCGGCTCAGGCCGAGGGGTCGAAGCCCGCGCCGGGCACGCGACCTCGAGGCGATCGCCCTGCGCGCGCTCGCGCTCGATCCGAAGCTGCGCTACGCATCGGCGCGCGACCTCGCGCGTGACCTCGAGGCGTGGCTCGAGGGCCGCGAGACCGTCGCCCGACCGCTCGGAGCCATGGCCCGCTTCATCGAGTCCGCGCGACGCGGCCGCGTCGCGATCGCCGCTGTGGGCATCGTGGTGATCGCCATGCTCGGCGCGCCGACGGCAATCCGGCTCCAACGCATCGCGGCTGCGCGCGAGGTGGAGGCGGCGGGCAGCCTGGCCGACTCGAATCTCGCGCTGGCGCTCGACTGCGTACGGAGGATCCTGGTCGCCGCAGCGCGCGACACGATTTCCGGGCAGCCCCTGTCGAGCGACCGTCGTCGCGGGCTGCTCTCCACGGCGCTCTCTCTGACGGACGACCTCGCCGAGGAAGCGGAGAGCCTCGAGCGAGCAAGGCGTCCAGAGCTGACGAGGCTCCGCATGCTCGCGCTCCTCGGGTTGGCGGCGCTGGAGCGGGAGCGGGGTGAACCCGAGCACGCCGCGGCGTTGATCGACGCCTCCCTCGACGAGGTCGCGTCGCTGAGCGATCCTTCGGACGCGCGCGCTCGTGCGCTGGCCGAAGCCGTCGTCCACCTCTCACGCGCCGGCGCCGAGGAGCGGCGAGGTCGCCACGCGTCGGCCCTGGAAGAGGCGCTCGCCGGCCTCTCCGCGATCGAAGGCCTGTCGCCGACGGAGCTCGCCGAGTCCGGCTGGGCCGAGGTGCGGTTGAACCTCGAGCAGTCCGCTGCAACGGAGCTGCGCACCCTGGGCCGAGGCGCCGAGGCACTCGACTACGCCGAGGCAGCCGTGGCCTCCGCGCGCGCCATCGTCCCCGTCGTCGCGTCGGACGGACAGCCGGCCATGCGGTCGCAGCTCGGCAATGCGCTCAATACCCTCGCGGCGGTCCACCTCGAGCTGGGCGATATCGCCGCAGCACACGTCGTCTGCACAGAAGCCCTCGCGACGCTCGACCGCGCAGACGACAGCGTGCTCGCCCGCCGCACCCGTGCCATGGTGCACGACAACCTCGGGGTCGCGTCGCCAGCGGACCCGGCCGCGCGCCTCGAGCACCACCTCCGCGCGCGCAGCCTGCAGCAGGAGCTCTTGGAACTCGATCCCCGGTCGATCACATCGCGGCTAGGGATCGCGCGGACGGAGCAGTGGATCGGCGCTGCCCACCTCGCCGCGGGCAGCACGCTCGGGGAAGCCCGTCAGGCCTTGGAGTCCTCCCTGAACCTCGCGCGCGAGCTCGTCGACGAAGTCCCCGGGGCGGTGGAGCACCTGGACGCTCGAGCGCGGGCGGCCTGGACCCTCGCGATCGTCGCCGAGCACGAAAGGAACCCGGAGGAGTTCGCGGCGCTGACGGAGGAAGCGTACGAGGAGTCGACCCGGCTCCTGCGGCTCGCCGGAGGTCGTCGCCCGTACCGGCGCATTCACCTGGACATCTGCGTGGGTCTCGCGCGAGTCGAGATCTCCTATCGGCGCGACTACGAGGCCGGTCTTCTCCTCCTGAAAGAAGTGGCCGGTGCCGCGGACGCCACGGGCAGCATCCTGCGCAATGTGGCTGCGCTGCGGACCTTCGCGGCGAAGCTCGCGGCGACCGACCAGGGGCTGCAGCCAGCCGAGCGCAGCGCCCGTCAAGAGGAGCTCCTCGTCCTCGCCGTCGAAGCGCTCGACCGCGCCATCGACGCGGGCTACGCCGCGCGGCGGGACCTCTCGACAGCCCCCGTGTTCATGCCACTGCGGGATCGAGAGGACTTCCGGAAGGTGCTGGGGCGACTCGAGCGCTGAGTGGTTCGCCCAGCGGCTGCGATCGGAACGAAGGCCCCGGCTCGCGTCCGGCACGACGGTACTCTGAGCGCCATGAAAGGACGGATCTTCATGGCCGCGTCGATCACGCTGCTCTCGGCCTGCGCCGCGACGGACGCGACAGTGGCGTCCACGGGCCCGCCGAATGTCGTCATCGTCTTCGTTGACGACCTCGGCTACGGCGACCTCGGCTGCTACGGCTCAGCGCTGTGCGAGACGCCGCGCCTCGACGCGCTCGCACGGGAAGGCGTCCGCTTCACCGACTTCTACGTCGCGCAGCCCGTGTGCTCCGCCAGCCGGACGGCCCTCCTCACCGGCTGCTACCCGAATCGGCTCGGAATCCACGGCGCGCTCGGACCGAGCAACACGCATGGGATTGCGGACGGCGAGACGACGCTGGCGGAGGTTCTGCGAGGGGAGGGCTACCGGACCGCGATCTTCGGCAAATGGCACCTCGGCCATCACGCTCCGTTCCTGCCGACGCGCCACGGGTTCGATGAGTACTACGGCATCCCGTACTCAAACGACATGTGGCCCTACCACCCGGAGAACCCCGAGGCCTGGACGGACCTGCCGACGATCGAGGGCGAGGAGATCGTCGGCTACAACACCGACCAGTCGCGCTTCACGACGGACTTCACGCGGCGCGCTGTGGACTTCATCAGGCGCTCGGCGGCGTCGGGCGAGCGCTTCTTCTGCTACCTCGCCCACCCGATGCCGCACGTGCCGCTGTTCGTGTCCGAGGAGCGCGCCGGCGCGTCAGGTCGAGGGCTCTACGCCGACGTGATCGCGGAGATCGACTGGAGCGTAGGGCGCGTGCTCGACGCGCTCTCGGAGAGCGGCGTCGCCGACGACACGCTTGTGATCTTCGCCTCGGACAACGGACCTTGGCTCTCCTACGGCGACCACGCGGGTTCGGCGGGGCCGCTCCGCGAGGGCAAGGGCACGACCTTCGAGGGTGGTGTGCGGGTGCCGTTCATCGCGCGCTGGCCGAACAGGATCCCCGCGGGCGCCGTGCAGGGCGAGCCCTGCATGACGATCGACGTGCTGCCGACGATCGCCGGCCTCGTCGGCGCGCCGCTGCCAGGGCTCCCGATCGACGGCCGCGACGCATGGCCACTCTTCGCGTGCGAGCCGCAGGCGACGTCGCCGCACGAGGCGTACTACTTCTACTACGGTCGCAGCGTGTTCGAGGGGCTGCGCGCGGGCCGCTGGAAGCTCCACGTGCCGCACGGCTACCGGACGATGACCGGCCGCGAGCCGGGGCGCGGCGGCATCCCCGGGAAGTACGACTACTCGGTGAAGACGGGGCTCGAGCTGTACGACCTCGAGGCCGACACGGGCGAGTCGGAGGACGTCGCGAGCGAGCACCCCGAAGTGCTGGAGCGGCTGCTGCGGCTGGCCGAAGCCCACCAGGCCGAGCTCGCCGCGGGTGCGCGCGAACCCGGACGAGTGAAGTGAGCTGTCGCCGCGATCGCAAGGCCGCAGCCGAGCGCGGCGCGTCGCGGCTCGCCACGAGGTGCCACAAGGCCGGTGCCCAGCGGCCCGCGCGGCGGAGCACCAAGGCCAGATGAGCGGCGGCGGGAAGAACGCCGGGCGCAGCCATATCCCAAGTCACACTTGGTGATGGAAACGAAGAGGTCTCCCTCGCGGAGTTGACGTAACCCGCCGAGGAGGACCTTCTCCTTCGTTTGCTGACAAGAAGGGACCTACGTTGTGCCACTCCGGCCGCGTGAACGCCGGAGTCTGGGGGCCCTCGTCCTCTTCGACAACGATCTCGCGCAGAAGATGCACCGCGAGGCTCGAGCGAGCGAACCGTTCAAGGCACGTGACGAAGCTGGCGGTACGTCACCAAAGCAGAGGGCGCCGAGCTGGCGCGTCGCCCTTTGCCTGCACGAGCTTCTCGAGGAGATGGAGAGCGCGTCGTGCCCTCGGGGCGACCTCCCCTTCCCCGAATCAGCCGATCCTGAGTCTCCGCAGATTCAGAGCGGTGACTCTACACGCGCCACGGCGACGACGACGGCGTCCGCCTCTCACGGAACCGCCTCCGTCGCGAAGGCGACGATGCGCGGGATCGTCTGGAGGACCGCCAGCGTCGGCCGGTCGTTGTCCGAGCCGACACCCAGGAAGAGCGCCGGCGGCGGTGTCCCATCGGCCGCGGCTCACCCTCCCCCACTCAGCGGCACGAAGCGTTCCCCCTGCAGGCGGAACACACCGTCCACCGTACCGGCCCAGAGTACGCCGCGCCGGTCGAGGCTGAGGCTCGGGACTCCGCTGCGGTTCAGACCGTCGGCCTCCGAGAAGTAGCGGAAGGACTCTCCGTCCCAGCGATATACGCCTCCGCCCTCGCTGGACGCGCCGAACCAGACGTTGCCGGAACGGTCTTCGAGGATCGTCATGAAACGGCCCCATCCTGTGTGGCGCGAGTGCACGCTGCTCCGGAGATGCGTCGTGAACGTCTTCCCGTCGAAGCGACTCACGCCACCGTCGGACGTTCCGAACCAGAGGTCGCCGCGGCAGTCCTCAAGGATCGCGCACACGCGGTCGCTCGCGAGCCCATGCTCCTTCGCCGTGTAGACCCGGGCCGATCCGTCGTCGACCCGCACCGCGCCGGCGCCGTCGGTCCCGAACCAGAAGGCGCCGTCCTTGGCCTCCATCACCGAGTAGACGAAATGCGGGGTGAACTCGAAGGCCTCAGGTGAGCTGATCACGGGCATCGGGATCGGTACGAAGCGCGTCCCCTCGCGGCGGAACACGCCCGCGAGGGTCGTGATCCAGAGCCTGCCTCTCGAGTCGATGAGCATGTCCCATACGTCGCGGTGGAACCTGCTCCCGCCGACACGCTGGGCGTCCTGGAGCCCGTCATACTCGTCGACGGTGGTGAACGTCGTACCGTCATAGCGGGATACGCCGTCGGTCGTCCCGAACCAGAGGTGGCCCTCGCTGTCTTCCAGCTTGCCCCGGACCGTATTGTCGGCGAGGCCGTGGGCCGTCGTGAAGGTGACGTAGCGCTCGCCGTCGAAGCGCACGATCCCTGCACCGACGGTCGAGAACCAGAGGTGCCCGTTGCCTGCTTCGAAGGGCGCGCCGGGATACTGGAGGAGCTCAGGCGGGATCGCAGCGAGGGCAGCCGACCGCGCACGTGCACCCTCGTCGTCCTGCGCCCGGGGCGCGGCGGCCTCGGACCGACATGCCCCGCCGCAGCCGAGGAACGCCGAGGAGACGAGCAAAGCGATGGCCGCGTGCTTCTGGTGCATTGGTAGATCTATCTTGACGTTCAAAGGGTTGAACTGACGGGTAGATCCCCTTTCGAACCGTGCGTGCGGTTTTCCCGCACACGGCTCACGGGTGATCTCTTGGGCGGCTGCATTACGCAACCTCCGGATACTTGACGGTCCCGCGCAGGCGGAAGAGCCCGAGGTCCCAGAAGAACTCTCGCGTCCACTGGCCGGCCTCGCCGGCCTTCAAGTGGCGCCCCTTGCGACGGACGAGGAACCGCCTCAGCCGTGACCAGACGTAGCCGTCGAGCTGGTTGAATTTCTTCGCCGCATTGCCGGTGCGGAAGTATCCGCACCACCCGCGAAGGAAGAGGTTCAAGTCTCGGATCAACACGCGTACGTCTTTCACGCCGTTGCGGTGAGGCCCGACGCGCTCGCGGATGCGAGTGCGGGCACTCTTCATCGCTTTCGCTGATGGCCAACGCTGGAGGTAGTACCGCCTGCGGCCGTACGTCTCCCAGATGCGGCCGCTCATCCGCTTGTGCAGATGGCAGCCCAGGAAGTCGAAACCTTCCTTGCCGGCCGTCAGTTCAACGCGCCTCGTCTTCTCGGGGTGTAGTTCGAGGTGCAGGTCGCCAAGAATGCCGCGCACGGCCTCCTCAGCGGCTGCGCACGACTTCTCCGTGTCGCACATGACTACGAAGTCGTCCGCGTAGCGGACGAGCGTGCCCAGATGGGCGAACTCGTCCTGCCATCGACGGTCGAGAACGTGCAAGTAGACGTTCGCGAGAAGCGGTGAGATCACGCCGCCCTGGGGTGTCCCCATGACGGTCGCGCGGTACTCGCCTTCCTCAAGAACGCCCGCCTCGAGCCACAATCGCACGAGCTTCAACACCCGCCGGTCACTGAGCCGCTTGCTCAGCTCCTCCATCAGTCGATCGTGGTCGATCGCGTCGAAGTAGCCGCGGATATCCGCATCCAGGACGAAGTTGCCGGCCTGGTCGCGGTATGCCCGCTTGCGTAGCGTCTCCAGGGCCTGGGTCGCGTTGCGCTTCGGCCGGAAGCCGAAGGAGCACGGCAGGAAGTCCGCCTCGAAGATTGGTTCGAGCACGATCTTCGCCGCCGCTTGCACGACCCGGTCCCGAACCGTCGGGATCCCCAGCGGCCTTTGGCCGCCTCCGCTTTTGTCGATGTACTGCCGCTTGACCGCCTGCGGTCTGTACTTCTTCGCGCGCAGTTCGGCTTGGATCTCCGCTAGGAAGCGGCCCTCGCCGTACTGCTCGACGTCGGACAAGGTCTGGCTGTCGACCCCGCCCGCGCCTCGGTTCCGTCTGACCCGTTCCCACGCCGTCCACAGGATGTCATCCCTGTGGATACGGTCGTACAGGGCGTGGAAACGTCGTTCCGGCGACCGCTTGGCCGCCGCCCACAGTCGTCGTTGAAGGTGGCGCACTTTGGCGTCCGACGAGGGTCGGACGGGGTAGGTGGACCGGTCCTGTTGCCCGGCCATGCCCTCGCACGTGCCTTCTCCGTTGACGTGATCACCGTAAGGGCCCTTCCCTCCTCCGGCGTTTTGATGCACCGGTATCGGCGGTACTACGACCCCCTCGGACTTCCGCTGCGCGACGGCCGATTTCGCCTTCGGCTTATACGACTCGCCCTGCTCTGACCCGAGCTGCGCAGACGGACCTCTCCTGTTCCGTTCCGAACCTTGTCCACGTGCCACCGTCTCTACCCCGGGGAGTTCTGCCGCACGCTCCGGTTCCAGCGCAGCAGATGTGGCCTTCGACGTGACATGAGCGTCTCGGCACTCCCGTTGTTTCTCTGTCGAGGCTGCAACGTTCACTTCAAGTTGCGGCCCGCGGACTTGCTCCCTCCGAAGAGGCTCTTGACGCCCCGCTCGGGCCGGAGGGATCTCTCCCTCCGCCTGGGGCCTGCTACCCGGCGCTCCGGTGCTTACCGGGGCGGGACTCTCACCCGCTGGTTCAGAACAGCGTGACCCCGCGCCCTCTCCCCCGAAAGGGAGCAGCAGCTGACCGGGGTCGTCAGGACGCACCATGGCCATAGGCTACGGACCCGCCGCCCTGCTGGTGTCACGGCCGTGTATCAGGCTTGGCTCTCGGTCGCGGAGCGTCAGGGCCCCTAGGATCCGGAACGAGTGAGCCCATCGTGCGCTCGAGCTCGGCGACGTCCGTCGTCGAGCGCGCGCCCACCGTGTCGCGCACAACGCTCGCTGCGTCGTACTCGAAGCGCCTGCCAGCCGCTTCGTCCGCTTCGGTGTAGGGGCGCCCGTCCGGTCGAACTCGCGCACCAGGTTGGAGGACCTCGATGCGCACTTCGACGACCTCTTCAGGGACAGCCGTCGTCGTTCCGCGTCCGACGTCCTTCGGCCGGTCAGCCGCGAGCACACCCTCGAGAGTCTTGAACCGCCGCATGCAGAGGAAGAACACGAGCAACAAGAGGGTGACGTCGATCATCGGCGTCATCTCCAGGCGCGCGATCGCGGGGGAGCGACCGGCGCGCCAGGATCGCAGGGCGAGGAAAGGGGCCGTTGGACTGCGCCGGGGCGCTCGCGGTCCTCGCGATTGGCGAGGGCCGGCGAGCGCTCCGCGCGGACCCAGCTTCCCAGTGGTCCGCCGCGCGGGACACTCCGGCGATCGTGCCCCACCGTGGGGAGCAAACGATCTCCTCGGCGCCGGCGGTCAAGGTTGGACCGTCACCGCGAACGCCTGGGTGCTGTTGAAGCTCGTCCCTGGGCACGGGCTCGCCGTGTCCTGCGGTAAACGAAGGGACCTCGACCGAGACTGGCGGCAAGCCGTCGTCGCAGCGCCGCCCGAGCCTAGGCGCCTGCGGCCTCTCGCGAAGCGGCCCCTGGGTCACCGAGACCCTGGACGCCGATCGACTGGCTCGCGCGGCGTCCTCACTCGGATCACCTCGGGTGCGCAGCGGGGAACCGGCCTAGACTGCCGTGCGTCGGATATCCATGGTACAGATGATCGGTCGAACTCTCTGGATCGCCGCGCTGCTCGTCGGCTTCTGCCACGCGCAGACCGAGGCCCGCTGGGACGCTGCGTCGGGCCTTCGGCCCGACGAATCTGCGCCGGCCTATGACGTCTTGTTGGGCGGAACCTTGCCACCGGGCTGCACAGCGCCGACCGCAACGCTGACCGGGAGCGAATTCGTGCTCGATTCATCGGGCTGCAACGAGGCGACGGCGTTCATCGCTCAAATCCTGCCGGAGCCCGTCGACGGTCCGCGCCCGGCGACGTATTGGATCGAGCTCGACCTGCGTGTGCCCGGATCAGTGACGGGGGCCGGCGCGTTGTGCGAGATCGACCTCTACTTCGAAGGCTTCCCGTGTCGTTGGAGGTTCAGCGTGTCCGCCCTCGGCATCAGTGGGGCCTTCGGCGGCGCGCACCCGTTCTTCCTCGGGCAAGCGTCCACCGACATGGCGTCGACGTTCCGTCGCGTACGTATCGAGATCGACCGCGCGACGCGCGACGGTCGCGTCTTCGTCGACGGCCAGCTCCGTTTCTCGTGGACCGCGGCGATGCCTTTCGGGACCTGCACCAGCTCCTTTGCACAGTCGCTCCTCTCCATCGGCGACAGCTCCGAGCAGTTCGGCGGGACCATCGAGCTCCGCTCGATCGCGCACAACTTCGTGCCCTACGCCCTTCGCTACTGCGCACCGCCGACGTCGAATTCGACCGGCGGATTCGCGGTCATGTCCTGGACCGGCTTGCGAACGATCGCAAACGACGACTTCCAGCTCGCGACGATCGGCGTGCCCGCAAAATCCTTCGGCTACTACCTGTGTAGCCTCGCCGCCGCGCCGCCCCTCGCGCCGATGGGCAGCCAAGGCGCGCTCTGCCTCGGAGGCTCGATCGGCCGCTTCAATCGCCCTGGCGAGATCCTGCAGGCGAACGCCGCGGGCACTGTCAACCTTGATGTGCCCCTGACCGCGCTGCCCCAGCCCGGCGGCAGCGTCGCCGCTCAGCCGGGCGACACGTGGCACTTCCAGCTCTGGTACCGCGATGCGAACCCCGGGCCGACGTCGAGCCTGAGCGAGGGGTTGAGGGTGGTGTTCGAGTAGCGGTCATTCGAGCGTCGCCGCGATCGCCCCCGAGGGCCGACCGCGGTCGTTCAGCCAAGCGCAGCAGTCGCTCGTGATGCACGTCCTGGACGAGGCGTCACGACAGCACCTGGAGCTCGAGGCCATGCTCGTCAAGGACCTCGACAACGTGCGAGGTGACGTCCGAGGTGACGTGCGCGCGTGGTGCGCGACCTGCACGCATTCCAGCCCTGGGAGCCTGCGCCACAGAACCGGAGGGCCGCGAAGATCGCCGCATGGCGCTCGCTGGGGGCCCATGGATGCGTCGGTATCGGCATGCTCGCTGACTACGACCCCATCCAGCTGCTCCTGCTGCCCCCGGCACTGCGAGATTGGTTGCCGGAGGATCACCTCGTTCACTTCATTTCGGACGCGGTTGACCACGAGCAACTGGGCGGCGCGCAGCACCGCGAAGTAGCGCCTGACCGTCACGCGGCTCATCGACATGAGCTCGGCGACGCGGCGAAGGCTGTTGCCGAGCCGGTGGAGGCGGACGGCTTCCTGAAGTCGGTGCAATCGGTCCTGGGGGCGCTCTTCCGTGCTAAGTCGAAGCGCAATGGCTTCGACCGGAGCGGCGGCGTCGCGGCCAGGACCGGGTGCTTCAGGATGAGGCTGGGGTGCATTGCGCTGGGCGCTGACACGAGCAATGCAGCGAGGTCGTTCATGATCGCGCTCGGCAGCATTCAGGCGCGGGTTTGCCACACGAACCACTGTCCTGCGGGGGTCGCGACGCTGAACCCCTCGCGCAACCGCGGCGTCCACGTCCCGACCAAGTCCGAGCGTGTCCGCCGGTTCCAACAGAAGTTCCTCGACACGCTGGCAGAGCTGGTCGGAGTTTGACGCCTCGAACACGCGCACGAGCTCACGCCCGACCGGTTCCACCGGCGGACGAGCGTCGACGAAGTGAGCACCTTCGCCGACCTCGACCCACCGGTGCCGAGAGGCGCGCTGCTGACGGGCGGTGGGCCGAATGCACTGCAGCGCCCCAGGGAGCTGGCGGATCCGGAATCGTTCGTCGCGCGGGGGCGCGTGGAGCGGCGAGAATCAACCGGAGAGCGCGAAATCGAATCGAATCCCACATACCTCCCTCACCTAAGGATGAGACATGAAGCTCGTCGCGCCGTCGTATCGGTTGGACCGGATCTTCGGGCCGGTCTTCATGACGGTCCTCGTCGTCGGGGTGGTGCTGCGGATGATGACCATGTGGGTCCTACCGATGTTCACTTGGGAAGACTTCGCCGAGTGGTTCCTCTCGAGCCTGCCTGCGAGGCGACACTCGGCGCGGAACCGCAGCCCTTCGTACTTCATCCCGTCGTTTCGGATCTCCGGGTGCTCGTGGTCCGGATGGACCTCGAACGCCATGAAGTCACCAAGGTCGAGACGAACCGCCCGACGCGGCTCGGTCAGCACCCCCTCGGGCGAACCGACGAGCCGCAGGTCGACATCGCGGGTGGTGCGCGATCACTCGAGCCGCAGCTCCAGGGCGAGCCTTCCCTTCAGGACAACCGCGTCACCCAACACCGCTGCGAAGCGCGCCAGAGAGCGATTGAAGACGACGAGCTGGCGCCTGCGAGCAAACTCCGGGCCCGTCGGGGCCGTCGATCGTAGGCGCTGCTCGAGCGCTTCCTCGAACGACGCCGGGGTCTTGTAGCGGTGTGTCCCGGTCATCGTTCCAGACCTCCGAACGGCAGCCGCGCAGCCTCGACCTCCGCGAGGTCCGAGCGCTCGACGAGCCCACGCCCGAGTGCTTGCTGTGCGGCGAGCTTCAGGCGTTCGGGCGACAGCCCGCCCCGCGCACAATCGGCGAGGGTGCGGGCCACCCCGGTCACCGGCACGGGCCCGACCCAGGACCGCTCGCGCGGAGCCACGTCCGCATGATGCAGCACGACCCCCGCGGGAGCCCTCAGCCGACGAAGCCGCCAGGCCCCAGCCAGCGTCATGTGGGCCTCCCTGGGCAGCACATCGGCCTTGGTCCCTACCATGCACGAAACGTCACCCAGGGTTACGTTTCGTGCAAGCCTCGGGGCATCATCGGGCCCCAGGTCGCACCAGCCGCCCCTCGCCCGCATCAGGCGAAGCGCTCGCTCACGTTCCAGGATCGCAGACGTCGAACTGCCTGCGGCAACAGCGGGCCGCTGTCCGTATCGACGCTTCCGCCCCGCGCGCGTTCGCGGTCGACGGCAGCTCCGGGCTCGCTCCGCTCGCGCATCCGTGCCGTCGACCGCTGGCGGGCTCTCTCTCTACTGGCTCAAGGGACGAGAACTGGGGCGAGGACGACCCGGAACCCGATGTCGTCGTTCCTGTAGCCGGGATCGCGGCTGTTCCGGATCGCGGAGCGGCAATAGTTGGAGCTGCTGCTCCAGCTACCGCCCCGGAGGACCCGGCGGGGGCCGCCAGTGACAAACGGGTCAGTCACAGCCGCTGACGAGTAGGACGCGTACGAGTCCAAACACCACTCCCAGACGTTGCCGTGCATGTCGTAGAGAGCGAACGCGTTCGGCGCGTAGCTGCCCACCGGCACGGTTCCGCTGCTTGTGGTCACACCACAGCTGGAGTTGGAGTGGTACGAGTACAAGAACCACGCCTGGTTGCAGAGGAGGTCCGGCCCGTAGTGGAACTCCGTCGTCGTACCTGCACGACAAGCGTACTCCCACTCCGCTTCCGTCGGCAGACGGTACTCGTACCCCGCGGGCAGGTTACCCGCCTGCTGCGCAGTCAGCGCCGCGCAGTACGCTCGCGCGTTGAACCACGAAACCTGCTCCACCGGCCGAGAAGCGCCGGGGTACAACGAAGGGTTCATGCCCATCAGCGCCTGGTACTCCGCCTGCGTCACCTCGTACTGACCCATCCAGAACGGGTAGCTGATCGTCACTTGACGGACCGGGTCCGGGGTGTTCCCGCCGAAATAGGGCGCACCGCTCGGCGCGTTCGACCCCATCAGGAACGTCCCCGCTGGAATCGGCACCATCCCCGAGATCGGGGTGCCGCCCCCGCCGCCGGTGAACAGCACTTCAAGCCCGTCGCTGAAGTTCGACGTCGACCCGCCGCCCGCCCCCGCATCGCGGTACCAGCACTGGAAGTTCCACGTCTCGCCCGCTTGCACCACCACCGCACCGCTCGGTTGCGGCATCGCGTTCAGGTCCGCGAGCACGCTCACTGCACCCGTCGCACCCGAGTTCGGGATCAGCCCGCCGACTCGGCGACCGATCGCGCCCCCGAGGCACAGGTTTCCTACGCTGCCGCCAGGATTCTGTACGAAGCCCTGATCGCGGCTGCACACGAAGTACGCCGCTGCGTTCAACGGCATGTTCGCACTCGCGAGCGTCAAGTTGTTCAACGCCACCGACGCGCTGCCCGAGCCCGAGATCGTCGCCGTCGCGCCCGTCGAGTTCGGCGCCGGCGTGCAGTAGTTCGTGCCCACCTGCGCCGCCGCCGACCCCACGGTGAACATGACCGGCAGGAGCACGGTGCGCACGGAATAGGCCGAGACGGTACGACTCAGTGATCTCAACATGGTACGAGGATCCTTGGGGAGAGACGTCAGACACTTCGACGGTCTCCAGTACGTGCAACGGGACCCCAGGGTCGACACAACATCCTCGCGAAAACTCAACGAACCGAGGGGAAAGGCGGTCGAAGGAGGCACGCCCGGATCTCGAGGTCCGAACTCTCGGCCTCTACGAACTTCCGTCGCGCATGCGCCCAGGACGCGACCTCGAAGCAGCTGTCCACACCGATGACGTGCAGCGGGTTGACGCATGTGCAGACGCGCTGATCGGCGGGCAGCTCGGAGCGTGTCGTTACCTCTGGCAGGTGCTCGATGCGCGTCGCCTGCGTGCGGCGGGTCTTCGTCGGCGCGCTCTTGGGCTTCGACCCCGGCGCAGCGCCTTCGATGGTGATCGATCCCTCGACGGACTCGAGGTCGGCAGTGCGCTCCGCCTCTTGGACGATCTGCTGCAGGAGGAGGGTCCCTTGCCTGTAGTGGAGCCAGAGCCCGTTCCCATCCCACTGCAACAGCTTGAATCGATCGCGGCGCCGGTTGAGGAACACGAACAGCGCCCCGCTCAACGAGTCTTGAACGAGCTCAGCGCGCACGACCGCAGCCAACCCGTCGTGCGAAATGTGGAAGTCGACGACGCCACGGTGCAGGAAGGCACGCGTCGATGCGGCGAGGGTCAGCACGAGAGGAGCTCGATCAAGCGACGGAGCGTGACCTCATCGAAGTCGCGCTCGATGGCGGCACGGTGTGTTGCACCGACGATGAATTCTATGCCGCTCCTGAGTTCACGCTCGCTCAGTGCGGTGACCTCGACGAAGCGGCGCGTGTCCGCTTGGCACGCCGCGATCCTCTGGCGCCGCGCGAGCGCCACGCCGGGCCGGCGCTCGCTGCGCGGGCTGGGGATGGTCGAAGTGCCGGCGCCGGGCCCCAGGCCGGCGACCGAGGCGCGGGCCGCCTCCGCCCTCAGGGCGGCATCGGACGGGCGGCATCGGACGGGCAGACGCAGCGGGCCTCGCGCCGCGGGACGGTGGACTGGGTGTCTTGCATTGGAATGCGCGCACGAGGCGCGGGGGGCTCCGAAAAAGCGACGGGTGGGCATAATGGCCGCGCCGGACACATCGGCGCAGCCCGCGCTGATGGCCTGCCAGGATTCCGTCGCCATGCCCGGAGGATCCGCCATGACCGCAGCGCATCGACTCGCCACCTCGCTCGCCGCGGCACTGCTCGTCAGCGCCGCCCACGCCGCGCCGCAGGTCGGCCCGCGAGCCGACGACGATCTCCAGCCGGGTCAGCGCTTCGAGCTGCCGCTGGGGCCCTCGGCCGCGCTGCCCGCGGTCGTCGACCGGCGCGAGCTGCGCGCCAGCGGGTGGACCCTGTCGGGCCGGCTCGCCGGACGCGTCCAGGGCGAATTCGTGCTGGTACGCGAGGTCGGCGAGCTCGCTGGCTATGTCCACGTGTATGGGCTCGGAGAGCTCATCCTGGTCGAGGGGGCGGAGGGGCTCGTCGCGCGACGTTGCGCGAGCCCGCCGCTATCGTGCGCGGCACTGCCGTTCCCCTCGGCGGCGTCCGCGGCGGCCCTCGGCGCTACACCGATTGGGTCTGCGGCACCCGCGTCCCCCACCGCGCCGCCGCGTTGCGACGATGGGACGGTCATCGATCTGCTGGTCCTGTACAGCCCTGCCGCGGCCTCGCAGCCGAACAGCGCCGGCGTCGCCTTCCCGGTCTTTGTGCAACTCGCAGCGGGGGTCGCGAACCAGGCGTTCACGAGCAGCGAGACGTACACCAGCGTGCGCGTGGTCGCGACCGTCGCCATCGGCTATTCCGAGGCCGGCGTGCCGTTCCTCGATCACCTCGCGCGCCTCTCGGATCCTTACGACGGTCACCTCGATGCAGCGCACGTGTTGCGCGACCAATACCGCGCGGACCTCGTCACGCTCTTCCTGTACGTCCCCGGCCAGGGCGGCGCCGGCTGGTTCCCGTACGGGCCCGAGTCCGGCTTCTCGATCAACAGCGTGACTTCGGGCGTCGGAACGCTGACTCACGAGTTAGGGCACAACCTGGGCTGCGACCATGACGTCGCCTCGGTCATCGCTTCCGGCGTCGACCCGCGCAAGCGCCCGCTGCACCATGCGTTCGGTCATCGCTTCCAGGCGGGCGGGGCGACCTACACGACCTTGATGGCCCTCGCGGCGCCGGGAGAGCAGCCGATCATGCGGTTCAGCAACCCCGAGCACTCACACCTTGGCGTCCCGCTCGGCGTCGCTCCGGGCGCGGCGCAGCCCGCAGCGAACGCGTACGCCGTGCGCGCGTACAGCCGCGACGTCGCGAGCTATCGCGACGACGGATTCGCCGATTGCAACGGCAACGGACGCGACGACCGAGTCGACATCTTGAGCGGCGTGTCGCGCGACGAGGATGGCGACGGAGTCCCTGACGAGTGCGAGAGCGTGCTCTACGTCGATGCCTCGTCGCCCGGCGGCAACGGCGCGTCTTGGGCGAGTGCGTGGCCCGACCTGAAGGGCGCCCTATGGACGGCGTCACAGCCGTGCAGCGCGGTCGGGGAGATCTGGGTCGCGGAAGGGACCTACAGGCCCGACCGTGGCACGCTCGATCGTGAGCTCTCCTTCGACCTCGGCCGCGGCAGCGCGCTGGTGTTCGGCGGCTTCGATGGCAGCGAGACGCAACGCTCGCAGCGCGATCCGAGCGCCCACGTCGCGCGCCTCTCGGGCGACCTCGCCGGGGACGACACGCCGTCGTTCGGCGCGCGTGGCGACAATGCGTACCACGTGGCGCGCGTGGACTTCGGTAGCCACGTGCTTGACGGGCTGGAGCTGCGCGGCGGCAACGGGGACGCGCCGTTCCCCCACGACGGCGGCGGCGCGGTGCGCGTCCAGAACGGCGCGTTGACGCTGCGCGATTGCCGCATCGTCGACAACCAAGGGTCGCGCGGAGGCGCGCTGCAGGTCTACTTCTCGACACCTTACGTGCGCGTGGAGCGCTCGCTCGTCGCGGGCAATCGCGGGCTCTCCGAAGGCGGCGGGCTGGCGACGTACGCGGCGGCGGACGTGGCGCTCGTCGACTGCGATGTGCGCGACAACACTGCGCCGGCCGGCGGCGCGGCGCTGCTCTGGGAGTCCCAGGCGCGCGTCGCGGGCTGCACGCTCGAGCACAACCACGCGACGGGAGGCGACGGCGGCGCGCTGTGGCTCCTCTCGGCGCTGCCGGTGCGCGTCGAAGGCTGCACGTTCGCGGACAACACGGCGAGCCAGTCGGGCGGCGGCCTCCATGCGTGGCAGACGACGGTCGATGTGCGCCGCACGCTCTTCCGCTCCAACGTCGCGCAGGACAGCGGCGGCGCGGTGCACGCGGGGCTCGGGACGCTCGCCATGACGTCCTGCGCGAGCCTCGGCGACTCGGCCGGGATCGAGGGCGGCGGCGTTTGGGCTTTCGGCACGTTGGAGCTCGTGCTGGCGAACCTGACCGTGATGGACGCGACGCCGCAGGCGGTGTATTGCTGGGGTGCCGCCGGCCGGATCGACAACTCGATCCTCTGGGACAGCGGCGCGAGCCCGCTCTTCGTCGGCGGCGGCCTCGGCGTGCCCGTGGCCCATTGCATCGTCCAGGGCGGCTATCCGGGCGCCGCCAACCTCGCGCTCGCGCCGCAGCTCGCGTCCTCGCGCGGGCCGGACGGCGTGCCCGGCAGCGGCGACGAGGACCTGACGCCCGGCCCCGGATCGCCCTGCATCGATTCCGGGGACAACGGGGCGCTGCCAGCGCACGCGCTGCGCGACCTGGTGAGCGCACCGCGGCGGAGGGACGACCCGCAGGTCGCGGACACGGGCGTCGGGCCGGCGCCAGTGGTCGATCGGGGGCGCGGGAGCGGTGACAGCCCGCGCGGGGACTCTCGCACGGTGCATGGTTGCACGGGCGCCACGCCCAGGGCCCGGGCGCCGAGGTGCACCTGCGCAAGGACGCAGGCCGCCCCCGGAGGCGAGGCGCGCAGCGCGATCGCCAGCCGCTCGACAAGCGCGCGTGAGGCGAGCGCACCGTGCTCGACCGCGCCCCTGTCGGCGCGCGAGGACCTCGCAGGTGAGCGCGGCGCGTCGGGCGCCCGTATCGCACGCTCGTGCAGGGAATGGGGCTGGCCTGCGCCTTCCGGACCCTCGATCAGTGTGCATCGAGGAGGGGTCGGGACCCCCGTCCCGGTCGCCGCGTCACAACGGCGACGGGCAAGGGCACGCTGGTCTCTGGCAGCGTGGTCCTCGAAGCGATTCGCCGCTGCGCCGCGGCGCTGCGGTTGCGGCCCGCAGTAGCTCGTGGCCACGGATCGCGCAGCGCCGGTCCTCGCGGCGCTTGGGACGGGCACCGCGCTCGGCACACGGCAGTCGCTCGGACGTGGACATGCAGCCCAAGAGCAGCGCGGCGGCTCCAGGCCATTCTCCGCGGGAGTTCACGCCGAGGTCAGCGTGCCCAGAACCCCTCGTCGTAGATGTGCAGCCCTTTCCGGAAGTTGACGGTCTCGGGCCCCGGCTCGCCGTGGATGTAGTCCCGCAGGCCCTCGAACGCGCGCGCCGCTGCGGCGTCGCCGGCGAGGGCCCGGCGCCGCATCTCGCGCACCTCGGTGTGGACGACTCCCTGCAGCTCGTCGTAACCCGCCGTGTTCACGAACAGGCCGCCGACGACCGCGCCGAGCAGGAGGGAGCCCGTACAGAGAAGGACGCTGCGGAGTCTCATCTCGAAAGACTACGCAACGACCATCGACTTCTTCCACAGAAGGTCGGGCCTCTGCCCTGGACCACTGGATCGTGACCCCGACGGCATCGTCGCCGATGTGCGACCGCAATGGCAAGCGCCGCGATGCTCGCTGTGCGGTTGCAAGTGCCGCAGGATCCATGTGGCACTGTCCGCTCCGGTGGACTGGTCAGGGTCACACATACCCGCACGGTGCATGGTGGCAAGCCCGTGGCCGGTTCCGGCTCTAGTGAAGAACTCCCTCATGATATATGCCGCTCACTTCATAGGTGTGCTGACCTTCTTTCCAATAATAGGCGCTGCTCGCCACAAGCTCTTCGGGCCCCACAAACCCAAACTCCGCTTTGGGCCTCAACGCGCTACCCGATCCGGCGTAGGAGCACGACAAGAGATCCCACCCGCGTCCTTTCGTCGCGACACCGCCGTGGACCCAATAGACCACTCCCGGACGCCCCAAAGCTGCAGGTAAACCGTAGCGCGCGACTGGATGGACCCCACGATGATTTATCTCATAGAATATCACTGGTCCCCCGAACGACCGGTTCAACGCCACCACATCCGAAGCGACTCCATCCGGGTTGGGGCGCCGGTCAAGTGTTGCAATCGAACAGGGGATGGCAGCGAGTGGTGCGGTACCCATTAGCGCGCAGTCGTCACCCGCACCCAGTTTCGCCCCGAACACGACCACGTCGCCACGCGGCCGTCGTCCTACACCAAAGAGGGTTATGTCTTGGTCTGCTCGCTCATCCTCTGTATCGCCTAGTCGCGCCCCATCGCCCGCCAACGCCACGCCAACAAAAGGGGAGACGGGCGCTAATGGCAGAGACCAGCCCCGCAACGGCAACTTCGCATCTATAGCGCCCAATGCCAGCTTTGATTCATATCCGATAGCAAAGAGAGGCGCATCGACTTGATGCACTGATGCGCACCACGCAAAATACACCTTCTCGGCCCCCTCGGATCCAACATCGAGCTTGAGATCTGCGCGCAGGTCCCAACGGGCCACGATCGCCGCCTCGACGCCCGGTTGAAGGTGGGAAACAATTAGCTGTGCCCCAACGTCTCCTTGCTGGCGTCGCACGACCGCCAAGTATATGTCGGCGCCAGCGACCAATGGCCGCATCAATCTATCGCCAGATGCTACACAATAAGAAATCCGTTCAAAATCAACCCGCAAGCCTTCAAGTGCCGCAATTCCAGAGCCAGCCGTCGAGTCCAACAAGCGTACAACGCATAGGGCGGACTCCCCGATCAAAGCGCCAACACCGACCGACCCCGGACAATCGATCTGGACGTTACGCCACAGATCCTTCCCAAAAGAGTCGAGTGTTCCACCGGCCTCCACACCGCGCGTTCGGGACAACGCCGCCACGGCCCAACCGCGCTCGGCATCATGCACCAAGAGCACAGTCCGGGCGCCAGGGACCGAAAGCGCCAGGGGCGCCCCAATCGGCTGAATCTCCCAGGGGGAATCCATCGGACGCACGGCTAACTCTTGCCAGCCATTCGCTACAGCCTCAATGTTCGGTGCAACGTCTTGGACCGACGTGGTGAAAATGCCAGAGAAGCTGAGTGCCCAGGCTGTGCATTGGAGGATCAACCAAGCCCCCCGCCCCAAGCTGCGAAGCCTCGCAGCGCAGGCAGAGGTGACTCTGTATCGGACCGCGCAACCACGGTCATGAGACGTATGAGGCGAGCGTTGCATAGTCGGATTCATTTGCCGCGCATATTGTAGGTCCTCCTCACGCTTTCGGGACGAGTCTCTCCGCGCGATCAAGCTGGAATCAGCGAATGGGGCCCCTGCGCGAGGTTTCAGGGTCCGGGCATGAGTGCACCTGGAGCCAGCGGGATGCCGTGGGTGTCTTACGGCTTCGGCCCCAGCCGAAGCGCTCCACGACTCAATCCCTACCATGGTTGACCACCTCACCTGTGATTCCCGCACATACACGGTGTCCACTGGACTGGACAAGGTCAGCGCGGGGTCAACTGGCGGCGGACGCGGATCGTTCCATCTAGAATTCCGCGCGTCATGAGCGAGTCACCCCTCCCCCAGCCCGACTGTCCCACCGTCGCGCGCGTCACCGGCAACGTGCCGATGGTGCATGTCGTCGACGTCGATGCGGCGAGCCGCTTTTATGCGCTGCTCGGCTTCGCGTGCGAGAGCCGCTTCTCGGCGGCTGACGGGACGGCCAACTGGTGCGCGCTCGCGTCGGGCGGCGCGCGGCTCTTCCTCAGCCGCGCCTCGGGGCCCGTGGCCGCCGAGCAGCAGGCAGTGCTGCTCTACATGTACTCGCCGGACGTGCGCGCGCTGCGCGCGCACCTGCTCGCGCGCGGCGTCATCGACGGGGGCGCGACGCCAGGCGAAGGCGCGCGAGCGGCGGACTGGCCGTCATCACGACCCGTAGTGTTCGACGTCGAGCCGCGCTTCTACATGCCCCAAGGCGAGCTGCGGCTGCACGACCCAGATGGCTACGTCGTGCTCGTGGGCCAGCTCGGCTGAAGCTGGGCGAGGGCGCGCCGGCCCAACGACACGACCCGGGGATGCAACCCGGCGCGCGACGCCCGGGCGGAGGCCATGGACCCCGCACCGCGCGTAGCTGCGCTCACCTACGCGGCATGGAAACGCGGATCTCCCGGCAAGACATCGGGCGCGGCATCGCTCAGCCACACCTGCGGCTCGGCACGCTCAGCGCGGCCGTCGAGCAGCTCGCCGCGCCGGCGCCCGCGCCTGGTTCGGCCAGCCTCACGTTGCTCCTCTCGCCCTCGTCGAACGTCGATGACAGGGCGCTTCAGGGGAATGCGTTGTGGCTCGTCAGACTCGTCGGCGGGGACGCCATGCAGATGCCCATGCGGAGGGTCCGGCTCGCAGACGGCCGCCTTGGATTCGGGCGTTTGCCTGCTGGCGCGTACGAGGTGATCGCCACGCCCTACGGCGTCGTGGCGGGGAGTCGCCAGGAGGGCCTGGATGCGCGCGCCACCTTCACTGCGGAGGAGCATGACTCGTTGACCTTGCCCGTTCCGGTACGCGCTTGCGGGACTCTCTGCATCACCGCGCGCTCGCCTCCGGGGCGACGCTTGGAGGCGCGTGTGGCAGCGCTAGGGGCGGACGGCGGATCTCGCTCTCTGCGATTCGAGTGGGTCGGGGCTGGCCATGGTCCTCTCACCCACGCCACCGCCCACTCGATCATCGCCCCGCCACTCCCCCCGGGCCCGACGACGCTGCGGTTCACCTGCGAAGGCTACGCACAGAGAGGCGTCGAAGTCGTCGTCCTCGAAGGTGAGGTCACAGACCTCGATGTGATTCTGCTGGCGCAGTGATCGAATCGCAGCACGCAGACGCTGCACGAACATCGCAGCGTTGGCGGAAGCGACCAGAAGATCCCACTGCGATGGGCAGAGCCACCTGCATGGTCAGGCACGGAATCGCAGGTACCAGCACAGCGCTAGTGCCGTTCGAAGGCGAATTGGACCGCGACTCTGCGTTCGGATCCTGCGAGCGCGCCTTCAGCATTTGGACAGGCTCGGTCGTCGCGGAGCGTAAGGCTCGCGACTCTCCAGGGGCGATGTCTGCGTGTCAGTCGAGGCGCCTCGACAAGGGAGAGGGACACTTCGTCGACCGTGTTCGGATCCGCACGACTGGTGCGTCACGAAGCGCTCGTGTGACTGGGGCCTCTCGGCGGTGTGCGACGTTGAAGGTCCTCTTCGGCGGACCTGGGTCGATCGAGCTCGCCGAAGTGCACAAACTCGATGCGGACGCTGCGGGATCCTGGGCGAGCCAGGCGATCGCCGCGGGACACGGGCCTCGCCAGGACCTGTTCGGTTTCCTGTCCGGGACCGGCATGACCGAGCCCGGCCTCCTGCGGCCCCCACTGAGCCTCGGCGGGTTCCAGCAGGTCCGGCTCTTCCGTCCGTGCGCGGTGCGGAAGTCGGATACCTCGCGACCTCCAACGGAGGCTTCAGTAACAGCGCGTGGGCCGACGATGACCTCGTCGCCGCGCCGGGTGACGCCTTCGGCCAAGTCGGCCAGACTTGGGCCTTCATTGACGGGATCCATCTCGCAGGGGACGGCGAGACGTAACCTCATCGGCCGCTACCTTGAAGCCGGCACGCTGCGCGACGTCGTCGTCGAGTACCCGGGCGCCAACGTCGTCATCGGATACGGAGCTGCGGCGCCTGGGCTCCAGCTCCCGGTCGACACTATCCGGTCGTTCGATACGAGCCCCGATGGCCAGTCCTGGATCGCGACGGTGACCGAACAGCCTGCGCCAGGAACCCAGCCGCGGTGCGAGGTGGTGGTCGACGGCGCGCTGGACACGACCTCCGGCTACCAGCGCATCGTCGTGCGCAATGGGCGTCTGATCGGCGCGTTCGCGCTCACGGAGGGCGGCCTGCTCGACGCCTTCGCCGACGGCTCCGTCCTCACCGGGACGGCCGCCGCGGGCGGGATTGCCATGGAGCTGGAGGGCGAACCGCTCGGCCGACCCGGCGCATGGATCGTCGACGTCGACGGTGACGGTGACGCGGATGCTGGCTGGAGGATCTCCACAGGCGCTCCGTTCGACGGGAGCCCCGGCGCCTTCGCCGCGGACGGTCGCGTCGTCGTCGCGGCGACGCTGATCGCACCGGACCAGTCGACCCACCGAGTGGTCGTCGAGGCGGGCCTCGCTCTGCCGAAGTCCGTGGTCTGTGAGGGCATGCCCAGCTCGCTCGGCGCTCCGGTCGGCTTGCGTCTCGTGGGCAGCGACCTCGCTGTCTTGAACGACCTCTCGCTGGCGATCTCTGACCTGCCGCCGCTCTCGTTCGCGATGCCGCTCGCCTCGACGTCGACGGGCTTCATGCCAGGGCTCGGGGGTGGGGCGGGAACGCTCTGCCTCGGTGGCTCCATCGGTCGCGGCATCGCCTTCGTGCAAGGTGCGCCAAACGAAGGCATTGTCAGCGTGCGCCTCTACCCGAGTTCCCTTCCGCAGCCGACGGGTGCGGTGAGCGCCGCCGTGGGTGAGACCTGGCACTTCCAGGTCTGGTACCGCGACCAGCTTGGTCCCGGCGTCGTGACCTCGAATCTGTCTGACGCGATCTCGGTGACCTTCCGCTGAGGTCGTGGACGCGCCGCCGACCGTCAGCGAGCCCTGCGCTCGGTGACAGTCGGCGGCGTTCGTTCGGAGCCACTGAGCTCGCCCCCTGTTGCGTCGGCGGCGTGATCGAGCGAGCGCTCATTCGGGGACACGTCATCGATCTCCTCCCCACGATGCCCGCCGCCACGCGATGATGTTCAGGCGGGTGTGACCCCCGCTCCTCGACCGGCTACCTCCTCACATGAAGCTCATCCGCACCCTCGCGTTCGCTGCGCTCTCCTGCGTGCCCCTCGCTGCACAGCAGGTCGCCGAATGGAACGCCGCGTCGAGAGCGCTCCCCGGTGAAGTGTCGCCTGCGTACGGTCTCTACCAGTCTGCGCCCTGCGGGTCGCCGACGACGCTCCTGGCGAACGACGCGCTGACCATCGACACGTCCGCCTGTCTCGGGCAGATCCAGTCCTACCAGTACGTCCGCTCGCCCGCGACCTCCGTCGCCTACCCGAGCGTGATGTGGGCCGAGGCTCGCGTCCGGCTGCACCCGTCCGTGACGGGCCCGTCTCCGGCCTGGGGAGTCACGCTCTCGCTGTATCCCGGGCCGGCTTGCCCTTACTCGCTGACCATTCGGGAAGGCGCAGTGTCCCTCTTCACATTCGGCGCCGGCGTCCTCGGGTCGGTCCCTGCCGACACGACGTCCTCGCCGCGGACCTGGCGAGTCGAGCTGGACACGGTCGCGGCCGAAGTGCGCGTGAGCCTCGACGGGCAGGTCGTCCTGGCGGTGCCGCCTGTTACGGGCGCCGTCTGCTCCTTCGCGCCAGGCTTCTTCGGTGGCGTGTACTTCGGCGACCTGAGCGGGGGTTCGGCCGCTATCGCCGATTGGCACTCCGTGCGCCACAACCTCGGCGTCCCGGAGCTGCAGTTCTGTACTCTCCCGGCGCTCAACTCGGCTGGGCGCCGCGCATCGCTCCAGACGTCGGGCTCGCTGTCGGTGGCGCAGAACGACTTTAGGTTGACCGTGGTGGACGCTCCGCCAAACTCGTTCGGTTACCTGCTGTGCAGTCGCCTGCGGAACGTCGCGCCGGTCGCAGCGGCGGGCCAAGGCCTCGTGTGCCTCGCCGCTCCGGTCGGCCGCATCAATCGGTCCGGTGAGGTCTTGACCACGAATACGGCCGGGACGGCGACGCTCCCCCTCGACCTGACGAGCATGCCCCAACCCAGTGGCGCCGTGCCGGCCATGCAAGGGGAGCACTGGAGCTTCCAGTTCTGGTATCGCGACGCGAACCCAGGTCCGACGTCGAACTTGTCGAGCGGCCTCCAGGTCCACTTCGAGTAGAGCGCGCGCCGATCGGCGCTTCCTCCTGCGCCTCAATCTGCACCCAAATCAAAACCGTCCTTCGAACCCCACCAGGACGGCGGCGACTGTCGCAGCCCCCCACCGGCGACAGCAGGCTTCGGAGAGTGCCGACGCTCGTTGGACCGGAGGGCGTGGCGGCGAAGCGCGAAGCGCTGGAGCAGTTGATTCGCTACATGGCACGCCCTCCCTTGGCCCAGGGCCGCCGCATGTTGCGCGAGGACAGCAAGCCGCTCTTTCACCTTCGCCGCGGGGTCCCCGTCCGTACGCCCCACCGGGGCGTTCGGATCCCGCTGCGCGGGGCCGACGTTGACCGTCCTCATGCCCGGGAACACTCATTGACGTGCCATGACCGCTCGGCACCTGCGTCGCCGCTGCGAGACCACATCGAGCTGCGTCCGGGCTTCGACCCGACGGCGTGTGTCGTCGACTCGCTCGGAGCCCCTGTGGCGATGGCAAAGGTCGCCTTCACACGCGGCGAAGTGCACGGAAACGATCTACCGGGTCCCGTTCCGCTCGTCACCGAGAGGAACGGCGAGCGCCGCACCAGCCCAGAGGCCAAGCCCCTCGCGACCAACGAAGCACCGGTGCGCTTTGTCCTTCCGCCTTTCGCCTTGGGACGCTGGCCGTGCGCGCCTCGAGGGGCCCTTCGTGCGGATCGCCAGCGTCATCAACCTCGGTCCCGATAGTGCCAGGTTGAAAGCCGCCCAAGCAGACGGTGCCGTCGACGTCGATCTCGAGCCCGTAGGCGAGCGCACCGAAGCCGTGCGGGCCGAGGTTGCTGGTGAGTCCGGAGACAGGGTCGTACATCTCGAGGTCACCGAGCGCGGTCGTCAGCAGGAACTTGCCGTCGAGGGTCGTCGCGCGCCATTCCGACTGGGCGGGCATCGCCGAACCGATCGCCAAATTTCCCGCGATTCTGCGGCGTCGTCGGCGAGCCGTCGCGCCGCATCGGCGACCCGACGACCCGGCGACCTGGCGACCTGGCGACCTGGCGACCCGGCGACCTGGCGACCCGGCGACCTGGACCGACGTGCCCGGAGTCGTCCTGCCTCACCCGCCGTCCTGACGGCCAAGTCGCTGCGAGGCGGCCGGTGCTACGCCGAATCAACCAAGTGAGAGATCGAAGTTCGGTTGGGCCGACCTGAAGATGGGGGTGTTCGCGAAGGATGCCCTGGAGCGTCCGCGCTGCGGCCCGCGCGACCGCACGGGGACGCTCCTCGAGCGCTCCCGCATCGCCCAGGTCGACCGCGTCAGCGTGCGACCTGGGTCATCGCGACCCACGCGCGGCCAACACCGAGGGCAACATGCCTCGCGCTAGGTCCCTTCAGGCCCCACGGACGGACGTACCTGTCCGGAATCGACTGCGTCGATCACCTATCCGCCGAGCGAGCGCGCGCCAGGGCCGGTCCGAGTCCGCGCTCGTTCGCCCGTCCATGCCCGTCGCGTAGGCGGCCCGTGCGGCGCGGCGTTCGAAGCCCGCGATAGGGCGCCCCGGCAATGAAAGGACGCTGCAATGAAAGGACGCTGCAGCCGACGTGCATCGCGAACCGGGCGGCAGCGGCGGATAACCTGGGGCGCATGCGGACGATGATCCCTTGGACGCTCGCCGTGTCTCTGGCATGCTCCCTGCGTGCCCAGGATCCGCCGGCCTTCGCGGAGGTGCGTGTCGTCGACGCAAGAACGGGCCGCGGTGTGCCGCTCGTCGAGTTGGCAACCGTGCACCATGTTCGCTTCGTCACCGACAACGCGGGCCGCATCGCGATCGCGGACCCGGAGCTCTTGGGGCGCGACGTCTACTTCACCTTGCGCTCGCACGGCTACGAGGTGCCGGCGGACGGGTTCGGCTTCCGCGGTGTGCGAGTCACACCGACGGTCGGTTCACCGGTGCAGGTCGATGTCCGCCGAATCAATATCGCGGAGCGCATCTGCCGGTTGACTGGCGAGGGGCGATGGCGTGACTCCGCATTGCTGGGCTACGCGGCGCCACCGTTCGCAGCACGATCCGCGGCACGTATCGCCGGCCAGGACACAGTGCAGGCAGCGGCCCACCGGGGCAAGCTGTGGTTCCTCTGGGGTGACACGGCGCGCCTCGAGTATCCGCTGGGCCTCTTCCGTACGGCCGGAGCGACGCTGCCGCTCCCGTTCGAGGGCCCGCTCGACCAGGGCCTCCCCTACGACGTCTTCACCGATCCGGCCACGGGGTTCGCACGGGCGATGATGCCGCTCTACGAGCGGCCCGAAGGAGTGATCTGGATGCACGCCCTGGCGAGCGTGCCCGATGCCGAAGGCACACCGCGGCTCGTCGCTCACTACTCGCGGCGGGCGTCGCTGCAAGAGGAGCTGGAGCAGGGCATCGCCGTGCTGGACGAGGCCACCGAGTCGTTCACCGTCGCGCGGCAGTTGCCTGCGTCGGAGCCCTGGCGACACCCGTCGGGTCATCCTCTCCGGGTCGAGGAGGAAGGCCGAACGTGGCTCTACTATGGGAGTCCGACGCCGAACGTGCGCGTCGAGGCCCAGTACGAAGCCGTGCTGGATCCGACACGCTACGAAGCGCTGACGTGCGCCGAGTCGAGCGGCTCGGACATACGCCCGCGCCTCAACGCGCAAGGCGCCCCGCTCTGGCGGTGGCAGTCCGAGCTGCCTCCCACGACGTCCGAGCAGGAGGCTGAATGGGTGCGGCACGGCGAGCTCGATGCCGCGCATGCGCGTTTCCTGCCAGCGAACGCGCTCGATGCAACAGAGCGTGTGGTGTTGCACCGTGGCACCGTGCGCTGGAATCGGCACCGCGGTGTGTACGTGTTACTGGCGTGCCAAGTGGGCGGGACGAGCTCGTACCTGGGCGAGCTGTGGTATGCCGAATCGACCTCCCCCACCGGCCCGTTCCCGTGTGCCGTGAAGGTCGTCACGCACGACCAGATGTCGTTCTACAACCCGTGCCATCACGACTTCCTGGACCGCGAGCGTGGCCGGATCATCCACTTCGAGGGCACATACACCCACCTCTTCGCCGGCGAGGTGACACCGACGCCGCGGTATGAGTACAACCAAATCCTGTACCGGTTGGACCTGGACGCGCCGGCGCTCGTGCAGCCGTTGGTGCTCGCTGCGGCGGACCTGCGGGTGAAGACGCATGAGAACGAACTCCTCTGCGAGAACCTGCGTCCGGAGCGCGAGGTGCGCTTCCTGACCTTCGAGCGCGACGACACCGCGGAGACCTACGGTGTGTACGCCCTGTACGACCAGAAGGCGCGCATGCAGGTCCCGAAGCCGCTCCGAGGCGACGCGATCGCTTGGCCGAACGTGGACGCCCGAGCGGCGCTGGTGCGCCTGATCACCCAAACAGGTCGCAGCGAAGGCGAAGCGCGCCTGTTGGTCGAGCGCGAGGGCGCGTCGTGGTTCGCCCCGGGGTCTCGCGTACTGTTCGTGGTCGCCGGAGAGGTGCCGCCGGGGCCGCAGGCTCGCCGATTGGCTGCAACGTGGCCGGTCCTTGCGGCACGGGTGGACTAAGGCACACGGACCCTTACCGCGTCCTGCGTCCCCACGAGGGCGCGACACCCCTGGAATCCGGGTCCTTCTGCGGTGACGTCGCGTGATCGCCGTCCGTGAGGAGGATCGTGCCTGACTTGCTCGAACGACCAGGGAACCGAACCGGCGAGCCATGCGGACGCGCGCCGCTTCATCGAGGTCACCGCGCCAACTGATCCTGAAGCCAGGGGCGACAGAGAACCCATTGTCTGCGGGACACACCGCGTCCCCATCGAGCGCGACCTCGACGAGGTCACGCTCCGCCGCTTGATCGAGGTCCTTTCATGCTGACACTCGCCGCATCGACGCGTGTCTTCCTGCACCGTGGCGTCGTCGACCACCTGCACATGATCGTCTCGCCGATCATCCTCGGTGGCGGCGTGCGGCTCTGGGATGGCCAGGAGGGTCTCGAGACGCGCTTCGCCCACGAGGCGACGGGCTCGCCCTCGGGGGTCGTGCACCACGTGTTCACGCGCCGACCGCGCTGAGCGAGGCGCGCTCGAGACCCTTGACGCGTGATCTCCGCGCGACGCTTGGCTCGCGCCTTCGCGGTCGCAAGTGCCGTCCTGCTCGCCGGATGCACGACACCGCAGCACCGCGCGTCGGTCGCGCCCCTGCCGCAGAGGGCAAGCTCGCCGCCTCCGATCCCATCGGCAACCATGTCGGGGGCCCAGCGGGCACGTTCGCATTGAACGTCGATACGTTGTTGGTGCCGGTCGCGCCATCCGTCGCGGTCGCCGTGGGTGAGCGCTCGACATTCCAAGGATGGTCCCGCGACGCGAATCCAGCGACGACGTCCAACTTCACAGACGCGGTCGAGGTGACCTTGCCCGGGCAGATCGGACACCCCAACCGGCGCGAATTGCGCCAGGATGTTCGACATGGCACAGAGA
>JAWKUK010000031.1:0-57416 GCA_041398605.1 Planctomycetota bacterium
GCGCTGACCTCGTACTGGTCGAGGCTGACCATGCGGCGGCCGCGGTTCAGGAGCTCGCGCAGCACGAGCAACGCTTCGACTCACAAGCGGCCGCCCGTGGCGCCCCAGCGCAGCTCGGCGGCGCGTACGTCTGTGTCGGACGGCACGACGAGGTCGTCACCGACGGTGACGTCGACGAGCGCGATCGTCGCCGAGCGTGCGATGAGCTCCGTCTGCATCAGGTCGAGCCCAGTGAGCACGTGCGGTTGCGGGGTATGTAAGACCAGCACCTGAACGTGTGAGATGGGGTGCGCGCCGCCCCGGCGTCTCTCGCGCCGCGGAAGCGCTCGCCGATGAACTCCGCTGCAGGCGAGACCGTCTCACTCACGCTGGCACATTGGGGCCCGCGATCCGGGGGCGGAGAGGCCTCCGCCCTACGGCCGAAGCGGCAGGTCACTCCGTGATGCGGCGGTGGAACGTCACCCACTCAAGGGCCCACAGCGCCAGGCCGAGCGCGGCGAGCAGCGCCCAGAGATCGCGGTTGAACAGCGAGCGATGGGCCGTGCCCGCGAGCGCGTCGCCCGTCGCCTCGCTGGGGGCGAGGTCGGACTCCAGCGGGTCGAAGAGATTGACCGCCGCCGGGTAGTTGCGCTCGTCAATCCGGAACACATAGGCGCCGGGCTGTTCGGTGTCCGCGAAGTAGAAGCGGCCCTCTTGCGGGGCGAGCGCGACCTCGACCGGGGCGTCGTCGCGCAAGAAGGTCACGGTCGGCGCCGCGTCCGTGATCCGTCGCAACGGCGAGATCGTCGCGCCCGGCGCGTAGGTCGGCTCGAACAGCACGTCCTCCTCAGCCTCGAACCACGCGATCGCGTTGCGCAACAACATCGGGAACGCCAGCCGGAACGGGAAGAGCTCGGCCGTCATGTCGAAGCCGATGTGCACGACACGGCGCTCCGTCAGATCGAAGGCCGAGATGAGCGGGCCGTCGTAGCCCGTCACCAGCGCCTCGCCGCCCTCGAGCTGGACGATGCGCGCCGGCGGGATCGGCAGGTCGCGGTAGTTCAGGTAGCGGTTGAGCAGGTGCTCGCGGTCCCAATCCCACACCGTCGGCTTCGGGTCCCGGCCGCTCTCCGTGGCTGGGAGGAAGTCCGGGATCGGCGTGTCCATCAGGATCAGGTTGCCGCGCGCCGGGAGCCCCTCGGGGACCACGCCGACACAGATCGTGATGTCGGCCTCACGCCGCAGCTCCGTCATCGTCGCGTATTGCGCGACAGTCGTGAAGAAGCTCGCCTCCGACACGAGCTCGATCATCGCCTGGAACGCGACGAGGAACGGCGCCGCCTGGTCCTCCTCGGCGACGACCAGGCCGATCTTTCGCAAGCGCACCGGCCGCACGACCGCGAACGCCTCGTCATCGACGGAGAACGCATCCTTGTGGTCGAGCGCGAGGCGCAGCGTCCCGCCCTCGTCGAGCGTGAGCTTCTTCGACCACGAGACCTCTTCGCCGGGCGGCAACTGGATCGGCTCGACCGCGATGACGTTGCCGTCGCGGCTCAGCTCGAGCCGCGTCTCGAGCGCCTCGGCGCCGAAGTTCTTCAGGACCGCCAGCAGGTAGTCCGTGCCGAGGCTCTCGTTCTTGCGGGCGGTGAAGCGGAGGATCGCGGCGTTCTCGCGCGTCGCGCCGATCGGCACGAAGCTCGCGTTGGTCTGACCCTCGAGCGCCTTCGGCACGGTGCCGGCGTTGCCGTCGCTCAGGAAGAGGACGACGGGGGCCGCGCGGTCCGCCGTGACCTCGCGCGCGAACGCCAGGCCGGCGGCGACGTCGAGCGCGCGCTTCGTCGGGACCACACGCGCCAGGGCCTCACGGAGGCGCAGCTTGCTGCGGTTGAATGGCACGAGCACGTCTACGCGGTCCGAGACCGCGGCGATCAGCATTTCGTCCTCGCGGCTGCGGCCCTCGACGAACTCGCGCGCGCGCTCGAGCATCAGCTCGAAGCGGGCGCGGTCGGGCGCGCCCTCCGCCCCGTCTTCGACCGTCAGCATCGACGCCGAGCAGTCGAGCAACAGGACGATGCTCTCCTTCTCGTTCGACTTCAGGTCGAAGTCGGGCTGCGCGATCGCGAGGACCAGCGAAGCGAGGATCAAGAGCTGCAGCAGCAGCGAATAGAGGCGCTTGAGCCGCTTGAAGAGCGAGCGCGCCTTCGTGTCGACGACGAGCTGCTCCCAGAGGCGCAGGTACGGCACGCGCACGTCGCGGCGGCGCACCTTCAGGATGTAGAGGACGACGATCGGCGCAGCGAGCGCGCCGAGGCCGAGCAGCAGGGGGGCGGCGAAGTTCAACCGACCAGCCCTCCGCGGCGCAGGATGCCCAGCACGAGGTCGTCGAACGGGACGTCGGTGAGCGCGCGCACGTAGCCGAACTCGTTGCGGATGCAGAACGACTCGACCTCGCCGGCGTGAGCCTCGAAGGCCTCCTTGTAGCGCGCGAGCAGCCCGTCGGTGACGTTGATCTCGCGCGCGGTCCCGGTCTCCGAGTCCACGAGGCGCAGGTCGCCGCGCAGGTCGGGGCTCGCCTCCTCGCGATCGACGATGTGCACGACGTAGACCTGGTGCTTCAAGAACCGCAGGTACTTCAGCGCCTGCTGGAACCCATCGACGTCGTAGAAGTCGGACAGGACAACGACGACGCCGCGCCGGCGCTCACGGCCGATGAACTCGCGGAAGGCGGGCGCCATCTCGGTCTCGCCGCTGGGCTGCACGCCCTGCAGGAACTCGAACAGCCGGAAGACCTTGCCGCGCCCCTTCACGCCCCAGAGCCCGTCGTTCAGCCGCTTCGTGAACGGCAATACGTTCACGGCGTCCATGTTGGCCATCCCAATGTACGCGAGCGCGGCGCCGACGTAGGTCGCGTAGTTGAGCTTGTGCGTGCGGCCCGCGTCCATCGACTCCGACACGTCGAGCAGGACGGTCAGGTGCAGGTTCTCTTCCTCGCGATAGAGCTTCAGGAAGACCTCCTCGAGGCGCCCGAAGAGGTGCCAGTCGATGTGCCGCGGGTCGTCGCCCGCGACGTACTGACGGTGGTCCGCGAACTCCGCGCTGGAGCCCTTCTTCACGCTCTTGCGGTCGGCGCGCAGGAGCCCCGAGAAGATCTTCTTCGCGACGACGTTGAGGACCTCGAGCCTGCGCAGGAAGTCCCCGTCGAACAGGAGCGCGGGGCGCTCGCGACGGGTGCTCTGGGCCATAAGGCGCTCCCTCAGGCCGTAGCCGCGAGCTCTTTCGTGGACGCGAGGATCTCGTCGATGATGGCGTCGGAGCGGACCTCAGCGGCCTCGCCCTCGAAGTTCAGGAGCGTGCGGTGGCGCAGCGCGTCGTGGGCGATGTAGCGGACGTCTTCGCACGCGAGGTGGAAGCGCCCTTCGACGAGCGCCTTGACCTTACCCCCGAGCATCAGCGTCTGGATCCCGCGCGGGCTGCAGCCGTACTTCACAAAGCGCTTCACCATGGGCGTCGCGACGTCGGAGTCCGGGTGGGTCGATTGGCCGACGCGCACGACGTAGCGGCGCACGTGCTCGGCTGCGACGACTTCGCGCACGAGCTGGCGCATGCCGAGGATCTCCTCGGCGTTGAGCACCGGTTCGACCTTGGGCGCGGTCGCGCCGGTCGTGCGGTCGAGGACTTGCAGCAGCTCGTCCTCGCCCAAATAGCCGACGTCCAGCTTGAAGAAGAAGCGGTCGACCTGGGCCTCGGGGAGGGGATAGGTGCCCTCCATCTCGATCGGGTTCTGGGTGCCCAGCACGAAGAACGGCTGGGTCATCTTGTAGGTCGTGCCGCCGACGGTGACCGTGTGCTCCTGCATCGCTTCGAGCAGCGCGGACTGGGTCTTCGGCGTCGCGCGGTTGATCTCGTCGGCGAGGATCACGTTGGCGAAGATCGGGCCACGCTGAAAGCGGAACTCCTTCGAGCCGTCGTCGCCGACGACGAGGACGTTCGTGCCCAGGATGTCCGCCGGCATGATGTCGGGGCTGAACTGGATGCGGCTGAAGTGCACGTGCAGCGCCTCGGACAGCGCGCGCACGAGGGTCGTCTTGCCGAGCCCGGGCACGCCTTCGAGCAGGACGTGCCCGCTCGAGAACAGCGCGATCAGGACCTTCTCGACGACGTCCTGGTAGCCGACGATCTGCTTGGCGATCTCGTTCTTCAGGCGCGCGAACTTCTCTTGGAAGTCCTCGACTCGGGCGCGTGCGTGGGCGGCGTCGGAGGTCATGGCAGGGGGGGGCGTGAGGGGGGGCGTTGCGGGGCCTGGGCGTGAGGGCCCAGGGGGGCCAGGCGAAGGTGAGGGGGACACCGTCGGCGTGGAGCCGTTGGAGCGTGGGCGCGCTATGCATGCGCGCCGCCAGGGTTGGCGGCGCGCGCTGAGTTTAGAGCGAAGCGGAGCCCATGGGGCTCACCCCGTCGGCTCACTTGCCATCGTCGGGCGCGCCCGCGTCTGGCTCGATACCCTTGAAGTAGGTCTCGAGATACTTGCGGTAACCGGCGGGCACGTCTTGGCGTTGGATCGTGTCCTCGGCCGCGCGTTTCTCCGCGAGGAAGACCTCTTGGGCGGCCTGGTGGGACTGGCTGCCGTCGTTGGCGACCTGAGTCTGTGTGAACGTGCTCTTGCCGGAGGTCTGCTTGACGGAGACCTTCTCTTCTTCACGTTTGTTGTCGGTGCGACGTCCTTCTTCCGCGAGGAAGTTCTCAGCCGTGCCTTTGCCTGCTTTGAGTGAGGGGCGCTGAACCAGCACCTTGGAGCCGCTTCACGGCTCTCCGCCTTTTCACGGCGGGGCTGGCGGGAGGTCCTTCAACTTCAGCACCTTGCTGGGGTCGAAGTCCTCGAGGTCAGCGAGGTCGCCGTCGAAGTCAGCCAGGAAGTCCAGGACCTCGCCCATCATCGCCATGTCGAGCTGAATCTGCATCAGCTTCATCAGCTTGGCTTCGATCTCCTGGAGCTTCTTGAGCAGCTCCTCGAGCTCGGCCCGCTCTTCGGGGCTGAGCTCCTTGTTCTTCTCGTCGAGCTTCTTCTTGAGCTCTTCCTCGAGCTCCTTGAGGCGCTTCATGGCCTCGGCGTAGTCGCCGCGGTTGATCGCTTGCTCGAGCTTCGGGTCCTTCTGGCCGGGCGTCAGCTCGTCCAGCTTTTCCTTGATCTCGCGCTCTTTCTCCTCGTCTTGGTCACGCTGCTGCTCCATTTGCTCGCGCAGCTTCGCGACCTCTTCGAGGGCGTCCTTCTTCTGCGTCTCCTCGGGGCGCAGCTTGGCCTTCAGCTTCTCGAGCTCTTCGATCAGCTCACGGCGACGCTCGGACTCGCGCTTGCCGCGCTCGTCAGAGATCAACGCGTCGAGCTGGGCGATGCGCTCTTCGAGCGTCTTGTCGAGGTTCGGGTCGCGGTCGGGGACAGCGCTGTACGCGCCGCCGAGCATGACCGCGCCGGCGAAGATCATGATGGGCACCGGCAGCCAGTAGCCCTCGCGGGGGACGCGCAGCGGCACGACCTCCGCGGGCACGAGGCGCGCGGCCGCGGCGCGCGCGTCCTGGCGCAGCGCCTCGACCATGCCGCCCGTGGCGTGCTTCAGGTCGAGGGCGGACGACACGCGGTCGCGCAGCCCGGCGCGGTCGTCGAACTCTTTCGCGAGCGACGTCTCCGTCGGCCGCGTCAGGAGCGCGCCCGCGAGGCCGACGATCAGCGAGGCGCACAAGAGCGCGCCGACGATCGATGCGACGGGCAGGGCGGGGAACGCGAACGCGACCGCGGCGCCGGTCAGGAGCGCGTAGAAGAGCACCTGCAGCGCGAGGCGCGCGCCGTGGACCTTCGTCCAACGCGCGCGGAGTCGGCCGAGGCCTTCCTGCACCGCGTCCCCGTCGGGGGCGGTCGGATGGGTTCGGGTGGTTTCCATGGTGTCAGGGGCAGGCCCAGGGATAGGCGCTGACGCTCACGAGTCTACAGACTGGCCGAGAATTCGCTGCGCCGGACGGCCACACCTGTCGCGGCTACCTCGCCAGATACATGGGGCGGAACGTACGACGGGCGGCCCAGGTGGGTCGCCCGCCGTGCAAGCTGGGGCGCGCTGGGCCCCCTCGATTCGAGCGGCGAGGGGGGACGCCCTGGACGCGGCCTGCCTCGCAGGTCGAGCCCGGTCGGCGCGGGGTCAGTCGCGCCGCTCTGCCTCGAGCTCGGCCTCCAGCTCCTCGAAGGCGTCCTCGAGGGCGATGTAGCGGCCGTCAGGCTCGTTCGGGTCCGCGAGGATCGAGAACGACCTCGTGAACGCGCGCCCGTCGACGGTCAGGGTCGCGACGTAATCGCCGGTGCCCGCCCGGCGCCCGCCAAAGCCGCGTCGAGCGCCGCCTTGGCCTCGGGCCGCGCCGCGCTCCTGGCCCGCGGCGTCGGCCGGGGGACGGAAGCTCAGGCTCCATTCGACCCGGTGCAGGCCCTTGTCGCGCGGCGCCTCGAACACCTGGACCTGGTCGCCCGCAGCGTTGCGGACCTCGAGCTGCACCGAGCTCGCGCGCTTGCCGAGCGAATAGTGCAGGACCGCGCTCGTGGCGGGGTTCTCGCCCCGGAACGTGCGCGTGTTGTCGGTCCACCGGCTGAGCCCTCGGCGCCAGACGACCACGTCCGCCGGCTGGAACAGGTGCGCCTCCGCGGCCAGGACGTCCGCGTTGACCTGGCCCAGGAAGGGCGCGTCCAAGATCCAAACGCTCCGACCATGTGTCGCCGCGATCAGGTCGCCGGTGAGCGGGTGCTGCGCGAAGTCGTGCACGGGCACGGTCGGCAGGTTCGAGTTCATGCGCGTCCAGCTCGCGCCCATGTCGACGGAGACGTAGGCGCCGAACTCGGTGCCGAGGTACAGCACGTTCTCGGCGTCCTTGTCCTCGAGGATCGCCCGCACCGAGCCGACCTCGTCGGGGAGGTTGCCGCGCAGGCTCTTCCAAGTGTCGCCCGCGTCCTCGGACATGAAGACGTAGGGCGCGAGGTCGTCCGAGCGGTGCCCGTCGAACGTGACGTACACGCGCTTCGTGTTGTGCTGCGACGCCTTGATGTCGCTCACATAGCGGCGGCCCGGGAGGAGCTGGTCGATGGTCGTGCCGCTGCGACGCTTGCGCGGCGTCGGAGCCCACGTGCCCTCGCCCGCCTCAATGACCTCGCCGTCGCCGCGTCCGGCCCGGCCGCCGCGGGCTCCGCGCCGGCGTTCAGCGCCGGCGGGCGGCGTCGCTTCCGTCGCCGTGGCCTCCTCCGTCGCGGCCGCCGCGACGACAACGTCGCCGGTCGTCTTGCTCGTGACCGGCGCCTGCCCGTCACGCACCGCGGTCCACGCGAAGCGGAACGCGCCGCCGAGGGCGACGAGCTCACCTGCGAGGCCCTCGGCCCCGAGCGTCGCCGTCACGTCCATGGCGAGCGCCTCGCCCTTGAACGTGAAGGACAGCTTCTTCGAGGCGGCGTCGTAGCGCCCGTTCGCGATCGGCCCGGTCCCGATCTCTGATTCGATGCGCCCGGTCACGGTGTCGCCGTCGCCCAGCGCTAGCTGCAGCGTAAAGCGCCCTTGGTCGTCCTTCTCGATGCCCTGGCCCGAGGCCTTGGCCTTCCAGGTACCTGAGATCTCGTCAGCGCTGAGGGCGACGGTGAGCGCCTTCTTCGCGCCCTTCTTCGCCGCGCCGGGCGCTTCGGCGGCTTCGCCTTCCTTGGCCTCGTCGCCCTGCTCGAAGGCCGGCTTGCCGTCGAGCGCCATCAAGTCGATCCACTCCTTGCCGCCGTCGCGGGTGACCCAGAGCGCGCCGTCGTCCGTCCCGACATAAACGAGGTCGGGGTCGCGCGGTGACTCGTGCAGCGCCACCGCCGCGCCGCGGTCCGTCGCGGTGATCTCTGGCGAGAAGGTCGCCAGGTCCTCGCCGCGATCGATCGAGCGGAACACGTGGTTCCCGCCCGCGTAGAAGATGCGCGAGTTGTGGTGGGAGAGGAGGAAGGGCGTGTTCCAGTTGAAGCGGTAGCGCGCGTCGCGCCCGCCGCGCGGGCGCAGCGAGGCGCCCTCGCCCGTGCGCAGGTTCCGCCGCCCCATGCCGCCGTTCTGGCTCTCGGAGTAGATGAGGTCGGGGTCCTCCGGGTCGACGCGGCACACGAACCCGTCGCCGCCGCCGACGCGGAACCAGTCCTCGTTGATCGGCACGCCGTCGCGCGCGCGGCTCGGGCCGCCCCACGAGCCGTTGTCCTGCAGGCCGCCGTAGACGCGGTAGTCGCGCCGCGGATCGACCGCTACGTTATAGAACTGACCAAGCGCGAGCGCGTTGTGGTGCTCCCACGACTCCATCCGGTCCCAGGTCACGTGGATCCCGCCGTCGTTGCCGAGGACCATGTGGCGGCCATCGGTCGGGTCGATCCAGAGCGCGTGGTGGTCGACGTGGATGCCGTCATTGCCGCCGTCAGGCGTGAACGTCGCGCCGCCGTCCTTGGAGCGATAGAGCGACGTCCCGAGCACGTACACGTAGTTGTCGTCGCTCGGGTCCAGGCGGATCTCCGAGTAGTACATCGGCCGCGGGTTGACCGAGTTGATGCGCGTCCACGTGTCTCCGTGGTCGGTGGACTTGTACACGCCGCCGTGCTCGAAGCCTTCGGGGCCTTGGTTGTCTTGGATGTTCTCGCGCTGGCCGCCGAGGCTGCTCGAGAACGGCCCATCCGGCGGGCGCCCGGCGTCATCGAAGCGGTCGGCGTCGGGCTTCGGCGCCTCGCCGAACTTGACGACGATGCGCTCGAGCTTGCCGTCTCGAACGACCTCGAACGTCACCTCGTCGCCCGCGCGCTTCGCATAGAGCAGCCTGTCGAAGTCCGCGCGCGCGACGATCGGGTCGTCGCCGATGCGCAGGACGAGGTCGCCCTCCTTCAAGCCCGACGAGAGCGCCGGGCCCTCTTCGGTGAGGCTGCCCAGCTTCACGCCGACCTCTGCGTTCTGGAGCTGCACGCCGAGCCACGCGGCGTCCATGCGCGTCTGGGTGATGCGCTCGCTCTCGACGATCGCCAGCACAAGGCCGGGCGTCTGGCCCGACCACGTTATGCCGATCCGGCCCTTCTTGACCGTCGGGAGCCCGTCCGTCACCTGCTTCCAGGTCTTGCCGCCGTCGGTCGACTTGTGGATGCCCGAGTGTTCGCTCCACTTTCGGAACGGGTCGTTCGTGTCGAACTCGTCGCGGCGTCGGTCGTACGCCGCGATGAGCAGCGTCTCGGGGTCGTTCGGGTCCAGCTTGACCTCGACGACGCCGGTCTCGTCGTTGAGGTACCAGACGCGCTCCCACGAGTGACCGCCGTCGGTCGTCTTGTAGAGGCCGCGCTGGTCGTTCGGGCCCCAGAGCCGGCCGAGCGCGCCCACGTAGGCGACGTCCGGGTTCGTCGGGTGTACGACGATCGTGCTGATCTGGAAGCTCTCGGAGAGGCCCGCGTGGCCCCACGTCTTGCCGCCGTCCGTGGACTTGTAGACACCGTCGCCCCAGGAGACGGAGTTGCGCGGGTTCGCCTCACCCGTGCCGACCCAGACCTGCTTCGGGTCGGACGGCGCCACCGCGATCGCGCCGATCGAGGAGACGCGTTGGTCGCCGAACTGGTGCTCGTAGTCCGTGCCGCGGTTGTTCGTGTAGACGACGCCGCCGGTCGCGGTCCCGATCCAGTACTCCGCGGGGTCGTCGGGGTTGGCGGCGATGTCCGTGATGCGGCCGCCCATGTTCGCCGGGCCGATCGAGCGCCAGCTAAGCGTCTCGACCCACTCTTTCGGGAGGCTCCCCTCGACCGACTTCGGGCCGCGGGCCGGCAGGGGCTTCGGGCCCTCATCTGCCTTCTTCTGCGGCTCCGCTTGGGGGGCCTCCTCGGCGAACGCTGGGGCGCCGACGCGCGCCGGCACCTGGGCGCGGAGGAGGGGGACTAAGGGGCCCGCGAGGGACGCGAGCGCGAGCGGCGCGAGGCCGCGCCAGAGGGGGAACCGACGCATGGGGAGACGCTCTTGGAGAGGAGCACGGGCCAACGTCGGCGGGAGGCACGGCGGACCGCGCCTCGCCCCGCGCCGCGCCGCGTGGAGGTGGAGGTGGGGCAGCCGAGGCCGCCCGCCCCATCCTACGTCGTCGCTTTTTGCGATCGGCTGGAGCGGCGCAAGGGTTGTGTCAGCGTTGCGCCCTCCCGCTCACGTGCGGTGCCCCCCTCCGCGGCCACAGGGCCGCGGACGTCGGGGCCGTGGAGGTCGGGGCCGAGGGGATCGGGGCCGAGGACATCAGGGCAGCGGAGGGAGGCCGAGCGCCGCGCGCACCGCCCGCGACCCCTGGCCGCCGCTCTCGGCGAGGCTCCAGCGCAAGATCGGCCGCGCGGCCTCGAGGTCGCCCTGGGCCGCCTGACAACAAGCGAGGCCGACCTGAGCATCGTCGAGGACCGCGCGCGACCACGGGGTCTTGCGCGCCGCGATGACGCCCTGGAACGTCTCCCTGGCACCCTCAATGTCACCCAGCTTGAATTCGAGCCAGCCATCTTGGAGCGAGGGCTCACGATCAGCCCACTCCGTCCGCGCCACGAGCGCCGCCGCGCGCGCGCGCCAGCCGGCCTCGTCCTTGGCCGTCTCCGCGAGCCAGTCCAAGTAGCGGAGCTCGCGCCCGAGGTCGGACGGCGCCTCTGCGACATGCGCCTCCCAGCCGGCCCGCCGCTCTTCGACCCAGCGCGCGCGCCGCGCCTCGTCGACCGGGCGCCCGGCGCGCTTCGAGAACCCAGTCAGGAGCTGGTCGGCCAATTGGTTCCGCCGTTGGCGCGCGCGGTTCGAGTCCCCGGCGCATTCGCGCGCGATCTTTTCGAGCTCCGCCGCGGCCACGCGGTCCACCTCCTCATCGAGGCCGAGGTCGATGTAGAGCGGGAGCGTCTGGCTCCCTTGCGACCATGACTGTGTGAAGGGGTTGTAGACCCAGCCGTCGGAGCTCGTCTCGCCGAGCCGTGCGACCCGCTCTTCAGCGGCGAGGCCCGCCTCGCGATCGCCGCTCGCGAAGTAAGCGGCCGCGAGCATGCGCAGGTGCTGCTCTTGCTCCGAGCCGCCGGAGCTGCTCCACGAAGAGTAGCTCGTTCCGCCGGAGCGGCTGCTCGTGACCGCGAACTGGAAGCGCACCCCTGGGGGCGCTGCGCCGTAGTCGCGTCGGGTCACCACCCGCTCTTGGAGCCCTGAATATGCGCGCCCGCGGATCATCGGCTCGGCCGCGATCAAGTGCTCGAGCGCCTCGGCAGCGCGCCGGTCGCTCAGCAGCGCGCGCGCCAGCTCGACGCGGCGCGCCGGGTCGAACGCGTCTTCGTCGACGCGCTTCTGCGCCTCCTCGATCGCCTTCGCGCGTCGCTCTGCCGCGTCTGCGCTCGCGACGTCTTCGCCGGCCTCCGACGCCCTCCGGCGCGCGATCTCCTTCCGGGCGGCTTCGATCACATGGTCGTCCCGGCGCTGCTCAGCGAGGGCCGCGAGCTCGCCGTCGAGGTCGTCCAGGAGCCCCTCTTCGTGGGCGTACCGAATGAGCTCATGCGCGCTCGCCGATAGCAAGCGCCCGCCGCTCGAACGATACACGTTCCCGAATTCATCCTCGTAGTACGCGAGGTTATCGGTGGTCTTGGTAGGCGCCGCGAACGGATTCACGGCGGCCTCAAAGGACCGCGCGAAGAGCTCCGCGCGCACGGCCTCGCGCTCCCCAGCGCGGTAACGCAGCGCCCGTAGGCGCGCGTCGAAGATCCCGCTGGCTTGCCGCCGCTCCGCAGGCGTGAGCCGCTCGAGCTCTGCTTGCAGCAGCTCGTCTTGATTGAAGCTCAGGATCGCCCGCCAGCGTCGCATGGAGACCGGCGTGTTGTCGCGGTACCACCGCTCCAGCACCTCGTAGCGCTTGCCGACGTCGTCCAGGCTCGCGGCGATGGCGGCCTCGACGCCCGCTGCCCGGAGCGCCGCCTGCGAGCGCTTGAAGCGGAGTTGGTCGATGGTATTGCGCAGCTCCCAGTTGTCTTCGCTCTCGTCGCGGACGCGCTCACGGTCGATCCGCTCCAGGAGCGCATCGAGCAGCGGGAGCGCCTCGGCGTCGCGCTTGGCGGCGATCAGGGTGTCCACCAGGAGCCCTTCGACCGCTTCGTCGTTCGGCTGAGACTCGCTGAGCGCTGTGAGCAGCTCGATGCAGCGCGCGTAGTGCTCCACCTTGTCGCGCGCCAACGCGCACCAACGTAGCTGCAAGCCCTCGTCGTCAGGGGCGGCGCCGAGCGCCTCGGTCATGCGCGCGAGCTCTGTGCCGTCCTTGTCCTGGGCGCGGTAGGTGGCGAACATCCACTCCTTGCGCTGCTTTGGATCGCTCAACGCGCTACCGACGGCATCCAACGCCTCCTGGCTGCGCTCGAGCGCATTCAGGACGTTGACCTTCGACTGTAAGTACTTGTCGGGCGCGGCCGCGACGGCGATCGTGCGCTCGAGCACCGCCAAGGCCTGCTCGTACTGGCGCTGCTCGTTCAGGAGGTTGAAGGCGTTCGAGAGCGCCTCTTCGCCCTCTTCGTCGGGGAAGCAGCCAAGGACGACCTCGACCGCGCGCTCGACCTCGCCGCGCTCGATCAGGATCTTGCCATATTCCGTGGCATGGCTGCGACGCGTCCACTCCTCGCTGTTCCCGGCCAAGAGCTTCTCGTACCAGCGGCAAGCGTCGTCCAGGTCGCCGCGCGCGCGCGCGGCGCGGATCAACACAGGCCCGGTCTGCTCCAACTGGTCCGGGCGCTCGGCGACCCGCTCCAGCAGCGCGCGCGCCGCATCGACGTCGCCGGCCTCTGCCTCAAGCTGGGCGAGCTCTAGCGCGCCACGCACGTCGTCGCTGTCGCTGGCCAGACGCGCGCGTAGCTGCTCACGCCGCTCGTCCAGGCGCCCGGCCTCGCGATAGAGGCGCATCACGCGCGGCACGACCTCATTGCGCTCGTACTCGTTCTCCTCGACGAGGATGACCAGGCGCTCGAAGGTCGCGAGCGCGGCATCGACCTCTCCAGCTTCATAGAGGAGGTCCGCGAGCGCGCGCTGGGTCGACGCGCTGCGGGCGCCCGAGCGCTCGATGTATTCGCGTTGCGCCTTCAGCGCCTCGTCCCAGAGCTTGAGCTCTTGATAGAGCTTGGCGAGGACCTGCTGGCCAGCTTCGTCGTCGGGCTCGAACATCTCGCCCCAGATCGCGTCGGCGCCAGCGCGGTCGCCGAGCTCGAAGCGAAGGAAGCCGATCTCGGCGCGCAACGCGTCGGCCTCCGCGACCGCCCCGATGCTCGTGTAGACGATTGTGCTCTCGGACGCGACGCCGAGCGCCATGAGCTCCTCCAAGTAAGCGAGCGCCTGCGGCTTGTCGTCTCGGTTGCGCGCGAGATCGACGAGCGCCGGGTAGAGGAACGCGTTCGCGCGGTCCGCCCGCGCGAGCGCGAGGGCCCGCTCCTCTCCGGCGCGCGCGTCGCCGCGGACCATCTCGATCGCCGCGAGCTCGAGCTCCCCGCGCAGCCCGCCGGCCTCACGCGCGGCTCGTGCGAGGGTTTCGAGCGTCTCTGGCTCCCTTTGGAGCGGCATGAGCGCAGCCACCAGCGTCCGCAAGATCGGCGTCTTCTCGCCCTTGGCCGAGACCTTGTCGAACTCCTTCCAGCTCGCCTCCAGGACGACGCGCTGATCGCCGAGCTGGCGGCGGTAGTTGGCGATCTTGCTCTCGACTTGGTCCCTGTACCACGAGTCCACCTTGGCGAGGTCGCGCTCGAGCTCCGCGATCGCGCGCGGGAGGTCGCCGCGCTCCGCGTACCAGTCGGCAGGGCTAGAGTTGTTGAAGCGCCCGCCGGCCTTCCTGCGCACCCTCTCGAACAGCGCCTCCACCTGGTCCAGCTCGCCGCGCGCGGCCATCCAGTCCGCCAATTGCATCGCGGCGCTGACGAGCTCGTCCTCGTCGCTCAGGTCGTCGATCCGCGCGAGGAGGCGCGCCTCGAGCTCAGCATGGTGGCCCGTGACCTGGAGGAGCCTGCGGACGAGCGCGCGGACCTCGTCGAGGTGCGGCGCAACAGCCTCCGCTGCGAGCGCGTGCTCGAGCGCCAGCTCGTCCTGCTTGTCGGCGAAGAGCCTCTGTGCGAGCGCCAAGCGCGCCTTTGCGCTCTTCGGGTCTGCCGCGACCTTGGCCTCCAAGTCGGCCAGGGTCTCGGTCGAGTCCACGCCGAGGCGCTTTTCGGCCACCTTCAACTGCCGCGCAGCCTCCTCCCGGTAGTAGCTCTGTGTGCCGGTCTTGTCCAAGAAGCCCCGATACACGCGCCGGGCTTCGTCGAAGCGCTTGGCCGCCATCAAGGCATTGCCGTAGGCGATGTTCAGGTTTTCGTCGGAGTCGTCGTAAGAGTGCAGCAGCCGCAGGATCGGGACCCCGGCCGCTTCCAGGCGATACTCGCCGAGGATCTCCGCGAACGAGTAGCTGAGCCACGACATGTTGCGTGCGTCCTCGCGCGCGATCTGCTTCATGACCTCGGTCGCGCGATCGATCTGGCGCTGATCCAGCAGCAGCTTCAGGATCGCGGCATAGTGCTCGGTCACGCTGAACTTGCCCTGGGTCTGCGAGCCGCCGTAGCGGCTCGCGTTGCGCAGGTTGTCCCACGCCCAGGAGTTGTCACCTTCTGCTCGCGGGATCTCGATCGGGGTGAGCTGCTGCCGCTTCGGCGTCGTCGGGCGCTGCGCGCGTCGGTTTGCCTCGCGCTTCGCGGCCACGATGGACTCGTGCTCGGCGACCGCGTCGGTCCAGCGTAGGGCGCGCTCGTGCAGCTTCGCGATCGCATCGCGCACTTCGAAGTCCTCGGGGTCTCGCGCGGCGATCGCCTGGTACGTCTCGAGGCACGCATCGAAGCGCCGGGCATGCTGATACACCTCCGCGAGCTTCACCATCTCGTCGCGCCACCGCGCGGCGTCCGCCTCGGCGGCAGCCGCGCGCTGCTCGTAGAACGCGATCGCCTCTTCGTGCAGGCTCTTCTCCTCGAGCAGCAGCTTCGCCGGGTCGGTCGAGCCGCTCTCGCGCAGCACGTCGTACGCGCCGAGCGCGTCGCCCGCGCGCTCCAGGATCTTCGCGAGCTGCCTGCGGGTGCCGCGCGTCGTCGAGGACCAGCTCTTGTTGAAGCCGTGCAGGGGGTGCACGTCGAGCGCGGCGTCGATGCGCCCCAAGCGCTCGATCACGCTCTGCGCCTCGGCGTCGAGGTCGAGGGACGCATAGAGGCTCGCCAGGCTCGACAGCGCGCCGATCGGCGCTGTGCTCGGGTCGCGCTCGACGTCATCGGTGACGCCCAGCTCGAGCGCCAACGCGGCGATCGTCTCGCGGGCGCCGTCATCGTCGCCGAGCTCGTGCTGGCAGCGCGCGAGCGCCATTTGGACGCCCCCGGGCGTCGGTGTAGTGACGCCGAGGGTCCACGACGACGTGAGCAGCGGCCGCTGTGTGAGCGCGAAGTGGCGCCGCAGGTCCGCGTCGGAGAGGCGCCGCTGCATGTGGATGGGGAAGCCGCGGAGGAGCGCTGTCCGGCCCGTGCGGAACGCGAGCTCTTGCTCCTCGGCCGGGAGCTCGTTCGTAGCCCCGTTCGCGCGCAGGTTCGCCAAGAGGGCGCGCCAATGGTCGGCGGCCTCGGAGAAGCGGCGCTCGCGTTGCAACTGGCTCGCTGCGCCCGCGCGCAGGTACGGGTCTTCGGGGTGCGCCGCGACCCCGGCGAGCAGCGTCGCCAGCGCGCCTTCGGCGTCCCCGAGGTCCAGCAACAGGTCGGCGAGCTCGCGCGCGCGCGCCGCGTCCGGGTTCGCCTCGAGCTCGGCGCGCAGCGCCTCCGCGCGCGTCCGGCCCCACGCGGCGTCCTTGAGCGCGAGCCGGCCGGTCATGCCGTCGAGGGTCCGCTGCCATTGCTCCATGGTCGTGCCGGGCGGCGTCCGACCGACCTCGACCGTCGCAGCCCGGACATCGTTCAGGACCGCCGCAAGCTCTTCGCCGTGGTCTTCTTCGTTCGACCATGCGCTGCTGAGCTGGATCAGCAGCTTGTCGTTGCTGGGCTGCCGCCGCAGCTCGCGGGCCGCCACGTCGGCGAACTCCGTGCGCGCTTCGATGGTCTGGTACCAGCTCCGCAGCTCGTCGAGCCGTTGGTCGTAGGCGTTGCCACGGCCGCTCGAGAGGCTGCGCGTGAGGCGCGGCCGCGCGGGGCGTCCGTTGCGCGCATTCTCGGCGCCCTCCTCGTCCTGCGGCAGCTCCGGGACGTCCTCGATGCGCACGAGCGCGAACAGGCGCTCGCCGATGGCGAGCGCATCGTCGCGCCGACCTGCCGTGTGATACAGCTCCCCGAGGCGCTTGAGCGTGCGCCACGACTCGCCGCTGAGCTCCAGCAGCCGCTCGACGGACGCGATGGCGCTGGGGTAGTCACGCGCGCGCTCTTGGAGGCGCGCGAGGCGGTCGAGCAAGCGCTGGTCGTTCGGGCGCCGCTGCAGGGACTGTTGCAGCGTCTCGATGGCGAGGTCCATCAGGTCGTTGCGCTCGTAGGCGCGCGCGAGCGCGTCAGGGTCGCCGAGCTGGGTCAGGATCTCCTCGGCCCGCGCGCGGTCGCCGCGCTTGATGTGCGCGTCTGCGATGTCGAGCGCGAGCGCGTGCTGGTCCGCGTCGGGCAGCTTCCAGAGCGCCTCGTAGACCTCGACCGCTTCGCCGTGCCGTTCGAGCGTCCCTAGCACGCGCGCGCGCTCCTGCATCAGCGTCGGCTCGTTGGGCTGATACGCGATGAGGTCGTCGAGCACGTCGAGGGCGAGCTCGTACTCGAGCTCGCGCACGTACAGGTCGACCAGCGTCACCGGCGCTTCGAGGTCGTACGGGTTCTTCGAGACGCGCTCGCGCAGGGCCGCGATCTCCGCCGCGACGCGCCCCTCTTGCGCGAGGAGCGCGTGGTAGGTCTCGCGCGCGCGCTTCCGCGTCGCGACATCCTTCGCCGCGAACGCCGCCACGACCTCGCGCTCGCCGCGGTCCCACTCACCGGTCGCGCGGAACAGCTCTGCGAGGTCAAGGCGCGTGCGCCCGTCGCTCGGATCGAGCCGCACTGCTTGCAGCAAGCACTCGATCGCCTTGTCGACGAGGCCGAGCTGCTCATAGGCCTTCGAGACCTCGCGGAACGCCGCTGCGTTGTCCGGCGAGCTGGAGAGGATCTCGTCGTAGCACTCGAACGCCGCCTCTTGGTCGAAGCGCTCCAAGTGGATCGCTGCGATGTCCTTCAGGTACTTGCGCCGGTTCTGCGGGCGCAGCTCGATCAACGCGTCGTACTGCGCGAGGGCCGTCTCGAGCTCGCCGCTCTCCTCGAGCAGCTTGGCATATGCCTCGCGCGCCTCTTCGAACTCAGGCGCGGCGACGACGAGCGCCTCGTAGGCCGCGAGCGCGCCGGCCGGGTCCCGCCGACGCACGAGGAGCCGCCCGTGCAGCAATCGATCGACGAGCTCCGTGCCTGCGCTGACGCGCTGCAGGAGCTCGTCTTCGCGGCCCGCGCGCCACCAGGCCTGGATCGCGCGGTCGACGGCGGAGCGCCGCGTGGTCGCGTCGTTGGCCATGCCGACGACGCGCCGCAGGGTCGCGGTCGCGCCGTCGAGGTCGCCCGCGGAGAGCTGCACGTCCGCGTAGCGCTGGACGAGCTTCACGTCGTCGGGCGCCAACGTCAGGGCGCGCTCCAGCGTCGTACGCGCGCGCTCGGGTTGGTCGAAGTCGCGCCAGAGGACCGCGACCTCGTCGAGCTTGCTGGCGTTGTCGTGTGCGGCGGCCTCTGCGCGCGTGAGCGCGCCTTCGATCGCCGCCACGCGCCCGACCGCCTTCAGGTACGCGGCGAGGTCCGCGTAGCGCACGATCTCGCCGGGCTCCAGCGCGATCGCCTTCTCGTACATCGCGACCGCGTCCTCGACCTCGCCGTACAGGCCGTACATCGCCGCGAGCCGCGCCGCGAGGCCCGGATCGTCCAAGCGCTCGTCGAGCGTCTTCTGCCACTGGCGCTTCGCTTGCTCGAGCTGCCCGCTCGCCGCGAACGCTTGGCCCAGCTCGAGGTACAGGTCGAGCTCGTCGGGCTTCGCGCCAAGGATGCGCTGGTACTCCGCGATCACACCCGTGGTGTCCCCTGCGGCGCGCAGCACGTCGATGCGCGCGCGCGCGAGCGCGACGTCACCCGGGTAAGCCGTCGTCGCGCGCGCGAGGACCTCTGCGGCTTCGCTCAGCGCGCCGGTCTCGCGCAGGGTGCGGGCGTGGAACTCCTGGGCGTCGAGGTCGGCCGGCGCGGCGGCCGCTGCCTCGCCCGCTTGCTTGACGAGCGCCTCGAGGGACTTGTTGCGCCGGTGCAGCGCGATCACCCGCTCGGCGAGGTCGCGCTTCAGCCAGTTGCCGCGGCCCATCAGCGCGATCGCCTCGGCGTACACCGCCAGCGCGCGGTCCCCGTCCGAGAGCTGCTCGTGCAAGCGCCCGATCTCGGACAGCACCCGGCAGCGGCGGGCTGTATCGGACGCGGCCAAGCGGTTCGCCTCGTCGAACTCGGCGAGGGCCGCTTGTGTCAGGCCCTGGCGCGCGAGCGCGCCGGCGACCTCCAAGCGGAGCTGGAAGTCGTCGGGGGCGAGGGCGGCGAGGTCCTTGAACGCGCCGATCGCGCGCTCGCTGTCGCCCGCGGCGAGGTACGCCTCGCCGCGCAGGCGGTGCAGCGCCTCGAGCTCTTGGCGGTCCGTCGTCTCGCCGACGGCGCGGTCGAGCGCTTCGACGGCCGCCGCGGGCGCGCCGCGCCGCAGCTCCAGCGCGCCGACAAGCTGCCAGAGCGCTGCCGGCGGGGCCTCGATCGCGCGCAGCAGCTCCAGCGCCTCCTCGACTCGATCGACGCGCGCGATGAGCCGCGCGTAGACGATCCGCTCGGCCTTGGAGCCGCCCTCGCTCGCGCGCGCTTCGTAGCGCGCGATCAGCTTGTCGACCGCGTTCGCTTTGACGGCGGCCTCCATGAGCTGGGCGAAGGCCCAGTCGTGGTAGGGCTTGCGCTCGAGGTAGCGCTCGAACTTCTCGATCTGCTTGGCCGGGTCCGCGCCGTCTTGGCGCGGCGCGGCCCCAGCGGGCGAAAGGAGCAGGAACGAGAGGGCGAGGGCGGCGTGGAGTCGGCTCGTTCGCATGGCAAGGTAGTGCCACCGCGTCGGCGCGCGGCGACCCGCGCGATTCTGCGCGGGCGGTGCGTTTTCGACAACGAGCATTCGCCGCCGCCGACTCCGGCCATAGGCCGCTGCGTCAGTCGAGGATCGGCAAGCTCGCGAACGAGCGCACCGCGATGCGCTGCGCGACGCGGCCCGCGATCTCAAGCAGCGCGACCCCAGAGGGCCGGTCGGGCGCAGCGACGACAACAGGCGCGCCCTGGTCGCCGCCCGTGCGCACGTCCGGATCGATCGGGACCTCTCCGAGGAAGGGGAACCCGTGGAGCTGCGCGAGCTTCCGCCCGCCTCCACGGCCGAAGAGGTCGACGACCGTGCGGAAGCGCCCTTCGCCGTCGAGGGGCAGGACGCTCTCGCTGCCGCCCATCATGAGGCGCACGGTGGCGCCCTCGGCGCCGCCCTCCACGAGGCCCTCGATGGTGTAGCCCGACATGTTCTCGACGATGCCCAGGATCGGCACATCGACCTTGCGGAACATCGAGATGGCCTTTGTGACGTCGTAGGCGGCGACCGCTTGCGGCGTCGTGACGAGCACTGCGCCCGTCAAGGGCACTTGCTGGGCGAGGGAGAGCTGCGCGTCGCCCGTGCCGGGCGGCATGTCGACGAGCAGATAGTCGAGCGGGCCCCACGCGACGTCGGACAGCATCTGGCGCACGAAGCTGTGCACCATCGGGCCGCGCCAGATGATCGGCTCCTCCGCGGGCAGCAAGTAGCCGATCGACATCGTCAGGACGCCGTGGCGCTCCTTCGGCACGAGCTTCGTTGCGCCGTCGACTTGGATCTGCTCGGGCTGGCCGTCGAGGCCCATCATCAGGGGGATGTCCGGGCCGTGCACGTCGCAGTCCAAGAGGCCGACACGCGCGCCCGTCTTGGCGAGCGCGCACGCGAGGTTCACCGAGACCGTGCTCTTGCCGACCCCGCCCTTGCCGCTGGAGATCGCGACGACGTGGCGGATGTCCTTGGCGACGTCGCGCGGCGGGCCTTCGGCGCCGCGCACGACCGCGGTCATCTCTACGTCGACGTCGGTGACGCCGGGCAGCGCGCGGATGAGGCGCTCGGCTTGGTCGCGCAGCTGGTCCTTCACCGGGCACGCAGGCGTCGTCAAGTTGATGGTGACGGACACCTGGCCGCCGGCGACCTCGCACTTCGTGACGAAGCCGAGCGTCACGATGTCCTGGTTCAGGTCGGGATCGATCACGCCCCGCAGGGCCTGGAGGACTGAGTCGCGGTTGAGGGAGGACATGATCTGTGGGGCGCCCCAATGGGTTGCCGCGGCCGGGGGCCAGCGACGTACGGGGCGTCCAAGGTTAGGGCGGCGCCGCGGGATCTCAACTGCTACCCGCGGCGGGGCGCGAAGTTCCGGCACAGGGCTCTGCTCTGGGCCCTCGCCGCGGAGTTCTTGCGGGGTCAATGGGAAGGTCTGACCGGCGGCGCCGTCAGACACCGCGCCATTCAGTCACACACAGGAGGAGATCCACACCATGCTGTCCACAATCGCCGCTGCCCTCGCCCTGTTCCTGGCCCAGGATCCCGCTGGGGCCGCCGCAATGGCCGCGCGCGGCGCGGCGCAGTCCCTCACCCAAGAGGAGACGGCCGCCAGCCTCGCGCTCGCCTTCCCTGTCCCGTCCGAGGACCTCGCGCTCGCTTGGCCCGCCGACGGCACGCCGCCGTCGATGATGGAGCTCGTCGTGGCCTACGGCCGGCTCACGGGACAGCGCGCCCTCTTGAGCGAGGACGCGCGCAGCTACCTCCTGCAGACCCGCGTGCCGATCGATCGACCCACGACGGTCAAGGCGGCGGAAGTGCAGGGGTTCATCGAGGCGCTCCTCGCGGCGTCGAACTTCGCGCTCTCCGTCGAGCGCCCGACCCAGCCGCGCCTCATCCGCATTCACGCCTTGAGCGGCTTCGAGCGGAGCATCGTCCGGAACAACGCGCGGATCGTGCCAGCGACGGACTTGGCGCTCTTGCGCCGCCACCCGGCCATGCTCTTCACGACGGTCGTCGACCTGCCGCACACCGATGTGCGTCAGCTCTCGAACTCGCTGCGCACCATGATCGTCGACGCGAACACGATGCAGCTCTTGCCTGCGGGCAGCTCGAACTCGATGCTCATCACCGGCTTCGGGCCCCAGGTCGCTGACCTCGCCGAGCACCTGTACGCGATTGACGCGGCGAGCAAGGACACGCCGCGCGCGGTCGTGCACGAGCTCGTCCGCGTCAAGTACGCAGTGGCGGTCGAGCTCGCGCCGCTGGTCGAGGGGGCGCTCTCGCGCGCGGAGAGCCAGCGCAACGGGGGCGCGCCCCAGCAGGCAGGCGTTGCCCCGCGGCCGACCGCGCAGGCGAGCGTCATCGCGGATCCGCGCTTGAACGCGCTGCTGATCTCGTCCAGCCCTGAGCAGCTCACGGAGGCGAAGGCGGTCATCGCGCTCCTCGACGTCCAGTGAGCGGCGTCGCGCGAGCGCTGGGCGCACGAATCGAGTGAGCGCGGCGGCCTGGGGGCTCCCCCCAGGCCGCCACGCCTGTATTCTCCACCCCGCATGTCAACGACCGCAGTCTGTCTCGTCTCAGGGGGCATGGACTCCGCAGTAGTGCTCGCCGAGGCGCGCGCGGCGGGGTACCGCCCTTATGCGCTGTCATTCCGGTACGGGCAGCGCCACGTCATCGAGCTCGAGGCTGCGGCTCGTGTCGCGCGCGCAGGCGGCGCCGTCGAGCACCGCGTGGTCAACGTTGACCTCTCGGCGCTCGGCGGCTCGGCGCTGACAGCGGACATCGACGTGCCCAAGGATCGCGACGGCATCGGCGTCGGGGTCCCCGTCACCTACGTCCCCGCGCGTAACACCGTGTTCCTGGCGGTCGCGCTCGGCTGGGCCGAGGTGCTCGGCGCGACGAACCTCTTCGTCGGCGTGAACGCGGTCGACTACTCGGGCTACCCCGACTGTCGGCCGGAGTTCCTGCGCGCGTTCGAACACCTTGCGCGGCTCGCGACGGCGGCCGGGACCGAGCGCGGCGCTGAGTTCACTGTGCACGCCCCGCTGATGCAGCTCTCCAAGGCCGGCATCGTGGCGCGCGGGCGTGAGCTCGACGTCGACTTCTCGCTGACGCATACGTGTTATGACCCGCTCACGGAGTCCGGCGCGCTCGTCTCCTGCGGCCGCTGCGACGCGTGCGCGCTGCGGCTCGCCGGGTTCCGCGAGCTCGGGCTCGAAGACCCGATCCCGTATGCGCGCGCCGCTCGCTAAGCGGCCGCCTTGCATTTGTTCCAGCACGCCTCGGGCCCACGCACTCCAAGCCACATGACCGACCCGCGCGTCAGCGCATTCGAGCGCTTGCTCCACATCGTCGATCGCCTCCGAGCGCCTGATGGCTGCCCGTGGGACCTCGCGCAGAGCGAAGCCTCGCTGGCGCCGCACCTCGTCGAAGAGGCGCTGGAGCTCGTTGAGGCCATCGAGACCGGCGACCCGGACGCCTCCGCGAAGGAGCTCGGTGACTGCCTCATCAACGTGTTGCTCGTCGCGCGCATCGCCCAGGACGCGGGGCGGTATGACCTCGCGCGTACGGCGTCGCTCGCTGCCGACAAGCTCGTGCATCGCCACCCGCACGTATTCGGCGCGGCGTCCGCCGAGACGCCCGCGGCGGTGCTCGAGACGTGGGAGGCGCTGAAGCGCCGCGAGCGCGAGCGCGACGGCGAGGACCCGAGCGCGCTGGCGGGCGTGCCGCGGCTCCTGCCCGCGCTGCAGCGCGCCGGGCGCGTCTGCCAGAAGGCGGTCGCGTCTGGCTTCCACTGGAAGAACGCGCACGGCGCCTTTGGCAAGGTCGAAGAGGAGCTCGCTGAGCTGCGCGAGGTCCTGCCGCTCGACAAGCTGCAAGGCGCGACGCGGCCCGAGTTCACTGCCGAAGAGCGCGCGCGTATCGAGCACGAGCTCGGTGACTTGCTGCTCGCCTCCGCGTTCCTCGGCGGCTATCTGGGGCTCGATCCAGAGGCGCTGTGTCGCCGCGCGATCGGGCGCTTCGAGGAGCGGTACCGGCACATGGAGGCAGCGCTCGGCGGCACCCTCGCGGGCCGGAGCCTCGACGAAATGATGGCCGCGTGGGGCCGCGCGAAGCTCGCTGAAAGCAACTCGATCCCTGGGGACAACGCACGATGACCGCTCACCTCGAGGTCGAAGGCCTCTACAAGATCCACGTCGCCTCCCACGCGGAGGTGCCCGTCCTGAGGGGCGTCTCCTTCACCGTTCAGCCTGGCGAGTTCGTCTGCGTCATGGGGCCGTCCGGGTCCGGCAAGACGACGCTGCTGCACATCTTGTCGGGGCTCGATCAGCCGTCCGCGGGGGTGATTCGGCTCGGCGGCCAGGACCTCACGCAGCTCCCCGAGCGCGAGCGCACGCTCGCGCGGCGGCGCGAGGTCGGCTACGTGTTCCAGTTCTTCAACCTGATGCCGAACCTGACGGTCGAGGAGAACATCGGGCTGCCGATCGCGATCGCGGGGTCAGAGCCGAGCGCGCAGCGCGCGGCGATCCGCGCCCAGGCGGAGACGCTCGGCATCGGCCACCGCCTGGCGGCCTTCCCGCACGAGCTCTCGGGCGGCGAGATGCAGCGCGCGTCGATCGCGCGCGCGCTCGTCGGAGGGCAGAGGCTGCTGCTGTGCGACGAGCCGACCGGGAACCTCGCGCAGAAGGCAGGCGCGGAGGTCATGGAGCTCTTGCGCAAGGCCCGCGACGAGGAGGGTCGTACGGTCGTCCTCGTGACGCACAATCCGCGCGATGCGGCCTTCGCGGACCGCGTCCTGTTCCTCGTCGACGGGGTGCTCGCCGAGGACTCCGAGCTGCGTCGCGGCGCGGACCCGCTCACGGCGGAGGACATCCATACGGTCCTCGCTCGACTCAGTATCTGACGCCATGGGTCTCGCCAAAACGATCGCCCGGCGCAGCTTGCTGCAGCGCCCCGGCCGCACGCTCTTCTCGATCCTTGGCATCGCGCTCGGGATCGCGACCGTAGTCAGCGTCGTGACGCTCGACCACAACACGATGGTCGGCTACGCGCTGCAGCGGCAAGCGGCGGACATGCCCGACATCGAGCTCACGTCCGCCACTGGTGTCACAGGGACGAGCGATGCGCTGATGAACCTCGAGGGCATCTCGCTCGCTTCGAAGTTCTTCCAGAACGACGCCTACGCGCGCGTCGGCGGGCCCGGGGAGAAGGCGCGCGGCGGGCCCGAGGGCAACGCGCGGCAGGTGCAGCTCTTCGGCATCGAGGCGGCGCACGCGGCCGCGTTTGATACCTATGCCCTCGTGGCTGGCCGCGCCCTCGCGCCGAGCGCCGGTGAAGTGCTCGTAGGGCCGCGGCTCGTCGAGGAGCTCGGCGTCGAGCTCGGGGATCGGATCTGGCTGCAGCGCCCCGCGCAGCCCCAGCGCAAGGTCTGCGAGGACGGGGTGCTCGTCGCCGCCACGCAGGACGCGCGCCCGCCCGTCGAGAACCCGTTCACGGTCGTCGGTGTGCTCGCTCCCGAGCGCCTCGGGCGGCGCGCGCGCGGCCTCGTCGTGGTCGTTGACTTCGAAGACGGCGCTGGGCTCTATCGCGGCACGAACCTGCAGCCACGGTATTGGGCGGTCAAGGACCCCGGCGTCGACCTCGAGCAGCTCAAGCGCACGCTCGCGGAGAGCTATTCCTACGCGTTGAACCGCGGCATCGTCGTCGGGCAAGCGGCGGACGAGCGGGCGTTCCGCACGGGCGTGCGCATGGTCGGGCTCTTGGCGCTCGTGCTCGGCCTTTACGTCATCTTCCACACGCTGTCGATGTCGTTGACTGAGCGCATCGGCGAGGTCGGCACGCTGCACGCGTTGGGCGCGACCCGCGGACAGATCGCGCGTGTGTTCTTGGTCGAGGCCGTGCTGCTCTCGGGGTTCGGGGCGCTCACAGGCATGGCGCTCGGCGTGGCGCTCGCTGCGGCCTTCTTGAAGAACGGGATCACGACGCTCGGCGTCGGCAAGTGGGTCCAGGGCTTCTCGATTCCGTGGGAGCAGGTCCTGCCGCTCGCGCTCCTCGGCTTTGGCATTGCGCTCATCGGCGCGGTCTATCCGCTCGTAGCGCTGCGCGGCGCCGACACCCTCGCGGCGCTGCGCGGCGAGGACGCGCTGCGTCGGCGCAAGGGCCTCGCGACCAAGTTCCAGGTCCTGTATGCGCTGCTCTTGGGCTTCCTGCTACCTGGCCTCTATCTCGTCCTCGTGCCGGTCGTGGGCGTCATGACGGGCGAGCTCGTGGCCGTCTTGCTCGGCGTCATGGGGCTCGTCACGTTGGTCGTCGTGTTGTCGCTCCTGCTGCCGCGGGTGCTCGCGGGGGCGTGCGCGCTGATCGCGCAGCCGCTGGAGTCGCGTTATCCGCTCGCGGGTCGGCTCGCGTCCCGCGCGCTGCGGGACGCGCCCGCGCGCGTCGGTGTCAGCGCCGCGGCGCTGGGGCTCGTCGCGGCGGGCCTCGTCGGGCTGAAGGGGATGACGGCCAGCCTGCGCGGCGAAGTGGACGTCTGGGCCGACGAGGCGATCGCGGACAAGGTTTGGATCCGGCGCATGCCGCCGACCGAGTTCCAGGCGCTGGTGCGGCACCTCGAGACGTTCGGCGGCGTCGTCGCCGTCGAGAAGGGCAACGCGCGCCAGTACGATCCATTCCTGTTGCAGGGCACGTCAGCGGCGCAGGTCTCACGTTTTGGCCCCTTGGCGGCGGACCCCGCGCTGGCCAAGCGCTTTGCAGAGGAGCGCACGGTCGTGCTGTCGCGGCGCGTCGCGAAGGACCTCGACTACGCGGTCGGTGACTCCGTCCCCGTGCGCAAGGCGAACGGCGAGGTCGCGACGTTCGAGGTGCTCGCCATCAGCGATGCATACGGCTTCTGGCCGGACCCAGACGAGCGCATGTACGGCGTCCTGGCGGACCATTGGATGGAGAAGGACTTCTGCGTCGCGACGGGGATGGTCACGGAGGTGTCGGTCTCGCTCGGCCCCGGCGGAGACCTCCCGACGCTCGAGGCTGCGGTCCGCGACCTCTATCCCGAGGACGATGGCATTCGCTTCACGTCGGGCGCCGAGATCCGCCGGTTGCACGTCGACGATGTGACCCGCGACTTCCTGGTCTTCGACGCGCTCTTGCTCTTGACGGCGGCGCTCGCGGGCCTCGGCGTGCTCAATGGGCAGCTCCTCGCGGCCTTGGAGCGGGTCAAGGAGGTCGGCGTTCTGAAGGCGCTCGGCGTGACGCGCGATCAGCTCTCGGGCGCGACGTTGATCGAAGCGGGCCTCGTGGGCCTCGTCGGCGGCCTGCTCGGCGTCGCGATCGGCATGGGGGCGACGCCGGTCGTCGTCGGGGCGCTAGAGGCGATCGCGGGGCTCACGCTCCCGCAGCGCACGGCTGGCCCGTGGATCGCGGTAGCGCTCATCGGCGCGTTCTCGATCGCGGTCGTCGCGGCGCTGTACCCCATCTATCGCATGAATCGCTTCGATGCCGTGCGCGCGGTGCGCATGGGGTAAGGCCCATGCCTGTAGCGCTGCGCGCGCTACTCGTAGCCGAGCTTCTTGAGCGCCGTGCGGGCAGCGCTGAGGTGGCGCTCATAGCGGCGATGGGAGTCGACCGAGGTCGAGTACAAGGGCTGGCGCACCTGCGTCGCGCTGGCCGAGTCGACGCGGCGCTCGGTGCGCTCGAAGGCGAGGCACGTGTCGGACCAGGGGAGCCCCAGGAACTCCAGCAGCCGCCGCGTCTCGCCTTCCTGGTCGGCGACGAGGCGTTCGTACTCGAGGCGGTACACGCGGCTCGGCAGTCGCTCGCGCCAGCGCTCAGCGAGCCGATTGACCGCGTGGTACGCGTGCGCGAGCTCCGTGAGGTCGTACGCGTAGGTGAGCGGAGACGTGAAGAGCACTTTGAAGCACGCGACGATATTGTCGAGCGGCTGGCGCACGACGTGGACGAAGCGCGCGTTGGGCAGCGCCCGCGCGATCGCCCCCAACGACAGGTGATTGTCGAGCGTCTTGTCGACGATGCGGGGGGCGTCGCCGCCCCGCAGCGCGAGGCGCGCCGCGTAGTCTCGGCCGAGCTGCGCGAGCGCCTCCGCGGGCAGCTTCGCGAGCGCTGCAGCGCGCGCCGCGAGCTCGGGCTCGATGGCCCTGGTGAGGGTCACGAGCTCGCTGCACTCGCCGACCCCCGCGGCCGCCGGGTGGCTGGCCAGGATCTGTTCGACGAGCGTCGTTCCCGACCGAGGCATCCCGACGATCAAGATCGGCGCGGCTGCGGAGGCGCCCGCGATGGGGGACGCCTGGAGCGAAGCCTCGTCGATCGACGGCCCGTCGGCCCCGGCCGACGGCGCATAGGCCCGGTAGGCGTCGTCGAAGGCGCGCTCGAAGGCTGCCGTGTCGTGGTTCAACCGCGCCCGGCGCATTCGATTGCCCCGCTCGTACGTGGTCCACGCGGCGTCGAAGTCGCCGAGCTCCTCGAGCGCTTTGGCGACGGCAAACGAGAGCGGGATCCGCCCGGCGTCCGCTGGCGGCAGGCGCTCGAGCAGCGCGCGCATCGCCACGAGGTCCGGGTCAGCAGCGTCTGTGAAGCGCTTGAGCGAGCCCAACCCGCGCCACGCGTCGACATAGTCGGGCGCGAGCTCGACGGCGCGCCGAAACTCTGCCGCTGCGCCCACGAGGTCGCCCTGGAACTTGAGCAGCGCCGCGAGGTTGAGGTGGCTCTGGGCGACCTCCGGATGCGCCGCGATCGACCGCCGCGCGGCTGAAATGGCCTCGTCGTGCCGCCCTTGGCGGTCGAGCGCATTGACGAGGTTTGCGAGCAGCTTCGGGTGGCGCGGCGCCTTGTCGAGCGCGCGGCGCAGGATGGCCTCGGCTTTGTCCGGGCGCCCGCCGGTCAACGCCTCATAGGAGCGCGCGAGCTCGCGGTTCACCGCCGCCTCGTCGGCGCCTTCCGGCCGCTGCGCGGCCGCGCGAGCGCGCGCCTTCCGCTCTCGTTCCTTGCGTCGGTCCATCCGCGCACTGTACTGCTGTCGCGCTGCAAAGCGCGAGGCGCCCGTCCCGGAGAGCAGGGAACGGCGCGCAGGTGTGCTCGCGCCGCGGCGACGCTATCTTCGACCCGCGATGAATCGACCCGTCCCCACGCGCGCTCTGCGCGCCGCGCTCGCCTGGCCGTTGCTGCTGGTTCTCATGTCCGGCCTGGCGTGTCAGTCGCTCGTCGGGCGCGCCGGGCCCGGCGATGGGTATCGGAGTCGCTTCGAGGGGCTGCCCGATCGCCCGTGGATCGGCCCGGAGTTCTGGGCCAATCGCCTGCAGGACTGGCGCCTCGCGCAGGGGCGCGCCGAGTGCGTCGAGGCCGGGCCCAAGGCGGCGCTGCGCACGCTGCACCTCGTGACCCACCGCACTGTCATGTTCGCGGGCGACGCTGCCCGCGAGGGGAGCTTCCGCGCGACGGTGCGGCTCGGAGCGATCGAGGAGGACCTGCCGCTCGGCGAGACCGCGCTCGCGGGCTTCTTGATCGGCGCCGGTAACGAGCGCGTCGATCACCGGCTGTCGGCCCAGGTCTTCGGGGCGCCCGGCGAGGACGGCGGGCTCTTGGCGATCGTCGATGGCGCGGGGCAGGTCGCCCTCCGCGACCTGTCGCACGGGAGCGAAGCGGGCGGCCTCTGGTCGATCCCGATGGGGACGACGCTCGCCGAGCTCCCGCTGCTCGAGGGGGTCCAGCGATCCGGCGCGGGCTTCGCCGCCCGCGCGGGGGGGGGGCACGGCCCCGTGGATCTCGAGCTCGTGGCGGGCCGCTTCGATGGTCGCACGTTCGTGACGCTCGTGGCGCGCGCGATCGAGGACGGCGGGGTCCTGTCTACGGCGACGCTGGAAGGCGTCGATCCTGGGCTGCTCGACGGCGCGTTTGCGCTCGTCTCGCACCGCGGCCCCGAGGGCGGCCAGCGCGGCTTCTGGTTCGATCGCCTGACCCTCGACGGTGACCTCGTCGTCGCGGACAAGGCGCGCGCGTTCGGCCCCATCCTCTGCGCGCAATACTCGATCGACGAGACGCAGCCGCGCGGCGGGACGCTCCTGTCGCTCACCGCGCAGATGCCGCAGCTCGGCCCGCGCGACACCCGCACGGCGACGCTCGAGATCAAGCAGCGCGGCGGGTGGCAGGTCGCCGCCCGCGCGGAGCTGTACGAGGACAGCGAGACGTTCCAGTTTCGCGTGCCAGGCTTCGATGCGAGCCGTCCAGCGCGCTACCGCGTCGTGTACGACCTCGTCACCGGCGTCAATCGCACCGAGCGTGCGAAGTACGAGGGGGCCCTGCGCGTCGCGCCCACCGACGGTGACTTCGTCGTCGCGGACGTCGGCTGCGTGAAGCACTTCACCGGCGGGCTGCGGTGGAACGAACGAGGGCTGTGGTTCCCGCACGCCGAGGTCGTCGACGCTGTCTTGGCGCACGACCCCGACCTCGTCTACTTCTCCGGTGATCAGCTGTACGAGGGTGACATCACCGCGCCCGTACGCCAGCCGCACGCCAAGGCGATGGGAGACTACCTGACGCGCTGGTACCGCTGGTGCTGGTCGTTCCGCGAGCTGTGCCGCGATCGCCCGTGCATCACTGTCCCCGACGACCACGATGTCTATCACGGCAACATCTGGGGCAACGCTGGCGTGCGCGGACCGGAGACCGTCGCGACGCCCGAAGGCGGCCAAGAGAAGCTCACGCTTCAGGACCGCGGCGGGTACACGATGTCGCCGCGCTTCGTCAACGCGGTCCACCGGACCCAGGTCTCGCACTTGCCGCCGGCGCACACGCCGGAGCCGCTCGGCTCGGGCATCGCGGTCTATCACACGGACGTGACCTGGGGCGGCGTCTCGTTCGCCGTGCTCGCGGATCGCATGTTCAAGTCATCGCCGTCGGTGACCGTGCCGGAAGGGCGCGTTCGGAACGGCTGGTTCCGCAACGAGGCCTTCGACCCACGGGACGCGGACGTGCCGGGCGCGCAGCTCCTCGGTCCGCGGCAATTGGCGTTCCTCGATGATTGGGCCGTCGATTGGTCGGGCGGCGCGTGGGTCAAGGTCGCGCTCTCGCAGACCCCGTTCGCCAACATCGCGACGCTGCCGAAAGGCGGCGCGGAGAACGACTTGCCGACGACGCCGCTGTTCGACGCCGAGGTCTACCCCGACGGTGAGACGCTCGGCGCGGACTGCGACTCGGGTGGCTGGCCGCAGACGCCGCGCAACGAGGCGCTGCGGCGCTTCCGCTTGGCGGCTGCGATCCACCTCGCGGGCGACCAGCACCTCGCGAGCACGATCCGCTACGGCATCGACGCCTTCGACGACGCGGGCTATTGCCTCACCGCGCCCGCCGTCGGCAACACATGGCCGCGGCGCTGGTTCCCGGCGATGGCGGCGGAGGGGCGCGCGGACGCGGACACACGGACGCCGCGGAACCTCGGGCGCTTTCTGGACGGCTTCGGCAACCACATGACGGTGCTCGCGGTCGCGAACCCGCGCCGCTCCGGCGTCGAGCCTGCAGCCTTGCACGATCGGGTGCCGGGGTACGGCATCCTGCGCCTGTCGCGCGCGGCCCGCACCGCGACGGTCGAGGCTTGGCCGCGGCACGTCGACCCGCGCGCGGACGGGACCGCGCCGTACGCTGGGTGGCCGATCACGTTCCCCCTCGAAGCAGGCGACGGGCGCGAGGTGCTCGGGCACCTGCCCGAGCTCGAGCTGGGCGGGCCCTGGGTCGTGCAGGTCGAGCGCGAGGTTAGCGACGGCGGCCGGCCGAACGAGGTGCTGTACACGCGCCGGGTCGCCGGGCCGAAGTTCGCGCCGCCGGTGTTCTCGCGCGGGGCGCGGTACACCGTGCGCGTGGACCCCGACGGCCCCGTTCCTGGGGGGGCCTGGGCGTTCGAGCGACGGGGTGTCGCGCCCGGCCCAGGGAGCCTCATGGTCGACCTTGCGAGAGACTCGAAAAAGTGACTGGACACGCCCGCGACCGCCGCTATGATTCGCGCCCCCGAGCGGGGGTGTAGCTCAATCGGTTAGAGTGCCGGCCTGTCACGCCGGAGGTTGCGGGTTCAAGTCCCGTCACCCTCGCCACTAGACGAGGTCCTTCCGCAAAACGGAGGGACCTCGTCCCATTTCCAGTGTCCCGCTCGCGTCGACGTGCTCGTCGACGAGGAATCGCTTTAGACCTCTCCTTCATGGACCTCGCCGCGCTCCCTGCGCCGACCCTCGTGGCCGATCGCGACGGGCTCGAGCGCTTGCTCGACCGGCTGGATGCTGCGACTGAGGTCGCGGTCGACACCGAGGCGGACTCGTTCTTCAGCTACCGGGACAAGGTCTGCCTCGTGCAGGTGAGCGCCCTCGGCCAGGACTACCTCGTCGACCCCCTGTGCGGCCTCGACCTGGCCCCGCTCGGGCGCCTCTTCGCCGACCCCGCGCGGACGAAGATCTTCCACGACGCTGAGTACGACATCCTGATCCTGAAGCGCGACTACGGGTTCCAGTTCCGGAACCTGTTCGATACGCGCGTCGCGGCGGCAGTGCTGGGGAGCCAGGCGCCGGGCCTCGCCTCGGTCCTCGATGAGCGCTTTGGCGTGACGCTCGACAAGTCGATGCAGCGCTCGAACTGGGCCCAGCGGCCGCTGTCGGACAAGCAGGTCGCCTATGCGCGCCTCGATACGCGGTTCCTCGTCGAGCTGATGCACAGCCAGCGCGAAGAGCTCGCAGCGCGAGGCCGCGCGCGCATCGTGGACGCCGAGTGCCGCCGCCTGGAAGGCCTCGCCGCGGTGGCGCACGCGTTCGACCCGGATGACTATGTCCGCTTGAAGGGGGCGCGCGAGCTCGACCCACGCCAGCGCCGCGCGCTCCGCGAGCTCTTCGTGGAGCGCGAGCGCGCCGCCCATGCCGCCGACGTCCCGCCGTTCCGCATCTTGTCCAACGATGCGTTGCTCGAGCTCGCGCGGCTGCGGCCCTCGAACGAGAAGGGGCTCTTGCGCGTGCCTGGGATCACGTCCAAGGTGGTGGCGCGCATCGGCGAGCGGCTCCTCGAGACCCTCGATCGCGCAGAGGGCGAGCGGCCGATCGAGCGGTTGCCGCAGCCACCGCGGCGCAACAACAGCGGGCCGGACCTCGATGAGCTCCAGGTCGAGCTGTACGAGCGCCTGAAGCGCGTCCGGCGCGAGGTCTCCGACGACCTTTCGATCGAGGCTTCGTACCTCATGACGCGCGCCTTGATGACGACCATCGCGCAGCAGCGGCCGACGACCCTCGACGCGCTCGAGGCGCTCGGCGGCGTCGAGGACTGGCAGCTCGAGCTGCTCGGGAAGCCCGTCGTGGCGGCCGTGCGCGCCTTCGAGGCCGATGTGGCGGCCGGTCGCGTGCCCGCGAAGCGCCCCCGGCGGCGCCCGCGGGGCTGACGCTCCGGCGCGACTGGCGCGTGTGCAGGGCCCAGCGCCAGCGCTGAGGCTCGTGCCGTCGCGGGGGCTCATGCGCGCGGGCAGACCTAAGCACAAGCGAGAAGCCGACCAGCGCCAGGGCGCCAGGTCGGCTTCTTGATGGTGGTGGAGATGAGGGGAGTCGAACCCCTGACCTTCGCATTGCGAACGCGACGCTCTACCAACTGAGCTACATCCCCGTGTTTCGAGGCGGGGAGGATACCGGCTCCAGCGGGCGCTGCAAGGGGGGAATCGCCGGTTCCAAGGCAGGAATTTGCGATTCTCGACGCCTCCGCCGTGGACCGTCCGGGGAACGCGCCGACCTGCGCGCCTTGGGCCGCCTAGACTTGGGCCGCAGACCCCATGTCCCCGAGTCACCACCTTCTGGCGGCGCTGCTCGGGCTCGTGGTCCTGACCTCGACCGGCGCGGCGAACCCTATCCAGGGTGCGGACGGCGCGCTCGATCCCCGCGTCGAGGCGGACCCCGGCCCCGAGTCCGATTCTGCGTCCGCACAGCACGCCTACTGGCGCGTCCTCGACGTGCCGCTCGGGAGCTTCGTAGACCTCGAACGCGGCGTCGTCGTCCGTGCCGCGCCGGACGCGGCGCACCCGTATGTGCGGGGCCCTGGCGAGGCGTTCCAGGGCAACTGCGAGCTGTACCCGCTCGCGCCGGAGCGACCGGTCGGTCCGGCGCGGCTGGTCGGCCGAGCGTCGAGCGAAGGCGGCAGCGGGGCGCCTTACCTGAAGGGCATCGAAGAAGGCGGCGAGGTCCTGTGGCGATTCGGCGAGGGCTGGGGCTACTTGCGCCTCCTCGAGCAGTGGCCGACGCGGGCCCGCATCGAGCTAGCGCGGCCTGAGGCGGGCGCGGATCGCCTCGCACGTTCGCCCGCGGCGTTGGTCGTCGAGGCGGGCTCGGAGGGGTTCCTGCTGCGCTTCGACAGCGGAGCACCGACGACCGACAATGAGGCCGCGAGCGCGCTCTATCGGATCGAGCGGCGCGCTGTCGGCGTCGACGAGCCGTTCACGACGGTCGCCGAGGTCTCGGACACGACCTTCCTCGACCGCGCGGCGCCGCGCGACCGGCTCGTCGAGTGGCGCGTGTCGCGCGTCGACGGCGCAGGACACTTCGGGGCGCTCGCGCGCGGCGCGCGCGTGGTGCTTCCGGGTGAGTGGCCGCTCGCGCTGACGCAGGGGATGCGCATCGACTTGATCACGGGCGCGCTCGATACGGCGCGCGCGCACCTCGAGGTCACGCAGCTCTCCCCGCCGACCGCTGTGCTGAAGCCGCTCGGCGGCACGCTCCTCGGCAATGTCGGTCGGCCCGGCGCGTGGCGGCTGCCCGAGCGCAGCGCGTTCGACCCGGCGCAAGAGGGGCGCATGCGCGCCCTCACGCCCGGGAACGAGCTCGCGGCGCTGACCCCTGAGGGCGTGATCGTGCGCTTGGAGCTAGGCCGCGACCCAGCCGGTGCAGTCGTCCTGCGCCGCCAAGCGGCGATCGGGGGCGAGCGCTTTGCGCCACGTGCGCCCGAGCTGGTGGGGGTCGTATGTCGACCGGACGGCGTAGACCTGCACGCGGGCGCGTTGGCCTTCGACGTCGAGGACCCGGAGCTTGTCTCGCTCGTCGTCGAGCGTGAGCTCGCGCCCGACCGCAATGATTGGGAGGTCTGTGAGGAAGGCGCGCCTGGGGCCCGCTCGGTCTCCGTCGCGCGCGCGCTCTTCGGGTCCGACGGCGGGCAGGAAGCAGGTGAGGCTGCGACGCTCGCGCGCGTTCGAGTGCGCCAGCGCTACGCCTTCGGGCCGACCTCCTTCGCGTCCGAGCCGCGCGCCCTCTTGTTGCTCGACGCGGCCGACGCCGGCGCGCGAGCCAAGCTCTTGGCCACATCGATCGACGACCTCGATGACGCCGACTGGGCGCGAAGGGAGCGGGCGCGGCAGACCGTCGAGGCCTTCGGCGACGAGGCGTTGCCGCACCTCGAGGCGCTGCTCGGCGCAGGCTCGCCGGAGGCGCGCCTCGCGGCCCAGAGCCTCCTGATCCATGCGCCGGGGTCGACCGGCCTCGCGCTGCTCTATGCGGCCGAAGGTCGGCTCGCTGGGATCGAGGGCGCCGTGCCGAACGGGATCCTCGCGCCCGACCCCGCGCTTCGAGCCTACAGCTTGGCCCAACAGCTCAACGTCGCCGAGCGAGGCGTGCAGCTCGGGGCCGTATCGGACGCGCTGGGCTGGGCGGCGCTGCTCGCGCGCTTCGACCCGGACGCCGGCGTGCGCGGCTATGCGGACATGTTGGTCGCGCTCTCGGAGGTCGGAGCAGGTCATGCGCTCGGAGGCTCGGGCGACCTCGCGGCGCTCGTTCCCGACGAGGAGCGGATCGCGCAGCGCGCCAGCTCGGGCGTCTTGGCGTTCACGTCGGAGGTGACACTGCCGCTCGACGCGCGCACGCTCGCGCGTGACCTCGAGCGGCACCCCTGGTTCGCTGATCGCGAGATCGGGCCGGTGCTAGGGCTCTTTGCGGCGGCGATTGAGCGCGCGGCGCGCGCGCCAGAGGCGGGGTCGCGCCTCCCCGACTATGAGCTCGAGAACGCGGAGCTCGCGCTGCGCCTGATCGGGCGCTTTGCGCATGCGCGTGATGTGCGCCTGCTGGAGGCGGCCCGCGCCTTGATGGGACAAGGCGAGCATGCCGCCTGGGGGCTCGTGTTCCAGGGCTGGCGTAAGGCCGTGCAGCAGCGCATCGCCGACGAGCGGGCGCCGGAGTTGGCGCGACCGCGGGTCGAGCTCATGGGCGCGGGCGGCGCCCCGCCGACGCTCGACGACCTCGAAGCTGCCCTCGCGTCGTTGCGCGACGCCGGCCGTCGCTACGTGGACCTCGTGCTGCCGCCGGTCGCGCTCTCGGGTGGCGCGGAGAGCGTCGGGCGGTACATCGACCTGGATATCGAGGGCCTGCGGCTGCTCGGTACACGCGGGCCGGACGGCGCGGTGACGCGCCTGGACGTCGGCGTGCGGATCACGAAGACGCGCGGGGTCGTGCTCGATCAGGTGTACATCGAGGTCGCGCAGGGCGCTGCGATGCTCGCGCTCGATGGCGCGCAGGTCGTGGTCCGCGGCGGGGCGGTGCGCGGGCTCGGCACGGGTATCCAGGCCCAGGACGCCGACCTCGAGCTGTACGACACGGAGGTCCGCGACGGCGCGGAGGGGCGGCCCGGCCAGTGGGCGGTGCGCCACCTCGGGCGCGGCCGCATCGTCGCGTCGGGCGTGCTGTTCGCGGGCGGGTGCGTCTACGTTGGCGATATGGCTGAGCCGTACTTCGAGCGCTGTGTCTTCGATGCAGGCGAGCGGCCGGTCCTGCAAGCGCAGCGCGAGGGGCGCCCGATCATGCGCGAGTGCCTCTTGCGATCGACGAGCATGGGCCTCGTCAACGTGAACGGCGGGTGCCTGGCGGCGGTGGTCATGGACGTCCCGCGCGACCCGTTCGGCGCTCGGCCGGACGGGCTGGCGCTCGACCCGAGGTGGTTCGCGCTGATCGGCGCAGGGCAGAGCCCGCCGCGCGCGCTGATGCTGCCACGCTCCCCGCTCGACGTGGAGTGACCGACAACTCGGCCGCGCGCCGAGCGGGAGCGTGATGCCTCCTTGAAAGTCACTCCAGCTCGGCGAGGGTCCTTCGACGCGCCGCGCGCCGGCGAATCGCTGATCGTCGTGGGCCGCACCGACGGCGGGAGCTGGGAGCGCACGACGCGCGTCGTCGAGGACCCGCGCGAATTCGGCCTGCTCGTCGAGTCGTTCGGCGGCGAGTTCGAGCGCGCCGACCAGGTTGGTGCCGGCGTCTTCCGCAGCGTCGGCGACCACCGCCGCGAGCTCGTCGGCCTCGTCAGTGGGCGCGTGACCCTCGACGGGCGCACGTACCTCGTGGTCGTCGGGCCCGAGGTCACCTGGCGCCTCGTCGCGCGCCGGCGCGACCTCCTGCGGCGTAAGCCGTGGGTGTATCGCAGGGACGTCTACTGATGACCGGTACCCGACGTACGGCACCGTACGTCTGGTACCGTCCGTCTTGCGGACAGGACCTTACGGCAGGAACACGACCCGGCTGGCGCTCGTCGAGTTGAACGGCGCGCCGGTCGGGCCCGGGGCGTCACGGTAGAAGGCCTGGAGCGCCCAGGCTGAGCCGACGGTCCATGCGGCCGGCCCGGCCACCTGGGGACCGCTCAGCCAGTCGATGGACAGGTCCGCGCGACCGGCCGCGTCCGTCGCCACCGGTTGCGACAAGCGTACGATCGGGGGACCGAGGCACAGGAAGCCCGAGCCCGCGGACGCCGGCGCGCGCGCGACGCCGTAGAAGAACACGGCAAAGGTGCTCGGCGGCGCGCCCTCGATGTGCAGCGCCATGCGCGGGTGGCCGACGCTCGTGGGGCCGTCCCACACGAGACGCGCGGGTTGGCCGGACGAGCTCGGCGTCGCGGGGCAGAACTCGTCCGCGTCGCCGAAGGCGCCCTTGTAGATCCAGATGCGGCCGGCGCCGAACGCGGCGTAGTCGGCATGCGAGTCGCCGAAGCCCCACTCCGACAGACCGTCCCCGTCGAGGTCCCCATAGAAGCGGCAGTACTCGAGCCGCTCGGCGACGTGGGGTGTGCGGCGTCGATTCCAAAGCAGCGTCCCCGTTCGCAGAGAGTATACGTTGATGTATCCAGGCTCGCCGCCTTGATTGAACGGCAAGGGCGCCGACGCGATGAGGTCGGGCACACCGTCGCCGTTCACATCGCGCCCACCGTCGAGGAACATGCCGAGGTTCGCCACGGTCGCGAGGGTCGTGCCTTCCCCCTGAAAGTGGAAGAGGACCTCGGCGTTGCTGCCGCGGAACACGAACACCTCGCCGGGGGCGGCGTTCTGGAATCGCCCGACGCCGGCGCAAGCGGCGAATTCCACGCGGCCATCTCCGTCTAGGTCGCCGACGCCGCACACGTCGATGCCGATGCTGAACAGGCCCTGCCCGACGACGTCGTGCACGACCGCGCCCGACGCCCCCGAATACACGCGCACCCGATTGAGCGAGGCGATGCCGATCGCGTAGTCCGGGACCCCGTCGAGGTTGATGTCCCCGATCGAGCGGGCCGGCATGAACGCTCCGCCGAGATCGACGTGGGTGCGGATCAGGTGCCCGTCGGGCCCGCCATAGATGTAGAAATCGTCGCCGTACTCCTCGCCGAGGATCAGATCGTCGAAACCGTCACCGTCGACGTCGCCCAGCGGCGCGACGGCTGCGCCCCAGTCGTTCACGCCCGGATCCGGGAATACGTGCAGGAGGCTCGCGTCGCGACCGCTGTAAACCCGAAACTGGGGCGCTGCGCCCAAGCCCCAATCAGGCGTTCCACGCACGAAGTCGGGCGTGCCGTCGCCGTTGAAATCGCCGGCTCCGGTGACCCAGAAAGCCCAACTCTCGTGTGCAAGACCCTCGATACGAGGGAGCAGGGGTTGCAGGGTGCGCCCCGAGACCACCAGAATCGCGCCATTGCTAGCGATGCCACCTTGATAGAGACAGACGGCCAAATCACCCGTGCCATCGCCGTCGATGTCTCCTATGACCTCCGCGCGTGTGACGCCATCGAGAAGTCCACCGTCGATCGTCCCGTGCATGATCTGCGCCGCCGCCGGGAAGATGATCACCGTGCAAATCACCAGCCGCGCGCTGGTTGTGGCGAGCCATTGGAGCATCACGGACCGTCCTCCCCGTAGACCCGCAGGCCACCCATCGCGTCGGTCACGAGCAGAGCCTTCGGCCCATGAGCCCCGGCCGGACGGATTCGAACTCGAAAAGGCGTCCCCGATGTTTCGATGCGCTTCTCGAGTTGCGGAAGGAATTCTAAGTCCGCGACGCTGACTCCGACGTTGTCCAGAGTCAGTGCAAAGATGCCGTGCTCATGAGTCGCCGCATACATGCGGACCTGGGTCCCTTCTGGCTGGTCGACGGCGACGGACCAGAGATCATTGACTGCTCGGCGAGGCGTGTTCAGTGCACCAGGCTCGAAGTACTGCAGGTCGTCGAGGTCTCGCTCCGGCGGCGACCAGCGTGCATCGGGTGCTCCAGGCAGAACTCCCTCCGGCAGGTCAGTGATGTCGTACACCAGGACCTCTCCACCGAAGTCCGTGCAAACGAGTAGCACTCGAAGCCCCTCGTTCGTGGCGACGCTGAGGGCCTCGATGTCCCAGGCCGCGGAAGCCGGCTCGTCGAAGACAATCTTGGGAAGTGTCGAAGACCCGAAGGGGTAGCCAAAGGGTTGGGGCGTTCCAGCGCCAGTTTGCTGGAACTGAATGTGATCGGGATCCGATATCTCCCAGAATTGAACCAATCCATGCCCGTAGCTATTGATTAGATCGAGCGACTCCGCAGGGAAGTTGGGCGCATTGAGATTGAACCACGCTGTAAATGCGGTGTCCAGACTTGCGGATTCAGCAAGCTCCGCAGCCGCCAGCGTCGGTGCGTGGGTCAGAAAGTGGCAAGGAACGCCAAGAAGCCACCGTTCCGGCTTGCCCGGGCCGCGATCGGGGAAGTGAATCGTGTCCGGATGCCAGGCCTGCGACGCGGCCTGCTCGGTCATGGGCGGGCCGGTGACACTCCACCAATCTCGGCTTGACGAGTATGCGGCATCGCCGAGATCGTTGGGCATCGGGTCATACTCTGGGTGGCAGTTGAGTCGCGTTATTGCCCAGTTCGGGTTCCATGCATGGATGCTCGATGCACCGTGCGGAAGCGGACTCAGGCGCGACACGAGTCCATCGCGATCCACCACTTCGACTTTGTCAGCAGTCCCTGCGCGCACGTAGAACGCGAGGTTCGCCGCTACAGCGCTCGTGTAATTTGATTGCACCCACGCGCTGTATGCCTCCGAACAGGTCGTTGCCACGTCGTACCCACCTGGGCGCCCAGTTCGCTCCCAGCGATCCATCGAGCTGTCGATGAACCACATCTTCTCCAGCGTCGCGGTCGGCGTCGGAAGGCTCGCGATTCGATAATCGAAGAGCTCCCACCTGATCGTTGGCTGCGCCTGGGGGGTGACGGGCGGCTCTTCGGCCCGACCGATGAACCAGGCCTGATTCAGGTTCGGATCCCCCGCCCACTCGCAGTCTTCCTGCGGTCGCAGCCCGAGGATCATCCGCCTGTCGCCCTGCGGCGGCTGCGGGTTGTAATTCGAACGCTCGATGACCCATTCACCGTTCGACTGCAGGCGGGTCCAGAGTGCGCCGTCGTGGTAGATCTCGCCGTTGTCGTTCGCGCCCAGGAAGAGCACCCTCGGATCGGCCTCCGACCAGCCGATCGAGAAGGTGTAACGCCCCTCCATCTCCGCTTCGTCGCGTTGGTAGAACTTTCCCGGGAGTCCAGTCTGCCCCGTCAGGAGATCAAAGTAGCTGAGGCAGACTCCGTTGGATTCCATTTGCAAAATAGTGCTATGGATGTAAGAGACGCCGTCGTGGAGCACCATGAGCGTATTGACTCCACCGGAGCGCGCCGGGTCTTGGATCGGCGGCGCCCAGAGCGCACCGCCCCCGGCCTGCATGTACCCGAGTTCGTTGCCCGCCGCTCCCGGGTAATGGGGTATCAACTGTCCGGCGTCGTAAAGAACGGTGGCGACTTGATGGGCACCGATCACGTGTCCAGTACCCAAGGATACTCCACCGACGACGTCGAAGTCATTTTCATAGGTCGGACGTGGCGCAATGACGTCGCTCAACTGCGCCCATGGCAACGCGCCATAAGTAACGATGAGGGCGGGACCGACGACGCCACAGCCCAATGGAGGGTCGACCAGCACCAAGCGCCGTGCATACAACCACATGGCGACGAGTGGATCGAAGTTGGTCGGCTTGACGTGCTTGCGTCCGGCCCAGGAGCTCGCCTGCGGCTGCCCCGACCACACGATCGACGGATTCACGACCTGATCGGCGCCCTCGTGGTGATCGATGACCATGGCGTCCGACCACGGATTGAGGAGGTCGAAGCGCACCCAATTCAAGTGATCCACCGCCGCATAGAGGTAGTGGCCGCCGCCGTCGTCCTGCACGACGGTGTCGGTGAATGCCGGCGGATCGAAGCGCGCGAGCTCGTCGAAGCGCACCGAGCGAGTCGGGACGTACAGGTGCAGGTTCTCGTAGCGGGTCGGGTCGTAGGCGCCGTAGGCGCCTGAGCCTGGCGTGGCATACGGAGTGCCCGTTCCGAAGACCGGCCCCCAGTCGGTTGCGAACTGGATCGACGCGAGCTGCGGCGGGTTGGACCCGGGCACGATGACCGGATCGAGGCGCACGCGCAGGAGCCCGTTCGTGTTCATCGCGAGGTAAACGTCGGCGCTCTCGTCCTTGGGAAGCACGGCCTGTTCCTGGTCGACCGTCAGGCCAAGGACGTAGCTCGCGTCGGCGGTCTGCGGGCTGATCGACGCCGCGACGAGCGTCCGCGCCCCGAGGGTCACCTCGAGCATGGGGTCGATCTCGGCTCCCGTCTCCGGCGCCCAGCTCGCGAACAGAGCGTGGATCAGGTCGAGGTCGTAGAGGCGCAGGCGCGAGTCGTGCTTGGCGCCGAACGTCGCGGCGAGGAGGCGCTTGGGCCCGACTGTCACGATCGCGAGCTGGTTGCAGAAACGGACGCTGTCCTGCACCGACTGCGGTTGGCTGGTGTCCTGCTGGTCGTCGATCCGCATGACCCGGTTCGGCTGGCCCAGTGTCGGGTTGGCCGACATGACCCACAGCCCCATGTGACCTCCGGCGACGATGAGGAGGTCGCTGCAGTCGTTCTTCGCGTCACCATCCAGGTCGTCGTCCTCCGTGAAGCACAGGGTCGGATCGAGCAGGAGGTCCGCGGGAACGACGCCGAGCTTGCCTACCTGAACCTTCTTGACGGCGCTCGGCATGAGCCCCGGACCGGTCGCGGGCGGCGTGGTCGTCAGGTCGATGATCGAGACCTGCCCGCCTTCACCCAGGTAGAGGACGCTCCCGTCGTCGGTCCCTGTGAAGGTGTTGGGCATCGAGCCCGGGTGCACGTCGTGCAGCTTGGTCAGGAGCGGCAACTGCGCGTTAGCGTCGCGGGCCGCGCCGAGGGCTACCGTCGCGACGAGCGCGGCAGGCAGGAAGGCAGGCAGGCAGGCAGATCATCGCGGGACTCCTTGGTCGCGGGACAAGAAACCGTTTTCTGCTGGGCGCGTCCCTCGAAGTAGGGGCGCTCCTCACCCCTGCAGCGTACCTGGGGTCATCCTGAGCGCCAGTGGCCTGCCATCGAAGGCGAATTCGAAGGGTCGCCAGGCCCACCGGGGGGTCGGCCAGGCCCCGCAGGGCACGGCCCCGCACGCCGGAGGATAGATGGGATGAGAAGGCCAGCCTCCGGTGCGGGGTACCCTCGGCGGGTCCCCAAGTCACAGACGGGCTCGAGGCCCTACGAGGAGGCTGACCGTGACGGAAACTACCACAACGACGACCGCGACGCTGCCCAAGTCCACGTTGACCATCGGCATCGACCTCGGCGACCGCATGAGCCACGTCTGCGTGCTCGACGCCGGGGGGCAGGTGATCGAGGAGGGTACGGTCCCCACGACGGCTGCCGGGCTCGAAAGCGTTTCGAGCGCTGTGAGCCGACGCGGGTCGCCATCGAGGCTGGTGGGCAGTCGGGCTGGGTCAACGACCTGCTGGCCGAGCTGGGGCATGACGTCATCGTCGCGAACCCGCGCAAGCTCCGGATGATCTTCCAGAGCGATTCGAAGTGCGACCGTTTCGACGCGGAGCAGCTTGCACGTGTGGCGCGCCTCGACCCGAAGTTGCTGCACCCGATTCAGCACCGCGAACGATCCGCTCGCGTGGACCTCGCGAAGGTACGGTCGCGCGACATCTGGTATCCACGCGGACAGGGCTGATCAACCCGTGCGCGGGGTCCTCAATCGTTCGGCGCGCGTCGGCGAAGGGCGCTCCGTCGTTCCACGGGTGGGTCGAGGGTCAGATCCCCGAAGAGCTCCGCGACGCTCTGCGTCCGATCCTGACGACCCTGGCGGCTGTCGGCGAACAGATCGACCTGCTGGACAAGGAGATCGAGCGGCTTGCAGCTGACGTGTACCCGGAGACAATTGCGGCAGGTTGACCGCGTTGGTCTGCATACCGCGGTGAGGTTCGTCTGACCGTGGAAGACCCGAAGCGAATCAGGACAGTCGCGACGTCGGCGCCTACTTCGGCCTGTGCCCGCGTCGGAGTCAATCGGGCGCGTGCGATCCTGAGCTGCGCATTACCAAGGCAGGCGACCGTGACATGCGGCGCCACCTCGTGCAGTGTGCGCAGCAGATGCTCGGCCATTCGGCAAAGACTCCGACCTGCGGCGCTGGGGCCTTGCGCTGGCGGGGCGCGGGGGCAAGACAGCCAAGAAGAAGGCTGTGATCGCCGTGGCGCGCAAGCTCGCCGTGTTGTTGCACACGCTCTGGAAGACGGGTTCCGTCTACGAACCGTTGCGTGGCCGAGCGAAGAGCGAAACGGACAGCGGGTGGTGGCGCGTCGGCAGCCTCGGCTACGGCTGCGAACGAGGCGGTGTCCGCATGAACATCGAGCCCAGTGTCACCGTCGTCGTCATGCTGATCGCGGCGCTCGTCCGTCGCTGCGCAGCGGCTCCGCGCCAGCAACGCTCGCGCCCTACGGCAGACCTTCGGGCACTCGCGTTGCGGGCGCTCCTCTCGCTGCTCCGCTCCTCGCGCTCGGAGACTGGACGTCCAGAGCCCACCCGCGTGGACGCGGGCGGGTGGAGCTCTGGACGACAAGGGCTTCCCAGATAGGAAACAGCGACTCGCTGCTTGGCGCAGAACAACCTGATCAAGAAGTCGCACGGTTCTCCCAGTTGCGACGTCAACGTAAGTTCTCAAGCGACCACAGCACACCTAGGTCAGATCGACGACGACCACCGAGAGCAAGATCGAACTGCGTGAAACCGCCCAGTCCGGGTGACCGCGGCGAATTCCTTGGACAGCCGCCGCTCACCCGTGAGCGACGCAAGTCCGCCGGATAGATAGCGGCACCCGACTGGACGGACCCCCTCGAGCACCAGGGTCGACGCCAACGGCTGGACCCACACAGAGTGCGCATGGAAGCAAGGCGGACCACGCAGCTCGATCGCCTCACGGCGATCGTCCCGACGAGCACCCCAGAAGAAATCACTGAAAAAGCTGGCCGGCAGGGCCTTCTCTGGAAGGAACCCGAGAGGGTGTTCCGGACCCCGAGGTCCGCTGGTGGAGCGGTGTGCCTCGTCCTGGTGCGAATCAGGCTCGTTCGGTGCGGAACCCGTCCACGCGGCGCTGCCGGGCGCGTGTGAGCGTGCGACCAGGGCGGTCGTGGGGACAGCGGCACCTCCGGACGGTAGCTGGCTCTGGCGTTGCAACAACCCGCCCGCTCCTCGCGATCTGCGAAGGGCGGGCGAGGAGGGTCGGACCGGCCCCGAGGCGGACTCCGAAGTGTCAAGGTCCGGCCAAGCGATACCGCCTTCGGTTCGGCCAAACGAGACCACCCTGGCAGCGCATCAAGGTCGCTCGTTGAGCCGGGCAACTCCGACGGGAACCGTGGCGGGTGTCACCGATTCCGTCCCCACGTGTCCAGGGGTCTGGCGCAGAGCCCCAGGCGAGCGACGGAGGCGTACGGCCGACCGAGCCGCGACGGGTCAAGCCTCGCCTCGCTGCCCCTGGAACAATGTGCGGTCTACGGCCTCGATCAGGGCGCCGCGAAACACCGGCGAGCGGCCGGTGTTGCAGGCCCAGCGCGAGGGGCGCCCGAGCATGCGCGAGTGCCTCTTGCGATCGACGAGCATGGGCCTCGTCAACGTGAACGGCGGGTGCCTGGCGGCGGTGGTCATGGACGTCCCGCGCGACCCGTTCGGCGCTCGGCCGGACGGGCTGGCGCTCTACCCGAGGTGGTTCGCGCTGATCGGCGCAGGGCAGAGCCCGCCGCGCGCGCTGATGCTGCCACGCTCCCCGCTCGACGTGGAGTGACCGACAACTCGGCCGCGCGCCGAGCGGGAGCGTGATGCCTCCTTGAAGGTCACTCCAGCTCGGCGAGGCACCAGAGCGCCATCGCCGTCCCGTACGCCTTGCCGATCTCGTGGCTGTCGATGAACGCGCCGTCGATCTCCGGCAGCGCCAAGATCCGGGCGCGCTGGTCCGCGACGAACGCCGCGCGCGCGGCCGCCGAGCCCTCGCCCAACCGGGCGATCGCCTCGACCCGGCCGTGCACGTCGTACCAATAGAAGAAGCCGCCGTACGCAAAGCGGTTCGTGTGATCGTCGTACTTGCGTGTCGGCTCCAGGTGGTGCTGGTGTTCGAACGACAACGCGATCGCCTTCTCGAGGCCGATCGAGTCCGCGGGCGACCAGAGGTCGAGCGCCAGCTCGCCCAGGGGCGTTCGGCCGACCGAGCCCTCGATCTGCGCGCGCGCCGGGCGCCCGCCTTCGCGCACCGAGTTGTAGGTGTAGGCGCCTGCGTCGGTGCGGCAGCGCAGCAGCAGCCGCGCGCCCTGCGCGACAACGTCCGAGAGGTCGGACATCGGCTCGATCGCGTTCGATCGACCGAGCGCGATCAAGGCGCTCGCCGTGACGAAGGGGTTCGGGTACTCGTGCGCCCAAGAGCCTGTGTCGCGCTGCTGCGCGACGAGGCCCTGGGCCAGGCCATGCAGGTCGATGCGCGGCGTCCCCGCGTCAGGCGGCGAGCCACCGGCCTGACCCCGCAGCTCGATGTAGCGCGTCGCCGCGAGCAGGCGATAGATGTGCCCCCAGACGAGTCTCTTTCAGGAGCAGGATCGCGCGCTTCGTCGGCTCGGGCAGGCGGCTCGTGCCCCGCTCGCGCTGGGGCGCGTCCTCGAGCCCGGCCGGGCCCTTGGCCGCGAAGTTCTGGCTCCACTTGTAGAGCGTGTGCGCGCTCACGCCGACCAGCGCCGAGAAGTCGCGCGCCGCGAGGCCCGAGCGACGCCAGGTGTCCAGCAGCAGGAGGCGCTGCGGCCCGCTCAGGCGCGGCCGGCGGGCCTCGGCGGCCAGCGCCGTGCGCCGGCGCGCGGCCTTGCGGCGCAGGGGCGCCGCGATCGCCGACAGCGCCTCCTCCCAGTCGGCGGCGAGGTCGTCGGCGGCGTCCTCGCGCGCGTGCGGGTCTCGCCCGTCGTCGTCCTCGTCGTCAGCGGGCGCGGCCCCGCTGGCCAACGGGGGCTTGGGCGGCGGCGGCGGGCTCGCGGGCGGCGCCAGCGAGCGCGGCGGCGCGAGGTCGGGGCGGTGTTCAGTCGGCGCGGGGCCGTTCGGCCTCGGGGACGTTCAGTCGGACATGGCGGCTGCTCCTTCCCCCGCGTTCAGGCGGGGGCGGGGCAGGCCGCGGGAATCGACACTCGGAACCGGGCTTCAGATCACCATCAACTCGGGGCGGGGCACAAGGTACTGCCGAGTCGTGTCGGAGGTGGCCGACCCGTTGTTCGAGGCTGAAACGGCCGGCCACGTCACCGTGACCTGCTTCACCGACAAGGTCCCTGTGTGCCAAGTTGTCGCTCGTGCCGTGAGGTTCGAGCCGGTCGTGCCGGAGGTGATCGCCGTCGGGTAGTCCCGCGTGTCGTCAACGATCGGCGGCCTCGCTGCCCTTCAGGCGGCGCCGCGCGGGAGTGGAGGTCGTGACCATGACCCCACGGTCGCCGCCCGCGGTCGCCGATTCGAGATGGGGTCACCGGACGCGTACGGCCGTTCTGCAACCTGGAACAGCCAGTTCAATCCTGCGCGCTTTGACCACATCTGCCGTTGCGGTGTCATCCCATTCATGCAAGAGAGCTAGTACGGCGATGCAGCCGCAGGCACGCAGTCGCTCGCCCGTGACGCGGGGCGGGCGGTGCATCGAGCCAAGGCTGCTCGCCGCAGTGGAATTCACGGCTTTCTCCACACAGAACAGCTCCCAGCACCTGCCCAACACGACCGTCGCGACTCCATGCGCGAAGCTCGACGGGCGGCGGCTCCGTGACCAGGGCATCGGGCGGCCCCGGCGGCCCCATGGACGCTGCATTAAGGGCTAGCTCTGATCCAGTAGCGCGACCACGTCGTTTAGGAAGCTCCTTATCTCCTCGCGCTCAAAGCCCGTGCGGGTCTGAAACTCCCAATCCTCCAGAACTTCAAGAGTTTCACGAAGCCCGGAAATGATCTTTAGTAGATCATCAGGCGTCAGCGATACGACGACGCCGTCGGCTCGAATCTCGATCTTCTTCATCGGAGGTTATCGAAGTAGGCCCGACCGTCGATCGGGCGAAAGGCTGTACCGCCATCAGCGGCACGTGGGTTGCGAATGACAACGGTTCCGGTCGCCTCGTCCCAGAAAGCAGTCCTTCCGCGAGACAGTTCTCGGGTAGCTGACGCGTCATTCATGACATCCTCAGGGATAGATGGGATGAGAAGGCCAGCCTCCGGTGCGGGGTACCCTCGGCGGGTCCCCAAGTCACAGACGGGCTCGAGGCCCAAGAAGGAGGCTGACCATGACCGAGCGTACCACCACAACAACCGCGACGCTGCCCAAGTCCACCTCGACCATCGGCATCGACCTCGGCGACCGCAAGAGTCACGTCTGCGTGCTCGACGCCGGGGGGCAGGTGATCGAGGAGGGTACGGTCCCCACGACGGCTGCCGGGCTCCGAAAGCGTTTCGAGCGCTGTGAGCCGACGCGGATCGCCATCGAGGCTGGTGGGCAGTCGGGCTGGGTCAACGACCTCCTTCGCGAGCTGGGGCACGACGTCATCGTCGCGAACCCGCGCAAGCTCCGGATGATCTTCCAGAATGATTCGAAGAGACTCTCAGGGTTTGTTTGCTTGGCGTGTTCGACGCGGAGCAGCTTGCACGTGTGGCGCGCCTCGACCCGAAGCTGCTGCACCCGATTCAGCACCGCGAACGATCCGCTCGCGTGGACCTCGCGAAGGTACGGTCGCGCGACATCCTGGCATCCACGCGGACAGGGCTGATCAACCACGTGCGCGGGGTCCTCAAGTCGTTCGGCGCGCGCGTCGGGGCGAAGGGCGCTCCGTCGTTCCACGGGTGGGTCGAGGGTCAGATCCCCGAAGAGCTCCGCGGCGCTCTGCGTCCGATCCTGACGACCCTGGCGGCTGTCGGCGAACAGATCGACCTGCTGGACAAGGAGATCGAGCGGCTTGCAGCTGACGTGTACCCGGAGACCGAAGTATTGCGGCAGGTTGACCGCGTTGGTCTTCATACCGCGGTGAGGTTCGTCCTGACCGTGGAAGACCCGAAGCAGATCAAGGACAGTCGCGACGTCGGCGCTACTTCGGCCTGTGCCCGCGTCGGAGTCAATCAGGCGCGTGCGATCACAGGCTGCGCATTACCAAGGCAGGCGACCGCGACATGCGGCGCCACCTCGTGCAGTGTGCGCAGCGAATGCTCGGGCCATTCGGCAAGCGGAGTTCACTTCGGGGACCTGCGGCGCTGGGGCCTTGCGCTGGCGGGGCGTGGGGGCAAGACAGCCAAGAGAAGGCTGTGATCGCCGTGGCGCGCAGCTCGCCGTGTTGTTGCACACGCTCTGGAAGACGGTTCCGTCTACGATCCGTTGCGTATTGGCCGAGCGAAGAGCGAAACGGATAGCGGGTATTGGAGCGTCGGCAGCCTCGGCTACGGCTGCGAACGAGGCGGTGGTGTCGGCATGAACAGCGCGTCCAGTGTCATCGTCACTGTCGTGCTGATCGCGGCGCTCGTCCGTCGCTGCACAGCGGCTCCGCGCCAGCAACGCTCGCGCCCTACGGCAGACCTTCGGGCACTCGCGTTGCGGAGCGCTCCTCTCGCTGCTCCGCGCTCCTCGCGCTCGGAGACTGGACGTCCAGAGCCCACCCGCGTGGACGCGGGCGGGTGGGCTCTGGACGACAACGTTGGGCTTCCCAGATAGGAAACAGCGACTCGCTGCTGGGCGCAGAACAATCCCAGTCGAAGCCGCACGGTTCGCCCAGCTGCGACGTCCAGCGTATAAGTTCCCCGAGCGACCACCGCACACCTACGTCACATCGACGACGACCACCGAGAGCAAGATCGAACTGCGTGAAACCGCCCAGTCCGGGTGACCGCGGGGAATTCCGGCTCTCCTCACTCTTTAGGGACGCCTGGGTGGACGTGAGAATGCCGGCGTGACATGTACGCCGCCGCAGCAGAGGTGAATCATGGCCATGAGGGAGTGGGCAGAATGGAACCCGTAGGCGCGGCGAGTGATCGTGCGGATCTTGCCATTCAGCCCTTCGGTCATTGCGTTGGTGAGTCGAGTGCGGACGTATTCAAGGACGCCGTCGAGGTGACCCTCAATCGTCTTTGCCGCTCGAACGAAGTGTCGAAGCCCACTCTCGCGTGCGTTGGCGATCCATTTCACGATCAGGCCTTCCGCTACGTTGACCTGGCGGCGATCGAGGATCCCAGCAAATATCTCCTTCAGAAGGTAGGCGGTGTACAGCGGCGCGTTTGTCTCCCGGAGCTCATCGAGCGTCTGGTGATCCGCGTCCGTGAGGTTCCACGGGCTCTTCTGAAGCGGAAAACGTGTCCCCTTGAGTGCAGCGCGTTCGTCCTTGGTCTCGGCCGCACGCATCTCGTCGCGTCGTGTCTCGTCGAGCGCATCTTGGACGAGTCGCTGCACATGGAAGCGGTCGAAGATGAGGCGCGCATTCGGTGCACACTCCTCGACAGCCGCGATGAAGGCGCCGGACATGTCAATCGTGACCGATTGCAGCTTCGCAGCCCGTTCGGGCCCAAGCGCCTTGAAGAACTCGCGCAGCCTCGCAGCTCTCTTTCCCTTGCCTGTCCACACGACGACCCCGCTGACGTGGTCAACGACCGTCGTGATGTACTCGTGGTGCTTCCGGTAGCTCAGCTCGTCGATGCCGATGTGCCTGAGGCCGTCGAGCCGGGACTCGAGCGGGCCCAACGAACGCTTGACCACACGGTCTACGATGCGGCCGACGGTCGTCCAGGCAACCCGCAGGGACTCGCTGACGACGGACCGGTTCGCGTGTTGTGCGTAGAAGGCGCAGCGCTCCTCGAAGGCCCGCGTGAACCCGCTGTCAAGTACAGCCCACGGGACGGCCTCGGTCGTCACCTTCCTGCAGCGCGAGCACTTGACGCGCCGGATGCTGTAGCGCAGGAAGGTCTTCCAGCCGCAGATGTCGTGATGTCGCCACCTCCGCTCGCGTTGCTCGTGGACGCGACGGCACTTGATCCCGCAGGTCGAACACCGGGGTACCTGCCAGAGTGGCCGCACGTCCACGACGATCCCGTCCTCCTGAAAGCAGAAGCCAGCCACGAAGAGGTTGTAGATGGCGAAGACGGTGCGGAGTAGAGTCGTGGCGCGCATGGGGTGGGGTGGGGCTGAGGCCGTAAGACACCCATAGCATGCCGCTCGCTCCATGCGCACTCACGCCCTGACCCAGAAACCTCGCGCAGGGCCCCCATTCGCCAATTCCAGCTCGATCACGCCGCTAGACCCGTCCCTAAAGCGTTAGGAGAGCCGGAATTCCTTGGACAGCCGCCGTTCACCCTGATGTTGCATAACTTTCGCCATCAGGCGGCTGCGGCGGCGCCATGGACCAGCGCGTGGATTCGAGCTTGAAGTGCGGGACAGTGCGCAAAGGTCAGCACGAGACGGCCCTGTGGGCGCGTGAGCTGCGCGGCGCGCTGGATGACGTTACGGCGCAGCGTGCTGATGCGCTCGAGCGCCCAAAGACACGCACGAGTTGGCGTGTTGGCAAACGTGCGCGGTGGTGCGCTCCGCATCTGCAACTCGCGCCCGAGTGCGAGGGCGATCAGGTTGCACAGCATGTAGACCTGATTCCCAATCTGGCGACGAGACGGAAGGTAGCCGAGCGCGAGGGCGGACTTGGCTTCGGCAAAGGTGGCCTCTTGCGAGCCGCGACCGTTGTGAAACGAGAGGAGTACGCCCGGCGCGATCCGCTTGTTCGTCATGACCACCTTGTACTCGAAGTTGCGCTCGATCGGCACGAAGAGGTCGAGTTGGATTGGTCCCCGCCGAGGGACGAGTACGCGATGACGATAGATGATCGTGCGGTAGCTCCGCTTCGACGCCTTCGACGGGCGCCATACCCACTCGAAGTAGCTCCAGTCGTCGTCGATGCGATGCCAGAGCACGCGCTCCTCGACTACCGCCTTGAGCTGGGCAATGCGCTCAAACGGTACGCTGACGGAGAACTCGATCGATGCTTCATCGAGGGCCGCGCAGGTGGCGTCGCTGTAGTGCGCACCGTCCATGCGAACTTCGAGACCGCCGCGGAACCCGGCATTCCGCAGGTGTTTCGCGGAGTCGAGGATGAACGCGAGCGCGCCGACGGAGTCGTGGCAGTTACCGGCCCGATGCAGGAGGTCGAATACCTGGCCGGTCTGCGCGATCGAGCCAAACAGAGGGTAGTAGCTCCGTGCTCCCTTCTTCTTCGGGTTGTATCCGATCGCAGTACCCTCGATCCCCCGAGCGTTCGTGCTGATCACAGAGCCGTCGATGTCGAGGGTAAGGCGTCGAGGCGACGCGGCGATGGCGCGTCCAGCAACGATGTCGCGCAGCACCTGTCGAAGCCCGAAGACGGATTGCTCATCGAACTCGGTCAGTCGCCGAGAGACCGTCGCAGTGTCGGGAAGGCGCTTCAATTCCAGCACGCGCTGCACGAGCGCATCGTTCTTGTACAGGTCGATGTCGCGGAGGCGACGGTTGCCAAGGAAGAGGTGCACGACCAGCAAGAGAACGATGCGGCTCGCGGCGTAGGCACCAGCGGTCTTGACATGGCAGACGGCACGGTCGATGCGGGAATGCACGTCCAAGGCTCGGAGAAGGACGTCGAGAACGACGAGTCCGCCATAGGAAGTCAGGTCCTGGTCCGCGAAGCGGATTTCGGGCAGGGAGCGGCTTGCACGGCGGACGTCTTTGCGGGATACTCGCATCTGAGTTCGGCTCTCTGTGGCGTTGTCTTTGACACCAACGAATACGCAGAGATGCCGAGCTCGTTTGCGTTAGCAACGCAAAATTCCAACCTCACCGAAAGTGATGTTCGTGCGCTACAGGCACGTTCCGGAATGGACTGCGAGTTCATGTGGCATTGCCGGATTCGAGCGCGTGCGAGGCCGCCGCTATGCAACTACGAGGTTCACTCTGTGAACGGCGCACAGTCCGCCGGATAGATAGCGGCACCCGACTGGACGGACCCCCTCGAGCACCAGGGTCGACGCCAACGGCTGGACCCACACCGAGTGCGCATGGAAGCAAGGCGCAGGCACACCGTGGTAGGGGCGCAGCTCGATCGCCCCACGGCGATCGTCCCGACGAGCACCCCAGAAGAAATCACTGAAAAAGCTGGCCGGCAGGGGGCCTTCTCATGGAAGGAGTTCGAAGGAGGGTGTTCCGGACCCCGAGGTCCGCTGGTGGGGTTTGGAGTGCCTCGTCTTGGTGCGAGTCAGACCCGTTCGGTGCGGAACCCGATCCATGAGCGGCGCTGCCGGGCGCGTGTGAGCGTGCGACCAGGGCGGTTGTGGGGGACAGCGGCACCTTCGGACGGTACCAGCGCTCTGGCGATGCAACAACCCAAGCCCGCTCCTCGCGATCTGCGAGGGGCGGGCGAGGCTCGGAGAGGGTCCGGACCCGAATGATTCCGAAGGCGGACTCCGAATGCCGGGCGGGGGAACCGGACCTGCGCCGCGGTCAGAAGAGGTCCGCTTGCGCAGGCTCACGGGCCGGGGCGATCGGCAATGGGTCTGGGGGCAACTTGAGGTGCAAGAGGAAGCGCCGGATGGTCGGCGGGTCCGTGATCATCGCGATCATGTGTCGCCGACTCCCGCACCGAGGGGGTCGGCCAAGCTCGAGCAGCTGGACACCTGGATCACGCAGAACAAGTACGTCACGCAGCAGGACCTGCTGCTGGCGCCGCTGCGACGCATCGAGGGGCAGTACGACTACGTGTTCATCGACCTGCCGCCGCGGATCAGCCCGGCCACGGTGCCGAGCATGAAGGCCGCGCAGTATGTCGTCCTGTGCGCCATTCCCGAGGACGCCGCGGTGCGCTACCTCGCGCGGACCTGGAACGACGTTCAGCAGGCGCGCAAGCACGGGCTCAAGGTGGAGGTGCTCGGGATCCTGCTCACCAGCATCCGCAAGCCGCTCACCCGGCTGGCACGGACCCTGCTCGCGCAGGTGGGGAACGAGAAGGCCTTCCGCCGGGAAGACGGCACGCCCCTCAAGTTCGAGACCGACATCAACCTTGGTGTGGCGCTCCAGGAGTCACAGGCGGCGCGCCAGACGCTCTTCCAGTACGAGCCTGACCACCTGATCTGCGAGCAGTACCGCGCCGTGGTGCGCGACATGGAAGCGCGCATCCGCGATCGCGAGCGTGGGGTCCTCGTCCCGCAGCCCCGGACCGTCCTGCCGACGATGCCGGTGGTGGTGGGGGAGGAGGAGCTGCAAGCGGGCGAGGCGGGCAATGGCTAAGAAGAAGTTCGAGATGGGGGGTGGGTACAGCCCGATTGCCCGCGTGTTCGAGCGGGACGCGGAGATCGCGGCGCCGCTGCCGGACACCGTGCAGCTCGCAGCCCCGGAGCCCGCGCCTGTAGAGATGGTGGAGGTGCTCGAGCCTCAGCCCCCCTTGCCGGTCGTCACGCTCACTCCGGCTGCGCGGCGCATCGAGCACGCATTGCCAGATGAGCCCGCGAGGGCCGAGATGCTGGTCGCCGAGGAGGAACCCAGCACGGGAGGAAAGCGGTCGACCCGGGCAGGGGGGCGGCTCCCAGCGGTACGCGTCGAGTGCCTTCCGGAGGAATTCGCAGACATCGACGCGCTGGTCTTTAACCTGGGTCGAGTGGCGGGTCACAAGCTCAGCAACAACATCCTGGGTAGGGCGCTGTTCAGGCTAGCCTTGGAAGCCGAGGAGGAGATCCGCAAAGCGGTCGAGCGGCGACCGCCGCGGCCACGGCCAGCCAACGGCAACGCGGAAGAGCGGCTCTCCTGCTGCTTTAGGGACGGTGCGATGGGCGGGTTCGGCCTCGAATCGACGATTGGACCCTTTCCTCGATGTTTCCGGAGAAGGGCGTGAGTGCGCGTGAGGTGAGCGGCATGCTGGGGGTATCGAAGCCTTCAGCTCCACCCACCCCATGCGCGCCACGACTCTACTCCGATTGCTCTTCGCCATCTACCACGTCTTCGTCACGGGGTTCACCCTCGACGCCGACGGCATCGTCGCCGATGTGCGACCGCACTGGCGAGTGCCCCGATGTTCGCTGTGCGGCTGCAAGTGCCGCAGGGTCCATGACCGTCGGGTCCGCAAGTGGAGACACCTCGACTGTCTGGGCTGGAAGGTCCACCTCCAGTACGAGATGCGGCGCGTCAAGTGCAGGCGATGCCGGAAGACCACGACTGAGAAGGTCCCCTGGGCTGCACACGACAGCCACTTCACGCTGGCCTTTGAGGAGCGGTGTGCCTACTTCACCAAGCATGCCAGCATGACCTTCGTCAGCCAGACGCTCCGGACGACCTATCGCTCGGTGGCGCGAATCGTCCGGAGCGTGGTTCAGCAGCGCCTCGGTACGCACGAGGCCCGCCTCAACGGCCTCCGACACATCGGCATTGACGAGCTCAGCTATCGCAAGCACCATGAGTACATCACGACCGTCGTCGACCACGAACGCGGTACGGTCGTGTGGACAGGCAAGGGCAAGAGCGCAGAGACGCTGCGCGCGTTCTTCGAGGCTCTGGGCCCCGAACGGGCCGCGAAGCTCGAATCCGTCACCATCGACATGTCGGGCGCGTTCATCAAGGCAGTCCACGAGCACGTGCCCGGGGCATGCATGATCTTCGACCGCTTCCACGTTCAACGACTCGTGCAGGACGCCCTGGACGAGACGCGCCGTGATGAGGTTCGGGCCGCGGAGGATCGAGATCAACGCTCGCGGCTCAAGGGCACGCGAGTCCCCACCCAGAAGAGCGCCTGGAACCTCACCGACGCTGATCGACTCACGCTCAGCGAGCTCCGAATCGCTAACGAGCCGCTGTACACGGCCTACCTGCTCAAGGAGTCGTTTGTCGACATCCTTAGCGGGCGCCAGATCAATGTCGGCCGGGTTCGCCTCGAGAAGTGGATTGCCGACGCTCGGGCGACTGGACTACGCCACTTCGGCCGAGTCGCGAAGACGATCGAGACACATCTGGAGGGCGTCGTCGAGTACATCCGCACGCGGTTCACGAATGCCAGGACCGAGGGCCTCAATGGCAAGATCAGGACCATCACTCGCAGAGCATTCGGCTTCCATGACGCCTTCGCACTCATGGCACTCATTCACCTCTGTTGCGGGGGCGTTCACGTCACACCTGCCTTCTCACGCCCTGATTTTCGTCCCTAAAGCAGCAGGAGAGCCGGAAGTATCTGAATGCGTCGATTTACCGGCACACTTGTTGCAAGGGGGGGCTCTTGGTCCCCGTTCCGGCCCAGGCGTTGACCTAAGTGCTCGGTGCCCCCGTGAGCGCACCGTTGTCGACGCCAGTGTTCGTCACGTCCTGGCCAGGCAATAGCAAGGTCTTGATCGTGGCGGAGCGCGGTACCGGCAACGTGACGTACTGGGACACCTCGACCCCAGGGGATTGCAGCGCGGAGGCTCGGGTGCAAGGGATTTCGGTATCGAGCGACTTGGGGCAGCTGATGGTTGTGGATGTCGGTGCTTCGCCTCCGATCGCCTGGAGCTACGCGTCCGGGCTGCGCAACCCCTTCGGCTTCAGCGTAGACCGTGGCGATGCCACGACGATGGCGGGACGAGGAGACGTGTGGATCGGGGACGTTGGAGGCAGCAACACGGGCAGCATCATGAGGTGGATTCCGACGGGGCTGTTCCGAAACTTCGGCTGGCCTTGGTACATGGGGAGTCCGGGACAAATGTGGGGATTCCCACCCGCGCTCGCACCCACGCCGTGCGGAATGCAGCCGTACAACCCGCCAAATTCTTGTGGAGTGCCGCCGGGGTGGGGGCCACCGGAGCTACCCTTCTCGGTTTGTTCTGACGTCGCCGAGTACGGCGGCGCACACGATGCGCTCATCGGCGGCTACGTCTATCGCAACAACACGGTTCTTCCATTGCAGGACCGGTATGTGTTTGCGACTTACGGAATTTGGGGGCCACGGGTCTATTCGCTTCCTGTGACGGGTGCGCCCGGGGCAGCGCCGATCAATCACACGTCCGCCTTGGGGATCGGCGCATGGTCCCCAGGTCATTTCATCCATGGCATGGGCCAAGATCATACAGGCGAGGTTTATATCATTCGCGTAGATCAGGCTCTTAGCCAGTTGAACAACGGCAGCATTTTTCAGGTGACCCCATGAGACGTCTTGCATGGTTACTGTTCACGGTTGGTGTCGGTGCTGCAGAGCATGCGAAGGGGCAGTGGTCGACCGGCATGCTGCCCCTCGGGCGTACCGACTTCGCCGCCGCCGCGTCCGCTCGCGCGCTCTACGTCGCGGGTGGAAGTCACCTTTGGACGATGCTCGACAGCGTGGACGTACAGGACCTCGCGACCGGAGCGTGGTCCCAGCTCCAGATGTCCACACCGCGCAAGTATCACGCCGTTGCAGCGGCCGGAGACGAGGTCTTCTTCGCTGGCGGCTGGCCTTGGTTCGACAACTCCCTGGGCGCCCTCGATACAGTCGATATCTACAACGAGGCCACTGGAAGTTGGACCCTCGAGCACCTGCCGCATCCAGCGGCGATGCTGTCCGCTGGCGTCCTCGGGGACAAGGTGTACTTCGCGGGTGGTGGCGACCCTGTCTTTCGGAACATCATTCAGGTCTTCGACACGACCCTCCGCACTTGGAGCGTGCTGCACGTTCCTGGGCCAGGGCGGGGGCTCCAAATGGTGGCGTCGAGTGAACGCTGGCTTTGCTTCGGCGCAGATGGAGGATACTCGCAACGGATCGACGTCCTGGATGGCTTGACCGGTAACTGGTCACATTTGGTGGCCCCGGACATCATGGTCACGATGGCTCTTGCCGGCGACCGGCTCTTCATGACCGGGTGCATGCCCGGACTCGCGGAGCATGCGCTGTTCGAGTATGACCTCCTGCTCGGGACGTGGAGCATGCTACGACGGCCCACGGACCGGTGCGGGCCGCTGTCCGCTGCAGTCGGCCCTTTTGTCATATTCGCAAATGGACACAGCACCTACGGGCCTTCGCATCATGACGCGGAGGTCTATAACGGCTTGACCGGCGAGTGGGCAACGAGTCCGATCTCGGTCGCCGCGCGTGGCAGGGTGGTTGTACCCGATCCGGCAAATGGCCGCATTTTTGTGATCGGTGGCTACATTTCTAACTCTCCTGTCTACATCATTCGTGACATCGACGTCTTTCACTCATTTCCGTCCCTCGGCAGCGAATTCTGTTCGGCGAGCATAAACTCGACGGGCGCCTCCGCACGCATCTGGGCGGCGGGGCTCGCGTCTAGCGAGGATGATTGGTTCCACCTAGGCATCGAGGGCGGTCCCGAAGGTGCAGCTGCGATGATTCTTGTGAGTCAGACTAGCTCCCAGGGCACGTCGTTACCCGGTTCACAAGGCGCGCTCTGCCTCGCGGGCACGGTAACTCGCCTCGGGAGCACGCTCGGCCGGGTGAGCGCTGGCGGGTCCTACGGCGCCCACCTTGACTTAACTCTTCCTACGTCGCCGCCCCAGGCAATCGGTGTGGGGGAGACGTGGCACTTTCAGTGCTGGTACCGAGACGCCAATCCGGGGCCGACGTCGAACCTCTCGACGGCACTAACAGTTTCATTCAACTAGCCCGGGTCATTCATGAGGCCAGAGTCGAGTTCG
>JAWKUK010000032.1:0-56516 GCA_041398605.1 Planctomycetota bacterium
CGTTCAGTGCTGGACCCTCGAGACGCCTGGGCCGCTCGAGGAGTACATCAAGACGGGCGCGGGGGCACAGCTGTCTGCGGGCCGCAGGCAGCTCGTAGCGAGCTTCTGGCGCGCGTGCATGGGGGACGCCGATGGCGCCGCCGCACAGCTCGATCGACTCGCAGGTGAGGCTGGCGTGACGTCCGAGCAGCTCGAGCTCTTGCGGCTCGCGCTAGGGCGCGCTGGGGCGCGTGCGTTGCCGGCGTCCGCGAGCGCGCGGGACCCGCTCTCGCGCGCGATGCGTATGGTCCTCGCGACAGAGGAGGGGCGCGTCGCGCTCGAGCGCAACGACCACGCGCGGGCTGCAAATGCCTATTCCGACGCGATCTTGCTCGAGCTCGGTGCGCCGTGGGCGCCGCAACGCGACGCGCTCCTAGCGTGGGGCGCTTCCCTCGATCGCGCCCAGCGCATGCACCGACTGTCGCCCAGCGGGCAGTGGCCGTCGGTGGACTACGTCGTCAAGCCCGACGACTACCTGATCGGCATCCGCAAGCGTGTGATCGCGGCGGACAGTCGGTTGCTGCTGTGCGTCGGCCTCATGGAGGCTGTGAACGGGATCAAGGACGGCCGGATCACGCCCGGAGTCACGTTGCGCTTCCCGATTGACCAGGCGAATGTCCTCGTCGACCTAGATGCCCGGGTGGCCGTCTTCCGGCTCGGCTCCGAAGTCGTGAAGCTGTGGCCCGTCGGGATCGGGCGCGAGGGGCACGACACGCCCGTGGGCAGCTACGTGGTCGGTGAGAAGCTCGAGAACCCCTCTCACATGCCCCAGGGGGGTGCCGCGTTGCCCTATGGGCACCCGGACAACCCCCTCGGGACCCGTTGGATCGCGTGGAACAAGGACGGCCGCAGCACCAGCATCGGCTTCCACGGCACTTCCAAGCCGGATGGGGTGGGGGAGCGGGTCAGCCTCGGCTGCATTCGCATGCGCAACGAAGACGTCGAGGAGCTGTTCGAGCTGCTCCCGCGGGACGCTCGCATCGTCGTGCAGCCCTGAGGAGGGCACGGTGCCCGATTTGCCTGCGACAGTCCGTTCTCCGGGCCCCGTTGGCAGGCGCATTCGGGCCCCGTTCTCGGTGTTTCTGGCGTGCGTAACCTCCTGTCCTGCATGGGTTTAGGTGCGGATGTAAGGATCTCTTGAAGGAATCGTCTCCAACCCGTTGACGCCTGCCGCGCGGCGGGTATTCTCTCCCGCCCTGACAGCGCGAAACGCGCCGCGCAGGACAGCCCCGCGAGACAGCGGGGCCGAGCTCTCGCCCGCTCCGCGGGGGTCGCTCGACGATCTTTGAAAACAAGGGTGGCTCTTGAATTAAGGGCGAGCGTAAGGCTGCAGCTGCTTAGGTGGCTGTGGCGCAAATCTCCAAAATAGCCAACAAACTCAAATTTGAAGGGTTTGATCCTGGCTCAGAACGAACGCTAGCGGTGTGGATTAGGCATGCAAGTCGCGCGCGAAAGCCTTCGGGCGAGTAAAGCGGCGAAAGGGTGAGTAACACGTAACCAACGTACCCCTCAGACTGGGATAACCACTGGAAACGGTGGATAATACCGGATGGTCCACTGGGCAGCATTGCCTGGCTGGTAAACGGCGGCCGCAAGGCGGTTGCTGAGGGAGCGGGTTGCGGCCTATCAGCTTGTTGGTGAGGTAACGGCTCACCAAGGCTATGACGGGTAACAGGTCTGAGAGGATGATCTGTCACACTGGGACTGAGACACTGCCCAGACTCCTACGGGAGGCTGCAGTCGAGAATCTTCCACAATGGGCGAAAGCCTGATGGAGCGACACCGCGTGCAGGATGAAGGCCTTCGGGTTGTAAACTGCTGTCACGCTATAGGAACCGACTTGGGTGAATAGTCCAAGTTCTGACTAAAGCGAAAGGAAGCGCCGGCTAACTCTGTGCCAGCAGCCGCGGTAATACAGAGGGCGCAAGCGTTGTTCGGATTCACTGGGCATAAAGAGCACGTAGGCGGCTACGTAAGTCGGATGTGAAATCCCGCGGCTCAACCGCGGAATGGCATCCGATACTGCGTGGCTTGAGGTCGGAAGGGGTAAGCGGAACTCCAGGTGGAACGGTGAAATGTGTAGATATCTGGAGGAACACCGGTGGCGAAGGCGGCTTACTGGTCCGAATCTGACGCTGAGGTGCGAAAGCTAGGGGAGCGAACGGGATTAGATACCCCGGTAGTCCTAGCCGTAAACGATGGGCACTAGGCAATGGGTCTTCCCTATGGGGCTCATTGCCGTAGCAAATGTGTTAAGTGCCCCGCCTGGGGAGTACGCTCGCAAGGGTAAAACTCAAAGGAATTGACGGGGGATCACACAAGCGGTGGAGCATGTGGTTTAATTCGAAGCAACGCGAAGAACCTTACCAGGCCTTGACATGCATGGATTAGCTCTGTGAAAGCAGGGTGACAGCTCTTCGGAGTCGGAACATGTGCAGGTGTTGCATGGCTGTCGTCAGCTCGTGCCGTGAGGTGTTGGGTTAAGTCCCGTAACGAGCGAAACCCCTATTGTTAGTTGCCAGCGGGTCATGCCGGGGACTCTAGCGAGACTGCCGTTGTTAAAACGGAGGAAGGTGGGGACGACGTCAAGTCATCATGGCCCTTATGGCCTGGGCTACACACGTGCTACAATGGTCTATACAAAGGGTTCCGAAGCCGCGAGGTAGTGGTAATCCCATAAAGTAGGCCCCAGTTCGGATTGCAGGCTGAAATTCGCCTGCATGAAGCCGGAATCGCTAGTAATCGCGTATCAGCCATGACGCGGTGAATATGTTCCTGATCCTTGTACACACCGCCCGTCAAGCCATGGGAGCGGGGAGCGCTCGAAGTCGTTTTGTCCAACCGTAAGGAGGACGGCGCCGAAAGCGAGCTCCGTGACTGGGACTAAGTCGTAACAAGGTAGCCGTAGGGGAACCTGCGGCTGGATCACCTCCTTTCTAACGGATTCGTTAGACGGCGCGCAGGTGAGGCACGGTGTGAAGCATGTGTGCGTGAGTATGCATGTGACGTGCAGTGAGACATCGGCGCAGCCGAAAGCGAGCATAGGGAAGTTCGCCCTTATGCCGAGAGCCACCCTTTCCTTCCATCGTGCCTCCGGACGGACCGTAAGCGGTCGACGGAGGGGGCGCGATACCTCCGGGCCTGTAGCTCAGTTGGTTAGAGCGTTCGCCTGATAAGCGAGAGGTCGGTGGTTCGAGTCCACTCAGGCCCACCACCTTGCGTAAGCGAGCGTGTGTGCGACCTGAGGGGCACGACGACTCTGGTAGCCGAGAGGCGCACGCTCGAGAGATCGAGTGGGGGCGTAGCTCAGTTGGTAGAGCACCTGGTTTGCAACCAGGGTGTCGTCGGTTCGAATCCGGTCGCCTCCACCAACCTTGGCGCGCAGCGAGAGCTGTGCGACGGGGTTGTGTGCGAGAACGCGAGAACGCGAGACGGCGAGAGCGCGCAAGAGCTGCCCGAGGAAGGAATGCATCAACAGCGAGCTGTGCGGAAGCGCGGCTGGCTGTGATCTTTGAAAACAAGGTAGGTTGTCAAGAAAAGTAGTAGCCGAGATTGAACGAAGAAGAGCGTGGTTAAGCTATTAAGGGTATATGGTGGATGCCTAGGCGTTCAGGGCCGACGAAGGTCGTGGCATAGCTGCGAAAAGCTCCGGGGAGCCGCTAAGTAGGCATTGATCCGGAGATTACCGAGATCGGGAAACCGGATGGAGAAACCTCCATCATCGACGCAAGTCGAAGGGAACGTGGGGAACTGAAACATCTAAGTACCCACAGGAAAGTAAAGAAAACTCGACTCCCTCAGTAGCGGCGAGCGAACGGGGATGAGCCTAAACCGATGGAGTGCCAAGGTTGCGGCCGTTGCTTTATCGGTGTTGTGGGGTCTGTGGATCTAGCCGCAAGCGGATCAAGGAGTTACAAAGATATCAGTTAGTTGAACGGCATGGGAAGGCCGACCGCAGAGGGTGAGAGTCCCGTAGACGAAAGCTGATATTCTCCTGCAGCAACCCCGAGTAGCGCCAGACACGGGAAACCTGGTGTGAATCCGCGGGGACCACCCCGTAAGGCTAAGTACCACTGAACGACCGATAGCGTAATAGTAGCGCGAGCGAAAGGTGAAAAGTACCCCGATAAGGGGAGTGAAATAGTACCTGAAACCATATACTTACGAGCGGTCGGAGGCCTATGGCTCTTAGGAGCAATGGCTGACGGCGTGCCTTTTGCATAATGATCCGGCGAGTTACGCTGTCTGGCAAGGTTAAGAGTCTAAGGCTCGGAGCCGAAGGGAAACCGAGTGTGAATAGCGCGATTTAAGTCAGGCGGCGTAGACCCGAAAGCGAGTGATCTACCCATGAGCAGGGTGAAGCGGATGTAACAGTCCGTGGAGGCCCGAACGGGTATAGGTTGAAAACTGTTCCGATGACTTGTGGGTAGGAGTGAAAGGCTAATCAAACTCGCAGATAGCTGGTTCTCCCCGAAATAGCTTTCGGGCTAGCCTCAGGTAATAGCATGCGGGGGTAGAGATACTGATTGGGATAGGGGCCTTTCGGGGTACCCTACTCAGCCAAACTCCGAATACCGTATGCCGTATCCTGGGAGTCAGACTACGGGCGATAAGGTCAGTGGTCGAGAGGGAAACAGCCCAGACCGCCAGCTAAGGTCCCGAATGTGCGCTAAGTGCAGTAAAGGAAGTGGGATCTCGAAGACAGCCAGGATGTTGGCTTAGAAGCAGCCATCATTTAAAGAGTGCGTAATAGCTCACTGGTCGAGAGGTTCTGCGCCGAAAATGAACGGGGCTGAAGTGCACAACCGAAGCTGCGGCTTGTAGGAGGGTGGACTTCCTACAGGGGTAGGGGAGCGTCCCGACCGGGAGAAGGGTGACGGTAACGACACCTGGACGGATCGGGAGTGATTATGCCGGAATAAGTAGCGATAAAGCAGGTGAGAATCCTGCTCGCCGAAAACCCAAGGTTTCCTGGGCACGGTAAATCCGCCCAGGGTTAGTCGGACCCTAAGGCGAGGCCGAAAGGCGTAGTCGATGGACAACGGGTTAATATTCCCGTACCGCTAACTAGCCGTTTGACCGATGGGGAGAAGCGGGGAGAAGCGTGGTCGCACAGACCGATGTGCGTGTAAGCCCGAGGATGGCACGTAGGCAAATCCGCGTGCGGAATTCTGGAGGTGATGCCGAGCGCTTAGCGCGAAGCCACAGGACCGACCGTCGAGAAAATCCTCTAGGGAGGCTAGAAGCGTCCGTACCAAAACTGACACAGGTGGGTGAGGTGAGAATCCTAAGGCGCTCGGGAGAACTGCTGTTAAGGAACTCGGCAAATTAACCCCGTAACTTCGGGATAAGGGGTGCCCTATGATGTGGAAGTACTTGCTATTGAAGCATTGTGGGGCCGCAGAGAATTGGTCCAAGCAACTGTTTACTAAAAACACAGGTCTGTGCTAACTCTTAACGAGGATGTATACAGACTGACGCCTGCCCAATGCCGGAAGGTTAAGGGGAGCGGTTAGCGCAAGCGAAGCTGTGAACCGAAGCCCCGGTGAATGGCGGCCGTAACTATGACGGTCCTAAGGTAGCGAAGTTCCTTGTCGGGTAAGTTCCGACCCGCACGAAAGGCGTAATGACTTGGACGCTGTCTCAACAGCAGGCTCGGCGAACTTGAAGCTGTGGTGAAGATACCACATACCCGCATTAAGACGGAAAGACCCCGTGAACCTTTACTTCAGCCTGATATTGGGATTTGATGCGTAGTGCGTAGCATAGGTGGGAGACTTTGAAGCGGAGCTTTTGGGTTCTGTGGAGTCATCAGTGAAATACCACTCTCTACGTATTAGATTTCTAACTCGTCTGCGTGAATCCGCGGCGAAGACAGTTTCAGGTGGGTAGTTTGGCTGGGGCGGTCTCCTCCAAAAAGGTAACGGAGGAGCGCGATGGTACACTCAGTGCGGTTAGCAATCGCGCGTAGAGCGTAAGGGTAGAAGTGTGCCTGACTGCGAGAGCTATAACTCGAGCAGATACGAAAGTAGGTCCTAGTGATCCGGCGGATTCCGAGTGGAAGGGCCGTCGCTCATCAGATAAAAGGTACTCCGGGGATAACAGGCTGATCTCCCCCAAGAGTCCACATCGACGGGGAGGTTTGGCACCTCGATGTCGGCTCATCGCATCCTGGGGCTGAAGGAGGTCCCAAGGGTTTGGCTGTTCGCCAATTAAAGCGGTACGTGAGCTGGGTTTAGACCGTCGTGAGACAGGTCGGTCCCTATCTAGTGTGGGTGTAGGATGATTGCGGAGGTTTTCCCCTAGTACGAGAGGATTGGGGAGGACGAGCCTCTGGTGCTCCAGTTATCACGCGAGTGGTACAGCTGGGTAGCTATGCTCGGAACGGATAAGCGCTGAATGCATCTAAGCGCGAAGCCTTCTCCAAGACGAGTCATCCCAATGAGCTCCCTGGAAGACTACCAGGTTGATAGGCCGGCGGTGTAAGCACAGCAATGTGTTCAGCTTACCGGTACTAATCGGGCCATTGGCTTAACCACCTTCTCCTGAACTGCGAGTGCGCGGTGCGGAGCGGCCGAGAGGTCGTGAAGCGCGGTGCACGGGCAGGTTCGGCAGAAGGTTGCTTGAAACGCGACCGCGAAGGCGAGTCCTTTGTGTGCGCGGAGAGCGATCGACGCAACTACGGGCGCGAGCCCGATGACAACCTACCTTCCTCCAACCTGGTGCTGCGTTCGCGCGGCGCCAGGTCCCAGTACTCCCGGTGACTATAGGTGTCTGGCCATACCCGTTCCCATCCCGAACACGGTCGTCAAGCAGGCACCGCCGATGATAGTGCGTAAGCGCGAAAGTAGGTTATTGCCGGGTTTTTGAACAGCGACCCCCGCAGCTCGATTCGAGCGGCGGGGGTCGCGTCATATCCCGACCATTCGCGCGCGGCGCATTGCGCGGTGTGCGCGTGAGCTCATGACCTGGAGACGCTGCTCCGGGGAGTCATACCCGTACGTGGCGGAAGTGAAGAAGTGACTGTCCGCGGGAATAGGCGACGCCGGGAAGATTGGTCGCGTACGGCTCGTCTTGGGGGCCGAGGCCGGGGTATGCAAACTCGCCTTGGGCCCCGTCCTCGAACTCGAGTTTGAAGAAGTATGTGGTGGAGCCACTCCAACCTCGAATCTCTGTCTCGCTGCGGCGATCGAGGATGAGCGCGGGGCGCTTGAGTAGCGGGAAGCGAAGGGACTCTTGCTGGGCGTGCTTGCCCTTGAGTAGGAGCCAGACGCCAGACGCGGCTGCAAGGATCCCCAGCCAGAGTGCCGGCGCAGTGGCCGCTGCGGCGCCTGTCGAAACGCCTGCGATCCCTGTGAGGATCAGGCCAGTTCCGATGAGGCGCGATCCCCACCAGGAGAGGCGGCGGCCGCGGTGGAATTCCGGCCCTTCGGGCGGCGTCCAGGCAAGGGCCTCGGGGAGGTCCTTGTGGGCGCGGATCCGTTCAATGCGCGCGCTGTGAACGCTCGCCTTGGCCTCGCGGTCAGCCTTGGTCTCGAGCGGCGATGCGCAGTACGGACAGAGCGAGACCGGAACATCGGGGAGCTTCGCGCCGCACTGGGGGCAGGCGCCGCGTTTCTGTGCCTCGGTCTCGATGGTCATGGCGTCGTTCGTTCAGTCCGGATCCCCTAGGACGCAGCTTGCGCGCCCTGACGGGCTGAAGAGCCTAACGTGCAAGGCTCAAGTTCGGGGAAGCGTGTCGGCGTGAATCAATCCTTGTGCCACTCGCGGTCGCGGGGGGCCGCGGCTCGCTCCCGGTACGCGACCGGGCCCGACGCGTCTTTGGACAGCGTCGGGCCGGTCGATCTTGCGAGCGGGGGGCGGATCACCAGCGGACGAGAATCGTCATGTGGTTCGAGCCGTTGAACTCGACGCGACCCGTGTTGGCCCAGTCTGCCGTCGCGCTGCTCTTGTCGATGATCGAGTCAACGGCCTTGGCGAGCTCGGCGCTGACGCCCCAATACGCGAGCACGTTCGTGTTTGCAGCGTTCGCCGCGATATCGGCGGTGCCGTCTCCATCGATATCAAAGCCGTCGCTGTTGGCGTACACCGCGCTGGCGTAGAGGTGCACCGTGCTGTTGACGGGGCTCTCCGCCTGGCTGATCGGGCGTTCGATGTACGGGCCGGACCAGCCCGCCACCGAGGGGTCCTGGGACAGGCGGTGATAGGTCGCGCCGGTGTATCCGGTGTACTCGAGCGGCGTGACCCCGGTGTCACCGAAGTACATCGTGCACGCCGTCTTGTAGGTCTCGACCGTTTGCGCGACCTTGTTGGCCTGGGCCTTGGTCGTCAGCGCGCCGGAGCGCATCGAGACGACACCGACGAGGATCGCCATGATGGTCATGGTGATCACGAGCTCGATGAGTGAGAAGCCGCTACGGCGGCTGGAGGGGCGGTAGTACATTTTGCGGGCAAAGAATGGGGCGGGGCCGGTCCGTTCCCTCGAGACTCCGTCGCCCGAGGCTGAACCGTAGACACTCCCAGGGATCGTTCGCAGGCCGAGTGGATCCTGAGCCCTTCTCGGATGCGTCAGCCTGGTGTCACGAATCGAGCCCCATGAGATGTCGTCACCCCGCTGGCTGCGAGGGAGAGGAGGTCCAGGAACGTCCGTGCATTGATCCTCGCGGTGGCGACGGCTTCGCCCCTAGGAGTCTGCGCTACAGAACGCGGCTCCGGCGCGCGGGAGCGCCGCGATGCGAATCGCGTTCTGTGGCGCAGGCTCCTAGTGAGGATTGACCCGGCCTCCGGCGTGCAGGACACGCGTCGGGCCGGTCGATCTTGCGAGCGGGGGGCGCGGATCACCAGCGGACGAGAATCGTCATGTGGTTCGAGCCGTTGAACTCGACGCGACCCGTGTTGGCCCAGTCTGCCGTCGCGCTGCTCTTGTCGATGATCGAGTCAACGGCCTTGGCGAGCTCGGCGCTGATCCCCCAATACGCGAGCACGTTCGTGTTTGCAGCGTTCGCCGCGATGTCGGCGGTGCCGTCTCCATCGATGTCAAAGCCGTCGCTGTTGGCGTACGTCGCGCTGGCGTAGAGGTGCACCGTGCTGTTGACGGGGCTCTCCGCTTGGCTGATCGGGCGTTCGATGTACGGGCCGGACCAGCCCGCCACCGAGGGGTCCTGGGACAGGCGGTGATAGGTCGCGCCGGTGTATCCGGTGTACTCGAGCGGCGTGACCCCGGTGTCACCGAAGTACATCGTGCACGCCGTCTTGTAGGTCTCGACCGTTTGCGCGACCTTGTTGGCCTGGGCCTTGGTCGTCAGCGCGCCGGAGCGCATCGAGACGACACCGACGAGGATCGCCATGATGGTCATGGTGATCACGAGCTCGATGAGTGAGAAGCCGCTACGGCGGCTGGAGGGGCGGTAGTACATTTTGCGGGCAAAGAAATGGGGCGGGGCCGGTCCGTTCCCTCGAAACTCCGTCGCCCGAGGCTGGACCGTTGACTCTCCCAGGCATCGTTGGCATGCCGAGTGGATCCTGAGCCTTTCTTGGATACGGCCGCCAGGTGTCACGAATCGAGCCCCCTGAGATGTCGTCACCCCGCTAGTGTGGGGGTAGAGCAGGTCCATGAATGTCCGTGCATTGATCCTCGCGGTGGTGACGGCCTCGTCCGTGGTGATGGTCGACGCAGCCTCCGGCGTGCAGGACACGTCTCTGGCGCGGTGGACCGCTGCCTGGCAGCGTGGACAACCTGTCGCCGAGCCCGCAGCGAGCCGCTGCGCCGCGGAGCCTCGCCGCGGAGTTCGTGAGGGCGCGGGGCGACGCCGGGGCCGCGGCGCTGGTGCGCCAGACCGCGCTGGATTGGCTGGCGCTCGCCGCGCAGCAAGGGGGTGTCGAGACCCCTGGCGCCGGCGTACCGGGGCGCGGCGGGGGGAGTGAGGGCCCGATCGAGGCGCTGGTCGGTGCCGCCGAGGGCGCCCTGGGTGCCGATCGGGGTGCATCGGAATGGGTCATCTCCGAGGTGCTCCCCGGGGATGCACGCCACCCCCTCTCGCGCCGACATGCAGCGTTGCGTTGGGCCATTGAGCGTGACGCTCCCGGACTGTCCGTGGCCCTCCTCGTGCTCGGGCGGCGGGAGCGAGACCCGCTTCGACCCGCCGCCTTGACGGCGCTCGCGCGGTGGGCGGGGGCGCACGGCGCCGATGAACAAGTTGATGTCTTCCTGGTCTCCTTGCTCGCGCGGGACGGGGCGGTGGACGTCTACCCGCAGCCGTTCGGGTTGCTGCAGCAGCGGCTCGCGATTGATCCTGCGCCGCTCGCGCCCCGTGCCATCGAGGTGCTCCGTGGACGAGTCGAGTTGATGCTCCGAGCACGAGATTGGCGTCAGGCGGCGCGCGCGCTCCAGCTCCTCTCCGGAATGAACGTGGACGTGCGCGTACCGCTCTTGCTCGACGCGCTGGCCCTTTGGGCAAAGCGCACCGAGTCGGGTATTGGATCCCGTCGCGTCGTCTCAGACATCGTCCGACTGCTCGAGCACGAGAGCGGTCGTCAGCTCGGCTCGAACCCCGGCAACTGGATCACTTGGTGGGTCGCGGTACGACAGGGGCGCATCGAGCTGAAGGAGCGCGTGGCTGCAGATAGCCCGAAGGCGGCTCATACACCTCATGGCGACGCCGACCCCAGGTCACGTGCTTCGTTCTTCGGGCTTCGACCGACGTCCGATCGGGTGACGTTTGTCTTGGACCACTCAGGCAGCATGTCCACCGCGCTCGGGACCCGTTCCATTTCGCGATACGACGAAGCGATCTCGCAGATGGTGCGCTACCTTCAGGCCTCGGGCACGGACACGCGCTTCAATGTGATCTTGTTCGATAGCGACACGCTGCGCTCTTCGGCTGAGTTGGTCGTCGCAAGCCCCGAGAATGTCGAGCCTCGCCAGGGCGTCGCTGCTGTCGCGACCCCCAGAAGGTGGCACATGCCTCGAGCCTGCGGTGAGGCTCGCGCTCTGTGTCGGTGCCAACGGTGAGGTCGACATGGATGCGCTGACTGCCGACACGATCATCGTGCTCTGCGATGGTGAGAACGTCGAAGGTCACCTCTGGGTCGCGCCGCTCTTGGCGCGCGTGCAGGTGGAGGCCCAAGTTCGCTTCCACTGCGTGCAGGTTGGCGGGAGCGGGAGGGCGCGCGCTCCGGGAGCTCGCCGCGCTTTCAGGCGGTGAGTTCATTCGCGTCGATGGCTGATCACCGGCGCGTCAACGCAATGCACCATGCCGCCACGATGGCGACCATCGTCGCGCCCGCGAGGATGCGTTGCGCCGCGGGCCGCAGCGCTGCGCCAAGTGGATCCGTGCGGCGAGCGCGCCGAGGAGCGCGCCGTGCGCAAGGCCGAAGACGTGTGCGAGCACATCGACGCGGCGCTCTCCCTGTGTGTCTCCAACGCCCAACCAGCCGAGCAACACCGCCGCGCCCATGATCGGGCCATAGCGTCGGATTGCGAGCTGGTGCTCCTCGGTGCGTTGCGCCCATTCGTGCGCGGCCAGCACCCCGAGGAGGCCAAAGACGGCGGTCGATGCACCCACCGAGCGGTGCGATGCATCCTGGACCCATGCATTGGTCAGGTTCCCGAGGCCGCCAGCGAGCAGGGCCAGGATCCAGGTGAGTCCGCCGCCGAGCGCATGCGCGGTCAGGACCCCGAAGACGACCCCGAACACGATGTTGGAGAGCAGGTGGGTGAGGTCGACGTGCAGCGTGAGCGCCGTCAGCGCGCGCTCGTACTCGCCACCAAGGACGCTCCCAGCCTTCAGGACTCCGTGTTCCCACCAATCCAGGCCTAGCGCGCCATACTCGGCGCAGACCTGAAGGAGGACGACGAAGAACACGTAGAGCGTAGCGCCCTGGACGCCGTCCGAGCGGCGCACCGGCATGGGAGTGATGGGAGGCCACGCGATGTTCTCTTTGCCGTAGGCGCCGATCTCCTCCTGCGCCCTTTGCAGCGTGCCCTCTTCGACGAGGATGCGAGCGCCCCGGCCGTCAACTTCGACCGAGAATTCAATCCCAGCGCTGGCGAGGACGAGGGACGCTTCCTGCACCGCACGCTGGCTGCGTCCAGCCGCGACTTCAGCCCAACCGGGCGGAGGCGGAGGCCAATTCATCGGGGAACGCGCGAAGCTGCGTCATTCAAGCGAAGCGGAGCCGGCATGACGGACACCTCGACGAGCCGCCGGGCACCGCTGAGAGGCAGGCCGGACAGACCGTCTCCGTGGCGTCCAGGTCGACCACCAACTCCCGCCGCGGCGCGGTGCGCTTCGTCTGGAATCGCAGCGCGCAGCTCTGCGGCCTCGAGCTCTTGGACAAGAGCGAGTCCCCGCGGGACATCTGGCTTCGCGACCGCGAGCCACATGGTCGTGCCTCACCCCTTCGTATTCGCGCCCGGAGGGCAGACCACCTCGGCATCGACGCGATGTGTGCGAAGGTGGTCGCGCATGGCTTGCATCGCGCGCAGGCTGCCTTGGGCGAGGATCTCGGTTCGCGGTTCCGTCATGGTCTTGGGCGCACACGCGCGGCATTCATGGACTGTCGGGTGCTCCTTTGGAACCCCTTAGGAAGTGTGTCGTGGCGGCGGATGACTCCGCCTGGGACGACGCGCCCGGTGTGCGTTCGTCCAGCCCCCGCGGAACGTACATCCTCGAGCAGCCTGTGGTGAAACAGCGCTGCGCGCAGGCCGGCTCAGGGCGTCGGGTCGATCTCGGATTCGTGGAGCTGGTGGCGGGAGAGCAGCGGCGCCTGGAGCAGCATGAACAGGAACGTCAGTGGGAGGATCCCGAACGTCTTGAACGACACCCAAGCGCTCGTGCTGTAGCTCCTCCACACCCACTCATTCAGGATCGCGAGCACCACAAAGAAGCCGGCCCAGCGGAGCGTCAACTGGCGCCACCCAGCAGGCGTCAATTGAATGGCGCTGCCGAAGACGACCTGCAAGAGCGCGCGTCCAGTGAGGAGGCCCCGAAGAGGATCGCTGCGAAGAGCCCGTTGACGATCGTCGGCTTACGCTTGATGAAGGTGTCGTCGTGGAAATAGAGCGTCAGGGCTCCGAACACCAGGACGAAGGCCGCAGTGAAGAGGGGCATGACCGGGAGGCGGCCCTCGATCCTCCAAGCGGCGACTAGAGAGACCAAGATCGCGACCATGAACTCCCGCGGTGGCCCAGTAGATGTCCTTCTTGGCGTTCAGCAAGAAGAACACGAGCAAGGGGCCCATCTCAATCGCGAGTTTGATCGCCGGTGACACCGGCGGCTTCGTGTTCTCCATCGGACGTGGGGCCGCGTCGTCACCGGCTCCTGTGGGGAGGGACCATTGTCCTCCCACCCGAGGCGCCGCGGCCCACCTCGGGCTCCGCGCTGGCTCCCCCTATGGTGACACAATGGACCGCCATGCGCTGCCCTCCCGTGGGCGCCTTCCACGGCCCAGGTCAGTACCGACGAACGACGCCCACGACGACGCCTCGGATCTGCACATCGTCGACGAGGATCGGCAGCATGGTCGAGTTCGCGGGTTGCAGGCGAATGTGCCCCTTCTCGCGATAGAAGCGCTTCAGCGTGACGTCTCCCTCGGGCAGGACGGCGACGACGGTTTCACCATTCCGGGCGGTCTCGCGGCGCTCGATCAAGACGATGTCGCCATCGGCGATCGCGTCTTCGATCATGGAGTTGCCCGAAACTCGCAGCGCAAAGACGTCCGCGCCGTCCGGCACGAGGCAGCGGAGGTCGAGCGTCTCTGGTCCTCGATTTCCTCGATCGGGGAGCCGGCGGCGATCGTGCCGAGGATGGAGAGGGTCTGGGAGCGATGGGCGTGACGAGGATCCGACTCAACGAACTCCAGGGCGCGGCTGGCCCCCTTCTCGCGGCGCCGCAACACGCCCTTGCGCTCGAGCTCCGCGACGTGTCCGAAGATCGTGACCTTGTTGACTCCGAAGTGGGCCGCGATCTCGTCGAGCGTCGGACTGATCCCCTCAGCCTGCACGTAGCGGGCAAAGAACTCGACGATGTCGCGTTGGCGTCGGGTCAGAGTGGCCGTGATGGGGGGCATGTTGAACTCTGTGGTCGGGGGGGGCTGAAGGCGCTCGAGGTGTCCATCGGCATTCGACTCCAACCCGTCGGCTGGAGCGCGAACACTCGGGGAGACCTCGTGCGAGGGTACGAAGTTTGGGGCGAGGTGCGGAGGGGAGATCCGTGTCCGGTCCGCGGGCCCGTTGGGGGCACGCGCAGTGAGGCCGACGCGGCGATGCAGTGTGGTGCGGCTGGAGCCTAGAAACAGCGCAGGTTCGCGATCCGAATCTGCGGGGGTCTCAGGGTCGGGGGTCTCTGGGTCGGCGGTCTCTGGGTCGGGGGTCTCTGGGGAGGGCGAGACGCGGGAGGTGGCCCGCACAGCCACCCCCCGCACTCGCGGTCTGCCTTCCGACGGGATCACAACGTCGGCGGCGACCTCGGCCCGCGCCGCATCGCGGGCTGAACGGCTGCACTCTGCTCGCTTGCCTTGCGGTTGCCTCTCCCGCTGATGGGCCAGCTCTTGTGCGCAGTGCTGGGCGGGAGTACCGGCGGGTGATTCAGCGGCGATCGGGCCACGCCCGCAGGCTCGGAGCGCAAGTCAGATGAGGAACGTCGATGCGATCAACCCAGCGAAGAACACATACGAGGTGGCTTCGGATCGGGTGGCAGATCGGGCGGCGGATCGGGCGGCGGTGATGATGCGTGCCATGTCGGTTGCTCTCGGATCGAAGGTGGTCAGGTCGAAGGCGGGCAGGTCGAAGGTGGGCAGGTCGAAGGTGGGCAGGTCGCAGGTGGGCCTGGGGGGCCTTGGTTCGTGTCAAGCAGCTGGGCGCGGCTTCCGCTGGTGAGGACCTCCCCAGGTGCGCCGCGGTTGCGGGGGTTCTCTCCCCGGCGAAGTCAGGCAACTGCGCCGGGGAGAGGGAAGGAAGGCCTAACGGACACCGAATGTATCGGCGGTCACGGCCCGAACGGGACCCAAACCCGGAGAAAAGCCTCACAGGAGCCTAACTGCATGCTCCGACTGGGTTTAGGGAGCGGCTCCCAGGGCCCGCCGCACGGACGAAGGCCCTCCGCGTAGACGAAAGCGGGGTGGATGGTCACAATCCCCGGCCTCGAACGCTGTGCAGGACCTCCCCGACCTCGAAATCGATCTCGATCGCTACCTCGTCCCGTTCCAGCTGAGGCACGTACCGCAGTACCGCTTCGACGTAGTGGTGCTCGGCTCCGGCGCGGGCGGGAGCCTCGCGGCGTTGGCTGCGGCCGAACGCGGTGCGACGGTGGCCGTCGTCGCCAAGGACAACCTGTCGGTCACCAACACGGCTTGGGCCCAGGGGGGCGTGGCCGCGGTGCTCTCGACGGAGGACTCGTTCGAGTCCCACGTGCATGACACCCTCGAGGCAGGACGAGGGCTCTCGGAGGTGGACGTCGTGCGCCAGGTCATTCAGGGGGGCCCGGCCGCGATCGAGCGCCTCCGCGTGCTCGGTGCGCGCTTCGATCGGCGGCCGAGCGGCGACCTGGAGCTGTCACGCGAAGGCGGCCACAGCTTCGCGCGCATCGTGCACGCCCAAGGGGACGCAACGGGGCGCGAGATCCAAGGGGCGCTGGTCGGCGCCCTCGAGCGCCACCCAGACATCGACCTCTTCTCGCACGTCCACGCCATCGACTTGCTCTCGGACGAGGGGGGCGCCGTCGTCGGCGTCCTATGTCGCACGAGCACCGGGGAACTGGTGAGCTACATCGCGCCGCAGATCATCCTCGCGACCGGCGGTGGTGGCCAGATCTGGCGTGAGACGACGAACCCGCCGGTCGCGACCGCGGACGGCCTCGCGATGGCGGTGCGCGCCGGGGCGAGCGTGCGCGACCTCGAGTTCGTGCAGTTCCACCCGACGCTGCTCTACATCGCGGGGGCGGCGCGGGTGCTGATCTCCGAGATCGTCCGCGGCGCAGGCGCGGTCCTGCGGGACAAGCACGGCGTGCGCTTCATGCCCACGCAGCATGCGATGGCGGAGCTCGCGCCCCGCGACGTCGTCAGTCGCGCGGTGTTCCACCAGATGGTGGAGACGGACGACACGAGCGTCTACCTCGACCTCTCCGGCCTCGCGGAGGACCCGCACGCGCTCTTCCCTGGGATCAGTCGGATCTGCAACTTCTTCGGGATCGATATCGCGCGCGATCCGGTGCCTGTGCGACCAGGTGCGCACTACATGATCGGCGGGCTGGTCGTCGATGGCCAGGGACGGACCAACGTGCCTGGGCTCTGGGCCGTCGGTGAGTGCGCGAGCACGGGGCTCCACGGGGCCAACCGGATGGGGTCGAACTCGCTCCTGGAGGCGGTGGTGCTGGGGGACGTGACCGGGCAGGCCGCGGCAGACGCTGCGCTGCGCTCGAAACGCCCTGAGACCAAGCACGTGGTCACGCGTGAGCGTACGATCCCACCCCCCGGCGTCGAGGTCAATCTCTCCGACCTCACGTACTCGTTGAAGTCACTCATGTGGCGTCAGATGGGCGTCGTTCGGACCGCCTCCGGCATGCAGGACGCGCTCGGGCGCTTTGAGTTCTGGGCCCGCGCCATTCGCGCGTTGCCCATGGACGACGCGCGCGCCGTGGAGCTCGTCAACATGCTTACCATCGCACGACTTTCGACCGTTGGCGCGCTCACGCGCGTCGAATCCCGTGGCGCGCACCATCGCTCGGACTACCCCGAGGTTCACGATGACTGGTGCGCGCATCTGCAGCAGACACCGGTCGTCGACTTCATCAGTGGCCGAGTGCGCCGCGTTGCGTTGGCGCTCAAGGCGCTCGGCTCGCACGCGATCGAGGCTCGCCTTTGAGCCGCGACGCGCAACCGACCGCGAGGCCGCAGGAGCGCGTCGTGGTCTGCGGTGTGGTGTTGCCTGATTTTCCCGTGGAGACCGGCGGGCCACTGAGCGAAGTCTGTGCGCTCGTCGCGGCCGCCGAAGCGGTCGTCGTCGGCGAAGGGATCATTCAGCGGCGGGATCGCCCCGTGCCGTCGACGATGATGGGCTCGGGCAAGGTGATCGAAGTCTCCGAGGAGATCGCGCGCGTCCATCCGAGCGCCGTCGTCGTCGACAACGACCTCTCGCCAGCCCAGGTGCGGAACCTCGAAAAGGCCTGGGGGCTGCGCGTCATCGACCGGTCCGAGCTCATCCTCGACATCTTTGCGCGGCGCGCACAGACGAGGCAGGCGCGGCTGCAGGTCGAGCTCGCCCAGAACGAGTACCTCGTGCCGCGCCTCCGGCGCATGTGGACCCACCTCGAGCGCACCGAGGGCGCGATCGGCACGCGCGGCCCTGGCGAGACGCAGCTCGAGACGGACAAGCGGCTCCTCTCGAAGCGGATCTCCGATCTGAAGCGAGAGCTCGAAGGGATCGAGCAACGCAAGCAGCGCCAAGTCCGAACACGCGACGCCGAGTTCACGATCGGCCTCGTCGGCTACACCAACGCCGGCAAGTCGACCCTGCTCAACCGGCTCACCGGCTCGTCCGAGTTCGTCGCGGACATGCCGTTTGCGACGCTCGATACGCGGACGCGCCGCTGGGTCCTGCCGGATCGGCGCACGGTGCTCCTCTCCGATACCGTCGGATTCCTGCAGCGACTCCCGCACCACCTCGTCGCATCGTTCCACGCGACCCTCGAAGAGACCATCAACGCGGACCTCTTGCTGCATGTCGTCGATGCCTCGCATCCCGACGCGGCTCAGCAGATGAAGGCGGTCGACCTCGTGCTCAGCGAGCTGTCCCCACACCTCGAAGTCAGCGCGGTCGTTCTGAACAAGGCGGACAAGGTGCGCGACCCGCTCGAGCTGCACCTGCTCGTCGAAGGGCGCCGCGAGGAGATCCTCCTCGTCTCTGCGCGCACGGGAGACGGCCTCGACCGGCTGACGGCGTACGTTACCTCCGCGCTCGACGCCCGCTCCAGCCGGGTCACCGTGCACATCGCGCCCGGGGACGGTCGCTCGATCGCTGCGGTTCGTGGCGCTGGAGCGATCGAGGAGGAGACCGTCGACGAGGACGGCACCATGCACATTCGGCTTCGCATGAGCGAGGGCGCCTTGGGTGTCCTGCGGCGCAATCTCGGGCACGGGGCCCAGGTCGAGCTCGAGGGGGGGGCGCCTACCCTGCACGCCCCAAGCGGTTGAAGCTCAACTCGGGGGGGCAGGCGCGTCGATCGACGGAACGAACGACGACGCGATGCGCACACCCCTCGAAGGAGCAACGACGCCTGTCCCCCCCGGGGCTGGCCAGGCACCCGGGACACCGCGGGGCTCCGTCGAACGGCGTCTCTCATTTGGGCAGGGTTCCTCCCTCGAGTGGGACCCTGAGACGACGGCCGTGGCGCTCCGCGCAAGCCGCATGTTCCTGGGCGGGGCCATCCTCGCGGCCGCCCTCACCGTCGTCGGGCTGACGCACGAGCAGCGAGGCTCCGCCCCGAGGGAGCTTGCGGCTGAGATCGGGGCTGCGGCTGAGTCCACTGCAGCCACCGCGGGGGCAGAGCTCACTGGCGCAGAGCGTGGCGCATTGGGCGAGTCCACGCGGGCGGCGCTTGAAGCCTTGGTGCGGCACCCCGGCGTCACGCGAGTCACGCTCCTTGGACCCGAAGGGGGCCCGTCCCTCGCCCTCAGCCGCAGCGGACCGGTCGCTCCCCGCTGGTCGACCCCGAGCGAGGTCCCGCGGGGCCAGTCCTTGGGCAGCGAGGAGCTCCGCTTGACACGTGTCATCGACCTGCCGTCAGGTCCAGATGGCGTGCTCGTCGTCGAGGCTTCGTTCACGGCTGCGCACGCGCGCGAGGCAGAGTGGATCGCTGCGTGCGCGCGCATGCTCGTCGCGGTCTCGCTCCTCGGCGTGCTCGCTGCGCCGCTGATCGGGCGCCTCGTGGTCGGCCGTCGCGCTCGGACCTCGCCCGCGCGCGCGCGTCCTGGTTCTGGCTACGCGGCGGGCGCTGAGCCCGCGCCTACTGAGGCGCGGCGCGCATCCCCGAACCCCGACAGCGGTTACGCGGCGAACGCGGCGTTGGAGGCCACGATCACTGCGCTGCGCAGCGAGCTTGAGGCCGTCCGGCGCACGAGCGCCGTCGAGCGCGCAGCATTCCTCATCAATACGGCTCACGAATTCCGGACGCCGCTCCAGTCGATCGTTACCACTGGCGCGTTGTTGGAGGACACAGAGCTGGCGCTCGAGCAGCGCGCGCTCGTCGATCGAATCGTCCATGCTGCGTCGTCCTTGACGGCCGCTGCGGACGACGTCCTCGAATGGTCGGCCGTCGAGACCGGGACCCTCGTCCTCGAATCGTCCACGTTCGATCCGGAAGAGCTGCTGGACGAGATCGCCGACTTTGTCGGACCGTTGGCGCGTGGCCGAGAGCTCGAGGTCGTGCCGCAGCTCGGCCCGGACGTGACGCACCAGCTGCTCCTCGACGCTGGGCGGCTCCGGCGCATCGTGCTCCACCTCGTAGACAATGCTGTGCGCTACAGCGAGCGTGGCGTCGTCGAGGTCAGCCTCGGCCTCAGGCTCGCCGAGCACCATGCGACGCGCGAGCTTCCCATGGACGGCGCTGCGCAGCTCGTTTGTGTCGTCCGGGACGAGGGGCCGGGGCTGCCCGGCGAGGCCCTAGCTCGTCTCACCGGTGACCTCGCGTCCATCGAAGCGCATCGCGCCGGCGTGCGTGAGGGGCTGGGCATCGGGCTCGCCCTCTCGGCGCGCCTCGCCCGCGCGATGGGGGGCTCGTTGCGCGTCATCTCTGCGAGCAACGCGGGGACCGAGTTCGAGCTCACGCTGCCAGTCCGGCTGGGCGCGCCTCGGGTCACGAGCGCGACCTTGGCAGAGGCGCGCGTGCTCGTCCTCGACAGCCAGCTTCGCTCGGCCGCGCATTTGGCCGGTCTCTTGCGGGATGAAGGTGCCAACGTTGATGTCGAGACCAGCACCTACGCCGGATTCGAAGCCCTCACGCGTAGCGCGCCGTTCGACCTTGTGTTCATCGCTGCTGATCTCCCTGGCCGCGACTCGTTCCTTGGCGGCGTGGAGACTCTGCGCGGAGCGTCAGCGCCGAAGATTGTCTTCGTTCATCCAGTGCTAGGGCGCAAGCTCGCGCTCCAGGCGACGGACGAGGCGGTCGCCGCGCAGTTGGCAAAGCCGATCACTCGCAACGCGCTGCTGAGCGCGCTCGCGCTCGCTGGAGCAGCGAATTCGGGCGCGGAGGCCCCCGCTCCGGAGGTCGCGTTGGCATCTGAAGCTGGGCCCGATTCCGAGCCCCATTCAGCAAGGGAGGCGACCCCCGACTGGTCCGCGCCTCCGGAGATCGGCCCCCGACTCGCGACCGGCTCGGAGGCGCACCGCGCCCGCGCTGCCAATTCGCCAACGCCACGCGTCCGAGTCTTGTTGGTCGACGACAATGAAACCAACCGACAGCTCGTCCGCTACCTGCTCGAGAAGCGCGGCTATCAGGTCGACGTCGCGAGCGACGGCGCGCGCGCGCTCGAGGCCTTTGGTTTGGCGGAGTACGACGCCGTCTTAATGGACTGCCAGATGCCGGTCATGGACGGTTTCGAGGCGACCCGTCGCATCCGCGCCCTCGAGCAGGGAGGCGCGCGACGGACCCCAGTGCTCGCGATGTCTGCGGGCGCGTTCGGAGACGACGTGCGCGCCTGCCTCGCTGCGGGGATGGACGATCACCTCGCAAAGCCGTTTCAACCGAACGAGATGCTCGCGTGGCTCGAGGGATGGATCGCCCGCACGCTCCAAGCGCCATCGGGGGCTGTCCTCGATCCGCCTCGGCGCCGCGTGTCGGCGCGCGAAGCTGGCCTGCTCGAGCCTCCGGCGCCCCTCCTCGACCTCTCCGGCGCGTTGGACGAGTCCATGCTTGGCTCGTTGCTCGGCGACGAAGGGGGGCGTCAGCTCGCCGAGGACTTAGTCGCCACCTTCCTCGATACAGCACCGGGCGCGCTCGACGGCATCGGCCAGGGGCTCGAGACGGGCGACTTGAAGGTTGTTGCGCGCCTGGCGCACCGCTTCGTCTCCACGAGCGGCGCGGTCGGTGCCGTCCGGCTCGCGCGACTCCTGCGTGAGTTTGAGCGCGCCTGCGAACAGGCCGAGACCCGACGGGCCGCCGAGCTAGTCGTTCAAGTTCGCGGTGAGGTCGACATCGCGCGCCAAGCGCTCCAGCGCCAGCTCGGCCACTGTTGAGGATGGTCCGAGCGCGGGCGAGCTCGGGCGACGGTCACTCGCCTAGGAGCAGCTCGATGTCGGGCAGCAGGAGCACCTTGCCGGCGACGATGCCGTCTGCGCTGGAGAGGTCGTTGTAGCGCGCGACGGCCGGGACGAGCTCTCTCAGCCGGCCCTTCCCGTAGTGCTTCTGGCAGATGACCCCGAGCACATCGTTCGGCTGCACCTCGTACTCGAAGTCGGGGGCGTACCGACGCCCTGTGTGCGCTGCGCTCGGTGCCGTGCCTGCGGGGGCGTCCGAATCCGCGCCCGGTGTCGGCTCCGGCCCTGGCTCGAGCCCTGCTTCAGGGCGCGCGAGGGGCGGCAGCGGCGCCGCCCCGCTCGGGCGCCCGAGCACGAGCTCGCTCCAGCCTGCGCGGCCGTCGCTGCGGCTCGCAGCGTCCTTCGGGATCCCATACTCAAGCGCGCGCTGTTCCCGTAGGCGCTGGGTCATGCGTCCCTGCCAGGTCGCGGCCGACAGGAACAAGCCGCCGAGCAGGAGGAGGCCGAGGAGTGCGCGCATCGCGCCTCCGATTCTGGCGACTTTGGTCGCTGCGCTCCAGGGGTGATCGGTCGCGTTCAGCCGATGGCCCGCGACCGCGGCGCCGTGGCCCTACGAAGAGGGGGGCCGTCGCCGGTGCGACGGCCCCCCTCGGGCGCCCTCGGAGGTGCCTCCGGCGTGTGTGGCTCAGGGGAGCTGGGCCACCGGCGACGGCGCGCTGGGGGCGGTCTCGCCGTGCTTCGCGATGCGGCGCTTCTCGAGCCAGAGCAGCACGGGGCTCGCGACGAAGATCGAGGAGTAGGTACCGATCAAGATGCCGACGAGCATCGCGAAGCCGAAGCTCTCGAGGGAGTTCCGGGTGCCGTAGTTGAACCCGAACATGATGATGACCGCGAGCATCGTCGTGCCCGAAGTGAGCAACGTACGGGCGAGGGTCTGGTTCACCGACAGGTCGATGACGTCCTCCATCGCGCGGTTGTACTTCGGCAGGTTCTCACGGATACGGTCGAACACGACGATGGTGTCGTTCAAGGAGTAGCCGATGATCGTGAGGAAGGCCGCGATCATCGTCAGGTTGATCTCCGCCTCCACGAGGTCGAAGTGCACCGCGATCCCGAGGACGCCGAGGGTGATGAGCACGTCGTGCACGAGCGCCGCGACAGCCGCGAGGCCGTAGCTGTACTCCGAGAAGCGCACGCGGATGTACATCACGACCGCGAACAGGGAGAGGAGCATGGCGAGGATCGCCTTGTCACGTAGCTCTTGGACGACCTGCGGGCCGACCGACTCCGACTGCGGGATCGGGCGCTCCCAGGTGAACGGCTGCCCGTTCGAGTCTCTCTCGTTGGCGAATGCGTCCTCGATGTTGGCGTTCAGCGTCGAGGTCTGCGCCGTGGCCGCGGTCCGCGCGTTGAACGTGAAGGAAGCGCCGCTCTCGCTGTCGGCAGCTTGCACGACGACCTCGCTCAGGCCGATGCCCTCGAGCTTCTTCTGGATGTCCGCGATCGGGTGCGTCTGCTCAAAATAGAGCAGGGCGCCTGTGATCTCTCCGGCGTTGGCCGTCGCGTCGATCGGGCCGCGGGAGAGCATGTCCGTCAGGGCACGCTGCACCGTCTGGCGATACGTGTTGCCGTCGCCGGCCTCGCCCGTCGCGGACTTGAACTCGAGCCGGAACTGACGGTAGAGGCCGCCGCTCCCCGAGCTGCTGATCTCCTGGACGATCGCACCCTTGAACGTGTCGTCGATGCCGCGCACAGCTTCGGTGACCGCTGCCTTCGATTGCGCTTCGCGGGTCACGATGGTCATCGTGTTGCCGCCGATGAAGTCGATGCCGTACTTCTCGTGCGCCGGCAGGATCGCGAAGCTCACGACGCCGAGGACGATCGCGATGAGCGAGATCGTCAACGCCTTGGGCGCCATCGCCATGAACTTGAACTTCGTGTCCTGGACGAAGCGCATCATGTTGAAGTGCTCGACGCCCCGCTCGAACGCAAAGTGCATCAGCACACGCGTCAGCACGAGCGAGGAGAACAGCGACGTGATGATGCCGATGCACAGCGTCGCGGCGAAGCCCTTCACGGGGCCGGAGCCCTCGAAGAACAAGATGAGTCCGGTGATGAGCGTCGTCAGGTTCGCGTCGAGAATCGTCGACAGCGCGTTGTCGAAGCCGTCCTTCGCGGCCTGCAACGTCTTGCGTCCCTTCAGGACCTCCTCGCGGACACGCTCGAAGATCAGGATGTTGGCGTCGATCGCCATGCCGACGGTCAGCACGATGCCCGCGACGCCAGGCAGCGTCAGGGTCGCGTGCATGATCCGCATCGCGCCGAGGAGCAACAGCAGGTTGAAGCCGAGCGATAGGGCCGTGAACAGACCGAGCAGGCGGTAGTACACGATCCCGAAGATCACGACGGCGCTCAGGCCGACGATACCACTGATCGTTCCGCGGCGGACGTAGTCGGCGCCGAGCGTCGCGCCGACGCTCTCTTCGCTCTCGAACTTCGGCGAGATCTTGAGCGAGCCCGACTTCAGGACCTTGATCAGGTCTTGGACCTCTTCCTCGCGGAAGCCTCGCGCGCCGCCGTCGATCCGGCCGCCGCCCGTGAGCGCCGACTTGATGTTCGGCATGGTGGCGATCTCGTCGTTGATGACGATCGCCATTTGGTTGTCGACGTGGGCCCCGGTGTAGTCCCCGAAGTCGGTGCCGCGGCCGGACTTGATGTCGAAGCCGACGGCGGGGAAGCCGATGTCGTCCTGGGTCTGGCGCACCGCAGCGACGTCGCCGCCGCCGAAGCGCCAGTCCGGGTCCTTCTCGACGATGAGCGGGACGAGGTTCCGTTTCAGCAACTCCGCCTGCGAGACGTCGCTCTTGAGGTCGGCCTCGGAGCTCTTGCTCGGGTAGAAGCGCAGGCGGCTCAGCGGGCTGCCGGGGTTCTCCGTCGCGAGCTTCAGGTTGTAGTCACCGATCGGCAGCTCGGGGTTCGCGTCGATCCACGCCTTGGCCTTTTCGGTCTCGATGTCGAGGCCCGACGCGCCTTCGAGGTCGCCCTCGTTGGCGCGCATGAAGAACTCCATCCGGCCCGTGTTCTCGATGAGCGACTTCCACGGATCCGCGGCGATCAACTTGACGCGCTCGCCCGCAGCGTGCTCGGCCGCCACCGTCTTCGTCTGCCCGCGGCGGGCGCCGGCGAGGATCGATCCCTTGCGCTCGCTATAGGTGATCTCTTCATCGCCGATGCGGATCACGCCGCCCGTGGTCGGGAAGCGGTCCCATTGCGCCTCGTCCGCCTCGGCCAAGAGGATCGTGCCGTCGGCGGCGCCAAGGGCCTGCGCCAAGCTGGTCTCGACGTCATTCGCGACGGCGCTCGCGCTGCCGGGGATCTCGATCACGATCCGGTTGCCGCCGACCCGTCGGATCACGACGCCGCGCGTTCCGGTCGGGTCGACACGCGCCGTCCAGATCGCGACGAGCTCGGCCATCACGTCCGCGTCGGACTGCTGCGCCGAGACCACGCCCGCGTCGCGCGCTGCCTGGATGTCGACGCTGTACGTGAGGCGCGTGCCCCCCTCGAGGTCGAGCCCGAGACGGAAGGGCAGGACGAACTGAGCGATGAGCGCGGCGACGAACGCCACGACGAGCATCGTGAGCTTGCGGTTGAGTTTGTCGACCATCGGAGGTCAGGCGCGGGCCGTGTGGAGCGAGGAGGGGGCTGCCACGGACTGTGGCAGGGCGGGTTCAGCCGGCGAGGCCGAGCCCATGTGGGTGGGGCGGGACACACCCGGCCGCGCGTCGCTGCGCTCTCGTCAGCGTCCAACGCGGCCCGGTATGCTCGGGACCTCGCGGCGCCACACCGGAAAGGCTGGCTCGGCCCGCGAGGTCCCTGGCCCCAGAGGTCACTCTGCGGAGGGCGCTTCGGCAGCAGTCTGCGCCGCGCGCCGGGTCTTCTCGGACTCGCGTCCGAGGCGCACCTTCTCGCCGAGCAGCTCCTTGAGGCGCGTCTTCTTGCCCGTGCGTTCGCGCAGGTAGAACAGCTTCGCCTGGCGGGCCTTGCCGCGCCGCGTCACGAGGATGTCCTTCACGCGCGGGCCGTGCAGCGGGAACACGCGCTCGACGCCCTCACCCTGCACGATGCGGCGCACGATGATGGCGCGGCGGATGCCGCGACCCTTGATGGCGATGATCGTGCCCTTGAAGGGCTGGATCCGCTCCTTGTCGCCTTCCTTGATGAGGTACTTGACCTCGACGTCGTCCCCTACGTTCAACAGGGGAGCGCCGCCGCGTCCTTGCTCATCTCGGCTTCGAGTTGGTCGATGACGTTCATGATCTCGATTTCGCAGTCCTGCTCGAGTTGTGCTTGCTGGCGTAGCACCGCGCTCGAGCAGCGCGGTCGGGCCGTTCGTCCTGTCCCTCGCGCGGCGCGGATGCGCCGTTCGAATGGGCCGTGACGTGTGCGTTGGGGGTCAGTGAAGGTGAAAGGAGTCGCGGTCAGCCCGCTGCGCCGAACGGCGCCGCGGGGTGACCGCGGAGGCGGTCGTTGTTCAACTCGGGCGATCGGTCGGCGCGCCGAGGTCTGGCCGCCGCGCCCGGGTACGGTCGCGTGCAGCCTGGGCTCGCCAGCGCTCGATCGCGGCGTGGTCGCCGCCGAGCAGGACGTCGGGGGCGGCGAGGCCGCGGAAGAGCCTCGGGCGGGTGTAGTGGGGGTGGTCGAGGCCCCCTTCCGCAGCCGGCGTGAACGACTCCTGAATGGCGGAGCGGTCGTCACCGAGGGCGCCCGGCACGAGCCGCGCGGCGGCTTCTACGGCGCACAACGCCGCGAGCTCACCGCCCGCGAGCACGAAGTCGCCGAGGGAGAAGAACTCGAACTCGAGCGACTCGAAGATGCGCTCGTCGAAGCCTTCGTAGCGGCCACAGAGCAGCAGCGTTCGCTCGCTCGTCGACAGCGACGTCGCTGCGGCTTGGTCGAAGCGGTTGCCGGACGGGCACGCTGCGAGGCGCCGGTGCGGGCCATAACGAGCGTCGATCCATTCGACGGCTTCGACGATCGGTTCGGGCTTCAGGACCATGCCTGGGCCGCCGCCAAACGGGCGATCGTCCACCGTGCGGTGTCGGTCGCGCGCAAAGTCGCGGAAGTCGATCACGCGCGTCGCCACGAGGCCGCGCGCGCGGGCGATGCCGAGGATGCCGACGTCGAGGTAGGACTCGACCGCCTCGGGGAAGAGGGTCAGGATGGTAAAGAGCGGCACGCCAGGGGCCTGGAAAGGCCCAGCAGGGTAGAGCCAGCAAGCGTTTGGGTCAAGGTCGTGCTGACCCGCACGCTCGTCTTCCGCCGGTATGCCTCGAATCTCGCCGCAGAACCAGCTAGGACTGCACGCCTCGGCGCCCTCCGGCCCCGACGCGCTCGCACGACCAACGCCCCAAAGCCCGCCCCACAGCCCGCAACACAGCATGTTCACCGGCCTCGTCGAAGTCTGCACCACGGTCGCTAGCGTCGAGGCGCGGGGGACGGGGGTGCGGCTCTCTGTCGCTCGTCCCGCGCCCTCCGGCAGCGCCGCAGGCGCCTTCGACCCCGCGGTCGGGGACAGCGTCGCCGTCTCCGGCTGCTGCCTGACGGTCACGAAGGCCGGCGGCGATCACCTCGCGTTCGACGTCTCGTCCGAGACGCTCGCGCGCACCTGGTTCCGCGGGATCGAGCCGGGTCGTCGGGTGAACTTGGAGCGCGCGCTGCGCCTCGGCGATCGGCTCGACGGCCACATGGTCAGCGGCCACGTCGACGCCGTCGGCGTCATCAGCGGGATCGAAGACACCGGCGACGGCGGCTGGCGCCTCGCGGTCGACGTCCCACGCGGATTCGAGCGCTGGCTCGTCGACAAAGGCAGCGTGACGGTCGACGGCATCTCGTTGACCGTCGTCGAGCCGGCGGGCCAACGCTTCTACGTCGCCGTCATTCCGCACACGATCGCGGTGACCCACCTGGCGACCGCGCGCGTCGGCCAGGAAGTCAACCTCGAGGCCGACCTCGTCGGCAAATGGGTCGAGCGCCTCGCACGGCGCACTTGAGCTTGCACCTCGCCCCCGGCAGTGAGGGGCCGCCACGCCCTGGCGAGCGCCCGTCAGAACGGTGACCCGGGGGTGCTCGGCGGGGGTTGCGGAGGCTGCGGCCGGGCGGGGGTCGGTTCGGCCTTCGGCGCGGCGGGTTGCGCTGCCTTCACCGGCGCCTTCGGCGCGGCCGGCTCGTCGCACACGAGCTCGCGCATCGAGCGGCCGACCTTGAAGCGCACGACACGGCGCGGCGGCACGAGCACCTTCTTCAGCGTGCGCGGGTTTTGGGCGCGGCGCTGGCTGCGCTCGCGGATCTCGAACACCCCGAACTCGCGGAACTCCAGCCGGTTCCCCCGGGCGAGCTCAGCGATGATCTCGTCGAGGAAGCGCTGCACGACGTCCCGGACCACCACCTTGGTCTGATTGAGCTCCTCCGCGATCCGATGGACCAGCTCCTTCTTGGTCACGGTGCGTCCGTCAGGCTCCGTCATAGGGTCGTGGTGGGGTTGCGGTCCGGGGCGGGACCTGGGCTGGGGCAGGGCAGCCAATAGGGGGCGGCCAACGGAGGGGGGCGGGTCGCTCCAGAGCGGGGGGCGGGCGGCCGGCAGGGGCGCCTCATTCTGGGGCGGCAGGGCGCTCGCATGTCTCTTCGGCCAGAGCTTCCCGCCGACTCAACTCCCTGTCAAGTAACGAGTTGCGGCAGACCCGCGGCGCCGACTGGGGCGGCGCTCCGGCTGCGCTTACGGCCCCGGTTCGGAGAGGACGAAGGTCACCGGGCCGTCGTTGACGAGGGCGACCTCCATCGCGGCCCCGAAGCGACCGGTGGCGATTGGGAGCCCCATTGCCGCGAGGTGCGTCGCAAAATGCGCGCAGAGCGGCTCTGCGACCTCTGGCCGCGCCGCCTGGTCGAACGAGGGGCGCCGCCCCTTGCGCCCATCCGCGGCCAGCGTGAACTGGCTGATCACGAGCGCGCGCACGTCCGCGCCCTCCGCGCGCGCGTCGAGCGCGGACTGGTCCATGCTCCGGTCGCCGCGCGGGAAGAACCTGAACTGGGCGACGCGCGCGGCGAGGCGCTCGGCGTCGCGTGGCCCGTCCCCGGCGAGCACGCACACGAGGAGGACCATGCCGCGCTCGATCGCGCCCACGACCTCGCCCGCCACCCGCACCTCGGCGGAGCGCACCCGCTGGACCACCACCCTCATCGCACGCGATCTCCGCTCGGCAAGGTCGGCGTCGCCCGCGCGCGGTCGTCCTCGGCGAGCGCGTCGGCCTGAACCCGGCGCTCGAGCCGCACCCGCGCGCGCATCGTCTGGACCAGGTCGGCGAGGTCGCTCGCGGACTCGCGCTCGGCGATGGCGCGCCAGAGCTCCTCGGCGCCCGCGGGGTCGTCTTGGAAGCGCTCGAGCAGGAGCGCGCGTTGCACGAGCGGCAGCACGGAGCCTGGCTCCGCGCCCTCGGCGCGCCGGATCGCCGCGAGCGAGCGCTCCAGCTCGTCGCGCTCTTGTTCCGCGACGGCGAGGAGGGCGAGGCGTCGCCCGCGCCCGATGGGCTCACCTTCGAGCTCGATCAGGGCATCGCGTGCGCGCTCGGCGCGGCCGTCGAGGAGGAGCAAGAGCGCATGGTCGAGGAGTCCGTCGACGCGCTGGGCATGGGGCACGCGCGGGTCATCCTCGGACGCGACGAGCCACGCGTCGAGCGCGGCCAGCGCCGGCTGCCGCTGACCCTCTTCGGCCAGCATCCAGGCGCGTAAGCGGCGCGCCCGCAAGAACCCTGGCTCGAGCTCACGCGCCGCGTCGAGCGCCGCGCGCGCGAGGCTCCAGCGGTCTGCGAGCCCTTCGCTGCGGATCAGCGCGTGCGCGCGCGCGTAGTGCGCCCACGCGCAGCGCGGATCGAGCGAGAGCGCGGTATCCAGCGCTTGAAGCGCCGCTTCGGGCGTGGCCGCGAGCCGCGCGGCGAGGACCCAGTTGCTGGCGCTTGGCGCCGCGCGCGCGCGGTCTTCGTATTCGCGTCGCAGGGCATCCGACGGGTCCGAGGCGCGAGCGCAGCGCTCGACACGCGTCTCGGGCGGGGGCTCCGATGGGGTCGCCAGAGAGGGCCGCGTTGGTGACCCAGAAGGGGGTCCAGCCGACGGCGCGCGCGGGTCGGCCAAGGCGCTCGACGGTCCCGCTGCTCCGTCGCTTGGGCGTCGCACAGGGCGTGACGTGTCGATGACCCGCGCGCCGCGGGCCATGACGGCCAGGAGGTCGAGCTCGACGTCTTGCAGCCACGCGCCGGCTTCGATGTTGCCTGGGTCCTCGAGGCAGAGCGCTTCGAGCTCGCGCCGCGCGCCATCGAGGTCACCCGCGGCGATCTGTGCGCGTGCGGCTGCGAAGGCGATGCGCGCCTTGGGGCCGAACGTCCCGCCGCGCTGGTCCCAATTGGCCTCGAACGTCTCGCTCGGTCCGCCGCACGCGGCGACCAAGAGGGCCGCGCAGGCGACCGCAGCGACGCGCGCACCCCAGCGGCCGTGTTTGCGCGGTCCCGCGCGCCTGCCCACTCGCGTGAGCGCTCCAAACGAGCCTGTCGCCCCGCGCTCGAGCGGGGCGGACTCGGGCGTCGTCTGGCGCTCTGCCTTCGGTCTCACTCCTCGATGGTACCGGCCCAGCGCAGCGTTTCGCCGTACTCCTCGGCGCCGAGCGGGTCGCGGTAGCTCGCGTCGCCGGTCGCGACGACGGTGACGTCGCGCGCCCCGAGGTGTTCGACGATGGTCACGCGCTGGAACGCGGCGAACTGCCAGTTGTCCAGCTGCGCGCGGATCTCCGGGACATCCGCGGAGAGCCGCGTGGTGACTTGGACGAGCGCGCCCCCTTCGTGCGTCACGACGCGGTCGTAGAACGCGTCATCGGAGCTCACGACGACGTGCTCCAGGAGGCCGTCCGGGCCCTCGATGCGGATATGGTCGGCGACGACGACGGCGCTCGCCTCGAAGGCCTTGGTCCACGCCGTTGGGCCGAGCGAGCGGGGCTCGGCGCCCCCTGCCGAAGCGGGGATCGCGGCGCTCCCCTGCGGCGCCGGGGCGCCCGGATCCGAGCGGTCCGCGCCCTGGCGCCCTGCTCCCTCGAGGCGCGACGCGCCGGCGGTGGGCGGGCTGGCGCAGGCCGTGAGGCCCAGGGTGGCGAGGAGGCCAACGAGGACCACGGGGCCCAATGGGCGCACGGAGCGCACAGGGTCTAGGACGCTCATCGCGGCGCAGGGGGCCAGCAGCGCGCGGAGGGTGGCGAACGGGGACGGGATGCGGCGCGGGGTTGCGGTCATGGTGGGCTCCTCGGGGATGGCGTCCGGCGCAATGAAGGGGCGGTCGACGGGGACGCCCCCGGGGAGCCTCATCGGCCAGATCCGGCCCGAGGTGGAGCGCTTCGCGCTCGGGCGGGGGCGCGCGCTCACCGCAGCCCGCACGCGGCGAGCGCGCGGTCGCGCACGCTCGACGCCCGCTCGCGCGCGCGGCGCGCGCCCGCCGCGAGGACCCGGTCGAGCTCGGCTGGGTCCGCCAAGAGCTCCTTGCGCTGCGCGCGCGCGGCGGCGAAGGTCGCGTCGAACCCCTCGATCAGGCGCGCCTTCAAGTGTCCGTAGCCCGGCGCGTCCGGTCCGCCGACCCGCACGCGCTCGCGCCACGTGGCGAGCTCCTCAGCGTCCAGGAACAGCTCGAGGAACTCCAAGAGCAACACGCCATCCGGGTCTTTCGGCGCGGCCGGCTCGCGGCTGTCCGTGACGATGCTGTTGATCGCCTTCTTGAGCGCCTTGCCCTCCTCGAAGATCCAGATGCCGTTGTGGTACGACTTGCTCATCTTCTGGCCGTCCACGCCGGGCACCTTCGCCATGCGCTCCGCCGCCGGGATCCGAGCTTCCGGGCGTACGAACACCTCTCCGTAGAGCGCGTTGAAGGACTGAGCCATGTCCTGCGCCATCTCGAGGTGCTGTACCTGGTCCTTGCCGACCGGCACGAGGGTCGAGTCGTAGGCCAAGATGTCCGCGGCCATCAGGATCGGGTAGGTGAACAGCCCGACGTTGGGTTTGATCCCCTTGGCGACCTTGTCCTTGTAGGAATGGGCGCGCTCCAGGAGCCCCATGCCTGTCACGGTCGAGAGGAGCCACGTCAGCTCCGTGACCTCGGGGACGTCGCTCTGGCGGAAGAACGCGGAGCGCGCCGGGTCGAGGCCGAGCGCGATGTACGTCGCGGCGATCTCTCGCACGCTCGCCCGCAGCTCGTCCGGCTTCGTGACCGAGGTCAGCGCGTGGTAATCAGCGATGAAGTAGAAGCGCTCAGCGGCCTCCTCCTGCAGCGCGAGGTGCTGCCGGATCGCGCCGAAGTAGTTGCCGAGGTGGGGGAGCCCAGTGGGCTGGATGCCGGAGAGAATCGTCGCCATGGAGCGCGCCAGGGAACCCCCGGCGGCGGCCGCGGTCAAGGAAAGGTCGGCGGGATCACTTGATCCCGGAGGGGCACCTCGGGGATCCTCAGGGGATGGCCGCCGGTCTCCCCCTTGCCCGCTCCCCGTTCGGCGGGCTGCGGGCCTTCGCTGCAGCGTCTGTCCTCGGACTCGCGGCCTGCGCGGACCTCGGCCAGGAGACCAACCTGGCGCCCTTGATCTCGCGCCACTCCGCAGCCGGCGGCGACGTCGAGATCGAAGCTCTGGGCGGCATGGTGCTCTCGCGCCGCGATGCGCTGACGGGCGAGCGCAACTACTGGGCGGTGCGCCCCCTCATCTCGAATCGCACCGAGCCCGACGGGGACCGCTTCGCTTGGTTCCTGCCGCCCCTGGGCTTCGTCAAGGACGATTTGGCCCAGCGCACCTCTGTGGGCCAGCTGCTGCCGCTCGCGCGCTACGCCGAGCGCGAGCTCGACTCGGGCTTCGTCGAATGGTCGCTGCTCGTGCTGCCCGGCGTGTACTGGGCCGAGAAGGAAGACGGTCGCATCCAGCGGGCCATCTTCCCCCTGGGGGGCTACGTCGAGCGCTTCTTCAGCTTCGACCGCGCCGCGTTCGTGCTGTTCCCGTTGTGGCTGCGGACGGAGCGCCACGGGCGTACGACCGACCACTTCTTGTTCCCGTTTTTCTCGTGGGCGCGCGGAGCGGGCGGCCATGCCTGGCGGGCTTGGCCGGTCGCGGGCGACAACTCCTGGGACGGGCGCTTCGTGCGGCGCTTCTTCCTGTGGCCCTTCTTCCACTTGCAGGAGAACGGCCTCAATCGACCGCCGTCCGAGCGGCAGCACGCGTGGCTCGTCTGGCCGCTCATCGGGCGCGCGACGCGCGGGGAGGCCTCCGCCACGACCGTCCTGTGGCCGTTCTTCGGCTACACGCGCGACCCCAAGACCGGCTTCTGGGCGTGGGACGGCCCATGGCCGCTCGTTGTCTTCCAGGGCGGCGATCCGGAGCGCGCGCGGCGTGAGCGGGTCTGGCCGTTCTATTCGCGTTACGAAGGAGACGGCCTGGTCCAGTACTGGCACCCCTGGCCGATCATCCAGCGGCGGCACGAGACGTACTCGGACGGAGAGAAGTCGGTCTTCTCCGTGCTGCCCTTCTGGCGCTCCTACGAGCGGCGCTATGACGCGGCAGCGGGCGAGCGCGGCGTCGCGGATCAGCGCGGCGGCGTCGAGCGCTGGCGCAAGCTCTGGCCCCTCTTTCGTTACCGTTCCGGCCCGGAAGGTGGTCACGCCGCGTTCCCCGACCCGAATCCGTTCCAGGAACTCGACTTCTTGGACGAACACTACGCCTGGCTCTGGGAGCTCTATTCTCGCACGACGACCGTGGACACCCTGCGCACCCGTTCTTGGCTCGGCCTCTGGCGGCGCGAGCGCGACCGCGACGAGGACCGACGCTCCCTGAGCGTCCTCTGGTCCGCGCGGGACTACACCCGCGCTGGACGCCGGGTGCATGAGCGGTCCTGGCTCTTCGGGCTCTTGCGCTATCGCACGACCGAGGGCGAAGGGGCGCGCCTCCTCGCGCCCGCGTTCCCTGGCCCCGGGTGGCCGCTCCAGCGGGTGCCGACCTCGATCGTCCCGAGCGCCGCTGCGCCGGGCGCGCTCCCGCCCCGCGCTCCCGAGCCGCTGCCGTCCGATCCGGCGACGTCTGGGTCGAGCTGGTTCGGCTCGCTGCTCGGAGGAGAGGGAGCATGATGCTGCTCGCGACCATGACAGGGCTGGAGCTCTGGGCCAACCTGTGGCCCTTCCTCTTCGCGGCGGCGTGCGGCTACCTGCTGTTGCAGATGGCGCTCTTCCGTGAGACGGTCGCGTCCATCGGCGTGCGGCTCGAGCTCGCGGTGCAGGTCGCGGCGCGCACCTTGCACTTGCCCAAGCGTCGGCGCTGGTTCATGGAGCAGCTCTATCGCGTCGGCATCATGAACCTGCACGTGGTGCTGCTCGTCGGGCTCTTCATCGGCATGATCCTTTGCCTGCAGACGGGCATCGAGCTCTCGAAGTACGGCCAGCAGGACCAGATCGGCCCCATCGTCGCTGCCAGCATGGCGCGCGAGATGGGGCCGTTCATCACCGCGATCATCCTCGCCGCGACCACGGGCAGCGCGCTCGCGGCCGAGCTCGGCACGATGTCGGTCTCGGATGAGCTCGCAGCGCTCGAGGTCATGTCCGTCGACCGCACCTCGTTCCTGGTCGTGCCGCGGGTCGCTGCATTGATGGTGATGTGCCCGATGCTGACGGTCGTATGTGATTCGATCGGCATCCTCGGCGGCGGGCTCGTCGCGACGTCGCAGCTCAACGTCGGCTGGTCGCAGTACATCGAGTCGGCGTACGAGATGTTGCAGACGAAGGGCGGGGTCATCCCCGTGCCGATGGACGTCTACGCTGGCCTCCTGAAGGCGATCGTCTTCGGCGGCATCATCGGCGTGATCTCGTGTGCATCGGGCCTCGAGGCGCGCGGCGGCGCGCTCGGCGTCGGGCGCTCGACGAGCCGCGCCGTGCGCGACTCGATCATCGCGATCATCATCTCCAACTACTTCATGACGTGGGCGCTCTACCGGTGACACGACCCGCCGCAACACCGGAGCCCCGCGCCGACGACGTCGTCGTGCGCGTGACTGACGTCCACAAGGCGTTCGGCGCGCAGAAGGTGCTGCGCGGCATCTCGTTCGAGGTGCGGCGCGGGCGCTGCCTCGGGATCATGGGCGGCTCGGGAACGGGCAAGTCCGTGCTCCTGCGGCACGTCATCGGCTTGATGAAGCCGGACCGCGGCAGCGTCGAGGTCATGGGCCGCGACGTCGCGTCGCTCACGGGCCTCGAGCTCGCCGAGATGCGCCGCCACATGGGCTACGTGTTCCAAGAAGGGGCGCTCGTCGCTTGGCTGACCATCGCCGAGAACCTCGCGCTGCCGCTCAAGGAGAACACGAAGCTCAAGGACGCCGAGATCGCGGACCTCGTCGCCGAGAAGCTCGCGCTCGTGCACATCCCGGACGCGGGGGCGAAGCTGCCGTCGCAGATCTCGGGCGGCATGAAGAAGCGCGTCGGCATCGCCCGCGCGCTGATCACCGACCCCGACGTCATCCTCTACGACGAGCCAAACGCCGGCCTCGACCCGGAGATCTCGCGCGCGATCAATGACTTGATGCGCGAGGTCTCGGACCACATGGGGACCACCGCGCTTGTCGTCGAGCACCGCATCGAGTGCATCGAGACGGTGTGTGACGAGGTCGTGTTCCTGAACGCCGGCGAGGTCCTCGTCCAAGCCCCGATCGAAGAGTTCTTTCAATCCGACAACCCGAGGCTCGTCGAGTTCCTCGGCCCGGACAGCCTCGCGCCTCGGCGCGCCAACAAGAAGTCATGAACGCGCGCCGCCACCTGGCCCTAGGCCTCTTCTTCCTCGTCGTCGTCGGGGTCTTGGGCTACTACACGCTGTTCAAGACGGACGTCTCGTTCTTCGGTGAACGGACGCGCATCACGGCCTACACAGAGAACGCCGGCGGGCTGCGCAAGGGCGCCCCCGTGCTGTACGCCGGCGTCCGTTGGGGCCAGGTTGAAGCCGTGATGCCCGACGTCGATCGGCCGCGCGACAAGCGCGTCCTGATCGAGATCTCGCTCGACAACCCGATCCGGCTCTTCGAGGACCACACTGCGGTGATCGAGGCCTCGTCGGTGCTCGGCGGCGTACAGCTCGCGCTCGATCCCGGCTCGCCGGGGCGAGCTGAGGTCGACATGACCCAGCCGCTCAGCGTCGGTCGCACGCCGGACGTGCTCGCTTCGCTCGGGAGCGTCGTCGAAGAGAACCGCGAAGCCTTGAAGCGCGCGATCAGCGGGGTCGACAACGTCGTCGCGAGCTTGCAGACCGGGAACGCGGTCATTGCGCGCCTCATCAACGATGAGGTCCTCGGGCAAGACCTCGCCAACGCGGTGAAGTCCATCTCGGGCACGTTCGACAACACCCAAGCCCTCACGGACGAGCTGCGCGGCGGGCGCGGCGCGCTGGGGCGATTGATCTACGACCCCGAGGTCTACGACGATATCCGCGCGATCACAGACGGCGTGAAAGGGTTCGTCACGGATGCGCGGAGCTTCATCAGCGACGCGCGCTCGGGCAGCGGGATCATCGCGATGCTGCTGAACGACGGCGAAGCCACGACGGACGTGCGCAGCGCGCTGAGCTCCGTGCGCTCGATCGTCGACAAGGTCGATCGCGGCGACGGCACGCTCGCCAAGTTGCTCAACGACTCGGCGATCGCCGACAGCTTGCAGTCCACCGCGGAGACGATCACGGACTTCGTCAAGGGCATCCGAGAGGGCGATGGCACGATCGCCAAGCTCTTCAACGACGGGCGTCTCTACGACAACATCCGGGCGTTCAGCGACGATCTGCTCGATGTCTCGAGCGCGATCCGCAACCAGCGGGGGACGATCGGGCGCCTCATCTACGACGACGCGGTGATTCGCCAGCTCGAGCAGGTCTTCGCGACGTTGCAGGGCAGCCTCGAAGAAGCGCGCGAGGCCGCGCCGGTCTCCACCTTCCTTAGCACGCTCTTCCTCGGGTTCTGATCCGCGATGCGGCAGCCGCGGCTCAACGCCGACGCCAGACGATGACGTCGAGCGCGTAGCCGTGCGCCTCGCTCTCGCTGATCTCGAACTGCTCCGCCAGGAGCTTCATCACGTGTTGGCCGCTCGGGAGTGACTTGCGCAGCATCAGGACCCGGGTCGCGCCATCGAGGTCGCTCGGGTCCGTCAACGAGTAGTTGGACGCCGCCATGCGCGGCGGCGGCGCGCTCATCACCCGTGGCGCGTAATAGTCGTAGGGCTGCCCCTGCGGGAAGAGCGGCGGCTGCCACTCGATCGAGAGCACCTTGTCGCCGGGCTGGAGCCGCGCCAGCAGCCCTGCGACCGCCCCCCGGAAGTCCTCCGTGCCGTGCGTTCTGACGTTGAGCACGGTCAGCAGCGCCGCGAGCCCGAAGGCGATCGCAAACGCGCCCTGGCGCAGCCGTGCGGCTCGCGCCTCGCCCGCGCCGATCGCCGCGAGCAACGCCAACGGGGCGGCGGACGGGAGCACGTAGTGCCAAGTGAAGCCGGCGCGAGGCATGGCATGGGAGACCGCCCAGGCGAAGGCCGGGACCAGAAACGCGCCCGTTGCCAGCAGCGTCCCGAGCGTCCTGCGCCGTGGGTCGCGCAATGCCGCCAAGGTGCCGAGCGCCCCCAGAATGAGCACCAAGAGCCCTGCTCCGATGAAGGCGGGCCGCAGGTCGTCTCCGCCCAGGCGCACGTTCAGGAAGAACAGGTGCACGAAGGCCTCTGCGAGCCCTGCGAGCGAGCGGTCATCGCCGCCTGGCGGTAGCGCATGCTCGAGCTGCGCGCGGAAGCCCATCAGCGCCCAGGGCAGCGAGATGAGCGTCGCGCCAGCGATCGGGCCAATGAAGCGGCGGAGGCGCGCCCGGAGCGCCGGGTTGATGGCCGCGAGCGCGACCGCTGCGACGCCGTATCCGAGCGCGTAGTGCCCACCAAAATAATGGGTGTGGAAGGCCACCGCGAGCGAGAGGGCTAGGACGATCTGGGCGCCGCGGACGCGCTCTCTCGTCAGCAGCGCATGACCCGCGATGAGGGTCACGAGCGCTGCGAGCGAGTGCAGCGCATACATGCGCGCTTGCGACGAGAAGTCGACATGCAGGCTCGAGACGGCCAAGAGCGCCGCTGCGGCGAGTCCACGCGCGCGGCCAAAGTGCCTGGCGCCGAACCACGCCAGGAGGCCCAGCTCGAGGGCGCCGAAGACGAGGGCGGGGGTGCGCAATGCGAGCTCGCTCGACCCGAGCACGCGCCGCGCCAGCGCGACCGTCAAGAACCCGAGCGGCGGGTGGTTGTCCTGCCGTAGCGTCTCGAAGAACGCGGTGAGATCGGGCCGGGTGGCGTGGAACCAGGTATGGAACTCGTCGAGGACGAGGCTCTTGCGTATGGCGGCAACGACCCGCACCGCTGCCCCCAGAATCAAAACGAGCGCCAGCAGCGCGCCCCAAGGAAGCCGACGCATTCCCCGGGCGCTCTCGAGCTGCGCTTTGGACGTCGGGCAGGCATCACCGTCAGGTTGCACAGGGGCAGGATATCCCGGGCCCACCCCGCCGGGCGGTCGGCACAGCGTGTCAATTCCGTCTGGACTCCCCCGCGAGGCGCGGAGCGGTTAGCCTCTTCGCCCCGCAGTGACGGCCTGACGCCGTCTGCGCGTTCGGAGAATCGTTCCATGACCGAAGAAGACGAAGTAGACGAAGTCAACGTTGAAGCCGAGGTGGACGCCCTTGATGAGGCCCCGCTCGTCCAGTTCAAGCAGGCCTTGCTCGACACCCTGACCGAGGGTGGACTCGAGCTCTACCAAGACCTCATTGAGGAGGTCGCGGTCGAGAGCGGCCAGGACGTGGCAGTGGTCGCGGCGGCCGCGGCCCGCCTCGCCCGGCGTGCCCAGGCGCCCAATTCGCTCGAGCGCATCGCTGGCTTCGAGTTGGACAGCGTCGGCAAGCTCGATCAAAGGACGTTCGTGCCGCGGCCGGCTGCGTTCGATGGCGGAGCGCAGCGCCGTGGCGGCGACGGGTATCGGCGTGAAGGCGGCGACGGACGCGGGCATGACGATTGGCGCGGCGCGCCGCGGCGCGGCGGCTTCGGCCGTGGCGGCTTCGGGCGCGGCGGATACGACCGCGCCGGATATGACCGCGCCGGATACGACCGTGACTCGGATCGCGGCGGCTACGGCCGCGAGCGAGGCGATGACTTCGAGCGCGGCCCGCGCCGCGACCAGAAGCCGGTCGAGGCCGGCATGACGCGCCTGTTCGTCAGCATCGGCCGCATGGACGGCGTTCGACCCGGCGACTTGGTTGGCGCGATCGCCGGCGAGTCCGGCATCGAGGGCTCCTCGATCGGCGCGATCGATATCTACTCGCGCTACAGCTTTGTCGAGGTCCCCGAGCGTCAGGGTGACCGGGTCATCCGTGCGATCTCGGGCGCGACCGTTCGTGGCCGCCAGGTGACGGCGCGCCCTGCGCTGCCCCCCGGCGAACGACCCGCGCGGCCGGCGCACCTGTCCGCGGGCGACGGCGAGTACGAGGACTGACCCGAGCGCGCCGGGGGCGGAGCGGCCCCGTTCAGTCGATCGCGAGCTGCAGCACGCTGCCCTGTGCCAGGGTGACGCGTCGCTGCAGCGTGTCGGTCCCGCGGCCCACGGCGCCACCGATCTTGACCTCGTAGGTCCCCGGGGCGAGCCGCAGCGCCTGGGGCGCTTCGATCCGGCCTTGGAACACGATCTCGCGCTCTTCGGCCGCGTCGCTGTCGAGCGTATCGAAGCACCGTGTGACCTCGGCGTCGACCCAGCGGGCCCGGTCTCGCGGCCCCCCGAGCTCGAGGCGCGCCAGCTCGGGGACGATGACCGCGCCCAGCTCGACGGGCCCGATGCCACCGATGTCGTACAGGCGCTCGAGCATCAAGCCTTGCTCATAGTACGGCAGGCTCACGCGATACCGACCGGGGGGCAGCGGCCCGGCAGCGAAGCGCCCGTCGTCGTCGAGCACCTGAACCGGGAGCCCGAACGAGCTGCCAGGGAGCGCAAATTGCAGGTATGTGCCCACGGGCGCGGGTCGCTCACCCGGCAACAAGAGGCGACCGCTCACGGTGCTGCCGGACATCAGTGCTCGGTCGATCGCGATCTCGAACGCGACGTCGCGCTGCGCCCCGGCCGCTCCAACCGCTCGAAATGGCGCATCCGTGACCTGGATCGGCACGTTCCACGCGGGATCCGCCGGGTAGATGTAGAGGTCCGCTGGCACGACATGGCGCGCGGCGAGGGCCGCCATCCCGTCGTCATCCGTACGCGCGCGTTCGAGGATCGAAGTCGGGTTGTGGTGCGCGCGCGCTTCGAGGCGCCAGCCTGCGAGCGGCGCTGAACCGTCCGAGAGGCGTACACGCAGCGTCGGGGCCGCGGTCAGGTTGAGTTGGAGCTCCGAGGATGGCCGTGCTCGGACTTCGAGGGACCGCTCTCCGCGTGTCACCGTCCGGTTGCCCTGCAGCTCCTCGGCCACGATCGTGCATGGACCGAGCGGCAGGTCCTCGAACGCAAAGCGGCCTTCGGAGTCGGCCCTTACGGTCCGAACTCGCAACGGATTTGTCGTCGCCAAGTGCACGAGCACGCGCCCCTGTCCGAGCCCGTCTGCGCGCGTCGCGCGCCCCGTGACGCGACCGCCGCGCGCGAGGGTCACCTGCCGCAGCGCGTCCTTGGCGTCGTCGATGCCACCTGGGCGGCCTGTCGTGGCCTCTACGGCGTCCAGGTGCAGCGAGGTCGTCAGCGGCGCGAAGCCCTGCGCGCTGACGAAGACCCGAGCTGCGCCGGGCTCCAGGCCCTCAAAGGTCGCGACCCCTGACGCATCGGTGCGTAACGCGCGGGCTGGCACCTGGCGGGTCGATGTCCCGTCGCGCGCGAGGAGCTGGGCGCCGAGCGAGCCGCGCAGGTGCGGGTTCCCGGTGAAGATCGAGCGCCCGGTGCGCTCAATCTGCGCCGCGAGGTGCGGCGCCAGCGGGTTCTCTTCGTCGGCAGTCATCGTGCCGATCACCCCGAGGCCGAGGCGCAGCCGCTCCCCGACAGAGACTCGCGCGCCAGCGACGGGCACACCGCTCGCATCGACGACCTGCACTGAGAGTCGCGCGCCCGGCCCCCGAAGCTCGAGGACTGGGGCTCGGTTCGGCACGCCGCCCGTGTGTTCGACGATCAGGACCCCGCTCGGTGCGTGCCCGTCAGCGCTGGCGGCGAGCAGGAACGGCAGGTGATCGCCCCGGAGACCTGCGTCAGCGCCGAGCGCGAGCTCGAAGGACCCGTCGCCGCGGCTCGTGCCACGCTCGATCAGTTCGCTCGCGCCCCACGCGCCGAGCACCGTGGCGCCCCCGACGCCGCGCCCGCCCTGGTCGACGACGCGCCCGGCGAGCGTGCGCCCCGCCGAGGCCGAGGCGACGCCGTCCACGCTCGTCGAGGCCGCATCGAGCGGCTGCCCGAGCCGCGCGGGGCGGACCTCCGCACTGGCCGCGCCTTGGGGCGTAAGGCTCGGCAGGGGTGTCGGGGGCGTCCGATCGGTATCGACCGGCGCGAGCGCCGCGAGGTGGCTCTGCGGCCCCTCCAGCGGGGGCTTCGACGTGCCGCCGCGACCCCAGAGCGACGCGCTTCCGATCAGGACCGCGGCGCCGATCAGCGCCAGCGCGTGCAGCCCAGTGAGCGCCTGCCAGCCTGTGGCCGGCGCGGGGCGTTCGAGCGGGTTGACGGCCGGCGCGCCCCCGTCCCGGGGCACGTCACGGAGCAGGCCGCTGTCGAGCGGGACACCGCCGAGCAGCGCGAGGCCGCGCATCCACTGCGCGCGATCGCCGTCGGAGAGCTCGTCGAGGCGCCGTCGCAGCGCGGCCACGGCCCGGTGGAGCCGCATGCGAACGGTGCCCGGCGGGAGCGCCAGACGTTCGCCGATCTCTTGCGGCGACAGGCCCTCGAAGTAGCGCAGCATGACGGCCTCGCGCGCTTGATCGGGCAGGCTGAGCACCGCCGCGGTCAGGTCGCGCAGCGCCATGTCGCGGACAAAGAGGTCGGCCGTGGACGCGAGCGCCTCGGGCTTGGCCGCCTCGAGCTCGCGTCGCGCGCGCCGCGAACGTGATCGATGGCCCTTGAACGCGACGTTCTGCACGACCGCGCGGAACCAGCTAGCGGCCGACTCGCGGCGCCTCGGGCCGTTCTGAAGCGCCCGCGTCAGGGTCTCCTGGACCACGTCGTCGACCTCGGCCTCGTCGCGCAAGAGGCGCCGCGCCAAGGACCGCACGAAGCCTGCGTGGCCGAGGAGGAAGTCCACGGTGACCCCTGCGTCGGCGGGCGCCTCGGCGGCGTCGGGGAGGGCGCCGACCGAAGCCGAGCGCCGGGGATCGGGCCGCGCGTCGCCCCCGTCGCCCCCGTCGCCCGCGGCGCCCGCGGCGCCCCCGGCGCCCATCCCGTTACCGGCCGAGTCACGGGTCGAGTCACCGGTCGAGTCACGTTGCGGCCCCGCGGCGTCGGCCTCGAATTCGTTGGGAGTCGTCATCGAGCGTCTGCTTCCATTGAATGGACCCCGCCGGGGCGCACAGCGCCACCGCCATTCTTGGAACTGCTCCGATTCGCGGCAGCTCGAGCCCGCGGCCTTCGTTCGAGCCCGGGACATGGTGTCCGCCCCGGTTCGCCCTCGGAAACCCAGCTCGACGCGCCCCTCGGCGCCGCGCCGGCGCTAACGTGCCGCGCTCGCGGGACAAGGGGCCCGACCCGGTCGGGGCGCTCCGCCCGGCGGCTGCGGCGGGCGCGGTCTCCGCGCTGTGCTTCCGGTGCTCCGACGCCTCCGCCACGACCTCGCTCTGCTGCAGCCCGCCGCGCGCAGCTACCTCTTTGGCTCGGCGTTGATGGGCGGCGCCCAGGTGATCTCGTTCACGTTCCTGGCGCGTTACCTGAACCTGCTCGGGCACTCGAAGAGCCAGATCGGCGCGGTCCAGGCCCTCGACGCGTGGGGCAAGATGCTCATCGCGCTGCCAGCCGCCTTTGTGCTGTCGCGGCGCTCAGCGCGCGAGGTCTTCGTCGGGTCGTCTCTCCTCGGCGGCGCAGCCCTGTGCCTGCTGCCGGTCTTGGGGCGGATCGGCGGGCTGCCGCTGATCGGGGCCGCTGCGTTTGTCGTCGGCTTGTCGACGGCGATCTACACGATCGGCATCGCGCCGTTCTTGTACCGGCACACGAGCGCGGTCGAGCGCGCGACCGCCTTCGGGCTCGCCGAGGCCGTGGGGACCGCGGCTTCCGTCCTCGGCGCCGGCTGCGCGGGCCTCCTCATCGCGGCGTTGTCCAAGCCCCTCGCGAGCGAGGCCCGTGCGACCGCTGTCGTCCTGCAGCTCGCCGGCGTGCTCGTTCTCTGCGCGTCCTTCGCGTTCCGGCGCATTGTCGATCCCGTGACCCTCGGCGGCGGCACGGAGCGCGCTTGGCCGCTCGTGCTCGAGCACCGCAAGGTCCTGGCCAAGTTCGCGCTGCCGCAGCTGCTCGTCGCCACCGGCGCGGGCTTCTGCATCCCGTTCCTCGCGACTTATTTCCAGGAGCGCTTCGGCCTCGCGCCGACGGGTTGGGGGGGCGTGTTCGCCCTCGGCCAGGTCCTGATGACGCTCGGGTTCATGGTGACGCCGGCGCTCGTCGCCCGCTTCGGGTGCGTGCGGAGCATGGTCGGGATCGAGCTCATGTCGCTGCCCTTCTTCATCACCTTGGCCTTCACGACCAGCTTGCCGCTCGCGTGTTTTGCGTTCCTGATGCGCGGCGCGCTCATGAACACGACCCAGCCGATCCACAAGAATCTGATGATGCAGGCGACACCGGCCGGCGCGCGCGTCGTCCAGACCGGGGTGAACGCGGCGATCTGGGGCTTCGGTTGGATCGTGGGGCCGTTGGCCGCAGGCTGGGCGCTCGACGCGACGGGGAACGACTATCGGGTGCTCATGTGCACGACCGTCGCGTTGTACGCGCTGGCCGCGGGCTTGACCTGGATCTTCCTACGCCCCGTCGAGGACAATCTCAGCGCGACGCCTGAGTAGCGGCGTCGTGCGCGTTGCCTCAGCCTGTCTCGACGCCGAACCTCCGCTGTGCCGACCCCGACCCGCTTCGACCCGATCGCTGAGCTCGCGAGCCTCCCCGGCGTCGGGCCGGCGCGCGCGGCGCGTTTGGCGCGGATCGGCGTCCAATCGGTGCGGGACCTGCTCCTCGTGCACCCGCGGCGGCTCGTCGAGTGGCCGGCCGTCGAGCCGCTGGCCGAGGCCCTGCGCCGAAAGGGCGCGCGTGTGCGGGTCCGCGGACGCGTCCTGCGCACGCGCCTCGTGCGGCTCGGCGGCAAGCGCAGCGTCGTGCGCGCCACGCTCGGGGATGCCAGCGGCGAGGGCGACCTCGTCTTCTTCAACCAGCCCTGGATGCAGCGCCAGCTCGAGGCCGGCCGCGAGCTCGAGGTCTGCGGCGACGTCGTCGTGATCAGCGGCGCGCGCGCCCTTGGCGCGCCGCGCCTCGCGTCGGACGCCGCGCCGTTTCCAGCGCCGGGGACGCTCGAGCCGGAGTACGAGGGCGGCGACGGCGTCAGCGGCGACGCCTTGGCGGCGCTGATCGCGGTCGCGCTCGAGCGGCACGGGGAGGACCTCGAGGAGCCCCTGCCCGAGGACCTCTTGGCAGCGCGCGGCCTGCCGACGCTCGCGCGGGCCGTGCGTGCCCTGCACACCCCGAGCGACCGCGAGGCCTTCGAGGACGCGCGACGGCGGCTCGCGTTCGAGCCGATCCTCGCGCTGCAGGCGCGCCTCCAGCTGCGACGGGCGCGCACCGGCGGCAGCGCCCCGCGTGTGCGCGTCAGCGACCCGTTGCATGCGGAGCTCTTGGGCGCGTTCCCCTTCACTCCGACGGATGCACAGCGGCGGGTGATCGAGGAGCTGCGCCGCGACCTCGACGCGACGCGGCCCATGCGGCGCCTCTTGCAAGGCGACGTCGGCGCGGGCAAGACGGCCGTCGCGGCCTGGGCTGCGCTCGCGGCCGTCGAGGCCGGGCGGCAGGTGGCGTTCATGGCGCCGACGGAGGTGCTCGCGTCGCAGCACCACTACGGGCTGCGCGAGCTGTTCGAGGCGCGCGGGATCCGGACGGAGCTCGTCACGGGCTCGCTGCGCGCCGCTGAGCGGCGCGACGTGACCGAGCGCCTCGCGCGCGGCGAGCTCGACCTCGTGTTCGGCACGCACGCGCTCTTCTCGGACGACGTCGTGTTCCCACGCCTCGGCCTCGTCGTGATCGACGAGCAGCACCGCTTCGGCGTCAACCAACGCGCGCGCCTCGCTGGGAAAGCGCGCGGTGACGCGGACGTGCACCTCTTGCTGCTGACCGCGACGCCTATCCCGCGTACGCTCGCGTTGACGCTGTACGGCGACCTCGAAGTGTCGATCCTCGACGCGCCGCCGCCGGGGCGCGGCGAGCTGCGTACGCGCTGGGTGCAGGGCCAAGACCGGCGCAAGATCCCGAAGTTCCTCGCGGAGCGGCTCGCTGCTGGCGAGCAGGTGTACTGGGTCGTCCCGCGCATCGATGGCGGCGTCGAAGCGGGCGCGGACGGCGCGGCGACGGAGCGCGACGAGCTCGCGTCGCAGGCGACGGGCGCCATCGATGCGACGGGCGACCACGGCGCGACCAAGGACGGGGCCAAGGACGGGGCCAAGGACGGTAGCGGGCCGAACGCCGAGCAGCGCTTCCGCCAGCTCGCGGCGCGCGCGCCCCTCGCGCAGGCGGGGATCGAGCTGGTGCACGGCCGCCTGCCGGCTGAAGAGCGGCGCATGCGCCTCGACCGCTTCCGCCGGGGCGAGGTGGGCTTGCTGGTGGCGACGACGGTGGTCGAGGTCGGCGTCGACGTCCCCAACGCGACGGTGATGGTCATCGAGGATGCGCACCGCCTGGGCCTCGCCCAGCTCCACCAGTTGCGCGGCCGGGTCGGGCGCGGCACGAAGGGCTCGTGGTGCCTCCTCCTTGGGGACATGAAGGCAGAGGCCAGGCTGCGCCTCCTGGAGCGCTCTCGGGATGGGTTCCTCCTGGCCGAGGAGGACCTGCGGAAGCGCGGGATGGGGGACCTCCTCGGCGTGCGGCAGTCAGGTGAAAACTTCGAAGGGCTCGAGGACCCCGATCGCGATCTGGACCTCCTGTTGGCGGCTCGGGACCTCTTCCAGCGCCGCCCGGACCTCGTCGCCGCGTACGCGGCCCGGGCGCCCGAGGCGCTCGCCCCCTGAGGTCGACCGGGCCCCCCTTCGTCGCCCGTCCCGATAGGGGGCCCAGCCGGGGGCCCAGCAGGAGGCTCAGCAGGGGAGCCCCGTCGAGCGGGCGGTCCTCGGCCCCTCCGAGAGGTTTCTCGTATCCTCATGGGCTCGACGGGGTAGGTCCAGGACCTGCCCCCGCCGCCCGGCCTGCGCATTGTTGGCCCGCTTCGGATCCGCCGCTCATGTCCGATCTTCGCTCGAAGGCGCTCGCCGCCGTCTGCTTCGCCGCCACCTCGTTTGCCCTCGCGCCGACGGCCTCCGCTCAGGTCGACCTCCCCGCTGGGCCGCGCCACCGCCCCGCGCCGCAGGGGCAGGCGCCCGTCGCTGCCGGGCGTGAGCCTGCGACCGCGACGGGCAGGGCGGCCTCGTCGTCGAAGTCGACGACGTTGCTCGATGAGCACCTCCAGCCGCGCGGGACCGTGCGGACCGACGTCTACAACTCTGATACGCCGACCGTGCTCGGGTTCGATCCGACGACCCGCCGCAACTCGCTGCGGCAGGATCGCGGCGGCCTCGACCTGCCCTCACGGCCGCGGCGCTCGCCGCGCAATGCAGCGCCGGCGCCGCGCAGCGGGCCAGGCCCGGAGGCTGGTCCCGGCGAGCCGACTCCGTCCGAGAGCGGCGGGGCCGTCGCAGCGCCGGCGGACTCGGCGCCGGGCGCCGCGACACCCGACGCGCCGCGCGTCGGCGACGGGGCGCCGCGCAGCCTCGACGAGCTGCGGCCCGCGGTGCGGCTCGTCTACGAGACCGTGGCGAGCACAAACAAGGTGGAAGATCGCGTCGTCGATGACGGCGCGCGGACGTGGTCCGAGTCGGGCGCGGACGGCCTCGCTGCAGCGCACATCGCGCTCGATCAGGACCACGCGCCGCTCTTCTTGTGCGGCGTGCGCGCGCTCCTTCGCGGCGGCGCGCCCGAGGATCACGACGCTGTCGTCGAGGCCCTGCGCCAGCGCATGCCCGCGAAAGCGGCCAGCGCGGCGGTCACCTCCCTCGTCCAGCTCGACCCGGTGCGCTCCTCGCCCGAGCTCCTCGCGGAGCTCCTGCGTCACCCTCAATCGACGGCGCGGGACGCTGCCCAGCGCGCTTTGATGCCGCGCGCGAACGCGGCGCTGGTACCGTTGCTCGTGCCGGCCCTGACGGACCCAAGCTCGGACGTCCGCGGCCGCGGCGTGGAGCTCTTGACGCGCATCGATGACCCCGCGGTGCTCGGCCTCTTGCTCGATCGAATCGACGACAAGACGCCATCGGTGGCCGGCAAGGCGGTCGACGCGCTCGCGCGCCTCGCCGACGATCGCACCGATGCCGCGCTCCTCGCGCTGGGCTTCGACGACCCGTTGCCCGTGCGCCGTGAGGCTCACGCTTGGGTCGCGATCGCCAAGCGCGAAGACCTCGGCTTGCGGTCGATCGTCGGCCCGCGCCAGGTCCCGCAGCTCCTGCGCGCCCTGGAATCCTCGCAGCCCGTCGTCTCGGGCGCGGCGGCGATCGCTCTGGCAGGCATCGGCTTCCGCTCGTCCGACCTCGGCGGGACCCGCTGGCTCGAGCGCGAGGTGCCGAGCCGCCTCGTGAAGCTCATCGCGGGCTTCGAGTTCTTCGACGACTTCGAGAACCTGCGCGCGGCAGGCTTGACGCGCCTCCAGCAGATCAGCGGTGTCAACCACGCGAGCGATGGGCCGGCATGGACACGTTGGTGGCTGGAGAACGAGGCTTCGTTCCGGGCGACACGCGCCGTGCTCGTCATCGACGCGAGCTCGGAGGGGCGCCTGCTTGCCCGTGTGCGCCCCGGGGACGGCACCGGCGCCTTCACATTGCTCGGCCCTGACCTCGCGGCGACGCCCGTCGAGGCGCTCGGGATCGAGGGTGAAGAGGTCTGGCTCGACGCGACGCAAGCGCACCTCTTGGTCACGCTCGCGCGCGAAGAGGGGCTGTTCGGCTTCGAGCGTTTGCCTGGCACCCGTGGCACCTTCGGGCTCGGCGGACGCTCGCTGCAGTTCGCGCTCGACGACGCGCAGAAAGTCTTCCGCTTCGGCGTCGGCGTGGGGACCCCCTGGTTCGATCGGGTGATGGACCTCACCGCGACGCTGCGCCAGCGCAACCGCTGGCAGCGCTTCCCGAACCCGACGTCCCACGTCGACCGCCGCGGCCTCTACCTCGCCGAGCGGGATTGGTGGGAGGCCGAGCGCAGCGCCGATGAGCGCGCGGCGCGCCGCGAGGCGCTCTTGCTCGGGTTCCTGGCAGCGCAGCGCCCGGAGCTACGGGAAGAGGCGTTGATCGAGCTTGAACAGCTCGACAGAGAGGCTGGTACGGCGGACACGGCAGACGTGCCGGCGTTGTTGGCGCTGCTCGACGAAGAGCCGATCTACAGCTCGCGTGCCAAGCGCTTGGTCGCGCTCATTCGGGTCGCAGCGGGCATCGACACCCGCGTCGGCGCCGCCGCGGACGGCGGCGAGGCGGCGGACGGCGGAGAGGCCACGGCCCATGCGGCCCTTACGCCCTTTGCCGATGGGACCGCTGCGGAGCTCGAGCGCATCCTGCACGATCGATTCGGGCCGTACGCGGTCGAGGACATCGCGCAGCTCATGGTCGACCGCGGCCGCGACGCCGTGCGCGCGGCGGCCCAAGGCGAGCGTGGGCTCCTGCGTGGCGTCGCTGCGGCGGTGCTCGGACGAGACGCCGACGCCGAGGCCATCACGCTCTTGCGGGGCCTGCTCGAGGACCCGGACCCCGACGTCAAGATCGCCGCCGTGCTCGCGCTCGGGCGCGCGAAGGCGAGCTCCGCGCGGGACGACATCACGCTCCTCGCGGGCTACGGCGAAGGCCCCGTGCGGCACGCGGCGTTGCGCGCGCTCGGAGAGCTCGGCGGCGAAGGCGCCTTGGACGTGCTCGTGCGCGCGCTGACCGGGGCCGATACGCGCCTGCGCGTGCCTGCGGTCGAAGGGCTCGCGGCGTTGCGCTCCGTCGAGGCAGCGCCCTACTTGATGTCCCTCTTGCGCGCGGGCCGGCGCTCGGAGACGTTCGACGCAGCGCGCGTGGGCGTGCTCGCGCTCGGCTCGGCCATGTGGGACGACCTGTTCGTTGCGCTCCGCGCGCCCTCACAGGAGCTGCGCCGCGAGGCTGCGCTCCTCCTGTCCGAGCAGCTGGTCGCGGAGTCGGTGCCCGGGTTGATCCGCGCGCTGTCCGAGGACTTGGAAGACCAACGCGTCGCCACGGAGCTGACCGTGATCACGTGCGTCGATTTCCGTAAGGACGCCGACCCGGCGGAGGCGTGGTACCGGTGGTGGGACGACGTCGATCGTCGCTCGCCCCTGTCGTGGTTGCGCGGGGCGTGCGAGGCCAAGGGGCTCGTCCCGCCAGCGCCCGCGGCCTTTGCAGGCACCGGGACCCGCGAGGCGCGCGAGTTCTTGCTGGCGCTCATGGCTCAGACGGACTCGGACTTCCTCGCCGAGCGCGCGCGCCGCGAGGTCGGGCGGCTCGTCGGCGGTGACATCGGGTCGATCCCGATCGGCCGCGAGAATCGGGCGGCTTGGCTCGAGACCCTCAGCGAGCGCCTGCTCGCCCTGAGCCCGGGGCCCTCGAGCGAGGGCGCCGCGACCCCTGGGGGCTGAGAGTGGCTCCCGATTGAATCGCTGCCGATTGAGTTGCCGCCGCCTGCGCGGAGGCCGGCTGTTGAGCGGCCCCAAAGCCAGTGACACCGTGGCGGTGGCCCCGTGGCGGTGGGGGCGTTCGCAGCCCTGTGGGCCAGCGGTCCAGGGCGTCGCGCCGTCGCGCGCCGCCCTTGATTTGCCGCGTGTCGCCCAGCACGCTCTGCCCATGGGCGATCGCCAAGGAACGCACCGGGGCTCGGCGCCGCTCGCGCCGGCAGGGCGCTTCACGCGCGCGGCCGCCTGGGCGGCCGCACGTGCGGAGCGCGCGCTGGCGCTCGTGCAGCGCTTCACAGAACGCCGGCCGGGTCGCGCCCTCGCTGTATCCCTCGCGCTCGTTGTGGTCGGGGCGGCCGGGCTCGGCGCGAGCCTGTCACGCGGCGGGCGGGGGGGCGCCCTCTTCAAGCCAGTCTTCGCCGGCTTTCAGTACGTCATCGACGAGGTCGGGCTGCGTCTGGTGGAAGGGCACGCGCCCGACTTGCATGCGGCCGCGGCGGAGTCCAAGGTCAGCCCGACGCTGCTCGCCGCCATCGTCTACGCCGAGAGCCGCGGCCGCGGCGGGCAGACCTCGTCCGCGGGCGCGCTCGGGCTCGGTCAGCTGACCGTGGCGTCGGCGGCGGACGCCGCACGGCGCCTTGGAATTCCGGCGCCGACCGCAGCCCAAGTGCGCGACGACGACCAGCTCAATCTGCGCCTCGCCGCGGCGCACCTCGCGTGGCTCTTAGAGAACAGCGTCGGCTGGCCCCTCGAGCAGGTGCTGGTGTCCTACAACGCGGGCCGGGCCCGCATGTTCCAGTGGCTCGAGCGCGCGGGTGGCTTCGGCGCGTGGGTCGCGGCCGAGGAGCGGCGCGCTGCGAGCGGGCAAGCGACGACGGGGTCGCTCCGTTATGCGCGGCAGATCGTCGCGATTCGAGCCGAGCTGCGCGCGCGCGGGAAGATCGTCGATCCGGTCGATTTCCTCGACGATCCAGGCCGCGCACGCTGACTCGCGGAGGCGCCAGCCGCCGATTGGCGGGCTTCGGGAGCTCCAGCCGTCCCGGACCTTGCTCAGTCCTGACCGAAGGGAGCGCCAACCTTGGCGGCCGAGCGCCGTACCATGCCGGCCCCCTGCCTCCCTCGCACGACCGCCGCGTATGACCACCGAAGCTCCCTCCGCCGCCACCGAAGCCGAGATCGAGCGCGCCAGCGCTTGGACCAAGGACCTCCGCAGCGCGCTGGGCGAGGTCCTCGTCGGACAGAAGGACCTCGTCGACAGCCTCGTCTTGGCCCTGCTCTCGGGCGGCCACGTGCTCCTCGAGGGCGTGCCGGGCCTCGCAAAGTCCCTCGCGGTGAGCTCCCTTGCCACTGCCGTCCAGGGGTCGTTCTCGCGCTTGCAGTTCACCCCCGATCTCTTGCCGTCGGACCTCGTCGGCACCGAGATCTACAACGCGCGCGAGGGCGCGTTCACGGTCCGCAAGGGCCCGATCTTCGCCAACTTTGTGCTCGCGGACGAGGTGAACCGCGCGCCGGCGAAGGTGCAGTCCGCGCTGCTGGAGGCCATGCAGGAGCGCCAAGTGTCGATCGGCGGCGAGACGTTCCCGCTCCCGAAGCCCTTCCTCGTGCTCGCGACGCAGAACCCGCTGGAGCAAGAGGGCACCTACCCGATGCCAGAGGCCCAGCTCGACCGCTTCGCGCTGAAGATCGTCATCGACTACCCGAGCGTCGACGAGGAGCTCGAGATCCTCGCGCGCATGGCGCGCACCGCGGCGATGCCCGAGGTGCGCGAGGTCGTTTCGCTCGCCGCGATCGAAGCGGCCCGCAAGCTCGTCGACCAGGTCCACATCGCCCCGGCGCTCGCGAAGTACGTGGTCGCGCTCGTCACGGCGACGCGCGACCCCCGCCGAGCGGGCGTCGAAGAGCTCGCGCGCCTGATCCAGGTCGGCGCGTCGCCGCGCGCGACGATCTGGTTGACGCTGATGGCGCGCGCGCGCGCGTTCACGCAAGGCCGCGCCTGGGCGCGCCCTGAGGACGTCAAGGCGGTCGCGCTGGAGGTGCTGCGCCACCGCATCATCGCGACGTACGAGGCCGAGGCCGAAGGCATCGACACGGATCAGATCGTCGCGCGGCTCCTCGAGCGCGTGCCCCTGCCTCAGTGACGCGCGCGCGCGGCACAGGCTGACACCGGGAGGCGATTTGGGCTGGTTCACTCGAGGCACGGCGCGCGGCGGCGCGGACGAGCGCGAAGGCGCGCGCGGGGTCCCGCGCGAGGTCTTGGCGCGCGTCCAGCAGCTGCGTATTCGCACGCACCGGCTCGTAGACGCCGGGCTCGCGGGCGGCTATCGCAGCACGTTCCGCGGCCAGGGGATCGAGTTCGAAGAGGTGCGGCCCTACGAGCCCGGCGACGACGTCCGCTCGATCGATTGGCGCGTCACGGCGCGCACGGGCGAGCCCTATGTCAAGCGCTTCCGCGAAGAGCGCCAGCTCACGATCCACCTCCTCGTGGACACCGCGTTGGAGCTCGACTTCGCCTCGCGCGGCCGGACGAAGCGCGAGGCTGCTGCGGCCCTGGCCGCGTTGATCGGCTTCGTCGGTGCGCGCCACCAGGACCGCGTCGGGCTCACGCTCTTTGGTCCCGAGCCAGGTGAGCACCTGCGGCCGAAGTCCGATCCGCGCCACGTCATGCGCCTCGTGCGTGAGCTCTATTCAGCGCCGGTCACGCGGGGCGGCTCTTCGCTGACAAAGGCGCTGCGAGGCACGGAGCAAGCGCTGCGGCGCCGGCGCGCGGTCGTGTTTGTCATCTCCGACTTTGCCTCGATCGCCGACGATGGCACCGAAGGCGGGACGATGGAGTGGAGCGACACGCTCGGCCGCCTCGCCAATCGACACGACGTCATCGCCGTGCGGGTCATCGACCCGTTGGAGGAGGCGCTGCCGAGCGCCGGGCTCGTGCGCATCGAACGGCTCAGCGGCGGCGGCGCGCCCGTCGCGCTCGATACGCGCAGCGCGGCCGCGCGGGCGGCGTGGAGCGCGTGGGCCAAGGCGCGCCGTGAAGCGCTCGCGCGCGCGTTCCGCGCCGCGCGCACCGAGTGGGTCGACGTCCGCACGGACGCGGACCCGACGGCGCCGCTTATGGCGTTCTTCAAGCGCCGCGCTTCGCGGGCGGGGAGGGCGCTGTGATGCTGCGCCCGTCTCGTCGCGTGCGGGTCCTCGCGTCGCTCGTCATGGCGCTGGTCATGGCTCCCGTGCAGGCCTCTGGGCAGGCATCTGGTCAGGCATCTGGGCAGGCGCCTGGGCTCGGCGCAACCGCCCAGCAGGGCGCCCAGCCAAGCGACGCGGCCGAGGCGCGAGCTGCAACGAGCGCCCCGGGACCGACCGCGAGCGAACGGGCGACACAGACGCTGACGCCCTTGGAGGGGGCCGAGGGCGCACAGGGCCTCTGTATCGGCCAACCCGTCGAATGGCGGGTCACCGTCGACAGGGCGGCGCTCGCGCGCGACCGCGGCGTCGTCGTCGATCCTGCGGCGCTGGCGGCGCTCGGGTGGACGCTCGTGGACGGGCCGCGTTCGATCGACCCGCGCACGCGCGCTTGGACGTTGATGGCGCTCGACCCGGGCGAGCGGCCGACGCCCGAGCTCGAGCTGGTCCTCGCCGACGGCAGCCTCGTGACCGCGCCGGCGGCGACCATCGAAGTGCTCGGTGAGCTCGCCGAGGGCGAGGACGCCCCGCGCCCGCCGCGCGGCTTCCGCGACGTGCCCGACACTGAGGTCATGTCACCGGGCGCGTTCCTTGCGCTCGTGGCGGGGACCCTGGTGCTCGGGGTCTTCGCGCTCGTGCTGCTGCGTCGCCGTCCAAAAACTCCGGCCGCGCCGCCGCCGCCGACCGTTCGCGAGCGACTCGCGCAGCTCGAAGCCCAGCCCGATCCTGCGTCCGTCGTCGGCGCCCTCGGCCCGCTCGTGCGCGAAGCGCTCGAAGCGCCGCTGCGCGCTGCGTCGCTTCCGCTCGGCGCGGGGCTCACGGACGACGAGTGGTGCGCGGCGTTTGCGCGCGCTGCTGTCCTGCCGGGCGACTTCACACCACGCGCGATCGCGCTCGTGTCGCGCTCGGCCGAGGTGCGCTTCTCGGGCCAACGTCCGAGCACCCTCGGCGCGCGCGAGCTCGTCGCGGAGGCCCGCGCGCTCATCGACGCCGGCGAGCGCGCGCGCGTCGCGCCGAACGCAAGCTCGAGCGCCGCGGCGCACACCAGCGCAGGTGCCGCCACCGCGCAGGACACAGCGGAGGTGCGGCCGTGATCGCCTTCGCCCTCGCCTTGCAGACCGTCGCACGCAGCGCCGCGGAGTCGCGCCTCGAGCTCTTCGGCGACATCTCGCTGTCGGACCCGCTGTTCCTCGCCGCGGCGCCGATCGCGCTCTTCGCGGCCTGGTGGGGGCGCGCGTCGCGCCGCGTCGCCGCGCTCGCCGTGCCCGTGGTCCCGCCGTCCGTCGTCTCGCTCGCGCCGTCGCTGGCGCAGCGCCTGGCGTGGACCCCGATGTGCTTGCGCATCGTCGCCGTGCTCCTCGTCGCCGTCGCGCTCGCGCGCCCGCTGCAAGGGCGCGTCCAGGTGTCGAGCAGCACGGAGGGCATCGATATCGCGCTCGTCGTCGACCGCTCGACGTCGATGGAGCAGCGCGACGTCCCCGGCGGCCAGCGCCGGATCGACCTCGTGCGAGACGTCGTCGGTGACTACGCGCGGCGCCGCACGACGGACCGCGAGGGCGCCGCGGACGAGCTGGCGCTGTTTGCGTTCGCGCGCTTCGCGGACCTGCTCGTCCCGTTCACCCGCGACGCGGACGCCCTCGGGCAAGTGATCGATACGCTCGACGTCGTGCCCCGGCAAGAGCTCGACGGCACGGGCATCGGCCTCGCCGTGGCGACCGCGGCCTCGGTGCTGCGCGACAGCGAGGCGAAGTCCAAGGTCGTGGTGCTCTTGACCGACGGCGAGGAGACGACCAACGACGTGCCGCCTGCGAAGGCGACCGAGCTCGCGATCGAGTGTGGCGTGCGCGTGCACGTCGTCTACGCAGGCCCACGGGTCGTGTCCTCGCGCTTCGGTGGCATGCAGCGCGTCATCGATCTCACCGACGTGAAAGAGATGGCCGAGAAGACCGGCGGGCGCTTCTTCCACGCGCAGGATCGTTCCGGGCTCGAGGCCGCGTACGCGGCGATCGAAGAGCTCGAGCGCACGCCGCGCGAGGAGTCGCGTTTCGCGGAGCGCTTCGACCTCTATCCGCGCGTGCTGCTCATCGCGCTCGGCGCGTATGTGCTGGCGTGGCTCCTTGGGGCGACCTGGCTACGGAGGGTCGCGTGACCGCAGCTCTGTGTGCCAGCGTCCCGGGCAGCCCGGCGACCCTCGCGCTCCTCGGGTTCGAGGTCCTGCGCCCGGGCCTCGCGCTCGTCGCGCTCGGCGCCGGCGTCATCGTGCTCGCAGCGGGCCTCATGCAGCGCGCGCTGCGCCGCCGCGACTTGGCGCGGCTCGCGGACGCCCACCTCCTGGTGCGGCTCTTCCCGGGGCGGCTGCCGGGTCGGCTCGCGGTGCGGATCGTCTTGGGCCTTGTCGCGACGCTTTTGCTCGCGCTGGCGCTCCTGGGGCCGGTGCGCGGCTTCACGCTCGTGCCGCTGCAGCGGCGCGGGGTCGACCTGGTGATCGCGCTGGACACGTCGCGCTCGATGCTCGCCGAGGACAACGAGCCGAATCGCCTCGCGCGCGCCAAGAAGGAGCTCGACGCGCTCCTGACGAAGCTCGAGGGCGAGCGCGTCGGCCTCGTCGCGTTTGCGGGCACGGCGTGGGACGTCGCGCCGCTCACACGTGACCTCGACACCGTGCGCTACTTCATGAAGCGGCTCTCGCCCGATGACAACCGGGCCGGCGGCACGGACCTCGGCAAGGCGCTCGAGTTCGCCACGCGGCGCCTCGGCGAAGCGGGGGACGCGACCGAAGTGATCTTGCTCGTCACGGACGGCGAGGACCTCGGCGGCGCCGGGTTGACGGTCGCCCGCGAAGCGGCGGCGCGCGGCGCAAAGGTGCACGTGCTCGGCATGGGCACCGACGGCGGCGCCAAGATCCCCGATGGGCGCGGGCGGTTCATCCGCGACGAGAATGGCGCCGACGTCGTCACGAAGCTCGAAGACGCCACCCTCCGCCAGATCGCGGATGCGACGGGCGGCGTGTACATGCGGGCGCACGGGAGCGTGCTGCCGCTGGAGCGGCTCTACGACCTCGTGATCTCGAAGGAGCAAGGGCGCGACGTCGTCGATGGCAAAGAGCGCATCCCGCAGGATCGATACCAATGGCCGCTCGCGCTGGCGCTTGCGTTGATGTTGGCGGAGCTCGCTTTGCGCGAGCGGAGAGGAATCGAAGCATGACGATCACGTTGAAGGCTGGTGTGGTTCTGAGCCTTTGCTGTTGCCTAGCTGCGCCCGTCGCGGCCGCGGCCCAGGCGCCCGTAGCGCCGGCCAAGGGAGCGCCCGCGAAGCCCGCCGAGCTCTCGTTCGAGGGCACCGAGGGCAACGCAGAGGGCAACGCAGAGGGCAACGCAGAGGGAGCGGCCGAAGACTCGGCGGCGGCGCCCGCAGCGCGGACGTATGCGGGCTCGCTCGGCGGCGGCCTCGCAGAGGTACGGAGGCTCGCCGAGGCGGGGGACCCGGACGGCGCGCTGGCGCTCGCCGAGCGCGTCCTCGCGCCCGACTTGGCTGGCCGCGCCCGGGCCTGGCTCGAGCGCCAGAGCGGCGGGACGTCGGAGCGCGCGCTCGCGTTCTTCGACGAGACGCTCGCGGGGCCGTTGCGCGCCCTCGGGCTCGACCCTGGGACATCATCGGAGCGCGGCGAGGTGCACTATGCGCGCGGCGTCGCGCTGCGCTTGGCCGAGCGCCCGCAGGACGCGTCGGAGGCGTACGCCCTCGTGCGCGGGCTCGGCGGCGCGGCGCGCCCGGACGCCGTGTACGAGCTCGGTCATCTCGCGTTGACGCAGGGCGAAGCGTGGCGCGCGCAGATCCCGGAGCTCGCGCAGCGAGCAGGCGCGCCGCCAGGCGCGCAGCCGGCAGCCCCGCCCGCGGGTCAACCCGCAGGCGCCGACCCGAACGCGCCGGACCCGTTGCAAGAGGCCAAGCGCGCCTACGCGGCCGCGCTGGACGCGTTCGTCGAGCGCTTGCGGATCGATTGGCGCGACTCGGACACCCGCGCGAACGTCGAGCTCGTGCGGCGCCGCTTGCGCGAGCTCGCGGAGCTCGAGCAGCAGCGCAAAGAGCAAGAGCAGCAGCAG
>JAWKUK010000033.1:0-48128 GCA_041398605.1 Planctomycetota bacterium
GGCCAACCCAGGGCCTTTGCACGGCGGAACGGCGACGCCCTAGTGTACTACCCGGCCTTGACTTCTGGCGCAGGCAGTCTGCAGATGGATCGGAGTTGGGAAGGTGGATTGACCGAGGCGAAGTATGCGGCGCGTTGGTGGGACCCGCGCAACGGGGCATTCATGGCGGATCCGCCCGTCGTGTTCGCGGTAGACTCGAGCGGCGCGGCCGTGCCGATGGCCATTCCGAGCTCGATCTTGAATCCGACGTTCATGGCGTCTGAGGATTACGTGCTCGTCGTAGAAAGGGTGCAGTGATGTCGTCGTTGTCTGACCTTTGCGCGATTCGGGTTGTGCAGTTGCTGCATGATCTTGGAGGGTGGGCAGGCCGTGTCTGCGCCTCGCTCAGCGTGGCATTGATTGTGGGATCCAGTGGCCCGACTCACGCGTTGCAGCATCCGGTGATGGCTCCCACGCAGTTGCTCCTCGAGCCTAACCCAACAACCAATGCCTTATTTGGTGTCGCAGTCGCAGCGGACGGGGACTCGCTCGCTGCATCGACATTAAAGGGCATCGACTCGTTGGGCAACCGCAACGGTACGGTGACGCTCTTTCGGCGAGACGCAACCGGGCGGCTCGTTCGGGACCAAGTGTTAGACTCGCCGGGCTCTTTGCCTGGTGGATATGAAGGTGAGTTCGGCACGGAGCTTGCACTGCGTGGGTCGCGGCTCATTGTGGCGGCCCCTTACGAGTATCGCGCCCTCGACAACGTCCTTGGGCAGCTCCACTGCTTCGAGTACGACCCGACGCTCGGGTGGTTCCTCACGCAGACGATCACCGACCCGCCCCTCGGGCATCCGCCGTCATTCGGCCTCAGTGAGTACCGTGGCTGGCGCATGAAGCTCTCGGGTGATCACCTCTTCGTGTCGTTTCGCCACTCGAACATCTCGGGCCGGATCGTGTACTACCACCACGACGGCCACCGGTGGAACTACGTGTCCTCGGTGTGGCCGGTCCCTGGCATGACAGGCGGCGTGAACTTCGGCTGGTCGCTCGACGTCGACCTCGAGGCTGGACTGATGGCCGTCGGCTCCAACAGGTACCCACAGGCGACGCCGCCAGGTGTGCCGCGGGCTGTGGGGCGCGTGTTGGTCTACCGGCTGATCGGCGACGGCCAGCAGCCGTATCAGTTCCAGCTCGACGGTGACCTCTCGCCGCCGTCGCCGCGCGAGAACGGTGAGTTCGGCATTGGCTGTGCGGTGCTCGGGCCCGATCGCATCGCAGTCTCGACCGGAGATTTCCAGCTCCCGCCCACCCCGCACCACCCGTACGAGACCTACTATGAGTTCGAGCGGGGGACCAGCGGCTGGACCATCGCGCGGCGCGGGGCATGGTCGGACGCAGGGCACACGACCTTTGTGCACCGGGAGGACTCCGTATTGTACGTCGGGCTGCCCGACTACCCGGCGGCGAATCGGTCAGGCAGCGCGGTGATCGCCTATTGCCTTGGGGCGGATTCCTACAATCCGGCAGGTGTGTATTGGCAGACAAACTCCGGTGGTTACTTCCCAAGGACTCGCCCCGCGATCGGGAGGGACTTCGTCGCCATCGGAGTGAGCGGTCACTATAACGCGGGCCACAACGCTGGCGCAGTCGAGGTGTATCCGCGCCTGTCGAGCTCGGACTGTCTGCGCGCGACCTTCGGCAGTGCGCTCTGTGGCGGCGGCGCGACGGGTTGTCCGACGGGTGCGATCGCGCCGGACCCTGGGACCGGGTGCCTGAACAGCTCTGGGCGCGGCGCGCGGATGCACTACACCGGCTCGGCGCAGGGTGCGTTCAATACCGGGCGGATGGTGGTGACAGGGCTGCCCCCGGGCGAGTTCGCGGTGCTCATGAGGGGCACGCTGAGCCTCACCGGCGCGCAGTGGAACCCTGCCGGTCATCTGGCGCTGGGGTCGGGCGTGACTTGCCTCGTGCAGCCGATCGTGACGGCCTACCCGATCCGCCGCGCCTCGGCGGCGGGCGCCGTCGAGTGGTTTGACATCCTCGATCGCTCGCCATCGGCGCCTAGCTGGGGCGTCCACGGTGGATATTGGTACGACATCCCGTTCCAAGTGTGGTACCGCGACCGCGACGGTGCTGGCAATGCGACCTCGAACACGTCGAACGCCTTGCTGCTCCCAATCCGCCTGTGGTGACACGACTCGCTGCTGCCGCGCGGCTGCGGCCGAGCTCGGCGTTCTCCCTCTTCACGCGCGCGCGGCGGGCTCGGTGCGCGACGTCGACGACCGCGTCCAGTTGCAGCGTGAGCGTCGCGCGTGCGTGGGGCATGCATCACTACGCGACCTCGTGGACGCGCTGTCGGACCTGCGCTCGGTCGTCGGCGCCAAGGGCCGCGCGAAGGACGCCCCCGCGGTCGTCAGCGTATGACGCGGGCCGAGTCAGGGCCACGTCGGCGTCCAGGTCTGGCCCGGCTCGAGGCGCAGCGCCTCTGGCGTGCGCCCCTCGAACTCGACGCGGTAGGCGCCTGTGGGCACGCGACGGGTGAGCGCCTCCGATGTCGGGGGCAGGGAGGGCGCGATCACGATCGATGTTGCGCCGAAGTGCTCGCGCGTGAGCCGGAGTCGCGGCGCGCCGGCGCGCTCCTCTTGCGGAGCGAAGCGGACCGTGGCGCTCGGTCCGAGCTCGATCGCGCCGAGCGCGACAGCGGCGCCAGGTTCCAACGTGAACGCGTGCTCCGCGCTCCATAGGGCCGTCGCCGCGCCGATGGAGAGGACCCAAGTGCCCGCCGTCACGCGCAGCTGCAGCGACGTCAAGGGCGCCGTAGGCGCCGAGCCGCACGCCGCGTCGTCGGTCGGGCTGCCACAGGCGCACCTCGCCAGCCGGCGCCTCGGCGGAGTCGAGCGGCTGGACCGTGAAGTCGACGAGGCCGGCCCACGTCTGCACCCACTCCGCGCTCGTCGCGACGTTGGTCTGGGCGCTCGACCTCAGCCTCCGATCGCGACGGCACGCAGTGTGTCTCGCCAGCCGGCCGAGCCCCGTGACTGCGAAGACATCGCTGCAATCCCCGACCGCGACACGCAGGCGCTCGCCGCTCGCGAGGGGCTCCAGCGTCGAATACTCGAGGCGATAGCCCGAGCCCGGGAGGAAGTCATGCGCGTGGTCTCGGCGTCGAGCACGCGCTCCTGGTGCATCCGGCACTCGAGCCGCGGCCCGCGCGAGATGCGCGGGCTGAAGTCGAACACCCCGCCCCGTTGCAGGGTCACCGCGAGGCGCCCCGCGCCGGGTGGCGCGGAAGGACGGGCTCGCCGAGCCCCGCACGCAGCACGACCTCGGTGGCATCGACCTCGACGCGATAGCGGCCGTCGTGCCCGTCCGCACGTGCGCGTAGGTCCAACCGTCCGGGCGCTCGACAGCGACCCGTACCCCGGCGACGGGGTCGCCGCGCTCGTCGTCGACGCGGCCCTTCACCCGCGCGCGAGCGTCGGCGGGACGTCGCTCGCAGCCTCCGAGGTCCACCTCCGAGAGGACCTCGTAGACCTCGGAGCCGTCCGTCATCGGCTCGCCTGCGACGAACTCGGCGCGTCCACCTGGTCCCAGGTGACGTCATGGAGGAGCAGGCCTGTGCGCGCGCCTCTTGCGTTCAGCGCCGTCGGACAGGTCGCAGGTCACCCACGTCCCAGTCGCCGACGAGCGAGGCGCTCGACGCGACTCGACGCCCTGGGGCGCCAGCGTCGGCCAGCGGCGGTCGCAGCTCCATGTGGCCGTCAGGGTCGGGCAGGTACGCGGGCGCGAGCACGAGCTCGAGCTCCGAGCGCCCGTCCGCATCGACGAGGAGCCGCCGCAGCCCGGTCAGGCTGTGGCCTGACCTGCGCTGAGCCTCGACGACGGCTCCGCAGGCCGCATCGATGCGCGCCACGAGAACTCGAGGCGCCCGCGCTCGTCGGTCGTGCCGATCAAGTTCAGCGCGTGGAGCGGCGGCGCGGCCAGGACGCGCACACCCGGCGCAGGCACGCCGTCGACGTCGGTCGCGAACACCGCCAGGGTCGCGACGGGGCTGTCATCGTGTGCGGGGGCGCGCGGGCGTCTGGCTCGACCTCGTTGCTCGCGCGCGCGCGGCGCCTCGACGCCTGCGAGCGCCGGCAGGCGCAGCCTCGATCGGCGCCTGACAGGGCGCCTTCGGCGCCAGCGCCTCCTGCCCGCCCTCGGGAGCGTCGGTGAGCCACCACGCACCTGCGAGCGCGCCGCAGAGGACGAGCAGCGCGCCGAGCGCCGCGGAGCTGCGAGGGGTCCGCATGCGCGCACGTTACCCGACGCCCTGCGCCGCGCGCAGGACGGCGGGCTGCGTCGTCACTGGTCCGCCTGCGCGGCGCGGCGGTACAGGAGGTCGAGGGCCTCGAGCGCCGCCTTCTTCTCCGCGGCCGAGCCGCTCCCGACCAGGCCCACGAGGCGCGGGACCTCCGCCGTCGCGCCGAGGATCGCGAGCCCTCGGATCGCTTGGACACTGGACGTCCTCCGTCGGGTCGTCGAGCAGCGTGAGCGTCTCTTCGATCGCGCGCGCGGTCGTCCTCCGGCGTGCTCGTGCGGGCGAGGCGCGCCGCAAGCTCGCGCGACAATGCGATCGTCTCCAGGCGCTTCACCAGCTCTTCGCGCAGGCCATGCGATCGGGTGGTCGCCGCGATCGTCGCCAACTGCGCGGCCGACTCCTCACCGGCGACGGCAAGCGCGCGCTCGATCAGCGCCTTGATCTCCCACTCGCTCGATCCTGTATAGCGGGCGAGAGAATCGAGCACCTGGTCGCCGAGGATGTCGACCAGCTCCGTGTCCCCAGAGCTTCGCGGCCAGCGCGAGGTCGTCCCAGCGCGGGTTGTCCTTCAGCCAGTTGCGCGCGAGCTTCGGGCGATAGAGCGCAGGGTCCTGGATCATCGCCTTCAACAGGTAGTACTGCATGGGGCGAACCTCGACGCAGCGTCGGCGCCCGCCGCAACGACACGCCGCTCAGGCGTCAACGACGGACCGGGCGAGCCCGCGGATAGCCCTCTTGTGGGGGCTTGGGGGCGGACAGCACGTCCAACGCCTCGTCGGACAGCCATGGGGAGGCCAGGAGCTCGCCGAGCAGCGACAGCGCCGCCGACGGCGCCTTTGACGCTGCGGTCGAGGCCCATCCAATGGACTGTTGCAGCGTCCCTAGGTCACCGCCTGCGAGGCTCTTCGAGCGCCGCGCGCACGGCCGCGCGGGCGCGACGTTCGCAGGCTCTGCCGTGATGAGGGCCGCGTTGAGCACAACACGGGTGCGCGGATCGAGGTCGTCGCCCTGGAGCGCCGCGCGCAGCGCGTCAGCGGCAGGAGCCCAGTCGGTGTTCAGCAGCGCTTGCCAGACGCGCTCGGTCGGCCTCGATCATCGCGCGCAGCGCCCTGAGCGCGCTGTCCGGACCCAGTCGGTCATCAAGGACACCTCGGGCGCCTTGTTGCCCAACCTGCCAGGGCCCTGCTACGATCGTCTTGGCCCACTCGACTTGCGGGAGGCCCTCCGACGATCAGGCGGACGTACTTTGCGTCTTGCGTCCGTCGTCGGCGGAAGCGAGCGTCGTCACGAGCCCGTCAAGGTATCGCATGAGGTCCTCGGGGTCGTCGGGGCGCGCCTGATAGGACTGCAGGACCTCACCGAGCGCGTCTCGCAGCGACTTGGACCGGCGCAGCGTCGTGAACGCGGCCTCGCGCACCGGCGGCCACGGCGATCGCAGCAGGAGAGCGCCGCTCGCGCGCGGTCGCTGGTCGAGCCCTCGCCCGGTCGAGCCAGCTTACGGCCCGCGAGAGGTCGGGGCGAACTCGGCGCTGAGCGCCGCATCGGGCGCTGTGCTGAGCTGCCCGAAGAGCGCCCGAGTCGGCGACCGTGAACGGTGATTGCCCGCCAAGGTTCAGGTAGTCGAGGATCGACACGTAGAGCGCGCGGCGCACGGCCGTCGAGGCGTCCCGAACGAGCGCGCGCCACGGAGCTCGCTCCTCCTCGCTGAGGTCCTTGTTGCCGGGTGTGACGCGCGGGAGGGCGGCGGCGACGGCGGATCGAACGTCCGCCACGGGGTCCTGGGCGAGCCGCGCGGCGTCCTCGAGGCGCAGGTTGTCGTGCCTTGCGAGCGCCTGCGCAGCGCTCGCGCGCTCGCTCGGGTCGCTGGAGCGCAGCATGTGCTGCGTCAGCGGCACGAAGGGCCATTGGCCGAGCTTGTCCCGCTGCTCGAGGACCGGCAGCGCGCGCGCGAGGTAACGCGCCATGACGGGCCCTTCGACCGCGGCCGAGGCGAGCCCCAGCGTGATGCTCTCGACGTGCTCAGCGTTGAGCTCGTCACCTTCGGCGAGCTCCGCGACGAGCGCGAGCGTCGCCGGCTGCCGCATCACCTCTGCGTTCAGCGTCAGCGGGTTGGTGCGAGGACCGCGCGACGTGAGCTCCGTCGCGATCGCCGCCTTCCAACCCGAGCCCGTCCGCCGTACGAGCGCGGACGCCACGCGGACTGCGCGCGTCGGGTCGACCGAGGCCAACCACGCGAGCGGCCCAGGGGAGCTCAAGAGCAGCTCTGCGGGCTGGGTCGCGTTGAGCGCGAGCTGCTCATAGGCGTCGGCTGCGCTCGCGCCGAGCCGCAACAAGAGGTCCGTGTCGCCCGCTTGGATCGAGTCGGCGACGATCGCCCGCGTGCGGTCCTGCGCAGCGGTCGGCGCCGCGAGCGGGAGGTCGGTCATGGGCGTCCCAGGCGCGGCGACCACGAGCTTGCGATACGCGTCGGACTTCCTCAGCGCTAGCGTGACGAAAGTGGAGAGCCGAGGGTCACCCTTCGGCGCCGCTGCGGGGTCCGGCTTGAAGTAGGTCGCGCACAGCGCCTGCGCCTCCGCGAGCCGCCCCTGGTGCACCAGGATCCGCAGCTCCATCTCGACGCTCGTGGCCAGGGCGCCGAGCAGGCCCTCATCCAGCACGTCCCCCGCGCCCCTCGAGCTTTGGGCGGCGAGCTGCTCACGGAGCCATTGGGTCGTGTCTCTGACCTCGGCGAGCGCTTGCTCGGCGCCGTCGGTCCGCACCTTGAGCTCGATGGACGAGCGCCACGCGTCGTCGAGGACGAGCGGGACCTGAGGGGGCGGGGACCCCGCTTGCGTGTCTGTTTGGGCGAGGGCTCGGGCGGGCGAGTGTGCGCTGAGCGCCAGCAGCAGCAGCCAGGGTGTCGTGCGTTGCATCATCGGTAGTGTCCTCCTGTGGCGCGCGGATCGCGTCACGTCCCTGGTGTACGCCCCTGGGCCGTCGGGCCCGCCTGCCAGGCGTGTCGGAGTTGTCTACAGGTTGTCTACGCGCGGGCATCAGCGGGCCCTCGCCGCAGGCTTCAACGGGTGCTCGGGCGCCGCTCGAACACGTAGCCGACCCCGTGGACCGTGCGCAGGAGGCGCGGCGCGTCGGGCTCGGCCTCCAGCTTCTTGCGCAGCTTCGCGACGTGCTGGTCGACGGTGCGCAGGCTGGCCTCGCCGTCCTCGCCCCAGACGTCCTCGAAGATCCGCGCGCGCTCCAGCGCCACGCCTTCGTGGCGCAGAAAGTAGGCGACGAGGTCGCGCTCCTTGCGCGAGAGCGTCGCGCGCTCGGCGCCGCGCGTGACCGTGAACGCGTCGAGGTCCAGCTCGAGGCCCGCGAAGCGCACGCGCGACGGCGACTCCGACGGGTCCGCGACGCCCGGCGCGCCGCCGCGTGCGCGCTCCAGGAGGGCGCGCACGCGCAGCATCAGCTCGTGCAGCGAGAAGGGTTTCACGACGTAGTCGTCCGCGCCGGACTCGAACCCTTGGATGCGGTCGAACTCCTCGCCGCGGGCCGTCATCAGGATCACGGGCGTCACGAGCCGGTCTGCGCGCAGCGCGCGCAAGACGCTGAAGCCGGCCTTCTTCGGCAGCATCACGTCGAGCAGGACGAGGTCTGGGTCCTCGTCCAGCGCGAGCGCTTCGCCCGCCTCTCCGTCGGCGGCCTCCAGGACCTCGAAGCCCTCGGCGACGAGCCGATCGCGCAGCGTCATGCGCAGGGTCGGGTCGTCCTCGACGATGAGGATGCGCGCGCTCATCCGGCCTCCTGCGCGTGGGGTTCGGGGGGCCGGAGGGCGATGTCGAACGAGGCGCGCAGGCCGACGCCGTCCGCGCCGGGCTCGAGGCGCGCGGCGCCGCCGTGGGCCGCTGCGATCGAGCGCACGATCGCGAGGCCGAGGCCCGTGCCCGCCGTGTCCCCGGCGGTGGTGTAGGGCGCGAACAAGGCCTCGTGTACGGCGCCCGCGACGCGCTCGCGCCCCGCGCCAGCGAGCCCGCGCCCCGCGTCGAGCACCTGCAGCACGAGGCGCGCCCCGCCTTCGCCGTGGGTCACGTCGACCTGGAGCGTCACCGACTCTGAGCCCGAGTGGCGGACCGCGTTGTCGACGAGGTTCAGGACGGCGCGATCGACCGCGTGCGCGTCGAACTCGAGCGTTGCAGCGAGGGCGGAATGCACGAGGCGGAGCGCCACGCCGTGCGGCTCGCAGACCGCCCGCGCGGCGCGCTCGAGGTCGCGCAGCCACGCGTCGGTGTCGACGGGCGCGAGCGCGAGCCGCGGGAGCTCGCCGCGCTCGAGCCGCGCAAAGTCCAGCAGCCCGTCGACGAGCCGCCCGAGGCGCGCCGCCTCGCGCCGGATCGCGGTGTGGTATTCGGCGACCGCGCGCGGCCCCGCGACGACGCCGTCCGAGAGGTTCTCGGCGAGGCTCGCGATCGACGCGAGCGGCGTGCGGAGGTCGTGCGAGACGCTGGCGACGAAGGTGCGCCGCAGCTCGGCGAGGCGCTCGGCGCGCCGGGCGGCGCGCGCGCCCATGAGGGTCGCGGCGCCGATGGCGAGGCCCAGGGCGACGAGCGCGGCGCGAATGGCCGCGAGCCGCCGTCGCTCGGCGCGTATGAGCGCGTCGGCGTTGGCGTGCGCCAGCCGGAACGGCCGCGTGAGGCCGGGGGCGACGTGCGGCCTGCCGAAGAGCTCGCGGGGCGCGGCGACCTCGGCCGCGAACGTCGCGCGCCATGGGCTGCCGCGGTCGGCCGCGGCCAACGCCTCGAGCGCCGCTTCGATGGCTTCGGCGCGATGCAGCGCGAGGGCTGCGCCGAGCGTGCCGTCGCCTGTGCGCACCGCCAGGACGTGCTCGCTCGGGACCAGCGGCGCGCCGCTCGGGTCGTAGAGCCGCCAACCGTCTGCGGGCGCGTCGTTGCGTGGCCGGGCGTCACCGAGCGCGGTGAGGATCGCGGCGGCGGTGCGCGCGGGCTCATCGAACGCAGCGCGCCATGGGGAGGCCTCGGGGCGCGGGGGCCCAGCGATCGCCGCGGGGGCGCTCGGGTCCGAGGCGGCGCTGAGGGGCAAGCGCGCTTCCAGCAGGGCGCGCAGCGCCGTGAGGTCCGGGTCGAGCTCGACCCGAGCGCCCGCCGCGTCGACGATCAATCGATCGCGCGGCGCGCCGACCCGCAGCTCACCGGCAACGAGCGCGTCGCGGATGCTCACGGCGAGCGGCCGGCGCTCGCTCGGGGTGAGCGCGGGCGCGGCCGCGAGGTAGGCGAGCAGGCGCGCGGAGGCGCCGTCGGCGCCGACGTCCCAGCGCCAGCGCGCCGCGTGCGTGAGGTGGCGCGCGACCGCGTCGAAGTCCAGCGCCCTGCGCGCGAGCCGCAGGGCCTCGAGCCGCGCGTCGATTGCCCCAGCAGCGACGGGCCCAGCGGCGACGGGCCCAGCGGCGACAGCCAGTGTGGCGTCGTCCTCGAACGCGCGCTCGAGGGTCGCGCGCGCCGCGTCGAGCTCGCCGCGCTGCGCCTCTTCGCGCGCGACGACCAGCAGCGCGCTTGCGATGGCGTCGGTGGTGGTCGCCGCTGGCTCGAACGGTGTGAGGCCGGGCGCGGCGCTGCTCTGGCCCACGGGCGCTTGCCCGAACGTCCGGCTGGGGTCGCAGCGGACCACGTGCCCGACGGCGTCGGCGATCGGCGCGTCACCTGCGAGGCGTGCGCTCCAGTCGGCGAGCACGAGCCGCGCCTCGGAGTCGGCCTCGCGCTCGAGCCGCGCGAGCGTCGCCCCAACGGGGTCCCCGAGGTCGAGCGTCGCGAGCCCGAAGAGCGCCACCGCGATGAGCCCGCCGAGCCCGGCGAGGGCGCTCGCGGCGTGTCGTACGCGGGCCGGCTTCGTGGAGGAGCGCGCCATGGAGCATGGAGCCTACCTGTTCCCGTGCGGTGCGAGGTCGACAACCCCCTGACCTCGGGGGAGCGCGCAGCGTCCGCGGCCCGCGGCCCGCGGCGCCCGGCGACGGGTCAGCGCGCGACCCCGGCGCGCGCGACCTCGCGCGCGACGAGGGGGTCCCCCAACCAGGCGCGCAACGTCGGCACCTGCTCCAGCAGGTCGGCGGGCAGCGCCTTCAGGCGCGCGAGCGCCGCCGCGGCCTGGGCCGGCTGATCGCGCCGGAGCGCTATCTCTGCCGCCGCAAAGCTCCGATCCAGCTCTTCGTTGAGGGACACGCGGTCGCTGGGCGCGCGGCGCTCGGCGGCGGCGCGGAGCTCCGCACAGCGCGCGAGCTCGCGCTCGGCTCCGTCCAGGTCATCGTCGAGCAGCGCGATGCGCGCTCGGTACGCGAACAGGCGCGCGCCGCTGTCCAGGCTCGACGCGAGGGTCTCTCCTTGTTGGAGGAGCAGCGCCGCGTCGCGCGCGGCGAGGTCGAGCTCGTGCTGGATCTCCTGCCGCTGCCGCGTCGGCGTCATCAAGCGCCGGCACAAGCTCACGCGCGCTTCGATCAGCCGCGCGATGACTTGGGTCTCGCTGGGCCAGACCGCGACGACATGCTCGAGGCGCGCGGCGACCTCGCGCAGGAGCTGCGTCGCTTCGTTCGGGCGCCCGAGCCGGTCCAGGTCGCCGACGCGTCGGTTCTCGCTCAGGGCCCAGGATCGGAGCGCTTCGAGGCGCGACGGCCGTGCCTTGATGAGCTGCATCCAGCGCTCGCTCGTGATGCGTTGCATGCGCTCGGCGCCCTCGATGTCGCCACGATTGCGCAGCCGAAACGCGTGCACCGAGAGCGCTTCGCCGAGGCGCTCCAGCGCCGTCGCGTCGGCCGCGCCCAGCGCGAGCGCGTTGTCGATGGCGCGCTGCGAGGTGCTGGTCTGTTCGGCGGCTGCGGCCGAGTCGCCCGCGCGCTCGAAGGCCTGACGCAGCGCGTCCGCGCCCGCCGCGTAGTCGAGCCAATCGTCGCTGCTTGGGTCCTCCTGGAGGAGGCGCTCGCGCATCGCTTGCGCTTCGCCCAGGAGCTCCGTGGCGCGCGCGTCGCGCACCTGGCCGTAGCTCGTCCCGAGCCGCTCGAGCGCGCGCGCATATTGCACCCGCAGCGGCTTGGAGCGGCCAGAGACGTCGCCGTGGCTGCGCACGAGCTCCAGCGCCGACAGGTAGGCCTCGATCCGTCGCTCCGGACTGCGCAGGCCCAGGAACACGAGCGCCAGCTGCGCCTCGAGCCGTAGCTCGTCTGCGTGGTCGCCGCTGGTTTCGCCCGCCAGGAGGTCAACGATCCGTTGGAAGATCGGCTCCGTGCGCGCGAGGTCCCATAGCTGCCAGCGGACGTGCCCAGCCTCCAGCAGCGTCTCGGCCAGCCGCAGCCGCGCCGCGGGTTCATCTGGGTTGCTCTTCGAGAGCACATCGAGGAAGTCCGCGGTGTCGACGACGAGGCCATCACTGAAATCGCGCAGGTCCGGGACTTGGATGATGTCCTCCGCGTTCAGGCGGCGCAGCGTCCGGTTGAGGGCGTCGGCGGCGAGGCTCAGGTTGCTGTCCGCGCGCGTGATTTCGTCGGCCAGGGCGGAGTTGACGCGCTCGATGCGCTGCCGCAGCTCGCGCTCTCGCCACGCGACGACCGACGGGGTCAGCAGCAGCGCGAGGGACAACACCCCGACGGCCGCGCTGAGCGCTTTGTGTCGCTGCGCAAAGCGCCGCATGCGCAGCGCGAGCGCCGGGCGCACGGCCTGAATGGTCCGTCGCTCGAGGAGGTTCTCGAGGTCCCTGGCGAGGGCCGCCGCCGACGGGAAGCGCCGCGCCGCGTCGAGGTCCATCGCGACGAGGCAGATGGTCTCGGCCTCCCAGGTCAGCGCGGCGCGGCGTCGGTCGATGGGGGCGGGGCGGCCCTCCTGGACGGCGCGCGCGATGACGTCGATGGTCTCGCCGGCGAAGACAGGGCGCAGGGTCAGGAGCTCGCGCAGCAGCACGCCGAGCGCGTACACGTCGGTGCGCGTGTCGAGCGCGGTGGCGTCGCCGCGGAGCTGCTCGGGCGCCATGTAGTGGAACGTACCGATCTGCGCGCCGGAGCGCGTCAAGCGGTCGGTGCCGCGCGACCACGCCAGGCCGAAGTCGAGCAACACGACGCGGCCGCGCGCCGTCAGCATGATGTTCGACGGCTTGAGGTCGCGATGCAGCACGCCTTGGCGGTGCGCCTCTTCGAGCGCCTCGGCAGCGCGCTGCACGATGCGCACCGCGACGTCGCGCCAGGGACCGTTGAAGAGGTCGACGGCGGCGCCGCTCGCGGGCGCTTCGGGGAAGCAGCGCGCGATGTCCGCGCCGGTGACGTCTCGTGGCGCGCGCCCCTGGAGCTGTGCAAAGATATCGGCGAGCGAGAGGCCGTCGATGCGCTCCATCGCGAACCACGGGAGGCCGCGGTCTTCGCCGTAGCTGTAGAGCCGGACGATGCCCTCGTGCTCGAGCTTCGCGATGATCTCGACCTCGCGCTGGAAGCGCTGGCGCACGCCCGGAAAGTGCACTTGCTCGGGTCGGATGAACTTGATGGCGACCTCGCGCCCGATGGAGATTTGGCGCGCGCGGTGGACGACGCCCATCCCGCCGCCGCCCAGGCATTCGAGGACCTCGAAGTCGCCGAAGCGCTCCGGGAGCGCGCTCAGCGGGCCTGCCTCCGGGCGCGTTCCGGCGCCGCTGCCCGCGCGGGCGCGCGACTCCGCGCCGCCGCCCAAGAGCCCGACGCGGTCGAGGAGCGCGAGCCGCGCGAGGACCTCATCGCGGTGCTCGGTGAGGCCGGCGCGGAACGCGTCGAGCGCCGCCGTGCCACCGGCCTCGTGCGCGTCGAGGGCCTCGGCGATGAGCGCGTCGATCGCCTCGCGCCGCAGGGCTTCGGCCGAGGGTGAGTCCTCTGGCGCGCTCATCGCGACGTCACGCGCGCTGCAGCCGCGCGTTTAAGGGCCGTGCGTCGATGGGCCGTGCGGACCGCGCCTTCAGTCTGGGCCTGATCGCGCGCGATCGCTGCGCGTCGCTGCCCCGTGGGGCGCGAGACCATGCTCGCGCCTTGCATCGCCATCGAGCCCGCACATGAGCCCTCTTCGAGACCGCGCGGCGAAGCAGAGAACGGCGCTCGGTCGCGCGCGCTCGGGCCCGTGCGGTTCGTGGCTGGTCGCGGGGCGCCCCGTCGTCTCCCTGCTGCGCGCCGTTCAGGCGCTCGGCCTGGTCGGCTGGCCGACGACCCAAAGGCCCGCGCGGGCGAAGCGAGGCGACAGGGGCAGGCGCGTATCACCGCTGGACGTTACCAGGGAGCGGGCAGCCCTACAAACCCGGCGCCGAGCGCGGCGACCCACTGGGGGACGGGTTCGAAGTGGGCTCGGCTGGAGCGCATCCGGGCGCGCTGGGGGACCGCGTGGAAGCCGGTGGGCGTCGGTCGCGTTGGCGCTCGAGCAGGCCCGAGCGGCGTGTGGCGCGGGGTCAGTCTTGGACTGCCCCGGGCCGACGCTCTGCGATGTGCCAAAGGACACCGCATGGATCGGCGAGGAACGCGACGCGGAGCCCCCAAGGCTGCATCGCAGGCGCGCGCAACATGCTCGTGCCGAAGCGTGACGCGAGGTCGAGCGACGTGATGTGCCTCCACCATGCGTCGAGGTCGTCCACCATGAGCTGCAGCATGAGGTGTTGGGCGACCTCGCGGTGCTCGTAGCGCTGCAGGATGAACCCGGTGCCGCCGATCCGAAAGATGGCCACTTCGCCGTCGACGAGCAGCTCGAAACCTGACGCTGATGACAAGACACACGAGGTCCGCGTGGAGATTCGAGATAGAGTCAACACAGGGCCTGCGTGCGCATAGCCGGCGAGACAAGGGTCACATCCCAAGGAGCCAGCGCCAGCAATGCGGATCTCGCCGACCCGGAATGTCCTACGACGATCCAACATTCCGGCTCGGGCCAGTTACGCGTTTGCGAAGAGGGACTTGAGTCCGGTATCCGCGACGCCGCGCTGACCCCAGGTGCGACGACTGGCCATTCAGTCGCGCTGGCACGGGTGACTTTGAAATGAGCGCAGCCACCGCTTCCCGTACCCACGGCACCATTCCTTCACAGTTCGGCCCGTCCTCGGCCTTGGGCTATCTGCTCAGGGCCTAAATCGGATCGAGAGCGCGTCGCTGTAGTTGCTGGTTTGCCCCAGCGGTCCGTTGACGTCGCGGTACCAGCACTGGAACACCCAAGTCGATCCGGCGACAGCCATTCCGGGCCCTGCACCGAGGGGCGGCTGCGTGAGATCGAGCGGTTGGCTCAGCGCGCCCTGCGTGCCCGCGGCGCTTGGTGCGAGGCGGTAGATACCGCGGCCACCCGAGGTGACGCATTGGAAACCGTTGCCCTGGGCGATTTGGGTCGGAGCTCCGCCGTAATACAGTAGCGCTGGGGCGTTCGGGTTCAGCCCACGCGCGGAGAGAATGAGGTCGTTCGCGGCGATGCTTGACGTGCCTGTCGGGATCAGTCGTGCACCCACACCACTCGCGTTCGGTGCGCTGATGCAGAAGGGCACGATGTCCTCGCGGCGGACAATGCGAAAGAGCTCCTTGTCTGCGTAGTCGATGATGTAGAGCTCGCCCGAGCCGTCTTCGCCGAAGGATACGGGTGCAGTGAGGACCTCACCGCCCACGGCCTGGGTGAGCTCCGACGTCCGCTCCACGACCGTGACGGTGCCAGACAGGTCGCGACTCAGCGACCACGTACGTCCGCTACAGAAGTCCGAGAAGAGGTAGACGCCGACAAGGTCTGGGATCGACGTACCTCGGTAAACCAAGCCGCCTGTGATCGAACAGTCGACCCCGTGTCCGTACTCGTATAATGGCAGCGTGTAAGCCGGATCGAAGCACGGGGGCGTGGTCACGGAGCAGTTGGAGGTCGAGAAGCATGTCGAGCCTTCCATGACCTTCCAACCGAAGTTCAGCCCGAGCACACCAGGCGGGACGAGGTCAATCTCCTCGCGATTCGCTTGACCGACGTCTGCGATCCAGAGTTCGCCAGTCGCGCGATCGAAGGCCCATTTCCACGGGTGCCGGAAGCCAAGATGGCAGATCTCGGGGCGATACCCCGGTACGCCGATGAATGGGTTATCCGGTGGCACGGCATAGAGCCCCGTTTGGTCGACATCGAGCCGTAGCATGCAGCCCATTAGATTCGACGGGTTCTGGCCGTTGCACGTCGGATCCTGCGGGTTGCCGCCATCACCAAGAGTCGCATAGAGATACCCATCGGGGCCAAAATCGAGGCTGCCGCAGGCGTGCCCGAAGTTGTCTTGGGGTTCGCGGAGCACTTCGGTAAGACTCGCCGGGTCCATAGCCTCCGTTTGCGCCGAACTCCTCGTCATGCGCGCTAGCACGATATCGACGATCGCGCCGGAGGTGCTTGGCGCGTCATACCAGAGGTACAGCTCGCCGTTCGTTGCGTAATCCGGATGGAACGCTATGGCGCGCAGTCCCGTCGAGACCGTCAGTGCGAGGCGTGTCGACACGTCGAGGATTGGCGTTGTGTCGAGCTGCCCGCCGACGAGGCGTCGGACCTGTCCGCCACGTTCTACGAGGTAGAGGTAGGGCGCGCCCGCGCGCCGGGCGCAGCTGATCGGGTCGACGAGGCCATCGGAGGTGTCAGCGACGAGCTCAAGTTGAAGTGTCGACTGTGGCAGCGCGAGGGCGAGCGCGAAGGCGAGGAGCATAGGAAACGGAGTCGTGCGTGCAGGTATCGTGACGCTTCCGTCCCAGGTATACACCCGTGACGGAAGCACGATGCGTGGGGCGGGAGTGCATCACGTGTGGGGCACGTGTTGCTCGCCCGCGGTATCACTGGATCGTGAAGATGAGGCTGTCTGTGAAGGTCGATGTGGCTTGGCCCGCGAACGAGTCGCGGTGCCAAAGCTGCCAGTACCAGGTCTCGCCGATCGAGCCCGTGATCGTTCCGTTCGGCGCTGGGATCGCGAGGAGATCAATCGCGCGTGACATCGTGCCCGTCGCGCCTGTGTTGAAGGCCGGGAAGCTGCGGCCGATCGATCCGCCGATGCAGAGGAACCCGACGCTGTTGCTCGGGACGACCTGATTGGGCGTGCGGCTCACAAGCGGATAGCCGAACGTGTTGAGCGGCATCTGACTGCCCAGCAGCAAGATATCGTTGGCAACAAGACTCCCGGTGCCAATGGCCCGGAGCCGTCCGACGAAGCCCGTCGAATTCACGAGCGACTGGCAGCCTGGATTCGTGCCTACCGGCTCGCATGTGTCTGGCACACCGTTCGCGTTTAGGTCGATGGCCTGGCCCGTCGCGATCTCGCAGACATCGAGTTGCCCATTGCCGTTGCAGTCGAGGTTCGGTTGTGCCGCGAGCTCGCAGGCGTCGATGAGTCCGTTTCCGTCACAGTCCAGAGTCGGGTTACTGAGGATGCTACACGAATCGAGTTGTCCGTCTCCGTTGCAGTCGAGGGCTGGATTTGCGGCGATTTCGCACGAGTCAAGCAGGCCGTTCCCGTCGCAGTCGACGACTGCGCCTTGCTGTAGTTCGCAGAAGTCGTTCGTTCCGTTGGAGTTGCAATCGACGAAGTCGAGGTCAAAGAGGTCTGCGCCGCCGCTGAACGGCGCGCTCGTAGTCCGTAGCGGCGCCCCAACGAGCACTATGTCGCCGCTAATCTGAGCGTCGGTGCCGAAGCCGTCGTTGCCGAATCCCATGCCTGCGGCCAACGTGCGCTCGATTTGCCAGATCCCACCTTGCGCAAGACGATAGATGTAGGCTCGGCCGCCGCCGGGAACCGAAATGTCGGTAACGAGAACGCGGCCTGGAGCGAACGATACTGCGCGCCCAAATGTTCCGTTCGCGATCGGCTGCGGCGAACCGAGCTCTGCTTCAAGAGCCCATCCGCTCGTCTGGTGACGATACACGAATGCTGCGCCGCTTTGCTGTGCGCCGTTGGTGACACCCTCGGCTCCGACGACCATGACGCCGCCCACTAGGTCGACAGACACGCCGAAGAAGGAGTTGAGAGCTTGAGCTGGCGCAAAGAACTTGGCGTCCTCCGACCATGTGCCGTTAGATGCGCGCTCGAAGATGTACGCCGATCCGATCTGCCCCTCGTAGACGGCGCCGACCGCGCAGTAGGGACCAGCGACGGCGACGGAGGTGCCAAAGAACGCGTTGCCCGGCACTGGCTGCCCGGGAGCGTTCGGCCCAACGCGGTCCTCGAACACGTACTGACCGTTTACGCGACCGTACATGTAGCAGGCACCCGAATCTGGTCCGAAGGCGTCGCTACGGATCGCGCCGACTGCGAGCGAGGCGCCATCGAGTGAGAGGCTGTGCCCGAAGCGCGCGGAGTCGTATGCGGTGAGCTCGGTCAGCGTCTGCACGTGACTCCACACGCCGTTGATGCGGCGGAAGATGTACACGCGCCCTGCGTCAGAGACGCCGCCAACGTCCTCGAATGGGGCACCCACAGCGGCGAACTCACCGACGATGCTGACGTCGTAGCCGAATCGCCCTTCACATTCAGGGTTGGGGGAAGTAAGCGTCGCAGTGACAGTCCACTCGCCGCCGATGAGCTCGTGGATTGTCGCGGAGCCTCCGCTACCGGCACCTGTCGGGCACATCGAGCCTCCCGCGTCCTGGGGCGCGCCGACGATGGCGCGTGTGCCCTGCACCGAGCATGCGGTGCCGTAGAAGCTCTGGAACCGCGGCATAACCGCCTGAACGGACGAATCGCAGAACTGTGCCCTTGCTTCGCCCGAAAGCGCGAGGGTGAACGTGAGCCCGATCAGCGGGGTGCGCCGAGCGAGATGGCGAGCGATCTGAATGGACATTGCTAGAGACCCCTTGAGGTGGGACGTGAAGAGATTCGGTCGAACTGGACCGAGGCAGGCTGCGGATTGTGCCAGATGGGTTGGGCGCGGGTCTCGCAATCTCGCGAACGCGGTCCATCTGTCTTAGACGTCACCGTGTATGCCAGGATGGGGATCCAGACCGCAACGACGCCGCTCAAGCTTGCAGAATGAGAGTCTCGTGAATCTTGCTCTTTGCGTCTCTTGTGGCGCCTGCTGGCGAAGCCCCCTCCCTGGGTCTGCGAGGAGGTTGCCTCGGAAAGCGTGGCGTCTGCGGTCGCAGGCGACTTCGTCTGTTGGGCCTCTCGATGTGCCGTTAAGTCAGAACCCGGACCGGGAGCGTATCCACGGTCGCGAAGGACCTGATACGCGCACCGGAACAGTGCTCGTTGAATGAGGTCGTCGGACGCGCCGGGAGCGGTGAGGCGCGCGCTCTCGATGCGATTTGACCAACGGGCGAAATGAGTCCTGGGTGGGAGGACCTTGCGCTTCGGCTCAGTCGAGTCGAGGGAGGGGATCGACCGAGCTGCTTCCTCACGTCGTTGACATCGCCAAGCGTCCGTGTCACGGAGATCGCAGACGTCTACCAGATGAGGTGGCAAAGCGACGAGTTCTTCAAGCTGTTTACAAGCGACGACACCGGAGAGGGCCGGTTTCGATGGCAAACGGCAGCGGGGATTCGGCAAGACGTGGGAGCTCGAGTGCTGTGGCTCGCGACTCGTCGTGTGTCCGTCACGCTTGGGAACGAACGTGTCGAAGACCCGGACCGGTTTGTATCGCAGAAGCGAGCGGTCGTGTCTTTCCGTCTACATCTCCTGGGGATCCTCTTGAGCGACAAGCGGGACATTGCCCTCTCCCGCATCGAGCATGCCATCGCGCCAACGCTCAAGATGCTCGACCGACGACGACCGGATCGCGTCTGTCCTCGGCGCACTTTCCAGCTGGGTCCTTAGCGGGGTCCCTCCGGCCGTCTGGGAGCTTCACGTCATTGACCCCACGGCCCTCCCCCGATGCACGGTGACCGTCGAGGGCGCACCCCACGTCTCCTATATTTCCCACACAGACTCGGTGTCCACTGGACTGGCCAGGGTCACCCTCGGCGACGGCCTGTGACCCCCGCGCTGGCCGCGTGGCTCACGCGCCTCACGTGCCCGGGCGGCGGGACCGGGCCGCGACGGCGACGACCGCGTCCAGTTGCTGCGCTAGCGTCGCGCGGACGTCTACGAGCGCCGCTGTGAGGCGGCGCCGGGCGTCGTCGCGCGTGCGCCACGCGCGCATCAAGTGCGCGACGGCCTCGCGCGCGTCGAGCTGGGTCGGGTCCGCGACCGCGTTGGCCAGGTCGCAGCGCTCGAAGATGCCGCGGAACTTCGGGCTGTACGCGACCGCGCCCGCGGGCACGCCCGTCGACAACGCAGCGATCGTCGCGTGCATCCGCGTACCGACAAACCAGTCCATGCGCGCGATCTCGTGCTTGATCTCCGAGGCCTCGTACGGCGGCCGCACCACATGCACGCGCTCCGCGTCTCCGAGCGCGGCCTGCACGCCGAGGCACGCCTCCAGGTCCGACTCGTAATGCCCCACCGCCTCGATGACGTGCGGCACGAGCGCCACGCGCACATCCGGCTCGGTCAGGAGCTCACGCACGAGCGAGACGGACAGGTCGCGGTAGTCGGCCTTGAAGCCGTAGCTCCTGGCGCGCTCCTCCGACAGCCACACGAGCCCGCTGACGTTGACTCCGACCACCGGGCCGCGCACGCCCTGGGCCGGATCGAGCCAGCGGTCGAGCACCGGGTCGAGCCCGCCCGCCCGGCGCCGCACCTCGAGCCCAAACGCCATGTCGACGCCGAGCCGGTGCCGCGCCGGATCGAGCTGGTCCCCGAGCAGGCCGCGCAAGACCTCGAAGCTGCGCGCATCGCGCGCCCAGGCGTAGTCGGCGGCGCGGACCACCTCGCTCGCTTCACGGCGCATCGCCTCGTCCCGGAACGGCCCGTACGTCTGCGGCAAGAGCACGAGCGGCGCGCCCTGCTGCAGCGCGATCCGCTTCGGCAACGTCACCGTATCGAAGCGCTCGCGGCCGTACAGGTCCGTAAAGCTGTCGCCGCCTGAGAGGTCGAGCACAGCGCTCGCCGCGCGGATCGCGGCCAAGCCCGGGCTCATGGCGCGCGGCGTGGCGGCAAAGCGCCCGAGCGCCTGCATCGTCCGCAGCGTGTCGCCGCGCCACAGGCGACGGGAGTGGTTCGCGCCGAAGAGCTGCACCGGCAGCGGGCCGGCCTCCGTCTGCAACGTCGCAGTCCGCGCGCCGCGCCGATAGTCGAAGACGCTGAACGTCGCGCCCGGGAGGCGCGCCGCGAGCCCCGTCAACGTCGAGTGGCACAGCGCGTCCACGCCGAGGTTGTTCGTCCCAGGGGCGGCGCCGAAGAGGCAGATGTGGGGGGGCACGGGAGACACGGCGGGCAGAGGTGCTGGGTCGCGAGGTCTGGGGCGGCCCCCGGTCTCGATTTCGGACGCAGCGGCGCGCGTAGGGTACGGCGCCGCGGGGCCGCGTCGCGCGCGACCTGACGGACACTTCATCGCCGCCGCGCGCCCCGGTTCCGTAGCATCTCCGCCCACGAGTTCGCGCGCCGCGGCGTACCCCCGCCGGGTCCGTGCCTCGCTCGGGTCTGGCTCCCGGGGAAGACGCGCGGGGAAGACGCGCGGATTCCCCGAATGGGCCCAGCTCCAGCCCGCCGCGCGGCCGATGGCGTGTAGGTCACTCCCCCGGTCTCCGCCCCCGCAATGTCCCCGTCGATCCGCTCCATTCGAGACGTCGCCGAGCGCCAGCTCTGCAACGGCTGCGGCGCGTGCGCCTACGCGGCGCCGGGCGCCGTCACCATGGTCGACGACCTCGAACAAGGGCGCCGGCCGCTCGTGCGCGAGGGGGCGGACACCACCGGCGCCCTCGCCGTGTGCCCCGGCGTCGGGCTCGACGCGCCGCCGCTGCCGGCCGGCGCCGTGCCCGAGCTGGTACGCGGCTGGGGCGCAGTGCTCGACGTCTTCGAGGGGTACGCGACGGACGAGGACATTCGTTTCCACGCGTCCAGCGGCGGCGCGGCGACGGCCCTCGCGACGTTCGGCCTCGCCAGCGGCGGGATGTCCGGCGTCCTGCACATCCGCGCCCGCGAGGACGTGCCCTACCTGAACGAGACCTGCCTCTCGACGACGCCGGCCGAGGTCCGGCGCGCAGTCGGCTCGCGCTACGCGCCCGCGAGCCCGTGCGACGGGCTGGCCGCGGTCGAGGCCGCGCCCGGGCCGTGTGTCTTTATCGGCAAGCCGTGCGACGTCGCCGCGACGCACAAGGCGCGCGCGACGCGGCCTGCGCTCGACGCGAAGCTCGGGGTGACGATCGCGATCTTCTGCGCGGGCGCGCCCGCCACGCGCGGCACGCTGGAGATGCTGAAGCGCATGGGCTTCGACGACCCGGGCGCCATCGAGGGCCTGCGCTATCGCGGCCACGGCTGGCCGGGCCGCGCGGCGGCGCGGCTGAAGTCGGGCGCCGGCGGCGAGGCGTCCCTGACCTACCAAGAGTCGTGGGGCGAGGTCCTGCAGCGCTTCGTCCCGTGGCGCTGCCGCATCTGCCCCGACCACACGGGTGAGTTCGCGGACCTGTCCGTCGGCGACCCGTGGTACCACGACGAGATCCCGGCGAACGAGGCCGGGCGCTCGCTCGTGATCGTCCGGACCGAGCGCGGCCGGCGCTTCCTGGAGGCCGCCGTCGCGGCGGGAGCGCTGACGCTCGAGCGCCGCGACCCGAGCGCCCTGCCGCGCTCGCAGCCGAACCTCCTGCGCGTGCGCGGCGCGGTCTTCGGCCGCGTGCTCGTGAGCCGCCTGTTCGGCGCCGCGGCCCCGCGCTATCGCGGCTTCGGCGTCGCCTCCGTCTGGCTGCGCGACCTGTCGCTCAAGGAGCGCGCGCAGGCCTTCTACGGCACCGTCAAGCGCGTCTTCGCCAAAGGGCTCTTGAAGCGCCTGCCCGTCCAGCCCTTCACGCCGCCGTCGCCGCGCCCCGCCGCGTCGCCTGCGCCCTCTGCTTCCGAACGCCAGGAGCTGCGCGCATGATGCTCGCCATCCAGGACTACGTCCGCGAGGGCTTCGGCACACGCGAGTACTTCAACCACACAACGGTCCACCCGATCGCGCTCCTCGCGCTCATCGGGCTGTGCGCCGCGACCGCGCTGCTCTCGCGCCGTTGGCTGCTGTTGCCCACGTTGATCCTGGCGTGTGTCGTGCCCCAGGGGCAGCGCATCGTCGTCGCGGGGCTGGACTTCAGCTTCATGCGCGTGATCCTGCTGGTCGCAGCTGCGCGCGTCTTCTTCCGCGGCGAGTGGCGCGACGTGCGACCATGCCCGCTCGATCGCGCGATCATCGTCTGGAGCGTCGTCGCGTTTGTCGGCGCGGTCTTGCAGATCGGCAACGTCGGCGCTGTCATCTTCCGCGCAGGGCTCGCCTACGACATGCTGGCGGCCTACGCGCTGTGTCGCGTCGCGCTGCGCGAATGGGAGGACATCGATCGCACCGTTACGTGGCTGATCTTCCTGGCGCTCGGGTCCGTGCTGTTCTTCCTCTTCGAGAAGAAGACCGGGCGAAACCTGTTCGCGATCATGGGCGGCGTGCCCGAGTTCAGCCACGTCCGCAACGGCAAGGTGCGAGCGCAGGGGCCGTTCGTACACGCGATCCTCGCCGGGTGCTACTGGGCGGTGCTCTTGCCCCTCTTTGGCGCCAAGCTGCGCCACCCGTTGCTCCGGCACCGGGCGCTCGGGGTCGCGGGCCTCATCGCGATCGTCGCGATCGTGTTCGCGTGCGCCTCCAGCACGCCGCTGATGATCGTCGGCTGCTGCGGCCTCGGGGCGATGGTCTACCTGCTCCGGCACCGCATGAACCAGGTCCGCCTGGCGACGTTCACGGGGCTGTTCGCGCTGCACCTCTACATGAAGCAGCCGGTGTGGCACCTGATCGCGCGCATCGACGTCGTCGGCGGCTCGACGGGCTGGCACCGGTACAAGCTCATCCAGAGCGCGATTGACAATTTCCACGAGTGGTGGCTCTGCGGCATCCCGTCCACGGCGCACTGGGGCTACTTCATGTTCGACGTGACGAACCAGTATGTCCTGGAGGGCGTGCGCTCCGGCTTCGTCGCGATGCTGGCCTTCATCTGGGTCTTTGTCTGGGCCTATTCCCACGTCGGCGCGACCTGGCGCACGGTGACCGAATCGCGGTATCTCTCCTCACTCAGCTGGGGCATGGGCGTCGCGACCTTCGCGCACATGGTCGTGTTCCTCGCAGTCTCGATCTCGCACGCCCAGCAGAACCTGCTCGTCTTCTTCCTGATCTTCGGCATGATCGGGTCGGCCTGGCCGACCTTGGAGCAGCGCATGGCGACGAAGGACGCCGAGCGCGACGCGGACGCGGCGGCGACCTCCGACGATGGGGCGGTCGGGGACCGCGAGCGCCGCGAGTCTGACCCCAGGGACGGCACGCTCGGCGCGCCGCTGCACGCGTGAGCGCGGTGCGTCGATCGAGCCCTCGGAGCGCGTGAAGGGTGGACACGTTGAAGGCGGAGATGGAAGCGGAGCCCCGAGGACGGTCGAGCGAGCGCGCGCCGCGCGTGTGCACGGTCGTCGTGAGTTACAACACACGCGAGCTGACGTTGGCGTGCGCCGAATCGTTCCTCGCGGAGACGCGCGGCATCGCCGCTGAGCTCGTCATTGTCGACAATGCGTCCTCTGACGGCTCGCCCGAAGCGCTCGCGCGCCGCTTTCCACGCGACGAGTATCCCAACGTTACGCTCCACCTGCTGGCGGACAACCTCGGGTTCGGCGCCGCGTGCAACCTGGGCGCGCGCGGCACCCGCGCCGAGCGCCTCCTGATGCTGAACCCGGACACCGTCGTGCTCGACCGCGGCGTCGAGCGCCTCGTCGAGTTCGCGGATCGGCGCCCCGAAGCGCGTATGTGGGGGGGCCGAACCGTGTTCCCCGACGGCGCGCTCAACCCCGCGTCGTGCTGGCGGCAGCCCACGCCGTGGAGCTCACTGGTCACGGCGCTCGGGTTCGCCTCGGCGTTGCCCAGCCTCGGGCTCATGGACCCCGAGGGCTATGGCGGCTGGTTGCGCGACTCCGTGCGCGAGGTCGATATCGTTTCGGGGTGCTTCTTGCTGATCGACCGCCCGCTCTGGGAAGCGCTCGGCGGCTTCCACCCGGACTTCTTCATGTACGGCGAGGACGCGGACCTCTCCTTGCGCGCCCGCCGCGCGGGCGCGCGGCCGCTGATCGACCCCGAGTCCGTCATCGTGCACCTGGGCGGCGCGTCGGAGCGTGTGCGCGCAGACCAGATGGTGCGGCTCTTCACGGGCAAAGCGCAGCTCTACCGCAAGTTCGCGGCGCCGCTCGCGGCCTGGTGGATGCTGCGCTGCCTCGACCTGTGGGCGCTGCACCGCGCGACGGCGCTGTCGGCCGTCGCGCTCGTGTCGGCGCGGCGCCGCGAAGCCGCGCGGACGTGGCGCGAGATCTTCCAGCGCCGCGCCGCGTGGCGCGACGCGTTCTGGCGCACGCAGCCGTACGCGAAGGTCGGCGCTGCGCGCGCGGCGAAGCTCGAGGCCGCGCCATGACGCGCCGCGAGGTCCTCGCGGTCGCGTCCGGCGGCGGCCATTGGGTCGAGCTCATGCGGCTCGCGCCTGCGTTCGAAGGGCGCGACGTCGCATACGTCAGCGTCGCTCAAGAGCTCGCGGCGGACGTCCCCGGGCGCACGTTCTACGCGGTCGTCGACGCGACGCGCTGGGACAAGGTGCGGCTCGCGCGCTGCGCGCTGAAGCTCGTCTGGATCGTGCTGCGCGAGCGGCCGCGGGTCGTCGTCTCGACGGGCGCAGCGCCGGGCTGGTTCGCGCTCGCGTTCGCGCGGCGGCTCGTCGGGGCGCGCACGGTTTGGATCGACAGCATCGCCAACGCCGAGACGCTGTCGCTGAGCGGCCAGCGCGCCGGCAAGGTCGCCGACCTCTGGCTGACGCAGTGGCCCGAGGTCGCGCGCCCGGGCGGCCCCGAGTATGCAGGGAGCGTGCTGTGACGTCGGAGCGCTCCAACCCGCGCCAGGTCTTCGTCACCGTGGGCTCGCAGATGCCCTTCGCGCGCCTCGTCGACGCCGTGGACCGCTGGCTCGACGCGCGCGCCGCGGCGAGCGGCGCCGGTGGCGCGGCGTTGCTCCCGTTGCAGGTCTTCGGCCAGATCGGCGCAGCCGCGCGGCCCACGCGAGCGTTCCCGTCGGTCGCTGCGCTGTCCGCGTCGGAGTACGAAGCCCGCGTCGCTGAGGCGGACCTCGTCGTCGCCCACGCCGGCACCGGCACGATCTTCACCGCGCTGCGCTACGGGACGCCGCTGCTCGTGCTCGCGCGCCGCGCTGACCTGGCCGAGACGCGCAATGACCACCAGGACGCGACGGCGCTGCGCTTTGAGGCGCGGGGGCTGTTGGAATACGCGCGCGACGAGCAGGACTTGGCCGACCGCCTCACGCGGTGGGCGGCGGCGCCCCGCGCGCGGGACCACGCGCAGGCGGCGTTCGCCGCGACCGCCAGCGGGCCGCTCGTCGAGCGCTTGCGCGGCTTCTTCGATGAAGCGCTCGGCGGCGCGTCCGCGGCCCCAGCGCGCGCGCCCGAGGCAACACCATGAGCGACCGCACCTTTGACGGCGTCGTCTGCTTCGGCGGCGAGGACTGGTGGTACCACAACCGGGCCCACTTCGACATGCAGATGATGCGCGAGCTCTCGCGCATCGTCCCGGTGCTGTACGTCAACTCGATCGGCATGCGCATGCCGACGCCAGGCGAAGGCGCGATGTTCGTGCGCCGCGTCACACGCAAGCTGAAGAGCCTCTCGCGAGGCCTCGTGAAGGTCCGCCCAGGCTTTGCGGTGGCGAGCCCGTTTGTCGTGCCTGGGCGGCGCGGGATGGCGGTCACGCGCGCCTTGCTGCCGCGCCAGATCCGCCGCTCGGCGCGCCGGATCGGGATCGCGCGCCCGCTCGTGTGGGTCGCGTGCCCGCCGGGCATCGAGGCCGCGGGCGACCTCGGCGGCGTCGGGATGGTCTACCAACGCACCGACCGCTTCGAGACGTACGAGGGCGTGGACCGCGCGCTGATCGCGGGCTTCGACGCGCGCTTGAAGGCGGAGTCGGACCTCGTCGTGTATTGCTCGCGCCATCTGTTCGACGCGGAGCAAGGCGCAGCGCGCGCGTCCGAGTACGTCGACCACGGCGTTGACTTCAGCGTCTTCGTCGCGGCGGGGGACGACCCGGGCGCGTTCGACGCGCGCGCGCCGCAGCGCCTCTCAGGGCTGCCGCGGCCGCGCGTGGGCTTTGTCGGCGACATCGACTCCGCCGTGTTCGACGCGGCGCTGCAGCTCGAGGTCGCGCGCCGCATGCCCGAGGTCACGTTTGTCCTGGTGGGGGGCTGCACGCTCGAGGAGGGCTGGGCCGCGACCGCGCCGAACATCGTGCAGGTGCCGCGGGTGCCCTACGAAGAGGTGCCGCGCCACATGGCCGCGTGTGATGTGCTCTCGATGCCATGGCACCGCTCGGAGTGGATCGAAGCGTGCAACCCGATCAAGCTCAAGGAGTACCTCGCGACCGGGCGCCCGATCGTCTCGACGCCGTTCCCGGAGCTCGCGAACTACCCCGGGCTCGTCGAAGTGGGCGCGGACGTCGACGGCTACGTCGCGGCGCTTCGGCGGGCGCTCGGCGAGCGCGACGCTGCCAGCGCGAACGCCGCGCAGGCACACCGTCGCGCGCACGTCGCAGAGGCGAGCTGGGGCTCGCGTGCAGACCGCGTCCTCGCGCGGCTCGCTGAGCTGGGCGTCCGCGTCGCGTCAGTCGAGGCTCAGCGGTAGCCCCGACTGCGCGAACGTATTGCCGCTCCAGTGCCAGCCTTCGGTGGAGCCGCCTAGGACCGTGCCTTGCGTCGCGCCATCGAAGAAGTAGTTGTCTGAGACTGCGATGCGTGTCGGCCTGCCGAAGCCTCCGTCGTTGACGGCGAGCGTGTATTGGCCGCCGCCGAGCCACGAGGCCTCGAGTGACACACCATCGATGCTGCCCAGGGTGCTCTCGATCGCCAACGCCGCGGCGCATTCGGGAGCGGCGTCGATGCGGAGCTCGAAGAGGCTCGTGTTCGCCCCGCGTCGCACTGCGATGGCAGCGTTCGGGCCCTGCCTCGCTTCGATCCAGCAGCGCTCCGCGGTGACGTCGCCGAGGCTCAAGAGCCCCACACCATCGGCTGCCTCGATGCGCACATTGCTCAACGCACAGCCTGTCGCCGCGCAGGTCGCGACGCGGCCGCCTTTGATCCAAGCGCGCTCGATGCGAACGTTGCGCCGGCCGTTCACGACGCGCAATGCGTAGCGTGCGTCTCCGCCGTCGATGACGACGTCCCGTACGATGACGTCGTCGGCGTCGATCAAGATCGGCCCCGAGACATGGAGGCCTTCGATGACCGCGCCCGTCGTGCGCACGGTGAAGCCGCCGACACGCTCGTCGAGGGCGATCAAGGCCGGCCCCGTGTCGTGTTCGCCTGGCCGGCGGTCCGCGTCGAGGTCGCGCGCGATGCGCACCTCGCGCACGATGCGTTCGGACGCGGTCGCGTCGTGCTGCTCTGTCGTGAGCACGAGCGCACATTGCATGCGCTCGACCGTTGCCTTCGCGAGCTCGTCGTGACGGACGATGAGCCGCAGGGGTTGACGTTGCCCGGGCGCGAGCGTGCCGGACGAGGCGCCGCCGAGGTCGAGCCACGCCGGCGCGTCCTGGAGCTCCGCGTGCCAACGGAGCGGCCCCTGGCCTGGGTTGTCGAGCCAAGTCAGCACGTCGCCCGAGAGCGTCGCCGCGCCGACATCGAGCGCGGCAGGCCGCGAGGGCTCGATGCGTAGCCAACCTCGCGCTGCGGCGGTCTGCCCGCGGAACGGGCCGAGCGCGCTGCGCTGGGCGACCTCGCGGACGTCCAGGGCCCGTGGCTCGAGCGCGAGGTGTTGGACCGCGCCGCGCCACGGGCGATACACGTCCGGCTCGCCGAACAGCGCCAGCGTCGCTGCGAGGTCCCAGCTCGCGAGCGCCCCCGGCCGCTGCACGCTCGTCACTGCCGCGCCATCGACGTAGAGCGTCTCGACGCCCGACGCGCTCCGGGTCAGCGCAAAGTGGTGCGGCCCGCGCTCGCGGAGGTCCACGGAGGTCGTTTGGATCGGGCCGCCCTCGTCCGTCGTGGCGGTCGTACGGACCCACCAAGCCAGCTCAACCCGAGCGCCGTCGCGCGTCATATCGAGGGCCAGGTTGCGGCGCCGGCCGTCTGTCCCGAGGCTGACGAGGCGGCTCGAAGTGGGCCGCGGGAGCCCTGGCTCGACGAGGGGCGCGAGGGGCATGGCCCAAGCCTCGAGGGTGAACTCATTCGACGCCTGGAATGCGCGCAGCGCGTCTTTGGGCAGCGCGACGGAGGCCCAGGTCGGGCGGTCGACGTAGACGCCGCCGGGGACGAAGCGGAGGCCTTCGACGTGGCCTTGAATGGCCTGGTCTGTTCGCTTCGGCGCCCCCTCTGGCGCCCCGCCGGGTTCGGCGTGGAGCGCAGCGAGCAGGTCCAGCGGCGCGCGCTCTTGCGGAGCGCTCGGCGCGCTGGTCCCGGCCACGGAGAGCGTGCCTGCGAGGCAAGCGAAGCCGACGAGGACGCGCTGGGTCGCCCGTTGCGCAGAGCGGGACTGGGGCGCGGGCGTTGGGCGCGCCGCGGCGGTGGCGAGGTGGGACATGGGTGGGCTCGGTGGGCCCTCCCTCGATCGACCGAATCCGCCCCGAGATGGAGCACATTCGGGACCCGCCGATCGCGCGCCCCCAGGCGGGGCCACGCGCCCGCGCCTTCAGTAGGCGCCGCGTCCGGTGAAGACGGCGCCGATGGTGCGCCAGAGCAGCTTCACGTCGAAGAGCGGCGAGCGGTGGCGCTTGTATTCGAGGTCCATACGGACCCATTCTTCGAAGCCGATCTCGGAGCGCCCGCTCACCTGCCAGATGCAGGTGAGGCCCCCCGTGATGTCGAGCCGCTCGCGCTGCCAGGCCTCGTAGGCCGCGACCTCGTCGAGCGTCGGCGGGCGCGGCCCGACGAGCGTCATATCGCCGATGAGCACGTTCCAAAGCTGCGGCATCTCGTCGATGCTCGCCTTGCGGATCCAGCGGCCGATCCGCGTGATGCGCGGGTCCTGGCGGATCTTGAAGATCGGCCCGACCTGCTCGTTTTGTTCCGTCAGCTCGCCTTTGCGCTGCTCCGCATCGATGTACATCGAACGGAATTTGTAGAAGCGGAAGGGGCGTCCGCCGCGCCCGGCGCGCCACTGCACGAAGAGCACCGGGCCCGGTGAGTCGAGCTTCACGCAGAGCGCGACCACGCAGAAGAACGGCAGCAGGAGCATCAGCAGCAGCGTCGCCACGCAGATGTCGATGACTCGGCGCCAGAGCGGGAGCTCCTCCAAGAACAGCGGATAGAGGTCTTGCACCGGGCGGCTCGCAGCGTCGCGTCGCAGCTCGGCGAGGCGCAGCGTGTCCCGCTCGCCAACCGGCGCGAGCGTCGCGAGCCGCTCCTTGGCGCCGGACGGTTGAGCGAACGCGTCGCGCTCCGGCGCAGGACCGTCTGTCCCTGTTCCGCGGCGCCCGAGCGGCGTGTCCGAAGCCGCGACGTCTCCGCGCCGATCGACCTTGGCGCCATGTGCGGAATGACCTTGTGTCTCCGGGTCGCCCAGGTCGTCGCTCGCGCCCGAGGGTCCCTCGGCGTCGCCGCTGGAGTCGCCCGGGCTGCTACGGTGCGGCCCCCGTTGGACGCCGTGCCCTTCGCGGCCGCCGCGCTCACGTGGGTAGGTGAAGACCTCGCAGTTGGCGCGATGGCCTCGCTCGCCGAGCTGCTCCAACGCATCGTCGGCGAAGATCCAAGCGCCGCGTCCGTCCGTCTCGGGGAGGAGCAACGCGACCCGCTCGTTGTCGAGGTTGCCGATGCTGTCGTAGGAGCGCATACGCTCAGCCAGCACCTTGGTCACCGTGATGAGCTCGTCCGTCGAGCGCGCGTCGATCGCGCACACCACCACCGAGAAGCAGCGCCCGTTGCGATCGACGCGGGCGCGCTCTTGGCGGAACGCCATCTCGAGCTCCGACGCAGAGAGGACGCCGGGCACCGCGCGAGGGTCACCTAGACGCCACCACGGGCGCTGGGAAGATCGGCGATGGCGCGAGAACATGTTCGGGGTCGAGGGGGACGCGGCGCCTCGTACGTGGTGAGGCGCCCGGCTCTTAGCTGAATCGGCGCACCGCGACCTGGATCTGTCGCGGAAGTGGCGTCGATACGGATTCGAGTCGCGGGAAACGACACGCTCCGACGCTCGGATCATGCCTGACGCAGATCGCCCAGGTCATGAAGATCTGGCTAGATGCCGGGCGTGTGTCACAAGCTGAAACGACCGCGCCGCTCGCGCCTCAAAGTGCACCCCTCGGGGTGCGGGTTCACCCGCGCGAAATGCAGGTTTGGAGCGCTTCTGAGACGATCTCCGGGTGTAGCGCTTCGAGGGTCGCAGTGGGCACGAACGTGCCGTCCCAAGGTGGTACGCGCAGGACGGTCGAGGTCGCGCTCGTCTGGTTCGACGCAGCAGGAGGAGCGTCGTGATGGGGGGCGCCGTATGGGCCTGTGCGCTTGGGGTCCGCAGGCCCAAAGAGGGCCAGGACCGGCGCGCCGACGGCCACTGCGAGGTGCATCGGGCCCGTGTCTCCGGTGACCACGCAGCGCGCGCGTTCGAGCACCGCCGCGAGCTCGAGCAGCCCCGTGCGTCCCACGAGGTCGAGCGCGATGTTGCGTGTCGCGCGCAGCACGCGGTCGGCTGCGTCGCGGTCGCCGGGGCCGCCGGTGAGCACCATCGCCGGGGCTGCGCCCGTGCGCCGGTCTGCCAGCGCCGCGAAGTGCTCCGGGGCCCAGCGGTTCTCTGCCTTGGAGGCGCCGAGGTTGAGCACGACAAACGGCGCGCCTGCGAGCGGCGCGAGCGCGCGTGAGGCTTGCGCGCGCGCCTCGTCGAGCGGCGGCAGCGGCCAGCGGGGCGCCGCTGTGGGGAGCCCGAGGGCCCGCGCAAACTCGCGGTATTGATCCACCATGTGCGCCCGCGGATCGCCGGGCGCGATGTGCTCTTTGGTCCAGAGGTGCGAGAGCTCCTTCGCGCGGCCGCGGTCGTAACCGAGCACCCGCGGGGCCCCAGAGAGGCGCGCGACGAGCGCGCTCTTCTGGAGCCGCTGGAGGTCGACGGCGAGGTCATAGCGGGCCCCTCGCAGCGCCCCGAGCAGCGCGCGGACGCCGCGCCACCCGCTGCCCCGGGGCCACACGTGGACGGCGTCGACCGCGGGGTTCCCGACCAGCAGTGGCGCGACGAGCGGGTGGGCCACCCAGCCGATGTGCGCGTCGGGCCGCGCGCGCCGGACGGCGTCGGCAAAGACGAGCGCGTTCACGACGTCGCCGATCGCGCCCGTGCGAACGACCAGGACCCTGGGCGCGTCGCCGAGCGGCGCCAAGGGCGCGCGGGCCTGGGAATCGAGGGTCGGGGCCATCCGGGCCGCAGTGTAGGGCGGCGCCGCGCGTGCGCCGTCGGGCTGCCGCCACAGAACCTGCGCGGCCCATGCCGTATCTTGGCGCGATGCAGCCCGCTCGTTCTCTGTTGCATGGCGTCGCCGTGCTGGCCCTCTCGTGCGCTGTGCTCCTCGCTGCGGCGAGCGGCTTCGCTCCCTCTGCCCGCGACCCCTTGGCTTCGGCGCCGGCGCCGGTAGCTCCGGTGGCGCCGGCTGGTGCCACCCTGTCGGCGCCCGCGGTCCAGGCGGAGGGCCGCGCGCCCGCCGCGGCCTTCGTGACCGTCGTCCTCCTGCGGCACGCGGAGAAGGCCACCGACGATCCGCGCGATCCGAGCCTCTCGGAGGCCGGCGTGGCGCGCGCGGCGCGCGTCTCCGAGCTCTTTGCGAACGCGGGCGTGACCCATGTCTTCGCCTCGGAGTTCCGGCGCACCCGCGACACGGTCGCGCCCTTGGCGGCGCGCGCCGGGGTCGAGGTCGTCGCCCACCCCGCCCGCGATGTGACCGGGCTCGCGGCGCAGCTGCGCGCCCTGCCCGCCGGATCCGTCGCGGTGGTCGCGGGGCACTCGAACACGGTGCCGGCCCTCGCGGCGGCGCTCGGCGTCGAGCTCCCGGGGCTCGTCACGCCCGCTGGGTCCAGGGGCGGCCCGATGCTGGACGAAGCCTCGTACGACCGGATCTTCGTCCTCACGCGCCGGCAAGAGGCGGCGCCTGTCGCGTCGACCGACGCGGGCGCAAAGGCGCCTGAGGGGCCGCTCCTGCCCGCCACCGCGCTGTTGGAGCTGCGCTGCCCGAACCCGTGAGCGCGCGCGCGGCCCGCGCTCAGCCCCTGCGAGTGAGCTTTTGCTGCAGGTCCAGCATGCGGCGTTCGTTGGCCTCGATGTACGCGTGGAAGGCCTTCTGCTGGTCGCGCAGCGAGCAGCGCTTCTCGAGGTCAAACTCCATACCGAGCACGACGTCGTCGTTGATTCGATAGCCGTGTCGCACGTAGGCCGGCGCTTCGAGCGGCGTCTTGATCGTCGGCACGTCGAGGCGTAGCTGGACGATCTCCCCCGTCTTGAACGTCGCGGCCTGCACGAGGGTCATCCGGACGCCGACGCCAGTGCGTGATACGTCGTGGGCGATGCCCCGCAGCCGGTGGTGGAGGTAGGAGATCTTGACGCCGACCGTCGCGCTCGGCTCGGGCTGCACGCGCAGGTCACCGCGGCGGTTGAAGTAGCGGCCCAGCGCGTCGTCGAGCTGCGCATAGAGGTCGCCGAGGTTGACGAACTTCAGGCCGACATGGACGTGCTGCTCGTCGAACTTCGCGACCCGTGTGACGCGCGCGAGGCTCGTCACGCGCCAGCCGTCCTGCGCGTGGGCGACGACGAGCTCGACGAGCTGGTCATTGGCCTCGCTGGGGGCGACATGGAACGGCATGCGCACGCCCGCGCCTTGGATGTTCATGTCGATCAGGTCGACCTGGACCGGCAGGCCATCGTCTCCGATCGAGAGGTGCGCGGACAAATCGGCAGCGTCCGGGACCTGGCTGTGGTGGAACAGGCGCTGCTCCTCAGTCGGGTCGGCCGCCTCGGCGGCGGCCTGCGCCGCGTCGCGGTTGCGTCGAAATAGGCTGAACATGGCGAGGGACTCGAGCTGGGCGCGCCCGCGGGCGCGTGCGGCGACCGGTGCGCCACCGTTCTGGATCGGACCCGCGGGCCCCCGCGCCGAAATGGAAGTCCTCGCCCGGCCCAGATCGGGTCACTTCTGCGGCTGCGGAGCGCTCGCCGGCGCGGCTCGCAGCCCCGCTGGCACGTCCTCGACCGGGATTCGCTCGAGCTCGAACAGGCAGCCGACCAGCGGGCCGTTCGGCCCCGCGACGCGGTGGGGGCTGCCGAATGACCAAACGACGCGCCCAGCGTCGGTGACCTCGAAGGCGCGCCCGGCCGTGGACTCGGTCAGCAGCAAGTTGCCGCCGGGCAGGAGCTGGAGCGCGCCGCAGACCTCGGAGTGGAACCGCAGGTCGGGCGACGCGGGCCACTGCCGGACCTCGCGGCCGGTGGCGACGTCGACGGCGAGCGCCCGCGACCAGCCGCGATGGAGCCCATTGTCAAAGACCCAAACGAGCCCGGTCGCCGGGTCGAACTCGGGGTCGTGGGGGCCGTCGACGGCGCCGCGCCAGAGCCACACGATGCGCCCTTCGTCGAGGTCCAGGACCGCGAGGCAATCCACCTCGCGCATGCAGATCAGCGCGCGCCCCGGCCGGAAGACACCCTCGGGCGCGCCGACGTACTGCGCCGCGTCCGCGCCCAACAGCGCGTAAGAGTTCACATGGAGGAGGTCGCGCGCGAGCCCGTCCCCGGGGTCGATCTCCCGTCCATTCGGCTGTTGCGCGGCTTCTTCGAGCAGGTAGGCCCAGGGAGAGCTCGCCAGCGCCTCGAGCAGCGAAGCCTGCCGCAGCACCTCACCCGTGGGAGAGACCACCGCGACGCCGTCGTCCACGATCGTGCGTCCCGCGGCGATCGATGGGTGTTCGACCGCGCGCCGCGTCAACAGGTGCACGTTGCCGTCCGCGTCGATGTCGAAGTCGTGGTGCGCGCCGAGCCCCACCGACCAACGCATGCGCGAGTCGGCGTCGAGGCGCAGCAGCACGAGCGCTTCGTGCAGCGCCAGGAGCCCGCCGTCTGGCAGCATTCGGACGCGGCGCCAGGCCCGTTGCGTGGGGTGCTTCAACGGCGGGACGCCCGCGAGCGACGCATAGTCGACGGACCAGACATGGCGCGTGCGCCCCTCGGCGTCGAGCAGGCGGGCCTCGGGGGCGTGCCCGGAGCAGTACAGGTTCCAGCCAGGGACGCTCGCCGCTGGCTCTAGGGTCTCGATGCCGGTCGGCGCGTCGGGCAGCGCGGGCCGCGTGCCCTCCGCGTAGCCGAGGTGCCCGAGGTCGACGTCGCTGCGCTCGCGCGCCTCGAACCAGAACCCCGCGGGCGACACCCCGTGGGCGGGTGGCTGGGGCGCCGACCGGTTGTCGCCTGCCTCGGACCCGTCGCGGCAGCCCGCGCAGAGCGCCGCGCCCAGCAACAGGGCGGTCCGCGCCACGGTCACCGCCGCGCGACCGCGGCGGCGCGCCTCTCGGGTGAACGGGCTCATTCAGGAACGAGATACCTGCGCCGGGGGCGCGCGCAACCACAATCCCTTGGATCTGCGCTGAGGTACAGCCTGTGGTAGCGGTGGCGCGATCCGCGCACATCCTGTAGCGTTGCGCCGCCCAGGTCCCCGTCCGGGATCGCCGCCTCCCACGAGCCTCTCCCCTGCTGATGCACGCCCCCCGCATCTACCTCGTCGGCGCCCACGCGACCGGCAAGACGACCCTCGCCCGCTGGGTCCGCGACCGCTTCGGCTTGCCGATGATCTCCGAGGTCGCGCGCGCGGTGCTCGCGGAGATGGAAGCGAAGGTGGACGCGCTGCGCACGGACGTCGGCCTGGTCGACCGTTACCAGCGGGAGGTGTTCACGCGCCAGATGCAGGCGGAGGCGAGCCATCCCGCGGGTTTTGTCTCCGACCGGGCCTTCTGCAACCTCGCCTACGCGGCGCAGCACGCGACCATCCTGCCCGAGGTCTTCGCGGACCCGCGCCTGCGCCCCTACATGGAGTCGGTCGCCCGCGGCATCGTCTTCTACGTGCGCCCGCACCGCGAGCTCCTCGCCGAGGACGGCGTCCGTGAGCGCCTCGTCTGGGAGGAGGTCGTGCGCATCGACGGCATGGTGAAGTTCATGCTCGAGCTCTTCGCGGTCCCATACATCCCGCTCGAGTCGCTCTCGATGCAGGAGCGTGTGCGGACGGTCGAGCGTGTCTTGTCGCTCGCCAGCGTCGCGCCCGCCGCGTCGCCCGCACCGCTGGCGGTGCCGCTGACGGCACCACTGACGGCACCACTGACGGCGCCACTGACGGCGCCACTGACGGCGCCGCGCTGCGACGCCGCGCGCCCGGCGCTGGGCGCCGCTGACGGCGACGCCGCGCTCGCTGCCGCGGTGGACGCGCGCAACGGCAGCGCGGCGCGGGCCGGGCTGTCGCTGACCTGAGCCGCGCGCGTGCGGGTCAGCGCGCGCCGCGGGCTCAGGGGAACGCCGGATAGCGCAGCTCTTCGTAGCGCGGCCGCAGGCCGTCCTCGACGAGGCGCACGATCTCCCGCGCGGGGCCCGAGGGGTCCGCGAGCGCGCCGTCTTCCAGGAGCGCCTCGAAGCGCGCGCGGCGCGGGAAGTGCGCGGGGTCGGCGGCGCGGATCTCCGCCTGCATGGCCGTCGCGAGCACGCCTGGGGCGTAATCGACGACGCGCACATCGCGCCCCGCGTGGGCCGGGAGCTCCTCGGCCTCGGCGGCGAAGACCTGGCCCGCCATGCGCAGGGCCGCCTTGCTTGCGCAGTACGCGCCCCAGCCGGGATACGCGCTCGTCGCTGCGCCGCTGGACAGGTTCACGATGCGCAGCGCGGCGTCCGGGAACTGCGTCGCGCACGCGCCCATGAGCCAGGCCGGCACGGCCACATTGAGGGTCAAGTTCTGCACCCACTCGCGCGCGTGCGTCGCGTGGATGCCGCGCAGCGGCGCGAGGCGCCCTGCGTTGTTGATCAGCGCGACGCGGCGCGGCGCGCCCGCGGCGCGCACGAAGGAGCCCTCGAACCACTCCTCGGCGCCGCGCGCCTCCGAGAGGTCTTGCACGTGGTGCACGTAGCGCTCGCTAGACCCGAGCGCTGTGGGGGCCTGGGAACGGGACACGCCGTGCACGCGCCACCCCTCGGAGAGGAGCGCGTGGGCGATCGCGGTGCCGAGCCCGCGGCTCGTGCCAGTGACCAATGCGATGTCGGGCATGCCTAGGGTTGTACCCGACCGCGTGCGTCGATTCGCAGCGCGGGTGCCAGCTCGGTCGAGCTGTTATCCTCGTCCGAATGTCCGACGCCTCCGTCGTTCCGGTCACGCTGCTCGCCGGATTCCTCGGCGCCGGGAAGACGACGGTGCTCAACCGCGTCCTGTCGACGCCGGAGGGCGCGCGCAGCGCGGTCATCGTCAACGAGTTCGGCGCCGTAGGCGTCGACGGCAAGCTCGTGCTGCGGCGCGACGACGAAGTGATCGAGCTCGCGAACGGCTGCGTCTGCTGCGAGCTGCGGGGCGACCTGCGCGAGGCGCTCTTGGGGCTCGCGCGGCGCCGGGATCGCGCGCTCGCTGCCCCCCTCGTGGGCCGGCTCGTGGGGCGCGCAAGCGGCCCGCCCCCCTTCGATCGTGTCTTGATCGAAGCCTCGGGTCTCGCGGCCCCCGGCCCCGCCGTCCAGACCTTCCTCGTCGACGGCGAGCTCGCGGCGCGCTATCGCCTCGGCGCCGTCGTGACCGTGGCCCATGCGGCCCACATCGCCCGCCAGATCGTGGGGCACCCGGAGGCTGCCGCGCAGCTCGCCTACGCCGATCGGGTGCTCCTCAATCACGCGGACGCGACGGACGCGGCTGGCCTCGCGGCAGCGACCGCGGCCATTCAGGGCGTTCAGCCCTTCGCGGAGGTGCGCGTCGCGACGCGCGGCGCGGCGCCCACGGAGTGGGTCCTCGCGCCCGCGCCCGCGCTGCGCGCTCGGGACCTGGCGGCTGGAGGGGCAGCCGCCGGGCCGACGGCCCATTCCCATGGCATCCGCGCCACGGTGCTCACTTCGGAGCGACCGCTGCGCCGCGATGCCCTGGAGATGTGGCTCCGGTTCCTCGCCCAACGGCGCACGCTCGAGTTGATGCGCGTCAAGGGGGTCCTCGCGACCGAGGGGCCGGGCGGGCGCCCTCAGTCCCTCATCGTGCAGGGGGTCCATCAATGGTTGGAGCTCGTGCCATCGGACGCGCCGGCCCCCGACCGCTCCGAGCTCGTCGTCATCGCCCGGGGCCTCGATGAGGCCGAGCTGCGGCGCGGATTCGAGGCGGCCGGCGCTGGACCTCGTACACTTCCAGGGACGCCATGAACCGAAACCCATCGATGCAATTCACGTCGAACTCCGAACCCAACCCGTCGCGCCGCGCAGTCCTGACCGGGGCGGCGGCCTTGGGATGTGCGCACCTCACAGGCGCAGCCAACGCAGCGAACCTCATGCACACCTCGACCGGGAAGCCGGCGGCCGCGCTCGGCGGCGCGTCGCAGGATGACAACCAACCGTGGTTCAAGATCTCTCTCGCGGAGTGGTCGCTGCACCGCGCGCTCGGCGAGAAGAAGCTCGAGAACCTCGACTTCCCGCGCGTCGCGGCCGAGTACGGGATCTACGGCGTCGAATACGTCAACTCGTTCTTCAAGGACCGCGCCGGGGACTTCGGGTACCTGCGCGAGCTCGACGCGCGCTGCAAGGACGCTGGCGTCCAGAGCGTCTTGATCATGGTCGACGGTGAGGGCAGCCTCGCCGACGAAGACGACAGCAACCGCCGCCAAGCGATCGAGAACCACTTTCGCTGGATCTCCGCGGCGGCGTTCCTCGGGTGCCACTGCATCCGCGTCAACGCCCACGGCGGCGACACCGCTGAGCGTCGCGCCGAGCGCGCGGCGGACTCATTGCGCCGTTTGGCGCAAATGGGGGAGCACTTCGGCATCGACGTCGTCGTCGAGAACCACGGCGGGCTCAGCTCCGACGGCGGCTGGTTGTCCGGCGTGATGAAGCGCGCGAATCACCCGCGCGTCGGCACGCTGCCTGACTTCGGCAACTTCAACCTGGGCGACGGCAAGTCCTATGACCGTTACCAGGGCGTGACGGAGCTGATGCCGTTTGCGAAGGCCGTGAGCGCCAAGAGCCACGACTTCGACGCCTCGGGCGCAGAGATCCACACCGACTACCTCAAGATGATGGGCATCGTGAAGGCGGCGGGTTACCGCGGCTTCGTCGGCGTCGAGTACGAGGGCGGCACGCACTCGGAGCACGACGGCATCGTGCTCACGAAGAGGCTCCTCGAGAAAGTCCGGGCCGAGCTCGCGTGAGCGCCCCGCGCCCCGACGTTACGCGGCCCGGCGTCACGCGGCCCGGCGTCACGCGGCCCGGCGTCACGCGGCCCGGCGTCACGCGGCCCGGCGTCACGCGGCCCGGCGCCCCGCGCCTCGAATGGGGCCGCGGGTCGCCGCGCTGCGGAGCGCATGCGCGCTGGCGGGAGTTCGTGCTGGTCGCGTGCGCCGCGCACCTGGCCCCCGCCCTCGCGTGGGCCAAAGCTGACACGCGCGAGCCGCAGCCCGAGGCGGCCTCGCAAGAGCGCCGCGGCGCCGAGGGCCTCACGTGGCTCCGCGACTTCGACCTCGCCGCCGCCCGTGCCAAGGAAGAAGGGAAGGACCTCCTGGTCGACTTCACGGGCTCGGACTGGTGCGTCTGGTGCGCGCGGCTCGACGCGGAGGTCTTCCAGAGCCCCGCCTTCCGCGCCCGTGTCGCGGAGCGCTTTGTGCTCGTCGAGCTCGATTTTCCCCGGGGCGAGCTCGCCCAGGCCGCGGTGCCGCGGCCCGATCGCCAAGAGGCGCTCAAGCGCCGGTACGCCGTCTCGGGGTTCCCCACCGTGCTCGTGGTCGAGCCGAACGGCGACCTCGTGTGTCGCCAAGGCTATCCCGAAGGCGGCGTCACCGCGTTCCTTGCCGAGCTCGATCGCCACCTCGCCACGCGCGCGGAGATCGACGCTGCCGTGGCGACGTGCCGCGCGGCGCGGGCCGTCGCGCCCGCGGTGGCCGCGGACGTGGCTGCCGCGGACCGCGCCGCGCTCGAGCTCCTCGAGCGCCACGCGAGCGCCCCGTCGGCGGCGCGGCTCGCCTCGATTGTCCGCCCGCTCGCCCTCGCGGGGACACCCCCGGTCGGGGGAGGCCCATCTGGCGGCGCCCAGGCGGTGGACCCCAAGGCGCCGCGGCTCGACGACCCACGGTGGCGCCCGACGCGAGCCTTGGTCGGCGCCCGCTTGGTGGACGCCGAGGTGGTCGGTGTCGCCCAAGAGCTCGACCCAGCGAACTCCGCGGGCCTCTACGAGCTCGCGGTGCGCGCCTTCGTCCTCGCGGTCACCGACACGGCGGGCGCTCGCCGCGCCGTCGAGTTCGCCGAGGCGCTGGCCAAGGTCGGGGCGCAGCAGCAGCCCGAATTGACCGTCGACATCTGGACCAATGCCTCGGATTGGGCCGCCCTTGTCGTCGGGGATGAGCTGCGCGCCCGCTGGTTCGCGCGTATGGCATTGCGGGGACCGCTCAGCGACCTCACGGTGCGCGCCCGGCTGGAGTCTCGCGCTGGGTCGCGGTGAGGAGGCGCGCCAGAGCGCGTCGCACGGTTGACGCTCCCTAGGGGGGCGCCGGCGGCTCACCTACACCCCCTGGTAGGCAGGTCGCCGATTCGGACGCTGACGTATCAGCGCCTGCTCCGGCGCTCGGTCGTCCCCGTCCAGGGCGCCGCGAGGCCCTCGCAAGAACTTCTCAGAATGTGTGGCGCGTTCGTGGTGTCGCCTACGTCTTCACTGGTGGAGTTCGCGGTGGACATGGCCCCGAAACCGGCTTGTGTTTGGACCCGAGAGAGAGAGAGAGTCGGGGGACGTTGCACGGGAAACGTCGCCCAGGGTGGTCGCCTGCTGCCGGCTGGTGTCCACATTGCGAACTCCGCCAGCGCTCGAGTCACGTCCCCGTGGGCGTGGCTCGAGCGCTGCCCTCGGGCCCAGGCGCCAGGTGGCTGCGCCCGTTCGTCCTGGCCCGATGGCCCTGGCCCGGATGCGAGGCGCCGAATCGCCCGCCAAGAGCCGCTGACAGGGTGGATGGACTGGCGGGGTAGATGGACTGGCAGGGTAGATGGACCGGCAGGGTCGATCGACCTGGTTGCCGACCCGGCCCTGGCTGAGCTCCCTCATCAGATCCTTTGGGGCCGGATGTTGCCGCGTTGACGGGCTGACCGTATCCTCCTTCGCCTCACATGAGGGAGGGCCTGCCCGCCGGGCCCGCCCGCCCTCAGACCTGATCTATCACGCGCCCGCGCGGCGCCCCAGTCCCACTTGCCGGCTGTCCGACGCCGCGCCCCCTAGCTTCATGGCCAAGACCTCAGCGATTCAGAAGAACGACCGCCGCAAGGCGCTCGCTGCGAAGTTCGCGCCGCGGCGCGCCGAACTGCGGCTCATCATCGAGAACACGTCTTCCTCGGAAGAGGCGAAGGACGCTGCGCGCTTCGAGCTCTCGCAGATGCCGCGCAACTCCAACCCGAACCGCGTGCGCAACCGCTGCACGTTCACGGGTCGCTCGCGCGCCGTGTATCGCCGCTTCGGGATTTGCCGCGTCACGCTGCGCGAGCTCGCGCACGAGGGCAAGATCCCCGGGATGCGCAAGTCGAGCTGGTAACTTCGCGCAGGATTCCTGTTCTGGGTCCCTGTTTTGGGTCCCTGCGCTGGGTCCCTGCGCTGGGTCCCGATGTTCCGGAGACGCGCGCTGCAGGGTCTATAGAACGAGGTCTCCAAAGCCGACGGGCCCTCTTCCGCATCGCTGCGGAAGAGGGCCCGTCGGCGTTGAGCCCTTGTGCTGTGGACCGGTCGGCCGCGCCTCAGGGGTTGGTGTCGATGACGGTCGTGTCGGTCACCGTCGTCGTCGCGGTCCCCGTCGCGACGAAGCTCGCGAGGAAGCTCGCGATCTCCGCGTGCATCTCGGCCGTCGCGGCAGCCTCGAACGGATCCGGGTTGAACGGGTCCTGCTGCGTCAGGATCGAGCCGTGGAAGCCCTCGATGAAGCGCACGACGCCGGAGCCGTTCGCGGTCGCCGTGATCGGCGCGAGCCCGAGCGCGCTGATCAAGGGCTCGGTCCCGCCGAGCGGTCGCCCGGGCACCGAGTTCGGGATCGTCTGGTCGGGCAGGCCACCGCCTGGGCCGCCGCCGATGACCTCGTGGTACAGGACGGGGATCCCCGTGTTCGTGAGCGCCGCCGTGTAGTTGATCGGGTCCCCCGAGTCGACGACCGTCTGCGCCGCGAACAGGAAGCTCGAGTAGTCCGGCGTGCCGGGCAACACGCCCGCGGCACCCAGGCCCGCTTGGAGCGTGGGACCGAATCCGACCGACTCGTCGAGCAGGTAGGGGATCCCGCCGCCGATGGCAGAGAAGACCGCCGATTCGACCTCGCTGTCGAGCGCGGCGAACGCCGTCCCGACGATGCCGCCGAGCGAGTGGCCGACGAAGTGGATGTTCGTCGTGTCGAGGGCGTCGCCGCCGACGGTGAACGTGCCGATCGTCGCGCGCAGGTTGAAGAGGTCGCTGATCGCCTGGCGGAGGTTGTCGCGCGAGTTGGCCAGGTTCGCGAGGTTCAAGAAGTGCTGACCTGAGGGGTCTGCCACCCCGTCCGGCACCGGCGCGCCCGTCGTGTTGTTCACGAGGTCGAGGCCGAAGGTGCGCTCACGCAACTGGCCGCCGATGTAGCCCAAGAAGAGGGGGCTGAAGGTGCTCGTGGTGCTGATGCCGTGCAGCGGCAGGTCCATCGAGATGACGACGAAGCCTGCGGCCGCGAGGCGGTCCGCGACGAACAGCATGTCGCCGCGGTCGCGCGTGATGCCGTGCTGGAAGATCACGACCGGCCAGCCGCCGACGGGCACGGTCTGGCCGCTGGTGGCGTTCGGGCGCGCGATGAGCAGCGGCACGATCTCTTCGCCCGTCGCCACAGGCAACGGGTTGAAGCGAGTCAGGTTGTTGTCGGTGTCGGCCGGCGTGAACGGGTAGCGCGCGCGCCACTGGTTCAGGAGCGGGGCCGGGTCGGACACGACGCCGCTGAACGTGGTGTTCGGTGCAGCGGTCTGGTAGTACGGCAAGCGGAGCTGGCCGACGTGCAGGTCGGCGAAGCCAGGGCTGCCAGGCAGGATGGCTGCCGTGGTCGCGGAGGGCATCGGGTTCGCGCCAGCCACGGGCGTCAACCCGCTCGGGGTCGTGTCCGCGCAGCCAAAGGGCAAGAGCGCGCAGACCTCAGTGATCAGGTTGACCTCGTCGCCCTGCGCGAGGCGTCGCGCCGCCTCGAGCGCGGGCTCCGTGGACTGCGTCGTGAACGACATCGTCAGCACGATCGTGCTGCGATCGATCCCCGCGGCGTCTGCGGCGAACTCCATCGCGAGCAGGACCTGCTGCAGCGCCGCGAGCTGCGCCGTCGCGGGGTTGTTCGGGTCGAACGGCGTGTCGTCCGTCCCGATGAGGTACTCCGTGTCCTTGGACACGGCGAAGCCCGCCGCGTCCTTGACGGCGTTCGTGACGACGACCATGTACGTGTGCTTCGCCGCGAGCGTGCTCGCGAGGAGCGCCGCTTCGGGGACGATGCGGATCGCAGTCGTGCCCGGGTACTCCGTGGCCGCCTCGATCGAGTAATCGGTGCCTGCGACGAGCTCACCGACGATCCCCGTGACGGGGCCGCCGACGGGGAGCGCGGGCAAGGTCAGGGTCGACACCTCGAACATCCGCACGCTCGCGCCGGCGACGACGGTCGCCATGTCGATGTCGCGGCTGAAGCGCACGACAAACGGCGCGCTGGTGGACCAACCGTCGAGCCCGTTGAGCGCGACGAGCGGATCGGAGGTGTCCGCCGGGTCCGCGACCGGGATGTTCAGCGTGACGTCGCCCGAGCCCGAAAACAGGAGATCGTTTGGGACCGGGATATCGCCGTCCGAGGGCGCGAACACCGCCACCGTCGGGTACCGGAGCTGGGAAGTGGGGTTGTCGTCGCTGCAGCCTGCGATCGCGAGGGACGAGGCGAGGACAAAGAGAAACTGGGAGCGCTTCATCGGGATGTTGCTGGAGGCGGGGACCCTGGGGCACGCGGGCCTGCTACGAGTGTACGGAATGACGCGGGGATCCTCAGGGCCCGTGTGCTTGGCCAAGGGCAGAGCCCTGGCTATGGGGCAGAGCACGGCCATGGGGCAGAGCCATGGCCATGGGGCAGAGTCATGGTAGGGTGCGCTGGTCGGCGGCGCGCGCGTCGCACGCCAACCCGGATCCGCCACGAGGTCGTCCTCCATGCCCGTCGTTCGCCCCTTCCATGCCTCTCTCGTGACGCTCGCCCTCGCGCTCGCATGCAGCCAAGCGGGGCCGGCCCCCGCGACCCCTGCCAAGTCCAGCGCGGGAACCACGGCTACGACGTCGGAGCCCGGGCTCCCGGCGACCGGGGCCCAGGGCCCGCTCCCTGCACCGGGCACGGACGCCCCGGCCAGCGCCCCGGTCAAGGGCTACGACGTCGTTCGTCGCTTGCCCCACGACCCCAAGGCATACACCCAGGGGCTGTTCATCCAGGACGGAGAGCTCTTCGAGAGCACCGGCCGGCACGGCACCTCCAGCGTGCGCATCGTCGACCTCGAGACGGGGACGGTGAAGCGAAAGACCGACCTCGGCTCGGAGTTCTTCGGCGAAGGGAGCGCGCCGTACAAGGGCCTCCTGGTGATGCTCACGTGGCAAGAGAACACGGCGCTCGTCTTTGATCGGCAGCGGCTCAAGGAGCAGTACCGCTACACCTATGAGGGCGAAGGCTGGGGCCTCACCTTCGACGGAGAGCACTTCTGGATGAGCGACGGAACGCCGGAGCTGCGCGTCCTCGACCCGAACGGCTTCAAGGAGCTGCGCCGGGTGACCGTCACCGACGGAGGCCAGAAGGTCTTCAAGCTCAACGAGCTCGAGTGGATCGAGGGGGAGCTCTGGGCGAACGTCTGGCAGACCGACCGGATCGCGCGCATCGACCCCGCGACGGGCAAGGTGAAGTCGTGGCTCGACCTCACCGGCATCCTCGGGTCACACCGCGTCGCGGATCCGACGGACGAGGTCTTGAACGGCATCGCCTGGGACAGCGCCCAGAAGAAGGTCTACGTCACGGGCAAGCATTGGCCGTGGCTGTTCGAGATCAAAGCGCGCGACTGAGGCGCCGCCCGGGGCCGCGCCGGAGGCCTCCGCGGGCCGAATCCATCCGAGCCCCCCCGATCGGCTGGCCCCTCAGTTGACGAGCGAGCGGCCCCCGTGGGCAGCGAACCACGAGGCCACCTGTTCGTCTACCTCGCGCGCGTGTCGGACGAGGGTCTCGTCTCCGTCCTCGACGACAAAGAGCTCCGGCGCGCGGTCGGCGGCGGTGAGCGCGTCCGTCAAGGTCCGCGCGCGCGCGAGCGGTGCGCGCCGGTCGCGGTCGCCGTGGACGACGAGCAGGGGCTCGTCCAGGCCGTCGAGGTCGGGCACGCCCGCGATCCCCGTCGGCGTCGGCTGCGCAGCGAGCGGCGCGCCGACGATGGCTGCTGCGCGCACCACGCTTGACGCCGCGAGCGTGCGGACGACGCGCTCCGCTCCGTGGCCCTGGCCGAGCAGGTAGATCCGCTCGGGATCGGCGTATCCGAGCTCCTTCACGAGCGGGAGCAGCGCCAGCACGTCGGCGGGGGCGCCCCGCTCGTCAGAGCCCTGGGACATGCGGTGCCCACGATAGAGGGAGGCGATCGCCACGTACCCTTCACGAGACCAGCCTTCGAGCTCGACGAGCAGCGCGTCGAGCGACATCGCGTCCCCGCCAAGCCCGTCCCGGCACAGAATCACGACGGGCATCCTGCGCCCGCTCACGAGCTCGGGCCGCACCAGCGCGGCGCCGACGCGCAGGCCGCCGCTGGCATAGGTGAGGAGGTCGGCGCGCGCGCCGAGCTCCTGCCGCGCGCGCTCCCAGCGCTGTTCGTCCAACCGCGCACGGACGCCTGGAGCCGCGTCCGTCCACGCGCCCTGGATGCCTGTGCCAATGACCGCCAGGATCAGGCCGTCCTCTGCAGGCATCCGGAGGTCCTGGACGGGCCGGGGGACCTGGCCCCCGTCGTAGGTCTGGCCATTGCGCGCGACGCAGCTGGCGAGGGCCAGGAGCGACAGGACGGCCGCAAAGCGAGCCAGGGACCAGGGGCCAGAGTCCGAGGGGCCGGAGTCCGAGGGTGCGGTCCCGTCGGCGGCGGAGAAGCGTGCGCGCATCGTCATGGGGGGGAGTGGCGCCCAACGCTACCAGGCTCCTGGTCCCGCTGGGTGTTCGGGCTGCCTCGCGTATGCTTCTGGTATCGGCCTGGGACGGGCTCGAACGTGATGGGGTAATGTGCCACGAGCTCCCCGATGAACAAGCTCACTCGCACCCCTCGCGCTCGCGTGTGGTCGCCGCGCGCGGACCCGGTCGCAGGCGTGGGGGCGGCCGTGCGAGGCGCCGCGGCCGCGACGCGCCGTCCGTTCATAGCCTGCGCGTTGGGCGCGGCTGGGCTCCTCGTGGCTGCGGCGCCCGCGCTCGTGCGCGCGATCGCGCCGGGACCGGGCGACCTCGACCTCGCGCGCGCGGTCTCACGGACCTACCAGGACGTCAGCGCCCTCGTCGCGCCAGGTGTCGTGAGCATCGCGACCTTCGAGACGCGCGGTGGCCTCCCGCTGCCGCGGAGCCAGGGCTCCGGGGTGGTCTTTCGCGCGGACGGCGTGATCGTCACGAACGCGCACGTGGTCGCCGGCGCTGACGTGCTCGAGGTGACGTTTGTCGACGGGACGTCAGTGAGGGCCGAGGTCATCGGCACCGACGAAGAGTCCGACCTCGCCGTGCTGCGTGTGCCCCTGCAGGGGCTCCTGGCGCTCACGTTCCGCGCCGAGCCTGCGCCCCGCGTCGGCGAGGCGGTGCTCGCGGTCGGCAACCCGCTCGGGCTTGGCCACACCGTCACGGCGGGAATCGTCAGCGGCCTCGGTCGCGCGCTCGGGATCGCGACGTACGAGGACTTCCTCCAGACGGATGCCTCGATCCATCCGGGCAACAGCGGCGGGCCGCTGGTCGACCTCGAGGGGCGCGTGGTTGGGATCAACACCGCGGTCTCGGACCGAGCGCGGGGCGGGCAAGGCCTCGGCTTCGCGATCCCCGCGCGCATGGTGCAGGCGATTGCTGCCGAGCTCGAAGCGCACGGGTCAGTGACGCGCGGATACCTCGGCGTGCAGCTCGCGATGGTCGACGCAAAGGGCAGCGTGCCGCGCATCGGGCCCGGCGAGCATGTCGGTGTTGAGAGCGTCTACCGCGGGAGCCCCGCCGAGTTGGCGGGGATGCGCGCGGGCGACATCATCCTCGCGTTTGGCGGCGTCGACGTGCGCTCCGTCAGCGACTTGCTCGGCATCGTCGCGCGCGCCAAGCCGAACGCGGTGATCGAAGTCCGCTTCCGGCGCAGCGGTGAAGAGCGCTCGCTGCCGGTCGTGCTCGGTGTGCGCCCGCCGCGCGTGGCGGAACGAGCGCCGGCGCGTTGAACTGCTCCAATCGGGCGATTGGAGCTTCAACTCGGGCATTGAGCCCCACTTGCACCGCCGCCTTCATTGGCTGCGTGGCGCCTCGCTCGAGGCGCGCATTGCACGGCTCGCGGCGGATCAGGTGTCGTTCACTGTGCAGCGAGAGTCACGCGTTGCCCGTGTTGCGGGTCGCTCACCAGCGCCTCGACTCCGCGCCAACGCACGAGCAGCTTCAAGCCCGAGCGGCGCGGGACCAAGACACACCCGTCGGAGTCGATGGGCATGACGAGGCTGTCCTCGCTGAGCGCGTTGTTGCCGCGTGAAAGGGGCCAGCGCACCTCGAACGCGTCGCGCGGCACGCGCGCGCCCGCGGCGTCGCGGACATCGAGCGCGATGCGCTCGAAGCGGCCAGTGAGCTGCAGAGGTGACTCGCTCAACTTGGGGGCGCCCGCCTCGACCGGGACCCACGCGACGAGCTCGAGGTCCCCGTTGCTGAGGCCTATCGCCAAGCCCAACGCGCGCTGATCGGCTTGGAACGTGACCTCTGCGCCGCCCTCGGGGAGCGCGCGCCACGGGAGCGACGTGAGCCGCCCCGACCCGCCCGACACCGTGACAAGCCGCAGGCTCGGGTGGCGCAGGATGGCGGGGTCGTCCGCGGTGAGGGCCAGCGGCCGTAGGCCGTCGCTCGGCGCCACCTGGGGCCCGGAGGGGCGCTGCTCACCAACGCTGGCAGGATCCAGCGGTCGGTCGGCGGCGTTCGCGAGGCGCACATGTGGCGGCGCCGGCGGCGCCGCCGCGACGCTCGCTGGCCGCCAGAAGAGCCACCAGGCGAGGCCGGCGACCAGTGCGATGAGACATAGGTCTGTGATCCGCGACATCCGGTAGCAGCGTAGGCCCGCTCAAGCCCAACCTTGCGCACTTCGTCGAGGAAATGTGGCGCACCTAACTCCTTGCACCGCAGGGACTTCTGTCCGCTGTGCGCCGAAACGTGACAGAAACCTCGGCAGGGTGTTGACCCTGGCCCGGCGAAACGTATCTTTCCTCCTCCCGACGCGAAAGCGACAGCGACGCGACGGGCCGCACAACGCGACGCTCGCCGGCCCAGCCGGCACGCTCTGAGGCCCTTTCAGGACGACTTTGGTCGACCCGGAACGAGCTCCTCGGGGCGACTCGCAGCGGTGATCTTTGAAAACAAGGGTGGCTCTTGAATTAAGGGCGA
>JAWKUK010000034.1:0-46488 GCA_041398605.1 Planctomycetota bacterium
TGCTGCACGGTCGCCGCATTGCCTCCCGCGCCGGCCGTCGCGCTCGACTGAACGAAGGGGGTATCGATGCGGAGCTCGGCTCGACCGAGGGTCAACACGCGCGCATCAGCGTCCCAGGCGCGCGAGCCCGCCTTGAACTCAAAGCGCGGGGGCGGCATGCCGGCCGCGGTCGCAAGGGTGCTCGAGAGCTCCAGCGGTGTCGCGCCAGAGACGGACGCGCGCGTCATGAAGCGCCCGACCTCGCGAAACTGCTTGCCCGGCATCAGCCCGCCGAGCGCCTGCGCCAGCTCTGCGTCGACATCGCCTGCTCCGCTCTCTGCCGCTTGCACGAGCGAGATGTGAAGCGTCATCTGAGGCGAAGGGCGATCCACCTCTCGCAGGAGCGCTTCCGCGCGTCCGACCGACTCCACCGTGCCTCGCAGGATGATCGTCCCGTTCTCGCGCACGACCTGGCGCTCGACGGTTGCGGCCATCGCGTCGAGGAGGGCGAGGGCGCTGTCCACGGTGACAGACCTCAGGCGTACGGTGCGGGTCTGCGGCTCACTGCGTGCGATCCGGTTCGCGCGCTCCGCAGCGGCGTTCCGGGCGCCTGAGCCAGCGGGCGCGAACGCAATGCGCGCTGATTCGTCGACCGCTTGATCGGCCCCGCTGACGTCGCCTCCAAGGAATCGATCGAGCTCGGTCAGGAACTTCGCCGCAGTCTCTCTGCTCGGCTCGTCGCCTTGAATCCCGATGCAATCAGCGATGAGGACATAACGATCACGGCGGCGGAGCTCGCCGAGCAGCGTAGCTGGGTTCACCCATAGGTAGTGAACGCTTGGCTCAGACAGCTCGATCGCACTGCGCATGAGCATCTTCGCATCAACGAACTGCGGTCGGAAAAGCGTCAGGCCGATGTCAGCCTCGGTGAGCGGCGTCACTTCTTCCTGGGCGGAGGCCGCGGCCTGTGCCGCAGCCTGCCCGATGCTCGGCGCCACAAGCGTCAGCGCGCCGAGCAGCGCGAATGCGGAGGTCATGGGAGTGGTTCGCGTCATCTTTAGTCTCCTGTCGGTTCCGTTCGGGGCCGCCCGTCGAGGGCGGGTTCGGTGGGCTGAATGAGCACAATGCGCACTGCGCCGGAGCGGTACTCGAAGCCGTCCAAGCGCTGCCGTAGCTGCTCGCGTGGCACGTCAAAGATCGCTGCGCGGCTATGCTCGACGGGCTCGGTCGCGACTGCGCGCGGCGCTGCCGGCAGCGCACCCGCGACGTGCGAGGCGGAGGGCGGCGCGACGTCCGCTTGCCGCGCGCCGAACCGCTCCATCGCGGCCCATGCTCCGACGAGCAGCGCCGCGGCGACGGCGATGCGGCGCCCGAACTGCAGCCCACGACGGCGCGGCGCACGGCGCACGCGATCCGCGACGCGAAGCGCAAAGGGCACCTCCGGCGCGGCGACGACCTGCGCACGGTACGCCGCCTGAACGCGCTCGACGACGGCGCGTGTCACGGCGTCACAATCGGCGAGGGCCTCCGCCGGCACGCCACCTGCCGCGGCGTCAGGCGCAGGCAGCGCCAACCAGAGCGCGCGCAGGTCGGACACGACTTGCTCCTCACGCTCCGCGTCCGGCTCCATCGGCGGCTCGCTCATGACACGTCCTCCACCATTCCGAGCTGTGGCGCGAGGGCCGCGCGGAGGCGCCGGCGCGCCAGCGCGAGCGCCGCCCGCACAGTGGACGCGGCGACCCCCAGTTGCTCAGCTGCGTCCTGGGCCGTGAAGCCTTCGAGGTCGATGAGCACAAAGACCTCGCGCTCGCGCGGGCGTAAGACGCCGAGGCTCTGATCGACGAGCGCCGTCGCCTCGTTCGCAGCGGCGATCTCAGCGGGGTCGAGCTCACTCTCGGAACGCGGCTCGAGCGCGCCCTCATGCTGAGCGCGACGGCGGACCGCGCGCTCGCGATCGCGACACAGGTGCAGGACGACGCGGTTGCGCCACGCGGCGTAGGGCCGCGCGGGGTCCCACTGTTCGAGCTTGTCGGCGAGGTGCAGCATGGCGTCCTGAGCGACGTCGTCGGCGCCCGCGCGGCTCGCCAGGAAGCCCTGGCAGAGCCGGTGGACCCCCGCGTACTCCGCCCGGTACCACGCCCCAAGCACGTCACCGGGCGGCGGCCCATCCTGCAGACCACCCTCGAGGGGCTCAGCCGCGCGCAACGCGCGAGCCAAGGTCTCGATGTCGAAAGCAGTCGGAGCCGGATCGGGGTGCATCGCTCGGCCCCATTACGCCGGCCGCGCGCTGAGCGCTGGGTCGAAACTGCGAGGTCCGAGCGGTCGGACGACGCACCGGCCGTCGACGTACGATGCGCCCGATGAAACTCGCAGCCGCTCTTCTGTGTCTCACAGCGACCCTCGGACCAGAGGGAGCGCAGCGTCGCTACCCGGTCGGCGCGCCCCACGCCGGCCTCCCGGTTCCAGGCGCGACCTGGGCGCCCTATCACGCGGACCCCGAGCACCCCCTGAACCGCGTGTTCCGGCGCGCTTTCCTGGCTGAGCTGGCGCCCGCCGTCGTCGGGGCTGCGCTGCCGAGCGAAGCGCCGAACGAGCCGCTCGCGGCGCGTTGGATGCTCCAGTGGCGCGACGGGACGGCGGCCGATGCGCGCCTCTACGGCGGCGACGGCCGGCAGCTCCCGCGCGAGCGCTTCGACGAGGGTGAAGCCGCGGCCCTGGCCGCAGACCTCGCCGCCTTGACGGACGCAGACGTCTCGGCGTTGCGCGCGCGACCCGCGCTGGCGGTGCTGTTCCAGCATGACCTGCTCCGGCTCGTCCAACGCCTCGCAGACGATGGCGAGGACTTGGCGCTCGTGCCGGCGCTCCTCGCAGCGGCGCGCCGCTGCGCGTTGCCGCGCGAGGCGCTGCTCGCGCTGCCCGACGCGCTCTCGAGCGCGGCCTCGACGCTCGACTCAGCCGCGGCGCGCGCCTACCTCACGCGCGACAACGAGTTCCGCGAGGTCCTGCGGCGGTCGACGCGGCTCTTCGATGCCTCGCGCACGCTGCTGTGGTCGCGCCTCTACCTCGCCCACCCCGCGGGTCTCGATGCGACAGCTTCGCTCGTCGACGCCGCGCGCGCGGGCGAGGCCATCGAAGTGCCCATAGGGACGCGCGCGCTCTTGGTGCAAGGCATCGTCGCCGTGGACGAGCTCGGCGCTCCGTGCGCCACGGCCCTGGTCGCTGATCTGCGCCTGCAGACGCTCGCGAATCGCGCCGGGCTGTCCGCCGAGAACCCGACGACGAGCCGCGACGGGGTCGACTTCTCGATGCTGCAGCTCGAGCGTGAAGGTCTGCGCGAACAAGTCGATCCCATCAGGCCCGGCGAGCATGGCGAGCTCGTCGAGGGCGCCCGCGAGGGGCACCACGCGCGCAGCGCCTACCGGATCGTCAACGACGACGACCAGGACCTGTTCCGCGACTACGGCACGCTGAAGCACACGACCTACCGCGCGCAGTGCACGCTGTGCCACCGCACGACGGAGACCCCCGAGCCGGAGCTGGGCGGCTTCCCAGTGCTACGCAAGCACGCGGAGCCGCGCCTCGCGGAAACGGGGCGCGAGCGCACGACGCTCGCGGAGCAGCAGCTGAGCGCATGGCTCGCGCGCGTCGCAGCGCGTTGAGCGCCCACGATCGTCGCCATCCAATTCGAAGCGACCCAAAGCAGCGCGACGCCGAGCGCCGTCTGCCTCGGCGCTGCGATTCACTGCACCAAGAACTCGAGGCCCTGCGTCATCGCCATGCCCGTCCCGTCCGGGTGCGCGACATCGCGGAAGAACACCTGCGCGTAACCGCGGGTGCCGGCGCCGAGGCTCCCGAGCAACACCTGATCGAGGCGCAGCGAGACACGGCCTTCACAGCTCGGCGGCGCGCCAGGCAGGCCGCCCGTGCCGAGCGGCCCGACGCGCGCGCGCAGCGCGCCCACACACACGAGCCCTCCGGCGAGGGGGCTCGCAGTGGCGGCCGTGCCGACGGTCGCGAGCGCGAAGCTCTGGCTCGTGAGCTGCTCGGCAACGAGCGCGAAGTCGTCCGGACCCGAGAGCGTCGGCGAGCCCGTCGCGGACAGCACCGGGAGACACCCGAGCGAGTTGAGCTTGCCCTCGCAATACGCGCCCGTCGAGAAGACGTACGCAGGGTCGAAGGGGAGCGCGCCCATGTCCGCGCGCGAGCCGTTCGCGTCGAGCGGCGCCATCGGATCCGCGGCGTCGATCGCTGGCGAGCCCGCCGTGAGGTGTAGATCTCCTGACGCCGGACCGAGGAACAGCGGGTCCGCGTCGAGGTTGCCGAGGCCCGGGTGACCGCCCGCGACGATCGAGTAGGCGACGGCGTAGTTCGCGCTCGCCGTCCCGAACGACGCGGGGACGTTGTCCCACACGATGGAGTTGCGGAGCTGGCCCCCGCCGCCGTCGAACGCGCCGGAGCCCGGCCCCGCGACGTTCCTGGCGATCGAGCAGAACGAGGCCGTCCCGACTTCGAGCGCGGCAGCGACGGGCGCGGCATTTCCGAAGACGATGCAGCGCGTCAAGGCTGTCCCGGAGCCTGCGCAAGCGCCTCCCGTGGATGCCGCGCGGTTGCCCGTGAGCGTGCAGTCCGTCAGGACGGAGTCGAACGCGCCGCCGCCGCTCACAGCGACATTGTCCCGGAGCAGACAGCCCGTCGCGTTCGATGACCAGAGCCCGCCGCCCCGCGGTCCACCGTCATTGCCGACCAGCTCGCAGTCGGTCAGCGTGCATTCGCCCGCAGCGCCTCCGCCGAGCGCGTACGACGCGAACGGCGGCGCGCACCGATTGCGCACGAGCCGACAGCGCACGAGCGTCGCGCCGTGTCCCGCGCCGCCCACCGCCCAGAAGACACCGTCGAAGCCGGCGTTGTTGCGTTCGAACACGCAGTCCTCGTAGCGCCCGCCCTCGACCGCGCCGCCGAAGCCTGCGGCGTTGAAGCGGAACTCGCAGCGACGCGCGACGACGCCCGTCCCGCGGATCGCGCCGCCCTCGAAGCCGCGCGCGTTGTTCTCGAAGAGACAGTCCTCGACGAGGATCGGGCCGACCGCCTGCAGGCCGATGCCGTAGCCGCCCGACTCGTTCGCGCCGAAGCCGCCCGAACCCGAGCGATTGTCAGAGACGGTCGAGTCGCGCAGCGTCGCCGCCCCTTCGATGTAGAGGCCGACGCCCGTCGGCGCGGGGCTCGGGGCGCTCGTGTTGCCGCGCACGACGCAGCCGCGCAGCTCCGTGCCGGGGAGCGCACCTGAGAGATAGACGCCGACACCAGTGGGTCCGCTGAGCGCAAGCGCGGCGGGGCGATCGTTCGCTGTGATGACGCAATTGACGAGGAGCAGGGTGCACCCCGTCGCGTAGAGGCCCGCGCCGGCGCCAGCGCGGTTCTGTTCGAACCAACAGGTCTCGAACGTCGGCGCGCCGCCTTGCGCGTACACCCCGCCGCCGCGGGTGGCCTCGTTCCCGCGGAACGTGCAGCGCTCGAACCGCGCGGACGCGCCGACGAGCCGCGCACCGCCGCCTTCGGTGGCGCCGCTGGGCGTCGGCGCGCCCACGCCGCCAAGGACATCGACGCCGCGCAGGACCGCGCCTGGCCCCTCGGCGCTCACCATCGTCACGATCGGCCCTGTGCCGTCGCCAAGGAGCTCGACGGTGTTCGGTCCTGCGGCAGCAAAGACGACCACCGCCTTACCCAGGAAGTCGATGCGCTCTGCGTATTGCCCTGGCGCGACGCGGACTTCGTCGCCGCTCGCCGCCGCGACTGCGAGGGCCGACTGCACGCTCGCGAATGGGAGCCCCACAGAGCCGTTGCCGGAGCCGGGCGCGCCGGGGGCGACGTGCCACGTCGTCTGTGCGGCGAGCGGCGTCGCGAGCGCGCCGATCCAGATCAAGAGCATCGAGAGGGGTCGCGCGGAGAGCTCGCGCCGAACGGTGTTGGATCGCATGGTGGTCGTGGCAGGGCCGAGGACGAAGAAGCTCAAGCGTTCCATCGCGAGCGTGTCACAGCGAGCTCGTCCTTGATGTCGTGCACCTCAGTGTGCTTCCCATCCCCCCGGGTTGCTGCGCGGCGCCCCAAATGAGAGCGACCCTCTCGGAAAGGGACGCAAGTTGGACCTCCCGCTGGGGCCGCACGAGGCGCGGCCTGCCATGGCTCAAATTGAGACGACGGATCTTACTGAAGAACTGAGGCATGGCCTGGCCCGCTGGCGCATAGGTGTATATAGTCACTAATACACCTATGCTCCTCCTCCTCCTTGACCGCCACACCGGCACCCCCGTCTACCGCCAGATCGTCGACCAGGTGCGCTACCTGGTCGCCTCCGGCGGCCTGACGCCGGGCGCAGAGCTGCCCTCGACCCGGGGCCTGGCCGCCGAACACGGCCTGAACCCGATGACCGTGTCGAAGGCCTACTCGGAGCTCGAGCGCGAAGGCGTGCTCGAGCGCCGCCCAGGTCGGCCCCTCGTCATCGCCGCGCGCCCGAGCGAGGGCGTCGCGACGGACCGCGAGACCGAGCTCGCGCGGGCCCTCGAGACGGCGGTGACCGCAGCGCGTCAGCTCGGGTTTACGCCCGACGAGGCGGCCGCGCTCTACGCGCGCCTGCTCACGGAGGCGGAGGAGCAAAGAACGGCGGAAGCGCCCAGAACAGAAGGCCCCACGTCATGAACTCCCCCATCGAAACACACGACCTCACCCGTCGCTTCGGCGAGACCGTCGCGCTGGCGGGCATCAGCTGGACGGCGCCCGCCGGGACGGCGACCGGCCTCGTCGGGCGCAACGGCAGCGGCAAGTCCACCCTGCTACGCATCGTCACCGGGTTGCTGCTGCCCGACGGCGGGTCGTGCACGACGCTCGGCCGCCCGGTCGCGGCGCTCGGCGCGCACGAGCTCTCGCGGCTCGGCTACGCCGACCAGGAAGCTGAGCTGCTCGACTGGCTCACCGTCGACCAGCACGTCCGCTATATGGCGGCGATGCAGCCGCGCTGGGACGCGGACCTCGAGCGTCGGCTGCGCGAGGCGCTGGAGCTGGAGCCCAGGAAGGTCGTCGGGGAGCTCTCGAAGGGCATGCGTCAGCGCCTGGCAGTCCTGCTGGCCCTCGCGCATCGACCTGAGCTGCTGCTGCTCGACGAGCCGGTGTCTGGCGTCGACCCGACGATGCGGCAGGTCGTGCTCGACCTCTGCATGGAGCGCGTGATCCAGGACGGCGCGACGCTCGTGATCTCGTCCCACGTGCTGCACGACGTCGAGAAGGTCGTCGACCGTGTCCTCTGCCTCGACGCAGGGCGCGTGACGGCCGACGCCTCCATCGACGACCTGAAAGAGGGCTACGCCGAGTGGATCGTGACGAGCCCCGAGCGCGAGCTGCCCGCGCAGTTCGCGGAGCCTTTCGTGCTCACGCGCGACGGCAACGGACGCTACGCGCGGCTCGCCGTGCGCGCAGGCAACGACGAGCTCATGGCGTTCCGCGCGCGCCACGGCGTGACCGTCGAGCGTCGCAGCCTGGACCTCGAGCGGATCTTCCCGCTCATCTCCAGCGCGGACGGCGCGCAGAAGGAGCCACGATGAACGCGCGACTCTCCGTCCAAGAGGTCGCAGCTCCGGTCTGGCGCCTCGTCTGGAGCCGCCGCCTCGTCCTGCCCGCGATCGGCCTCACGGCGCTGGCCGGCTTCGTCGGCTGGATCGGCGCGATGATCCAGTTCAGCCGCGTGACGCCCGCGCCGGGCGACCCGATGTTCGCGCCGCTCGTCGCAGCGAGCGCGCTGGTGATGCTGCCATCGGTCGTCGGCTTGCTGGCGGGTGACGCGATCCAGCAGCTAGCGCGCCGCCCGAGCCTGCGGCTCTTGCCTGCCCTCCATGGGCGCCTGCTCGCGGCGCTCGGCGCGCTGGCCCTGGTGACCTGTGCGCTCGTCGCGGCCTGTGCCGTGCAGTTCCGAGCCGAGCTCTCGATGGTCACCGCCCTCGGGCCAGCAGCGCTGGGCTTCGCGCTCGGTGTGCTGTTCCCCGGGCGCGCACGCAAGGGGCTGGCGTGGATCGCCGCGTTGGCGTTCCCGGTGCTCGCTGACCCGCTCTGCCACGTTGCGGCGCATCCGCTCGTCACGATCGCGCTCATCGCCGGCTGCGCCGCAGCGGTCCAGCTCGAGCTCCGACGGCTCCTCCGGCCGGGCGTGAACCTGGAGCCGGGCGTGACTTGGTTGCAGCCGCTTGGGAGCCAGAGCGCGCGTCGCAGCGCAAAGCGCTCGGTCGTGCACGGGAGGGCGCAGGTGGCTCCGCCCGAGCGAGTCGCGGGCCGGCGCGGCTGGCTCGCCGCCCATCTCTTCGAGCACCGCTCGACGCAGAACTCGATCCTCGCCCCGGCCGGGACCGCGCAGTTCGTGGCGGTCTGCTTCGCGGTGTCGATGGTCACGCCGGTGAGCCAGGGGCTCGGCGCCGGCGGGCCTGGCTTCAAGGACCTCATTGCAACGGTCGCCGAAGCCGTCGTGGGCCCGATCGAAGCGAGCACGCGCCTCGGTTGGAGCGCATCCAGCACGGTCGTGCTCGTGACCTGGGCCGCTTCGGCCATCGTGGCGGCCTTCGCCGGCGCTCCCTTGCTCGGCCAATGGCTCTATCCCATCTCGCGCCGCGACCGCGCCGACCTCTGCGTGGCGATCACGCGCCGGGCCTCTCTGCTCGTGTGCGTCGTGCAGCTCGCCCTCGGCGGCGTCGCGAGTGTCGCGCTCCTCGCGACCCTCGATATCGCCTGGCAGCGCGCCCTGCCGACGTTCGCGTGGGTGGCGCTCGTGGGGCTCGCCACCGCCCCTTGGGTGCAAGTGCTCTGGCTCGCGCTGACGCGGCAGCTCCGGAAGCAGCAGGGTTGGCGCACATGGGGCCTCGGCTTCGCGGGGCTCGCCCTGCCTGTCGTGCTGGTCTGCGTCACGTGGGACCTCTGGGCGCACAAGAGCGGGCGCCCGGTCACCGCGCCCTGGATCGCGGCCTACGCTGTGGTCCTCGCCGCGGGCTGGAGCGCGCACGCGCCGCTCCTGCGCCGCCACTTCGCGCGCTGCGACCTCCAGGGCTGAGCCACGCGCGCAGCCGGGGCTGAGCGGAGTAGCATGGCGCGGTGCACATGCGTCGCGCCGCCTGCTTCTTGCTGCTCGCCCTAGGGTGCGGCCCCGCCGCGGTCCGACCCGCCGATCGTCCGCATGTCGTTGTGATCGTCGTCGACGACGTCGGGCAGGGCGACCTCGGCTACTGCGGAGGCGACCTCGACACGCCGCGGCTCGACGCGCTCGCGAATGAGTCGCTGCGGCTCGACCGCTTCTACGCGGCGCCCATGTGTTCGCCTTCGCGCGCGCAACTGATGACCGGCAAGCACGCGCTGCGGCTCGGGATGCTGCGCAACATCAAGCCGGATGACGACGCCGGCTTGTCGACCGACGAGACGACCGTCGCCGAGCGGCTCGCCGAGGCCGGCTACCGCGCTGCGCTCGTCGGAAAGTGGCACCTTGGGCACGCGCGACCGGAGCAGCGACCCAACGCGCGCGGCTTTCAAGCGAGCTATGGGCTCCTGCGCGGCTGGGTCGACTACACCACCCACGAGGTCGACGGCGTCACGGACTGGCATCGCAACGGCGCGCCGCTCGACGAGCCCGGCTATGCGACGGACCTCATCGCGGCCGAAGCCGTGCGCGTCATCCACGCGCACGACCCCAGCGCGCCGCTGTTCCTCGTGGTGAGCTTCAACGCGCCGCATCCGCCGTTGCAGGCGCCACCTGGCGCCGCCCCAGGCAGCGACGCCCGCGCCGTCTATGCCGCCATGGTCGAGCGCATGGACACGCGGATCGGGGACGTGCTCGACGCGCTGGACGCGAGCGGCCTGGCGCAGAACACGCTGCTTTGGTTCTTGTCCGACAACGGCGCCAACCCGAAGTTCGGCGGGAGCAACGCGCCGCTGGCAGGCGGCAAGTACACGTGCTACGAGGGCGGCTTGCGCGTCCCGGCCCTGCTGCGCTGGCCAGGACACCTGTCGCCCGGTGCGTCCCCGGCGTTTGTCGCCACGGTCGACCTCGCGCCGAGCCTCGAGGCCCTCGCTGGCCTCGCGCGTCGCAGCGATGTCGACGGCATCGACGTTCTGCCGGCGCTCCAAGCCGGCCTCGCGACGCCGGAGCGTGACCTGCTGTTCGCGGTCGACCATGCCAACGTCGAGCGGCGCGCCATTTTGCGCGCGCCGTGGAAGTACATCACCGAACGCCGCAAGGACGGCACGACGCTGCAGCTCTTCAACGTTGTCGCCGACCCGCTGGAAGAGCACGACCTCGCGCGACAGTCGCCGGAGATCGCGAGCGCGCTCGCGGCGCGGCTCGCCGAAGCGTCGCCTGCGGCGGCGCCGCGCGGACAGTGACCGCGGAGAGCGACGGGCGCCGTCCCGTCGTCGAATGGATCGGCGGGCCGATCACCGACCGACGAAGAAATCGCCCTTCCCGTCCGCGCCTCCCGATCGGGCGGCAGTTGGGGGAACATGAACACCTGCAGCCAACCAGCAGCCGACGATCCGTTCGGCGACCATCTCATCGAGGACATGCAGTGGCTCGGGCGCCTCGCGGCGCGGCTCGTCGCGGACCCCGGGCTGGCGGACGACGCGTGCCAAGAGGCCTGGATGACGGCCTCCCGAGCGGGCGTTGACCCGCCTTCACGTCAAGCGCTGGCTAAGGGCGTTCGGCGCTTCCTCTTGATGCACTGGCGCGGCTCCGCGCGCCGCCGCGCCCGGGAGCATGAGTCGGCCCGGGAAGACAGCCTCCCCGCGGTCGATGAACTCCTGGCGCGCCGCGAGGGCCAGCTGCGGATCTGGGGCGAGCTCGTACAGCTCGCAGATCCGCACCGGCGCGCGCTCCTGATGCGCTTTCAAGAAGGGCTCTCGACGAGGAAGATCGCGAACGCGCTCGACCTGAAGCAGGACACCGTTCGGCGGCACCTGCGCGAAGGTGTAGCGATGTTGCGGCGGAGGCTCGAGGCCGACAAGGAAGGGGGCGGCTTGGCCGCCATCGTCGCGGCGCTCCCTGCTTCGATGCGGCGCGGTGTGGTCGCGGCCGAGGGAACGACGCGGACCGGCCTCGGCGCGACGAGCTTGAAGGCTGGCGCCGCCGCTGCGGCGATCGGCGCGTGCGCGCTGGCCCTGCGCAGCGTCCTCGCGGCCCCAGGGCCGGCGCCGGTCGCGCCGCTCCAGGCACAAGCCCCCTCGCCGACCGCGGCGCAAGGCGATACGGGGGCGGGCGCACACGCCCCGCTCGCGGCGCCAGTCACGCGCGTCGCGACTGGCGCGCTCGACGCATACGCTTCGGTCGAGGCAGGCTCCAATCCCGCGCCTGTCGAGGCGGAGCCCACGCCCGCCGTCAACGACCCGAGCGCGCTCGAAGTGCGTGTCCAACTGCGAACGCTCGATGGTTGGGGGCTCCCCGAGCGCGTCGACGCCGTGCTCGAGGGCCTGGTCGGCGGCAGCTTCGCCGTGGAAGAGATCAAGAGTGAGCGCGTCGTGGTGGACGGGCGCTTCGACATCGCCCTTGCCGGCGGCGGTCCGGCCTCCTTGAGTCAGGCGCCGCACGCCCGCGTGACCGTCACCGCGGAAGGCTTCGGCACGCAGGCGACCCCGCCCTTCCCGCTGGATTGGAAAGGCGTCGCGCCCTCGACCGTAGAGCTCTTCCTCTATCCAGCGCAGACCTGGCGCTTGAAGGTCGTACACGCGGAGTCGGGCGCGCCCATTCGCGGCGCGAGGTTGGCGCTCAGGGGTAAGCACCAAGGCATCGCCGAGCTCTCGCGCTCGGACGACGACGGCTTGGTGTCCTTGCCGGTCATCGTCACGGAAGCGACGCAGGCGCGAGCTGCCGACGACCACCTCTTCGTCCAAGCGGACGGCGCCGCCATCGGGCACTGGACGCTCGAAGAGATCGAAGGGCTGCCGCTCCAACGTGATGGGACGCGGACGCTCACGCTCGAGCGCGCGTCTGTGGTCCGTGGCCGTGTCGTGCTGGAGTCCGGGCAACCCATCGCGCCCGGGACCGCCATCGCGTATTCGATGGAGCGTTCGCTCGAGCTGACGGACTTCGACTTCCCGCACTGGATGGAGCCCGATCGTCGGGTCTCGGTCGACGGAGAGGGCCGGTTCGAAATTGACGGCTTGAGCGAGGGGGTCCTTGTCCTGCGCCCTCAGACATCGAAGGCATACGACGCCCCCGCCCTCGGGCCGGATCAGATGTTCCGAGTCCCTGCGAGCGCGGACCTCGACCTTGACATCGTCGTACCGGCAGAGGTGACGGTCTTCACGCTTCACCTCGAGTGGCTCTCGCCGGATCAACTGCTCATGGTGCGGCTGTACGAGGTCGACTCGAGCGACGCGCCCTACCTCGCTTCGGCGACGCCGAGGCGGCTCCTGGCCAAGCAGAACTGGGTCTCGGTCGGCAGAGATGTGCCGCTCTTGCTGGCCAAGGGAGCGCTCGAGGAGGGACGGCCGTACTTGCTCGAGGTCGGCCCGGACTTTGACAACTACCTCCAGCGGTTGATCTTCTTCGATGGCGACGCGCCGCGGCTCGTGCACTCGTTCGCCGGAGCGGCGGCGCGCGAGTGCCCTGTGGCAGGCCACACCCCCGACGAGCGCCGACGCTCGAGCGAGGTCAGAGCCCTCGCCCGAAGCGAGGGCGCGCGTGTGCTGCTGCGAGCGCGGACCGAGTAGTCATGCCTTCGCGCGCGCGAGCGCCGTACCGGGTGTCCACCGACGCCAGCGCCGCTCCGGGTGGACGGCGCGGACCTTGGGATCGCGCCAGGCGCCCGGCCGCCCGCCGTCGTGGGCGGCCCGCTCGGCCCGCCGGCGGATGCCGCGCAGCATCCCGCGGAAGACCCACCCGTGCAGCGGGAGGACCGCGTACCAGTACACGAGGCCGAACAGGCCGCGCGGGATGAACGACGCGGTCATGACGATGCGCACAGCGCTTGTGGCGTGCGCAGCCGACGCAGCCTGCGCGGCTGAGAGGCTGGCCGCTGCTTCGTCGCCGGCATCGGCCTGCTCGGAGGCCTCTACAGGCTGGCTCGCTGGGGCGGGCTCGACATGGAACTCGAGCAGCGCCTCGCCTGGCACCTTCATCTCTGCGCGCAGGGCTAGCTGCGTCGGCGCTTCGATATCAGTCACGCGCCAGAAGTCGAGCGCTTCGCCGTAGGCGACGTTCTCCGGATCGCGGCGGCCCCGCCGCAGGCCGGGTCCACCCACGACACGGTCGATCCATCCGCGCACGTGCCAGAGCCAGTCCAGCGCATAGTACCCATGGCCGCCGCCGACCTTGCAGATCGCGCGAAACGCCTCCTCGGCGGACGACGCCACGCTGCAGGTCCAGGCGTCGCGGAACACCTCGCCGCCTGCCCAATCGGGGTCGCCTGGGATCGGCCCGGCGGCGCTCCACGAGGTCTCGACGTCCTGCTCGTCGATGCGCGCGAGGGCCGCCTCGATGGACTCTTTCACCGTCAGCAACGCCTGCGGCATCAGCTGTAGCGCGTCGCTCTCGCGGCAGATGACCTCATTGCGCAACCCCTCGGCCAGCGGGCGCGCCATGCGGTGGCTGATCGGCGTGACGAGGTGGATCCAGGCCGAGCTCAAGCGCGGCGTCAGCAGCGGCACCGCCAGCACACGTCGTCGCGGCAGGCCGCGCGCATTGGCCATCGCGTTCATTAGGTCGCGATAGGTCACGATATCGGGGCCCCCGATGTCGAGCGTGCGACCAGCCGTTTCGGGCACGTCGAGCGCGTCGATCAAGTAGCGGAGCACGTTCCGCACAGCGATCGGCTGGCAGCGGGTCGCGACCCACTTCGGCGTGATCATGATCGGCAGGCGCTCGACGAGGTAGCGCAAGATCTCGAACGACGCCGAGCCCGAGCCGATGATCATCGCGGCGCGAAAGGTCGTCACGGGGACGCGGCTCGCTGCGAGGATCTCCTCGACCTCGCGCCGCGACGACAAGTGCTTCGACAGGTCCTCCCCCGTCTCGCCCAGCCCGCCGAGGTAGAGGACCCGCGCGACGCCCGCGCCCTCGACGGCGGCGACAAAGTTCCGCGCGAGCCGCCGGTCGACCTCGCGGTACGAGCGGCCGACGGCCTCCATCGAGTGCACGAGGTAATACGCAGCGTCGCATCCTCGCGCAGCGGCCTCGATCGCCGCTGCGTCGCCGAGGTCCGCGCTGACGACCTCGACGTTCGGGTGGTCGATCCACCAGCGAGACTCGAGCTTGCGGGGCGAACGGACGGCGCAGCGCACGCGGAAGCCCGCGTCCAGGAGCCTCGGTACGAGCCGGCCGCCGATATAGCCGGTGGCCCCTGTGACAAGGATGAGGCGCTGGTGCGGGTCGTTCACGGGAGGGATTCGCCCGCCGCGGCGAAGCGGATGTCGCCCCGCGAAGATAGCCCGGGCATTCCGCCGGACCGCGACATTCTGCGCCGGGACGGCGGCCGCTGCAGTGGCCCTGAGCCCCGACGGCGGTCAGGGGGCCGCGCGGCGCGCGACCCTCGGCGCAGTCCAGCCGCGAGATCGCCCCTTCGAGCGCATCGGAATGGTCCGCTCCCACGGGCACGCTGCCGGTCCGCCTTGATACGCCAGGACCTCAGCGGTGGACCCACTTCCGGTCATCGAGGCACCCGCCGCGTACGTAGTCGCTCCACATCAGGCGCCATTGGTGCGGGAACAGCCATTGAAGCAGGGAGAAGTAGACGTTGTCTGTCCCGCAGCGATGGCGCCACGAATACCAGCGCGTCGCCACGCCGATCGTCGTCGTACGGTTGCGCACCCAGTGCCACCACCAAGGCGGGTTCACCAGGATGTCACCGGGCCGCAAGAGGGCGCGCCCGATCGGGACACCGCGCGGCTGCTCGCCCCACGCGACGCCGGAGCCGAAGTAATTGCACCGCGGCTGCGTGAAGTGCGGGTCCATCTGCGGCGTGTACTTTGGGTGCACGAAGAACCACTCCTTCTCGCCGTAGACCTGGAAGAAGAAGTTCAGCTCGTTTGCGCAGTGGTACTTCGAGCCGTTGCCTGCGCCGCAGATGAAGAGGTTCGCCCCGTGATACCGCACCGACCGCACCTGCCCTCGCAGCCTGGCGACGGGCAGCTCGCGCAGCAAGCCGTGCGGCGCCGTCAAGAGATCGCACACGTTGTTGACCTGGATCTCCGGTTTGTCTCCGTCCTCGATGTGGCGAATGCAGTCACGCAGCGGCAGCGTGCCGGACGCCGAGTGTTCAGGGAACAACGGGATTGGCGTGTCGCCGAAGCGCTCCGCGAAAAAGCGCGGCGTCCAGCGCGCGATCGCCGGCGCATCGAGGCCGGCGCCCTCGAGCACTGTAGGGACGCCGCTGCGGATGACCTCTTCGAAGCTCGCGTGCGCCGAGGTGCCCGCGTCGGATGCGCAGGACATCGGTCAGCAGCGCGCGCTCTACCTTATCGTGCTCGATCGGGGCGCCATAGGCGCGCTGCGCGATGCGGCTTCGGAGCGGTTCACCCAACGCTTGTCGACGCAGCAAGACGCGCGCGAGCAGCAGCGCGTGGGTGGCGAGCTTCGGGGCGATCGGCGTCGGTACGGAGTCGAAGCGGCGCTGCGGCTCATTCAACGAGGAACATGGCTGGCGGCCTGGATCATGGCGTGCTCCGGGGTCTGACGCGCGCACGCCCGGCGCGAATTTGTGCACTTCGCGTCGACAGTGGGTTGCCCGCGGAGGAACAACCGTTGGCGCGTGCCGTCAAAAAGCCACAGCCACGCTGCGGACCGCGCGCAGTCGCTCAACTCCACGCGCCGCCATCGCACCTCTCTCGAGGCCGCGCGGTTCAAATGACCGCCCCAAGCTCCCCGGCGGTCCGACATCGGCTTCGCGCCCCCAGCGGTTGCCCCTGCGTCCCCGGCGTGGTAACACCCGCTGCCGCGTTCACTGGCGCACCCCCCATGACGACGACCTCGCAAACAGCGTTCATCGCTCTCGCCGCGCGGCATGGTGTGATCGCAGACCTCGCGGACGACGCGCTCCCCACTCGGGTCCGTGCCTGGCGCGGTCAAGACCTCGCCCTGCCCGACGAGGGCACACCTTCGTCTGTGCGCTGCTGGCAGCGCGGCGCTCGAGTGTGAGCTCGGGCGCTTTCCGCTCGCGGAGGGCATGTACGCCGCGCTCCCTGCGCACGGCCGCATCGTGTGCGGCGGCGCCGGGCGCGGGCTCGTCATCACGCGGCTCGAGTTCCGGGGCGCTTCCTCGTCGGTGGTCCGGTGGAAGAGCGCGGTCGCTTGCGCTACATCGACGGGTGCACGGACTCGCTGCTCATTCCACCGGTCGTGTTGGGCGATCCGTGCTTGAACCTCCTGCACATCCCGCCTGGGACCCACCAAACACAGCACGTCCACCCTTCGATCCGCGTCGGAACGATCCTGTCCGGCACAGGGACCTGTGAGACCCCAGGGGGCAAGATTGCGCTCGAACCTGGCCTCGATTTTGTGATCCGCGCTGGAGGCAGGCACTCCTTTCACACCGCCGGAGAGGCGCTACGCGTGCTCGCCTGGCATCCCGACAGCGACTGCGGTCCCTCTCACGAGGACCACCCGATGCTCAATCGCACTTGGATCGATGCCAGCGGAGCCCGCGTCCGATGAAGTGCCCCAAGTGCAGCCATAAGCAGCAGCGCAAGGTCGGGATGCGCTGCAAGCAGTGCAGCTATGACTTCGTCTTCGACCCGAAGCAAGGGCTGAAGCTCTCGGATCGCGCGTTCGAGGCGGTCATCAGCAGGGCGAACGCACGAGAGACCGCGTGGTTCACGCGCGAGCAGCTCTACCTGGCGCTCGCCAAGCGCGGCTTTGAAGCGGCCCGACGGACCCGAAGAACCGGGATCGTCTGCCTCGTCGCCAGCGGGCTGGCGCTCGCTGTGCTGTGGTCGGGCTTCATCCGAGGCGCGCCGCGCCTCCCGCTCACGATCGCATGCGGCGCGGCAGCGCTCTTCGCCGGCCTCGTCGTCCGCGCGACCTCTCGCCCCACGCCGCCGTCTCGGCCCGACTTCGACGCAGCGGTCGATCTTTGGCAGAAGCGCCGCGGCCCGATCCCCATGTTGCTCTCGGCCCCGCGGCTGCATGAAGCCGAGCAGTATTCTGAGGCGGACCTCCACGACTACGGCGTCGAGCGAGTGCTCGTCGTGCAGCGCGACCTGCTCGTCGACATGTTCGTGATGAACGATTGGCACACCGAGCAACGGGCGCTCGTCCTTTCGATGACGGGCTACCCGCGCTACCTCTTGCCGGTCGCGCAGCGATGCTGCGCGAGTCACCCGACCTCCCGGTGTTCCTGCTGCACGACGCAGACGCAGCAGGGCTCGCGATGGAGGCCGATCTGCGCGCCAGCGGCCTGCTGCCGCTCGGGGACCGCCAGGTCGTCGACCTCGGCATTCGCCCAGACGACGTAGCGAAGCTCGAGCGCTTGCGCGCCATTCGGCCGGAGCTGCGCAAGAACGAGCTGCCGGTCGACGCGCTCGGGTACTCCCAGCTCTCGCTCGGCGTAGGCGCCGCGGTCGTTGGTTCGCTCACGCTGACCGACCTCCTCGAGGAAGAGGCCCAGAAGCAGGCACAGGCGCAGTCCGGGTCCAGCTTCGGCTGATCGCCACTTGCCACCGACGTTTGGGCGCGCTCTTCGGATTCACTGGCCCCCCCGATGGCCCCCTCGCGCTGCGCCTGGGCCGCGCCCTCACGCACCGGGGCCGCGGCGAGCCGCGCACGGTCGCCCGAGCCCACGCGACGCTCGGGTTCCTGACGCTGCGCGGCCCATCCGAGGACGCGCGCATCGGCGCGGGGGTCGCGACCGACGTGCCGCGTCGCACGAGCGCGACCGCGCTCCCGTCCAGCGGCCACTGCACGAGCCAGCCGCCTGCGACGTCGCGCTCGCGGGCCGCGCTCGATCGTCGCGACCTCGTCGCGCGCGCCCAACGCGCAGACGGCCAGCGCGCTGAGAGCAGAGTCAGCAGGTCCACAGCGTTGCAGCGCTGGCGGCTCTTGGCCCATCAGGGCGCCGGGGCGCTGGCGGGGCTGCGTGGCACCGCGCTCGCGTTTGCGCGCGACGGCCAGCTGCACCTGACGCGATGGCCTCGGCTTACGCTCGCTCTATTGGGCGCGCCTCGGCGGGCGGATCGTGTTCGCTTCCGAGCCCAAGGCGCTCTGGTCCCTGCCGGGCTTCTCGCGCCGCGTAACGCCACGGGCGGTCGCGCGATACTTGACGTTCAGCTACGCGCCGGGCGAGGAGACCATGCTGGAGGGCTCGACGAGCTCGAGCCCGGCACTCTCATCACCTTCGAAGGCGGTCACGAAGTTGCGCGCACGCGCTGGTTCGACGAAGGCCGCGAGCGCCGCGCGCGAAGAGGCGCCCGAACACGTGGAGCGCGGGCGCTTCCGCGAGGCGCACGCTGCAACGGTCGCGGAAAGGATCGAGCTCTCTGGACGATCCGAGCGCGGCGACCCTCTCCGGCGGCATCGACTCCAGCGTCGTCGTGGCGGAGGCTCGCGCGACAGCTCCCAGGCCGCGTCAGGACGTTTGCGCCAATTCGGCGCCCAGTACCCGAACGAGCTCGCGCACGCGCGGGCGGTCGCCGAGCGGTGCGGCACCGACCACACCGAAGCTCTGCATCGAACCGCACGACTTCCTCGCGCGGCTGCGGCGCATCGTTCGGCACCTCGACGACCCGATCGGGACCGGTGACGGTCCCGAACTTCGAGGTCGCAGAACGGCTCGGCAGCGACGTCAATTGGCTCTTCAACGGCGAGGGGGGCGACCGCTCTTCGGCGGACCGAAGAACCTCTCGATGATGCTGCACCATTGGTACGGCGCATCGATCGCGCGCCAGGCTGGCGTGAACGCGTACCTGGCGCTCGTACCGGCGGGCGTATTCGGCGCTCGACTGGCTCTCGCGCCGGACTGGCGCGCCGCGATCGAGCCAGCGCGCGACCTCGAGGCGCTCTTGACGCCGTACTTCGAGCGCGCACCCCGCCGCGTTCCTCGACCGGTTGATGCTGACGAACCAACGCCTGAAGGGCGCGCGCGATCTCCCCAGGGTCGAGCGCATGCAGGCGCCGCCGGGATCACGCCGCTTGCGCCGCTGTTCGACGAGCGCGTCGCGCAGCTGTCCTTCGCATGCCCTCGACCTCGAAGGTCGCGCGCGGCATCGAGAAGGTGGTGCTGAAGCGCGCCTACGAGGGCGACCTCCGCGCTCCATCCTCGAGCGACCGAAGAGCGGCATGCGGGTCCTCGTCCACTGCTGGTTTCCAGGGCGAGCTGCAGCGGTACGCGCAGGTCCTCGGGCGCCGCGAGGTCCGCCGCGCGGGATCTTCGACCCGGAACGCCGTGCAAAGCTGCTGGAGTACCGCAGCGGACGCAGCGACGCGCGCTATGGATCCGGCTGTGGATGCTGCTGACGTTCGAGGTCTGGCGCCACATCGTCGTCGAGGCGAAGCGCCGTGACCGTCCGCAGCCGTCAAGGGAGGAGGTCGCCCGCGGTCGGAGGGCCTGGTGCGCCTGGCGGGATCCGCGACTACTCCTCGTCGAGCGAGAACGGCAGCGCGTAGGTCTTGATGACCGGCTTCGACCGCGAGCGTGTCTTCACCTCGACGCGGACCGTGGGCTCGGGCTCGATGACGAGGAACAGCTTCACGTATTGGTCGTCGTGCACGGCCCACGAGCGATCCTCGAGCCAGCGCTCGGTCTCGCCTGCTTTGCGTGCCTGGTACGCGAGCTTCGCTGCCATCAGGGGCTCGAAGCAGACGATCTGGCCCATGTAGAGCACCTGCAGGCCCGGCGCGCCGGCGTTGCCCACCTCCGTGCAATGCTCAACGCTGACACGGATCATGGAGCCGTCTTCAAGGTCCTGGACCTCGAAGGCGTCGACGAGGGTCTTGATGTTGGTCATGCCCTTGGTCATCCGCGCGGCGGCCCGACCGTCACCGCAGTTCTCAGAATTCTCCCTGCTGCAACGGCGACGCCACCCCGGACCACGACCGGCAACATGGTCCCACCCGCGGGGGTGTGCGGCGCGCGGGCGACCCCGTTGCTGCTGCCGCCCGCCGCGTCTCTGTGCGCGAGGCGCTTCGTCCCGCCCTCGCCCCTCTTCGCTCACAGCGGCAGCCGCAGGCGCAGGCGAAGCCGGGTCCTGACGTCGAAACCTCGAGTTTCTGTCGAACGAATCTGGAGCACGGACACTTGGGACGTACCGCGCTCGGGCTCCGGCGCTCACCCACCATGACCCAGATCGATCCAAACGCCCTCGCCCTTCAAGACGACTGGATCCGGCGCGTCGCGCGGGGCCTCGTCCGTGATCCGCAGTTGGCCGAAGACCTCGCCCAGGACGCTTGGGTGGCAGGGCTCGAGAAAGGGCGAACCGGCGCTGAAGCGCGGCCCTGGCTCCGCGGCGTCGTCCAGAACAAGCGGCGCGCGCTGTTCCGGAGCTCCGCGAGGCGTGAGGCGCGCGAGCAAGCGGTCGCCCGTGCCGACGCCTCGCCGCCCGCCGACGAGGTCGTCGAGCAGCTCCAGCTCCGCCAACGCGTGGCCCAAGCGCTTATGGCCCTCGACGAGCCGTATCGAACAGCCCTCTACCTGCGCTTCGTCACGGGAGTCTCCGTGCGCGAAGCGGCCCGTCGGATGGGGTGCTCTTCGTCCACGCTGAGCGGGCGCGTTCATGCCGGACTGGCGCGGCTACGCCAACAACTCGACCAAGCCTACGACGGCGACCGCCGTGCGTGGGCCATGACCTTGCTTCCGCTGGCGCGACCGCTCGGTCTCGCCGCGCTCACCTCAGGAGGAATCCCAATGCTCACTGCATCGACGCTTGCCATCGTCGCCACGGCCTCTGGGCTCTTGTGGCTCTCGCAGCCGCACGCGCCCCACACACTGCCTTCCCTGCCCTCGCCCGTGACCGGACCCGCGACCCCGGGTCGCGCGACGCAACCGATGACGCTCCCTGCTGGCAGCGCCGTGGCGCGGCTCGAAGGGGCCTCGCTCGAGCCGACGCCGGCGACGGTCACGCTTGCATCCGAGGCGCAGGGCGCCGGCGTCGCCGGCCGGTTCTTGCTGCCCAACGGCGCACCCGCAGCGGGCGCGACATGGACCCTGGAAGGGTTCGCATCGAACGCCGAGATGGTGGCACGGTACGGCCTGCCCGAGGGCTGGTCGAACCTCTCCGGCGCGCTCGACTCCGAGGGTCGGGTCCAGCTCAGCTTCGAATCGCCCCGCGCGTACCAGTACACGTTCACCGTCGACGCGCCGGGCTTCGTGCCCGCCAGTTGGCGCTGGGAACGCATCGACCCGCAAGAGACCAAGGACTGCGGGACACACGTCCTGCGGGCCGCGGGCGCGCTCACCGGGCGCCTCGTCGACTCGAACGGCGCGCCCCTGGTCGGGCGTCGTTGGGCGGTGTACTGCGACGAGGTCGTCGCTGAGATCGACCTCGGCCTGCAGGGCGCGAGCGCGTTCATGGTGACCGAGGAAGCCGACGCGCGGTTCCACTTCGATCGCTTCCCGGCAGGGGCCGCGCGGCTGAAGGTGTACGACAAGCTGTTCGGGTGGTCCGAGGCGACGACGGTCACGGTCGCCGTTGGCGAGACGACGGTGCGAGACGTCACGTTGACGTCCATGGACGAGTACGCCCAAAGCGTCGTCGTCTCGGTGTCGACCTCGCCTTACCACTCCGTGCCAGCGCCCGGGCGCGAGCACATCGCGCTCATCGCGCCCGATGGCTCGCGGCGCCACCCGAACAAGGCCCAGGGGCGGGCGAACACGTACCGGTTCGACAACGTCCACGGCGCAGGCCATCGTGTCGAGATCGACGATCCGCGCTTCCTGCCGTGGGCGCGCTCGGACGTGAGCGCTCGCTCGCTCGTCTCAGCGACCCTCAGCGGGAGCGCCGCCCTGCGCTTCGTCGTACACACCGCGAGCGGCGCCGTGGTCGACACCTTTGCGGTCGACCTGACGTTTGACGGCGCGCTCACGAGCCCCAAGCGCTTCCTCGCAGCCGACGGGAGCGCGCCGCTCGAAGGCGGGCTGCTCGCGGGGCTCGTCCCTGCCGACTACACGCTGCTGGTTCGTTGCCCCGAAGGCACGGCCTCGACCAAAGTCGTCGGCCTTGCGGCGGGAGAGACGCGCACTGTGGAGCTCACCCTCGGGGGCGCGGTGACCGCGGCGGGGACGGTGCGATTCCCCGACGGCACCCCGGCGGCGCATCGCGTCGTCCAGCTCGTTCGTCCCGCTGCTACGGGCGACTCGCCGGCGAGCCCTGTGTTTGACCTACCTCGCTGGGGTCCCTCGGCGGAGCTCGGCCGGTGGGAGATCGAGCGCGCGTTCACCGATCAAAATGGAGTGTTCGCTCTTCCGGTCACCGGAACAGGGCCGATGCTCGTCGTCGTCGGCGATGCATTCGGCCCACGCGCAGAGTCGGCGCCGTTCGACGCTGCGTCCGGCGCGCCGATTCCGCCCATGGACCTCACCCTTGCACGGGGCGGACAGATCGAGGGTCAGGTCGACATCCCGCCGGCCCTGGACGCGACGGAGTTCGCCGTGCTCGCTGCGTTCGGGTCCACGATCGAGCCCGCGCCGTACGGGCGACCCTATGCGGAGCTCCGCGCCGACGGGTCGTTCTCCTTGGGGGCGCTGCGCCCGGGGCCCCTGTCGCTGTTCCTCGTACGCGCGAGCACAAGCAAAGGCAACGTCAGCCCGCTCGGGGGCGCGATCGACGGCGACCCGCTCGGGCTCGTCACGACCTCCGAAGGCCAGGTGACCCACGTCGCCGCGCCCTATCCGGGGCCTGCGCTGGGCTCGATCGTCCTTCAGCTCGGCGCCCACGGGCTGGAGGCCTCCCCCGTGACCGTGTGTGTGATGCGGCAGGGCAACGATGAGGTCGTGCGCACGCTGACCGCCGCGCCCGACGCGCTCGGGACGCTCCATCTGCAGCCAGGCACCTACGACCTCTGGTTCGGCGGTGACGGCTGGCTGGCGCGGCGCCCTGGCGTTGTGGTCGCGCCCGGTGAGGCGCTCGACGCCCCGATCGAGCTCGACCTACAGGCGCGCGACCTCCGCTTCCTGCGCAACGACGGCGCGCTGCCCGAGGTGTTGGCGACGCGGTCGCTCGCGATCTCCGGCGCCCCAAGGCAGCTGTCGGCGCGGCGGTTCACGACCGACGCCGCCGGCCGCGCCACGCTTCGCCTCGGCGCGGGCGCCTACGCCCTGACGATCGATTCGACGGAGCTCGCAGACTTGCAGCTCGCGGCGAGCGTGACCTGGCCGATGCCGAGCGGGCTCGAGGACGTCGTCTTCGAGTGACCTGCGAGGGCGGCGCCCAGCGCCGGCCGGGCACAGAGTGACGGGTCGCGAGCGCGCGGCCCGTCACCTCTCTTGCGTCAATTGGATGAGGTTCCCGCACGTGTCGTCGAGCTGCGCGATGATCGCTGAGCCCGTGTCGATGGGCGGGCGCAGGAACTTGACCCCGAGCGCGACGAAGCGCTCGTACTCCGCGACGACATCATCGACCTCAAAGGACGCAAACGGGACGCGGTCGTCGAACAAGGCCCGCTTGAAGGGCGCGATCGCGCGGTGCGACTCGGGCTCCAGCAGCAGCTGCGGACCATCGGGTTCGTCCGCAGACACGACCGTGAGCCAGGTCCCCGCCCCCGGCGGGTCCTGCGCCTTCAAGACGAAGCCGAGCACCTCGGTATAGAACCGGAGCGCTTTGATCTGGTCGTCGACGTAGAGGCTGGCGAGGTGGATCCGCATGGGTCGTCGCGAGGCCGCCGCGCTCGGACGCGATCTGGCTCCAGAGCGCCCGCGCTGCGCGACCCCGGCCCATAGGTTAGCTCAACCTCGAGGTGCGGCGCCTGACTGTGCCACCGGGATGCCTCGCGCCGCCCCGTGCTCCAGACGCCCGCCACTGCGTCAGGCATACTGGAGCGCATGTTCGCCTCGGTCCTCCTTTCGCTCGTGGCGCTCGCTCAGGCGCCGACCCATCCCGCGGGTACACGCCTCGAGGGCGCAGACAGTGCTGGCACGAACCTCGAACGCGCGAGCCTCCAACGCGCGGTGCAAGAGGTCGCGGCGCGCGACGCGCGCGCGCTCGGCGTCGGCGCGTGGGTGCCCGACGCGGACGGCGAGACGCTCGACGGCGCAGCGCGGAGCTGGCGCTCCGAGGCCGGCGACCGCGGCACGGTGCTGGCGCTCGTGAGCCTCACGTGTCCGCTCTGCCAGAAGTTCGCGCCGGAGCTCGCGCGCGTCGAGGCGCGCGCGCGCGCCGTCGGCTTCGGGTTCGTGCATGTCGCGCTCGATCCGCTGGACACCGCCGACGCGCTCCGCGCGCATGTGGCGCGCCTCGGCCTCGAGGGCGCCGTGCTGCGCGACGTCGACGGCGCGCTCGCGCGCGCGCTCGATGCGCACACGACGACTGAAGTGTTTGTCGTCGACGAGCGCGGCACGCTCCGCTATCGCGGCGCCGTGAACGATCAGTACGGAATCGGGTTCGCCCTGGACGAGCCCCGCCACACTTACTTGGACGATGCGCTGCGCCACTTGATCCGCGGCACCGAGCCCGACGTCGTCGCGACGACCGCGCCCGGCTGCGTCGTCGAACGCGCGCCGCATCGAGCTGCCGCAGGGGCGGGACCGAGCGACGGCACGGTCACGTACAGCCGAGAGGTGGCGCGCTTCATGCAGACGAGCTGCGTCGAGTGCCATCGCGCAGGCGGCGTCGCGCCCTTCGCATTGGACACCTACGACGCCGTCGCGCGGCGCGCGACGATGTTGCAGGCAGTGATCGACGACGGCGTGATGCCGCCGTGGTTCGCCGCGCACCAGGGCGCCGGTGCGAGCCCGTGGGCGAACGATCGCTCGCTCCTCGCGCGCGAGCGCGCTCTGCTCGCGGACTGGATCGCAGCGGGCAAGCCGCGCGGGGACGACGCGGAGCTGCCCCTGCCACGCGCGTTCGGCGCGGCGGGCTGGAAGCTCGGGGAGCCGGACGCGGTGTATGCGCTCCCACGCGACTTCCGCGTCCCCGCCGAAGGCCGCGTCGAGTACCAGTACAACGCGGTCCCGACCGGGCTCACCGAGGACCGTTGGGTGCGCGCCATCGAGGTCCGACCCGGCGCCGTTGAGGTCGTTCACCACGTCCTCGCCTACGCCCTCCCCGCAGAGGCGTTCGAGGACGGGCGCTTGCGCCGTTGGGACCTGTTGGACGAGCGGCGCGGCTTCTTCGCGGCTTGGGCGCCCGGCTCCGAGCCGGTCGTGTACCCCGAAGGTCAGGCGCGCGAGCTCCGCGCGGGCACTGTGTTGATGTTCGAGCTGCACTACACGCCCAACGGCACGGCGACGCTCGATCGCTCGGCGATCGGGGTGCACTTCGCGTCCGCCGATCCCGCGTGGCGGCCCGAGCGCGTCGTCCGCACCGCAGGCATCAGCAACCGCCGCATTCGCATCCCCGCGGGCGCCAGTGGTCACCTGGAGACCTCGACCGGCGTCATCGCGCGCGCCATGGAGGTGCAAGCGTTCATGCCGCACATGCACTTGCGTGGCGCCGCGTTCCGCTTCGACCGCGTCGACGCCGCGGGCGCGCGGTCGACGTTGCTCGACGTCCCTCGCTACGACTTCAACTGGCAGCTGCGCTACGAGCTCGTGACGCCGGTGGTGCTTAGCGCTGGAGAACAGATCGACATCGCAGGCGTCTTCGACAACTCAGCGGGCAATCGGGCGAACCCAGCGCCGGACCGGAGCGTGAAGTGGGGTCCCGAGACGCAGGACGAGATGTTGATCGGCTTCGTCGACTACGTGCTCGTGGACGAAGACCACGACTTGAGCTCAGACGAGCCTCAGCTCGTCGTGCTTGACTCGGGCATGCAGCGCCAGCTCCGTGAGCTGGCCGCGCAGAACAACGGCGTCCTCGGACGCGACCAGCTGCCGCGGCGCGCGCGCGCAGAGTTCGAGAAGCTCGACCGCGACGGGAACGGCGCGCTCGACGCACAGGAGCTGCCGCTCCTGGCCCGCGACGGCCGAGGCGCGTCGCGCGGCACACGCTGAGCGCGCGCCCGTGACATACTCAAGGGCGCCGCTACGAAGCTGCGCGCGCCCGCCCCTCGCTCCATGATCCGAGCACGTTCATGAATCCCCTGGTCCGTATCTCGTTCATGCTCACGCTCGGCTCGACGAGCGCCGCGTTCGCCCAATCCGCGTGGTACGTGGACGCCAGCGCCGCGCCGCCGGGGCTCGGGACGGTCAGCGCGCCCTATACGAGCCTGCAGTACGCGATCGATCGCGCGACGACGGTCGCCGGCGACACGCTCGTCGTGGCTGCAGGGACTTACCTGGAGACGATCGACCTCCACGGCAAGGCGCTGATCATCGACGGCAGCGCCGCCCCGTCACGCCCGGTGATCGACGGTAACGGCCTCGGTGTCGCCGTCCGCATCGCGAGCGGCGAAGGCCCGGGCACGCGGCTCGTCGGCCTCGTCGTGCGCGGCGGCGACGCGCGCGTCGCGCCGGCCCCGAAGCGCGGCGGCGGCGTTTGGGTCGATGGCGCGCAGCCGAGCTTTGAGGGGGTGACCTTCGTCGACAACCTCGCGGAGTCCGGCGGCGGCGTCGCCGTCCGCAACAGCGCCGTGACCTTCACCGATTGCGCTTGGACGGGCAATCGCGCCAACACCGGGGGCGGGCTGCACATCGAGTCCTCGAGCGTGTCGATGCTCGCGGGTGAGGTCACTCTGAACCGCGCGTCGCCGCTGACGAGCAGCGGCGCCGGCCAGGGCGGCGGCGTGCTCGCGGCTGCGGGCGCGACGCTCACGATCCAGGGCACCCTGTTTCGCGAGAACGAGGTGCGCGGCTTCTTCGGCAGCGGCGGCGCCCTCGCGGCTCTGTCGACCGCAGGCGCGACGACAGTGGACGACGCGACGTTCGTGCGCAACTCGCCAGGCACCTTCCTGGAGCCCGGCTTCGGCGGCGCGATCCGCGCCGCGGGCCCGCTGGTCGCGCGCAACTGCACGTTCACGTCGAACGGTACGCCGGTCGAGTTCGACAACACGGTCCAAGGCGGCGCGGCGCTGGGCGGGGACTACTTCGACTGCCTCTTCGAGGCGAACGGCGCGCAGCTCGGCGGCGCGCTCTACCAAGGCAGCGCGACCCGCTGCACGTTCGTCAAGAACGAGGCCTTCGCGGACGGCAGCGGCGAGGGCGGCGCTGCGCACTCCGCCGCGCTCGTGGATTGTGTCGTGCGCGACAATCGCGCGTTCGGCAACGGCGGCGGCATGTGCCGCGGTTCGGCGACGGGCTGCGAGCTGCTGTTCAACCGCACCGAGGGCAGCGCCGGGAACTCGCTCCCCGGCTACGGCGGGGGCGCGTATGGCGCGACGCTGACGGACACGCTCGTGCACGGCAACGAGGCGCTCGCAGCGTTTGGCATCGGGGTGCCCTCGGCGGGCGGCGGCGCCTACAACTGCACGTTGGCGGGCTGCGTGGTGACCTCCAACCGTGCGGAGCTCGGCGGTGGGGTCGCGGCATCGTCCGCGACCGGCTCCAGCGCAGACCGTGTGACCATCGTGGGGAACTTTGCGTCGCTCGCGGGCGGCGGTGTGTCGAACGGCGACTACCGCAACACGATCGTGTGGCACAACTTCGGCGGCGCGGCCTTCGGCGCGTTCACGTTCGCTTACTCGAACGTCGAGGTGCCGGCGACGGGGCTCGGGAACCTGAGCCTCGACCCGCTGGTCTTCGGGCGTTCAGGCGGAGACGTCCACTTGCGCGCAGGGTCGCCCTGCATCGACGCAGGCGACCCCAATGCGCCGCTCGACCTGAACGGGACGCGGGTCGACATCGGCGCGCTGACGTTCGATCCCGGCTGGCTCGAAGGGCCGGCGAACTACTGCCGACCGACGCGCACCCCTGCGCCGGAGGAGTGCTTGCCGGAGATCGAAGCGCTCGGGGTCGCCTCCCTTTCGAGCCCGACGCCCTTGACGTTGATGGGGACGTCGATCGTGCCCGGGCAGCTTGGGATCCTGCTCATGGGGCACACCCCGGCCTCGGTCGCGCTCTCGTACCCTGGCCTGGACCCGATCACCATCTGCGTGGGGCCGGCCTTCGTGCGCGGCCCTGTGCAGCAGGCGACCATGGGGGGACCATGCGGCGGCGTGTTGAACCTGCAGCTCAACGCGGCCTACTTCGCCTCCGTCGGCTTCGCGCCTGGAGATCGACTGCACGCGCAATATTGGTTCCGCAGGCCCAACGGCACCGCCTTGACGGATGCCGTCGACGTCCCGGTCGTTCCGTAAGGGACCAGTGGATCACCGAGGTCCCGGTCGTGCCATGACGTTGACGAAGCGCGCGGTCACTCGCTCGTTTGCAGGACGCGCTCAAGACGGCGCTGATAATCGGCGAGCCCAGTGAGCCCGACGTCGGCGGTTGGCGGATGGAGTCCGCTCATCGCCTCGGGGCGCGCGACGAGCGCAGCGGCGATGCGTCGCGCGAGCTCGCGCTGGCGCGGCGAGAGGAACGCGTCCGGCGCCGCGTCGGTGCCTGCCACCTGGGGCGCGAGCGCCTGCGCACTGAGCGCCGCGTTGACGCGCCGCGCCTGCATCGGTGTCAACGGCACGAAGCGCAGGCTCGATCGTCCAAGGTAATAGAGCTGCTCCGTGGCCGCGGCGACGCGCAGCGGCCCGTGCAGGGCGACGTCGAAGCGCTCTGCACGCTCGCCGACCTTGGCGCGCGCCGTGGCTAGCTGGACCTCGGTCGTCGCGAACACCCGCTGGTCGCACGAACGCGCGATCGCCGCCGCGAGGAGCGCCTCGAACGGGAGCACGCTCGGGCGAAAGCGCACCTCGACGACCTCGCGCTTGCCGAGCCACGCCGCGCGGGTGAAAACGACGCCGTCGAGAGACCCCAACTGGGCCTCGCCTTCCCAATATCATGTCATGGCGAAGAGCGCGGACTCGACCTCACCGCTCGCCGTCTCGCCGGCCACCGTGCGCAGCCACGCCGGGACGTCCCGCCGCGCGGCAGCAAGCGCATCGACCATACGCTGCAACAGCGCGCCGGTCTCCCAGACTCTGTCCTGGCGCGGGATCACATCACGCGCCTCGCCATCGAGGAAGCGCACGACCGGGTTGTTCCACGCGGGCTCCTCGAAGCGTTCGCAGACCTCACGCTCGTAGCCTTCGACGTTGTTGCGAATGGCGACAGGGACGAAGAGCGTCTCCGCCGCTTCGACGAGCAGCGGCAGCGAGAGCGGACCTTCACCGAAGGTCGTGCAGGTGCTTCACCCGGGCACTTCCTGGAACAGCAGCAGCACCGGCCGCCCGGTCGCGCGCGACGCGTCGAGCGCAGGCTCGAGCTTGCGTTGCCACGCGACCGCGCCGAGCTCGCGCGGCGCGTCGGTCAGCGCGGGTTCTTGCATGGGAGCGGGGCAGGCGCTGGGGAGCCCGAGCGCGACGAGGGCGGTCGAAGAGAGATGCATGGCCAAGCGTTGGATACGGACGGAGCGCCGACCTGTGACAGCGTAGCGCGGGGCGCCGTAGCGACGGGTTCAGTAGGTCAGGACCGCGCCCGCCATCGAGAGCCCGGCGCCGGTCCCGATCAAGAGCGCCCGATGCCCTCGCCGCAGCGCGCCAGTGCGCGTCGCCTCGTAGAGTGAACACGGCATGGACGCCGCGACGCAGTTCCCGAGCTCGGCCAAGGTCACGACCGTCCGGTCGCGCGGGACCCCGAGCGCCTGGAGCGCGTCGAGGCCCGCGAGGCTCGGCTGGTGCGGGACGACCACATCGATGCCCTCACAGCCCTGTGTCTCGAAGCCCGGCAGGAGGTCGGCCAGGAAGGGGCGCGCCATGCGGAGCGACAGCCGCAACACTTCCGGGCCGCGCATGACAAAGCGCAGGTCGTCCGCGGTCGCGCCGGGACGACCCGGGTGCAGGCGCGTCCCGCAACCGCGCACCTCCGTCAGCTCGGCCCCATCGCTCCATGTGTGCTGGCGCGCGCGGTGCAACGCGCTCGGCTGACCCGGCGCCGAGGGCACGACGACCGCCGCTGCAGCCGCGTCGCCCCACAGCGTCTCGCTCGCTGCATCGACGCCGACGACCGAAGCAGAGCCGATGTCGGAGCTGACGACCAACACGCGTCGGTGCCGGCCGGCGGCGACCAGCGACGCGACGACGTCGAGCGCCACACAGAAGCTCAAACAGGTCGCGTGCACCGAGAAACAAGGCACCCCAGATCGCCCGAGCCCGAGGTGTCGCTGTACGAGCGCCGCGCCGTCCGGGATCGCCTGCTCCGGGGTCCCCGATGCGTTGACGATCAAGTCGAGGTCGGTCGCGGCGAGGCCCGCCTCGTCGAGCGCTTCGCGCGCCGCTGCCGCCGCCATCCAGGTCGCCGTCTCGCCGGCGTCGACGTCCGCACGGCGGCGCTCCCCCACGCCGTTGTGCGCGAGGATCCAGCCCGGCTCGAGCGCAAAGCGCGCCTCGAGCTCTGCGTTGGTGACGACACGCGTGGGCAGATAGCGCCCGAGCCCGGCGATGCGAATGCGACGCGGCGGCTCTGCACCGAGCTCGTGTGATCCGTCCATCGTGCCGGGCTAGCCCTCGACCTGCGTCAGCCAACCGTACACGTCGGGCGCCTCGCCGCGCACGAGCGCGAAGAAGCGCGCTTGGAGCCGCTGCGTGACCGGGCCCGGACGACCGTCACCGATCGGGCGACGATCGACGCTGCGCACGGGCGTCAATTCGGCGGCGGTCCCCGTCATGAACATCTCGTCGCAGAAATCGACCAGCTCGCGCGGGATGCGCGCTTCACGCACGGGGACGCCGAGCTCCGCCGCGAGCTGCAGGACCATGCCACGGGTGATGCCGGCGAGGATCGAGTTCCCGATCGGCGGCGTGAGGAGCTCGCCCTTGCGCACGAGGAAGACGTTCTCGCCGCTGCCCTCGGAGAGGTAGCCGTCGACGTCGAGCACGAGGCCCTCCGCATAGCCATGCCGCTGCGCCTCCATGACGACCAACATGGAGTTCAGGTAGTTCCCAGAGGCCTTGGCGAGCGCAGGGTGCGTCCCAGGGGCCATGCGGCGCCACGAGCTGTAGCCGACGTCGACGCCCTCCTCGAGGGCCTTGCCGCCGTGCATGGCGCCCCACTCGCTGGTCATGATCGACAGCTGGATCGGGTTGGACTTGGGCAGGACCCCGAGCGCGCCCTCGCCTCGGAACACGATCGGCCGGATGTAACACGCGCGGTGCGCGTTGGCCCGGACCGTCTCGAGGATCGCCCCACGCACCGCGCGGGCGTCGTACGGCAGGTCGATCTGGACGACGCGGCAAGAGCCAAGCAGCCGCTCGACGTGGGCGTCGAGCTGCAGGATCGCCGGCCCCCGGGGCGTCGCGTAGGCGCGGATGCCCTCGAACACCGCATTGCCATAGTGCAAGGAGTGCGCGGTCACATAGACCCTGGCGTCGGACCACGGGACGAGCTGCCCGTCGAGCCAAATGGAGTTCGTTGTCGCCATCGCCTGGAGGGTACCCGAGGGGCGGGCCGCGAGGGCGCCGCTCTCCGCCGGGACTACGATCTGCACAGGACCGAAACCGAGCGGTGCACCGCCCCCCGCGGGTCCCTACAATCAGCCGGCCCATGAGCGCGAACATCCTCCAAGCCCCCCACGGCATGAACCTGGTCATCGAGCGCAAGAGCGGAGGCGTCGTGATCGGCCGCTTCGACGCCGCGAACGGCTTCGAGGTCGTCATGCACGACGTCGACATCTGGGAGCCCGGGCACGCCGACGAGCGCCAGCAGTGGATCCGCCAAACGGCGACCTACGGCGTCGCCGTGCGCGAGCGTGACTTCACGTTCCCCCAGAGCGACGTCGCGACCTGGACCCCCCTGGGCGAGGTCGAGAAGCTCAAGTGACGCTGGTCGCAGCATCCGGCAGCTCGGCGAACCGCTCGCTCGAGGTCGCGATCGAGGAGTGCGCGCGCGGCGTCCGCCGCGGGCTCGACGGGGCCGACGTGCACATCGCGTTCGTCTTCGTGACGCACCACCACGGCGCCGGGCTGCGCCGCGCAGGCGTGCTCTTGTCGGAGGCCCTGGGCGGCGCGCGCGTCGCCGGCTGCACGGGCGGCTGGACGGCGAGCGACGCCCGCGAGCTGGAGGGCAGCCCTGGTGTCACGGTCCTGGCGCTCTCGTGCCCCGGCACGACCGTGCGCGTCGAAGCGTTCGACGGCGACGCGGACCTCGTCCGCCTCGACGACCCGACCCGCGCTGGGGTGATCTTGTTCGCGGACCCGTTCACATTCACCGCAGAGCCGTGGCTGGTCGAGTTCAGCGAGGTCTACCCCAACGTGCCGCTCGTCGGCGGCCTCGCCGGCGGCGGACAAGCGCCAGGCCAGAACATCCTCTTGCACGACCAGGGCAGCTCGCCGTCGGGGGCGCTCGCAGTGATCCTCGAGGGCGACGTCGAGCTGCGCCCTGCGGTCAGCCAAGGCTGCCGCCCCGTCGGCGCGCCGCTCGTGATCACGCGCGTCGATCGCCACGTCATCCTCGAATTGAAGGGCAAGCCGGCCGCGAAGGTGCTCGTGGCCGCGATGAACGAGCTGCCGGACGATGAGCGCGAGCGCTTCCAACACGGCGCCTTCATCGGCCGCGCCATCGACGCGCGCCTCTCGAAGTTCACCGCCGAGGACCTGCTCGTGCGCAACTTGCTCGGCATCGATCCGCAGCGCAACGCGGTCGTCGTCGGCGACACGTCGCTGCGCGCAGGTCAAACCGTGCACCTCATGGTGCGCGACGCCGAGTCGGCCGGAGAGGACCTGGAGGCGGTCATGGCGCGCGCGGCGGCGGAGCTCGGCTCACGCGCTCGCGGCGCGCTGCTCGCGACCTGCGGCGGACGCGGCCGCAACCTCTTCGAAGAGGCCGACCACGATGCGTCGCGCGTGAGCCACGCGTTCGGCGGGACGCTGCCGCTCGCGGGCTTCTCCGCCAATGGCGAGATCGGCCCCGTCGGCGGCGAGCCGTTCCTGCACGGTTTCACGGCGTGTGTCGGGATCTTCGCGGAACGTCAGACAACAAACGAGACCCATGGCTGACCTGTCGCTCGCGCTCTCTTCTGTGGCACTCGCTGCATCGGTCGTCGCGTTGCTCCGCAGCCGCAGCAGCGCCGCTCCCCCAGAGGACACGACCCGCGAGGTGCGCCGCATCACGGGCAACCTCGAGTCGGAGCTCCGCGCAGAGCTCGACCTGACGCGCCGCATGCTGGCCGAGGTCGCCCGCGGCTCGGGCATCACGCCGGAGGCGATCATGGAGGGCCAGCTCTGGCGCGACGTCGACGTGGCCGAAGCGCTGCCGATGGCGACGGACCCGAGCGTGACGTTGGTCGACGTGCGCACCCCCGCCGAGACGCGCGCGGGCTACATCCCCGGCGCGAAGCTGATCCCGATGGATGAGCTCGACGAGCGCAAGGACGAGATCCCGCGCAACGGCCGCGTGCTCATCTACTGCGCGATGGGCGGGCGCTCGGCCGCTGCGTGCGAGGGCCTGTCGCGCGAGGGCTGGAGCGGCCTGATGAACCTGACGGGCGGCATCGGGGCCTGGAACGGCCCGCTCGAACGCCGCTGAGCGGGCCCAAGCGCGTACCACGTCGCGTACCACGTCGCGTACCTCGTGGCATACCCCGTGGCGTAGGATCGGCGGCGACCTGCCACGACAGAAGACTGTCACGGCAACAAGTGGATTGGCCCCAATCAAAGGACCGCCCCGCCCATGCCTATCAACGTCCGCTCCTTGACCTGCCTCGCGAGTCTGGTCGCGGCCACCGCAACGGCCTCCCCGCAGTCAACGCTCTTTGTCCTCGACTCGGCGCGTCAAGAGCTCGCCCGCTCGACGACATACGCTAACCCACTCAGCGTCGTCGGCTCGACGGCCTCCCTCGTCGAAGCCGCTGACTTCGATGCATCGGGCCGCACGCTCTGGTGCGTGGCGCTCGATGGGACGGAGCGGGTCGCCGGCACGCTCGACCTCGAGACGGGCGCATTCTCGCGCTGGTCGGGGCCGCTAGCGCTCGGCCCGATCACCGCGATCTCCGCCGCTCCCGACAGCGCCGATTGGCTGCTCGCGGAGGCGCACGCAGGCGGCGCGCGGATCTGGCGTGGTCACTTGCCCACTGGGACGCTGCGGTTGCTTGCAACCCTTGCGGGCGGCGGCGCGGTCGAAGGGCTCGCGGTCGGCTTGGATGGGGCGGCGTTGATGCTCCGTCGTGACGAGCTGTTCACGCTCGACCGCACGACAGGCGCGAGCGCCCCGATCGGGGCCTTGGCGGTCGTCGGCGCGACTGGCCCGGCGTCGGCGTTGGAATTCGACTGGGCGACCGGGGAGGTGTTCACGGCATTCCCGAGCAGCGCTGGCGGCGTGATCCTCGCGCGCCTCGACCCCTCCAGCGCGGCCGCCTCCATCGTCGGCCCCCTCCCAGGTCTGCTCAGCGGCAGCGCGCTGGCCGTTCGACGTGGCGCCGAGGACGCGACGAGCGGGCGTTTCTGCACTCCGGGGGCGCCCAACGGCGCTGGGCAACGCGGTCGTATCGAAGCGCGCGGCAGCGCCGATGTTACGCGTAGCGACCTCGTCTTGACCGCGCGCGATCTGCCCACGCAGTCGTTCGGGCTCTTCCTCGCGTCACGTGAGCGCGCAACGCCGAACGTGCCCGCGGGCAGCGTCGGCAGCCTCTGCTTGGGCGGCACCATCGCCCGCATCGCCGGTGGCGCGCAGCTGCTCGCGACCGGCGCGCTGGGTGAGTTCACCCAAGCGCTCGAGCTCAGCGCGATCCCACAGCCGATGGGCACGACCTCCGTCGAGGCCTGGGAGCGCTGGTCCTTTCAAGCCTGGTACCGCGACTCGATCAACGGCGCCGCCACTTCGAACTTCACCGACGCCGTGCACGTCACGTTCACGGAGCGCTTTGTCAGCGTGCCAGGCGAGCCGACGCACGGCTGGCGCGGGATCCCGGAGGTCAATGCAAACGACATCGAGATCGGCGACGTCGACGGTGACGGCGCGCTCGACCTCGTCATCGCAGGCACCCTCACCGAGTTGATCGTCCGTCGCGGGCCATTGTTCGAAGAGCGTCGGGAGTACAGCACCGGCGCAGCGCCGAGGAGCCTGAGCCTCGCAGACATGGACGGGGATGGGCACCTTGACGTCGTGACGAGCGCAGACGCACAAGGGCGCGTCTGGGTGCACTGGAACGACGGTACTGGCGACCTCAGCACGACGAGCGTGCTGGTCGCTTGTGGCCTCGTCGGCGAACTCAGCACCGCGGACTTCGACGGCGATGGCCGCCTCGACATTCTGGCCGAGTGCGAAGGCGGCAATTCCGCCGTCGTCCTCTTCAACGATGGAGGACGCGTGTTTGCTGCGCGTCAGTTTGTGCAGCTTCAGGTGTTCACTGGGGACGTGCGTGCAGGCGACATGAACGGGGACGGGCTCGCTGACATCGTCGGCGTCTCGAACAGCAGCGATCAAGTCGTCTTCGTGCACGCGGTCGCGGGCCGCGCATTCACGCCGCCCAACCTCGTCGCAAGCAGGCTCGGCACGGACCTAGCGCTCGCCGACCTCGACCTCGACGGACGCCTGGACCTCGTCACGGTCCAGAATGGCATCGCCGACATCATCCTCCATCCAGGAACGAACGGCGGCGGGCTCGGCCCCGCGATCACTCTTCCGACTGTCGCAAGGCCCTTCTCGGTCGCAGCAGCGGACCTTGACGCCGACGGCCTGCCGGAGCTCATCACAGGGTACGTGGCGCAGAAGGCCATCAGCGTACACGGGAACCTCGGGGGGCTCTCATTCGCGAGCGAGCAGAGCTCGGCCGCTGGGGCGAGGACGCCCAACGTCGCCGTCGCGGACCTGAACCGCGATGGGCGGCTGGACGTGGCCGCGGTGCACTTGTCGATCACCGACCACCAAGTGACAGTCCTGCACGGCACTGCATCTGGGCTCGAAGGCCGCCCTGTGCGCATCCCGCTAGCGAACGAAGCGAGCACGGTGACCGTAGCAGACATCGATGGCGACGGTGAGACGGACTTGCTCCTCAGCGCCACATCCGGGGGCGGCTTCGAGCTGCACCGCGGCGACGGAACAGGCCGGCTCGAAGCCCCAATCATCATCGGCTTGCCGACGCCCTACACGGCCGGTGAGCTCGTTCAAGTCGCGAACCTGGACCGCGACGGACGGCTGGACATCGTTGCCATGACGACGGACTCGAACCTCGTCTGGACGATGCTCCAGACAAGCCTCGCGCCGGGCGTGCCGACGACCTTCGGGGCCGCGACGAGCACGATGTTCCGGGAGAGCCTCTCGGGGGTTGCCCTGGCCGACATCGATATGGACCTGGACCTCGACCTAGTGGGCGTCGGCAGGTTCAACGGAATTGCCGTCGCTCTGAACGACGGGTCTGGATCCTTTTCGCCGCCGGTCCCGGTCTACGACCCGGCGCAATTCGACTCGATCGTCGTGCTCGACCTGGACAACGACGGCTGGCTGGACATCTGCGGAGCGTCGGCCTTGGGCCGGCTGGCGGTCATGTGGGGCAATGGCCCCGCGAGCTTCGACCAGAGCACGCTCTATGGATTTGCATATAAGGGCATCGTCGCAGCGGACTTCGACAACGATGGATGGCTCGACCTTGCGACGCCGGAGAGTGGCGTGCATCTACGCTCCGGGCCGCGGACCTTTGAGCTGCACGGTATCGATCACACCTCGGGGGCGGAGGCCTTCGCCGCGCGGGACCTGGACGGCGACGGGCTCATCGACCTGACCTGGACTGTCCCGAGCTTCGGGCTCTTAGGCATGGTGCGCAACCTCGGCGGCGGCGAATTCGGGCATGTGAACCTCATACACCCATGCCAGAACCCGGGCGTGCCTGCGCTTGCAGACCTCAATCATGACGGCGCGCCAGAGATCTACATCGGGGCGTACTACTCCTCGACCTTGGTCGTGCTCCCCATGCCCTTACACGCTAGGAGCCTGCGCGAGCGCGGTTCGCGGTGCTCCCGTGCGTTGGAGCAAGCGCAGCAAGTTCCTCTTGGCGGGTCATTCATGAGGCCAGAGTCGAGTTCAGCGGGAGCATCGCAGTTTGCCTCGAAGGGCGCGAATGGGGCTCGAACTGGCCTCGGCGGTGTCACCTGTGGGGACGAACAAGGTGTCGAGCGCCGAATAGAGACCAGAATTGAAACGGTGGGCACACCTTCAGCCCTCGAGGACTCTTCTCGTCGAGGTCATTGACGAGTCTTCGGCGTCAGGCGAGCGCGGCGATCCTCGCCGCAGCCAAACGCCAGAGGTCCTTCCACGGATGACTCGATGGCATCGAGATCACGATGCGGCGGACACTCTCTTTGACGCTCGCGCCGATCTTCACCAGGCGGAGCCGAAGCGTCGCAACCATCGAGCGGTGGAGTTCGGTTCCAGCCAGCGAACGGCGTAGCTCCTGAAAGAGGACGAACGCCGTCGCGGTCATGAGGACGCGGAGTTGATTTGCAAGAAACCGGGTGCAGCTGGTCCGGTCGATCTCGAGATCGACCTTGAGCTCCTTGATCCGGTTTCAAGTCGCTTGCAGATCCGCCAGATGACCAGCCGATTGGCGCAGATTCGTGACGACGTAGCGAGCGTTGCGCCGGTCGCTCTTCCCCTCGGCCTGCACGACCTCGGCCTTGCAGATGACGCGACGCTCAGCCTTCCAGCTCCGTGCGGCGTACTGCCCGTCGCAGTAGAACGTGGTCGTCAACCCGAACTCCTTGTCATGAACTCGGCCGGCCGTACGCTCCGAGATCCGCGCAAGCACGGGTTCTCACCGATCGCGACCATGTACTCAACACCGGCTCGTCGAGAAGGTCGAGTTGTGGGTAGGCAAAGCCTGCATCCAGGACGCAGATCTTGGCTGGGCACGTTTGACGCAGTTTGCGGACGACTCTCCGCAGGAGAGCTGGCGTTCCTTGATCTCCTTACAGGTCCCAGCGCGGAGCCTCGCATGGAAGAAAACTGCTCGGCCTCTCCGTCCACAGTCAGAAAGCCCATCATCGGGAGTGCACCGTATCGTAGTGACCGTTGAAGTAGGCGAAGGGCTGTTGGCCATGCGTCGGATCAACCGTCGCGTCGAGGTCGATGAAGATCCGCCGAGCACGAGGGTGGTTCGATGGAGCTGAGCGATGACGAAGTCTTCGCTGCGCTCGAGATCCACGAGCTCCGCCCACCGACGCCCGACTCGAAGCGCGAGCGTCGGCTGGGACGCAGCCCACGGGATCGTCGGCTCGACGACCACACGCCAACAGCAACGCCGGGTCCTCCAAGCCGCGCGGCGTCACAGGCGTCGGCTGCGCCAGACGCGATCGAGAACACGCGCTGCTGGAAGAGCCTCGCCAAGGCTGTGCTGCGTCCGACTCGATCACGGCGATCGATGAAGCACTGCATGAGCAACCTCGTCAACCCCAGCCTTTGGTCGAGGGCTGCAAGCAGGATAGCCCTGCGTCTGACGTCCTGTGCTCAGCGTGTTCATGACGACCGGCTTGGAGAAGATGTTCTCGAACAGGAAGGGCTCGACGGTATCCTGACATCGCGGTGTGGATTCGCCGTAGGACAGCTTCGATACCTATCCAATCGGTACAAGAGTCCCACCCGCGTCCCACCTACTGTGGCGCAGACTCCTTGAAGGTGGTGAGAGGTGCCGGGCGCGCGCGATAGGGCCTAGAATGTCGGGCCTGGGCGCCGAGGCGCTCCACTCGCTGCCCCTCCAACGCCTTCGCTGCACTCGCGCGCCATGCACTCCACCGAATCCCTCGACCGCGACCTGACCTTTGCCATCCATGCCGCGCGGCTCGCGGGCCGGCGCGCGCTCGCGATCTCCGGGCAGCTGGGCAAAGACGGCGCGCCGCGCTGGAGCGGCGCGCTGCTCGGCGATGTCGCGGACCAAGGCTGCGACGGATACCTGCAAGGGATCATCGAGGGGCGCCACGCCGAGGACGGCCTGCTCTCCGAAGAGACCAAGGACACGCCCCACCGGATGGAGAAGCGTCGCGCGTGGATCGTCGATCCCTTGGACGGGACAAAGGAGTACGCGGATCGGCGCGAGGACTGGGCCGTCCATGTGGCGCTGGCGGTCGACGGGCAGCCGGTGCTCGGCGCCGTTGCCTTGCCAGCGCAGCACCGCGTCGCCTGGGCGATCTGCGCGCCTGGCCACGAGCGCGCCGGGATCGAGGGCGCAGGCGCGCTCGTGCGCGGCGACTCGCCGATGCCCGAACGCCCGCGCGTCGCGGTCAGCCGCAGCCACACGCCGCCGTGGATCGCCGCGTTCATTGAGCGTATGCATGGCGAGGCGCGCCCCGCCGGCAGCGTCGGCAACAAGGTCGCGATGCTGCTGCTCGGCGAGGCGGACCTCTACGTGCACAAGGTCGGCCTGAAGGAATGGGACACATGCGCGCCCGAGGTCCTCGCGCGCGCGCTCGGCTGGCACGTCTGCCGCCTCGACGGCACGCCGCACGTCTACAACCAGCGCGACCCCCACAATCACGAGTTGATCGTCTGCCGACCGGCGGTCAAGGACCACGTCATCGCCACCGTGCGAGCGTGCCTCGCCGAAGCTGGTGAGTGAACCTCGGGTACAGGGCCGCGACGAGCGCGGCGGCAGCCGAGTCGCGGCGCTGCGCTTCTTGGGCGCAGAGGCGCGCTTCTTGACCTTTCGGAGCGCGCCGATCGCGCGCGCCGAGCGCGGTGCCTTCCTGTGGCTTGCGCTGGGCGCGACCTGGCTCGCGGGCATCGGCCGCTATTGGGACCACCCAGACGCGGGCCTGTGGCAGCACCTGGGCCTCGGCTCGCTCGCCTACGTCTTCGTGCTCGCAGCGCTCTTGTGGTGTGTGCTGCGCCCGTTGCAGCCGCGCGCCGCGTCGTATGCGGACCTGTTGCTGTTCGTCGGACTGACCGCGCCGCTTGCCTGGCTGTATGCGATCCCCGTCGAGCGCTTCATGCCCACGCGTCAAGCGGCGGCGCTCAACGTCTGGTTCCTGGCCACGGTCGCGCTCTGGCGGGTCGCCTTGTTGCTGCGCTATTTTGCGGTCACCGCCGGCCTTGGAGTCATGACCGCGATCGTCGTTGCGCTCCTTCCGCTGGCGGCAATCGTCGTCCTGTTGAGCATCCTCAACCTCGAGCACGCGACGTTCGAGCTCATGGCAGGGGTCGGAGAGCTTGGCCCGAACGATGACGCGTACGCCATCGTCGTGTTCCTGAGCGCCTTGTCCGTCGTCCTCTTACCGCTGTTGGCGATTGGGTACGTCACCGCGATCGGCGTCCGGCGCGGCGCGCTCAGGCGAGCGGCTGAAGCAGAGGCCGCCGAATGAAGCTCGGCCTGATCGCGCTCTCGGGCGTGCGCGTGCTCGACCCCGAGCTGCTGGCGCTCGGGCAGACCTTGCCAGGCTTCGCCGAGCGCGGGCGCACGATCGCGGCGCTCCCGAGCCTCGGCCTGCTGACGCTCGCGGGGCTCGTGCCTGCCGAGTTCGACGTGCGCTACGTCGAAGTGGACGAGCTGCCCCATGATCTGGGCGAGCTGGGCGACTTCGATGTCGTCGCGCTGTCGTTCGTTACGGCGCGCGCGCGCGCGGCGTACGTGCTCGCGGATCGTTTTCGCGCGATCGGCGTGCGCGTCGTCATGGGCGGGCTGCACGTGACCGCGGTGCCGGACGAAGCGCTCGATCACGCCGACGCCATCGTCCTGGGCGAAGCCGAGGCGGTGTGGCCGGCGCTGCTGCATGACCTGCAGCGCGGCACGCTGCGCGCGCGCTACGACGGGCGCAAAGTCGCGTTTGACCTCGCTGATGCGCCGCTGCCGCGCTTCGAGCTGTTGGAGGGACGCGCGGTCGCGCGCTACACGGTGCAGACCCAGCGTGGCTGCCCATGGGACTGCGAGTTCTGCGCGGCGTCGATCCGGCTGCGGCCCGGCCTGCGCGTGAAGCCGGCCCAGAAGATCCGCGCGGAGGTCCGCGCGATCCAGGCGCTGGCGCCGCGGCCGTTCCTCGAGCTCGCGGACGACAACACGTTCGCGAGCCCCGCGCACGGGCGACGTGTGTGCGATGCGCTGGCGCCGCTGGGCCTGCGCTGGTTCACGGAGACGGACGTGTCCTTCGGCGACGACGAGGACCTGATCGCGCGCGCGGCGGACGCGGGCTGCGTGCAGGTACTGATCGGCCTCGAGAGCCCGAGCGCGCGCGCATTGGACGGCGTGGAGCGCACACGTGATTGGAAGGCGACGCAGGCGGGTCGTTACCTGGACGCGATCGAGCGCATCCAGCGCCGCGGGATCGCGGTCAACGGCTGCTTCGTGCTCGGCCTCGATGGCGCGGGCCCCGAGCAGTTCGACGCGACGCTCGACTTCGTGCGCGACAGCGGCTTGCAGGAGGTCCAGGTGACGGTCCAGACCGCGTTCCCGGGCGCCCCGCTCTACGACCGCTTGGCCCGCGAGGGGCGCCTGCTCGCGCCTGACGCGTGGGAGCGCTGCACCCTCTTCGATGTGTCCTTCGCCCCCGTGGGCGTGACGGTCGAGGAGCTGCGCGCGGGCCTCCATCGGCTCACCGCGGCGCTCTATGCGCCTGACGCCGTGGCCGAGCGCCGCGCACGGTTCCGCGCGGCGCGCAGGGGACCCGCGGCGAGGGGTTGAGCGCTCGGGCGGCGCGCGTCGATGGAGTGCGGAATCCCCCAAGATGCGCCCGTGCCCGTACGTTGTCTCTCAAGATGTCGAACGGAGCGCCCACCCTGGGCACAACAGATCGCTCCCGCCCCAGACCCGAGGATCCCATGTTCAAGACGCTCTACCCGCTCGTTGCTGTGACCCTGATCGGCGTGCAGGCCGTCCTCCCCGCCCCGAGCGCGCCCGCGTGCGAGGAGCTTCCGATGCCGGTACATCGGCGACCGGAGCTCGAGCTCTCAGCGCTGGGGACTCAGAACGCCGGTCCGCTGGCTGACCTCACTGGGGAGTGGACGCTGACCTGGGACGACTCGACAGACTTGGAGCTGACGTCGCTCGAGAAGCGCTGCAAGGTGCAGCTCACGGAGGTGCGTGGCGCCGTCGTCGGCCACTTCGTCGGTCCGGTCATGGGGCGCACGCGGGACGCGGTCTTCACCGGCGAGTCGCTGCCTGGGACGCCCACGCCGCTCGTGGTGTTGACCCAGCGCGAAGCCGACTACGCATGTACGTATCAGCTCTCCGCCGTGGGTCGGTCGTGTATGCGCGGGACCTGGCGCGACTCTCGCGGCGAGGGTGGCACGGTTGAGCTGCGCCTCGCTGTGGTCGCGCCTCCATCGACGCATTAGCCGCAACCACGGGCGCGCGCGAGCTCGGGCGGCTCAGCTAGCAATAGGCGAGCGGTGAGAGCGCGAAGGGCTCGCGCTCGAGCTCGGCTGCAAGGCTCCCGCGCACCATCAGCGCGTCCGGTGGCGCCCAAGGCACCGCTTGAGCGTGGACGTCGAAGCGATCCGGTGCAAAGTGGAGCCAGGCCGAGGCCGCGCCCGACGCGATGCCTCCGAGCAGCTCTCGCAGCGGCGGCGGGGTGCCAGCGAACACGATGTCGTACACGAGGAGCCCCTCTTCGGAGGGCTCTGCAGCCACGATCACCTCGCCCGCCGTGTCGCGGTAGAGGCGTGTGAGGTCGCCTGTCGCGAGGACCTCATCGATGATGAAGAGCCACCCGGGCTCGACCACGCCGAGGCGCTTCGAAGTCGGCGCACGCCGCGCGAGCAAGCCGTGGAGGCACGCAAGATCCAGAGGATCCTCGGGGTCGAGCCGCCGCAGGCCGCGCGGGGCAGTGTCGTCCAGCTCGAGCTCGAAGCGGTGCTGCGGCACGACCCGAAAGCCAGCGCTCTCGTACACCGCTGGCTGATCCGTGAGCAGGACCTGCGTCGGGTGAGCCCGCTCAGCAAAGGACAGCGCCTCTGCCAGCAGCGCGCGAATCCGACCTTGCCGTCGGAAGCGCGGCGCGCAGCAGACCGCGTGGATGCCCGCGACTTCGACGCGCCGGCCCTGCTGCACCATCGGGATCGAGAGCACTCCAACATGGGCGACGATCTCGCCGTCCGCGCGGTCCACGAACGGAGTCGTATGGGCCCACCAATCGGCCCCGAGCGTGTGTGCACGCGCTTGCTTCACGGCGAGGCCGCGCCAGGTCTCGTCGAGCAGGCGGGTGAGTGCAGGGAGCTCGTCCGGCGTTGCGCGGGGCATGTGAGCTGTGACGGGTTTGGGGCGGCGGGCAGGGCCCGGGTGGACGCCAGCGCGTCTCCACAATAGGCATAGATTAGGGATGAGGCGGCCGGGAACACGAGAGAATCAAGCGGCCAAGCCTGGTCCATTCACCAGAATGAGGGCCATGTTGCTGCGCCGATCACTGCTCGTATTCTGCCTCTTCGGCGCCACCTGTGCGCCGTCGTCCAAGGCGCCGTTCGACCTCGTGTTCTTTGGCGGAACGGTCATCGACGGCTCGGGGTCGCCGCGTGTGCGCGCGGACGTCGGCGTGCGGGGCGACCGGATCGCGGAGGTCGGCGACCTCGCTCGCGCCGCCGCGAAGCGGCGCATCGACGCGACGGGCCTCGTCATCGCGCCGGGCTTCATCGACATGCTCGGCTGGTCGGAGTATCGCGTGCTAGTGGACCCGCGCGCGGCGAGCAAGATCACGCAGGGCATCACCACCGAGCTCACGGGTGAGGGCACCGCTATCGCGCCGACCAACGCGCGCATGATCGCGGAGGACCAGAGCACTTGGAAGTACTACGGCGTGACGCCCACATGGACGACCCTGCGCGGCTATTGGGCGGCGTTCGAGCGCGCGCGCCCAACGATCAACCTGGGCACCTTCGTCGGCGCCGGCGGCGTGCGCGACCTGGTGATCGGCCGGGAGGACCGGCCGCCGACGGCGGCGGAGCTCGCGCAGATGGAGGCGGCGGTCGCCGAGGCCATGGAGGACGGCGCGTTCGGCCTCTCTTCGTCTTTGATCTATGTCCCCGACAGCTTCGCTTCGGCCGAGGAGCTGATCGCGCTCGCGCGCGTCGCGGCGCGCTTCGGCGGGCGCTACATCACGCACCAGCGCAGCGAGGACGACGAGCTCGACGCGAGCCTCACCGAGGTCTTCCGGATCGCGCGTGAGGCGCAGATCCCGGCTGAGATCTACCACTTGAAGACGGCGGGGCGCGGCAATTGGGGCCGGATGCCGGAGGTCCTCGCGCGGATCGAAGACGCGCGCGCGGAGGGCCTCGACGTCACGGCGAACCATTACCCGTGGAGCGCGAGCTCGAACGGCCTCGACGCGAGCCTCCCGGCCTGGGTCCGTGAGGGCTCACGCGACGCGCTCGTCGCGCGGCTACGGGACCCTGCGCAGCGGGCGCGGATCCGCGCGGAGCTGGAGGCGAGCAGCGAGGGCTGGGTCGGTGGCGACATCGCGGAGCGCATCCTGATCACCAGCGTGCTCGAGCCGACGGGCGCACGCTGGCAGGGGCGGCGCCTCGCAGAGATCGCGCGGGACGAGCACAAGGACGCGATCGACGCGCTGATGGACATCGTCCTGGCGGACCGCGGCAACACGGGCCGGGTCACGTTCTCGATGAGCGAGGACGATGTCCGCGCCGCGCTCGTGCACCCGCTCGTGACGCTGTGCACGGACTCCGGCGCCTCTGCTGAGGACGGGATCCTGTCGCAGAAGCTCGGCCACCCGCGCGGTTGGGGCTCGACCACGCGCATCCTCGGCCACTACGTGCGCGAGGAGCAGCTCTTGACCCTCGAGGCAGCGGTCCAGCGCATGACGTCAGTCCCAGCCGAGCGCATGGGCCTCGTCGACCGTGGCCGCGTCCAGCCCGGCATGCTCGCCGACCTGGCGGTGTTCGACCCGAAGACGGTGTCATCGAAGGCGACGTACGAGGACCCGCGCCACTACTCGACGGGCGTCCCGTATGTGGCGGTCAACGGCGCGCTCGTCGTCGACGGTGGCCAGATCACGGACGCCCGCCCGGGCCGCCCGCTCCACGGCCCAGGCTGGCGCTCCAAGTGAGCGGAGGGCGGATGGTCCTCGAGCGCCTTCAATTCGGCGAGGGTGGCCCTTGCAGGCTGCGCGTTCGGGCCGTCGGGCTCGAGCGCGAGGGCGCGCTCGTAGACCTCGATCGCGCCAGGGACGTCGCCTGCGGCCTTGAGCGCCTCGCCCAGGCTGTCGTGCGCGTTGGCTGAGGCCAGGGGCGTCGCAACGTTCAGCCTGAAGGCAGCGGTCACGAGCGTGACGCAGCCCTGACCCAACAAGTCGTAGCCGAGCGCATTGACCTCCCGCTCGTCGATCAAGCCGGCGCGCTCGGCGACCTCCAACCCGGCGCGCAGCGCGCGCACCGCGGCATCCTCTTGCCGTCCGACACAGACGTGCGCGCCGCCGAGCTGCGCTCGGGCGCCACGGGCGGCCGCTTGTGAGTCGAAGCGTTGCTCGTGCTGCGCGAGCTCCTGAACCGCGGCCGCCGCATGGTCAGCCTCGACCAGTGCGAGGTCTGCGCGGGCCCCGACAGCGACCCCGACAGCGACCCCGCTGTGCCGTGCGCAGCGCGCGCTGGCGCTGATGCGTCACGACGCAGCTCCGCGGCGTGCGCACGAGTTGCGGGGACCATGCGCAACCCGCTCGCCCGCGCTTGGGTCTCCCTCTCGTGGAGCCCTCCGTCGATCCCCCCATCGAGGCCGAGCGGCGCTCGTGGGTCGGCAAGCGCGTCTGGAACACCGACGAGCACGATCGGGAGGCACGCGCCGGCCAACGGCCCACTTACAGCGTCCTGGCCCCGGTATGCCGGGCCCCTGTGCGCCTGCACCCGATGCGCCTGGACCCGATGCGTCGGGACCCGATGCGCCTGGAGCCTGTGCGCCGGGACCCGTCGCGCAGCGTCGTGAACCGGGTCTTGAGGGAGCACCTCGAGACGTTTCTGCTTCGGCTCACGGACGAGCACGGCGGACGCTCTCTGCCCGCCTACGTCGAGCGCGAGCTGCGCGCCGTGATCGCCTGTGGTGACGTCGCGCACGGATTCTGTCGGGTGCGCTGTCCGTGCTGTGCGCTCGACTTGTGCGTGCCGTTCTCGTGCAAGTCGCGCGGGTTCTGTCCGTCGTGCGGAGGTCGCCGGATGGCCGAGCTCGCGGCCCATCTCGTCGACGGTGTGATCCCTGACGTGCCGACGCGGCAATGGGTGTTGACGGTGCCGATCGCGTTGCGCTTACACCTCGCGGCGGACCAGAGCCTGTGTCGCGACGTCGCGAGCGCCTACATCGATGCGGTGTTTGCGTCGTACGCGCGCGGCGCGCGCTCCTTGGGCGCGCTCGATACGCCGGGCTCGCTCGTGTACCCGGGCGCGGTGAACTTCATGCAGAGGTTCGGTTCGAATTTGGGATTGAACGTCCATCTGCACCTTCTCACGTTGGACGGTGTCTACGTCGCTGATGGACCCGGCCGCG
>JAWKUK010000035.1:0-41272 GCA_041398605.1 Planctomycetota bacterium
CTCGAGCACAACGACCGGCGGGGGCACCGGCACCGCCTGGATCGTGGAGCACCGTGGCGCCCCGGATCCAGGGACCGACGACGGCGAGGGTATCGGTGAGCACTAGCGGCGCCAGCCGCGGCGGGAACTCGAACCAAACCGTCGCGGACCCCACCAGAGTCAGGGAGCCGCCCCCGGGCTCCCCGCTGAAGTTCAACCGCGCGTCGGTCCCCCCGCGCACGGGTGAGGTCACGACGACGTTGGTGCCATCGCCCCTCAGCCGCGTGCGCGTGCCGGTGCAGCGGCCTCGAGCTCCTGCTTGCGGCTCTCGCAGATCGGCTTGTTCAGCCGCTCGCACAGGCAGTCCGCCAGCATCTTGCCCGACTTCGGGTCGACGCCACCGCAAGAGCCCTTGAGCGCTTTGCCACGCACGATCACGCCCACCGCCATCGCGATGACCGCGATAATGAAGGCGCCGAAAGCTATGAAGAAGGTCTCCATGGGGCAGCATGGTATCCATTCCGTCCCCTCGCCGGGGAGCGGACCGTCCTGGACCCGGTCTCGGCCCTGGACTGTGCGCTTGGGTCGCGTTTCGCCGTCGTGTAGGGCCGCCGTCGGGCAGGGCCGCCGTAGTACAGTGACGCCGTGAAGTTCCAGGACTACTACGAGGTGCTCGGGGTCGAGCGTGACGCGACCCCCGAACGCATCAAGAAGGCCTACCGCAAGCTGGCCCTGAAGTGGCACCCGGACCAACACCCGGAGGGCTCCGGCACGCCGGCAGAGCGCGCCGAAGCCGAAGAGCGCTTCAAGCGCATCAGCGAGGCCTACGAGGTCCTCTCAGACCCCGAGAAGCGCGCGCGCTTTGACCGCTTCGGCCAGCGCTGGCAGCAAGGGCAGGAGTTCGAGCCCGAGGGCGGACAGCGCCCCATGTCGCGCGAGGACTTCGAGGCCAACTTCGGCGGCGCCGGCGGCTTCAGCGACTTCTTCAAGGGCATGTTCGGCGACCAGTACCAGCGCGACTTCAGCCAACGCCCCCGCAGCCACGGCCGCAACCGCTTCCGCGGCGGCGACGTCCGCGCGGAGCTCTCGCTGGCGGTCTCCGACGCCCTCGACGGCGGCAAGCGCACGTTCCAGGTCTCAGGCCAAGCGACCTGCCCGACCTGCGGCGGCACCGGCTTCCTGGGCGAACACGTGTGCCCCACTTGCGCCGGCATCGGGCGCGTGCGCACGCCCAAGACGGTCGAGCTGAAGGTCCCGAGCGAGCTGCGCGACGGCCTGACGCTGCGGCTCAAAGGCCTCGGCGAACCCGGCGAAGAGGGCGGCGAGCCCGGCGACCTCTTCCTGACCCTGCGGCTCGCCGATGACGAGCGCGCGCGCGTGCTCGGCGACGACCTCGAGGCCCGCGCGACGGTGACCCCGTGGGGCGCCGAGCTCGGCACGAGCATCGACGTGCGCACCGCCCGCGGCACGGTGACCGTCAAGGTCCCGCCCGGCTCGCGCAGCGGGCGCAGGCTGCGCCTCGGGGGCCAGGGGCTCGCGAAGGCCGGCGGCGGCCACGGCGACTTCTACGTCAAGCTCGAGCTCGACCTGCCCCGCGACCTCTCCGCGCGGCAGAAGGAGCTCCTGCGTGAGCTGGGCGAGCCAAGCGGGCAGGGCGAGCAGGGCAAAGGAGCGCGAGCATGAGTCACGCGCCGATCGAACACGCTGGCGAGCGCTACCTCACCCTCGAAGTGGTCGCTGAGCTCTACGAGGTCCAGGTGGTGCTGCTCCACACGCTCTATGAACGTGGCGCGTTCGGGCCCGGGCTGACGCACCGCGGCGCGCGCTGCATCGCGACGGTGCGGCTCGACCGAATCGCCACCGTCGCCCGCCTGCACCGCGTGTGCGGGCTCGACGTCGACGCGATCGTCGTCGCGCTCGAGCGTTTCCCAGTCGAGCTCCCCGCCGAGCTGCCCGCCGAGCCCACCTGAGCGCCAGGCGCGCGCGCTACTGCCCGCCGCGGATGTCGTAGCAGAGCAGCCGCGCGGGCGCGCCGCCCAGCGGCTCCGCGTTGTTCTGGCAGACGTACAAGCGCCCGTGCGAGATCACGAGCGGCGTCCACGTCTCGCGCGCATAAAAGAGCGGCGCGCGCGCGAGGACCTCGAACTTGCCCTCGACGAAGCGCAGCGTCAAGAGTTGGCCGGTGTCGCCCAAGACCCACAGCGCGCCGTCGGCGAAGGTCACAGAGCCCTTGCCGACGCTCGCCAGCACCGTGCGCGCGTCCGCGCCCGCACCGATCGCCTGCTCGAACTCGAGGTCCTTTCGCGCGAGCTCCTTGCCCGTCGCCGGGTCCAACGCGACGATCGCGCCGGTGCGGCCGGACACGCCATCGACGGCAAAGAGGACTCCGTCGACGTAGATCGGCGTCGCGAACTCAAGCGCGAGGCCACGCGAGTCGCGCCAGCGCTCCTGCACGCGCCCCTCCGCGTCGACGTCGACGAGCGCGCTCCCGACGTTGTACGCAGCGGTCAGGAACACGCTGTCACCGACCGGCACGGGGCTCGGGCCGTTGACCGACAGCGTCGTGCGGCTGCGGAACGGATACTCCGCGGTCAGCTCGCCGCTCGGCGTCAACACCATCAGCCCGCCGGTCGGCGGCCGTGACTCGCCGCCCGCGATGACGAGCACGCGCGCCTTGCCCGCGATCGTCGCCGGCACGGGCGAGGCGCAGCTCGGCCCCCACTCCTTGCCCGCGCCCCAGCGCTGTTTGCCCGTCGCGAGCGCCAGCCCGACGACGCTCGGACCGCCCGGCGCGCCGACGTTCTGGATCACACAGTCGCCGACGACGAGCGGCGAGGACACGACGCCGAAGTAGTCATCACCCACCTTGTATTCGACCGCCGTGTCGCGCTTCCAGACGACCTCGCCCGTCTCGAGCGCGAGGCACACGAGCGTCCCGCCGGCGCCATGCACGACGACGTGCCCCGCCGCGATCGCCGGCGTCGCGCGCGGGCCGCCGTTGTCGAAGTAGCGGCCCGAGTAGTCGCACGGAAAGGAGGAGCGCCAGCGCCGCGCGCCGGTCTCGGGGTCGAGGCAATCGACGTGGACCTGGCCCTCTTCGCGGTGCGTGAAGACGAGGCGCCCTTCGCCGACGGCGGGGCTCGCGAGGCCCTCGCCGCGCTCGACCGCCCAGACGAGCTTCGGGCCGGCTGCAGAGAAGCGGCTCGCGAGCGGGCGCTCCAGCGAGACGCCGTTGCGGCGCGGCCCGAGGAACGCGGGCCAGTCCTCGACGACCGCGCCGTCCGCGAGCGCGCCCCCTGTGACGGAAGCGGCGCGCGCGGGCGCCTCTTGAACGGGCAACGCAGGCGCAGGCGCAGGCGCGCACAAGGACGCGATGATCAGGGAGGCGAGGCGCATGATCGCCATAGCGTACCCCCAAGAGGCGTCCCTCCTGCCGCGCGCGCGCGCGAACCTGGGTCGCCCTCCCAAGCGGCGCTCACTTACGCTCGGCCGCGAACACACGTCGATCGACGGCGTCCTCGTGCACTTGCCAATGCGCGACGAGCGCGCCGGGCGACCTGGTCGCGTCATCGCTCTCGGCCGGCGCGGGCGCGCCCTTGGGCGCGGCGGGCGAGACGCGGAGCTCGAGCTGCTCGGGGGCCCCTCGATCGAGGCGCAGGAAGATGGACTCGGCATAGACCTGGCCGGGGCGCCATGTGGACGACGGCCGCTTCGGGTAGCCGACGGTGCCCGGGATCAGAGCTCGCGTCTGTACGGTGCGCCCGGTCGCTCCATCGACGAGCGTCAGCACGGCGCGCGCGTCGTGCTGCACATTTGGGTCCCCCGGCGAGCCTTCGGGCGCGGGCCGCGCGGCCGACCTCTGCCAGTACAGCGTCACGTGCAAGTAGCCACCGCGGCGCGCGTTCGAGCCAGCGTCCTCGACGCCCACCAGCGCGACACCTGCGTTCAACGGCACCTGCAACGCCTGGGCTGACGCCGGCCTCACGGGCAGGACGCGGGGCAGCGGCAGGTAACGCGCCGAAGCCAGGGCCAAGACTAGGAGCGACGCGGATGCGGCCGCGACAGGTGCAAGGACCCGCATGCGCAAGCGGAACAGCGCGTCGAGGGCGCACGCCGCCGGCATCACCAACATGGGCAGGATCGGCGCGCGGATGCGTCCCTCGACGAAGAACACAACGGTCGCCGTCGCGGAGAGGACGATGCACGCGACGAGCGCGCGCCAGCTCCAAACCCGCGGCACACCGCGCGCCACCATCAAGAGCGCGCCGGCGCCGGCCAGGAGCACGAGGAGCGGCATCCCGATCCACCCCTGCAGAGAGAGCCCGCGCAGCAGCGCCGAGGCGCCGAGGCCATGCACCTCGTAGTTCAAGACCGCCCGGCCTTCGTCGGCGCCGACAAAGCGCCCGACTTTGGCTGCCAAGAGCTCCAGGGCGCGCAGCGGTTCCAACTCGATCTCGCGCAGCGCCGCGCGCGTGATCGACTCGCCGCTCTCGGCGGTCCACGCGATGCCCGCCTTAAAGGCATCGGGCGTCGCAAAGCCGCCGGTCGCGTCACGGTTATTGCCGATCAAGAGGTTGCCGCCCCCGCTGTTCGTGATCAGCGACGGGAAGGGCGAGCTGTAGTTGAGCGCGGTCTGGGGCGCGACAACGAGCGTGAGCCCGATGAACAGCGCAGCGACGCGCCCAACGCGGACGCTCAACGACCGCGCCGCGACGCACGCTGCGACGAGGGCAAACACGGGCACAAGCACCAGCGCCGTCGGCCGAGTCAGCGCGGCAAAGCCGACGAGCGCGCCCGCGGCCGCAGCATGCCGCCAAGTGCCTGACGCGAGCACGATCAGGGCAAACGCCAAGAAGCCCGTGATCGCAGAGCCAACCGCGGCGATGTGCAGCGTCGTTTGATAGAAGGCGAGCGGCGCATAGAGCGCGACGAGGGCGCCTGCGATCGCAGCGACGCGCAGCCCTGCGAGGCGCGCGGTCGCGGCGGCGACCGCGCCGGCCGAGAGCGCGGCCAGCACGACGTTCGCAACGCGGAGCATCCAAAGCGCTGGGCCGAACATCGACGCCAGCGTCATGAGCCACCAGGTGTTGCCGGGGCTGAAGTACGACCCCCGCAAGGTGCTCGTGCCGGACAGCGTCGACCGCGACATCATCACGTAGTCGTCCGTGCTGAGCGAGGTGTGCCAGAACGTCGGATCGTTCGCCGCGCGCTCGTCCAGCACGATCGCGCGCACCGCGAACGCGACGAGCGCGGTCAAAGAGACGAGCACAACCTCGCCCTTGGACACACGCCAGCGCCGCCCCAACCAGGTCCCGATGAGCCCACAGAGCGCGAGGACAAAGGCCACAGCGCTCGCGCCGCGGACGACCCCAACGAGCTGCGCCCGGCGCGCCAATGACCTGTCTGGCTCGACAGGGAACAGCCGCGCGGTCGGCAACGGGCGCCAATTCCCAAGGGGGCCGCGCTCTTCGAGCTGCACGAGGAAGGGCGCTGTCCCGCCGATGCGCGTGAAGCCGCCGGCGACGATCAGCTCGAGGCGGGGCGCGGGCTCGGTCCAGGCGACGTCGAACTCTTCCCGCACAAGCGGCGCGCCGCGCGCAGCCTTCGGGGGCGCACGGCGCAGGACGTCGACCCCCGCGAGGCGGACCGTGACGCCCCCCGGGTGCACGAGGCGCCATGTGGCCCTCCCAGGCGCGCCGCACCAGACGTATCCGTCGAGGCGCACGGAGTCGGTCGCGGGCGCGCGCTCGGTGAACGCAAACGAGCCCCCGTCGAGCATCGGCCAGGGCCAACGTTCGAGCACATACGTCGCGCGCTCGCCAACGCTCGATTCCCGGCGGAGACCGTTCTCGTGCCAGAAGAAGACGATGACGAGCTGCAGGACCAGCGCTGAGCAGGTGGCAATTGCCCAGGGCGCCGGCCTTTGGAGGAGGCGTCGTGCGGCGAGCACGAGAGGATCATAAGGTCCCCAAAGGGCGGCGCGGAAGGGCTACGCTCGCGCTGAGTTGTAGGCCTGTCCCACATAGCGCATCGGGGACGCCCCCCCGCGCGGGGGCGTCCCAAAGCGGCAGGGCACACTGCGGGTTGGGCACACTGCGGGTTGGGCTCACTGCGGGCTGGGACTCACTGCGCGGCGAGCGCGTCGAGCCGCAGAGGCGCGAGCGGCTGCCCCCCAAGCGCCAGCTCGACCGAGAGGTCAGCGCCGCCGGTGCCGTTGAACCACCCGACCTGCAAACGGTGCCAACCCGGCCCGAGCGCGACCTCGCCGCGCGCCACCTTGAAGCCGTGGAACCCGTCGTTGTCGACGACGCACTCGTCGCCGATCCAGAGCCGCGAGCCGTCGTCCGAGCCAAGCGCGAAGAGCGCGACCTCGGGGCGCTCGACCCAGAGCCACGCGGTGAAGCGCGCGGCGACGTGCTCGCGGCGCAGGTCGGGCGTGACCTCGACGGCGGTGACGAGCTCGGACGCGACGGGCTCCGTGTCGAAGTCGGGGACGCGCTCAAAGTCGCCTTCGTAGACGTCGCGGCGCAGGCCGCGGACGGAGGGCTCTGGCGCCCCCATTGTGCCGGGCCGAGGCTCGACCTGCTTGAATTCGGCGTAGGACGAGGCGCACGGAGCGCCGGCGGCGCTGAGCGTCGAGGCCTGCAAGCTCGCGCTCTGTGACAACGTCAAGCGCAGCGGGCCGTGGACGCTCGCGGCGGTCAGGCCGTTGAAGTGGACCTCGACGCCCAGCCCCGGCACGGGCGGCGTCACGACCGCCTCCAGCGTGTCGATGAACGTTGTTGTCCTCGAGGCAATGACCGGCGCGACGTAGGGCAGCGGCGCGCCCTCGAGTTCCAAGACGATGACGGTCGCGTATGGGTCCAAGTCGAGGCCCTGGGCGGTGACCTCGACGCCGCCGATCTCGTCCTGCGTTGTCTCGAGGCTCATATCCGGCGCGCCGAGCGGATACGCACGCGCGATGTGGTTGCCGATCGCGCCCAGGCGCAGGACGCCGGACGAAACAGCCTGCGGGCCGAGCAAGTGCACGAACAAGCGCGTCCGGTCGCTCTCGACACGCTGCGTAAGGCGCGCCCCATTGGACACACGAAACTGCGAGCGCTCGGTGCCATGGATCGCTTCCCCGTTGACGTCCATCCAGCGGCCGATCTCGCGCAGGCGCTCGACCGCGAGCGGCGGGAACGTCCCGTCGGGCCTGGGCCCGACGTTCAGCAGCAGGTTGCCGCCTTTCGAAACGACGTCGATGAGGGTATGGATGAGCGTGCGGGCGCTCTTCCACTCCGTGTCCGCCGCGTTCCACCCCCAGTGGCGATTCATCGTCATGCACGTCTCCCAGTCGACGCCGAGGGGCGGCACCGTGGGCACGCTCTGCTCGGGCGTGCCGTAGTCGCCCGCAAAGCGCGGATCGGACGTCATGCCGTCCTGCCCGAACCCGACGTCGACGCGGTTGTTGACGATCACGTTCGGTTGCAAGGTGCGGCACAGGTCGTAGAGGGCCTGCCCGCGCTCGTGGTTCCACGTCGCCTCCCACTGCCCGTCAAACCACATCAGCCCGATCGGGCCATAACCCGTCAGCAGCTCACTGACTTGCTTCTGCAGGTGCACGGTGTAGCGCTCCATGCTCGCGTCGGCGGCGGGCCGCGGATCCCACGCGCGGCGCGGGAGGTAGTCGGGGTGGTGCCAGTCCATGATCGAGTGGTACCACCCGATCTGCAGGCCCTCGGCGCGCACTGCGTCGCTGAGCTCGCGCATCATGTCGCGCCGAAAGGGCGTGCGCTCGACGTCCCAGTCGGTGTGCGCCGAATCGAAGAGGCAGAACCCGTCGTGGTGTTTGGTCGTCACGACGACGTATTGCATGCCCGCGCCCTTGGCGAGCCGCGCCCATTCGGCGGCGTCGAAGCGCTCGACGGTGAAGCGCTCGGCGAGCGCCTCGTACTCCGCGAGCGGGATCTGCGCCGAGGACAGGAGCCACTCGCCGTACCCGTCGCGGTCGCCCCAACGCCCCTCGGGCACGGCGTAGAGCCCGAAGTGGACAAAGAGCCCGAAGCGCGCTTCGCGCCACCAGTCGAGGCGCGTGTCGGCCGGCGCGGCCTGGGTCGCAGGCTGGGCGAAGGTCCGCGGCGTGAGTGCGAGGCAAGCCAAGAGCCCCACGGCAAGGAAGCGAATGCGCATGCGGATGTTTTACCCGAGGCGCGCGCGAGCTGCCCGACCTCAGGTAGCCGCCGCCGCGTCGCAACCTGCAGCGCGCAGCGCGCTGCGCGCGGCGCGCCTCAAGGCGCAAGCGGACGGCGGGCGCAGGTCAGCGGAAGGTGAGCGCTCGCGCGGCGCTTGTATTGGCCGAGCCGGCGCCGCTCGGGGTACGGTCGCGGTGCCAGAGCTGGAAGGTGAACGTCTCGCCCGGCTGGACGAAGCGCACCTGGGCGCTGGTCGCGAGCGGCGCCGTCGCGATGAGGTGCCGTTGCACGCCCGCGGGATCCGCGAGCTGCGGCGGCGCAGCGAGGCGCCCGACCGCGCCGCCGACACACAGCGCGCCGTTGCCAAACGGCAGCGGCGTCGGCGGCGCGCTCGCGTCGCCGATGACGAGGACGCCAAACATACCGCCCGGCTCGAGGCCCGAGACCACGGCCGCGAGCATGCCACCGGCGAAGGGCGAGCCCTCGAAGTCGAGCGCGGCTTGGACTCCGGTCGCGTTCGGCGCGCCGCCGGCGCAGAGCGCCGTCGAGCGGCCGGCGAACAGGTCGAGGGTCACGAGGCCGCCGCTGGCGAAGCCAATGGCCGAAGCGTCGACGACCGCGACCACGCGCCCGCGCGCCGCGTCGATCTGGGGCGCCGTCACGAACGGCACGGGCGCGGGCGTCTCCTCGACGGGCGCGAACGCCGACCCAGCGAACCGCGTCACTTGGAAGCGGTCGCCAAGCCCCAGCACGAGCGTGTCGTTGGCGACACAAAAGCCCGTGCACACGCGGTCTCCGAGCGACGCGAGCGTGACGCCCGTGCGCGCGTCGAGGGCGACGAATCCCGCGCTCGTCGCGCCCAGCGCCGGCGTGACGGTCAGGTTCGCGAAGAGGACGTCACCGCTCGCGTCGAGGGCGAGCCCGCCGCCGACCGCAAAAGGCGCCCCCACAGCCGGGTCGTCGCGATCCGTGCGCGCCCAGAGCGGCTGGAGGCCGGCGGCGCTGACCGAGAACGTCTGGACCCCTGAGACGAACTCAGGATCGGCGAAGTGGACGCGTGCGCCGTCGGGCGCGAGAGCCATGGCGAGCGGCACGTCCGCGACGCGGTCGATCACGGTCTGCTGCACGAGGTCTAGGAGCTCCGCGGTCGTGGAGACAGCCATGACCGGATCGCGCGACACCGCGACCGCGCGCTGCGCGGCAAAGTCAATCGCGATGGACGACACGCGCCGCGAGTCGAAGTTCGAACGGAACACCGTCCGCGATGCCAGGGCGAGGCGGGCGCTGGGCGTCGGGTTCGCGCTCGCCGTGTCGACGCGCACGAGGGAGTCTCCAGGCGTCCCTTCGACCCGCAGCCACGCATCGCCCCCGCTCGGCGCAGCGACGATCTCGACGACGGGGCCGCTCAGGCTGAAGCGCGCGCGCTCCGTCGGCCCAGCGGGGCCGCGCGGGTCCACGACCAAGACCGTGCCGTCCTCGCAGCCGACGAGGACGAGGCCGTCCGCGCGCTCGGCGAGGGCGATCGGGCCCCGCGGCACGGGAAGGTCGCCCACGACGGTCCCGGCGCGCAGGTCGAGCGACGCGACGCGGTCGCTCTGTTGGAACGAGACGAGCGCGCGGTCTGCGCCCGAGTTGGGGCCGCGGCCCAACGCCGTGATCATAAACGGGCCGTCGCGCTCGGGCCCGACTCCCGTCGAGACGTCGAGGGCACCAAGGAAGGGTACGCCGCTGGCAACGTCGACGATGACCAGGCGCTCTCCCGCGACGAACCCGAGATAGCGGCCGCTCGGATCGGTGAGCTCGACGAACGATCCGCCTGGCGCTTCGAAGATCGGAACCTGCGCGACGGGGCTCAACGCGCTGTCGTACAAGAGGCCGCCCCTGCTCGGTGCAAACACGAAGACCTGTGAGAGGTCGAGCGAGGCGGCAACGCGGCTGCCAACGTCGAGGGCCTGGCTCGGGACGCTCGGACCGCCCAACGAGTGCGCAGCGCCATCGAGCGGCAAACGCGCCAAGCGCCCGTGCAGCACGACGTGACACGCAGCGGCGGTCAGGTCGACTTGGAGCGCCGCTGGCGCAATGTGGCTCCACAGCGTCGTCGTCTCCAGGACCTGCAGCGAGCGCGCGTCGTGCTCGAGGTAGAACGTCGCAGCGGGCGCCGTGCGCGTCCAAGCGGTGATGACTCGGCTGCGATCGCCGCTCTGGCCCACGATGCGAGTCGTAAAGCTGAACGGGAGGGCTTGGACCGCGGTCGTCGCGCCGGTCAGGAGGTCGATCGCGTGGAGCTCGCGGCTCGTGGCATCGCCGGCGATCACGACGAGCGTGCGATCGTCCGCGGCGAGCGCAGCGCGCAGGGCGCCCTCGAAGTACGGCCCCGCATAGGCCGGCAGCGGGACGTACGCGACCTCGCTGCCCGCGGCGAGGTCAATGAGCGAGGCATGCGTCTCGCCCAGCACCACGGCGCGCGCCGCGCCGCGCGCGAGGATCACCTGCAGCTCGTCCTGCGTCGAGTACGTGCTGGAGGCGAGGGCGCTGTGGTTTGGGAACCCGAAGAGGTCCAGCCGGTGCGCGGCGAAGTCCGCGGCGACGTACTGTGCGCCGCCGGGGAGAAACTCGAGCGTGGAGTAGCCCGTGCTGGACGAAACGGCCGGGGTGACCGCGCCCGTATTGAGATGGATGGTGTTGATGCCGCCCGATTCATGGGCGACGAGCAGCTCTGGACGCACGGGGTGGAATGTCGCGGCGCGAGGCCGATCGTCGTCGGCCGGGTCGTGGAGATCGACGAACGTGGTCTGGGCCGCTGCAAAGAGGGCGTAGGCAAGGATCATGGCTATCACACCGGCCGCCGGGCGTCTGGCAGCCAGCGACCGGTAGCACGGCCAGCGCGCGAGGTATCACTTCGCTGCGGGGTTCTCGGCGCAGGCGTGTGCGCCCTCGCAATGCAGGACGCGGCGCGTGGCGCACCTCGCCGGCGCACCTCGCCGACGAACCTCGCCGACGAACCTCACCGGCGCCCTTCACCGGCGCACTTCACCGGCGCGCTTCACTGGCGCCTGGCCGTGGCGCGTCAGTCGCCGTTCTGCGCGCGCTCGATCGCTGCGAGGAGCGCGTCGAGCAACCGCGACCCGCGCTCGCCGACCTCCGCACGATAGGTCTCGCGTACAGGCAGCGCGAGCTGGCGGAAGCGCTCGCGTTCGGCCTCGTCGAACTCGATCATCACCATGTCGGGCTTGCGCTCACGGATGCGCTCGAGGCGCTCCGCGTTCATGCGGCGCTGCACGTCGTGCAGATAGACATCGAGCTCGGACACGACCCCCTCGACCAGCTCACGGCGCTCGGGCTCGAGCCTGCCCAAGAACCTCTCGTCGCTGACGAGGGTCGTCAAGAACGGCGCCGGCCTCGAGAAGATCATGTGGCTCGTCACTTCATAGAAGCTCATCTCCTCGATCGCGAACACCGGGTTCACCTGCGCATCGATCATGTTGAGCTGCAGCGCGCTGTAGACCTCGCCGTAGGGCATCGCCTGCGGGCTCGCGCCATAGGCCTCGTATGCCGCCAGGAGCAGCGGCGACGTCATCGTCCGGATCTTCACACCCGCGAAGTCAGCGGGTTCGTGAATCGCACGCTGCGTCGTCCACACCATCCACCCCTCTGGCAGGATCGACAGGAGCTCCAAGCCCTTCTCAGGGAACAGCGGATCCAGCTGGTCCCTGAAGGCCCGATCGCTGATCGCGGCCAAGTTCACGTCGTCGTCGTCCGAGAACACAAAGTGCAGCAGGAACACCTGCACCTCCGGGATCGTCTTGCCCAAGTGCCCTGGTGACGCCATCGCGAACTGCAGGGAGCCCATTCGGAGCTGCTCGGTCAGGTCGTCGCTCGTACCGAGCGTGCCATACGGATAGACCTTCACCTCCACCTCGCCCGCGCTGCGCGCTTCGATCAGGCGCTTGAACTCCTGCGCGTACGCGTCCTGCACCGATCCCGCGGCCTCTTCGATCGCAAAGCGCCAGACCGTCGCGCCACCGGCGTCGCCCCCACCGCCGCACGCGACGGGCAGAACGCTCGCTGCGAGAACGGCGAGCAACGTGGTCAGAGAGCGTCGCGCGCTGCACGCGCGCTTCGAGTATGAGGGACTTCGCATGGTGCGCTCGCGTGTCGGCTAACGGCAATTGGGGCCTTGGGTCTTCGACGCACAGCGGGTAAGGTCGCGTGCATGAAGAGGCTGTACGGCGCCTTGCATCGACTGCAAGGCGGGCTGCTGGCGGCGGCGATGCTCCTCATGGCCGCCACGACCATCCTGAACGTCTTCGCCCGGAACGTGCTCGGGGACACGCTCGCTGCGACCGAGGAGCTCAACCGCTTCTTGATCGTGCTGGTGTGCTTTGTGGGTCTGAGCTACGCGGCAGGCGAGGGGCGCCACATTCGCATGACGGCGCTCAGCGACGCGCTGCCTCGCGCCGCGCGCCGCTGGCTGCAAGCGATCGTCTGCGTGACGACGTCCGCCTTGCTCCTCGTCTTTGCGTACTACGCGGCGAGCTACGCCCTGGACGTGGACCGTCGCTCGCCGGTGATGGGCGTGCCGCTGCGCTGGGTCTACCTGATCGCGCCCGCTGGCTTGTTCCTCGGCAGCCTCGAATACGCGCTGGCCGCGGTAAGCAACATGCGAGGCCCGGACGTCTACCTCTCGTTCGAGCGTAGCGATGGCTACGAAGCGCTCGACAGCGGGCTCGAAGGCGCGCTCGAGCGCGAGCAAGGAGCCTGAGCGCCGATGGCCTCGCTCGCGCTCACGCTGGGGATCGTCCTCGTGGTCCTCTTGCTCCTCGGGTTCCCGATGAAGGTCCCGCTCCTCGGAGCGGCGCTGCTCGCGGTCCTCCTCTTCGAGCCCTTCCGCTACTCCAGCCCCGAGGTGCTCGTTCAACAGTGGATCACGGGCATCCAGCCGGCGGCGCTGATCGCCGTGCCGATGTTCATGCTGGCGGCGGAGATCATGACCCGCGGGCAGGCCGCCGATCGCCTCCTCGACGTCGTGACGAGCTTCGTCGGACACCGGCGCGGCGGCTTGCCGATCACCGCAGCGGTCAGCTGTACGCTGTTCGGCGCGATCTCGGGCTCCACGCAGGCCACCGTCGTCGCTGTCGGCGGGCCGCTCAGGCCCCGGCTCGTGCGCGCCGGATACCCGGACTCGTTCGCCATGGCGCTGATCATCAACGCCAGCGACATCGCGCTCCTGATCCCGCCGAGCATCGGCATGATCGTTTACGGCGTCGTGTCGGGGACGTCGATCGGCGAGCTCTTCCTGGCGGGGATCGGGCCAGGCTTGTTGGTGCTGGTGCTGATCTGCGTCTATTGCCACATCGCGTCCGTACGCCTGGGCGTCCCTCCGCTCCCGCGGGCGAGCCGCAGCCAGCGGCGGCAGGCGCTGAAGCGCGCGCTCTTGCCCGCTGGGTTCCCCGTCATCGTCGTCGGCGGGATCTACTCGGGCGTGTTCAGCCCGACCGAGGCTGCAGCGGTCAGCGTCCTGTACGCGGCAGTGCTGGAGTTCATCGCCTTCCGCAAGCTGAGGCCGAGGGACCTCTTCGCGATCGCGCGCTCGACGGCGCTCGTAACGGCGGTCGTGTTCGTCCTGGTCGGCGCGGGGCAGGCGTTCTCTTGGGTGGTCTCCTATGCCGAGCTGCCGCGCCTCTTGGTCGAGAACGTCTTCGGGCTGAACGAGGGCTCGAGCCAGCTCCGCGTGCTGCTGTCGATCGCGCTCGCGACGTTTGTCGGGTGCATGTTCGTGGACCCGATCGTCGTGATTCTGATCCTGACGCCGATCTTCGCGCCGGCGGCCGCGAGCGCAGGCATCGACCCAGTCCTGGTCGGCACCGTGGTCACCATGCAGGTCGCGATCGGCTCCGCCACACCCCCGTTTGGCTGCGACATCTTCACGGCGATCGCGATCTTCAGGCGGCCGTACTGGGAGGTCATCCGGGGCACGCCACCGTTCCTCGCGATCCTGCTGCTGAGCTCGCTGCTCGTCATCCTCGTACCCGAGATCGCGCTCTTCCTGCGCGATCTGGCCTTCCGCTAGCGGCTCACCACAATCTATAGCAGCAACGTCCATAGCCTCGGTGGTCATTGCGCCGCGACCATGTTCGTGACGCCAGCGCGGATCATCGAGACCGCCATGGCCGCGAGCAGCAAGCCGAACACCTTGCCGATCGTCCGCACGACGCCGCGGCCGACGAAGGTGACCGTCTTCTCTGCGCTGATCAAGAGCGCCCCATTGACGAGCCCGTTGACCAACAGCGCGAACGTCGCGACCAAGACGCCGTGGGCCTCGCTGATGTACAGCGCCGCGGCGAGCGTCGCGGGGCCGACCATCATCGGGACGCCGAGGGGGACGAGGCCGACCTCGGCGACGCTCGACCCCGCATCGTCATTCAGCGCGCTGAGCGGCTCCTTGCGCTGCTCCCTGGAGAACAAGAGGTCGAAGATCGCGAACACAAGCAGCACGAGGCCGCCCGCCACGCGCACGTCGTTGATGTCGCTCCCCATCGCTTGCAGGACGGAGCCCCCCGTGACCACAAACGCGACCGCCGTGACGTTCCCGACCAGCAGCGCGGACAGGAGAACCCGCCTGCGCCGCTCGCGCGGCACAGGCTCCACGACATCGAGCACCACCGGCAGGATCGGCACGATATTCGCCACCAGCAGCAGCGACAGAACGTGGTCGAGCCAGTCGTTCACGAGGGCCTCCTTCCAGGGCGCGGTCGCCGACTACCGAGCGCCATCCGGCGCAGCGAACGGGTCGGAGAGGCTCTGGTGCAGCGACGGCAGCGGGACGCCCGCAAAGCGCGGGTCGTGGCTCCCGATGTGCTCTGGCCGCGGCTCTGCGATGGCGAACGGGCGCGCCGCTGGCGTATTGGACACGGCGTTGTAGACGGCGAAGAACATGCACCGGCCCCAGGGAGAGATATTCGAGTGGCTCCCGTGGATCGTGTTGCAGTCGAAGAACACGACGTCGCCGGGCTCGCCGCGGCAGTACTCGATGCCGTGCTCGTTTGCCAAGCCCCGGAACACCTCGGCGGGCAGCTCAGGGCCGCGCGAGAGGGCGCCCCGGACGTATCGCTCGGAGTCCGCAGGGTCGCCGTACGCCTGCACCATGCGGCGGTGGCTGCCAGGCATGACCATCAGCGCACCGTTGGCGGGCACGGCGCGCTCAAGCAGCACCGCCATCGAGATCGCGCGCATGCGCGGCATGCCGTCCTCGCAGTGCCACTGCTCGAAGTCCTGGTGCCAAAGGAAGCCGCTTCCGCCGCGGCTGCGCGCGCTCCTGCCGCGCTGGTAGTTGATGCGGCTCTGGTGTACGTAGACGTCTTCGCCGAGCAATTGCCGCGCGACGTCAACGAGGCGCGCGTCACAGATCGTGCGTCGCGCCAGGTCGCCCGCGGACAGCATGTGCGGCGCGTGCTCCGGCGGCAGGTGGATCTGCCAGATGCTCTTCAGGGTCGGGCGCTGATCGTCGTCGTCGACGAGCGACCCGCCGCGCTCGGTGATCACGCGCATGTCGGTGCTGCGGTCCAGCTCTTCGTACGACTGCGCCTCGTAGTGCTCGCGGAGCGCCTCGGTCGCCTCGCGCAGCGCGCGCACTTCCGCCGGCGAGAAGACCTGCCTCAGCACCAACGCGCCCCGTCGCTCGTAGCGGTCGACGTGCTCGGCAGGCAGCGGGCCAGCAGCGCGCGCGTCGCGGCTGACGACGGGATCGACGCGCTCGACGAGCCCTGGCGCGGGCACGCGGCTCGGGTAGTGATCGACGTCGCGCCCTTGGTCAACCACGGGCGGCACGCGCAGCCGCACGGGCGCTTCACGACGCCCGGACAGCAACGAGCCAAAGCCGCCGACCGCATCCTCGACACCAGCCAACCTCAGGAGGTGCCAGAGGAACGCCTGTTGGGAGGTCAGCACGGGCTTGCCGAGCTCGTCCTCGAGCGCATCGATGAACCCCGGCTCGCAGGTACGAAAGGCGCTGCAGCCGAGGATCAAGGCGTCGGCCCGGTCGCTGTCGAGCTCTTTGGCGAGGGACCGGAGCGAGCGCATCGACACGGAGGTGATGTCCTCATCTGTCGTCAAGCCAAGGTTGCGATGGGCAACGACCTCGTGGCCGCCGGCGGCGAGCATCACGAGGTTGCGCTCGTGCAGCTCGTCGATGTAGGGCGTGAGGAGCGCGGGGCGCCGCGCGCCCATGTGCCGGAGCGCGGCGAGCATCGCGGTCGCCATGTCCGTGACGCGGGCGCCGGGGTGCGCCGCGCGCAGCTCCCGCTGCACCTCCTCGGGCCCGAGCGCGAAGGCGAGCGACGTGCACGCCAACCCGACGGCGTCCAACGACCCGGCCGGCCGCAGGGTCGCCGCCGCGCGCTGGAGACGGCCGCGGGCGGTCGCGTAGTTCGCGAGGTCGAGGGCCTCCCCGTCCAGCTCGAGCTTCTGCAAGCGGAGCCGCACACCAGGGAGCCGCGCGATGAGCCCAGGCCCCTCTTCGTCGAGGGTCAGGTCCGTGGGGAGCTGCACGCAGCCCAATGTGGCGCGCGGGCGTGCGTCACGCTCGATCAGGACGCGCGGGCTGCGCTTGAGGCCGGTGGCGTCTATCGTCATTGGGCCCCCTCTCCGCTAGACGGGGCCGCGGCCGCGAGCAGCGGGTAGGCGCCATCGGCGTCGTGCGTCTCCGGCCCGTGCAAGGCCGGGTTGAAGACGCAGATCATTCGCAGCTGCGTGTGCGCTTTCAACACGTGTCGGTCATTGGCGTCGAGGGCATACATCGTCCCCGGCGCGATCGGGTGCACGACGTCCGTTTCGAGGTCGTGGATCTCCCCTTCACCTTCGACGCAGTACACGGCCTCGACGTGGTTGCGGTACCACATCTTGGTCGCGGTGCCCGCGTGCAAGGTCGTGTCGTGGAACGAGAAGCCCATGCCATCGCTCTCGAGCAGCAGACGGTGGCTGGTCCAGTTGGTGTCGCTGACGCAGCGTTCGCTGCCTTTCAGCTCGTTCAGTCGGCGTACGATCATGGCTCTTCTGTTCAGCTCCTCAGACGAGGGTGGGTTCCGGGGTGCGGTCCGCGACGACGGCGCGCAGGCTCTCCGCGACGATCTCGACGCCCTCCTCGAGCGAGGCGACGTCCATGGTCAAAGCGGGCAGGAACTTCAGCACCTGGTCTGCGTGCCCGGCCGTCTCGATCACCAGGTGACGCTCGAAGCAGGCGCGCGAGACGGCGCTCGCCAGCGTGGCGTCCTCGAACGCGATGCCCTGCACCAGCCCGCGGCCGCGGACCGTCATGGCGATGTCTTCGTGGGACGCCGAGAGCGCCTCGAGCCGCTCGCGGAGGAGCGTCGCCTTGGCCTGGATCTCGCGTTCGAAGCCAGCTTCGGCCCAAAACTCGAGCGCCCGAGTCGCGGTCACGAAGGCCAGGTTGTGGCCGCGGAAGGTCCCGTTGTGCTCGCCCGGCGAGAACACGTCGAGCTCTTCGCGCAGGAGCACGAGGGCCAGCGGGATCCCGAGGCCGGAGAGCGACTTCGAGAGGCACACGATATCGGGCTCTAGGCCCGCGCCTTCGAAGCTGAAGAAGCTGCCCGTGCGCCCGCAGCCGGCCTGAATGTCGTCGATGACGAGCAGGACCCCGTGGGCGCGGCAGGCCTGCTCGACGCCCCGCAGCCAGTCGGCGCTGGCGACACGCACGCCACCTTCGCATTGCACCGTCTCGAGCACGACGCCCGCAGGGAGCGTGCGTTGCCGGGCGGCGCGCTCGAGCTCGCGGCGCAGGAAGGCGAGCGAGTCGAGCCCGTCCTGGGTCTGGCCGTCAAAAGGCAAGAGGCGCGTGTGGTCGAGCGGCTGGCCCGCGCCATCGCGCTTCATCTGGTTCGAGGTGATCGCGAGCGCGCCGAGCGTCATGCCATGAAAGCCGCCGCGGAAGGCAAAGACGGTGCTGCGTCCGGTCGCCTTGCGCGCCAGCTTCAGCGCCGCTTCCACCGCGTTCGTCCCTGTCGGTCCGGGGAACAGCAGCTTGTAGTCGAGCCCACGCGGCTCGAGGACGACGCTCTGGAAGCGCTCGATGAAGCCGCGCTTGGCGCGCGTGGCCATGTCGAGCGAGTGTGTGATCCCGTCGCCGCCGAGGTACTCCATGAGCCCCTGCTTCAGCTTCGGATGGTTGTGTCCATAGTTGAGGGCCCCGGCGCCGGAGAAGAAGTCCAGGTACGCGTTGCCGTCCTCGTCATATAGCCGGCTGCCGCGCGCGCGATCGAAGACGGCGGGGAAGGAGCGGACGTAGGTACGCACCTCTGATTCGTACTCGTTGAAGACGTGCAAAGGGTCGTGCTGGGTCCTGGTGGAGTGGGCTTGGATGCTCATGACACGCTGGTGAAAGGTCCGATGTGGAACAAGACCTCGGGCTCGTGTCCTTGGTCGGGAAAGTGATTCGTTGCGAAGTGCGGCGCTTCACTGCAAGCGCAGCCGTGCCGCTTGGCGAGGCCGTGGAACAGCCGGCTGGAGGCGGCGTTGGAGGGCGTGACCGTCGCCTCGACCGCGGCCGGTCCAAGGCGCTCGACGAGCGCGTCGAGCATGCGGCCCGCGAGCCCGAGGCCGCGGTGGCCTCGCGCGACAGTGACCTGCCAAACGAAGAGCACGTCGGGCCGCTCTTGGCGCATGAAGCCCGTCACGAAGCCCGCGGGCCGGCCATCGATGGCTGCGACGACGCTCGTCTTCGAGAACTGGTCGCACCACAGCAGATAGGCGTAGGGCGCGTTCAGGTCGAGGCCGCCCGAGTCCCGCGCGAGCCGCCAAAGGTCGGCCCCGTCAGCGCGCGAAGGCGGCCGAAGCTCGACGTTCACGGTCGAGTCGGGCTGGGTGTGCAGGCTCTGTTTGGTCGTCATTGGATCAGCCTTGGACCGCGAGGGGTTGCTCGATGAAGTGCGAGTGGATGGCGCGCACTGCGTCCGCGCGGTCCGCGGCGGGGACGGCGCAGGTGATCGAGTGCGCCCGACGGTAGGCGACTGGGGGCCGCGTCGAAGAGCGCTCGAGGACGCCCCCCACCCGCTCGAGGAGCTCAGGGGTCACGGCTCGATGGCTGACGACCGAGACGGACGCGAGCCGCGTCGTGACCGAGGCGTCACGCAGCCGCTCTTGCAGCTTCGCCGTCACGCGCTCTGGGTCAGGCACGTCCTCGATGTCGACGAGCAGGTGCTCCATCGAGTCAGAGCGCTGCAGCAGGAGCCCGTCTTCGTCGCCGAGGCACTCGAGCGCGCGCTCATAGAGCCCCGTCTCGCCCCGGCGCGCGCGCACGTAGATGCGGCTCTTGCGTGAGGCGACGCCGACGATCGGCGGTGCCTCGGTCGCGCAGGCCGAGAAGGCGAGGTCCGCTTCGCAGCGAATCCGGGTAAAGCGCGGCTCGCCGAACGTCGAGCGCGCATGGATCGCGACGCCCTTCTGCCGCGCCATGGCGATGCACGCAGGGTGAAGGACACGCGCCCCGTGCAGGGCGTACTCGGCCATCAGGGCGGAGTCGAGCTGCTTCAGGTGCAACGGCTCGTCGACGATGCGAGGGTCGGCGGTGTAGACGCCCGGCACGTCGGAGTAGATCTCGCAGCACTCGGCCCCGAGGGCGCCGGCCAAGGCGAGCGCCGAGGTGTCCGAGCCGCCGCGCCCGAGCGTCGTCACCTCACCCGACGAGCCGAGCCCCTGGAAGCCGGCCACGATCACGACGTGCCCAGCGGCGAGCTCCGCTATCACTCGGTCGGGGCGCACGTCCTTGATCGTCGCGTTGGCGTGGAGGTCGTCGGTCAGGATCCCGCTCTGTGGACCCGTCAATGAGATGGCGCTGTGCCCGGCCTCCTCGATCGCCATGGCGAGGAGCGCCGTGCTCATGCGCTCGCCCGACGACAGGAGCATGTCGAGCTCGCGGCGCGACGGCGACGAGGAGACCTCGAGCGCGCGACCGAGCAGCTCCGACGTGGTGTTCCCCATGGCCGACACCACGGCGACGAGCGGGCGCGCGCCGCCTTCGGTGGACTCGATGATCTTCCGCGCAACGCGGCGCAGCTTCTCGAGCGTGGAAAGGGACGAGCCACCGTACTTCTGGACGATGGGGTTCAAAGGCTGGATCACGGTGCGGGGCTTGGCTCAAGGTCGAAGCGGAGGAGAAACAGGCGGCCTGTGAGGCCAGCGTCAGCGGGCGGGGCTGCGACAGATCAGCGACTCAGCGATCTGCACGGCGTTCCAGGCGGCGCCCTTGAGCAGGTTGTCGGCGACGATCCAGAGCTGCAGGCCGCGCTCGAACGAGCGCGACGCGCGCACGCGCCCCACATGGACTGCGTGGGTGCCGGCCGTCGCCGCCGGCGTCGGCGGCGCGCCGTCGTGGACACAGACGCCAGGCGCGTCGCGGAGGACGGCCAACGCCGCGCGCACGTCGCATGGCTTTTGCGTCTGCACGACGACCGATTCGGCGTGCCCGGTGAAGACGGGCACGCGCACGCAAGTGACGTCGAGAGGGAGCTCCTCGCCGAGGATCTTCGGCGTCTCGCGCATCATCTTGACCTCCTCGCTCGTGTGCCCGTCTTCGTCGAGGTCGCCGATCTCGGGCAGCACGTCGAACACGGGCACGCCGGGCGCGCCTTTGGGGCCGGTCTCACCGTCGTGGCTCTGGAGGCGCGCGGCGGTCGCTGCTCGAAAGCGCTCCACGGCGACGCGCCCCGCGCCCGAGACGCTCTGGTAGGTGCTCACGTGCACGCGCGCGAGGCCGAACGCGCGGCGCAGCGGCTCGAGCGCCGTTACGAGCTGAATCGTCGAGCAGTTCGGGTTGGCGATGATCGCGCCGCCGCCTCCGAGCGCGATCGGCGCCAAGCGGTCCGAGTTGACCTCCGGGACGACGAGCGGGACGTCGCGGTCCATGCGGAACGCGCTGGTGTTGTCGATGCAGACGGCGCCCTCGCGCGCGGCGATCGGCAGCCATGCGCGGCTCACGTCTCCGCCGGCGCTCGCGAGCAGCAGGTCGACTCCACGCAGCAGCTCGTGGCTGACGGGCTGGACGCGCACGCGCTCGCCTGCGAACGGGACGCTGCGCGATGCCGAGCGTGGCGAAGCCAGCGGGAGCAGCTCGGAGATCGGCAGCGCTCGCTCATCGATCAGTTGCAGCATCTTGCTCCCGACCAGGCCGGTGGCGCCGAGCACCGCGACTCTCAATGCGCGCGCGGGCGGCGCGACTGGGGTCCGAGGGCGTGGCGCTGCGGCTTCAAGCGGTGTGTTCATGGTCGAGGGCGCGAGTGGAGAGGAGGCGGGTCGCAGCCACCACTCGCCTAAGCAAGCGGTGTGCCGAGGCACGAATCGGCCAGAACGACGCTGTCGAGGGCACACTGGAGCCGCGACATCCGATAACCTTCGGAGCTATGAAGTCCGGATCAGAGGCGCGGCCTCCGACGGAACGCCGCAGACCGCGACCGCGCACGATCATGGCGGTCGAGGACGAGGCGCTCCGGCAGCGACTCACGAAGCTGCTCGGCACATCGCGCGTCGACTTGGAGCTGGTCGATCCGAAGGTCGATCCGTTGAACGCCCCGCCCGAGCGCTTGGCGGACTTCGTGATCCTCCGGCGCTCCAGCGTTGGCCCGGACGAGCTGCGCCGGCTCGAGAACGCCCAAGAGGGCTGCAACTTGGTGGTCGTGACCGACGGTGCCGACGATCACGAACGAGCGCAGTTGTTCTCTGCGGGCGTTTCGGGCGTGCTCGACGCGAGCGACTCAGCGTTGGAGCTGCGCGAGGCGTTCGCTGCGATCGCCGCTGCCGAGGGCTCCGCGCCGCGCGACCCGCACCGGGGCCGCGGCGGTGGCGAACCACGGTTGAGCGACTTCCATTCGCGCAGCGCGAGGATGCGCAGCTTCCTGCAGCTCGTGGACCGCGTGGTCGACACCGACTCCTCGCTGCTCGTAACGGGCGAGACGGGGGTCGGCAAGGAGCGCTTGGCGCAGGCGATCCACAACGAGGGCGCGCGACGCCACGGGCCCTTTGTCTCAGTGAACTGTGGCGCGATCCCGGAGGCGCTGCTCGAGAGCGAGCTCTTTGGGCACGTGGCGGGCGCGTTCACGGGGGCGGAGCGCCAGAAGCGGGGCCGCTTCGAGCTGGCCAGCGGCGGCACCATCTTCTTGGACGAGATCGGCGAGATGCCGGTGCACCTGCAGGTCAACTTGCTGAGCGTCTTGCAGCGCCACCAGGTGCAGCGCGTGGGCGGCGAGGACCTCTTGCGCGTCGACGTGCGCGTGATGGCCGCGACCAACCGGGACCTCGCGACGGAGGTGCGCGAGGGTCGTTTTCGCGAGGACCTCTACTACCGCCTCAACGTCGTCTCGCTGGAGATCCCGCCGCTGCGCGAGCGCGCCGAGGACATCCCTGACATGGTCGGGTCCTTTATCCGCCACTTCCGCGGCACGCTGGGCCGGAGCCAGGTCAACAGCATCACCGCGGACGCCCTCGAAGCGCTGATGCGCTACCCGTGGCCGGGCAACGTGCGCCAGCTCATCAACGCGGTGGAGCACGCGATCGTGGTCTGTCGTTCGCCGCACATCTCGCTCGCGGATCTGCCGCAGTCGGTCGTGTCCCCTGCGTCGGCGCTGGACGCCCAGGTGGCGCCGGCGGCCCGCCAGACTGGGCGCGGGCCGACACGGCCGCCGCAGGACGATGCCCCCCAGAACGATGCCCCACAGAGCGATACGTATGCGCGCTGGTGCAATCTTCCGCTGCGAGAGGCGCGCAACGAAGTGGTGCGAGAGTTCGAGCGCACCTACCTCGAGCACCTGCTGCGCCGCACCAAAGGCCGCGTGGGGCACACGGCCGATCTGGCCGGCATCACCCCGCGCAGCCTCTACGACAAGCTGAAGCTCTACGACTTGCGCAAGGACGACTATCGTTGACCGCCAGGCCGCTGCAGGTTCGCCGTCTGGGCCCGCTGTATGAGCCAATCGGGGCGCTGCCAGGGCTGAGGGGGTGAGCCCTCCATCACCGGCCTATGGGCGGTCGTTGGCGCCGATCTACGCGGACGCCGTGCTGGTGCCCAGGCCCGAGAGCGCGTACGCACAGGCGACCCGACCGAGCGCAGAGGCAGACCGCGCGGTCGACGAGCCGCTCGGGGATGAACAGATGCGGCGCCCGGCACGGTTCTGCCGCGGGCCCGGTGCACCCGGCCTTCGGCATGCGGCAGCAACGTCTGGCATACGGCCCTTGACCGCACTCACTTTCATGGCGCGAGACCAAGGGTCATGGCGCGAGACCAAGGGTCATGGAGCGAGAGCAGGGGCGAGCACGACCCGAAACCCGAAGAACCCGGCAGAGGCGCTAGGAACGCTGACGTATCGGACCGCGGAGCGACAGACGCTCGAGATGTTGAGCCAGCTCCCACCGCGGACGACTCGAAAACCGCCGCCAGTCGTAAAGGGGTCGGTCACCGCAGCCGAGCTATACGCCGCATAGGAGTCCAGGCACCACTCCCAGACGTTGCCGTGCATGTCGTAGAGCCCGAAAGCGTTCGGCGCGTAGCTGCCGACCGGCACGGTGCCGCTCGATACGAGCACGCCGCACGATGAGTTGGAGTGTTGGCTGTAGCCAAACCGCGCCTGGTTGCAAAAGAGGTCCAGCCCGTTGTTGAACTCAGTCGTCGACCCCGCCCGACACGCGTATTCCCATTCCGCCTCGGTAGGCAGTCGGTACTCGTACCCCAGCGGCACATTGCCGAGCGCGGATTGCTGCGCGGTGAGCGCTGAGCAGTATGCCCGCGCTTGTTGCCAGGTGAGGTCCTCGACTGGAAGTGAGGGTCCAAGGTAAGTCGACGTGTTCACCACCATCAGCGCGGTGTACTCAGCTTGTGACTTCGTGTTGGCCCATCCAGAACAGGTTGCTGATGGTCACTTGGTGGACGGGCTGCTGATTAGAGTTGTTGAAGTAGGGCGCGGCGTTCGGCGCATTCGACCCCATCATGAACGTCCCTGGCAGGATCGGCACCATCCCCGGAAGCGGGTTGCCGCCGCCTCGGTGAAGCGGACTTCGAGTCCGTCGCTGAAGTTCGAGGTCAGGAAGCCGAGCGCGGTGTCTCGGTACCAGCATTGGAAGTTCCAGGTCGCGCCAGGCAGCACCACCACCGCGCCGAGCGGCTGAATCGCGTTGAGATCCGCCATCACGCTGACGATCCCCGCTGCGCCGAGTTCAGGATCACGCCGCCCACCAGCCGTCCAATCGGGCTGCCGAGGCAGAGGCTGCCCGTGCTGCCGCCTGGGTTCGCAACGAAGCCCTGATAGCGGCTGCACAAGAACCGCCGCTGTGTTCTGCGGCAGCCCCGAGGAACGTCAGCATCCAGGTTGTTCGACGTCACCGGCGTGCTGCCAGTGCCAGCCATCGACGCTGTCGCACCGGTCCGAGTTCGGCGCAGGCGTGCAGTAGCTGGTGCCGAGCTGCGCGAGCGCGGTACTCGCGGCCGTGACGGTCAGCACGGCGCCCCCGCGGTTCGACCAAGCGCTGCGGCGAAGGCGCGCTCGACAAGGGAGCAGGACTTGGATGGCCCACCTCGAGGCCCGAAGTTTGGCAGGGCTTCGCACTCCCGGCCTACCCGGCCCTCGAGTGTCCCACCTTCAAGCATGACGCAAGCTGACCCCACGAGGACGCCTTGACTGAACTGCAGAGGGATACACGCAGGGTCAAATAGCTTCCGCAAAGGACCATTTTCGGAATCTATGGTGGGTCCCTCGGATCTGCTTCGAGCCGCCCGCCAAGACCTTCTCAAGTGCCCAAGCAAGCAAGTCCGCCCCCCCCAGCCTCGGCCAACGAGCCGACGCCGCAGACAGACACTCGCCCAACCCCATCGGCGCGCGAAGCGCGCCAGCCCATCCGCGTCAGCGGATGGGCCAACAACGAACAAATTCGCCCCTGGCGAGCGCATGCGAGCAATTCCCAGAGGCGAATTGCGAGCGAACCCCAGAGGCGAATTTGGTAGCGGGGGCAGGATTCGAACCTGCGACCTCCGGGTTATGAGCCCGACGAGCTACCAGACTGCTCCACCCCGCGTCCCGTTGTGAGCGGGCATTGTAGGGGCCGCCGCGCGCGATACAAGGGCCATCTGCAAGAACCGCGACACAGCTCAACGAGCGCGGCATTCGAGCGCAGGGGCCCACCCTCCTTGCTCGGGGCCAACGCGCTCAGATGGCGGGGCGGCGCGCGACCAGGACGACCGACTGGCCCACGAAAGGGCCCGTGACGCGATCCACGACGCGGAACACGCCGATCGAGCGGCGGATCCACGCCAACTGGGATGCGCTGAACGAGTTCGAGAGCGTCGAGCGACGGCGCAGGACGCGGCCCTTCACGAAGTACGGCGCGACGCCCACGAGGTTCATGTAACACGCTGCACGCACCTCGAAGCCCGCGGCGCGCACCAGCGCGACCAACGCGCGCTTCGAATAGCGGCGACGGTGGTCGGAGGCCTCGTCGAGGGTGCCGAACAGCCACTGATGCGCCGGCACCTTGATGAAGAGCTGGCCGCCCGCAGGCAGGATGTCGAAGAACGCCCGCACGAGGCCCGCGTCATCGTCCAAGTGCTCGAGCACATCGAGGCAGACGATCGCGTCCAAGGCCCGCGCCCGGAGCGCCGCGCGCTCGGCGTCGAGGTCCGTCTGCATCACCTCTACATTGGCCGCGCACCGGAAACGCTCGCGCAAGACCGCGATGTTGCGCGGCGAGAGGTCCACCGCCAGCACCTCGTCCGCCCGCCCCCGCAAGAGCTCGACGAAGTTGCCGATGCCACAGCCGGCGTCGAGCACACGGCGGCCCACCGGGCCGCCCGACAGGCGCTCGAAGAGCTCGAGCACCCACCGGTAATACGGCTCGAGCCCGCGCATCCGCTCCAAGGCCTCCAGGTGCTCCACCTCATGCGGCAACTTCTCCGCGGCCGCGCGGTCGAGCGGCTGCGGAGCGGCGCCGAGGGGGTCGGCGTGCAGGTCGCGGTCGGAGGCGGCGGACATCGGGGGCAAGATGCTATCGGCTGAGGGCGCCGCAGCCCCCCACTCGACCTTGACCGTGACCCTGATCCTGACCTGCACCAAGGCCCCGGCGCGCGGCCGGGCGCGGGGCCCGCGCCGAGGGCGCCCGGCGGCGCCTGCGACGGCGCGCGGGCGAGCCCAGCGGCCCTGCCACCCTGGCAGACGAGGGCCGGGGAGGGGCGCCACGCTGCCATCTCGGCAGCCCCGGGTGCCGGCCCGTCGCCCTAAACCTTACGCCAGCAAGGACTTGCGAGGACGGGCGCGCGCGGCACGGCCTTTGCTTCTCTCGGGGACACGCTCCCCTGTCGGCGCCACACACCGCGCCGGCCGGTCCCTTCCCCACCACGGAATACGAGTCGACACAACCCATGGCCAAGCAGATGGTCTTCGAGTCCGACGCGCGCGCGGCAATCCTCCGCGGCGTCGACAAGCTCGCCCAGGCGGTCACGACGACCCTCGGGCCCCGCGGGCGCAACGCTGTGCTCGACAAGGGCTGGGGCGCTCCGACAGTGACCAAGGACGGCGTCACCGTCGCCGAAGAGATCCAACTCCAGGATCCCTACGAGCAAATGGGCGCCCAGCTCGTCAAAGAGGTCGCCAACAAGACGAGCGACGTCGCCGGCGACGGCACCACCACCGCGACGCTCCTCACGCGCGCCATCTTCGCCGAGGGCCTCAAGGCCATCACGGCGGGCGTGTCGCCTTCGCGCCTCAACCTGGGCCTCGCGCGCGGCGCCGAAGCGGTCGCCGCCAAGCTCACCTCGATGGCCAAGGCCGTCTCGAGCAACGACGAGATCCGCCAGATCGCGACGATCTCCGCGAACAACGACCAAGAGGTCGGCAAGCTCATCTCCGACGCGATGAAGAAGGTCGGCCGTGACGGCGTCATCACCGTCGAAGACGGCAAGTCGATGACGACGACCGTCGACGTGGTCGAAGGCATGCAGTTCGACCGCGGCTACCTGTCGCCCCACTTCATCACCAACCCCGAGGAGATGGAGTGCCAGCTCGAGGGCGGCCTCGTGCTCGTGCACGAAGGCAAGATCTCGACGGTCAACGCGCTCCTGCCGCTCCTCGAAGCGACCAAGGACTCCGGCCGCCCGCTGCTCATCATCGCCGAGGACATCGAGAACGAAGCCCTCGCGACGCTCGTCGTCAACAAGATGCGCGGCATCCTGAACGTCACGGCCGTCAAGGCCCCCGGCTACGGTGACCGTCGCAAGCAGATGCTGCTCGACATCGCCGCCGTCACGGGCGCGACCGCGATCATGAAGGACACGGGCACCGAGCTCGAGCAGGTGACGACCAAGCACCTCGGCTCCGCCCGCCGCATCACGATCTCCAGCGACGCGACGACGATCGTCGGCGGCAAAGGCAAGCGCGAGGACGTCGAAGCCCGCGTCAGCCAGATCCGCCAAGAGGTCGAGCAAACCACGTCGGACTACGACCGCGAGAAGCTGCAAGAGCGCCTCGCCAAGCTGACCGGCGGCATCGCGCAGATCAACGTCGGCGGCGCCACGGACACGGAGGTCAAGGAGCGCAAGGCCCTGATCGAGGACGCGCTGCACGCCACGCGCGCCGCGGTCGCCGAAGGCATCCTCCCCGGCGGCGGCACGGCGCTGCTGCGCGCCCGCACGGTCCTGAACGACCTGAAGGTCCGCGACGACGTGGACTACAACCTCGGCCTCGACACGCTCTTCGAGGCGCTCGCGATGCCGATCATGCAGATCGCCAAGAACGCCGGCTTCGACGGCCCGGTCGTCGCGCACCGCGTCGGCCGCGAGCGCAAGGTGAACTGGGGGTTCGACGCCCTGCGCGGTGAGTACGGCGACATGCTCGAGATGGGCATCGTCGACCCCGCCAAGGTGACGAAGTCGGCGCTCCAGAACGCCGTCAGCGTCGCGTCGCTCCTCCTTACGACGGACGCGCTGATCGTCACGAAGAAGGAGAAGAAGTCCGGCCCGCCGCCAGGCATGGACGGCGGCGACGAGATGGACGGTATGGACTTCTGATCCCGCGCCGGGGTCCGTCACGCGGACCCCGACCGAAGCGCTCACACACACACGAACAGCGAGAAAGAACACACGACCATGGCGAAACAGATCATGTTCGACGACGCGGCGCGGCAGAAGATGAAGGCGGGCATCGACAAGCTCGCCCGCACCGTGCGCGTCACCCTCGGCCCGGCCGGCCGCAACGTCATCCTCCAGAAGTCCTTCGGGGCCCCGCACGTCACCAAGGACGGCGTGTCGGTCGCGAAGGAGATCGAGCACGCGGACCCCTTCGAGAACATGGGCGCCAAGCTCGTGCTCGAGGTGGCCAACAAGACGAACGACGTCGCCGGTGACGGCACGACGACCGCGACCGTGCTCGCCGCGGCCATCTTCAACGAAGGCCTGAAGTACGTCGCCAACGGCGTCTCCACCATCGAGATCCGCAACGGCATCGAGAAGGCCGTCGGCATCGCCGTGGAAGCCATCCACGGCCAGTCGCGCAAGGTCAAGTCGAAGGGCGAGAAGGCCGCGGTCGCGACCATCTCGGCCAATAGCGACGTCGAGATCGGCAACATGCTGGCCGACGCGTTCGAGAAAGTCGGCGACACCGGCGTCATCACCGTCGAAGAGAACAAGAGCGTCGAGACCGTCCTCGAGCACGTCGAGGGCATGGAGTTCGACAAGGGCTACCTGTCGCCGTACTTCGCGACGGACCTCGGCAAGCTCGTCGCGACCTACGAGAACTGCGCGGTCCTCATCTGCAACAAGAAGATCTCCTCGGTGCGCGAGATCGTCCCGGCCCTCGAGGCCGCGATGCGCCTCGGCCAGCCGCTCTTGATCATCGCCGAGGACATCGAAGGCGAGGCGCTGACCGCGCTCGTCATCAACCGCCTGAAGGGCGTCCTGCAGGTCGTCGCCGTCAAGGCGCCGGGCTTCGGTGACCGCCGCAAGGCGTACCTCGACGACATCGCCGTCCTCACGGGCGGGACGTCGATCACGGACGAGATCGGGATCGCCCTCGACAAGGTGACCGCCGAGCACTTCGGCACCGCCGGGCGCGTCGTCGTGTCGAAGGACTCGACCACGATCGTCAGCGGGGCCGGCAAGAAGCGCGCGATCGAAGAGCGCGCGGCGCAGATCCGCGTGCAGATCGAGAAGACGACGTCGGACTACGACCGCGAGAAGCTCGAAGAGCGCCTCGCGAAGCTCACCGGCGGCGTCGCGGTCATCAAGGTCGGCGGCAAGACCGAGGCCGAGATGAAGGAGAAGAAGGACCGTGTCGAGGACGCGCTCAACGCGACCCGCGCCGCGATCCAAGAGGGCATCGTCCCCGGCGGCGGCGTCGCGCTCCTGCGCGCGGCCGAGGCCGTCGCGGCGGGCAAGTACAAGGGCGACGAGCGCTTCGGCGCCCAGATCGTCCAGCGCGCGCTCGAGGCGCCGGCCCGTCAGATCGCGGAGAACGCGGGCTATGACGGCTCGGTCGTCGCCGAGACGATCCGCGAGAAGGGCCGCACGTACGGCTTCAACGCGCTGACCGGCGAGTACGAGGACTTCTTCAAGTCCGGCGTCATCGACCCGGCCAAGGTCGTGCGCACGGCCCTGCAGAACGCAGCCTCCATCTCCGGCCTGCTCCTCACCACCGACTCGATGGTGACGGACATCAAGGACGACGAGACCGTCGCCGGCTCGGTCTCCTGATCGTCCGCGGAACGGCTCGATCAACGCCGGGCGGCGGGTGCATCACGCCCCGTCGCCCGGCGTGAGTTCCCGGGAAGCGCTCCCGACGTCACGCATCGGCACCTGAACCCTGGCGCTCCGTCCGCCACTGCACCGCCCGCAGAATGAGCAAGAAACGCGACTACTACGAGGTCTTGGGGGTCGCGAAGGACGCGTCCGCGACCGACATCAAGAAGGCCTATCGCAAGCTCGCGATGCAGTTCCACCCGGACCAGAACCCGGGGAACGCTGAGGCCGAGGCCAAGTTCAAGGAGGCCGCCGAGGCCTACGACGTCATCGGCGACGAGCAGAAGCGCCAGAAGTACGACCAGTTCGGGCACCAAGCCTTCGGACCGGGCGGGCAAGGCGGCTTCACCGACGTCAACGACATCTTCCAGGCGTTCGGCGACATCTTCGGCGGCGGCGGCGGCGGCGTGTTCGGCGACCTGTTCGGCGGCGGGCGGCGCCAGCGCGGGCCGAAGCGTGGGCGCGACCTGCGCATCGTGCTCGAGCTGACCCTCGAGGAGATCGACCAAGGCGCCGAGAAGGTCGTCGCGCTCAAGCGCGTCGAGCGCTGCACGACCTGCACGGGCTCCGGCGCCAAGCCCGGCACGAGCAAGCGCACGTGCGCGACCTGCGGCGGGCGCGGCCAAGTGGCGCGCAACGCGGGCTTCTTCTCGATGGCGACGACCTGCCCCACGTGCAAAGGCGCCGGCGAGACGCTCGAGTCGCCCTGCACGGCCTGCAACGGCAGCGGCGGCAAGTCTGAGCGCGCCGAGGTGACGATCAATGTCCCCGGGGGCGTCGAAGAGGGCATGCAGCTGCGCGTCGGCGGCGAAGGCGACGCGGGGCCAGAGGGCGCCCAGCGCGGCGACCTCTACTGCGTGATCCGCGAGCAAGAGCACAAGGCGTTCCAGCGCTCCGGCCCCGACGTGATCATGGAGACCCCGTTCTCCTTCGCGCAGCTCACGCTCGGCGACAAGGTCGAGATCCCGACGCTGCGCGGGCGCGTCGAGATGACGGTCCCCGCAGGCACGCAGACAGGCAAGGTCTTCCGCTTACGCGGCCAAGGCCTGCCCCGGATGGACTCGAAGGCGCGCGGCGACCAGCTCGTGCGCGTCTTCTGCGAGATCCCCGAGAAGCTCTCCGATCGCCAGAAGGAGCTCCTGCGGGAGTTCCAGGAGATCGAAGGCGAAAAGGGCGGGAAGAAGTCGTTCTTCGACCGAGTCGTCGACTACTTCTCCTGAGCCCGACGACGAAGGAATCCCAATCCAATGGCATTCGGCTGGAAGAAACGCATGGACGCGAAGGACGACACCGAAACGGCAGAGGCCACCCCGGGCGCGGCTGAGGCCAGAGAGCAGGGTCAGGACTCGGGCGCCGAGGCGGACGCGCAAGCGGCGCAGGACGACTCTCCGGAGGGCGTCATCGCGCGCCTCGTCGCCGAACGCGACGAAGCGACCGCCAACTGGCAACGCGCGATGGCGGACTACCAGAACCAACGTCGCCGCACCCAGGCAGACATCGACGCAGCGGTCAAGCGCGCGCGCGCCGAGGTCCTGGGCGAAGCGCTGACGGTCCTCGACTACCTCGACATGGCGCTCGCGACCGAGTGCGCCACCGAAGAGGGGCAGAACTTGAAGGTCGGCGTGTCGATGACACGCGGCCAGCTCGCTTCGCTCCTCGAGCGCTTCAAGGTCAAGGAGATCCCCGCTTCAAGCGAGTTCGACGCGGCGTACCACCAGGCCTTCGCGACCGTCGAGACAACGGACCAAGCGCCGGGCACGATCGTCGAGGTGTTCCGCAAGGGCTGGCTGTTCGGGGACCAAGTGCTGCGCCACGCGCAGGTCCGGGTCGCAGCAGCCCCCAAAGCGCACGACGCAGGCAGCGATGCCAGCGGGCCGGAGTCCCCGGCGGTGCAAGACGCGCCGGACGAGACCCGTGATCGCGTGAGCGACTGAGGGACCGCTATGCCGACCTACGACTATCGCTGCAAGGCCTGCGGGCACACGTTCGAGCTCTTCCAGTCGATGTCCGACCGCGAGAAGCGCAAGTGCCCCGAGTGCTCCAAGCTCTCGCTCGAACGGCTCATCGGGGCCGGCGCGGGCCTGATCTTCAAGGGCTCCGGCTACTACCTGACGGACTACCGCTCGAAGTCCTACGAAGAGGGCCGCAAGGCCGATATGGAGGCCTCGAAGGCCCCGCCAGAGGCGAAGTCCGACTCCAAGGCTGCAGAGTCCAAGCCGGGGTCCAATTCGGAGTCCAAGCCTCAATCGGCGGGCACGTCGGAGTCGGCCAGCGGCAAGGCTGCGCCGCCTGAGTCGAGGTCGGCCTCGAAGTCGGCGTCCAAGCCGACATCAAAATCGGCGCCGAAGCCGAAGCCCCGGAAAAAGTGACACGCGCCCGCGCGGCGTCAGGCGAGGAACAGCTCTTCGATCAGGCCGGCGATCGCGGGTGTGTCATTCGTGCCGATGACGCGGTCCGCGGCGCACAGCGCGACGCCTTGGCTGTTCCCCATCGCGACGCCGAGCCCCGCCGCGCGGAGCATCGGGACGTCGTTGTCCCCGTCGCCGACCGCGACCACGCGCTCGGCCGGGATGCCGTAGCGCTCGTAGACGAGGCGCAGCGCCTCGGCCTTCCCGCGGCACGGCGGGTGCGCGTCGACCGCGCTGTACGGGTTCTCACGGTGCCGCGGCAGCATCGACAGCGGGAAGTGGGAGACATAGACGACGTCGTTGGCGGCAGCCTCGAGCTCGCGCGCCACGCGCTCCGAGTCGGGGTCCTCGACGAGCACGCTGAGGCGGATCGTGTACTCGCGGAAGAGCTCGTGCCGCGGCGCGAACTGCATGCCGTAGAAGCCCTCGAAGTTGCGGCGCTCGGCGTCCGTGCGCGGCTCGTGGGTGATCTTCTCGTCCGCGGTCATCACGATGACCTGCGCATCGCGCGAGTCCGCCCACTCGAGGATGCGGCGGTTCGTGCGGTTGGACAGCGTGCGCTCCTCGAGCAGCCGCCGCTCCTTCGGACACCACACGGCGCACCCGTTGAAGAGCACCGTCGGCGTGTCGAACTGGAGCTCGTCCATCACCGGCTGCGCGGACATGAGCGAGCGCCCCGTGACCGTCATCACGACGACCCCTGCCGCGCGCGCGGCCGCGAGGGCGGCTTGGGTGTGGGGCGGGATGCGCTCGTCCGAGTCGAGGAGCGTCCCGTCGAGGTCAAGCAGGAGTGCGTCGTAGCCGCGGCCCATAGGGGCAGAAGGATACCCGCTCACCCCGTCGGCGCGCTCCCGCGCGTCCGACGACGGTCTCAATCGAACACGACCTGGACGGTCTCGCGCGCGACGACCTCGATCTCACGCTCTTGCACGACCGAGTTGTCCGCAGCGAGCAGCTCGGCGCGGTAACGCCCGGGAGGGATCGAATTCATCGACGCGCTCGAATTGCCCCGGACCGAGGCCGTGCCGAACAGTGATTCCTGTGCGTCGGGGCCGCTCGCCCCGAGCGGCGGCAGCCGGATGAGCCGCGCCTTGAACCGCTCGCGCCCGCCTGACGCCCGACGGATCCGCGCGGCGCCGGCGGCCTTTGCGACGAGGTCACCCAGGTCACGCAGCTCACCATCCGCGAAGTCCGACAGCTCCAACTCGATCGGCTGGATGTACGCGTGACGGACCCCCAACTGGAGCGGCCGGCCCGTCACCACGCCACGGAACGCGAATAACCCGGTCTCCGGCGTCGCCAGGCTGTCGAGCTGCTGCCATTCCCAGTCGAGGTTGACGTCCCCAGTGGGCGACTCCTTCATGCGGATCGTTTGCGATCCGCCACCAAAGTTCTCCCCCTGCGCGCGGACGTTGATGTTGATGCCCCTGAGCGGCGCGCCGTCCTCGTCCACGACACGTCCCTCGAGGAGCGCCACGTCGAGGCGCACGTCGAACGTGTTCGCGCCCTCCAGGATGCGCACGGGCATGCGGAGCGCCATCGCGCGGCCGGGGTGGCGCACCGTGAGGAACCACTCACCGGCCTCGAGCGGACCGAGCGAGTACGAGCCGTCCCCGCGCGACGACGTCCGCTGCGCGGAGCTGCCCTCGTCGCCCCACCATCCGAAGTTGTTGTCATCGTCGTTGCTCGACGTCGACAGCGACAGGGACGCGCGCGCGAGCGGCTGCCCCGACTCGAGGACGAGGCCAGTCAAGAGCCCGACCGACGGCGAATCGAGCACGATCGAGACCTCTTCACCGACGCGCACGTTCGCGGACCGCTTCATAGGCTGCCCGCGCCCCGCGACCTGCCCCTCCGTCGAGACGCGCACGTCGTGCATCCCTGCCGGCAAGCGCTCGAAGCGCGCGACGCCCTCGGCGTCGGAGACCACGTAGCGCGGCTGCACAAAGGAGTTGCCGCGCGCGCCAGGGAGCGCCTCCTTCGTGCACTGCACCTTCACGCCCTCGGCTGGACGTCCGTTCGGGCGCCGCACCTTCGCGACGATCGTGCCGCCCTGCGTGAGCTTGACCGTCAAGTCGTGCACGCCAGTGGTCGGCAAGAGCGCCTCGACTGGCTCGAGCGCCACAAACTGCGCGGAGGACGCCGTGACATTCACGCGCTCCCCGGGGAGCGCAGCGAGCACCGCGAACCCCTCGGCGTCCGTCATACCAAAGGACACGTCCTCGTTGTCGTAGACCTCGGCGCCGTTCTGCGCCCACCAATCGAGGTACTCGTACTCCTTCTTGGCGAGGTAGACCTTCGCGCCCTCGACGGGCTCTTCCGTCTCGCCGACGATGACCTTCACACGCACCGACGCGGCCGGCTTCAGCCGGATCTCCCCCAGGTCCGTCGAGGGGTCCGCCTTTACGACGAGGTTCTCGGCGGTCTTGGTCTCGTAACCCACCGCCGTCACCCGCACTTTGATCTCGAGCGCGGTCTTACCAGGCGGCAACTTCTCGAGCGTGACGAGCCCCCCATCGAAGTGGCGCCTCGCCTTCTCCTCCGGCTCGTCGTCCATGATCGTGCGGAAGTTGTCGCGATTACGGCGCTTGTCCGTCACGCACCACCCGACGATCATCTCCTCGACCGGCGCGCCGGTCTCATCGTCGACGACATGGATCGCCGCTGAGCGCCGCGGGTTCCAGCGCAGCTCGACGCCGCGCGTGCCTGGCGAGCCCTCGGTCGGGTCGACCTCTGCGACGCGCTTCCATTCGCCGTCGCCGACGTCCTCGGAGACGATCAACGTATAAGGGAGCCCGTCGACCAGCCCGTTGACCTCGAACGCGTCGTCGACGATGGGCGCGTGTCGCGCGCCGCCTTGGGCGCGCTCGATGCCGCTCACGGTGGAGCCATCGGGCTTGCCCGGTCGTGCCTCGACGCGCAGCGCATGGGCCGCGCCGCCCCCAGGAGCCGCGGCAAGGCCGACCTCAGCGCCAGCGGCGGCCGTCGCCGCGGGCTCGCTGGCGACACCCGTCGCAGGGCGCCCGACGACCTTGCCGCTGATCGAGCTCCCGGCTTCGAGCACGACCACGAGCGACTCCAGCGGACGCGTCCCCGCGACCGCTGATTGCCGCGCCACGGTCCGCCCCGGGGCATCGACGAGGATCGTGAACGGGCCGCGCTCCAGCGTGTTCAGCTCGAACGTGCCGTCGTCGCCCGTGGTCACGAGCGGCACGCCGCGGCTAGGGAAGTCGACGCCGAAGCTCTGCTCACCGAGGACCACGGCGAGCGACACGCGCGCCCCCGGCACCGCATTCCCGCGGCGGTCCGTCACGCGACCGCGCGCGATCGCGCCAGCGTTGAGCTGCAGGTCCCCGAAGTCGAGCGGCGGCTCGGAGCGGCCGCGAGCGCTCGGCGGCGGGCGATCGAGGCGCAGGGGGGCGTGCCCTGGGGCGGCGGCGAACAGCACGAGCTCGCCGCCGAGCCGCAAGCCGTCGACGAGGGCAAAGCGCCCCTCGGCGTCCGTGACCGCGCGGGCGCGCTGCATCCAGTCGTTGGCGTCGCCGAGGTCTTCGAGCTCAAAGGGAAAGGACTGCACCCACCCCGTGGCGCCGACGACGGTGGCGCCGGCGAGCGGCGCGCCTTCGGAGTCGAGGATGCGGCCGATGACCTGCGGCGGGTCGCCGTCGGCGACCTCGGCCGCGCCGGCCGCAGCGGCGTCCTCTTCAGCAAGGTCGTCGGGCTGCGCCTCGTCCGCCGCCACCTCAGCGCGACCAAAGCCGAGGTCGACGACCGGCTCGAGCGTGCCTGGCGAAGACTGGCTGCCCGCCCCCGTGAGGTCGTCGCTCGGCCCGAGCACGGGGCGGGCGCGATCGTGCGCCTCGACCGCGCCACCGCCGATGAGGCCGCAGAGCCAGGCGGTGCCGAGCGACAAGAACAGCGCGAGCGCGAGGAGCGGGGCGAGCCGGGCCACAGGCTGAGTGAACACCAATCGGGCCGCAGAGGGAAGCCTGGAGACCGTCACGCCTGGGTAACGGCGCTCGGCCCTCGTGCGTTGGCGCGATCCGAGGCAGAATCGGTGCGACATGCTGGGACTTCCTATCTACGTCACGGCCGTGGTTTCGCTGCTTTCCCAGGCGCGGCTTGCGCCTGCGAGCCAGCTGGCGACCACGCTGGACGCGCCCACGCCCACGCCCCCGCCCGCGCCCGCGCTCGAACTCGAGCTGGCACTCGGCGAGCCAGACCTGGAAGCCGGCTACTTCGCGCGCGTGGTGCGACCGCTGCTATCCGATCGCTGCTTCGCTTGCCACGCGGGGGAACACGCGCGAGCGCTGCGCCTCGACGTGCGCGAGGACGCGGTGGACGACCTCGGCGGCGCCGCGATCATCCCGGGGGACGCGCCAGGGAGCGCGCTCTGGCGCCGGATCACGCACGAGGACCCGGCGCGGCGTATGCCGCCATCCGAGGCAAAGCTCGAGCTCAACGACGCGGAGCGCGCGGTCCTGCGGCGGTGGATCGAGGGCGGCGCGCCGTACGAAGAGCACTGGGCGTACGTGCGCCCCGAGCGCACCGCGCCGCCCGACGTCGAGCACGAGGGCTGGGTGCGCGATCCGCTGGATCGGTACGTGCTCGCCGGGCTGGAGCGAGCAGGGCTCACGCCCGCGCCCGAGGCCGACCCCGCGACGCTGCTGCGGCGTGTCCACTACGACCTGACGGGCCTCCCGCCGACGGTGGACGAGGTGCGCGCGTTCCTCGCCGCGCCCACGGACGCCGCGTACGAGGCCGTCGTCGACCGCCTCCTGGCCTCGCCCGAACACGCCGAGCACATGGCCGCGGGCTGGCTCGATGTCGCGCGCTATGCGGAGACGTTTGGCTACCAGTCCGACGTCGAGATGAACGTCTGGCCGTGGCGCGACTGGGTCGTGCGCGCGTTCGAGGCGGACCTCCCCTACGACGACTTCGTGACGTGGCAGCTCGCGGGTGACCTCCTCGAGGGCGCGCCGAACGACGCGCGCCTCGCGACGACCTTCAACCGCCTGCACCGCCAGACGAACGAAGGCGGCAGCGTCGAGGAGGAGTTCCGCGTGCAATACGTCTGCGACCGCGTCGAGACCATGGCGGCCGCGTTCCTCGGCGTGACGTTCACGTGCGCGAGGTGCCACGACCACAAGTTCGACCCGTTCACGCAGCGCGACTACTACAACCTCTTCGCGTTCTTCGACGGGATCGACGAGTCGGGCCTCTATTCGCACTTCACGAACGCGACGCCGACCCCGGCGTTGGACCTCGCCAGCGCGGAGCAGATCGTGCGGCTCGAGGCCTTGGACGCGCGCGTCGCGGCGGCCGAGGTGGCGCTCGAGGCAGCCCAAAGCGCGCACTCACGCTTGCCTGCGCCTACGCACGCTTTCGAGCTGCACCGCGCCGAGCTGCCGAGCGGGGTGAACCTCGTGGACGCGCCCGCGCGCTGCGCGGGGCCCGACGGGTCCGCGTTCCGCATGTCAGGCGAGGACGCCTTGACCTTCCCCGGCGCAGGGGTCTTCGCGCGCTCGGACGCGTTCTCGATCTCGCTCGACCTGCGCGCGCCGAAGCGCTACGAGCGCGCGGTGGTCCTGCACCGCGCCAAGGCCTGGACCGACTCGGGGAGCCGCGGCTATCAGCTCTTGATCGAAGACGGCCGCCTCAGCGTCGCGCTGGTCCACTTCTGGCCAGGCGACGCGATCGCGATCCGCGCGGTCGCGCCGCTGGAGGTCGGCGTGTGGCGCAACGTGACGTTCACCTACGACGGCTCCAGCCGCGCCGCGGGCCTCGCGCTCTACGTCGATGGCGCGCGCGTCGAGACCGAGGTCGTCCGCGATCACTTGACGCGCACGATCCAGGGCGGCGGGATCGAGCACCTGACGATCGGCAGCCGCTTCCGCGACAACGGCTTCGCGGGCGGCGAGGTCGGCGACCTTCGGGTGTACGCGCGCGCGCTCGACGCCGACGCCGTGGCGATCGCCGCGCAGCGCGGCGGCGCGGCGCAAGGCGCGCCGGACCCAAGCGACGACGCCGCGCGCGAGGCGCTGCGCGCAGCCCGGCGCGAACGCGACGCGCTGCGCGACTCGGTGCGCCAGATCATGACGATGCGCGAGGCGCCGGCTGAGCTGCAGCGGACCGCGTACGTCCTGCAACGCGGCTCGTACGAGCAGCGCCGCGAGGCGGCCCAGCCGGCGACCCCAGCGGCGCTGCCGCGCCTGCTCGACGCGCCGGCGCGCACGCGGCTCGACCTCGCACGGTGGCTCGTGCACCCCGACCACCCGCTGACCGCGCGCGTGCAGGTCGATCGGCTGTGGCGCACGGTGTTCGGCGCCGGGCTCTTGCCGCGCCCCGACGACGTGGGCTACCAGAGCCCAGCGCCCGTGCAACGCGCGCTGCTCGACGCCCTCGCGCGCGACTTCGTCGACGGGACGACCACGCCGTCGGGCGCGCGCAGCGCCGCCTGGGACAACCGCGCGCTGCTGCGGCGCTGCGTGATGTCCGCGACGTATCGGCAGGCCTCACGTGTGTCGCCCGCGGCGCGCGAACGTGACCCGGACAACGCGCTGTTGTCGCGCGCGTCGGCGCGCCGCTTGCCCGCAGAGTCGCTGCGCGACGGCATCCTGCGCGCCGCGGGGATCCTGTGCACGACGCGCGGCGGACCGGCCGTGCGCCCGTACCAGCCGCCCGGCCTCTGGGAGGAGAAGAGCGGCAAGGTCTACACGCCGAGCCACGGCGACGACCTGCGGCGGCGCAGCCTCTACACGTTCTGGCGGCGCACGTCGCCGCCGCCGACGCTGACGCTCTTGAACGCGCCCTCGCGCGAGGTGTGCACCGTAGAGCGCGAGCTGACGGAGTCGCCGCTGCAAACGCTGGCGCTGTGGAACGACCCGCAGTTCGTCGAGGCTGCCGTGCGCTTGGCGCAGCGCGCGATCGAAGCGACGGCGCCGGGCCTCGGAGAGCGCGAGGCGGACGCGGCCCGCATCGAGCGCCTGTTCCTGGCGCTCGCGTCGCGCCCGCCGACCCCGGCGGAGCTCGCAGCGGCGGAGGGGTTGCTCGACGCCCAGCGCGCAGCGTATCGGGCCGATCCCGCGGCGGCGCAGGCGCTGGCGACCTATGACCTCGAGCGGGTCGCGCACCCGGGCGCGGCGCCCGAGGGGGCCGCGCCGACCGAGGCGGGCACACCCGACGCCGCGGCCCGCGGGGCGGAGGACTCCGTCGACCTCGCCGCCACCGCGGTCCTCGCGAGCGCGCTCCTGACCCTCGATGACGTCGTCACGCGACGCTGATGGACCTAGCACGATGAACCTCCCCTCTCGCTCCATCGGTGACCGGCGCACACCCGAGGCGCTGCACGCGCTGCGCCTCCAGCTTGGGCGGCGCGCGCTCCTGCGCGGCTCGGGCGCGGGGCTCGCGGCCCTCGCGCTGGCGCAGCTCGCTGCCGCCGACAATGCCTCGGACAGCCAGCCGTACCGCGACGCGGCGGACGACCCAAAGAGCGCGCTGACGCACGCGCCGACCGCCAAGCGCGCGGTGCACCTCTTCATGAGCGGCGGCCCCTCACAGCTCGAGCTCTTCGACGACAAGCCGCTGCTGCGCCAGTGCAACGGCGAAGAGCTGCCCGATTCGGTGCGCCGCGGCCAGCGCTTGACCGGCATGTCGGGCAACCAGGCGACGCTGCCGCTCGCGGGCTCGAAGTTCAAGTTCGCGCGGCACGGCCGCTCCGGCGCCTCGGTCAGCGAGCTCTTGCCGTACACCGCGGGCGTCGTCGACGACCTGTGCATCGTGCGCTCGCTCGTCACCGACGCGATCAACCACGACCCCGCGGCGACGTTCCTGTTCACGGGCGCGGAGAACGCGGGGCGGCCCTCGCTCGGCGCGTGGCTGTCGTACGGGCTCGGCGACGCGCGCAGGGACCTGCCTGAGTTCTGCGCGCTCGTCACGCAGGGCAAGGGCGGGCAGCCCTTGTACGAGCGCCTGTGGGGCGCCGGGTTCCTCGGCGCGCGCTACCAGGGCGTGCAGCTCCGCGCAGGCGCGGCGCCGGTGCTGTTCCTGGACGACCCTGCGGGCCTCGACCGCGCGACGAGGCGGCGGATGCTCGACGCGCTCGCCGCGATGCACGCCGACGACGCGGCGCGCAGCGGCGACGCCGCGCCGCTCGAGCGCATGCAGCGCGCGGAGCTCGCGTTCCGCATGCAGATGTCCGTGCCCGAGGCCGCGGACCTCGCGCGCGAGCCGCAGTCGACGTTCGACCTCTACGGCGAGGACGCCCGCAAGCCGGGCACGTTCGCGGCGAACTGCTTGCTCGCGCGCCGGCTGCTCGAGCGCGGCGTGCGCTTCGTGCAGCTCTTGCACCAGGACTGGGACCACCACGGCGGGCTGCCGGGCGCGATCGTCGGCGAGTGCGCGCAGACGGACCGCGCGTCTGCGGCGCTCGTGACCGACCTGAAGCAGCGCGGGATGCTCGACGACACGCTCGTCCTGTGGGGCGGCGAGTTCGGGCGGACGTGCTATTCGCAGGGCAAGCTCACCGCCGATGACTACGGCCGCGACCACCACCCGCGCTGCACGTCCGTGTGGCTCGCGGGCGGCGGGGTCCGCGCCGGGCACGTGCACGGCGAGACCGACGAGCACGGCTACAACGTGGTCGCGGACCCGGTGCACGTGCACGACCTGAACGCGACGATCCTGCACCTCTTCGGCTTCGACCACGAGCGGCTCGTGTACCGCCACCAGGGGCGGCGTTACCGCTTGACCGACGTGCACGGCGAGGTCGTGCGCGGCTTGCTGGCCTGAGCCCAAGGTCCCCCATGACCCGCGACTATTCCAAGGCGATCTCCGCGCGCGTCGAGCGCTTACGGCGGGGGGAGGACCCGTGCTTCCTCGCGCGCCTCCCCTCGGGCTTTGCGATCCTCGCGAAGTACCAGCCGGACGGGATCGTC
>JAWKUK010000036.1:0-36136 GCA_041398605.1 Planctomycetota bacterium
GGTCGACGCCCTGCGCGGGAGCGCGGGGCGTTCCGCTCGTTCGGTCGACGTCGCGCTGCGTGACTTCGCTCACCCGCGCACGCTCTCGAAAGAGCGCCTCCGGCACTTGTCGAAGACGCTCTCGGCGCGCCGCGGCGGGGGGGGGGGCGGGGGGGGGGGGGGCGGCGGGGGGGGCCGGGCGGGGGGGGCTAGGTCGGCCCTTGGGCCGGTGGCGCGAGAGACGCGCCGTGAGCCCTGTAACCGGACGCCCTCCCCTGCGATCATGTGGGTCGAATGTTGATCGAACTGGCTATCCGCGACCTGGCGCTGATCGAGCGAGCCGACCTGGAGTTCGGGCCGGGGCTGAACGTCGTCTCCGGCGAGACGGGGGCAGGCAAGAGCCTCCTCGTCGACGCCCTCGGGCTCCTGCTCGGCAGCCGCGCGCGCGCCGCGCTCGTACGGCGGGGCGCGGAGCGCGCACGGGTCGAGGGGCGCTTCGTGCTGCCGCTGGACGGCTACGGGGAGGTCGTGGCGCGTTGGCTGCGCGAGCACCTGCCCGAGGCCCTCGATGAGCGTGAGGACGAGCACGAGCTCGAGCTCGTCTTGGCTCGAACGGTCGGCGCGGACGGCAAGAGCCGCGCGCACGTCAACCACCGGCCCGCGACGCAGGGGCTGCTGCGCGACCTCGCGGCGTTGCTGGTGGAGGTCCACGGCCAGCACGACAACCAGGCGCTGTTCGAGCCTGCGGAGCAGCTGCGCCTCCTGGACACGTTCGCGGGCCTCGAGCCGAAGCTCGGGGAGTACGTCGAGCGACGCCGGCGCTGGCTGGAACGAGCGGAGCGCCTCGTCTCGCTCGACACGGGCGAGACGGAGCGCTTACAGCGCTTGGACCTCCTGCGCTTCCAGGTCGGCGAGCTCTCAGAGGCACGGCCGGTGCCAGGTGAGGACGATGGTCTGCGCTCCGAGCGCGCGATCCTGCGTCACGCAGCGGAGCTGGGCCATGAGCTGGGCGCGGTCGTCGGCGACCTGTCCGAGGGCGACACGCCTGCGCTCGACGCAGTCAGGCGAGCCGAGCGTGTCCTGGAGCGGTGGGCGGAGCGCATCGGCGACCTCGCCGAGCCTGCGGCGGCGCTGCGGGAGGCCTCGGCGCTGCTCGAGGACGCTGCGCGTGCATTGACTGGCTTCCTCGACGGGCTCGAGCACGACCCCGTGCGCTTGGAGGAGGTTGAAGCGCGGCTGACGCTCCTGGAGCGACTGGCCCGTAAGCACGGCGTGGACGTCGGCGCCCTCGCCGCGCGTCGTGAGGCGCTCGAGGCCGAGGTCCAGGGGCTCTCCGCCGACACCGAAGGCCGCGAGCAGCTCGAGGCGGAGGTCGCGCGGCTCGAGCGGGCTGCGGCCGAGGCCGCCCAGAAGCTCGGGGAAGCGCGCGCCAAGGCCTTGAAGAAGCTCGCGAAGGCGGTCGAGTCGGGCCTCGCGGACCTCGGCCTCGAGCGCGCCAAGTTCAGCTCGAAGCTCGTGTCACACGGCGCGCTCGCCCCGGCGCCGAACGCGCCCCTCGGCGCGGTGGCGGAGCTCGAGCGGCGCCGGCGCGTGCTCGGGCCGACGGGGGCCGAGGATGTCGAGTTCTTGCTCGCTGCGAACCCAGGCGAGGAGGCGGGCCCCTTGCGGCATGTCGCCTCAGGCGGCGAGGCGGCGCGCATCCTGTTGGCGCTGCGTGGGGCGCTGGCGGTCAAGCGCTCGACGCCGACGCTGGTGTTCGACGAGGTCGACGCGGGCGTCGGCGGTCGGCTCGGGCCGAAGGTCGCGAGCCACCTCGAGGCGCTCGGTGAGCACCATCAAGTGCTGTGTGTGACCCACTTGCCCGCGATCGCGGCGCGCGCGGCGCGGCACTTGTGTGTCGCCAAGGAGGTGAGCGAGGGCCGCACGCGGACCTCGGTGCGTTTGCTGGCGGGTGAGGCCCGTGTCGCCGAGATCGCGGACATGATCGCGGGCGGCGCAGACGCAGCCACGGCCCGCGCGGAGGCGGTGCGCCTCCTCGCTCCGCGCACCTGATTGGCCGCGCTCTGGGTGCGCTGCGAGGGTCCCGCAGCGCACCCGGCCCGCGGTCATTGGAACGTGACCTCTAGGCCGTTTGTGAAGTTCGACGTGGCCGAGCCGCTCGCGAAGTCACGGAACCAGCACTGAAAGTTCCAGGTGTCCCCAGCCATGACCGCGACCGAACCCGTTGGCTGGGGGATCGTCGTCAGGTCGATCGCGAGGCTGACCGAGCCCGCCGCGCCCGAGTTTTGGATCTGGCCCGGGCCGACGTAGCGGCCGATCGAGCCCGTGAGGCAGAGGTTGCCCGCGCTGCCGCCCGGGTTCGCCACGAAGCCCTGTGTGCGGCCCGCCAGGAAGAACGCAAAGGCGTTCGTAGGCATGTCGCTGGCGCCCAACGTGAAGAGGTTCGCCGACGCGACCGGGCTTCCGTCCGCGCGGACCTTCGCGATGGCGCCCGTTGAGTTGGTGTTGGCCGCGCAGTAGTTCGTGCCGAGGCCGGTGTCGAACTCGAAGATGTGCACGTTGCGGTTCGCGAAGTCGAGCAGCGCGAGCGTGTTGCTCGGCGCGTGCCACGAGAAGTCGTAGTAGCCGATGCCCGTGGCGGGCGAGAACGAGCCCCAGTCGACGTTCACTGGAGTGCCATCCGGGCGCACGACGAAGACCTGCTGGAAGAAGTCCTGCATCGGACCTGAGCCATCGCGCCGGTTGTAGATGACGTAGTCCAGGCCAGGCGTGTCCATGTACGCCACGTTGTGCCCGCTGACGAAGTCGGAGTTCATCGCCGGCGTGTACAGCGGGATCGCCGTACCGACGCCGTTGTCGCCCGTTCGCGTCCACCGCAGCAGGTGGTTGCCCGCGCGCAAGTAGATGTCCCCGGTGTTGTCATCGAAGTCCATGTCGCGCCAGAACGTGCCGACCGACGTGACGAGGATGATCATCCCGTTGGCGAGCGTGTAGATGTCGTTCCCGTTCGCGGCGTCGTAGAGCGCTCGCCGCCCCGAGCCGAACGCGGTGTAGCCCACGCCGGACCCGAGCGCCGGGTTCCCTGACGGGAAGCCAGGGTCGAAGCCGATGCCGCAGCTGCCGCGGCCCGCGCGCGACCACACGAGCGAGTTGTTCGCCGTGTCCCATGCGGTGTAACCCAACGGGTCCGAGCCGCCGTTGTCGTACGCGGCGGCGAGGCGACCGTTCGCGACGTCGAGGCCCGTATAGCCGCGCAAGTTCGGCGTGCTGATCCGCCCGAAGCTCGTCCCGAGCGTCGGCGTCGTGAGCGCGTTGGAGACTTCGACGATGCCGACATCGTTGCCAGGCGCGCCCCCGTTGTAGCCGGCGACCCAGAGGTTCGTGCCGTCCCAGGCCACGGCCGAGGCGTTGGAGCCGATGTACTCGAGGTTCGCCGAGTTGGACGTGCTGTTGAGGTTGATGGTGGTCAGCTCGACGAGGCGGATCTGGGCGCTCGAGAGCCCACAGAGAGCCGCGCCGGCGAAGAGGAGGAATGAGGAGCTTTGCATGGATCGTTCGTTTTGATTCGCGAAAGGGAGGCACCTGGGCGCTCGGGCACCCAGCCGCAAGCGGGCATTCTCGCATCCAGAGCGCATTGCTGGGGCCCGCCACGGCCGGCGGAGCCCCCCCAGTTTGCCGCACCTGAATTGTCCTGCGTAGGGCGCTACACTCACGCCTCGTCGCGGGAATGGCGGAATCGGTAGACGCGCGGGATTTAGGTTCCCGTGGGGCAACTCGTGGGGGTTCAAGTCCCCCTTCCCGCACCAGCGCCCCGCCCCCTGCGCCCTGAATCCTGCGCCCTGAATCCTGCGCCCTGAATCCTGCGCCCTGAATCCTGCGCCCTGAATCCTGCGCCCTGAGCCCTGGGCCCAGCGCCCGCGAGGGGGGGCCCCTCGCAGGCGCGCGCGCTCACGAGGCGCCCGCGATGACCGTCACTGGAATGAGAGCTCCAGCGCATCGCTGAAGTTGGACGTCACCGTCGGGTTCACGTCTCGGTACCAACACTGGAACCGCCACGTTTGCCCCGCCACGACCGCGACCGTGCCGACCGGCGTCGGTGTGTGCGCGAGGTCGAGGTCCAAGTGCATCCTGCCCGCTGCGTCTGCGGTCATGACGAGCCCTGCGCCGTTGTAGCGGCCGACCGTGCCCCCGAGGCACAGCGTCCCTTGGCTGCCGCCCGCGTTCGGCACGACGTTGGCCGCGGTCGCGTTCAAGAGGTAACCGACCGAGCCCGCTGGCACCTGCGACAAGTTGATCCGGATGTCGTTCGCCGCGGCGGATGGGTCGCCCGCCGCAGAGATCTGCGCCGCTTGGCCGGTCGAGTTGGCGACCGCCGGTCCGCAGTAGGTCGCCCCGATGTTGGGCACGCTCTGCGCGTTCGCCGGGTCGCTGCCCGCGGCGACCTCGTCCGCGTCGAACGCTCCGTCGAGGTCGCGGTCGAGCCCGAGGCGGGTCTCACTCCCAGCGGGCACCACGGTGAAGGTGAGCTCCCCGCCCGGGCTAGCGAGCAGGAACAGGTCGTTCGCGCCCAGGACCTCGCCCGCGCGGTCCATCTGGAAGTCGTTGCTCGAGGGCAGCTGAGCGCCGCCCCGCATCACGCCGCCGATGCGGCCTTTGACGACCAGCCCGACGCGCCCGAGGCTCGCCTGGCCGAGCATCTGCGTCAAGAGCGCCGTCTGCGCGGGCGACGCGGACCCGATGTCCGCGAGCGTCGTCTGCGTGCCAACCGCGGCGTGCGCGTCGTTCGACGCCGTGCCCGGCGGAATGAAGATGTTCGTCGCGCTGCCGGCCGGCAGGTCCGAGCCCGAGAACGACAGGACGAACGCGACCATGTTCGCGAGGTCTTGGTCGGACGTGAACTGGAAGACCGGCGACGACAGGAAGTGCGCGATGCCCGGGATGCTGCCGTCGTGCAGCACGCCGAAGCCAGCGCGGCTCTGGGTCGTCGTGATGCTGAAGCCGGCCTTTTCGAGCTCGTTGCGGATCTGCGCGATCTTGATCGATTTCTGCGTCGAGCCGTCCTGCGAGACGAGCCCGTGGTGGTGTTCGCCGTTGGGGCCCGGCGCGATCGGCACGTACTGCAGCCCGCTGAGCCGCATGTCCGCGCCCATGCCCGTCGGCAAGGTGTGGCACGTCACACAGCGCAGCGTCCCGCCGTCGAGGTTGGCGTTCCGGTAGCGGTTCAACCCGGTGTTTGCGTTGCCCGCCGGGAGCGGCGTGCCGGCGACGGAGAAGCGCCCGGCGCTGTTGAAGCCGGGCAACGGCAAGTTCGACGGCAGCGTGTTGTCGAAGTTGCGGTTCGGGTTCGGCTGGAAGTGCAGCGTCGCGAGGAAGTCCTCGAACTCTTGCATCTCCTGGGTCGAGAGCATCGCAGGCGCGCCTTGCAGGTCGACAAACGCGCCGTTGAACTCCTCGATCCCGTCGCGGTCGCCGCGCCAGTGCAGGGGCTCCTTGCCGATGATGTCTTGCAACGTCTGGGTCGTCATCGGGCCCTTCATCGGGTGGAAGTTGTCGAACCCGGTGTTGAGGCCTGGCACGTTCATCCCGCGGTTCTGGCCCGCCGAGCTCTTCATCGCGCCAGCCGGGTTCCCGAGGTCCCACGCCAGCCGGTCCATGCGCGCGTCGACGTGGCACGAGGCGCATGAAATGTGACCCGTGCCAGAGTTGACGTGTGTGTCGTACAGGTGTTTGCGACCGACCTTGATCGCGCTGGGGCTCGCGTCGTGGAAAGCGACGCGCGCAGTCTCCGTGGCGGTCGCGAGCGAGACGACCGACAGCGAGCTCTCGAACTTGTTCAGCACGAAGAGGCGGCCCGTGGCTTCGTCGAGCGCGAGGCCCGTCGGCCCTTCACCGACCTCGATCGGGGCGCCGACGCGCGTCCCTGCAGGGGACATGACGACGACGTTGTTCGAGCCCATGCCGGAGACGTAAGCGCGTGTACCCACGCCGTTCCATGCAATCGCGCGCGGATCACCGACCGAGAGCTCGCGCGTCGGCGCCGGTACAGTGCCTGTCGAATAGTCGAGGTGTGGGTTCAGGTCCTGCAGCGTCGCGGCGCCGCTCGTCGCGTTGGCGAGCGCCATGCGGACACGCAAGAACACGCCCGTCAAGTTGGGCTCGAAGCGCACCTCGTTCGTCGCGTCCGTTCCGACAACCGTCACTTCGCCGGTGATCGGATGCACGGCGAGCGCCATGCAGATGTTCATCAAGCCCTCGACGTAGCTGACCCCCAGCGTCGCGGTGTCGATCACCGCGACGTCGTTATCGATGACGGTCCACCCCGCGGGGCGGTTCGAGCGCGCCGAGTTGGCGCCGCTGACGAGGTCCGTCCAGTCGCCGCCGTTGTCGTCCATCCAGCGCCCCTGCGCGTCCAGCTTGACGATCAAGCCGACGCGCGGCGGCGTCGGCAAGCCCGGGGCGATCGCGGGTACGAAGCCCGCGCCTGCGTTCGGCGGCGGGTTCACGCCGCCGTACGGACCGAGCGGGTCGGACACCACGTTGTTCAGCGAGAGCACCCCGCCCTCGAGCCCGCCGCAGAGGATCGTCGAGCCATTGCCCGATTCGAACACTGCGACGAAGACCCGGCTGCCGTCCGCGCTGACGGCCATCGCGCGCGGCTCTTCGCCCTCGATGGCGATGACCCCCGGCGCCGCCGCGAGGTTCGCGAGGTCGTACACCAACACCTCGTCGGTCTGCGCGCACGACACGAACGCGCGCCGCGGCGTCCCGGCGAAGACGACGTCGCACGGCTCGTCGTGCGTGTCGAGGGTGCGCACGACCGCGCCGAGCCCAAGGTCCACAATGCTGATCGAATCGGACAGGTGGTTGACCACCCAGACCTCGTTCGCGCTCTGGAAGCGCACGCTGACGGGGTCGAGCCCGACGGGCACCGACGTCAGCAACACAGTCGTCGCGCCGCTGGCATCGAAGACCTCCAGCATCGCGTCCGGCGTGTTGACCGCGCAGAGCCGCGCCCCGTCCGCGCTGAGCGCGAGCGGCGAGACGTGCGGAGTCTCGAAGTTTACGAACGCTTGTTGGGCGCCCGCGAGCGGCGCGCCGAGCGTGAGCGCGGCCGTGACCCCGGCGGTCGCCCCTGCGAGCGCGAATCGGGCGACGAGCGCCCGCGCGCCTGCGGTCGTGGGGGAAGCAGCCGATGTAAGAGGAGCGTGGCGTTGCATGGAGTGTGCGATCAGAGAGCCGTCTGGGGGCAGGGACGAAGTCCGTTGGATGGGGCGCAGGCGGGAGCGAGCCGTGGCAGCTGCGCCTCAGTGCGCGCCGCCCAGCGATCCCGCCGTGACCTTCGAGCGAGCGTCCTCGATCTTCTAGGCAAGGTAGCAGAGATCTGGGGAATCGCGGTCCGCGGACGAGGGCGCGCCGCCGCTCGCGCGGGCTGGCGCGGCGCGCGGGCTGGCGCGGCGGTCACGCCCTCGGCTCGCTGCTCCCGCCAAGCTCGCCACCCGCGGGACCGCCCTTGCGCTCCCCCTCTGGGGCGCTGCACCGGAGCGCGCGAGACGGTCCAAGCCTGGGGCCGGCCAGCGGGGCAGCTGCGCGCGCGACGCCGCGCGCGCATGGCCGTCACTCGGTGCGCTCGCCCCGGCTCACGACCTTGCCTTCGATGATCGTCGCGAGGCAGTGCGACGTGTACTCGAACGGGTCGCCGTCGTAGAGCGCCAGGTCGCCGTCCTTGCCGACCTCCAAGGTGCCGACCCGGGCGTCGACGCCGAGGATCTTCGCCGCGTCGCGCGTGATCGAGGCGAGCGCGGCCTCGAAGCCGAGGCCGTGCGACGCGGCGATCGCCGCCTCGAACAGGACGACGCGCGTCTTCGGCACGTACGCCTCGAAGCCGCTCTGCAGCGCGAAAGGGATGCCCGCCGTGGCGAGCTTCGCCGCGGTCTCAAACGAGAGGTTGTCCGCCTCGCCGACAGCGCGTTGCATGGTCGGGTGCAGGATCACTGGCACGCCTGCGTCCTTCAGCTCGTCGAGCATCAGGTACGCCTCGGCGGCGCCGTCGAGCACGAGGCGCAGGTCGAACTCGCGCGCGAGGCGCAGCGCCGACGCGATGTCTTGGGCGCGATGGGCCGTGAGCACCAGCGGCACCTCACGCGCCAGGACCGCCGCGAGCGCGTCGAGACGCAGGTCCCGCGGCGGGAGCGGCGCGGCCGCGGGCGAGGCGTCCTCGCCGTGAGCGCCCCCTTCGTCTTCGTCCTCGCCGCCAGCCTCCGCCGGGGCTGCGCCGCCCGTCGGCGCGCGCTTGGTGGCGTATTCGCGCGCCTCGATGAGGCTCGCGCGCAACATCGCCATCATCTTGCTGCGCGTGCCTGGCGCGCTCGCGCGCTTCGCAGACTCGGCGAGCGTCGCCGCGACCGCTGAGAACGGCACGATGGCCGCGTCGTCCGCCGTAGCGCCGGTGGTCTTCACGATGAAGAGCTGGCCGGGCACGAGCTCCTCGGGCGCGTGGCCGGTCTGCAACGTCGTGACCCCGAAGCCACGGACCCACGACACCAAGCGCTCGCGCGGGTTGTACGCGTCGATCGCGCGCAGCTCGGGCTGGATGGCCTCGGAGCCCTCGTGCTGGTCTTGGTCCGCGCGGGCTTGGTTGTACTGGCCCGCGAGCCCGACGACGCTGTGCGCGTCCACCAAGCCTGGCGTGACGAGCGCAGCGTGGAGGAGCTCAAAATCGGCGGGGATCGGCACCTCGCCGAGCTTCCCGATCGCGGCGATCTTGCCGCCGACGACGACCACGACGCCGTCCACGATGGGCGGCCCGGTCAGCGTATAGACGAGCTGGCCGTGCACCGCGACCTGGGCCACGGCCGGTGCGGCGCAGAAGAGGGCGACCTGGGCTGCCGCGACGAGCGCGGCGCGCGCGAGCTTGCCGCGCTGGCGGGGAACGAGGCGCATCAGTGGTCTCCGTAGCAGCAGAAGTAGGGGGCTTGGTCGTGGCCGGCGCCGAAGCCGCCCTCTGCATAGAGACGGTCGAGCGGGTCTTCGCGGTCGAAGCGCTTGACGCCCTCGACCCACGTCTCAAGGACCTTCGTGTAGACGCTGAAAGGGTCGCCGTCGAGGATCACGAAGTCGGCGTCCTTGCCCGCTTCGAGCGAGCCGATGCGCGCGTCGAGGTCCAGCATCTCTGCGCCCGAGAGGGACAGCGCGCGGAGCGCGCCTCCGCGTGTCATGCCGGCGCGCACGCCGAGCGCGCCCATGCGCAAGAAGAGGCGCGAATCGGTGATCCAGTCGTCGGTGTGGAACGCGACGTTTACGCCTGCGGCCTCCAAGACCGCGCCGGTGCGCATGTCGAGGTCGATCGCCTCCAGCTTGCCACCCGGCGAGTCCAGCAGGATGATCGAGCAGGACGCCTTGGCCGCGCGGATCTCGTCTGCGACCTTCCAGCCCTCGCTGATGTGGTGCAGCACGACGCGGAACCCGAACTCTTGGGAGAGCCGCAGCACGGTCACGATGTCGTCGTGGCGGTGCGTGTGGAAGTGCACGATCCGCTTGCCGTCGAGGACCTCGACGAGCCCTTCGAGCGCGAGGTTGCGGTTAGGCAGCTTGTCGGGGTCGCCCGCCGCGGCCGCGATCTTGGCGCGGTACTCCTGCGCCGCGACGAACTGCTTGCGGACAAGGGCCGCGGACTTGCCGCGGGTGCCCGGGAACGGGCTGTCGCCGAGCGAGTTCGTGCCGTTGGCCATCTTCATGCCGCCGAGCGGCGCACCGTCCGCGCCGCGGATGAAGAGGTCCTCGACGGTGTTCCCGCCGCGCAGCTTCAGATACGTCGTCTGCCCGCTCAGCAGGTGCCCGGACCCCGGCATCACGTTCAGCGTCGTCAGGCCGCCCGCGAGCGCGCGCTTGAAGCCCGAGTCGCGCACGTTCAGCGAGTCGTAGATGCGGATGTCGGGCTGGATCGGCCCCGAGCCGTCGGCGCCGCCGATGCCACCGATGTGGCTGTGGGTGCAGACGAGCCCGGGCATCACCGTGCGCCCGTGCAGGTCCCGCACCAGCGCGCCCTCAGGGATCGGGACGAGGGAGGCCCGCCCGACCGACACGATCACGCCGCCTTGGACGACGAGGACCCCGTCCTCGATCGGGGGCCCGGCGACGGTGATGATCCGCGCGCCGGTGAAGACCAGGGGGCCGAGCGAGGCCACCGGCGAGCCGGCGCGCACCTGGTCGTCCCCGGGGGCGACCCCCCGGCTGAGCGGCGCGGCGAGCGCGCTCCCGATTGCAAGCAGGAGATGGAGGAGCATGCGCCGATTGTCACCGATGCGGGGCGCGCGCGGTTACTCTCTCCGGCTCGCCGGTCCGCCCCGGCCCCCTCTCGAGCCCGCCATGACCATCGCCGTTCCCCTCCGACTCTCACCACGGGCCGCGGAGAAGGTCTGGGGCGGCGCGCGCCTCGCCGGTCTCGTTTCGGACCCGCTCGACGCCACAGGTCCGGTCGGCGAGGTCTGGATCTGCAGCGACCGTGAAGAGCGGGGCTCCGTCGTCGTCGGCGGCCCGTTCGACGGGCGCTCGCTGCGCGGGCTCATGTTGAGCGAGCGCGAGGCGCTGCTCGGCGAGGCTGGGACCAACGCCGCCGGCGAGTTCCCCTTGCTCGTGAAGCTGCTCGAGGCCGCGCAGGACCTCTCGATCCAGGTGCACCCCGACGCGGTCGCCGCCGAGCGCTTGCACGGCGAGTCGAAGGAAGAGTGCTGGTATATCCTCCACGCTGACCCTGGCGCAGAGGTGTACGTCGGGCTGGCCGACGGCGTCGACGCCCGCCGCTTCGCCGCGCGCGCCGCGACCCCCGATGTCGTCGACCTCCTCGCGCGGCACGTCGTGCACGCGGGTGACTTTGTGCACGTGCCGACGGGCACGGTGCACGGCATCGGCGCAGGCATCACGCTGGTCGAGGTGCAGGAGAGCTCTGACACGACGTATCGGCTCTACGACTGGGGACGCCTCGGGCTCGACGGCAAGCCGCGCGCGACGCACCTGGACGAGGCGCTCGCGTCTATCGACTACGGCGTGCGCCCTGCGGGCCCGGTGCGCGCGGAGTTCCGCGCCCAGGTCGGCGGAGACTCGGTCGATCGCGCGGCGCTGCTGGTCGACACCAAACCCTTCCGGGTCGAGCTGCTCGAGCTGCATCGCGGAGGGCCCTTGGGCGTCGACGCGCTCCCGAGCGTGCTCGTCGTTCTCTCTGGCAGCGGGCAGCTCTCGACCGCCGCGACCGAAGCTCCGCTCGAGATCCGCGCGGGCCAATGCTGGCTCTTGCCTGCGGACGCGCAGCGCGCGCGTATCGGCGAAGCCTCTGGCGACCTTACATTGTTGCGCGCGATCCCCGCGCGCCTGAAACGTTGAACGACATGGCAGCTCGTAGAAGATCGACAGGACCCAGGGGCGGGCGCGGCGGACGCGGCGCGCCGCGCAAAGTCGGCGCCAAGCGCTTCCCGGCGCACTCTTCCTCCGCGCGCGAGGCCAAGCGCGGCGTGGAAGAGGTCCGCCTCAACAAGTTCCTCGCGGACCAGGGCGTCGCGTCGCGGCGTGCGTGCGATGAGCTCATCGCGAAGGGCAAGGTCACCGTCGACGGGAAGATCGTGACGGAGCTCGGCACGAAGATCGACCCGACGAAGCAGGTCGTCGAGATGGACGGCTTCAACCTGCGGCCGGAGCGCGGCGAGCGCCACTACTACATCCTGCATAAGCCCCCTGGCGTCGTGTGCACGAACGAGCGGCGCGAGACACGCCCGCGTGCCGTGGACCTGATCACCGACCCGGACAAGGGCCGCATCTACACGATCGGGCGCCTCGACGAGGACAGCACGGGCCTGATCGTTTTGACGAGCGACGGCGAGTTCGCGGAGCGCATCGCGCACCCGCGCTTTGGCGTCGCGAAGACCTATCTCGTGAAAGTGTCGGGCAAGATGCTCGACGAGGACGTGCAGAAGCTGCGCGAGGGCGTGTATTTGTCCGACGGCAAGACCGCCGGCGCGCGCATCGTCGTCCTGAAGCGCTCTCCGCAGCAGTCGTCGCTCGAGGTGACGATCCGCGAGGGCAAGAACCGCGAGGTCCGCCGCATCTTCGCGAAGGTCGGCGCCAAGGTGAAGAGCTTGCAACGCGTGCGCATCGGCCCGCTCACGATCCGCGGCCTGCGCGAAGGGCGGTGGCGCCATATGTCACGCGAAGAGGTCGAGGCGCTCCTGGCAGCGAGCGATCCGAGCGGCCCCGGCCCCGTGCCGCCCGGGCGTGATGGCTCGAGCCGTGTCGGCGCGGGCTACGACGACCTCGCTGATGGGGCCGACGCTCAGGACGAGGCGCCGGCGCCGCGCGTGGCGGTCGTTCGGCGCAGCAGCGGCAGCGCCTCGAGCCGCGGCAGCGCGGGCTCGACGCGCGGCGCGGGCTCGACGCGTGGCGCGGGTTCGACACGCGGCGCGGGTTCGACACGCGGCGCGGGCTCGACACGCGGCGCGGGTTCGACACGCGGCGCGGGCTCGGCACGCGGCGCGGGCTCGACGCGCGGCGCGGGCTCGACACGCGGCTCGGGTTCGACACGCGGCGCGGGCTCGACACGCGGCGCGGGCTCGACACGCGGCGCGGGCGCTGCCCGCGGCGGCGCGCGGCGTGGCGGTACGCGCGGAAGAGGACCTCGCAGATGATCCAGCACGAAGGTAAGCCGGCGATGCTCGCCGGCGCGACGATCCACGAGACGCAGCTCTCGAACGGCCTCACGCTGCTCGTCGCCGAGCGTCACTCCGACCCGGTCGTCGCGGTGATGGTGTGGTACGGCGTCGGCGGGCGACACGAGCCGGCCGAGGTCGCCGGTGTGTCCCACTTCCTCGAGCACATGATGTTCAAGGGCACCGAGCTGCATGGCAAGGGCGAGCTCGATCGCATCACGACCGTCCTCGGCGGCTCGAACAACGCGTTCACGACGCCCGATCACACCGCGTATTGGTTCGAGCTCGCGAGCGACCGCTGGGAGCGCGCGTTCGAGCTCGAGTCCGATCGCATGAAGGGCCTCTTGCTCGACCCCGCTGAGTTCGCAGCGGAGAAGCAGGTCGTGCTCGAAGAGCTCTCGATGGGGGAAGACGACCCGTGGCGCCACCTGATGCGCCAGGTGCAGTCTGCGCTCTTCGGTTGGCACCCGTACTCGCGGCCTGTGATCGGCTATCGCGAGACGCTCCTGCCGATGACGCCCGCCCAGATGCGCGCGCACCACTCGGCGCATTATCGCCCGGGTAACGCAAAGCTCGTCGTTTCGGGCGATGTGCGCCCGGACGAGGTGCTCGCGGCCGCCGAGCGCTGGTTCGGCGCGATCCCGGACCGCGAGGCCGCGCCGTCCGTGCCGCGGCCCGCGACCGCGTCGCTCGAGGCCACCGTACGCCTGACGACACACTGGGACGACGGCGCGTCGCGCCTCATCATGGCCTGGCCAGGCGCGCGCGTCGGCAGCGACGACGACTACGCGCTAGACCTCGTGTGGGCCGTGCTGACTGGCGGCAAGCTCGGGCGCATGTACCGCAAGCTCGTGGTCGACGCAGGGGTCGCGACGAGCGTCTCGACGAACAACGATGCCCGCGCGGAGTCTGGCTCGTTCTGGCTCTACGCGGAGGCGGTGCGCGGCGTCGAGCCGAGCGCCGTCGAAGCGGCGATCGACGCGCAGCTCACGCGGCTCGCGACAGAGCTCGTCGACGACGTCGAGCTCGACCGCGCGAAACGCACCCTCGCCGCGGGCGAGGCGTTCGAGCTCGAGACGGTGACGGAGGTCGCCGAGAACCTCGGTGAGTTCGCGACGGACCTCGACTGGCGCGCGGCGCTCGAGGTCACGCCGCGGCGCAACGCCGTGACCGCGGAGGAGCTGCGCAGCGTCGCGCAGCGCGTCCTCGTCGACGGCCGTCGTGTCGTCGGCTGGAGCTTGCCAAAGCCCGGCGCGGCTGACATAGGGCCTGCCGACGACGACGCCGGCGAAGAGGATGACGGCGAAGAGGGCGACGGCGACGACCAGCACCACGGAGCGGACGTATGAGCTCCTCGCACTCGGACGGCGGCTTCGGCACGCATCAGCTCCCTGTCGTTCAATTGCCCTACGAGCGCTTTGAGCTCTCGTGCGGCGGCGTGCTGCTCGTGACGCGGCGCGCGGGCGCGCCCGTCACCGCGCTCCGCGCGCAGATGTGGGGCGGCTCGGAGCTCGATCCCAAAGGCCAGGAAGGCCTGGCGCACCTCACGGGTTCGCTCCTGGATCAAGGCACGACGCGCCACACCGATGAAGAGCTCGCGGCCATCCTCGAGCCCGAAGGCGGCGATGTGCGCGGCGATGGGCTCGGCGTCTCGGGCGCGATCGTCGGCTCTTCGTGGCCGCTCCTCGTCGACATCGTCGCGGAGCTGATCACGGAGACCTCGTTCCCGGAAGAGCGCGTGGAGATGCAGAAGAAGCGCCTCCTCACGCGCCTCGCCGTGGAGGCCGAGGACCCCCGCTCGCAGGGCGCGCGTCGCTTCAAGAAGCTCGTCTACGGCGATCACTTCCTCGGCCGCGCCTCGCACGGCGACGTCGACTCGCTGACGCGCATCTCCGCGCAGGACCTGCGCGCACACCGCGCCACACATTGGTGCGGCAAGCGGCTCTTGCTCGCGGTCGCGGGCGACGTCGACCCGGCAGCCGTGTTCGCGCACGTCGAGCGCGCGTTTGCGGCGCTCCCGCCGGGGACGCCCCATGTGCGCGCCGAGGGCGCCTTCCCGGCGCTCGGCCAGCGCATTGACGTCTTCGAGCGCGCCCGCAACCAAGTGCACGTCTACCTCGGGCACCTCGGGGTGAAGCGCACGGACCCGGACTGGGTGCCGTTGGTCGTTATGGACCACATCCTCGGCACCGGCCCCGGGTTCACGAACCGCATCACGCGCAAGCTACGGGACGAGCTCGGGCTCGCGTACAGCGTGCAAGCGGACATCCATTCCAGCGCTGGCCTGCACCCAGGCACGTTCACGGCGTACATCGGGACGTCCCCGGAGCACCTCGGGGTCGCGATCCGCGGCTTCCGCGACGAGATGCGCCGCATCCAGGACGAGCCTGTGTCGCAGGAGGAGCTCGACACGGCGAAGAGCTACCTCGTCGGGTCGTTCGCGCTCGGCTTCGAGCGCGCGGCGCGACGCGCGGGGTACTTGATCACCGCGGAGCGCTTTGGCTTCCCGCGCGACTATTTGGCGACCTTGCCGCGGCTCTACGCCGAGGTCTCGGTGGCTGACGTCCAACGGGTCGCACAGCGCTACCTCTTCCCCGACGCGTGCGCGGTCTCGGCCGCCGGTCCCGTGACCGCGGCAGAGCTCGCCTCGCTGTTGGCTCAGGTCGAGGGACCGGCCTGAGGCGGGGGCGCTCAGCCGGAGACGTCGAGGCGCAAGCCGATGGCCTCTTCGGGCGAGAGCATGCCCTCGAGCTGGCGGTATGCGCGGTCCAGCGCTGTGCCCATACGTTCGAGCAGGCCGGCGCGGCCGTCCTTGCGCTCTTCGGAGAACAGCAGGTCGGCGAGCTGGTCCTCGTCCCGGCGCAGCGCTCGGCCGAGCGCCGCTTGGTCGACGACGAGGGTCCGCTGCTGATTCGCCCGCGCGCTGAGGTCGAGCCCGAAGCCGGAGCGCAGGCGCTCGTTGCCTGACTTGTCGAGGAACGTGTCGAATGTGCCTTCGAGCGCCGCCGTGAGCGAGTCGCGGATGACCTTGGCCGCGCCAACGCCGTAGCCGCCGACGTCGCCCTCGAAGGCCTTGACGAGCGCTTGCGAGAAGTCGCGCAGCTCGCGTTTGAGCGCGCTCTCGTCCTTGAACGAAACTTTGCGCCCCGCTGGATCGCCGCGATAGACGCCGTCGTCGATCCCGAGCGCGCTGAAGATCCCAGATGTGCCGTCGTCGAGGACGAGGCTGCGCTGGCCGAGCGCCCGGACATTGAAGCGCCCGGTCGTCTCGTCGAAGAACGAGTAGACGCCGGCGTCCGAGGCGTTGATCTGACGGATGAGGGCGCCGAGTGAGTCCTCCGCCGTGTTGACCGAGAACGTCACGCCGTTGATCGTGAAGTCGCCGTTGGTGATCGAGGACAGCGTGGCGACGTCGTCGATGTCCTTCTCGCTGTCGTTCCTGCTGCCGAACTCCAACGACGAGTTGGTCAGCTTGACAGCGTCGAGGAAGCCGCTGCTGTCGCCGGCCAGGTCGATGCGCTCGAGCGAGCCAGGGGTGTTCTGGGTCAGCAGCACGCGCTCGCTCTGCGTGTCGAAGGTCGCCGTGACGCCGGCGTTCGAGTTGGTGATCGTCGCGAGGACATCGTGGAGCGTGTCCGAGGCCGACACCGTGATCCGTTGGTTGTTGACGAAGAACGCGCCACTGGTGACGCCGAGGCCGGCCTCGAAGTTGGGGCCTGACGCGCCGGTTTGATCGAACGCGCCGTCGGGGTTCACGGCGGCGCCGACCGACGCGCTGACATCGACGTCAAAGGAATCACCGAGCACGACGAGGCCGCTGTCGAGCGTGACCTCGAGGCCGTTTGAGAGGGTCTGCGCGACCCCGACGTCGCCGACCCCCAAGCTGATGGTGTCGATGACCTGCCCGTTGCCGTCGGTCACCTCGAGCGCGACGGGGCTCGCGCCAACGATGCCGCCCAACGTGGCCGTGAAGGTCAGCGTCGTGTCGCCGTTGGCGCCGTTGTAGGTGCCGCCGACCCCAGCCGCGGAGGTCGAGGCGCCTTGCCAGTCCGGCGCTTCGGGGCCAAAGGACGTGCTGGTGGAGTTGATCTCTTCGCTCGAGCGCCGGATCGCGGGGCTCGGCGTCAGGTCGAGGCCGAGGTCGCGGTCAGACGTGATCGCAGCGGAGCGCCCGCGCCCCGAGATGTCGAAGTGACGGCCGCCGAGGCGCAGCTCTGACAGCGCGTCACCGAGCTGCCGCACGTTGGCCGCGAAGTCGCGGACAGAGAGCTTGGGCGAGGCGGCGGAGGCGGCGCTGGGCGGCGCCTGGGCGCGGAACCGCAGCGCCGCACCGAACCCCGAGCTCGCCCCTGTGACCCCTCCGATCTGCAACGCACCCCTTCCTGACCCCTGATGCCCTCCCGTTCGGCCTTGCAAGCGCCGCGGCTGGTGCATATATCAGGAATGTGCATTGTCGGCTCAGGTCGAGCCACCCGATCGCTCACCAGTCTAGATCGTGCTCGTAGCCGGTGCGGATCAGGTGCGCCCCGAAGCGCTCTTTGAAGGCCGCTTTGACCTTGTCGCTGAACTGGGACCGCCAGTCGCCGCTGATCCCTTTGCGGAAGTGCGAGGAGGTGTCCTCGGTGCCACGGGTGCGCCCGGTCCTGTGCTCGAAGGACTGGTTGCGCAGCGCCGTCGTGAGCGCGTCCGCGTCGTAGGCGAGCCGGCAATGGTCCAGGATCGAGCGGAAGCCTCCTCGGGCGTCTTCGATGAGGTCTTCGAAGCGATAGACGCGCGCGTCGGACTCCATCCAGGAGGCTTGGATGTGGGCGCTCTGGTTGAGGCTGTCCTGGATCAAATGGATCAGGCCATCTTCCAGCGAGCGAGCCTCGAGGTCGCGACGGGCCTCGGCCACGCCGGGGTGTGGATCGCCGCTCGGAGAGACGAGCGGGTGGCTCTTGAGGAGGCTGTAGTAGCTCGAGATGACCGTGTCTCGCAGGTCACGGATGACGACGAAGACGACGCTGTCGTCGGGCTTGGGGATGGCCTCGAATGGCCCCCGAGGCATGTACACAGTGGGGTAGATGAGCCCGCGCTCGATTGGCCCTCGGGTGACGTGTCCGTCGGAGACGAGGGGCTCGACCACACGCGACCCGAACGTGTCCATGAAGAGCCCGCGGATCCATTGCGACCCCGCTTTCCAGTGGGTCAGGTGGAATACCGGCGGGTGGTCAGTGGAGCTGTGCATGGTGGAGACGGGCGCGCTGCGAGGGTGCGCTACGATACCAGGTACGATCCTGCCACTTGTCCGTCGCGTGCCCAGCCTACGCCGAGCGGCAGGGTCGTGGTGGGGACCGTACCTCGCCCTCGCGCAGTCAATCTCGGAAGGCCTGGACCTCGGTCAGGCGGCTGAACGACGGGAACGTCAAGCCGTGGCAGCCGCGGGTGCGTAGCTTTACGAAGCGCGCGACGCGCGGCTCGAAGCGGTGCGCCACGAACGACGCCGCGCCGCGTGTGCCCTCGCCCGACGTCCCGACCACCTCGTACTGCGCTCCGTCACGCGACACGAGCACGTCGTACACCTCGTAGCTCTCGCCGACGGCCACCTCGTGCACCACGATCCGTCCGATCGTTTCAGGCCGCCGCAGCTCGAGCGTGACCTCGAGCGGCTCCGGCTGCGTCGGATAACCCAGGAAGTGATCGGGCGCAGCGACGAGACCGTTGGTCAATCGCTCGGGCCCGAACACCGGCTGGCTCGCGCCCCACGACGTCGTGACGCGCGCGCGGAACGCCAAGTTCCCCGCCTGCGACGCGTCCTCTGCGTACGGCGCGCCAAGCAGCGCCGCGCCGGTCAGTCGCTCGAGCCGCGGCAGGAGGCGCGCCTGACGCCCAGCGAAGTCCGCGTAGTCGTCCTCGCCTGCGCGATTCCACGCGGCGCTCGCGACCGCCGCGAGCCGCGGCGCACACATCGCGAGCACGTACTCCGGCCGCCCTTCCCACCATGGCATGCAGAAGCCGACGATCCCGGCGTCGCTGCGCGTCAAGTGCGGCGCGAGGAACGTCGGGAAGCCAGGATCGACCTGCGCGAACCGCCGAGCATCCCAGCTGTAACAACGCTCGACCGGCGCGCCCGTGAACATTGTGCGAGGGTAGTGATCGACGATGTACAACGGGTCCCACGACGCGTTGATGACCTCATAGCCCGCGTCGAGCATCTCCTGCGCAGGGAAGCCGACGGTGTGCCAGTTCATCTGCAGGACGTCCGTGTCCACCTTGTCGTCGCCCTCGCCCAATGGCGGCCCTTCCCAGACGATCGCGCGCCGTCCCCGCTCGCGGACGTGGGCCGCGATTCGATTCAGGAAGCGCCGCTGGACGTCCGCGGGGACGCCGTAGGCCTCGTCGCCGCCGATGTGGACGAAGGGGGATGACCGAAACGTCTCCAAGAGCTCGTCGATGAGCTGCTGCACGCCTTGGGTCGCCGAAGGATCGGTCGCGAGGTCGGTGGGCGTCTCGCCGAACACCGCCGGGTAGCGTTCACGCAGCAGCGTCGAGTGCCCAGGTACGTCCAGCTCGGGTATGAGCGCAACCCCGCGCGCGCTGGCATAGGCCTCTAACGCGACGAAGTCCTCGAGCGCCCACCCCGCTCGTTGGTCATGCAGCTTCGGAAACGCACGTGATGTCCAGCTGAAGAGCTGGTCGTCCGACAGGTGGAGCTGCAGGTAGCCCACTTTGTACATCCAGCACAGGTCGACGATCTGGCGCAGGATCGCCGGCGGGTGCGGCGTCCGGCCGAGGTCGACCATGAAGCAGCGAAACGGTCGATCGGGGCTGTCCTCGACTCGCACCTTTGGGAGCGACCAGCTCCCGTCGCCGCACTCGGCCAACTGAAACAGCGTCGCCGTTGCGCGCGCAATGCCCCGCGCATTGGCCGCCTTGACGACGAGGCCCCGCTCGTCGGGCGCGATCGTGTAGGACTCGGCAGCGAGCGCGCTGTCGCGCTCGAACGAGATCCGATGTGCGCCCGCGGCTTCCGGTGCGACGTGCTTGGGAGCGCCCGGCCTCAGCTCGCCGCTGCGTTCGAGCGCGTCCTCGAACGCCGCGATCACGGGCAGGAACTCCTCGGCGCCTGGCACCATCCGAGGCGCGTGGACGCTGCCCGCGAGCCCTGCGAGCGCCCTCGGGCGCGGCGCGACGCAATCGACCGAGCCCGTTTGAACGACCGCGCCCGCGGCGCGCTGAACCGCCGGGCGCGCAGGCGAGGTGAGGGCGGCACAGAGCGCAAACACAACGACGGTGTACATCGCAGCAGGATAGCGCGCACTGGGTCCCTAGGGCTTCGCCGCCAGCGCGGCGAGCGCCTGGACGGTGTTCCAATTGCGCATGGTGACCGGCGCGCCGACGACTCGGTCGAGCACGGCCGGCGTCACCTTCGTGCCGCTGATGCCGCCCTCGAAGTCGACCCAGAGCGCGCCGTGCTTCGCGAGCGCGCGCTCACCTTTCACGCAATAGGGCGCGAGCGCTTGCGCCATCGCCGCCGTGACCTTGACGCCGTGCCTCGCCGGGAGCCCGATGTGCAGGGCCTTGGGCCGCGCGGCCTCTGCCTCGGGGAACGCGCCACCCTGCGCGTAACGTGCCCAGTCCTCGCGCGAGCAAACAGCGACGGGGACGTCGAAGCCGAACCGGTCCGCGATGGCCTCAGCCAGCGTCCGGTTCAGCTCCGCCGCCCCTCCCATAGCGCCGAACACGAGGTTCCCGCTCTGCACGTAGGTCGTAGCGTCAGACCACCCGAGGGATTGTGCCAGCGCGCGCAGCTCTGCCATCGGCAGCTTGCGGTGGCCTCCGACGTTGATCCCGCGCAGGAGCGCGATCCATCGCGTCGGCTTCGAGCTCGGTGCAGAGGCCATGGGAGCTGACGAAGTCACGCGCGCCGCGCGCAGGCCGCGACCCTTGGGTCAGACCTCCGCAGCGTACGGCGGCGCCGGATCGTACTCGATCATGTGCTGCGTCTCGCGCGCGGCGGGGATACCCATCACTTGGCCGACGATCCAGAGCGACATGTCGATGCCGGCCGAGACACCCGCTGACGACACGATCTTCCCATCGCGTACGTAGCGGACGCCTGTCAGGACCTCGCATGGGCCGACGCCCTTCAGCGCCTCGACCCAGCTCCAGTGCGTCGTGACACGCTTATGCTTGGCCAGGCCAGACCGCACTAGGATGCCTGTGCCAGTGCACACGCTCGCGATCCATTGGGCGTCGTCCGCGCGCCGATTGAGCCAGCCAAGCAGCACCTCGTTCTCGAGCTGCGCGCGCGCGCCGTGCCCGCCAGGAACGACGATGATGTCGAGGGGGGGCGCAGCGCTCAGAGTGCAATCGGGCAGGACCCGCATGCCTTTGGCGCACGTCACCGGGTCGAGGGTCTCCGCGACCAGGTGGACCATCTTGTTGGGGGCCGCACGTGTCGCCATGGCGAAGACCTCCCAGGGCCCGACGAAGTCGAGCTCCTCTGCGCCGTCGAAGACGACGATTCCAACGTTCGGGATCATAAGGGGGACGAGCGCCGTCGCTGGTCAATGGGGACGTCCCCGCGACAGCTCCTCACCCCCGATCATCGCGCGAAAGGCGGGCCCTATGGCCCCGAATTCCGCTCGGTTTCGCCGCCCTTGCGCCGCTGCACGGCAGCCCGCAGGAGGAACTCGATCTGTCCGTTGAGGGAGCGCAGGTCGGCCGCCGCCCAGCGCCGCAGCTCGGCGTGCAGGTCCAGCGGCAGCCGCACCAGGAAGGGCTTGCGGCCGCCGGTGTCCTCCGGTCCAGCGGGGCCGCTGGCTTGGCCGGGCGCTCCGCCTCGATCATGAGGGTCTCCCAAAGTCATCGGCTCAGCTGTAGAGCGACCCCGCATTGATGACCGGCTGAGCATGGGCTTGGCCGCACAACACGACGAGCAGGTTCCCGACGAGCGTGGCTTTACGCTCGTCGTCGAGCTGGATGGTGCCGCCCTTTTGGATCTGATTCAGCGCGTCCTCGACCATGCCGACCGCGCCCTCGACGATCTTCTGGCGCGCAGCGATGATCGCGCCTGCTTGCTGGCGTTGGAGCATCGCGCTGGCGATCTCTTGCGCATACGCGAGGTGGTTGATGCGCGCCTCGACGACCTCGATGCCGGCCTCTTCGAGGCGCTGCTGGAGGAAGACCTTGAGCTCCTCAGTGACCTCGTCCGTGCTGCCGCGCAGCGTCGTCGCGACGCTCTCGTGCATCGCGTCGTCGTAGGGGTGCCCCGATGCGACGCTCCGGACCGCGGCCTCGCTCTGCACTTTGACGTACTGCACGTAGTCCTCGACGTCGAACGCCGCCCGCGCTGTGTCCGCGACGCGCCAGACGACAACGGCCGAGATCTCGATCGGGTTGCCGAGCAGGTCGTTCACCTTGAGCACCGTGCCGTCGAGGTTGTGGGCGCGCAGGCTCAGCTTCGTCTTCGTCATGAACGGGTTGACGAAGAAGAAGCCCTCATCGCGCACCGTCCCTTGGTACTTGCCGAACAGCACCAGCACGCGCGACTGGTTCGGGTTCACGACGAAGAACCCGCTCAGGGTGATGACGAGCCCGATCATCCCCAGCGCGCCGAGGGGCTTCCACAGCGGGGGCGCGGCGACGAACCAAGCGATGACGCCGCCGAGGGCGACGAACCAGAGCAGCAGGGGGAGCCAGCCGGTGGAGGGGGTCTGGCGGACTTCGCGTGAGATGGACATCGGGGTCGACTCGAAGGGGGGAGCCACTGTCCCAGTGCGGGACGTGGGATCAAGGTGATATCACCAGGATACTATCGAAGTCGCGGGGGCATTCATAGGAATCCAGGTCGAGCGCGGCGAGAATGCGCCCGATGAGGCCAGGAGCGGTCCTGGCGGCCCTATCACTCGCTCCGCGCCGCTCCTTCACCGGCCACGCCTGTGCCCCGAAATCCCTCACCGCCCCCGACGGCCCCTTGCAAGGCTCGCACAGAAGGCCAGCGCCCGGCTCGCGGGCGCTGGACCCCTTGGGTGGCGCTGGCCCTGCCAAGCGGGCTCCTTGGGCTCGCAGGGGTCTGCGGGGCCCTCGTCGCTTGTGGCGGCAGCGGGACGAGCGCGTCCCAGAGCGCGGCCGGGATCGCCCAGGAGGTGGCCCAAGGCGAGCGCTCCGACGCCGAGCACCTGGCTCGCGGGCTGGCGCTCCTGCGCGCGGACCGCTTCACGGCCGCCCTGCCGGAGCTGCGCGCCGCGGTCAGCGCGGCGCCCGAGGATCCGGTCGCCTGGGTGGGCCTCGCGCGGACCCTCACGGCGATCGGGGAGCTCCAAGAGGCCGACCAGGCCTATGCCCACGCTCGCACCTTTGGACCGCCGCGCGCTGCGCTCCTGTGTGAGCAAGGCCTCGTCCGCGAGCAGCTCGGTGACGTCGCGGGCGCCCGCGCGCTCTTCGAGGCGTCGCTCGTGGTCCAGCCCACGCTGTCCACGAGCCACCTGCGCCTCGCGCTCTTCGCGGAGCGCGAGGGCGACCACGCGGCCAGCGCGGCGGGGCTCGCGCAATACGCGCGCTGGGCGGCCGTCGAGCGCGCACGGGACGACCTGCGCGTGCGCGCGGACGCGGCGCCCTCTGACCTCTTGCTCAAGCTCCGCCTCGTCGAGCTGGAGCTCGAGCTCGAGCGCCCAGACGAGGCCAGCGCGTTGACCTCCCGCGTCCTCGCGCGCGACGCGGGCAACGCCGACGCGCTGCGCCTCGGCGGCGTCGCGGCGCTGCAGGCAGGGCGCCACGCCGAGGCGCGCGACCTCTTGCAGGCGGCGGCCCTCGCCGCGCCGCGCGACCCGCGCCCGCGCTTCGAGCTCGCGCGCGCCTACGCCGCGCTCGGCGAGCAACGGATGGCGCTCGCTGCGCTGAACGAGGCCCGCGCCCGCGGCGCTACGGCGTACGAGTACGGGCTCGTCGCGTGGGAGCTCGGCGACGCGCCGCGGGCGCTCGCGTCCTTTGACGAGCACCTCGCGTTTGAGCCCAAGGACGTCGACGCGCGCTTCGCGAAGGGGCAGGTCTTTGCCGCGGTCGAGCAGTGGCCCGAGGCGATCTCGAACTTCGAGGCCGCCCTCGCGCTCGCGCCGGCGCGCGCGGACATCCTCTCCGCGCTGCGCGATGCCCGCGCCGTGTGGGCCGAGGAGGCGCCGCGTTGACGGGCAGGTTGATCCGCGCGTGGCTGCCGGCTGCGGCGGCCTTGACGCTCGCCCTCGGCTGCGGCGGCCGCGGCTCCGACACAGCACACCGGGGCGAGCCCGGGGGGCCGGCGCGCGTGCGCTTCGTCGATGCGACGGAGCGAGTCGGGCTCGGCGGGTTCCGCCAGGTCAATGGCTCTGCGGCAAAGCCGTACATCCTCGAGTCGTTCGGCGCGGGCGTCGCGCTGTTCGACGTCGACGGGGACGGCGACCTCGACGTGTACCTCACGAACGCGCGCGCGCTGCCCGACCCGGCCGGCGACGGCGAGGACCGCACGCCCGCGTACCAAGCCACGGACAAGGCGGCGACAGAGGACGCCAGCGGCCCTCCGCGCGACGCGCTCTACTTGAACGATGGCGAGGGCAACTTCAGCGACGTGACGCTCGCGCGCGGCCTCGGCGACCAAGGCTGGACGACCGGCGTCGAGGTCGCCGACGTCGATGGCGACGGGCGCATCGACCTCTTCCTGACCGGTTACCGCGCGCAGGCGCTGCTGATGCAGCGCGCGGACGGGACCTTCGAGGACGCGACCGCGCGCGCGGGCCTCGCCTCCGACCGTTGGAGCACCGGCGCGTGTTTCCTCGACTTCGACCACGACGGAGACTTGGACCTGTACGTCGCGAACCATATCGAGCTCGATCTCGCCGCGCTCCAAGCGAGCGACGCGCGCGAGGAGTGGTACGGCGAGCGCGTGTACACAGGCCCGCGGGGCCTCGTCGCGGCGCCGGATCGCTTCTATCGCAACCGCGGCGATGGCACCTTCGAGGACCGCTCGAGCGCCGTCGGCGTCGACGCCATCGCGCGCTACGCGTTCGAGGCGGTCGCGTTTGACGCGGACGGCGACGGCTGGGTCGATGTGTACGTCGCCAACGATACGCAGCCCAACGTGCTCTGGCGCAACGTCGAGGGCGCGCGCTTCGAGGAGATCGCGCTGCGTTCGGGCGCGGCGCTGTCCGCCAACGGCGCAGCGCAGGCGGGCATGGGCGTCGCGGTCGGCGACGTCGATGGAGACGGCGTCGCGGACCTCGGCGTGACGAACTTCAGCGAGGACTCCTCGACCCTGTATCTCGGTCGCGGCGCGACGGGCTTCGACGACATGACCGCGCGCGCGCGCCTCATTGCACCGACGCGCCCTTACCTCGGCTGGTCGCTCGGCTTCGACGACCTCGACCTCGACGGTGACGTCGACCTCTGGTGTGTCAACGGACACGTCTTCCCTCAGGCCGACCGGATCGCGACGGGGATGGGATATGCGCAGGTCAACCAGGCCTTCTTGAACGATGGCGACGGCCGCTTTCGCTCGGCCGAGGACCTCGGCGGCGGCTTCGATGTGAAGGCCGCGAGCCGCGGCGGCGCCGCGGGTGACCTCGATCGTGATGGCGACATCGACCTCGTCATCGGCAACCTCGACGGGCCGCCGACGGTCCTCTTGAACGAGACGGCGCGGCTCGGGCGCGCGGCGTTCGTGCGCCTCGTCGATCGCGCGCCGAATACGACGGCGCACGGCGCTGTCGTGACGGCGCGCATCGGCAAGGAGCGGCGCACTCGCTTCGTCGGGACGGGCTCCGGCTTCCTCTCGTGCAGCGGCTCGGACGTGCACTTTGGGCTGGGCGCCGCAGCGCGCATCGACGCGCTCGAGGTGCGCTGGGCGGACGGTGAACGTGAGGTCTACCCTGGCGTTGAAGCGGGGTTCCACGTGGTGCTCGATCGGACCCTCGGGATCGTACGGCGGTGGCCGCTGGGGACGCCCCAATGAGCGCGCCGGCTGAGCTGCAAGCGGACGGGCGGCGGGGCTTCCGCCGCGGGCTGGCCGCCCTCATCGGCTATGGCGCCCTCTCCCAGGCGTTCCTCTTGTCCGGCGCGTTCCGCGCGAACCCCTACGCGCTCGCGCCGGTGCTCGACGCGAAGCACTACTGGGATTGGGCGGGGCGCATCGCCAGCGGCGCGCTCGTCTCGGAGACGCCGTTCTATTCCGCGCCGCTCTATCCCTACCTCGTCGGCCTCGTGCGCGCGCTCGGCGGAGGGCTCGTCGCGGTCGCCGTCGGCAACGCATTGTTGCTGATCGGCGCGGCGTGCCTCGTGGCGCTCGTCGGGCGCCGCATCGTCGGCGGCGGCGCAGGGGCGTTCGCGGGGATGCTCGTGCTGTGGTCATGTGGCCTCGAGACCGCCTACGTCTTGGCCGGTCCGCTGCAGCTCTTCTGCGTCGCGCTCGTCCTCGAGCGTGGCACGGCGCCCGAGCGTGGCGCGCCGCGACGCAAGGCTTGGACGTTCGGTGCGGCGCTAGGTGCGCTGACGCTAGCGTGGCCCGCCATGCTCCCCGGCGTGTTTGTGCTCGCACTGTTCAGCGCGTGGCTGTTCCGCGTCCAGGCGCGCGGCAACGTCCGCGCTGCGCTTTGGCTGGGTGCGCAGCAGTTGGGCGCAGCGTTGCTGGTGATCGCGCCCGCGACGCTGCACAACTTCGTTGCATCAGGCGAGTGGATCACTGTGAGCGCGCACGGCGGGATCACGTTCTGGCACGGGAACAACCCGCTGGCCGAGGGCGTGCTCGCGATCTCCGAAGTCGAGAACACCAAGGACACGTACCACCTCGACGCGCTGCGCCGCGCGCGCGAGGCGCTCGGCCCCGACGCGGGCTGGTCCCAGACGAGCCGCTTCTTCTTCGAGAAGGGCCTCGCTTGGTGGGGGGCCGACCCGGTGCACGCGAGCGGCGTCGCCTTGAAGAAGCTCTGGTACACGCTCTCGAGCCGCGTCTACGGCGACGTGAACCTCGTCTCGCTCGAGGTGCGCGATGGGCTCGTACCCTATCACTGGTTCGCGCCCTTGCCCGTCGCTTGGTTCACGCCGCTCGGGCTCGCAGCGGCGTTGGCGCTGGCGTGGCGCCGGCCGCGTGTGTACGTCCCAGTGGCGCTCCTCGTCGCCCTGCCGTGCGTCGTGTGCGTCGTATTCTGGTACTCGCCGCGCTATCGCTTGCCAGCGGTGCCGGGGCTCGCGCTCGCGAGCGCGGCGGCCTTGGGCGCGCTCGCGCGCGGCGGCTTGCGACCGTCGGCGAGCGCTTCCGTGCTCGCGCTCGCCGCCCTTGGAGTGTGCTCAGGGGCGTTGAATCGTTGGGTCGGCTTCGACGCGCCCGGCAAGCTCGAGCGGCTGCACCTCGAGCGCACCGCCGCCTCGCTGGGCGGGCTCGGCGAGCACGCGCGGGCCGCGGACCTGATGGCACGCGCGACTGCGCTGGAGCCCAATGACGCTGACCTCCGGCAGCGCACGTACCTCTTGCTGCGCGCGCTCGGGCGGGAGCTCGAGGCCGTCGCGCTGCTCGACGCCGCGCCGCCCGAGACCCAGCGCGACCCCAAGTTCCGCGCGGCCTTTGCGTGGCTGCTCGCGACCTCGCCGGTCGACGAGGCCCGCGACGGCGCGCGCGCGTTGGCGCTCATCGACGAAGTGCTCGCCGAGGTCCAGCCCGCTGACGGCCAGGTGAATGGGCAGGTGAATGGGCAGGTCGGCGGGCAGGCCCCGGACCCTGCGTTCCTCGACGTGCAAGCCGCGGCCTTCGCCGAGCTCCGCCGCTTCCCAGCGGCCCTGGAAGCGCTCGACCGGGCGTTGCAGTGGACCCGCGCTGGAGATCCGCGGCGCGCGGGCATGAGCGCGCGCTTGGATGCGTACCGCCGCGCAGAGCCGTGGCGCGAGGGCGCCGCGGCGTTGCCGGAGCTGGAGGGCGCGCATGACTGATCGCAGCCAAGGCGGAGTCACGTCCCGCGCGCGGAGCGCGGGCTTCGCGTGCCTCGCAGCCCTCGGCTGCGCGGCTGCGTTCTCGGGCTGCAGGCGCGATGCCGCGCCGGCCAGGCCCAACGTGCTGCTCATCTCGATCGACATGCTGCGCCCCGATCACCTCGGCTGCTACGGGCACACGCGCGACACGTCGCCGACCATCGACCGCCTGGCGCGCGAGGGCGTGCGCTTCACGCAGCACATCTCGAGCGCGCCCTGGACCCTCCCCGCGCACACCGCGATGTTCACCGCGGTGCCGGACAGCGTCCATGGCGTCGTCGACCCGATCGGGACCGCCCTCGCGCCCGGCTTCACGACGCTCGCCGAGCGCTTGAAGGCTGCGGGCTATGCGACGGGCGGCGTCTTTGCCGGGCCGTACCTCCACCCTGCGTTTGGCCTCGGGCAGGGCTTCGATTCGTACGTCGACCGAGGCCGCTACCTCGGCGACACGCCGCTCGACGCCCAGCACGCTTGGTCGATGGACGAGGCCGTAATGCGCGCTTCGCATCACGGCGTGACGAACGATGGGGTGTACGAATCAGCCGTGGAGTTCCTGCAGCAGCACGCGCACAAGCAGCCGTTCTTCGCCTTCGTGCACCTGTGGGACGTCCACTTCGACTTCACGCCGCCGGCGCCGTACGACACGCTCTTCGACCCGGACTACACCGGCCCGATCACGGGGCGCGACTTCTTCTTCGACCCCGCGATCAATGCAGCGATGCCGGCGCGGGATCGCGAGCACCTGCTCGCGCTCTACGACGGCGAGATCCGTTGGACGGACGAAGTCGTCGGTCGCATCGTCGCGGAGCTGCAGCGCCTCGGCGTCGCAGACGACACGCTCGTCATCGTCACGTCGGATCACGGGACGGAGCTCTTCGAGCACGGCGGCAAGGGCCACCGCACGTCGCTCTATGACGAGCAGCTGCGCATTCCGCTCATCGTCTGGTTCCCGAAGGGCCTCGCGCCGCGCGTCGTCGACGCGCAGACGCGGATGATCGATCTCGCGCCGACGATCCTCGACCTCGTCGACGTCGCAGCGCCCGACGGCTGGATGGGGGAGAGCCTCGCTCCGCTCGCGCGCGGGGCGCCGCTCGCGTTTGACAACGTCGCGGTGTCGGAGCTCATGTCCGTCGGCCGCGAGCTGCGCTCGGTCCGCGTACCCGGCGCAAAGCTCATCGTCGACACGGCCCATGACCGCGCGGCATGGTGGGACCTCGCGCGCGACCCGGGCGAGCTCACACCGCTCGTGGTCGAGGGCTCCGACCAAGGCGCGGGCCTGCAGAACGTCTATGCGCGGGTCCTCGCGCGCCTCACCGAGGCGATCGCCGCGCGGCCCGCGGGGCCGGGGACACCGGCGCTGTCGCCCGCCGTCCAGCGCTCGCTGGAGGCCAACGGCTACGTCGGATCGGGGCACTGAGCGCCTCGAACACCCGCGCGCCTTGCCGGACTCGGGCTGCTCGGGCATGCTGCTCTGTCTCGCGTGCCCCCGCGCGCTGCGAGGACCCCCACCATGCTCCGCACTCTCCAATGCTCCGTGGTCGCGCTTCTTGCGCCGGCCTTTGCCTCCGCCCAGGTCTTCTACGCGTCCGACGAGCCGAGCCCGTCGGGCAACTGGCGCTTCGACGTCGCCACCGGCGTCAGCGTCGGCCCGCAGTGGATCAATTCCTTGACGACCGGCCTCGCGGACGACGACGCGGCGCAGGTGTTCTACATCTGCTACGCCGCCTCGCTGTCGACCGCGTCGTACGCCGGGACGGGCAGCGCCGCGACGCTGCTCGGGACGATGACCTACCAGGGCGCGTCGCGCTCGCTCACCGGCCTCGCGTTCAACAACGGCGTCCTCTACGGCAGCCATAACTCGACGACGACGCCCGAGGGGCTCTATGCGATCGATGTCGTGACGCTCGGGCTGACGCTCTCTTACACCTACACGAACCCCGAGATCGCGCTCGAAGGCCTCGACTTTGACCCAGCGACCGGGCTGCTCTATGGCGCGAACGATGGCGCAGCGTACGTCGACCCGCAGGGCGCGAACGGCCGCGGCGTCGTCGTCATCGACCTGTCGCAGCCGACCGTGACCGAGGCGCTGATGTTCCCGTATCCCTTCGGCGAGAACGACCTCGACGGCCTCGCTTTCGACCCTGCGGGCGTCGTGTACCTCATCGAGGACGAGCCCGCGCCGATGCACAACTTCGATGTCGCGACGGGCACGTACGACGCGAACCCGCCGATGAACGCCGCGACATCTGCGGTCATTTATTCTGCGGGCACGTACACGACCGGCCAGTTCCCGGGCCTCGGCGTGAACTACTGCGCGGCGGTCGCCAACTCGACCGGCGCCACGGGGCGCATGTCAGCGACCGGCAACGCGGTCGTCGCGGCCAACAATGTCATCCTGGAGGCGAGCGACCTGCCGAACGGTTCGTTCGGCTTCTTCCTGACCTCGCGCAGCGCCGGGTTCGTCGCGAACCCGGGTGGGAGCCAGGGCAACCTGTGCCTCAGCGGCTCGGTGGGGCGCTTTGTCGGTCCTGGTCAGATCCAGAACTCGGGCACGATCGGCGCGATCCAACTTGCGATCGATTTGACGAGCCAGCCGACGCCGACGGGGCTCGTCGCCGTGCAGGCCGGCGAGACCTGGAACTTCACGGCGTGGTACCGCGACGTCGTCAGCGGCTCTGCGACGTCGAACTTCGCCGACGGGCTCGAGATCACGTTCCAGTGAGCATGATTCTTCGCGTTCGTCACCCTCTCGGGATCCCACGCCGGCGTCCTTCAATCCCGTAGACATCGCGCTGGAACAACCTGGCGGAAGGTGTGTAGGCCTGGACGCACACAAGGAGACGATCGTCGCCTGCATACGGATCGTGGATCAAGGAGCCTGCGCCACAGAACGCGATTCGCATCGCGTTCTGTGGCGCAAACTCATAAGCAAGGTCAATCGGAGCGGCCATCACATCGATGGAGGCCGAGCTCGAGACGCACTTGGGTCCCTTACGCGAGGCCGAAGCCCTGCCCAGCAACTCGGGGGAGAACAGATGAGCCCAAGCTCACGGTTCGAGCTGATCGGCAACTGACCTGGAGGGAGCTTCAGGGGCGATCCTCGGCGTCCCAACGCCCGTCCGAGTCGCATTCCGGCGATTTACACCTGGCAGGGACCGTCCATGGCGTGCACCGTGGAACCATGAAAATCGGCATTCTCCTGAGCCTTCTTGCACTTTCCTCAATGTCGCTTCGTGCTCAGAACTGCGTGGGGCAAGTGGACCTCGGGACATTCGGCTTCGGGGATTCCGTTGCCTACGGTGTCAGCGCAGATGGGAGCGTTGTCGTGGGTTATGCCAGCGTCGCTGTACCTGCGTTGATCACATCCGGTGCGTTCCGCTGGACCGCGGCCGGTGGCATGCAGAACATTGGCACGCTCGGGCATCCGTTCGCCACTAGCACCGCAAATGGTGTCAGCGCAGATGGCAGCGTAGTGGTCGGGACATCGGGCGACCGCGCGTTCCGCTGGACGGCGACAGGCGGCATGCAAGACCTCGGCACACTCGGCGGCAGCGATTCACTGGCGAACGGCGTGAGCGCCGACGGGACGTTCGTCGTTGGGCGCGCAGACCTTGCGAACGGAGAGCAGCACGCGTTTCTCTGGACGCAGGTCGGCGGCATGCAAGACCTCGGCACCTTGCCCGGCAGCGTCCTCTCGGAGGCCTTTGATGTCTCGGCGGACGGCTCCGTGGTCGTCGGAACCTCGGTCTCTCAAGGCTCCGCAGCGCGCGCGTTCCTGTGGACAGCAGGCGGTGGCATCGTGGACCTGGGAACACTGGGGGGGCTCAATTCGCTGGGACGCGCGCTGAGTGACGATGGCAGCGTCGTCGTAGGCTGCGCGGAGGACGCGACGGGAGTGCTCCACGGCTTCCTCTGGACTCAGGCCGGTGGCATGACTGACCTGGGTGGTGGCCTGCTCGCCCATGGTGTCAGCGCCGACGGCAGCGTTGTGGTCGGTGAGCTGACGGGCGGGGGATTGCCGAGCGCGTTCAAGTGGACGGAGGCCACCGGCGCGCAGGAGCTCGGACCGCTCGTAGGCTTCTTCTCCCGCGCACACGACACAAGCGCGAACGGCACCGTGGTCGTCGGGATGACGCCGGCCCCCGGGTCGGCCGCGCATGCCTTCCGTCTCCAGTCCAGCGTCTTGGGCGACACCTACTGCCGCCCGACCGTCCCGAACAGCTCCGGCTGCGGCGGCATCGTGCTCGCCATCGGCGACCCGCGCCTCGCGACAGGTGCGCTCGAGCTCACCGCGACGCTGCTGCCGCCGAACTCCTTCGGCTTCTTCTTGACGAGCCAGGCCCAGGACCTCGTCGTCGCGGCGGGCGGCAGCCAGGGCAACCTCTGCCTTGGCGGTGCGATCGGCCGCTTCGTCGGTCCCGGCCAGGTGATGAACTCGGGGGCGAGCGGCACGTTCACAATGGCCGTGGATCTCAACGCAATCCCAGCGCCAACGCTGTCGGGCAGCGTTGCCGCTCAGCCCGGCGATACGTGGAACTTCCAGGCGTGGCACCGCGACGCGAACCCGACGCGCACCAGCAATTTCACTGATGCCGTAAGCGTGTTGTTTCAGTGATGTGGATGGACCACTCAACCGTCAGCGAGTTCAGCTCTCAATGAAATAGCGGTTTGTCATCGAGTTGCTGCTGAGCGCCCTCGTGTCGGCGGCACCCGATGAGGGCCGACGCGAGGGCGCGCTCATGCGCGCGCTCCTCTCGTGTTGCGTAGTCCGCCTCTCGTGTTGCGTAGTCAAAGAGTGGAGTCCGCCGCGGCGGGGAGCGCGCTCCCCGCCGCCGCGCGGCTCATTCGCCGGACGACGCGCGCTGTGCGCGCCGCGGCTGGTCACTTGCGGCGCTGGAAGGAGCGCGTCGCGACCGTGCTCCAGGTCTTCCCTTCGTCGCTCGTCGTCTGCCACGCGTACGTGAACGCGGTCGCTCCGATGTCGCTGAAGAGCGAGCGACCGTTGAGGGCCGCCCCGGCCGAGTCGCTCTCGACGCGCAGCGGCAGCGCAGCGCCCTCGAGCTTGCCCGCCATCGTGACGATCTGGCCCGTCGCGCTCATCCAAGTCTGGCGCCAGACGCCGCCTGCGCGGTCGTAGACGTAGAGCGCGTTCGCGGTCTCGGCGCCGTCCGCCGGGTTCGTCATCGTGACACGCCAGCCCTGGCCGCCGAAGGCCGGCGCGACGCTGACGAGCGCCTCCACCTTGTCGCCGTCGCGCATCTCCCACTCGCCTTGGTAGAAGTCGAAGCGGCGCTCGGGCGCGAGGTCGGCGAGCGCCTTCGGGGCCGCGGCCTTCGGCGCCGGCGCGCCGAGCTCGACGAGGATCGCCGCGAAGCGCGGGTCACCGCGCAAGCTGTCCATGTCGGAGTCGCTCCTCAGCTGCTCGAGGTTGTCGAAGCCCGCGTCGAGGGCCTCGCGCAGCGACTGGAAGGCCAGGTCGGTCTCTTTCCAAAGCGCGTGCACACACGCGTGGTTGTAGAGCGCGATCGGGCGGAACTGCTCGAAGTTGGCGGCGGCGAGGTGGACGTCGTGGGCCGCCTTCAGGTCGCCCGAAGCGTGCAAGGTATAGCCGTGCATGAACACGGCTTGGGCGTTCTGCGGCTGCGCCTTCGCGATGGCGCCGAACGCCGCCGCGGCGCCCTTGAAGTCTCCAGCCTGCAGCAGGGCGTTCGCGGCCGCCATCGTCGGCACGGGGTCTTGGGCAGGCGCAGGCTCCTGGCCGGCTGGGGAGGCCGTCAGCGCCGGTCCGAGGGCCCCCGCGAACGGGGCGAGCGCGGCTGTGGCGAGGACGAGCGAGAGCGTACGAGCGAGGTTTCGGGAGGTCTTCATAGCTTGGTTCTGCGGGGGGGCGGCCCCTGCGCGGTGACCAGAATGCACGGAGTCGCCGCTGCGGTGGCGCTCACTCCGTGAGAACCATGTCAGCGTTGTGGTCGTAGCCTGGGTCGCGCGGGGCCTCGCGATCCGAGCGACCGGCCGCATCAGGCCATGACGCGCAAGAGCTCGCCCAAGATCTTGTGGGTGAGGCCCCACACCACGCGCTCCCCGTAGCGCCAGCTGGGCAGCGGGACCACGACGCCCTCGTGCTCGTAGCGGTGCTCCGCGTCGAGCTCTCCGCGACCCGCGGGGCCGAGGGGCAGCCAGAAGGCGTCGTCCGCTTCAGGGCCGAGCGCGAGCGCGCCTGCGCCCCGGTAGCGGAAGACGACCGGGGTGATCCAGAGGTCGACGCGCCGGCCGCGCGCGAGGGCCTGGATCGGCGTCAACGTCCCGAGCACATCCGCGTCGCGGACGAGGTCGAGGCCGACCTCCTCGTCCGTCTCGCGGATCGCGGCCGCGACCTCGTCCCGGTCGCCCGGGTCGACGTGCCCGCCCGGCAGGCTGATCTGCCCCGACCACCGATCGCTCGGGCGCTCGGCGCGGCGCATGAGCAGGACCTCGAGGTCCCGTCCGTCGCTGTCGACCCGCAGCGCCGCCGCGACCGCTGCGCGACGCGCCAGCGGCGGGACGTCGACGTCCTGGCGCGCGGCCACGAGGCGGTCACGGAGCGTGGCGCAGGTCGCGTCGTCCATCGCGCACAGGATACGTGCCACCCGTCGCGCGCGTCGCGCGCACGCGTCACGCGCGGGAAGGACCTTCGGCAGCGGCGTTCGCCGCGCCCTGGCGAGGCAGGGTGATGACGAAGCGCGCGCCGCCGATCGGCGCGGGCTCGACGTGAATCGTCCCGCCGTGGGCCTCGGCGGCGGCGCGCGCGAGCGCCAGCCCGAGGCCATAGCTCCCGCGGCGGCGCGCCTTCGCCTCCGCTTGGCGGAAGGCCTCGAACACGATCGTGCGCAGCTCCTGTGGCACCCCTGGGCCGTCGTCGTCGACCATGGCGACGACGGCTTGGTCGTCGCCGTGCAGGTGAACCTCGACGTGGCCACCCGCGTCGACGTGCCGCAGGGCGTTGTCGACGAGGTTGCGAATGGCCAGCAGCAGCGCCTCGCGGTCGCCCTCGACCTCCAGGTCGCCGTCGCGCTGGACCTCGAAGGAGATGCCGCGCTTGGCCGCGTGCGCGGCCTCCTTCTGGAGCCGCAGCTCCGTCTCGGCGCCTAGCTGGAAGCGCTCCTTGCGCGCGAGCGCCCCATGCTCACGCAGCGCCGTCAACGTGATCAGGTTGTCGACGACGCGGCCGAGGTCGCGCATCTCTTCGAGCTGGCTCTCGAGCACCGCGCGATACTCGTCGGGGCTGCGATCTCGCAGCAGCGCGACCGAGGCCTCGCCCATCATGTTCTGCAGGGGAGAGCGCAGCTCGTGCGCCATCCCCGCCGTGAGCAACAAGTTGCGCGAGTATTGCCGGCGCAACTCGTCGAGGTTGCCTCGGAACGCGTTCGCGAGGGCGACCACCTCGCTCGGCGCGTGGTTCGGCGCGACGGTGTCGACCGTGCCCTGCGCGTCGAGCTCACGCGCCCGCGCCGTCGCTTCGCGGAGCGTGCGCGCGACCTGCCGCGCCAAGAGCGTCCCGCCGAAGATCGCAATCAGCGCGATGACGGCCACGAGGCCGATGACCAGGCCGAGCGCGCGCGTCGCCGATTCCCGCCGTGGGAGCGCGTCGAGCAGGAGCCCGACGCGGAGCGCAGAAATGGACGGGTCTCCGGGGATGGTCAAGGGCACGTCTACGTGGTGCCAGCGCGTCGCGCCGATGGGCGCGAGCGCCATCGCGCCCGCCTCGTCCCAAGTCTCGGGCAACGGCGTCCGCGGCGTCGGGCCGAAGGTCGCCCACGCGCGGCCGGCGCCCGGTTGCCAGAGCCGCCACGAGAAGCGATGGTCCAGGTGGTCGACGGCGATCAGGTTCAAGATGTCCTGCAGCTCGGCGCGCGTGAACGACCGCCCGCGGAGGTTCGCCTCGAGCTCCTCGATCTCCTCGCGACCCAAGATGTTGAGCTCGTCGTGCAGCTCCACGGCGGCGATCCAGACGACGGCGCCGCTGAACAAGCTCGCCATCGCGATCGTGCTCAGCGTGATCCAGCGCGCGAGCCGGCGCTCGATCGACCACGGGGCCCGAGTCACCCGCGGACCTCGCCGATGCGATAGCCGCGTCCGGCCACCGTCTGGATGATCCCTTGGTGGGGGGCCAGCTTGCGCCGCAAGCGCGCCACGAGCACGTCCACGATGTTGGTCCCGGGGTCGAACTCGAGCTCCCAGACGCGGCGCAGGAGCTCCGGGCGGTCAAAGATCCGGCCCGGCTCGCCGGCGAGCGTCGCGAGCATGCGGAACTCCTTGTCCCCGAGCTCCAAGCGCCGGCCAGCCATCGCGGCGCGGCGGCCATCGAGGTCGAGGGTGAGCCCCCCGACGACCAGGGGCTCGCGCCCCGAGCGGCGCCTCAGGACGGCCTGGACGCGCGCGTACAGCTCGGGGAACTCGAAGGGCTTTAGGACGTAGTCGTCCGCGCCGAGCTCCAGGCCGCGGACGCGCTCGTCGAC
>JAWKUK010000037.1:0-34144 GCA_041398605.1 Planctomycetota bacterium
CGCGATCTTCGTGCAGCACGAGGACGCCACGTTGCCGAGCAGCAGCGGTTGCTGGGCGCGGTGGGGGCGGAGGACGCCCCGGATGGCCTGCTGGGTCGCGTGCGTGAGCTCGACGAACTGGTGGCCGAAGCCGACGCCCGCGTGGCCGCGCTGGAGCGCGACGTGCGCGCGCTGGAAGGCAACGCCGACGCCGAGGGCCTCCGCACCGCGCTCGCCGAGTTCGACGGCGTGTGGGGCGCGCTGGGCGGCGAGGAGCAGGCTCGGGTGCTGGCGCTGGTCCTCGACCAGGTGGTGGTTGACGGCGCGGCTGGCGACGCCGAGATCCGATTCCGGGGGTGGTGCTGATGGGGCCTGTCGTTCGCGTGCGACTCCGCGAGGAATACGCCGCCGAGCCCGAGGAGCCGCCCGTGCCCGTGCGCGTCGCGCGCAAGGCTCAACTGCTCGCGCTCGCCTACGCGATCGAGGCCGCAGTCGAGGATGGCAGGTACCGCAGCGTTGCTGAGGTGGCGCGGGTGCTGGGCATATCGCGCGCACGGCTCTCGCAGGTCATGCGGCGGCGGTGGGCGCTGGTCACGCAGCAAGAGGAGTGGCTGAATACATGAGAAACGCGATCGACACGGCGGTGATGTGGGACCTTCTCCGGCGCCTGGACCACGACATCTTGGTGCTCTTCCTGGCCTGGGTGCCCGCTCTGGTTTGGCTCGCGCACTGTCTGGCGGCGCCCCTCGGTACCTGGGCGGTAGGGGCCGTGCGGCCGCGGGACCGCGACCCCAGCGACCGGTAGAGGCGCGCGTCCGGCGGGCCACGGGAGCGCCGGCCTCGGAGAGGCGCCAGTCTCGGAAAGCCAGGGCTGGCGGTAGACGCGGGCATCGGCGACGATCGAGGCATGAAGCCTGCTCTGTGCGCCGCCGTTCTTGTTGTGCTTCACGGCAATGCGATCCCGCAAGACTGCACTGGCGTGCACGGACTGGGGTCACTCGGCGGATCACTGTCGGCGGCCACGGGCGTTTCGGCAGACGGAGGCGTCGTTGCCGGGCACTCCACTACAGCCACAAGTCCTGGCGCGCCGGAACACGCGTTCCTCTGGACCAGCACCTCTGGCCTCATTGACCTCGGAACGCTTGGGGGCGGTTTCTCCGTCTCGACATCTGTCTCGGCTGATGGCACCACGGTCGTTGGGCGTGCCTTGGACCCAGGTAGTGGCATGACGCGTGCGATGCGGTGGACTGCGACTGGCGGAATGCAGTCTTTGGGCGCACTATCGAGCGGCGACTCAGCCGCCAACGCGGTCAATGCTGATGGTTCGGCCGTCGCAGGCGTAACGGCCGTCCAGGGCGCCGGAATGCACGCGTTCATTTGGACAGCCGCAAGTGGAATGCAGGACCTCGGGAGCCTCCTTGGTGAATCGGAGGCACTTGGCATCTCGGCTACCGGGACGGTGGTTGTTGGTTACTGCGCGAGTCCCGGGGCAGGTCCACGGGCCGCGTTTCGATGGACTGCGCCTGGTGGTCTCCTCGATCTCGGCGATCTTGTATTGCCTCATGACGCCGCAACCGCAGCAAGTGCGGACGGCCAAGTGATCGTTGGTTGGGGTACCTCTACCAACGGCGAGATACACGCGTTCCGGTGGACCCTGCCTACCGGGATGGTCGACCTTGGTAGCGTCCCAGGGATGTCGTCGTATGCTTCATCGGTTTCGGCGGACGGGTCGGTGATTGCTGGAACCCTCTACCCGAACAATGGGACCGGAACGACAGCACGCGCATTTCGATTGACGTCCTCTACAGGCATCGTGCCTCTGCCGAGCTTCCACGGCCTTGGCTCGCGCGCGGACGGAGTCTCTGCCGATGGGAGCGTCGTCGTCGGTCAAGTGGAGTACGAGGCCGGTGGCCCCGTCGCTTTTCGATGGACGAGCGCTGATGGGTTCTCGCAGCCCTATTGCAACGCGGAGGCGAACAGCACCTCTTGCTTCGGCCGCCTCAATGCGAGTGGCAGCCCGCTGGTCGGCGCAAACTCGCTCGCGCTCTCGGCCACTAAGCTGCCGGCTAATGCGTTCGGTTTCTTTCTCACATCGCGCGATCAGGGCAGCACGTTCCCGGTCAACAACAGCCAGGGGCGCCTCTGCCTTGGCGGCTTCATCGGCCGCTACGTCGGTCCGGGGCAGATCAAGAACTCCGGTGCGGCGGGCACGTTCTCGCTCGCGATCGACCTTACGTCGATGCCGCAGCCTTTCGGTAGCGCCGCGGTGCAGCCGGGTGAGACGTGGAACTTCCAAGCGTGGCACCGCGACGCGAACCCGGCGCTTACGTCGAACTTCACCGATGCCGTAAGCGTGATGTTTCAGTAGAAGAACGACGCTCGCGGGGCACCGCAACGGACCAACGAGCTCGAAGTCAACGAATGGCCAATGCCGCCCTGCGCCCCTGCGCGTCGCCGCCCGTTCTTCGCGCTTCAACCGGTGACCCCGTGTCACCGCTTTCGCTCGAGCTGCGGCGCGTTGGGGGGGGGCCGGCGGGTCAGGGCCAATCGCGCGAAGAGATCGTCGCGGAGGCGAGCCTGGTCCCGAAGCTCGTCGGGTCGTGCATGAAGTGGCTAGTGCACCCGCGCGGCGTCTGCAAGTCGGGGTGGGCATCTTCGCTGTCCTGGCCAGTCCTGTAAGTTCAGGCCTGGAGAGGGCTACCCGGGATCTCTGCTAACGGCAAGTGTGCGATCATCGTCGAAGTCGTCGCAAAGGAGTTTGACTGGGGTAAGGAAGTTGACGGCGTTATCTCGAAGTGTGTCAAAAGTCTTTTCGTTCTTGTATGGATTCGGAATGTCGTCGCGCGCAAAAAGCTGGTAGAGTAGCACCCAGTTTCGATCAAGTGCATAAATATCAGATTGATCGATATGCGAGCAATGATCGACAATTCTTGTGGCGCACCTTCTGTTGCCAATCTGCAGCAGGCACGCAATTGAAATTGGATCATCCATCGCTAAAACTTGGTCGATTAATGCGTTTGTTGGCTCGATAGCAAGACGCGCGAGTAAGTACAGCCCCCAGCACACCGCGTCGGAATATCGACGCTCTGCGTGCCGAGCGGTCAAGGCCAAAAGTTGTTCTTGGTAGTGTGATTGCCCAAACAGCGCAGCTTTTTCGATATAGGGCTGAATTGCAGGCATGAGCGTTGAGTCGTGGAATGCAAGCGAAAGGACTTGGGTTACTGTCCGGCCGTCGAAGAAGTCGGCGTCCTCGATACTTGCGACCATGCGTAACGCATATTTCATAACGGCGCCGTCCGGGCATTCACCGGCAAGCTTGAGCGCGCGATTAATCGCGTGCGCGCCGAGTCTGGCGTGATTCGCGCCTTTTATCGGTGCAAATAAGTTAAGTTCTGAGACCCACCAGTTTGGGCTAGGCACGGGTAAGGCCTGAATTCTAGATTTTCTGCCGTTCAGTCGTAATCTGTACGCGTTCAGGGACCCCTCAAGTTCTGACAGGAATCTGCGCGCTTCCGACTCGTCGTTACACCAACAAGTGTAGTCGTCGACATAGCGAACGAAACGGAAGTTCTTTGATCGTAGATCGCTATCCACACGTGCGAGGATGAGTTCTGCAAAAATATTCGAAGTGCCCGGGCCCACGGGCAGGCCAAGCGTCTCGTTACGTTGGCATCTTGTTACGGACTCATCGAGTTGATTAAACCAGAGCGACTTGCTTCGCTGTCGCTTTGCCTCGCTCATTCCTGCAATCGCCCAGGGGATTGAGTGGGAGTACAGGGTATCGTAGAAGTTCGCGATGTCGGCAGAGGCTATAACTGAAGACCCGAACGAACGTCCCCAGTCGCTTTCGTCCCGATCGGTGCTCTGTTCGTAGTCGAATGCAAACATACGGCCATCGGGGTGCTTGCTAGGCTGGATCTGGCTATTTTCAGACTGGATCCGCTTAGAGAGCTCCTTCCAGTTATTGTCAATTGCGATGACTAGTTTCGAATACCCGAGTGGGTGGGGCACGCCGCACCATCGACTCAGTCCATTCGCTCGGGAGATTCGGTAAGGCAGGACATCAAAGCCGGAGCGTTTCCTATTCTCGGTCAGTTTTTGGACGTCTAGGCTCCGGGCCACCTCGGGCGCGAATGTAACCGAACTGAGCAGTGGTGCTATCTCTTCACGAAGTCGCCGCTGGGTCGGGAAGTAGTTGTGCCGCAGGAGCGGGTCAAGTACTGAGGTAGTCGCTGACTCGTGATCTGGCAGTTTGGATTCCATTGATGTGTCTTGGGCCTGCCGGACAGTGTTTAAGTGCGTGCGGAAGTCTTTGGGTGAGAGGTTCGACTTTGGGTGGTATTGTGTGTTCTTGATGTTCGTATCTGAATTGAAGGCGAAGAGCGAATTTGGAATCTCGGTCCTCTTGAGGGTGTGCGATCGAAGAGTGCGACGGATCGGGCCGCGACGGCTTCGGGATCTGGAATGGTCCAACCCATTTTGCTCAAGGCCATGTCAAGGGTACCGTAGGGCCTGCGAGGGCGCAGCCCAAGATGTCCCCGGATGAGCCCGATTCGGAGTCCGTGCGACGCGTACGAGGATCGCGCTCTTGGAGGGCTGCTGGGTTTCGGCGGTCTTGCGCGCCCAAGCCCAGTGGGTCCGCGGAGTGCAAATTCGCAGCGGGTATGATCGCGACGGCGTTAGTAGTAAAATCATAAATGTGACTTTCCGGAAAGGCGTCTCTCGCAGTGGCACTCCCGTGTCGACGCCGCTGACTTGCTCAAAGTAGCCGGGGCGTATGGCGCACTTGCCCGGCTGTTAACCGCCCCCCGGCGCTCTCGAGAGAAACTTGAGAACTCGCGGCCCGGGTGTGTGGGCCAAGCCGCGGTGGGGGCTCTGCCCGTCGACGGGCGCCTCGTCCAAGAGACCGAGTGGTGACGTGCCTGAGGCCCTAACTCGCGTCCCCGCGGGGCCTTGCGTCGTCACTTGGGCGCCGCTGGCAGCCTCAACCGTCAACCCACCGGCGCGAGTCGTCGCGGCAACGAGAGGGTGGCTCCCCAGTCAGGGCGCAGTAGCGAACTCCGGCAGAGACTCCCGGATCGGCCCTCTCGGTGCCGCCAGGGCCATGTCTATGTTCGCAACTGAGGTGCGACTGGTAGCGGTCTGGGCTCGAACCTTGGGGCTCACCTCGCCGACGGGAGCTCGGCGGCCCGAGCCCTGGCCCACCTCCTCCATGCGTCGTTCTCGCCGCCGATCGCGATCGCATCCAGCCACGACGGCAGCTCCTCGCCCCGCCGCCCCTCGGCCACAGCGAGCCTCGCGGCGCCTTGCAGCGCCGGCATGTACCCTGGGTACACCTCTAGCGCCGCCCTGTAGCTGGCCTCGGCGTCGCTTACCTGCCCCGCTCTCTCCAGGGTCAAGGCCAGGTTGACCCTGGGCTCTGGATGGCCCGGCAGCAGCTTGCGCGCCCACTCGAACTCGTGCGCTGCACCGTAGAGGTCCCCCTTCCCGAGCAGCAGTACCCCGAGGTTGTTGTGCGCCCGCGCCTGGAAGAGGTCCGCGCTCAACGCCTCGCGCAGCAGCCCCTCAGCCCGCGCCGGGTCCTCCGGCATGGCCGCCGTTGCTTTCTCGACGAGCGCCGCCGCACGGGCTTCGTCACGGACGACGGTCTCCCCGCTGCCGTACGGGCCCGCCATCGCACGCGGGCTACCGCACCCAGCCAGGACCGCTGTCGCGCTGAACGCCGCACCCGCGAGCCACGCCCGCGTCCTCATCGCATCCACCTCGGTTCGAGCACCGGGACGTCGCCCTCGATCTCCGCCGCGCGCGCGGCCTCGGACGTCACGTCGCGGAGACCTCGGAAACTCTCGCTGCGCAGGACGTCGCAGCGCAGGAACACGTAGAAGCGGGTCCGCTCGGCGCTCCGCGATCCATCGCGAAACAGCCAGCCCAGCAGCGGCAAGCGCCCGAGGACCGGTACGCGCGACGTCGTCTCGCCACTCGACTCGAGCTCGATCCCCCCGAGCACCACGGTGAACCCGTCGGGCACGACCGCCTCGCTCTTCAACGACGTCTGTTGCCGTGGTGGGGGCAGGGCGGGGTCGGCCGCCGCGCCGACGAAGGCCGACAACGTGATCGAGTACTCGATGCGCAGCCGGTCACCGGTCGTGAGGTGAGGCGTGACCGAGATCTGCGTGCCAGCACTCGAAGAGCCCCCGAAGCTGGTCGTCGCGACGACGTCCGTCGAGACCGTCGCCGCGAACGGGCTCTCGAGCACCGAATCGAGCACAGCGGTCTCGTGGTTGCGGGTCACGAGCCGCGGCCGCGCCAGGCTGCGCCCGCCGCTGACTGTCTCCAGCGCCCGCACCACGGCCGAGAAGTCCCCGGGGTCGAGCACCGTCAAGGCGCCGCCGACCCCCGTCAGCGGGCCAACCGAACTCTCTGTCAGCGGAGGCACGCCGAGTCCGAAGAGACTCCCTACCTCCAACAAGGAGCCATGTGCCTCCCCGCCGCCCCTCAGCTCGACGCCCAGCGCCTTCAGCTCGCTCTCGGTCAGGCTGACGACGGTGGCCTCGACCAGGACCTGCGGCTCCACGGAGTCAAGCTCGGCGACCAGGGCCTCGAGCTGCCTCAGCACCCGCGGCTCGGCGTAGGCGAGGACTCGGTTGGTGCCCTCGTCGACCGACAGTCGCACATCCCCGCGTCGCTGCGAGCCTGAGCCTTCGTGCGTGACCCCACCTTCGAGCGCGGCCTCGGTCGTGAGCCCCGTTCCACCCGCGGAGAGGTCCAGCAGCCGCTCCAGCCGCTGGACAACGTCCTTTGCGTCGCGGTTCCGGACCCCGATCGAGCGCAGTTCCGCAAGGGACCCACGGTCGGCCCCCTCGAGTCGCTCGAGGAGCGCGCCGATGCGCGCGTGCGTGGCCTCGTTTGCCGTGACGACCAGCGTCCCGGTCAACGTGTCCTGCACCAGGCGATAGCCCTGGGGCGGCGCGCCGAACTCGCGGACCGTCTCGTTGACGAGGGCCGCTACATCTGCGAGCGCGAAGCGGCGTGGTGTGTAGTTGTGGGTCGAGACGACACCCGCTGCATCGAGGCGCCCGATGAGTGCACGCCAGCGCTCGAGCTCCGTCGTTGGCGCACCAACGACGATGCTGGAGGACTCTGGCATGGCGAAGAACCACCCGGTGGGCTTCGACCCGACAGCCGCCTGCTTCTGCACGATCTGTTCGATGCGCGAAGCGAGAAGCGCGGCCGACGCATTCACCACTGGCACGTCGATGGTCTGCACTTCCACGGGGGCGCCATCGAGCAGCTCGAGAGCAACAAGCGCCTGCTGGACGTCCGCGCGCAGGCCCGCCAGCGCCACATGGTGTGCGGATTCCAGCGCCACGATCGACGTCCGCTCCTTGGGCATGAGCTCGATGAGCGCGCCCGCGAGTGCTCGGGGGGACTCAGAGCGCGTCCGGTAGAGGAGGCGCACGTACCCGGCGCTCGCACGCTCCAGTCCAGCGGGCTCGATGCGGGCCAAGGCAGCGGCATCCGCCAGCGTGACCAAAGAGAGCGCCTCTTGCCCTGGGCGCTGCACGATGGCCAGCGCATTCTGGGCGAGCTGGTCGTTCGCGACCCGCCAGAGCTCCGCGAGGGTCACGCCGTGGGAGTCGGCCGCAATCTCGACGTCGCCCTTGACCTCGCGCCCGCCCAGGTCGAGCACGAGGCCCGACTCGCGTGCCAGAACCGCAATCAACTGCCGGAGAGGCACGCGGTCACTCGAGAGGTGAACCCGCGCCTCCCCGCTCCAAGCGGGCTTCGTTGCATCGCCCTCCTGAGCCACAGCGAATGAGAATGCCGCGAGCGACGGACAGAGAAGCAACGCCATCCGTGCGCACAGTCGCGCGACTTGACCACGCATCGGAAGCAAGAGCGTGCCCCCCCCTACTCGGTGAACGTTGCTGTCCTCCAGGCGGTCTCGACGCCCGCGAGGTTCGCCTCGCTCAAGGCAAGCGCGGCCGCGACAGCGGGGGCGGCGCGAAGTTGGGCCAGACGAGCCATGATTGTAGGGTTGGTCGGTTTCCCGAGCTTCGTACAGACGCGCTCGTGGGTGAGCGCCTCCTTGAGCTCTCGCCATTCAGCGGGCGTGCGCTCCGCTAAAAGGAACTGAATCGGGAGGGTTCTCCAGCGCTTGTTCGCCTGTAAGCGGCGCAGACCGTCGGTCGCGGTGGCGACTACACCTTGATTCGCGGCGTTGAACACACGATCGAGAAGGGAGGCGACCTGCGCTTCTGCGCTAGCGGCATCAGTCCGTGCGGTCGCAAGTGCCTGCAGCTGCCCAGGCTCACGTTCCCCCTCCCGGATCGCTTTCTCGAGGTCCTCTACGCGGCGACGCGCATCGGCCAGGGTTGCGTCGGCAGGCTCCAAGAGGTTGTTCTGGACCAAATCCGATGCCTCGGCTCGTCCGATGAGCGCGGTCACGTCCGGACCGCGCAAACCCGCAGCAGCAAGCTCCTCGGGACCGAGGCCCGCTCGCGCCAAGGCCGCACGCAGCACGAGCTTCGGGGTTCCGGTCTGCGCGGCAGGCGGCGCAGAGGGCGCGGCAGCGGTCGTGCTGCGGAGGCTGAATCCGAGCGGGATCCCCGCTCCGAGGAGGACAACAAGTGCGACGGTTCGCGAGTGAAGCGGCATGGCAAGAACCTCTCGAGGGACATGGCGCGTCGAGACCATTCGTACGACGCTACCTGCGGAGAGTAGTGCATACCCAAGAACTCTGCTCGGTTTCATTGGGGAGGCGGATCCACTCCACAGTCGCGCCTCGTCATTGGCGCAGCGCTGGCAGTCAGTCCTACTGGAGGCACCATCGCATTGACCGATACGCCGAATGGCGAACACAGGGTCGTCGGCGTTAGGACGGTTCATTCCGCGCTTTGCACCTCTAAACCTCGGCGCCGCATGGGGTTGGAGTGGGGCCGCACAATCCCCGGAGGTTTTGGAGTGACAGACCGATTGCGGGAATCTATGGCTTCATCCAGACTCGGCCTGTCGTCCTCGATGACCGGGCGCTCTCGGCGCTTGACCACCGCTCTCAACTCGGCCTGCCCCTATGACTCGACAGCAGAAGCTCGGCCTGTCCCTGCCCATCGCGTTCTTGGTCGCTATCGCCGCAATGGCGCTGTTCTCGCGGTCCGGTGTGAATGCAGCGGCGTCGCCCGGGGCTTCCACATCGCCGCCTCCCGCGTTGGTGGCGTTGGTCGCCGCCCCGATCCTTGAGGTCGACTCGACTACGCTCACGACCTACCTGCCCACGACTGCGACGGCGGGACATGACATTGAGCCTGACGTGGAGAGCCGCGGCGTGGACTTGGACGGTCGCCTGCGGAAGCCGTCCGCGCTCGGGATGCACCTCGCGGGGAACCCGATCGGCCCATTCGCGCCGGGGTCGCACGAGGTGGGGGGTGTGTCGCTGATGACAGGGGGCGTGACCCAGCACGACGTCGATCTGGCCTTCCCGGCGGACGGGCCGAGATGGGTCATTGGGCGCAGCTACAACTCCCGCCAGAACGGCGGCTCGTCGGACAGCAACGGGCCCCAGGGCAAGAACTGGTTCCAGACGGCCCAGCCGGAGATCGTCGTCGACAGCAACCGCATCTACCTCTATTACGGGGCAGACCGCTTCATCGAGTTCAAGCTCGTCTCCGGTTCGAGCACCACCTATCGGGCCATCAATGGCGCGGCCGGGGCGATCGAGTACGCGACGAACGAGGAGCTCGACAACCCGATCGACACATACACCTACACGGACCAGGCGAGCTGGCAGTGGAGCTTCATCGGGTTCGGCAAGGGGGGAGTCGCTGCGGGGCAGATCTGGAAGATCGAGGCGCCTAGCGGCGAGGTCGCGTACGTCGGCGATGCGGACCTCGCAAACGACCCTGTGACCTTGGGCTACAACGGCTCCGGCTACATCACCGAAGCCTTCGACAGCGAGGACCGGCGCTACACTTTCACCTACGGCACGCACGACTCCGTCGTCCGGCTCGACTCAGTCGAGGTCGAGACGAAGAACGGCGGCACGTGGGCCAGCCCGACGGGGCTCGAGACGCTCGGTCTCGTGGAGTACGACTACTACAGCTCCGAGACCTACGGCGACCCCGGCGACCTGAAGGTCGTCACGATCACGACGCGCCTCAACGACGACGGCAACGAGCTGGTCCGCGAGAAGTACTACCGCTACTGGGAAGGCACGTTCAACGCCTCGACGAACCCGGGCTACCCGCACTGCCTGCAGTACGTCTATGACTTCGAAGGCGTGCGGCGCTACGACTGGACGGACTCGACCTTCGACCAGGACTACATCGGCGAGAGCTCGGCCAACCTCGCCTCGTTCGCGTCGGCCTACTTCGAATACGACAGCTCTCGGCGTTGCAGCGAGCTGACCGCCAACGGCGGGTGCGGGAGCTGCGGAGGCGGGTCGTCACACGGGACGTCGCTCTTCACCTACGAGGCTAACGGCAGCTTCTCCGGGACGTCCGGGTATGACACTGCCTGGGCGCGTCGCGCGCTCGTCGAGCGCGCCGACGGCAGCTTCGTGACCCAGTACTTCGACGAAGTGGGGCAGCCGCTCAGCAGCCTCATCACGGATGCGACGCCCGCGACGGGCACGCCGAGTAAGTGGGTCACCGAGGTCCAGCGGAACTCCGATGGCGTCACGACCCAGGTCGCAACGCCCGCGGCCATCACAGCCTACACGCACAGCACCGGCTCGGTGACGTCGTCGAACAGCGCCGGACTCATCCGGTACTGGACGCTGGAGACGACCGGCGCTACGAAGGGGTTCGTGACGGAGCAGAAGTATAACCGAGACAAGGACAGCTCGAAGTACTTCGAGTGGTCCCGGACCCTCGAGACGGGTTCGCTCACTGTGGGGGACACGACGGTCTACCGGCCGATCGTCGACGACACGCGGGACTACCCGGCGGCGATCACCTCCGGCACCTCCGGCTCGAACCTCACGGCTCGGGCGACGACTTGGCACACGGGGACCCTGTCGGTCAAGCAGGTCACGGTGACGTGGCCGGCCGTTTCAGCCTCGAACAACGGGTCGGCCACCTCCGACACGTCGCGGCAGTACCTCGACGAGGTGGGCCGCGTCGTCTGGACGAAAGCCGAGGACGACATCATCGACTACACGGAGTACGCCGGCGGCGTCGTCGTGCGGACGATCCGGGACGCCGACACGTCGGAGACCGGCTCGGGTGAGGCGTTCGAGAACGTCACGATCCCGAGCGGGTGGTCGAGCACCGCAGGCGCCTTTCACCGCATCGTCGACTACTCGTACGACGACGGCTTCAGCCGCACGATGACCGAGCGGGCGGGAGCAGGGGACGAGCGCAACCAGATCAGCTACAAGACCGTGCTTGCCGACCGGCGGCTCATCTCGGTCAACTACCTGGACAAGGCATCGACGACGTACTACGGTCCGGTGTCGTTCCAGGTCACGAACCAGGCGGGGCGGTCGGAGGCGACAGGTCGCTTGGCCCTATCTGGCGGCACCACGACGACGGCGCCGAGCGGGCAGATCGATGAGGCCGATTCCGACCCGTTGCTCGCGTTCAACGTGGGGACGGTCTGTCGGTACTCGACCTCGCTCTACGACAACGCGGGGATCGAACTCGCGTACAGCCGTTCCTACTTCGACATCCCCGCGTCGGGTGCGGGGACGGATGGCACCAACTACGACGCTGTCGCGTTCGACTACGACTCCATGGGGCGGCAAGACCGCCGCCTGGAGCCCCACGGCACGATCTACGCCACGACGCACGACGTCCTGGGACGCGTGACGCAGACGAAGGTCGGCACGGACGACTCCGGGACCGGGTCCGACAACATGGTCGCGACCAAGCTCTTGGAGTACGACGATGGAGCCGATGACGGCAACAGCCTTCTCACCACGCGCACCCTGCGAACCACAGCGTCGAGCACCGGCGAACGCGTCACCGACTACACGTATGACCTGCGTGGCAACTTGCTGCTCACGGACGCCCCGACGGCACCGCACACCCTCGTCAAGTACGACAACCTGGGGCGCGAACTCGCGCGAGGCGAGTATGGAGGGACTGCCCCCTCGGCGACTACTGACCCGGAGTCGCTCGCGACGAACAGGCTGGCGCTCAGCTCGCAGGCTTACGACGAGCGCGGCCGCGTCTGTCAGAGCTACTTCTACAACATCGACCCGGTCGACGGGTCGAACGACGGCAGCCTCCGCACCGACAGATGGTACGACGCAGCTGGCCGAACGGTGAAGTTCGAGGGAGCGACGCTCACGAAGTCGGCCTTCGACCGCATCGGGCGCCAGACGCACTCCTTCGTTCTCGCCCAAGACAACGACTCGCGTTCCTATGCGGCCGCCGACGACGTCACGGGCGACATTGTCCTGGTCGAGAGCCAGACCGTCTACGCAGCGACGGACAACAACGACGTCGTCATGACGGCCTCGATCGAGCGCTTCCATGACGATTACGGCGGCTCGCCCACGACGGGCGCCCTCGACACGAACGCTGACGCGGACGCACTGAAGTACACGGCCGCGAACATCGAGGGGCGCATCCAGATCAACGCCTCGTGGTTCGACCGCTTCGGTCGCATGGTCGACAGGGTGCAGTACGGGACCTACGGCGGCAGCACCTTCGACCGTTCGACTATGAGCAGCCCGCCGGCGCGCTCCAACGAAGCACTGCGGACGACCGTCGCGTTCGACGACAACGGGAAGCGGTACTCGTCCACCGACCCGAAGGGCATCGAGGACCGCTGGGGGTTTGACGACCTGGGTAGGCAGAGCTGGTACGCGCGGAACTACGAGGACGAGGTACCGGACCCCGGCGAGCCAGATAAGGACCAGATCGTCCGCTATGGCTACACGGACGGCCTACGGACGACGTACATCGCGGACGTGGTCGGCACGCCGGACCAGGTCACGACGTACTACTACGGCACGGTGGGTGGGGGCTCCACGGGCGACTCGGACATTGCCACGGGTCACCTGCTGCACCAGGTGGCCTACCCCGACTCGACGGGCGCGAGCGACCGGATGACCTACGCCTACAACGCGCAGGGGCAGGAGGTGTACCGGCTGGACCAAGATGGGACGGTTTTGGTCAAGGGGTACGACGCCTCGGGTCGTCTCACGTCGGACGTGGCATCCACGCTGGGCACCAACATCGACGGCCGCGGGATCGGCACCGACATTGACGGGGCCGTCCGGCGCAAGGAGTTCGCGTACGATGGCCTCGGACGCATGAGCATCGCCACGCAGTACGACGCGACCACGAGCGGCAACGTCGTGGACCAGTTTGTGTACACCTACGGCGAGTGGGGGCAGATAACCGGCTTCGCGTCCGACGTGGACTCTGCCGTGGGGGCCTCAGGCATCGCGGCCCACGAAGTGGAGATTGACTACTCGGCGTCGTGGGCAGCAGGCGCTCCAACGACCAACAGTGGCGCACGGTTGATCATCCCGACGTCGATGACGATGCCGACGGGCTACGTCTATGACTATATGCAGGACAGCACCGGCTACCACCAAGCGGCTGGTCGGACGAACGCGGTGGAGCACAGTGACACGACGGTCGCAACCTTCGATTTTGTTGGGGCGCAACGTGTCTCGCGGGTGGCACTCACCACGCACGATTTTGTGATGGACTATGCGGACGGCGCGAGTGGTGGCTCGTACGCCGACTGGGACCGGTTCAACCGCGTTGTCGAAGACGAGTGGGTCAAGGACCTGGCAACGGACCGCACGTTCCTGCAGCGAGGCTACACGCTTGACCGGGGTGGGTTTATCACGGAGGTCTACGACTACATTGAGAAAGACACCTCAGCAGTCCGGCAAATGGACACGCTGCTTACGCTCGATGAACTCGATCGCCTCACGGACCTTCAGCGCGGCACATTGAGCGGTGGGAGCATCTCGAACGAGACCATGGAGTGGAACCGGGCGCTCGATGCCGTTGGGAATATCACAGACGACCTGCTCGACTGGAACAACGACGGCGACGGGCTCGATACCGATGAGCACGACAAAGACCTGACGTTCACCGCCGCGAACGAGATCGATGACATTGATACAGATGACGTAATCTACTCGAAGTCGGGCATGCTGCTGGACGAGCCGCGCCTGAAGTTCGTTTACGATGCTTGGGGACGCACAGTTGAGGTGATCAACGCCAGCGGCCCAGCAACTCTGGCCTATTATCGTCGAAATGCACTCGACCACCTGATTGGTGAACAGCTAGACCGCGAGCCCGACGCCGACATCGACGCCAACGACTACTGGGAGTACTTCCTCTGCCGGCCGTCCGACATGGGGATCTTGGCGAGCTTCCGCGGTTCGGACCCGGACGCGCTTGTGGAGCGACTCTGGTTAGGAGATCTCTCCGTTAGTGGCGCGGGTGGGTTCGATGCGTCCGCCCTGCTTGAGGTGCGGGACGATGACTACGACGGCACGGCAGATCGCGATACGGTTCTATTTATCGACCGCACGGGTTCGGTGATGGCCCATTACGGCGACGACGGGTCGAATGGCAGGCAAGTAGAGCGCGTGTTCTACGATATGAACGGGGCACCGTTCCTGATGCCTTGGGGAGACGTCGATGGAGACGGCGACGCCGACTCCACGGATGCCAACTGGATCAGTTTCCTGTGGTCATTCAGTATCTACGATGTGCGTGCGGATCTGGACCTCGATGGCGATGTTGACTCGGGTGACGTCGCGGCGCACATAACCAATAGCGGTGGCACAACGCTGAGCAATGGCGGTAATCCAATCGGAGCGCAGGCGCTTCATTCAAGATTCGGGCAAAGCTACGCCTGGATGCGAGTACAGAGCCAGACACTCGGGATGTTCTTGACGCGGGACCCACTAGGGTACATTGATGGCACTTCGCTATATGCCTTTGCGAACAGCAATCGTTTGGCGTATCATGACCGCTTCGGCCTCTCCTCATTGAGTTCCACGAGTGGCACAGTGGGATGCGTCGCAAATCTTCCGCATGAAGGGCCGGGAGGCACCACCTCGTTCAAGCCTGCCTCCGGGCCAGACAGAGCTTTCATTGGCCCCCCATCACCCTCGCCATCAACCGGCAAGGACATCTACCTGGGCTGTACAATACGCTTCGTAGGCGCCGCGCCAATCACCGGTACTAGTTCATGCGGGGGTGGCAGCTGTATGTGGGAATTTGACCTAACGTGCCAGCCGCAGATCGTCAATGATGGGCGAGATGATAGTGACAAACGACCCTATAGGCAGATTCCCAAGAAGAGCAAGGAGTACCAGGACTTCCATGGACAGAACGACGAGGGTGAGTCCAACTGTTCGGTTGGTGTCAACGGTGGCGCATCTGGAGGCGGATACGCGATGAGCGGCGGTAATTTTAATGACTGGGATAAGTCGAGCTTTAAGGGCGCTCAAGGCGTAAGGGTGGTTAGTCTCTGCCCAGAAAGTGGATCCAACTGCATGACGCTTGAGTTTAAGATGACTACTACGGCAAGCACCGCCGAGCTGACGGCCTCAATCAGCTTTTGCTGCACATGCATGCAGGCGCAAACGCCGCCGCTCATTATAGGAGGTGGCTAACATGGATAGTAGAATGAACGCCTTGGCGGGGTTGGGTTGCCAGAATAAGCAACACATCCGAATAATGGTCTTCGTGGCTTTAGGTCGTAGTGCCGTCCTAGTCCTGCTCCTACATTGCCTTTGCCCGGCTTCTTCAGCCCAAGAACCAACGGCGCAACAAGAGGTCGCGCGCGGAGGTGGGCGAGAAATCCAACTTGATTGCACGTTGCAACCCATCGTCGCCACATCACGGAGTATCTTCCGCGACGGGCGTGTAGTGCCCAATGCCGGCGCCTTTAGCCTAATCGATCTCGCCACTCTGGCTGAACTCGCGCTGGTGCGACTGCCATTCCCATTGATGTCAAAGGAGACCACGTCCAGCCTTCGCAGCTGGGCATACCAAGGAGCTAAGGCGAGCGATGGTCTAGGAATTCTCGCGGCTGTCGCCCCAGATCAAGGGTTATACTTTCTGCGAGTCCCGGGTGGTGACACAATTGCACGAGTGGCTGACGTCGACACCATCCTTGATCATTTAGATCCGGAACCTGCCATGGAGGGGACAATGACGCTCCTCGTAAGGCGTGGGGGTGCGTTATTGATGATCAAGATTTCGGAGCAGATTGGCGAACCAATCCTGCACGAGATTGCGCCGAGCAATGCTGCCATCGTCGGCGCTGCATTCGTGGAGCCGAAAAGCACAACTGCCGAGCAGCGGCTCGCGCATAGGGTATCAGTGGTCGCGGCTGCGGAATGCGGCGCGAGCGATGTTGCGTCTCTTTTGCTCATTACGCTGAATGAGGCGAAGGGTAAGTTCGAAGCATCCGTGATGGAATTTGGTGGCGGCTTCGATGCCGTGGATGCGCTTATGATTGCCCCGCATCTGCGGCTTCCGGGTCAAGCGCTGCGCCTTGGGGCAGTTGATGGGCCAAATGCGGATGTCTTCGTCGCGCTCGGGCGGCCCGAATCAGATCTGGGTAGAGGAACCGGCGCTATTTTGCGCCTTGGATATGATGGGGGTAGTGCTCACGTCGTTATGCCAGGTATACCCCGTCAGTGCTGTGGCGGGTCAGGCACGGTCGAGTTCGGGTCCTGTTCCTTCGGACAGTCTGTAGTCTTCGTGAATGACTGCGATGGCGATGGCGTTAGGGATGTTGTATTCAGCGCGCCTACAAATGCTTGGGGTGGCGAACTGTGTTTCTTGTCATCGGCAAGTGGGAAAGTCCTGTGGCTGTGGGCCGCGCGGTCCGATGTTGTCATGGGCTCGTCACTGTGCTGGAACGCAGACCGTGACATTCTTTTGGCAAGTGGATCGCTCCATCGGCGCCCCGAGGACCTAGACCTTGATGGAAAAATCCAAATATTATCAGGTGCCGCTGATGACACTATTTTTACGGCCGTAAAGGAGCTGGCGATCAGGTCGTGCACGGTGCGCTAACAGCCTGCGCCACAGAATACGCAACGCTCTGATTTGTTCCCGGCTGCGGTCTATTGAAGGGCTCGGCTTCGCGTGTGTTGCGGTCCGCTTGGGACCGCGGTCAGCTACTCACCAGTTTGCTGCGTCGGACGACCGTCTCAGGGGGCCATTATGGGCTCTGGTGGATTACCGGAGGGGGCGACGGGGGCAATGGCGTCAAGCTCCCAGCGTGCGCAGGCTTCGCGCTCGCAGCGCCGGTGCTGAGCTGAGAGAGACAGTGGGGTCGTAGTTCGGCGGCGCTCAGCGCACAGGAGACCGCCGATGCACAAGTGATCGAGAACGCGCCAAATGCACGTCTGTGATTGGCGATTGCGTGCGAAGTCACGCATGTGCTTCGGTAGAATGCGGCCATGAGCAACGCCACTTTGAAGCTGGGTACGAGTACCCGAAAAGAATCCAGCGATTTCGCGCAAGCCGTGAGCCAGTCGGGCGACAAAAAATCGTGCCAACCTCCCTGCTACGCTTGAAGTTTACCAAATAGTTAACGCGGCTCACAGGAGAATCCCCGATGCCTTGAGACGGCCGGGAGATTTTTCGTTCACTCGCCAGGGCGCTCTCTCGCCCGATCTCCTCACTACCTTCCTGATGTTCATGGTGGCCGAAGGGAATGACCGCGGCCTTCGCCACGTCGTGCTCGACTTCTGGGATCGAGCGCGGATATCGGGGATCCCGCTGCCAACAGAAGAGCCAGTCACCGCTTCGGCAATCGGCCAGGCAAGGCAGCGCCTTCCCGAGGACTTCTTCCAGCAGCTCCTGCACGGGCTGGCGGATGAGATCACGGAGAGCGCCGTCGCGAAGCGCTGGCGAGGGCGTCGGGTCTACGCAGTGGACGGGCAGAAGCTCAATGTCGGCACCTGGCCCGAGTTGAAGGATGCATTTGGGGTGGCCAAGGGCTCGTACTGCCCTCAAGTTCTGTTCAGTGCATTGGTAGACGTATTCGCGCGCACACCGGTCGACTTCGAGATTGACGGTCGGTTGGACGTCGGCGAACGAGAGCACTACCTGAGGATGCTGCCATCCCTCAGCCCGGGAGATCTTGTGATCTTGGACCGCGGCTACCCGTCCCATGAGGTGCTCCAAGAAACAGCTGCCGCTGGTGTCGACTTCCTGATTCGCGTACCGGAACAGGGCTCGTTCAATGAGGTCGCCGAATTCGCCAGGAACGGTGACGCGTGCGCGCTCGTGACAATTTGCCCGCCGGTGGGATCGAATCCTGAGTGGGAAGACCTCGAGCTACGGCTCGTTCGAGTAGAGGGAAAGGAAGGACCGAACTTCTTCGTCACGTCGTTGACTTCGCCAAGCGTCCGTGTCAACGACATCGCAGACCTCTACCACCTGAGGTGGCAAAGCGAGGAGTTCTTCAAGCTGTTTACGAGCGAGTACACGGGACAGGGCCGGTTCCGATCGCGAACGGCAGCGGGGATTCGGCAAGAGGTGGGAGCCCGAGTGCTGTTTCTCGCGATCAGTCGTGTGATGGTCACGCTTGCGAACGAACGTGTCGAAGACCCGGACCTGTTCGTATCGCAGAAGGGAGCGGTCGTGTCATTCCGTCAGCACCTCCTGGGGATCCTCCTGAGCGACAAGCGGGACCTTGCCCTTTCCAGCATCGAGCATGCCATCGAGCGGATGCTTAAGACGCTCGACAGACGACGACCAGATCGCGTCTATCCTCGGCGCTCTTTCCGGCCGGGTCCAAAGTGGGGCCCCTCCGGTCGTCTGGGAGCTTGACGCCATTGCCCCCGGCCCCCCCGATGCACGGTGACCGTCGCGGGGGCACCCTACGTCACCTGTAATCCCCACATACCCGGTGTCCACTGGACCGGGCAGGGTCAAGGTCCTATTCGAGTGCCGAGATTGGGTTCGAACGATCGCGATCGGCGGCGGCGGCCCCATGCCCGGCCGAACTGCGGTCGCTCGCCGCACGGCGACATCAGGGCTGAAAAGGAATCGCCACGCGGGCTAGACGAACGGAGCTGAGAATCGGAGTGACGGGCTGCGCGCCGCGGGCTCCTTTCGAACCAGATGAGCAACGCCACGCTCTCTGCCCCACCTGGCGAGCGGGCCCTCGCATCGAGGGCCGCCCCGCGAACGGCCAATACAACGTACCCTTGAGTCGAACATGCGCACCATGACCGTCACCTCAGTTCGAGCTTCCCTCGTACTCGCCTTGTGCGCCGCGCCGCTCACAGCGCAGACCACCTGGGTCGTGGACGACACCCCGGGGCCTGGCGTGGACTTCCCGTCCATCTCCGCGGCGCTCGCGATCGCCGGTCCCTTCGACCTCGTCGATGTGCGGCCTGGGAGCTATGGGCCTTTCACGCTCCAACGCGCGACAAGGATCATTGGCGCGCCCGGTGTGAACGTCTCTGGGACGAGCACTGTGCAGGGACTCGGAGCCGGGACCTGGACGTTCATCGCGGACCTGGCGCTCGAGCAGCTCATCGTAGTCAACGCTCAAGGCACCGTCATTCTGGATGGGCTGGCGCTGTCAGGGCAGCTGGAGGCGCTGCGCATCTCCAATTGCAGTGACGTCCGCGCGAATCGCGTGCAGGCCATTTCGGCGTCGACAGACAACCAAGGCGCGCATGTCCTGATCAGTGGTAGCCGCGCGCAGCTCGTCCACTGCGAGATCGTCGGCAACACCAGCGCTGGCAGCAACAGCGGTTCGTTCTTCAACACGGCACAGGTCGGGCTGGCGATCGAGGGCGGCGCCTTCGTCGCGCTCGACAGCTGTACGATCCGCGGTGGCCGGGGCGGCGACGACACCAATCTCTTCGGCACGGGACAAGCCGACGTCGGAGGTGACGCGTGTGTCGTGTTCGGCGGCGGCTCGCTCCATTGCGTGGAGTCCGTCGTGCGCGGAGGAGACGGGGGTTATTCCCAATTTGGAGGCTCTTCGCAGGACGGGGCGGGCGGCCGCGGGGTTATCGCTGAGGGAGGGCAGCACCGCGCCTGGAACACGACCTTCCAGGGTGGCGCGCGGGGCGGCGTCTCGCTGCCGTACGGGCAAGCCATCGTCCTCCAAAACGGCGCGACGCTCGACGAGTCACGCGACCTGCCCTCGCTGACAACGAGCGGCACGCCGCTCCCCTCGAGCCCGGTGTCGATCACGCTGCGCGCTCAGGCGGGCGCCAACGTGCACCTGTTCGCGGCCCGCCTGCCGGTTGTCGTCCCCAGCGCGGGTTCGAGCCTGCCCCAGCTCATCGACGTCGGCCGGAGCGTCTCGCTCGGCATCGCGCCGGCCGCGGGATCGGTGTCGCTCCCGCTCACGCTGGGACCCTGGCCGCGCGGTACAGTGCTCTTCCTGCAAGGCGCGCGCACAACTCCGGGGAACGTCGAGCTAACGAGCGCCGCAGCGGTCATCGTGCGATAGCCGGCGCTGCCCACCAGAGTGAGCGGCAGTGCGGGGGTGAGCACGTCGCCCAGGACGATGCGCGCGCTCGGAAGCGCAGTGCGCAGCAGGCTCCAAGTGCCGTCGCGGGCGACCGTGGTCAGGCGGCCGCTGTCCCACCACGCCGTGACGAACGGCTCGGGTGCGCCTGCTGCGGCGAGCTCGTCGCCGCGAAAGAGGAAGAGCGCGTCTCTGCCCTTGGCCACGACGAGCTCGCCACGCTCGTCGGCGATCAAGCTCGCGAGCGCCACCGTGCGCGAGTCGAAGAGGACGCGCCCGTCTCCGTCGAGCAGCACCGGGCGCACGGCACCGCCCACGACCTTCACTTCGCCGAGCCGCCATCGAGGACCGTCGCCCTCGAACGGCGTCCCGTCGGCGCCACGGGGTAGGCACCATTCCTCGGTCCAGCGGTGATCATCGCTGGGGATGTACCCGCCGCATAGCGACCGATCAAGTGGGTCGACAGGTCGGGCTCTGCAGCGTTAGGGAAGAGCCGGTGCGTGCGTTGCATACGGCGCGACCGAGGGCGCGAGACCGATCGAGGGCGCGCTCCATGGACCCGCTCACTTTCGTCGCGTGTACGTAGCGCGCATGAAGCTCGTCCACGTCCCGTCCGCGCCTTGGATCGAGGACGTGAGGACCTTTCGATCAGGGCCTTCGAGCAGGATGACGTCGTGGAACAGCGCGGTCCGTGTCGGCTCGAAGAAGTCCGGGCCCTCAGCCTCCAGCGTCAGCGTCGTCCTGGCCACGTCGAGGGTGCCCGTGTACGTCCACATCTTCGTCTGCGTCGAGTCGACCCATGTCCCGATGAACCTGCCGCGCTCGGGGTCGTAGCCCAGCGTCATCACCGACGTCATCGGCATCGTGTCCATCTGGACGACGCCCTCGGCGACGATCCACAGCCCGCCGAGCCCACGGACGGTCTCAGTGCCCTTGCCCTCGATGGGCGGGACGCCCTCGCCCATCTCGGCGACGGACGTGACGTCCCACGTCCCGACGAGCTGCTGCAGCCAGGTGTGCTGCGCGGTGGGCGAGGCGTCGACGAAGTCGACCGCGGCGGGCTCGGGTGTGGTGCTCGTGGCGGCGCAGCTCGCGAGCAGCGCAGCGAGGGTGATGGGGAGGAGGCGCATGGTGAGAGCGGGGACAGTGGGCTTCACGCCACGAGGTGAGGACGAGGGGCGTCGGCACGGGCAACGTGCCCGAGCCCGACGCGGTCCTTCACGCGCGAGGCCGCGCAGAGCGTACTCGCCGCCCGACGTCCTGCCCCCCCCCTTCCTGCCCTGAGGGAACCCAGCGCCTTTGCGGCTGACGGCTCGGGGGACCGGCGCCGCACGGGGTCCTCGTCGCGCACCGTCGCGCGTACGGGGTGCGGGTCGAGCAATCACGGCGCAAGCCTCGGAGCGACCACGAAGTGGTCTCCCGGTACGACACGAGCCGTGGCGTGGCGGCACGCGCTCGTTCGTGTTCGCGCAGCTCGGGGTCGCGCGCACCAGAGCGCTTCCTGCGTGGACAGAGGCCCAAGAAGCGCATACGTCGCGACTGTCCGCGATCCGAGCGAGCTCCTCGAATCACTCAGCGTCTCCACGGCTGGCAGGACGAACCGTATCGCGGTGTGCAGCCCGACCGCACGGCCTCCGAGCACGAGCTCGAGCAAAATGGATTCGGCGCCGGATGCCGCGACCAACGCGCGGGATGCTCAACCCGGAGCGCCCCCCCACGCTTGACGTCTCGGCCCCGTTCCGGACCAGGCCGGGCGCTCCTGAGTCGGCTGCGAGCCGCAACCTCGACGCTCGTTCCGTGCGCCGTCACTCGCGTCCCGTCAGTGAAAGAGCACCTGCGTCGCGTCCGTGAGGTTCGACGTCGGATTTGGATTGGCGTCGCGGAACCACGCCTGGAACAACCAAGTCTCGCCGGCGAGGATCGGCGTTCCGCCGGGGCCAGGGATGCCCGAGAGGTCGATCGATAGCGAGGCTTGATTCGCGAAGGAGGTGAAGACCTGACCGGCGAGGTTGAAGCGCAGGAGGGGCATGCCCACGCAGAGCGTGCCTTGGCCACCCGCGACGTTGGGCACGCTGACCTGCGCGCGGCCCGCGATCATGACCCCCGCCGTGAAGGTCGGGATCCGCACGGCCATGAGCTCGACGTCGTTGTCGACCACGGCGTCGGAGCCGAGCGCGTAGATGACCCCCGAGGTACCCGTGCTGTTCGTTGCAGCCGGGCCGCAGACGGAGACGCCGAGCGGCGCCCGATTGGGGTACAGCGCCAAGAGGTTCGGACCCGAGGCTCCGAGGAGGTCGACGTCGCCGTCGAAGTCAAAGTCGCGCGCGACGAGGGCATAGGTCGGCGGCAGGTTGCCCCGGACCTGTTCACGCGGCCCGAAGGCGCCCGAGCCGTCGTTGCGACGCCAGAAGATCGAGCCCAGCCCCCAAGCGATGTCGACGTCTCCGTCCCCATCGAAGTCCGCCGCCGCGAGGCTGTGCGCGTTCGCGTTCGGAAAGTCGTCGACGGTCTCCGGCGCGCCGAAGGCTCCGGGCGCGGTCTGCCGTAGGAGCGAGACGCGGCCGCCCACGTACGAAGCGACGAACACGTCGAGGTCGAGGTCTCCGTCGACGTCCGCCATTCGGATGTCGTACGGATACGCCAGCGCGGCGAGGACGACGTGCGGCGCGAACGCCCCGCCGCCGAGCCCACGGAGCCACGCCACCTGGTCCGGGCCGATTCCTCCGGCCACGAGATCCAGCACGCCATCGCCGTCGAGGTCCGCCGAACGCACGACCGACACGCTCGCGAAGCCGGTCGTCAATGCCACCGGAGGCGCGAAGGCACCAGAGCCGAGCCCACGGCACAGGTTGACCTCGTCGCTCGCCGCGTCAGCCGAAACGACGTCGACGTGACCGTCGCCATCGACGTCGAAGGCCAGGATGTCGCGCGGCTGTCGAAACGTCTGCGTTGCCGAGCGGACGATACGAGCCGACGAGCCCGGCGGCAGATCGCCTTGCACGTTCTCATACCACGCGAGGTCCATGGTTACCGTGGAGTCGGAAGCCGCGACGACAACGTCCAGGTCGCCGTCCCCGTCGACGTCCGCCAGCTCGAGTCCGCGTATGAAGGCGAGGTCCGTCGCCACCGGGCGCAGCGCCCCGAAGCCGCCGCTCGCGAGGCCGGGGAACCACGCCACCCGTGTGCCCATGGGCACGGAGGAGGTCCCCGTGACGAGGTCTTCGACGCCGTCCCCGTCGATGTCGCCCAGCGCGAGGTGGTGCGGGTTGTCCAGCGCGAGGCTGACCGGCTCGAACTGGCCGAAGACCTGCCCCGCGGCCAACGGGGCGAGGAGCATGGATGCGGCTGTGCCGCAGCAGGAGACGCGAGGGATGTGCATGGGGCGGGCCTTGGATGGAGCTCCAGTCGAGCCTAACGGCTCGTTCGGATCCCGCTACCCTCCGAGGTGATGCGCCGGGTCATTCCCATCCATCACGTGGCCCGCAGCTCGCCCGCTGCGCCTCATCCCCGAATCACGGTGTCCCAAGGTCGTCGGGCATGTAAGCGCGCTCCGGACCGGCAACCAGCGCAATTGTGATGGAGCCGGCCGAAGACTCGAGCCGGATCGCCCACAACGAACGATGCGGGACCGTCCTTGCGGGAGACCTGCGGTGACGCAGCGATCGACGAGAGGCAGTCTCCGACGTGCCGCATCCGTGAGGTCCCACGGGCTCCTCTGGATCGCAACGGGCGCTCCCTCGAGCGCTCTCCGATCGTCCTTGGTCTCCGCCGCGCGGACCTCCTCGCGCCGGACATCGGTAGCGTGCCCCGGAATCCACCAGCCCGGGCCCGGGGCGCGCTACCATCGTCCTATGCAAGAGAGTCCCGCCACCGAGCCCCCCCGCGCGGAGGTCGCGTCCGCCGAATCCGAGGTCGCTGGTGCCACGGACGGGGCAGGTCTCGAGCGCGCACCGTTCGAGCTCGTCGGCGCGGAGCTCGGGCGTTGGCAGGCCGAAGCGGAGGCGCTGCGCAAGGACGCCCGCGCGTTGGCGCCGCTGAGCAAGGCGAAGGCCTTCGAGGACCTCTCGAAGCTGCCCAAGCTGGCCCAGAAGGTGCGTGGGAAGCTCGCAGCCGACGGCCGGGGTGCTGCGCTCCTGGACAGCGTCCTGGCCGAGGTCCAGCGCCGCGCCGAGGTCCAACGACGCGAGCTCGCGCGACAGCTCAGCGAGGCCTGTGCCGCCCGCGGGCTGGAGCTCGCGGTGCTGCAGCGTGAGGAGCCCGTCCTGGTGCGTATTCCGCCCTTCGGCGTCGAGATCGACCGCAACAAGGGCCGCGCCACGCTGCTGTTCGCGCGGCTGCCGATCGAGGGCAGCGCCGCCGATGCGCAGGCGATCGTGGACCTGGTCGAGCAGCGCCGCGACACCTGGACCCGCGACTTCGACGGCGTGCGCGTCTTCGATGCCTGCCGCAACGCGTGGGCGGCAGCCCGCGCGACGGGCCTCGGCGGCGCGAGCGAGCGGGTCGAAATCGCCGACCTCATGCCATTCTTGGCCCTCCAGGTGCAACCCGCGAAGTTCCTGAAGGATCCCTCTGCCAAGAACTTCGTCGACTATTCGAGGCCCCGCTTTGCGTTCGACCTCATGCAGCTCCGCCGCGCAGGGCTCCTGACCCACGAGGGCTGGCGCTTGAACCTCGGCGTGGCCACGGGCACCAGCGCGAGCGACAAGAAACGGTCGCTGTTCGTCGAAGACGAGCGCGGCCAAGGTGAATACAAGCTGACCGTCTACTTCACGCGAGCCTGACATGGACCACGACCGCCTGCCGCCGCCTGAGCTTGCCCGACACATCCTGGACCGAATGGGCTCGGTGGGCCAGCCGCCCGAGCGCGGCGCATTGTTCGTGAACGTGGCGACCGAGGAGATCCTGGACACGCTACGGGACGAATACCTGCGGCCGATCAAACGCTCGGGACGGAACTCGACCTTCAAGTTGGTGCAAGCACCGTTCGGCGGAGGGAAGTCGCAGTTCCTGCACTGCCTGCGCGAGCTCGCTTGGCAAGAGGGCTTCTGCACGGCGCTCGTCGGCCTCTCACCGAAGGAGTGCCCCTTCGACCAACCGGGCAGCATCTACCGCGAAGTCGCACGGCGCATCGAGCTGCCCGTCGACGACTTCGACGTGACACCGAACCCTGGCCTGGATCGGATGCTGCGGCAGCTTGCGGAGGCCCGCATCAGCGAAGTCGGCGCTGCTGCATTCGGTGAATGGGTGCGAGGCGAGTTCCAGCGCGCCAACATCGAGAGCCGCTCGTACCAGCGCGCCATCGCGCTCTTCCTGCAGGCCGTAGGCGACGGCGACGAAGACCTGTTGCAGCTCGTTGGGGATTACCTGCTGGGCGAGGAGCTGCCTTCGTCGGAGCTGGCGCCGCTGCAGCTGCGCGAGGCGTTCAGCGACGCGATCGGCTTCCGCTGGCTGCGCAGCTTGGCGCAGGCGCTCGTGGCCCTGCGCCTACCAGGCATCGTGCTGATGTTCGACGAGATGGACCGCAACATGAGCCTCTCGGTCAAACGCCGGCGCGCGATGGGCGACAACCTGCGGCAGATGATCGATTACTGCGGTCAGTCGATGCTGCCGGGGGTCGTGTGGTGCTACGCGGTGCCGCCGGAGTTCATGGACACGATCGTGCCCGAGTATCCGGCTCTGGCCCAGCGCCTGAAGGGCCCGATCGAATTCTCGGCCCTCAGCCCGAACCAACCGCTGATCGACCTCGATCACTTGCCCCTCCCTACCGAAGAGCTCCTGTCGGCGATCGGTGGGCGCCTGATCGAGCTGACGGAGCGCGCGTACGGGGTCACCCTCCAGCATGGGCTGCAGAGCTCGAACCTCGGCCTCTTGGCGCGCGAACTGGCTTCGCGGCAGTTCGAGTCCGGCACGCGCAGGACCTTTGTCAAAGCCGCCGTCAGCCACCTGGAGACGCAGCGCCGCGGCGGTGAGCACAGCTTGACCGAGCGCGACGTGCAGCAGCTCGCGGGGGCACACACGGAGGCCACCTTCACGCCGTTGCTCGGCGAAGTGGAGTTCTGACGCGTGTTGCGGCGCGGCGATCGGGTTCGGCACCACCTGTACGGAACGGGCACCGTGACAGCACGCTTGGTGCTGGAGCGATTCCTCGTGTCGTTCGACAATGCCCCCCATCTGCCGCGCACCATGACCGAGAGCGAGCTCGCACCTGAACAGGCCGCGCTCGCTCAAGAGGCCTCTGCGAACACTCCTGCTGCGGTGTCGCGCGCGCGCCCGGCCAAGCCGAGCGCGGTGAAGCCGACAGCGACCTCCACCGCACCCGTTCCAACCCACGAATCGCTGGATCGTGAGGAGGCATGGCAGACGCTGGAAGCGCTGCGCCTCGGCGTGGTTCCCGCGCGAGGAGTGCGCGAGTACACGGTTGCCCGGGATATGGAATTGGCCTCGGTCGATCAGATGCTGCGCGACGGTCAGGGTTGCCGCGTTGTGTGGGGCGACTATGGCGCGGGCAAGACGCACCTCTTGGAAGCGGCCGAGCAGCTCGCGCTGGAGCGCAACTACGCCGTCGCACGGGTGACCCTCGACCCGACCGAGCACGGGCTGCAACATCCGCTGCGCCTCTATCGCGCGATCGCCGAGCGTGTGCGTTCGCTGCAGCACGCGCAGCCCGGCATCGAACACATCCTGGATCGCCTGGTCGACAGCAGCGCGCACAACTCGGTCGATGGTGCCTCGTTCAGCCGTTTCCTGAGCCCGTACACGTTCATGGCGCGCCACGGCGAGGCGCTCCTGACCGAGAAGTTCACCGGCTACGTCCGCGGCGAGGGCGTACCGATCGAGGTCCTGAACCAGTGCCTCACCATACTCGGTTGGCGCGGACCACGGCTGCTGGCGATGCCGGACTACCGCACCTATGGGCGGATGTATGTGCACATCATCGGGACCCTCGCCGCCTGGTGCAAGGACGCTGGTTTGGCGGGTTTGGCGCTGTTCTTTGACGAGTTCGAGCGCGTCGACGCTTTGCCGTCGCAAGAGCGGCTCCTGGCGCTGGAGGTCTTCCGCCACTACGCGGCTGTACTGATGACGCCGACGGACCTCGTCTTCGATCCAGAATCGCTATACCGCGGAGGCCACGACGTTCACCGTGCCTTGCCCCTGCGGTTCAAGCGCGACCTCCCTCTGGTTGGGATGTTCGCGCTGACCCCGCTCGGTGATATCGAAGCGAGCTACCGAAAGACGACGCTGTCGAATCAGTACGACCTGCGGCTCGCACCTCTCGCGCGGCGCGACGTGCTGACCCTCGTGCCGCGCATCGCGTCGCTGTACCAGCGCGCCTACCCAGATTACGAGCTCGCGCCCGACACCCTGGCGCGAGTACGCGAGCTGGTCGAGCGGGCTCTGTCGGGCGGCGACGACAGCTTCCGCGCCGCGGTGCGTGCGATCGTATTCAGCTTGGATGCGGCGCGCCTAGGCCGCCTCTCGCGGTGACTCGGGCGGCCACGATGTCCGTCGATCGCACCCACTTGCCCCGCACGTTCGGGCCCTGGTTCACACGCTTCCAGGGCCTGACTGCGGTGCAGCAGCAAGCGATCCCGCCGATCGTCGCGGGCCATGACGTCCTCCTGTGCTCTGCTACCGCCAGCGGCAAGACGGAGGCCTACGCGGCGCCCGCTGCAGAGCGCGCCGCTGCGCGTAACAACGCCCCCGCGACGGTCTTGATCCTCTCGCCCACGCGCGCGCTAGCCAACGACCTCAAGCGTCGCTTGGAAGGCCCGATGTCGCTCGTCGGCGTCACCTTCGGCCGGTACACCGGAGAGCACAAAGAGCGCAGCGCCGGCGGCCTGTGCGCCGTGACCGTCTTGACGCCCGAGGCGCTCGATTCGCTCTTGACTCGGCGGGCCTCGGCCCTACGCCAGACCTGCATGGTGGTCATCGACGAGGTGCATGTCATCGACGGCACCCCCCGCGGCGACCACCTGCGGGTCCTCCTGCACCGCCTCACGCTGACGAGCCAGCATCCGATTCAGCGGGTCGCGGTCAGCGCGACCGTGGACGACCCCGAGGCGCTCGCGGCGCGTTACTTGAGCGCCGACCACGTGCAGGTCATCGTCCCGGGCTCCAGGCGCCTCTTGGGCCGAGCCTTCGACAAACGCACACCCGAGGCCCTGCGCGAGCACCTCAATACCCTCGCGGACGCAGGCCTGCGCAAGATCCTGATCTTCTGCAGGAGCCGCAATCAAGTCGAGACGCTCTCGTCGAAGCTGAAGGGTCACACCCGCTTCGGTGACGCAGTCTTCGCGCACCACGGCTCATTGGCGCAGATCCAACGCGAGCGGACCGAGCGCCAGTTCCTCGCAGCCACAGCGGGCATCTGCTTCGCGACGCTCACCCTCGAGATGGGCATCGATATCGGCACCGTCGACTACGTCTTGCTGGCAGACGTGCCGAGCGACGTCGCCAGCCTTTTGCAGCGCATCGGCCGCGGCGGCCGCCGTGGAGACACTACGCGCTTCGGCTTCATCACGGACAACGCCGCCGAGCTGCACATCCTGCAAACCCTCGTCGCCCTGGCCAAAGAAGGCCGCTTCGCAGGCCGCCCCTACGGCTTCCGCCCTTCGGTCTTCGTGCAGCAGGCACTGACAACCGCCTGCGCGGGCTCCTACATCGAGCCGCCGGACATCGATCGCTTGATTCCACCGGACATCGCGCCGCTCTTGGGTCCCGCCTTCAGCGCTCGCCTCTTGGAGGCCATGCTCGAAGCGAGCCTCCTCGAACGCGCCGGTCCCGGCCGCTTCGTCGCGACCGAGGCGATCGAGCGCCGGTTCGAGCGCGGTGAGCTGCACGGCAATATCGACGAGGCCCCCAGTGAAGAGGTCGTCGACCGACTCACCGGCGACGTCGTGGGCCACCTCGAAGGTGTCAACTCGCGCCGCATCGAGTTCGGCGGCCGCGATCGCTCGATCGTCGCCCGCCGCGGCGGCCGGATCCTGACCGACGCCGGCCGCGACGGCCTCCCCGCGCGCTTTCGGTCGAGCGGATCCCCGTCGGTGTCCCTGCGCCAAGGCCGCGCCATGGTCGAGGCCCTGGGTGTCCCCGACCACGCCATCGTGCTCGTGCGCTGTGACGGTGAGCTGCGCGCACTACACGGCCTCGGAACCCTCGGCGAGCTGCTCTTCCTGGCTGCGCTCGAACGCGCCGGCGTCTCGTCGGGCGCTTCAAACGCCTATGCGACCGTCCTGGGCGGGAGCCTGGAGTCCGTTCCGCTCCCTACGGAAGACGACATCGAGGACCTCGTGCGGAAGCGCGCTGGCTCGCTGGCACGGTTGACTCAAGCAGGCCCGTGGCGCAAGGGCCTGCCCGAGGACGTGCACCTCCGCGCGCTGCGCCAGATGGCAGGCTTGGACGAAGCGGCCGCATGGCTCCGCGGCGCGCGGGTCGTGGCATGGGAAGAGCCGCCGGCGCTGTGCTCGACCGTGCTGCCGCTCCTCTAAGCAGGCAGAGGGCGAGCCCCTGACCGGTGTCGAGGGCACGAGCTCTCGCGCAGTCTGGGCCACAGACGCTCCGGCGCGTGAGCCTGCGCAGCGGACAGATTCTGACCGCGGCGCAGGTCTGGCTCCGCCTTCGGAGCCCGCCTTCGGGGTCATGCGGGTCCGAACCCGCTCCGAGCCTCGCCCGCCCCTCGCTGAGCACGAGGCGCGAGCTGGGTTGCCGTATCAACTGAGCGCCGGTAGGGTCGAATGAGGGGGACAGTCCCCCACAACCGCCCTGGTCGCACGCTCACGCGCGCCCGACATCGTGAGCAGCGCGGCGCAAGGGGAAGCTCGCTGTGCGGGCGGTCGCCCGCTGAGGATCTCTGCCATGAAGAATCGCCACCCCCACCTCTCGCTCGCGCTGGCGCTCAGCTGCGCGACGGCCTTCGCCCAGGGCCAGTACACAGGCACCTACAACGAGAGCGCCCCGCCTCACGACCTCTCGAACGATCGGAGCGCGCCGACCCCGATTCTGACGGCCTTGCCCGGGCCGTATCTGGTCATCGCCACACAGCAGGGCGACGCCGCCGGCCGCGACATCGACTACTTTTTGGTGAGCGTGCCGACAGGGTTCTCATTGGTGTCCGTCCGCGTGCGCGACTACGTCGGCGCGCCCAACGACAACGCGTTCCTCGGCGTCCAAGCTGGTCCGGTCATCGGTGTGGACCCCGCCGCCCCGAACCCGGCGCCGTTGCTCGGCGGCGCGGTGTATGGCGCGAGCGATATCGGCACAGACGTATTGCCGCGCATGGGGACCCTGGCTGGGGCGATCGGGTTCACGGGGCCGTTGCCTGCGGGTCAGTACAGCTTCTGGCTCAACCAGACAGGCGCGCCCTCGACGGTGTCGCTCGAACTGGAGATTGGCGCGCAGGGGCTCGGCGCGGCGTACTGCACTGACGGCCAGCCCAACTCGACCGGCGTCGTCGGCGGCCTCGAGGCCCTCGGCACGCCGTCGATCGCCGCGAACGACCTGCGCCTCCGCGCGTTCGACCTCCCTCAGCAGGCGTTTGGCTACTTGATCGACTCGCGCACTGCTGGGTACATCCTAGGCGTCTCGAGCCAAATGCGGCTCTTGTGCCTCAGCGGCGACATCGGCCGCTACTACGCCCAAGTCCAGAGCACCGGCGGCACGGGCGAGGTCACGACGCTCATCGATCCGCTCGCGCTGCCGCAACCCAATGGCGTGCGCGCGGCGCTCGCAGGCGAGACGTGGCACTTCCAGCTCTGGCACCGCGACGTGCAGTTCGGCGCGACGACCAGCAACTTCACGCATGGCTGGGCGCTGACGTTCCAACCGTAAGGCCGACCGAGGCGCGGGGTGCCGCGAAGATGGCTCAGTTGGACGGCGCCCACAGAACCTCGGCGAGGTCTTGCGCGAGAGGCTGGACCCCAGCAGCGACGGCGCAGCGGCGAGAGCGCCGCAGGGCGATGTGTGAGGCCGAGGTCGCGCCAGGCCGGTCACCGGACCTCGGGGCCCGAGACACCCTCTCCTGGGCGGCTAACCACCGGATGCAATTCGGGTCCTTGATCCAAGGACCGCGTTACGTTTCGGCGCGCGTGGGGTCTGCCCCCTCGATGTCCATGAAGCTGCACTCCCACTACCTCACGACAGCCCTGGCGCTGACGGCTGTCGCCCAGGCGCAGGTGGTCTACGACGCCGGGACGCCGGGGAACCCGCTCGTCGCCCCGTCGCCCACGGCGCAGGGATGGACCGAATCGATCGCTGGGACAGGCTCGGCCGGCCCGCTGTCACCCGACCCGAACGCGCCGATGAACTCCTGGCAATTTGCCGACAGCGGCCCAGGGCGAGTGCAGTACACGCACGCGCATCCGTGGCTCGGCACTCAGAGCTACGAGTTCGAGCTCGTGATGCGTCCGCTTGGAGGCCAGATCTACCTGGAGGTCGTGGCAGGCTCGCTCATCGACGACAACTCCTTCTATCTGCAGCTCGACGTCGTCGGCGCCGACCTTCAGCTCAGGAGATTCGGCGCGCCGCCCATCGTGTTTCCGAACGCAACCGACGGCTACCACTCATTCCGCTTCGTTTCTGGCTTCAGTTGGGACGACGCCTTCGTGTTCTACGATGGCACCTTCATGGGGCTGAAGCCATACGACAGCTTCGCGAACTTCAACGGCCCCCAGATGGTCTTCGGAACGAGGGACGGCATCCCGGGCCGCGCGCGAGTCCATTTCGCGCGCTTCGGCGTGCTCTACGACCATGAATGGGGCGCGCCCTATTGTGGGCCGGCTGTCGTGAACTCATCCGGACGATCGGGCACGACCCGGATGTTCGGCTCCATTCTGTTCCAGCAGAACAACATGGAGCTGCGCGCGGAGGACCTCCCGCCCCATACCGTCGGCTACTTTCTGGTCAGCCCGACACAAGGGGCCTCGCCCGTCGGGCAGGGCCGCCTGTGCCTCGGCGGCGCGATCGGACGCTACAATCAACCCGGAGCAGTTCAATCGTCCGGCCCAACCGGCGCGATCCACTACGCGATCGACACGTCCGGGATCCCGTCACCAACCGGCTTCGTACCGATGGCGGCGGGCCAGACTTGGAACTTCCAGTGCTGGTTCCGTGACGCAAACCCGATGACGACGTCGAACCTCACTGACGCGGTCTCGGTGTCGCTGCCAAACTGAGGGGCGCACGGCACGACAGGTCACGCGCCTTGCACCAGGCTGCGCATGGCCCGCTCCGCGGCTCGATGCACGTCACCTCGATCCAAGTCCCCGCGTTTGCGCTCCCGAACAAGTCCGTCTGACGTCCAAGCGAGGCACACGAGGCCAGCCAACGGACCTCGGGGTCTGCAACACCCGCCCTCGAGGACCTGCCCGCCTGCGCGCGCACGATCACTCCACCGACGACGCGGCGTTCGCAATCGGCTAGGACGGCCGCAGCATCGAAGCGGTCCGCCATGGGCCGGAGACCTCATCGCCTGGGTCACACGGGCTTCGTGGTATCGTCTCCGGATCGATTGGATCGCGACCTACGAGCCACACCAGACCCTCGTGACTGCACTGCGCAGATCCAGACCGCTCGCTGAACTCCCCTTGGCACGAGAGCGGTGTGCTGGCGCAACAGACGTGAAGCAGACGTGGCGCCGGATTGAGCTCGCCGTCCACCAGCCCGAGGCACCTAGCCATGTCGAGTGATCCCCCGAAACCGAGCAGCGTCACCATTCACATGGCGGCCAGCCTGGACGGCTTCATTGCCCGCAAGGACGGCAGCACGGATTGGCTCGAGACCGCGGATCAGTTCGAAGGCGGTGAAGAGATGGACCCCGCCTATGTCGAGGCCTTCCTCAAGACCATCGACTGCTACGTGATGGGGTCGAAGACCTACGAGACGGCGCTGGGGTTCGAATCGCGGGGCTTGGGCTGGGCGTACGGCGACAAGCCGACTTTCGTGCTGACGCATCGCGAACTGCCCCGCGTGCGCGACGAGGTGCAGTTTCATGCGGGCGATCTCGCGGCATACCTGGAGAGCCTACGCGAACGCTTCGCCAGCATCTGGGTGGTCGGCGGCGGTGCGTTGGCCGGGCAATGCCTGCGACTGGGACTGGCCGATGAAGTCCGTTACTCGATCCTGCCGGTCGTCATCGGCGATGGCCTGCCGTTCTTCGCAGGCCTCGCGCAAGACGTGCCGCTGCACCTGCTGGAAGCCAAAGCGTACCGCAGCGGCATGGTCGCACTGCGCTACGCAGTGCGCGGCAGGTAAGCGGCCGCGAGCCATATCGGACAGGCTGCTGTGCTTCTGCTGTGCTTCTGCTCCGCTTCTGCGCCGCTCTCGCGCGCGGTCCGGCCGTCGGCGCGCGTCGAGCCAACCGCTGGTCGCCCATCCCCCCTGGTGCTTCGCCCGCCGCACGAGTTGGCCTGGGTGGTGGCGGCGCTCATCTACGTGAGCTTCCTGACGCAGCATTGCAGCGACGACTCGCGCTGATAGCTGGCCGCGCTGGCGCTCGGCCACGACGCGCGCAGCGCCGTCGTGGTTCGGCCGATGGATCGCGATGAGCAGGGATGATCGCCTCCAGCCCCATTGCCGTGCGCAAATCTGCTCCGTCCGGTTGAGGCGGCCACCCGCCGGCCCTACGCTCCGCGCGCTCGTTCGGTTCCCCGCTCCGCATGGAACGTCAGCCCGAGGGCGCGAGCCTCACGCCCGCGCTCGACCAGTATGTGACCTTGCCCGGGCAGAT
>JAWKUK010000038.1:0-26372 GCA_041398605.1 Planctomycetota bacterium
TGCCCCGAGGACCTCGACGAATTCCTGCGGCGCGTCGCCTTCATGATCGTCTGCGGCAACGGCGACGCACACCTGAAGAACTGGGGGCTCGTCTACCCCGACCGACGGCACGCTAGGCTGGGCCCCGCGTACGACCTCGTCTCGACCGTGGTGTACCCCGATCTCGATCGGGAGCTGGCGTTGGACCTGGGGGGGCGACGGAGTTTCGCTGACTTGGATGGCTCGGTCTTCGGCGACCTCGCGCGCATGCTCTCGCGAAGTGAGCGCGAGATCATCGACGTCGTCGAAGACTGCCGGGAGAGGGCGCTCCAGGTCGAGCGCCGCGACCTGGGGTACAACGACGACGAGCTGGAGCGACTCGATCGGCATGTTCGCTCGACGCCGTGGCTGCACGGGGGGAAGAGCCGGCGAGGCAACGGCGGATGAGTGACCGCGCGGGCAACGATCACCCCAACTCCCTCCGCGTCCGTGCATGCACCTCATCAGCTCCAGCCACCGCGGACACGTCGCATCAACCCCCGGAGGACGTCCGGGGCCATGTTAGGGTTGGTCGGGGGCCCATCCCCTTGCTGATACTGGACTGGGTGCCCTTGTTGCATTGCTCGAGTCAGCCCCCTTGCAGGCAACGAAGGATGTGGCATGATCCCTCGGAACCCCCCGCCAGAACGCTGGACATCCTCTGGGTGTTCCGTCACCAACCAAATTGGAGTTTGCCATGAACCAGACCGCAGTCGGCCGCCCCCTCACGTTCGAACAGTCGCATCAGCTCCTGCGCACCGATGAGGCCATGCAGGGCGCCCTCGACAAGGTCGCCCAACTCGATTTCTCCATGCTTGGGCGCAAGTTGATGGAAGAGCGAGGCTGGACCCGCGAGTGCTGCGACGAGGTTGAGAACCTCTACCGCAAGTTCCTCGCGCTCAACGTCCGCTACCCGGGCAAGAAGATCTGTCCGTCGGGGCCGATCGACGAGTTCTGGCACGCTCACATCCTCGACACGCGCGCCTATGCCGCGGACTGCGAGTTTCTGTTCGGCGATTATCTCCATCACTTTCCGTACTTCGGCATGCGAGGTCCGGAGGATCGCGCAAACCTCGAGGCTGCGTTCGAAGAGTCGCTCAACCTGTTCGTGTTGCACTTCGGGATCGACCCCACCGCCGGTGATACGCAGGCCCGGAGCTGCTCGCCTCAGCGGTGTCCCTGAGTGTCTGAGGTCATCCGCACCTACTTCTTCGACCCAGAGGAAGATCGGCGTCTCGATGAGCGCAACGTCCACTTTTGGCGAGCGCTCGTCGGGCACGTGCAGGCTGATCGCAGCGTTTCTCCGGGCGCGACGTTGCTGGACATCGGCTGTCATCGTGGTGGGCTTCTAGAGTTGATGCTTGAGCGTCTGAAGCCGGCCAAGCTGATCGGTTTGGAGCCGCTCACGAGCGCAAGACGAGTGGCTTTCCAGCGCCTCGCCCGGTTCACGGCCGACGTGGAATTATTGGGTAGCGAAGACTGGTCCGAGCTACCTGACGCATGCGTCGACCTCGTGGTCGGACATGAGGTATTGCAGTACATCAGTGATGCCGCGGGAGTAATGACCGAAATTCGCCGAGTCCTCGCGCCAGGCCGGTTCGCGTACCTGATCCTGGGTTGTCACACGGAGAACCCGTTGTGGGCCGACTGGAAGCGCGAGCTCGAAGCACTCGGACATGAGGTCTTCGATCACGCGCCGCTAGATTTGATGGCCGCGGGTGTGCGTGCCGGGCTCACGCCCTCGGTCCGGCCCTTACGGGATAGCGGGTGGGCCTACTATGATCCCAGCGTCTCGGGGGCGTTTTCGTACCCGTCCGTCGGGGCGCTGCTCGATCACCAGTTTCGGCATAAGTTGCTATTTCGATTCGAGCGCCACGAATGAGCGTTCCCGAGCTGCAGCTGTCCGCAACCGTGGGCGAGGCGCTTCGTGCCCTCGCGGCACGTCAGCCACTTGAGTCGCTCGAGGCGCGAGCGCTCGACCCCACGCGCCGACGAACGCTCGCTGACGAGCTCGCTTCAGCCGACTGGCGCGCCTTCGTCGTCGAGCTTGGTCGGACTTGGAGTGCCCGGGACCACGTCGTTGTCCGGGGGGGGCCCGTCGAGGGGGACGGCGCGACAGCGCTGCTCCTCGCGCTCGCTTTCGACGCCGCGTTCAAGCCTTATCGCCGAGACAAGATCGTCAAACTCTTTAGGATGTCACCGTGGACCACAGAGCTGTCGCAGACGCTACGCGAGGGCCACTTTCACACCGACTTGAGCACGGCTCTCCAGCCTCCGCGCGTAACCTTGATCCATTGTCGCAAGCCTGATCCGACGCCCGGCAGCGGCGTCGTCCGTGTCGCCCCGATCCGGAGTCTGCTTGCGGAGCTTCGCCGGCGCGGTGCCGACGAGGTCTTGCAGTTCATGCTCTCCGACACCGTCGAGATGGTCGATGATCGGGTCCAGGGATCCTGGTCCGGGATTATCGCAAGCGAGTCGAGCGTCCGGTTCCACCCTGAGACACTCAGGGCGGCCGAGCGTCGCGGAGCTCGCTTCGCCGACGCCCTCGAACGCCAGCTCGAGGTAATTCGTGACGCAGCACTTGCTGTGTCCGAGCCGATCGAACTCGGGCCGGGGGACGCGCTGTTCGTTTCTAATGTCCGCGCGCTCCATTATCGTGGAGCGTGCACCGTCCAGTATTTGGAGTTTCCTCGGCGCTTCGAGGCCCGGGAGATCCACGTCCTTCACCTCTGTGATGAGCCCATATGGCCCGAGTAGACCCCGAGTCCATCGAAGTTGTAGGCGCCAACGCCAACAACCTGCGAGACGTCGACGTCAGCTTCCCGATCGGAGGGGTGTCGATAGTCGTCGGGGTGTCGGGTTCGGGCAAGAGCTCCTTGCTCGCTAACACCCTCGCATGCGAGGGCAACCTGCGCCTGCGAACCTTCTTAGGGGTCGGCCAAGATCACCTCGCTGCACCAATGAGTAGCGCGTTCGTGGGGCGGATGCCACCGACCCTGCACCTGGGTCAGCGAGCCTTTCGAGCGTCGTCACGGACGACGGTCGGGACCTCGAGCGGGCTGCTCTCGCTGCTGCGGCGGATGTTCGTTCGATGGTCGACGCCTTTCTCAGAGCGGAGCGGCGAGCCCGTCTTGCCTCCCAGCGTCGACACCTACACGCAATGGCTGCTCGAGCAGCACCGGGGATCGGTCAAGATTTGGGGGATACCGCTCTCGTTCGTGGCGACCGACGGCGTGGCGATGGCCGAGCGCCTGCGCGAGCTGGACTTCTCCAGCGTCACCGTCCGCAGCGAGACGGACTCTCCCAAGCGCTGGGAAAAAGGCCGCGTCGTCGCGCTCGACAAATTTGAGCCGCTCGCCGCGGGAACCCGTCACCTCGTCGAGACGGAGGTCGGGGGCCTCAACCTCGGGAAGCGGACAAAAGCGACGCGAACGCAGCTCGAGCAGCTGCTTTCGCGGGCCTTCGAGGCCGGCGAGGGGCGCGTGTTCGTCGAGCTCGGGGGCGCGGAAGAAGCCGCGCTCGACTCGCGAAGGCACTGGGTGAGCCCGAAGGATCCACTGCGCTACCGGCCTCCGAGTGAGCACCTATTGTCGTTCAACGCGCCTGAGCACGAGGCGAGCGGCGCTTGTCCCGAGTGCCGCGGGCTCGGGCGCAGCACGACCCTCGACGTTGACGCGCTCGTCGTCCGCGCAGACCTGTCCATGCACGAGGGAGCCTTAGCGCTGTGGACGGCGAAGAACTACAAGTACGTCAACATTCAGCACGAGACGATTGAGGGCTTGCGTGGGCTAAAGGGTTTCAACCCCGATCGGCCCTGGTCCTCAATCAGCGAGGACGCGCGTCGGCTGGTTATCGAAGGGGCCGGCGACGAGCTGATCGTGGACCTCGAGCGAGGTAGCGGCCGCAAGATGAGCAAGCCGCGTCGGTTCGAGGGCTTTCGTTCGGCGATCCTCGAACGGATCGGCAAGCGCGGCGCGACCGCCGAGCGGTTGGCCTTCCTCGTCGGCGAAGGTCCGTGTCCTCGCTGTTATGGTAGCCGCTGGTCCGCGTTGGCACGTGCGCTGCGGCTCGGCGGATATTCGATCGCTGAGCTCCTGGCGCTTAGCTTTGCTGAGCTGTCCGCCCGCTGTGAGCCAAAGTCTGCGTTCGCGCGGGCGTTGCCCGCCGATGCGGGTCCTTACCTCGCGCAGCTGCAACGCCTCGCCGAGAGCTTCGTCGGCGTCGGCCTTGACCACATTAGCGGAGCTCGCGGGATGCTGGAGATCAGCGAGGGGGAGTCCCGGCGCCTGCGCTTGGCGGCGACTCTCGACGGCCGTCACAGCGGCCTGTGTTTGCTGCTCGACGAGCCCGCTCGCGGTCTGCACGACGAGGACGTCGACCGGCTCTCGACGACTCTGGCCGGCTTGCGGGGCACCCATAGCCTGATCGTCAACGAGCATCGGCGGCGGCTCGCGGCGGCGGCCGACTTCTTCGTCGAGCTCGGCCCCGGCGCCGGGCCCCACGGCGGCGAGGTCGTCCACGCGGGCAAGGTCCCCAAGCGCTGGTGGGCCGATTCGGGGCTCGTTCGCGAGCGTCGTCCGGTCCAGAAGCGAGGCCCGAAGCTGCAGATAAAGGGGGCGCAGGTCAACAACCTGGAGGGCGTCGATGTTGCGATCCCGCTCGGACACCTCGTTTGTGTGGTTGGTGTATCCGGCTCTGGCAAGTCGAGCTTCGTCCGAGGCGTGCTGGTGCCGGCGCTCGCCGCTGCGTTTGAGACCTCGCACGAGGCGCTGGACTTCGATCTGCGTCGCGGTCGCTGGACCTCACTGTCCGGAACGGAACACCTCGCCGGGCTCGTCGCGCTCGACCAGCGAGTGCCCGCGGCGAACCGGCGCAGCACGGTCGCCAGTTTTTTGGGCCTCGCCGAGCCGTTGCGCAGTCACTACGCCAAGTTGCCGGCGGCGGCGGCCGCGGGACTCCGTGCCAGCGATTTTGGCCTCAACGCTGGCGAGGGTCGCTGCGATGAGTGTCTGGGAATCGGTGAGATCGAGGAGGCCGGCCACTGGCTCACTTGCCCAAGCTGCGGGGGCGCACGGTTCGGCTCCGCGGTGCTCGCAGTCCTCGACGGAGGCTACGACGTCGCGCAGATCCTCGAGCGATCGATTTCGAGTCTCTGCGCCGAGCCCTTCTTTGCGTTCGACGGCGCGCTGCCGCTCCTACAGACCATCGACGAGCTCGGCGTCGGGCATCTCTCGCTCGGGCGACGGCTCGACACCATCAGCGGCGGCGAGCTGCAGCGCCTCCGGATCGCCCGCGAGTTGAGCGAGCGCCCGCGCGATCGGCTGATGTTCGTGCTCGACGAGCCTGCGGCGGGCCTTCATCGCGAGGACGTCGCTCGCTTGCTCCGGAGCCTCGATCGAATCGTCCGGGAAGGGCACTCGGTCGTGGTCGTCGAACACAACCTCGAGCTTGTCGCGGCGAGCGACTGGATCGTCGAGTTCGGCCCGGGCAGCGGCCCGCGCGGAGGGCAGCTGATCGCCGCGGGGACGCCGAGCGAGCTGCGTGACAAGGACACCGCCACCGGTCGAATGCTTCGGGCCGCGCCCAAGCCGGCCAAGCTCGCGCGCCCAGCCGCACACCATCAGCTCGACGTGGCCCCCAGCCAAGCCGAGGCCGCTAGCGCGCTACGCTGGCTGCGAAGGCTGCTCGGGGACGACGTCCCCCCGCAGGAGCAAGAGCTCGAACACGAGGGAGTCCGGCCCGCGGTCGTCGTCGACGCAGGTCGCTTCGGCGACCGCCGAGTGCTCGAGTATGGAGGTCTCGATCGCGAGCTTGCATCGCTCATGCTCGAGTGCAAGCGCGCCGCCGATCGTGGCTTCGACGCGAGCGCGATGCTCGACGCCTGGGAGGCCGCCCCCTGCGCGCAATTGCGAATTCATCCTTTGATCCGGGAACTCTACGTCTGGGGGCCGCGAATTCCCGCGAGCGCGATCCGGCAACGGCGGGACCAACTGGCCAAACAGGGCCTCGAGTGGCTCGAGCACAAGGATCTCGGCTGGCTGCGCGCGCTCGGTGGACCGCTTGTATGCAACGATGCTAGTGATCGTGACACACGAGCTCGCCTGCTCGAGAGCGCGCTGCTGCTCGGCGGGGGCTACGTCGAGCTGAGCGAGGGTTCGAAGCTGTTGGCGACCCATGGTCGCCGCCCCCTCGACCTCAAACGAGGGTTGGTCGGTCCCCACTCGGCGTCGGCCCACGACTTCGATCGCCACTCGCTTCGCGGCCGGTGTCCGTGCTGCAAGGGCCGCGGCCAGGTGCTCGGTTATGATCCGAACCTGGTCCTCGGTGACGGGCGAAAGCCTGTCGAGAGCATCGGCTTCTTGCATCCGGGCGCGCTCGCCGTGCTCAAGGGGGTCCACCGCAACGTCCTGTCGCCGTTCTTTCGGCGCATGATCGAAGAGGAGCTGTGGCCAGCTGGTCGTCCCGTAGCGAAGCTCCCCGATCGCGAACGTGAGCTGCTGCTCCACGGATTTTGGGGCCGGCCCGGTCCCGGATCGTTCCTGCGGACCGCCAAGAGCAATCCCAAGGAAGTCGCGAGTTGGTTGCGCTGGGACGGCCTGTTCGCGCATGTACGCGAGAACGCCCCACGGGGCTCGCAGCAGTGGCGCGAGGCCCTGCTGGCGACCGAGAAGATGATCGAGTGCCCGGTGTGCGTCGGGCTCGGGCTGCGTCGGCACGTTTTGTTGTTCGAACTCGCCGGCCGCGGCTACGCCGATTGGCTCGCCACCGGCACCGTCGCCGAGCTCCGCCGAGCGCTCACCAAGCTCGCCGTGCCCAACGCCCGCAGCGAGCGAAGGCGGGGGCGCCTCGTCGAGGTGCTCGCTGCGCTCGGCGCCCGAAAGCTCGGGTCCACGAAGCTGCGCGAGTTCATCATCGATGGTCCCTGGACGATCCTCGCGCCCGCCGTCGTGGGCGCTTTCACCGACATGCCGGTTCTCACCCCAGGGGACGCATGAGCGAAGATCGCAACTACAGGCTCTACGGCGAATTCGGCGATCGCTATGACCTGCACACGCCGCCGCACCACTACAGCCGCGATCACGCCTTTGTGATCGAGCGAGCATGTGGCTTTCGCGGCGAAGGACGGCTCCTCGATCTCGGCTGTGGCACCGGTGTGCTGCTCGAGAAGGCGCTCGCGGCCGGGCTCGACCCGGTCGGCATCGACTCGGCGCCCAAGATGCTCGAGTGTGCGCGCGCGCGCGTCGGCGAACACCGAGCGCAGCTCCTGCCGATGCAGGCGCTCGCCGACGAGCAGGCGTTCGACTGCGTGGTGTCGCTGTCGTGGTCGCTCAACTACTGTCGAGACCTCGATGAGCTACGCGACGTCCTACGCCGCTGCCATCGTGCGCTGCGCCCCGGCGGCGGCCTGATCCTGCAGGTTGCTCATGCGCCCAACGCCGGCTCCGAGGCGCCAGCCTTCAACGTCGATCGAGAGCCCGGCCCCGGCGGCCCGAGGGACATTGTGCTGCGCTACCGGTTCTGGGCCGGCGGCTCCGAGACGATGGTCGCCGAGTACGAGTTCGAGTGCGTATCCACCGGCGAGCGCTTCGAGGAGCGCCACGAGCTCAGCGTCGCCAACCTGGGCCTCGTGACCGGGAGCCTCGCCGATCTCGGTTTCGAGAAGATCGAGGCACTCGACAGCTGGAAGGGCGAGCCCTTCACGGGCTCGATCAGCCCCTTTGTCCTGGCTCGACGAGGGCCGTGATGGACGGGCAACCGCTTCGGGTGAGTTGCTTCGCCGTGTTCGTGGAATACGGCGACGTTGTCGAGGTCCAGCACGCCGCCCGCGGCGAGCGACATCGCGCCGATCGTGCGACCGCCGAGCGACTAGGCGTCAATCCAGCGTCCGGGCGGAGAGCCAGCCGGCTAGCGCGGGTCGAACGGCGGCGACGCGCTCGGCCTAAAGAAGAGCGCGGTCAGCACCGCCTTCCTGCGCGCGGCCCAGAAGGACCTGGACGGCCTCAACCACGCCCCGCTCGGCGAGACGACGTACGCGGTCGTCTACATCGACGGCGTGGGCTTCGGAGACACCACGTGCGTCGTGGCGATGGGCGCCTCGATCGACGGATTCAAGCGAATCCTGGGTGTTCGCGACGGCGCCTCGGAGAACTCGACCGTGGTCGTGGACCTGCTCGACAGCCCCGAAGAGAGAGGCCTCGTGCTGACGTCGCGCGCGCTGTTCGTGCTCGATGGTGGCAAGGCCCTGCGGAAGGCCGTCAACGCGAAGTACGGCGAGCGTGCGCTCGTTCAGCGGTGTCACGTGCACAAAATCCGGAACGGGTTCTCGTACCTGCCGCCGAGCAAGCGAGCCGAGGCTCGGCGCCGTCTTCTCGTGGCCTGGGGGATGGAACGCCACGAGGACGCCGAGGTCGAGCTCCGTCGCACGCTGCCGTGGCTACGCTCGATCTCGGCCTCAGCGGCTGAGAGCCTCGAGGAGGCGTTCGACGAGACGCTCACGGTGCACGCCCTCGTCGCCGTCACGCTTTGTCGTAGCCTCGTCACGACGAACCCGATCGAGTCGGCGTTCGACACGGTGCGCGCAATCTCGCGGCGCGTGAAGCGCTGGCGGGACAGCGCGATGGCGTTGCGCTGGGCGGGCACCGGACTCGTCAAGGCGCAGTCGCAGTTCCGCAGGCTGAAAGGCTGCCGCCACATGGGGGCACGAGCACTTGTCGCTGCGCTCGAATCGGACCCCTTGTATGCCACGAAGGACGTGGCATGATCCCTCGGAGCCCCCGGCCAGAACTAACTGAGATATGACCGAATCCTGTGGATGAAGACCTGAGCAGAGTCGCGGCGTACCCTTGGTGCTGGAAATCACCCCACACCACAAGCCCCCAACACAGGGGAGGGCAACGCCACATGGCTGAAGCTACAACGATCCACGACATCCACCAAGCCCCCTCGTCCCGGAACGCGATGGAGGAGGTCCTGCGCGAGGGGGCCAGGCGGCTGCTGCAGGAGGCGATCGAGCAGGAGGTCGCCGCATACATCGACGCCCATGCAGCCGAACGGGACGAGGAAGGCCATCGGCTCGTCGTTCGAAACGGGCGGGCTCCCGTGCGCAAGATCCAGACCGGCATCGGCCCGATCCCCGTGTCGCGTCCACGGGTCGACGACCGACGTGTCGACGTCGAGGGGAACCGGCTTCGCTTCGAGAGCTCCCTTCTCCCGCCGTACCTGCGCCGCAGCAAGAGCATCGAAGAGTTGCTGCCCTGGCTGTACCTCAAGGGCATCTCCACTGGAGACTTCAACGAGGCACTCCAGGCCCTGGTCGGTCCCGACGCGCCCGGCCTCTCGGCGACGACGATCGTTCGCCTGAAGAAGATCTGGGAGGACGACTTCGCCGCCTGGAACAAGCGCAGCCTGGCTGGGAAGCGGTACGTGTACATGTGGATGGACGGCATCCACTGCAACGTGCGCCTCGAGGACGGGAAGCCTTGCATCCTCGTCGTGATGGGCGCCACCGAGGACGGCACGAAGGAGCTCGTCGCGGTTGAAGATGGGGTGCGGGAGAGTGAGCAGTCGTGGAAGGAGGTGCTCCTCGACCTCAAGGCTCGTGGCCTCGAAGCACCACCCGAACTGATCATCGCGGACGGCGCTCTCGGGCTCTGGAAGGCGATTCCTCAGGTATGGCCGGACGCCCGGCATCAGCGCTGCTGGTTCCACAAGTCCGGGAACGTCCTGAACAAGGTGCCGAAGTCGGTCCAGCCCAAGATGAAGCAGGCGCTCCAGGAGATCTGGCAGGCGGAGACTCGTGAAGCAGCCACAGCAGCGTTCGACCTCTTCATCTCCAAGTTCGAAGCCAAGTACCCGAAGGCGACCGCGTGTCTGGCGAAGGACCGAGTCGAGCTGCTCGCCTTCTACGACTTCCCGGCCGAGCACTGGAAGCACCTTCGCACCACGAACCCCATCGAGTCGACCTTTGCGACGGTGCGGCTCAGAACCACGAGGACCAAGGGAGCCGGCTCGCGAGCTGCGTGCCTGGCGATGGTCTTCAAGCTAGCTCAAGCCGCCGAGCGCAAGTGGCGGAAGCTCGATGGACACGCACTCCTCGGTGACATCATTCGAGGCGTCATCTTCAAGAACGGCATCAAGGTCGCCGCGTGACGCTCAAGATTCTCGTCCACAGGATTTGACAATATCTCGAACTAACTAGGGGCCGCACGTCCTCTCGAAATCTGCGCCGCCTCTCACCAAGGACATCTCCTGGAACACCTTAGACCACGCGGTCTCCTTGCGATTTGCTACCGTGCGAGGCGAACCGGTGTGGCATCCGCGCCAGCCGCTGCGAGTGCATGGAGCGACTTTGTGGCGCTTTCGGCTCTTGTGTGGGTGCCGCGACAGTCGGCCGTGGGCGTGGCCGATCGGAGATGGCATCCTCGACCTGGCCGAAGGCGGACAGCTTCCCGACTTGAACCCACGCTTCGACCCCGGCCAGCCCGCTCGCGTCTCCGCGGGCGGGCCGGGGTCGGACACTCCGCCTGACGGGCAGGGGCGGATCGGCGAGCAGAGCGCTCCGCAGCCGGCGTGCCCGTAGGTCTGCCGGAGGGCGCGACGGTTGTCCGCGCGGAGCCGCCGTGCAGCGACGGGCGGCCGCAGTGTCTCATAACAAGTCAATCCACACGACTTCCTGAAGACCCGACTTCGTACTCGGCCCGGCAGGCTGGATCCGGTCGCAGGCCTGTTCTGAGTCTCCTCGGCGGAGGCGAGCCCGCGCACGCTTCGAGGGTCCAGTGTGCTACTTCCGAGTCGACATGAACACGGCAAGCCCGCCCAGGACCCCAGCGGCCGCAGCCGTGATCCACGTGAAGTCGAAGAAGTCACCAGACCCCTTCTCTGGGCCATGCATTGCAAGGCTCTTCTCCGCGCCTTCGAGCCCCACTTGGTATGCCTCCAGCAGTTCCGCGGGGGTTAGGTCCAGCCCCTTGGCAAGTCCGAGCAAGGTGGTAAGCGTGGGGTTCGATTCCCCCTTCTCCAGACGGCTAATCGCGGCTGTGGAGACGCCCGCGCTCTCTGCGAGGGCGGCCTGAGTGAGCCCCCTAAAGCTGCGAAGACCTTCCACCACCTTCCCGAAGACGCGTTGCATGCCTGTGGGGTTCATTTTGAGACTCGTTTCTTGAGCGAGAAGGAGATTTTTGCGTTGACGTACGGTGTTGCGTATGGGCAAGATCTGGCACGACCTGGGCACGCCGCCCAAGGTTACCAGCAAGCAACGAGAGACACCAGGAGAGCCGCGATGAACAACGGACAGAAACTCTGGGATGAATACAACTTCCTTCGCCTGCTCCAACGCGCGCAGGGCTGGGTGGACGAGCGCGTCGACGAACTCTTCGCGTGGCTTCAGAAGACACTGCCCTTCGCAACCGACGTGGTCGAGTCCGCACACCAGTGGGTTCGAGCCAAGGTCGAGGCGGTCTTCTCGTGGCTGAGGAGCTTCTTCGAAGGCGACGCTCCGGCGGCAGGCGCGCCCCCTACTGTGGCGTAGTAGCGTTGGCCTTGATTGGCGAGACGGGTACTGCTGACGAGGCACGTCCCCTCTTGTCCTAGCTACCGAGCTCGTGCCCCTCCGGGTGGGGGGCACGAGCTCGGTGCATCTCGGAGGCTGCAGTGCTATCCCAGCTCCAACTGCCTCCGCGCATCCACCTCATCCCGATTCAGCGCCAGCGCCGCCTCCTCGAGCTTCTCCGCCAGGTCCCACTTCTTGTCGATCGACCTGCGCACGTTCCGCAGCAGTTGGATCGCCATCCGCAGCACCCGGCACACGTCCCCGGCGTTGACACCCAGGTCGTCCTCCAGGTCGTCCATCGACGCGCCGCCGAACCAGTCCAGCGTTGCTTGGGTCAGGCCCCAGTCCGCGCGTTTCATCGACGGGCCGATGCCGAACGCGGCTTCGGCTTGGCACAGGTCGCCGATCACCGCGTCGACCTCCGCGCGTAGGGGGCCGAACAGCTTGTGCGGGATGTACGGGCGGTTCGCGGCGCGGCGCTCCTCGTAGATCATCGCGACGGCGATCAAGGCGAGGCCGCGGGCGGGCACGTTCTCCAGGACGCCGCGGAAGAGCAGCTCGGTCAGTTGCAGCTCGTAGCCCGGCAGCATCTTCGCCAGCTCGCCGCGGGGGGTGAGGAGGTCCCCGTCCAGGTACCCCAGCTGCTCCAGCATCTGGAAGTGCCGGTCGATGATCCGCCGCTGAATCTTCAGCTGCTTCTCGCGCGCCTTGGCATTTTTCTCGCGCCCCTGCCACGCCGCGAAGCTCTTCTCCCACGCCACGTGCACCTGCTGGCGGCCCAGCTTCTTCACCAGGTGCAACAGCGTCGAGTAGTTCATGTGGAACCGGCTCATCACCGGCTCGGGTGAGCCCGAGATCCACGCCTTCACCGGGGCCTCCTGCAGCTCGCTGGTCGACAGCAGCTGGAACACGAAGCCCTTGTCGTCGATCCCCTGGCGCCCCGCGCGGCCCGCCATCTGCATGTAGTCGCGCGTCCGCAGCCAGTCGAACGTCACCCCGTCGAACTTCTTCAGCCCGTGGAACACGACGGCCTTCGCGGGCATGTTGATGCCCAGGGCGAACGTCTCGGTCGTGAACAGCATCTTCAGGAGGCCCGCCGTGAACATCCGCTCGACGACCTCCTTGTAGACAGGCAACATCCCCGCGTGGTGGTACCCGACGCCCGCGCGGGTCATCTGGAAGAGCTCACCCCGCAAGTGCCCACGGCCCAACTGGAAGAGCTGCACCAGCTCCTCCTGCAAGACCTCCATCCGCGCAGTCTCCTCGCGATCCAGCAAACCGCGCCGCGCCACGCGCCGCGCCAGCCGCTCGCAGTCCTTGCGGCTGAACGAGAAGATCAGCGCCGGCAGCATCTCGCGTTCGATCAGCTCGTCGAACAGGCGGAAGGGCTCGAAGCCCTCCTCCTCGCGCCGGTTCCGCCCGCCACCACGCGCGCCACGACGTCGGCCGCCGGCGCGGGTCGAGCGGCTGCGCCGCGGGCCCAGCCGATCGGCCTCGCGCGCCTCGCGCTTGCGCGCGCGATCGACGCTGCCCGCGTCGAACGTGCCGCTGAGCGTCGTGTGGACCCAGTGGGACAACGGCACGGGCCGCCGCGAGTCCTTGATGACCACGTTGTCCTCGGTCCGCACGTGCTGGACCCAGTTGCCCAGCTCCTCGACGTTCTGGATCGTCGCCGACAGCGCGATGACGCGGATCCCGGGCGGCAGGAAGATCAGGCTCTCCTCCCACACCGTCCCGCGCTCCTTGTCGTCCAGGTAGTGGACCTCGTCGAAGATCACGTACGCGACGTCGTGCAACAGCCGCGGGTTCTCGAAGATCGCGTTGCGCAGGATCTCCGTCGTCATGATCAGCACCCGGCCCTCCGGGTGCATCGTGACGTCGCCCGTCATCAGGCCGACGTCGATGTCGGGGTCGTCGCGGAAGTCGCGGTACTTCTGGTTCGACAGCGCCTTGATGGGGGCGGTGTAGATGCACCGCTTGCCCTGGCGCACGGCGTCCTCGATCGCGTACTCGGCGACGAGCGTCTTCCCCGCCCCCGTGGGCGCCGACACGAGCACATTGCAGCCCCGCCGGATCGCGTCGATCGCCTGCAACTGGAAGCGCGACAGGGTGTACCCCTTCCACTTCACGATGCGCCCGTCCGGCGCGTACTCGGTGACGTGGGCGGCGGCGCGTGCCACGGCGGTCGAGTGCTCCTCGGCGCTGGGCGGCACCGGCAGCGCGTCGTCGTCGATCAGGACCGCCGGGTGGTCGGGGGCGGCGGAGCTCGGCAGGGACGCGGCCAGAGGGGATGTCTGTGGGGTCCCCAGCGAGGCCGGCTCGACCTCCGCCTCGACCTCGTCCACCCGCGGCGCCGGCGCCTCGGGATCGACGGGCCACGGACGGGTCCCGGTGGGGGACACGCCCGGCTCCTGGCGGCCCTTCCGCGGCGCCCCGCCGCGCGGCTTGCGCTCGTTCCGGGGCGCGGCAGGGTGCTTGGCGCCCCGGCCGCCCGCATCGGCGCCGGCGGGCTCCGCTGCCGCGGCATCGCCGCCCGCACCGCCCTCCCGTTTCTTGCGGCGCCCGCCACCGGCCGATTCCTTCCGGGTCTCGCGGGCGGGTACGCCCTCCTCCTCGTCCCACGGCCGCCGCACGTGGCGCTCGCCCTCGTCCTCGGGCAACGCGCCGAAACCGAATGGCGTTCCCCGATCGATCCGCTCGGACGCCAGCTCGACGTCCTCGTTCCCTGACGCGCCCTCTCCGCCCCGCTTCCCCCGCGCCCGCTCGGCGGCCGCGTTGGCCTCGCGCGCGCCGACCTTGCCGCGGGTCCGGGGATCCTGGGTCGGATCACCGGCCCCGGACCGCCGCCGGGGCGTCGCGGGGACGTCCTCGGGCAGGAAGCCGAAGGGCCGCGGGCCGGAGGCGTGGTCGGAATCGTGCTCGGAGTCGTTCATGGGGGGGCGATGTGTCGGCCGGCGAGGGCGTGGAGCAGCGCGGGGAGGGCCCCGCACCAGCTCCGCCCGACCGGTCCGCCCCTGGACTGCCGGACGTTGCTTGAGCCCGTCGCCCGGAAGGGGTATCACAACGCTCGGTCGGAGTCGAATGACACCGCGCGTCCCCGCGTGCGGTCTCGGTCGGGTTGGAGTCGACGAGCCGTTCCTGGGTCGGGCGCCCCCTGCGCGCCGCGAGCGACGACGAGCCTTGCACGACTGACGTCGTGCAGCGCGATCCGTCGCGCAGCGTCGTACATCGTGTGCTGCGCGAGCACCTCGAGACCTTCCTCGCGCGCTTCGTCGACACACACGGAGGCCGGACCCTGCCAGCCCACGTCGAACGCGAGCTGCGCGCCGCGATCACGTGCGGCGACCTCGCGCACGGCTTCTGGCGCGTGCGCTGCCAGAGCTGCGCGCTGGACCACCTGGTCGCGTTCTCGTGCAAGGGGCGCGGGTTCTGCCCGTCATGCTGTGGCAGGCGTATGGCCGAGGTTGCCGCGCACCTCTCGAGCAACGTGGTCCCGTACGTGCCGGTGCGGCAGTGGGTGTTGTCGCTCCCTTGGGAGCTGCGCTTTCGGCTGATCGCGAACCCGGACCTCTGCCGCACCGTTGCGAGCGCGTTCCTGGGCGCGGTGTTCGCACATCATGTGCGCGTGGCCAGGGCTGCGGGGCACGTCCTCGGGCCGGAGTCCTACGCGCACCCCGGTGCAGTCAACTTCCTGCAGAAATTCGGATCGGCGCTCCAGGTCAACCCACACTTCCATGCGCTCGTGATCGATGGCGTGTACGTCACCGAACGCCCGGGCGCGGTCCCGACGTTCCATCCGGCTCCCCCACTGACCGACCTCGACGTCGCGCGTGTGCAGGCCGATGCCCAGGCCCGGATCGAGCGCGTCCTCCGCGCACGCGGCCTGCTCGCCCGCGACGGCGCGGACCCCGAGCTGCTCGAGGGGTACGAGGACTCGGCGCTACCGGGGCTCTGGTCCGCGTCGCTCTTGTCGCAGACCGTCGCCGGTGACAACTCCACCAAGAAGGTGCCGAGGCTCGTCGAACGGGAGGGCGCGTCGGCGAAGCGCGAAGCGCTGGAGCTGCCGCGTGGTGCGCTCGTCGCGAGCGCCAACGGGTACTCGCTCCATGCCGCGACACGAATCGAGGCGGACGACCGCGACGCGCTGGAGCGCCTGATCCGCTACATGGCGCGCCCGCCACTGGCCCAGGGCCGCCTCATGTTGCGCGAGGACGGCAAGGTCCTCTGGAACCTGCGTCGCCCTTGGCGCGACGGTACCCGCGGGTTCGTGTTCGACCCGCTGACCTTCATCGGCCGGCTCGCCGCGTTGGTACCGCACGTACGGGAACACCAGTTGACCTACCATGGCTGCCTGGCTCCCGCATCGCCGCTACGTGACCACGTCGTGCTTCGCCCGCCGTCCTCACGGCCAAGTCGTTGCGAAGCGGCCGGTGCTGCGCCGAATCAACCCAGCGGGGGGCCGAAGTTCAGCTGGGCCGACCTGATGATGAGGGTGTGGTCGAAGGATGTCCTCAGGTGCCCTCGCTGCGGCTCGCGCCGCGTCATGCTCGCGGCCATCTCGGATGGTCCAACCATCGCTCGACTCCTGGCACACCTCGGTCTCCCTACCGAGCCCCTGCCGGTCGCGCCTGCGCGTGAACCACCGCAGCTCGACTTCGCCTGGTAGCGAGCCGTAGTCGCACGAACGGGGTGCCTCGGTCCATGGCGCCCTGACCAAGCCTCCCGTCGCTCGCCCGAGCGCTCGACTCCGAGAGAGGTCTGCCCCCGTCCCGGTCACCCACGAGCGACCGCGGCGGGCCCCTTCGTATCGCGACGGCTTGCGCACCCGCCTTGGGGCCCTCTCCAAGGGCTCCTGCGTCGGTTGGGTCGACCGCGTCAGCCTGCGACCGGGGTCCCCATGACCCACGTGCGGCCAACTCCCAGGGCAACATGTCTCGTATTGGGCCCCTCCGGGCCCACACAACCGACATGCGTGTCCAGAACTGGCTGTTTGGAAATCCTATCCGCCGGATGACGAGGCGACGATCGTGCTCCTTCATCGTCACGACCCGGTGCTTGAGCTTCAGCGCTGCGATGACCTGCAGCTCGCGGAAGACCCGGTCGGCGAGATCGTAGGTGGGCGCGACGACCCATCCGACCGAGCGCTCGAGCGGCTCCATGGCCGCCGCGATCGCCTCGTGGGCCGCGCAGATCGTCTTCCCCCAGCGCACGCCACACGCCACCACCCGGCGGGGCGCGCGCGACATGTGGACGTCGAGCTGGCCGTCGTGCGGCTCGTAGCCGATGTCTCGGAAGAACGCGAGCTTGTTCAGTGCCGGCCGCTTGCCCTTGACCATGTGCCTACTCCTCCTCGTTCGAGATCCACCGGTCGTACTCGCGCCGGATCACGTCCTCGACGCTCACCGCCGAGCGGTCCGTCGGCTCCCCGATTACCAGCCGTTCCTGCTTGATCGCCAGGTCGAGCGCGCGCACGGCGTCCATCGCGCTCTCGATCGACATGCTGCGCAGGGCCTCGAGCGCCTTCGCCTGGACCGCGCGAACGGCCTTCAGGTGCCGGCGGTTGACAGCCTCGATGGACTCGACCGCCTCCTGGTCGGCTCGGGCCCGCGCCCGCGCCTCGCGCTCGCGAATGCGTTCCTGCCAGCGCTCCCGAGTGGCATGCTTCACCACCGCGCCCTTCGACACGTCGTAGCGCTCGGCGATGGCTTGGTAGGAGCGCTCGGCGCCGAGGGCGTAGTAGGTCTCGAACGCCTCCTCGGGGATCTTCCGAGTCACGGGCCGCGCTCCTCGGTCACCTCCGCGAAGGTCGCTCCTCCGGCTTCCAGTTTGGCTTCCTGTCCCGTCGCCAACTGCCAGCGGCGGATCGCGACGTCGACGAACACCGGCTGCTTCTCGATGGCACAGCAGCGCCGCCGGAGCTTCTCGGCCGCGATGATCTGCGAGCCGCTGCCCGAGAACGGCTCGAGCACGATCTCGCGCGCGGTGGTGTGCTGCTCCATCGGGATCTCGAACACCCGGGTCGGCTTCTGGGTCGGGTGCTCGGCGCCAACGGGCCGCGCCTTCCCTTCCCAGTCCGCTTCCCAGACGGTGTCGAGCTGGGCGCCGAGGCGACGCGGCTTGTGGCCCTTCTGCCACCCGAACGCGCAGGGCTCATGGCGCCAGCGGTAGTGGCTGTGGCCGAAGGTGCCGACCGGCTTCGTCCAGACGATCACCTGGTGCAGGAGGAGACCCTTGCGCTCGAACACGCCGGCGATCACCGGCTGCTTGACGTGCGCATGCCACATGTAGATCGCGGCGTCCTCGGCGAGCTGCGGGAGGGCGGCGTCGAGGACCACCTCGAGGAAGACCCCGAGGTCAGGGATCTCCTTCTCGCGGTAGACATGGCTCCAGTCCTTGCCCGCGCCGCCCGGGCGACCGGTGCCGTCGTAGTCGACGCAGTAGGGCGGGTCCGTCGAGAGGAGCTGGGCCCGCTCGCCGGCGAGGACGCGCGCGTAGGAGGCGGGCTGCGTGGAGTCACCGCACAGGAGGCGATGCTCCCCGAGCAGCCACAGGTCCCCCGGCCGCGAGACGGCGACGGCCGCGGGTTCGGGCGGACCGGGGTCGTCGACGTCGCGGGGAGCGCTGTCCTCGAGCTCTGCCAGGAGCGCATCGATGTCGGCCTCGTCGAAGCCGACGCCGTCGAGGGCGTCCTCGTCGCGGAGCTCGGCGAGGAGCTGGGCCAGCGCGCCCTCGTCCCACTCGGCGAACTCGGCCGTGCGGTTGTCGGCGATGCCGAACGCGGTCGCCTCGAGCGCCGAGCCCTCGAACCAGACCACGGGCACCTCTCGCATGGAGAGGCTGCGCGCCGCCTTCCAGCGCGTGTGGCCGGCGATTAGCTCGCCGTCGGGCTTGGCCACGAGGGGCTGGCGCCACCCGAAGCGCTTCAGGGACGCCGCGACGTGCGGTACGGCGGCATCGTTCCGGCGCGGGTTCGCGGGGTTCTCCCGCAGGCGGTCGAGGGGTACCCACTCGACGGCGAGGGTCGTCTTGTCCAAGTCGCAGTTCCTGCCCCATTGGGGCGACGGGGTCGCGGCGGCGCGCTTGGACGGGAGACTTGGACAGTGGCCGCTGTCGGCTGGAACGTTATGCCATTACGGCAGGGAGTTCAATGGGCTAGCGCTCTTCAGGCCTGAGATTGGGGTGCACTTGGTTCCGTCCAGCGAGCACCGCTCAAGGAATGCGCATTCAATGCGAGGTAGCGTGACCGCTAGTTGACCAAAGGTATGCGTCCGTCGCGGCTCCGAGGAGCCTATGGAATCGGCGCGATGCGCTCGCTCTAAGGGGGTAGGTCGGTCCCGCGGTGGCCCTGCCGCGCATGCCGACGAGGCGGGCCACCACCGGTGACGGCGACCGCGTGCGCCAGCACAGCGCGCATGCCCGCCGAGAGCGGTGGATCCAGCACGGAACCCTCGGCGCCATCGTCGACGCAGACACCTCGGCTCCGTCGACCTCGGAGCTCCTACAGAGCCGACGGCCCAGCGCCAGCCGCCTACCGACTTACGCCGCCGGGAGACCGTCGGCGGCCGCGCCTCGGGCGGCCAGCCATCGTGCGGGAGTCAACTCCACGACGCGGTCGCTCGCGGTGACGCGGATCCGCGCCAGCACGTCGGTGAGGTACTGCTCCGTGTCGATCTTCAGCGCGCGACAGGTCGCGACCAACGACGCCACGACGGCGGCCGCGCGACCACCGCGTTCGGAGCCCAGGAACAGCCAGTTGCGCCGGCCGATCGCGATCGGTCGGATTGCTCGCTCGCATCGGTTGTTCTCGAGCGGCACGACTCCGTGAGTCAGGAACTGACCCAGCGGATCCCACTGATTCTCGAGGTACGTCAGCGCCTTGCCCAGCGAGCTGGACTCGCTGTGCCTCGAGCGCCAGTTCTCGAGCCGAACGAACATGCGCTCGAGGATCACCGGCGCACGCGCCATCCTCATCCGCAGCCGTTCACTCGGCGCGACCCCCGACTTGTCGGCATCGCGCTCGATGTCGAAGAGATCGCCGATGTCGTGCATGAAGAGCTCCGCGACAGCGCGGTCCGACTTCAGCGCGTCGCGGAACTTTCGGAAGGCGTGCGCCCAGCAGCCGCAGATGACGAGCGTCCCGCCCGCCTTCTCTGCGGCACTCTTGTTCACTTGGAGGCCGTCGCCGACCAGGTAGCCCGCTCGCGAGTCCAGGAACGGCACGACCTCGTCCGCTGCACGGCCGCGCGTGAACTTGAAGACGATGTTCGGCGACTCGGGGCTGGAGAAGACCCACATGCGGGCTTGCCGCATCTTGCCGCCCTTCCCACCCTGGCACTTCACGGGCGTGTCGTCGAGCTGGTGGATCTCCGCGGCGCAGAGCTCGGAGAACATCGCGTCGACGATCGGCTCGAGCAGTTCGCCGCCGCGTGCACTCCACTCGCACGTCAGGCGCCGTGGCAGGAGTAGACCGTAGCGCTGGAAGATCAGCTCCTGCCGGTACAGGGGGAGGTGGTCCTCCTGCTTGTTCGTGAGGAGAGCCGCGATGAAGCTCGCGCCAGCGACGCAGCCGTCGATCGGCATCGGAGGCATCGGCGCGACGATCGAATCGATCTTGCGCTCGGCGGCGTCGGCCGGCGATGGACCGTACACATGCCTGCGGTGAACCCGCACCTTCAGCTTCGCCCGTTCGTGGACGAGCTCCTCTTGCACCTTCTCGCCGACCACGACCAACGGCAGGCCAGTTACTGGGCAGTGGCGCTGCTCCGCGGGCAGTTCGTGGACCACCTCTTCGCGCGGCAGGAACGAGAGGTCGAGCCGCTTCGTCCTGCGTTTCGGCTTCTCGTCGTCGGAGCCCTGCTTCGGATTCGTGGGCTCCTCGGCCTTGGGATCGGCCGCCGTCGACTCGGCTGCCGGAGCGACTTCGAGCAAGTTGAGCTCGCCGAAGAGCAGGCCCTGGCCGGGAGCCGTGGCGTCGTCGCGGCGCCCGCCTGATAGAAGGCGCGCGAGCTCGCTTCGTAGCAACGCCAGGTCACGGATCAGTCGAGCGATGGTCTCGTCGCGATCGACGAGCATCGCTTCGCGCTCCTTCAACTGGACTCGCAACTCGGCGATGTCCAGTTCGAGGGGGCGACGCTCTGTCGAGTGCACGATGGATCAACGAACGGGCGCGAGGTTCGGTTCCCTCGAACTTGCCGAATCTCGGCTCGCATCGATCTCGCGGCGTCGCCATCGGCGCGGACGAAGCTCCTGAGCATCGAACCCTCGAAGCAGAAGGACGAGCTGCTCGATGCCGTACTCCAGAGCTGGCGCGTCGGACGTCGAGGACGGCCATGAGAATGTGCCGCGGTCAAGGCGCTTCGCGAGTACCCACACTCCGGACTCGTCGTAAGCCAAGATCTTGAGGCGCGTTCGATGCTGGTTGCAGAACACGAACGTGTCGCGGTCCATCGGCTCGGCGCCGAGTCGATTGCGCACGACGCCCGAGAGCGTGTCGAACGACTTCCGCATGTCTGTCGCGCCTAGCACGAGGAAGACGCGTCCGTTGAAGAGGCTCAGCATCCGTGCAGTACCCCGACGAGCTGTCGCAGTGAGTCGGGGTCGAACGACGAAGGCACCTCGATCGCGATCCCGTTGCCGAGTTTCACCGTAAGGGGGTCGGCGCTGCGAGCGGGGTCGACGGCGATCCGCACCTGCAGAAGCTGGGCTTCGCCATCGCTAGGCCGCTTCGACGAAGCGGGCGACACCCGCTGTTCAGCTTCCTGGCGGCGACGCCAGAGGTACAGGGTGGCGGGGCTCACGCCGATGCGCTCTGCGAACGCAGCGACGCTGAGGCGCGACCGAGCTTGGAGCGCGAGCGCGGAGCGGTACCAGCTCGCGAGGAGCGACGGGTCGTCAGGCCGGGGGCCGAGGTCGATACTGGACATGCCCGGAGCATGGGCACCGGATCAAGGCCGGGGAAGGGCGTGCTCTCGCGCGCGAGGGACGCTTACGACCAAAGCGGCGATTTCGTGACCGCGGTCACGCGCGAGAATCGGCCTTCTTGGGCCCGCCAAGGCCGATTTCTTCTGCGAGTCGCCCTCGATCGCGGCTTCCGGAGAGGCCCGAAATCGGTATACCAGCGGTATACCAACGGTACACTTGACCTGAAGTGAATATGCCCCTCGGGGAGGGGGTCCCGGGGACGCCGCCGACGGGGTGTGGACACCACCGTCGGGACCCACGGCTCGGCCCACCTGAGAGCAGCCCGAGAGCCGCGTTGCGGTCAACCAGCGGTTACGCCCGAGGGCTCGGGGCGCGACGCGCGGCGCTCCCGAGGGTGAGCCTCACCACCGGCGCTGGCCCCGCCGGAAGAGCCTAGGGCGGTCTACTGCCGGTCACGGCGACGGGTGCGGCGAGCCAGGTGCCGAGCGGGACGTTGGGTCCAGGCGCGGCCGCCGCGGGATCCCCTGCGGTCTACTTCCGGTCACGCCCCCTCATCGATGCGCCCTCGGCCCAGAGGAGGAGCGATCGGCCCGCGGGCCCCGGAGCGGTCAACCTGCGGTCACGGGGCACCGGCGCGGAGAAGGTCGCATATCCCACAGTATGCGTCGTTTAGGCTCTCGACGTGACGCCGTGTGAACCGGCCACGCGAGTATGGCCGCCATCCCGTCGTAGCGCAGCGCGGAACAACTCGCTGGACCTACGCTCCGTGCCTCCACGCGAGTTCCTCATTCCATTCCTGCGTCAGGATAACTGGGCCCCCTGAATCTGCACGCGCCCCGATACCTCAAGCGCCGCGTTGCTGCCCGCCAGCATCGGCCTACCGCGCTCCGGCTGACTCCGCCGGGGAAAGGGCTCTCCGTGTGGGGCTTGCCGGAGCTCGATCTCTGCGGAGTGTTGCTGCACTACTAACAGACGTTGGATCAAGGTCTGGACTTCAGGAATTGACAGATGCTCTCATTTCTTGGCGTACTCCGGTGCTCCGGGGAATTCCCATTCGGCGACGAGCTTCAATGAAGGTGCACTTAGCAACCAGACACGGCCACTCTCCGTTATATTCTCTGGAAAGGCCCGATTGACGGTACCGCCCACCAAGATCACTCCAATTCCGCAATCAGTAGAGAGCCAATGGCCGGCACTTTGAAAAGGCGGAGACCTCCAGCTGCTGAATTCAGTGCCGGTCCTACCGGACACAATGTCGACGCCGGAAGAAGGGGCAAATGGCCAGGCTACACAGATGTCTGGCACCTTGTCCCCATCTACGTCTCCAACGAAGCCGATACTTTGACCGTAGTTGCACGGATAGTTCCGCTTACTCAAGGCAGGGCCGCTATCGAAAAATAAGCATGGTTCCCCCCCGATTCGCATCATGGCAACTCGACCTACATTATCTTTCCATAGCGGATCCGAAACGACGACAAACACCTGTGCACCGACGCCTGTCGCATCAATGCGTGCCTGCCCCGAAGTCGGAGCCTTGAGTGGCGTGGTATACCATCCTGCCGCATCGGAATCAATGTCGAGTTCAAGAAGAGTCGTGCTGTAATTGTCCGCCGAAACGAGGGCGATGGCTCGCGGATGCTCGTAGCGAGATTGGGGAGCAAAACAAGCAGAGATGTAATTCAAATCATCCGGCGACTTCATGACCGAGGTCGAGGCATGCTTGCGACCCTCAGTAGAGACTACTACCAGTCCATCTTTCTTGCGCAATAAGACCAGCGCACGATCGCGTTCGGTCGAACTGTCCTCAATCGACTCGATGCGCTCGCACCTAAGCAATTCCCGTCCATCAGGGAATGAGAAGAGCACAAATCGCCCGCTCTTGCGATCCACACAGCCCAGAAGGCTCGCCTTCTCGCCATCGATAAATCGCCAGGTCGGAAGCGTAGACCATGTCGGTTCCTGCAATAACGCAAAAGGGACATCCATCTGCACTCGCTGAGCTTCCATGCCGTCATAAATCACTTCCACTCTCGCGCGCTGGCTCATGAAGTTGGGGTAGTTCCCCGTAATTACGTTGGAGGCCGTTGCGAAGATGGGGCCTCCAACGCCATTCGCAAGTAGCTGGACATGCCTACCAGCTCCGAATGCCCGCTTCTCAACATCTTCCACCTCTGCACGCTGCCCCAACGATATCGCTGTATTTGCGACGAAAGCGAGCAGTAGCGCCCGAATCAAGAAAGGGTTCATAAAGGCTATCGTCCAGCGACGGAACCTAGTTGCATTCTGGGAAATCGTCCAGCGCGCTGGCATTAATTGCGAGTACAGCATCACAGAATCCTCAGTCGTGCGTTACAGTTGAGCGTAGCAACGGCAACAGAACCTCAACGTGAAGCTGGCCGAATGGCCACCGAATGGTGCTCCCTCCATTTGGATTGTATAATCCACGCAACTGGAGTTCCAGGGACCGCTTCCTCCTGTGCAAGCGGCTTCGAGGTCTGCTGATCCATGGGGTTCGCTTCCCCCGGCTTGATCGCTATTAGGAGGGTTAACATTTATGACACTCCCGGGCGGGCTTCCTCCTTGCGTAGTCCGTGGCCAATCCCCTCTACCATGCCATTCTTTGTACTGAATGGAATCTACCTCTACGCGTTTCGGCCCGGACCCATCCGCCTCATACTGCCATACAAAAATCGCCCATTGGAGGTTCCATTGGCAAGGTTTGCTGCCGCAAGGATTATTTTCCGCGTCATTATTGGTCGTCAGGAAGTTCAAAGCGACCACGAAATAGCTGTCATCATGATTGCTCGGAATCCGACGGTTTTGGGCCTGTCGGACCCCCGCCGGCACAACACCGCTTGGGTCGATAATCGGGAATGCTTCAAACCCCTGCACGACACCTGGCTCGTCTCCTTGACAGGTCTCAAGCGCAGCAAGTGCCATAGGACTATGCTGGCCCTGACCCGGGTCGCCAACTGAGGTAAATCGCAGAGGGCCGCGCTGCAAGCCGCCACCAATGACCATGTTATTGAATTGCGACGCAGTGTAGAGATTTCCTCCATCGAGGTGAATTCCCGATCCACGTGTCGTCCAAGTGCCGAACGTAGATTGCATGCCACGATGGTGTGCATGCAATATTCCAAATCGGGTGTGATGGGCGCGCGAGCTTAGGCAATTGGCGTCATTGGATACTTGGACTCCGCCCGCCCAGGAAGCGTGCGCTGCGTAGTCGATCGAATCGACATCGCCGTCAAGATCCAGGTCCGCTCTGACGTCGTAAAGGCTGAAGGACCAGAGGATATTGACCCAGCCAGTATCGGATGCGTCGGAATCCCCGTCACCGTCGACATCCCCCCAAGGCATGAGGACGGGCTGGCTAGTCATGTTGTAGAACAGCCGCTCGACTTGCTTTCCGGCCGAGGGGTCATCACCGTAGCATCCAATCACCGAGCCGGTGCGGTCGATGAAGAGTACGGTCTCGCGATCGCCCGCTCCGTCGTAGTCGTCATCGCGGCTCTCAAGCACGGCAGAGGCGCCGAAGCTGCCAGTTGCTTTCGAGTGTAGCTCGGCTAGCCACAGCCGTTCGACCAACGGATCGGCGTCCGACCCGCGGAAACTAGCGAGCATTCCCATGTCCGATGGACGCGTTAGGAAGTACTCCCAATAATCATTGGCGTCGATGTCCAGGTCCAAATCGCGGTCGAGCTGCTCGCCAATCAAGTGGTCAGCCGCGCTTCGCCGATAAAGTGCCAGAGCGGCACCACCTGTCGCGTTCTTCACTTCGACAATACGACCCCACGCGTCGTAGACGTAATCGAGCCTTAGGTCATCCAACAACATTCCTGACTTCGAGTACGTTGCACCAACTGCGTCGATCTCCTCGATCTCGTTGGCAGCACTGAACGTCACATCTGAATCATATTCGTCAGCGTCGACGTAGTCGTTGTCACCAGTCCAATCGAGCTTGTAGTTGGACATGTTGCCGACCGCGTCGAGGGTGCGCGTCCACTCCATCGTCTCGTTGCTGATCGTACCGCTAAGCGTGCCGCGCTGCAGGTTCGTGAGCCGGTTGAGTCCGTCCATCGTCAGCAGAGTGTCCATCTGGCGCACGTTGGACGTGTTCTTCTCGATGTAATCGTAGATCTCCTCAATGAACCCGCCTTCGTCCAGCGTGTACTGGCGATGTAGGAAGGTGCGATCGGTCGCGAGGTCCTTATACCACTCGTCCTCGATGACGCGATTGAACTGATCCCAGTCGGCATAAGATCCGCCCCCTGCTCCGTCCGAATAGTCCATGACGAAGTCGTGCACGTGCAGATCGAGCCTCGACACACGCCTGTCGCCGACGAACTCGAAGGATGCAACGATCGTCGGCACTCCATCCTTAACGGAATTGGTACGCGCAGCATGCTCGTGGTAGCCCGACGTGTCCTGGTTGAAGGAGTAGAAGGTCCCCCCAGGCAAGGTTACCGATGCCGGGATGACGGTACGGGCACCGCTTCGGCTCGCAGGGGTGGTGGCAGCCCACGACCTCGTGTAGTCCATCGAGCAGGTGTGGGCCGCGATCCCTGATCCCCCAGTAACCGCCGAGTCCACATCCTGCGCGAAGGACGTCATGCGTCCCCACTCGCCGTAGGTGTACTCGACTTGATCCACGATGCTTCCCGAGGTTGTTGCGTCGCGCTGAGTGGCCGTGATCATACGTCCAAGGCCATCATACGCGAACTCCTTCAGCCGAACCGCGCCATCGATGTCGGTTCCGATGCTGAGGTCGTCGATGTTCGTACCGAGCGTTGACGCCGCGTCCGTCAGGATTCTTCCCGAGAGGTCGTAGCCCTTCTCGAGTACTGTCCCATCTTGGTCCTGGCGGAAGATCTCCTGCCCCTGC
>JAWKUK010000039.1:0-15438 GCA_041398605.1 Planctomycetota bacterium
TTCTGTGGCGCAGGCTCCTACGAGAGCGCGCCCCACAGGCGCCGGCGGGGTTGAGCCCGGCGGCGCAAGGGGGCGCGCAAGTGCCTGGAGGCGTCGCCCGGCAGTCCGGAAGACGTCCATTGCGGGGGATTCAGGGCCACCGCAATGGAGAAGGCGTATCGAGTGCGGCGATCCTGCCGCAAAAACTGAGAAATCCGACCGCACCGCCCCGCGGGACGCCCTGCGGCGCAGGACGTGCGCCGCAGGGCCTCAGCGAGGCGGTCGGGGCGATCAGGGCAGGAACGTGATCGCGCAGGCGTTGCTGAAGTTCGACGTCGCAGCGCCGCCGAGGGTGTCCCGGTGCCAGCACTGGAAGTACAGGGTCTGACCAGGCGACGCCGAGAACGAACCGGTCGGCGTCGGAAGCACGAGCGGGTTGAAGGTGATCGCCACGGTGCCGGACGCGCCCGTGTTGAGGATCGACCCACCGACGACCCGGCCGATCGTGCCGCCGAGGCACAGGCGACCTTGGCTCGCGCCAGGCATGTTCACGTTGCCCGTGCTCTGCGACACGATGAAGTACGAGAACGCATTGAGCTTCATCTCGGTGCACCACAGCTGCTGGCTCGCGCCGACCGACGCGGATCCGCGGCTGGAGATGAAGGACGACCGGCGGCCACCCTCCGCGCTGTCCGCGTGGGCATTCGCGTCGCAGTACTGGACGCCGATGGCTTGGAACGAGGAGAGATCTGCCGTCGCGGAGTCGAACTGCTGCATGACCAGCGTGGACCCGTTCGCACCGTTGGCGTCCTCCCACATCATGAGGGCGTCATCCGTCGCGCCTCCGCCGTCCCAGCGCGAGGACACGACCCCGTTGCCCTGCCGACCGCCGGTGTACTGGAGCCGCTGGTGGCGCTCCGACAGCGCGATCCCGGCGGTGCCGTTGCCGTAGGCCAAGTTGCCCGAGAGGCCGTAGGTGTCGAAGTCCGTCGACCCTGCCGAGGCACCCCAATAGAGCTCGTCGAAGGTCAGGAAGAAGCTCGTGCCGTTCGTCGCGATGCTCGGACGACGGGTGATCAGCGCCTGGTCGTAGTCCTCGAGGATGGAGATGTCATGCGTCTGCAGCGGGCCGGACTGGACACAGACCGTGGCGTAGATGTCGTCGTTGTTGACCTGGCGCTGGAACGTGATGGCAAAGGGCCGCTCTCCGAGCCCCGGGACGGCGCGATCGAAGGTCGAGGTCACGTCGACGTTGCTCGCGAGCGCCGTGTTGAACGCCAGCTGCTCGGTCGCGCCGGCGAACGTCCCGTCGTAGTAGACGCGGTGGAAGTAAGGCGTCCCGAGACCGTCTTGGTTCACGTCGCGGATCCAGGCGATGTTCCAGTAGTCGCCGTTGAACGCCTCGTCGCCGCGGCTCTTCGAGACCTTGGGCGCATAGTCGTCGTCCGCGCCGCTGTTCGCGATCGAGAGCGTCCCCGTCAGGAATGTGCCGTCGGAGTTCACCACCCGCGCGAGGATGTCGTGGTCGGTTACGTTCCACTCACGCTCCCAGACGACACAGTAGTCCGCGAACGAGGCCCCGCTATACCAGCTCCCGCCGACGTCCGGCTTCACGCAGCTGAGCGTCGTCTGGTCGATCACGAACGCCGCCGCCGGCATCGTGCGCGTGGCCGCGTCGATGAAGCGACCTTCGATCGCTGCGTTGGCGCTGCCCGGCCCGTTCGGCGTGGTGCTCGCAACGACGAGCAGATTGCTGTTCGCCGGGCTCGCGGCGATGGCCGGCGTCACCCAGTAGTTGCTCGACGAATCGATGATCACGGTCGACCCTTGGGTGCCCGCTGTATTGATCGAGGAGGCATAGACGTCGGAGTCGGTCGAGCTGACATAGTCCTGCCAGACGAACCAGTAGACGCCGCTGCTGCTGTCGTACGCGACGTCACAGTTCGAGTCATCGTCCGTCGTACCGTACGTGTTCGTGAACTGACCGCCCATCACCGGGTCGATCGTGAGCGGCAACGTCGCGCCGGCCAGGAACGCGGCCGGGACCGTCAACGCGATGCCGTCGCCCGTCCATTCACGGGTGATCTCGATCTTGTCGCCGTCGGCGTCCAACGCATAGGCGCGGCCGTAGCGCAGCTCGCCCCAGGTCGGGCTCACGAACCGGATGTGCTCCTCGCCAGGGATGACTTCCCACGCGGAGTCGACGGCCATCTGAACGACAAGGTCCCCCGCGCCAACGAGGTGGTCGAACACGAAGGTCTGCTCGATGGTGTCGGCCGCGAGGTGGTAGACCTCGCGCAGCGACCCGCGCTCGAGCGTCACCGACTCGTCTTCCGCGCGCACGACACCCGAGCGGAACGCGAGCACTTCGCCGCCGACCGTGACACGCGAGAGCTCGAAGCTGGTCGGGTAGCTCTGCGGCGCGGCCTTCCCGAGCCGCGGCGTGTACTCGATCCCGGCGCCGTCGAAGCGCGCCTTCCAACCGCGGCCGACCGCGGTGACCTCACCCGGCCGCGCGGTCGTGTCGAGGGCCACGCGCTCGAAGGCGCGAGCGTGAACGAGCGCCTTGTTCTCGAGCTCTTCGCGCGGCGCTGCGCTCGCCCCAACGCGGGGGAGCACCGCAGCGGAGCGCGCGAGCGCTTCAGCGTCCTGGCGCTCGATCTCAGCGAGCTTCTCGGCCGTCAAAGTGCTTGCGCCGTTCGTGCGAGTGTCGCCGTTGACCCAAAGGGCCGGGGCGACCTCGCCCTCACTGTCGCGGACGTCGGGGGCCTCCTGCGCGAGCGCGAGCGGCGCAGACACAAGGAGCAGGGGGAGCAGAGGGAGCGCGCTGAGGCGGAGCGCGCGCGGATCGGAGGTCAGGTGGAATCGAGGGGACATGATGTCTCGAGCCGTGGCGGCGCCACGACAGGGGCTTGGGTCAGGTCGAGCGCGCGCGACTGAGGTCGCGCTGCGCATCGCGGAGCTACACGCCGGAGGTGAGCCGACGGCTCCTCAACGCACCTAACTGCTCGACCCTGACCACAATGGACAGAGAATCCCTGGAATCTCTGCGCACGCACGTCGCGGCCCGCTCCAGCGACGCAAGGCGCCACCTAGGCGCTCGCCGAGCGCGCCCATCACTCGGCCCGAGCCGCCGCTCACGCCCCCGCAACCGCTTCGATCTGCCGACGGGTCTCGGCTGCGACGGCTCCGACCGCTGCGCACATGGCGCGCGCGAGCGCCGCAGGCCCCTCACCCTCGAGCTCGACCAACGCGGTCACTGCGCGGTCGACTAGGGCTCGATCTCCCGCGCCCGTGAGCAGGACGCCGAGCTCGATGTAGGCGCGCGGCCGCGGCGCTGCGGAGCCCGCGGGCGCCTCCTCGAATGCCCGCACCTCCACGTCGAGCGCGAGCACGGCGCGTCCGTCGCGCAGGAACACGCCACTCTCAAAGAGCTCGCGCTCGAGCGTGCGCGAGACGACCGCCTCTGGGAGCTCCGTCCAGCGCTCCAGCTCGCGGAAGCCATATTCCTGCCCTGTCCGCCACGCCATCCGCTCGCCCAGATGGCGCGCGGCAGTGACCCTGCGCAGCCGGAGCGCGACCGGCGCGTCCACGAGCACCGCAGCATCGATCGCCGACACACGCTCGGGCGCGGCGGAGAACCAACGGATCCTAGGCGGCGGGTCGGGCAGCAAGCTGCACGCGGGCGCGACGAGGAGCGCGCACGCGCACCACCACTTCGAGGGCAGCATTCGTTTCATCGTCAATCTCATCGTCCGCCCTCCGGGCGCCCGCGCAGGAGCGAGCCAGGATCGCGCTCGAGGTAGGCCGCGAGCTCCTCGATGCGGCGCAGCGCTGCGCGCAGGTCGCCCAGGGTCTCGCGCAGGTCAGTCGCCGCGGGTTGCAGGTCTCGGGCCAAGGTCTGGAACGAGGCCGCCGCGTCCGTGACGGACGCCGTGGTGCCCCGGATCGCAGCCGTCGTGTCCGAGAGCCCCGCGCCGTTCAACATGTCGCGCGCGGCATCGACCAGCGTCCCTGCATCGTTCGCGAGCGAGACCAAGCTCGAGGCGGCCCGTTCGACCGGGCCGTCGCCCGTGCCGAGGCGGTCGATCAGCGCGCGCAGCCCGGCCGCCGCTTCGCGCCCGTCCTGCACGAGCCCCCCGACTTGGCTGACGAGGTCCTCGCCGCTCGGCCCGAGGTGTCCGACGACCTGATCGGCGCTGGCCAAGAGCCGCTCGCCGCCGTCCAGCAGCCGCACGATCCGCGCGTTCAGCGCCGGCGTATCGATCGCAGCCACGCGCGCCTCCAAGGTCAGCGCGAGGTCGCGAGCCGCAGCGAGCGTCCGCGGCAGCTCTTCGCCGATCCCACGCGCAGCCCCTTCGAGGCTCGCGAGCGTCGAAGGCCCAGACGGGATGAAGTTGCGCGGCGGTGTGAACGAGATGCGCGGCGTCGGCGTCGTGGGCGCGACGAAGTCCGCCTCGATGAACTTCACGCCAGTGATGCCCGTCGTCGAGAGGAAGAGGCGCAGCTGCGAGTCGCCGGCGAGGTCCGCGTCCGACATGGAAGTCAGGCTCGCCTCCGGGATCCCCAGGCGCCGGAGCTCGTCAGCTTCGATGCGCGCCTTGACCTCCACGAGCTTGCCGTCGGGCGCGATGCGAATGCTCGCCACCGTTCCGATCGGCACGCCGCGCACCTTGACGGGCGCGCCGAGGTCGAGGCCCTGGACGGACTCTTCGAAGTACGTCACGCGCTCGACCGTCTCTTTGTTGAAGCGCTGCGCGCCGACCCAGAACAGCGTGCCGAGGCCAAGCGTCGCCGTCGCGACGACAAAGACCCCGAGCTTCCAGTGATTCGTGCCGCTGCCGCTCATGCTCGAGCCTCCAAGGGTCGCCGGTTGAAGAAGGCGCGCACGTAAGGGTCAGCGCTCGTGTCGCGCAGCCGCCGCGGCTCACCGCGCGCGAGGATGCCGCGCGCGCGCTTGTCCAGCAGCACGCACCTGCTGCCGATGCGATAGATGCTCTCCAGCTCGTGCGTCACGATGACGAGGGTGAGGCCGAGCGAGCGATTCAGAGTGAGCAACAGCTCATCGAGCTCGGCGGCGCTGATCGGGTCGAGGCCCGCCGACGGCTCATCGAGGAACAAGAGGTCCGTCGACAGCGCCAGCGCGCGCGCGATGCCGGCGCGCTTCTTCATGCCGCCCGAGAGCTCGGCCGGCAAGCGCTGGCCCGCGCCTTCGAGGCCGACGAGCCGCAGCGTACCGCCGACGACCGACGCGATCGTCGCTGCGTCGAGGTCCGTCCAAGTCTGCAGCGGCAGCGCCACGTTCTGCGCCAGCGTCATCGAGCCAAACAGCGCCCCCGACTGGAACATCACGCCGAAGCTCGGGCGCTGACCGTGCGCGCGCGCCGGGTCCCCGAGGCCCGCGAGCTCGATCGACCCTCGCATCGGCTGCTGCAGCCCGATCAAGTGGCGCAGCAGCGTCGACTTGCCACTGCCGGAGCCGCCGAGGATCAGGAAGACGTCGCCACGGTCCACCTCGAAGTCGAGGTGCTCCATGATCGGCACGCCGTCATGTCCAATGGTGAGGTCGCGCACTTTGATCATCGCGCTCAGATGCCCCAGAGGTCAAAGAGGACCGCGAACACTGCGTCCGCGACGACGAGGTAGAAGAGCGTCTTCACGACCGCTCCGGTCGTCGCGTGGCCGACCCCCTCCGCGCCGCCCTCGGTCGCGAGGCCGCGCTCACATGCGACGAGAGCGATGATCCCGCCGAACGCCACGGACTTGAGCAAGCCGCCGAGCACGTCCGGGAGCGCGAGCGCTTCCTGCGTCGCGAGGATGTACCCATTCAAGCTGACCTCCAAGGTGCTGATCGCGACGAGCGCGCCGCCCAGCAGCCCGACGATGTCGGCGAAGGCCGTCAACAACGGCAACACCAGCAGCAGCGCGAGGAGCCGCGGGAAGACGAGATAGCGATAAGGGCACAGCCCCATCGTCGTGAGCGCGTCGACCTCCTCGGAGACCTTCATCGTGCCGAGCTCCGCGGCGATCGCGGCCCCGGAGCGCCCCGCGACGACGATCGCGGTCATCAAGGGCGCGAGCTCGCGCGTCAGCGAGAGACCGACGAGCGTCGCGACGAGGGTGTCTGCGCCGAACTTGCGCAGCTGGATCGCCGCTTGGAACGCAGTGATGAGCCCGATCAAGAGCCCGATCGTCCCGACGATCGCGAGGCCGTCGGCGCCATGGCGCTCCATCTGCCGCGAGACCTGCCCCCACGCGACCGTCCATGGCCTGCGCACCGCGGCGAGGATCGCGAGCGAGGCTTCGCCGATGAAGGCCAGGAGCGCGCGCACGTTTCTGATCATCTCGATCGTCGCCGCGCCGACCTCGTCGAAGAAGCCGCGGCGCTTCGGGATCGGGCGCACCGCGCACGCGTCAGGTCCGACATAGAGGCCGAGCACGTCACGAACGTGGGCGGCCCCGCCGACGAACCGCGGGCGTGGATCAGCGTCGACCTCGCACCACGCGTCCGCGAGGACGGCGGCAGCGCCACCTTCGAGCCGCTCGACGAGGCTCAGGTCCACCTCGCGCACAGGGCCCACCCGGAACGCCTCGTGCAGCGCCGCGCGCAATCGACCGGCGCCGATGGTCGTCAACGAACCGGCGAGTCGGACTCGGCCGTGCTCAGCCTCATAACGTGCAAGCTGCACGTCGTTCGTGTCCGTCGCCGTGAGCCCGTTCGCCATCCGGTCCTAAGTGGACCATGTCTGCCGCGCGAGGTGAAGCGACTTCCGCGGGCCGGACACGGGCGCGCCGCAGGACCACCGGCGCCCGTGGCTCCCTAAGCCGAGGTCGTCTTACGCTCAGGGGTTCAAGTCGAGCAGGTCGACGCTCCCCGTCGCCTGGTCGACGACGAGCAGGATCGCGCGCCCGCCCGGCGCGTCCGCCGCGGGGACAAAGCCGAGGTCCACCGGATCCGCGCCGAGCGCCGTAGGCAAGAAGCCCGCGAAGCGCGGCGTGCGCGGCGACGAGAGGTCGTAGGCAGCGAGGCTGCCGCTGCCCGCGCAGCCGACGACGAGGTACCGCCCGCCCGCGACCTCGGCGAGCGCGAGGCTCTGCGGCGCGAGGCCGGCGTCGGGCGCAGCCTGCTCGAGGCGCGCGACGCGGTTCGCTTGCCGCGCGAGCACGCGCCGCTCCAAACGGTCACCTGAGTCCCACGCCAGCGTTCCGTCGGCGCGCGCGAGGAAGACGCTGCGCCCGCCGAACGCGAGCAGCCGCTCGTACAGGTTGTCGCCGTTCGGATCGCCGTCGACCCGGCTGATGCGCAGCGGCCCCAGCCGGTCGGCGCGCGCCAAGACGCCTGCGTCGGGGAACGCCAGGGTGTCGAGCGTGATACTGCTGACGCGGGTCGTCTCGTTGTAGCTGGGGCTCCCGGTGGTGACGCGCGCGCTACCGCCGTCGGCGCCCGCGAGGAGCACCTCGCCGGCGGCATCGAAGGCGATGAGGTCGAGCGCCTGCCGCAGGCCTTGCACCGGGTAGTTCGCGCCGCTCGCGCCCTCGTCCTGGTCACTGGCGTCGAGCTGGCGGCCGCGCGCGCCGAAGAGCGCGAGGGAGACCGGCACGCCGCTCTGCGCGCCGCTAAAGGTCCCGGACGCCGTCTGAAGGAGCGCGCCCTCGAGCCCGTATCCGTCCGCGCGAACGAGCAACGGAAACTCACGGTCTCCGCCGCGCGCCGCGAATGCGCTAGCGCGTACACCGACCTCGCCGAGGTCGAGCGCCAAGGACTTCGAGAGCGGCACGACGGCCGCTGCAAGGCTGGCGAGGTGCGCGGGCTGGGTCGTCTCGAGCGCGGCGCTGACCGACGCGTAGCTCCCCCCGAGCAAGCTCAGGTTCGTCGCCGTCGCTAGGTCCGCGCGATACAGCGCGCACAGCGCGCCCGTCGGGTCCTCTTCGAGCACGACAAGGCGCCCGTCGGCGTCCATGTCGAGGTCGCGCACGACGTTGCCAGCGCGCTCGAGGACATAGACAAACTCCGCCGTGACCGCGCCCGACAAACGCTCGACGCCGACCACGCGCACGATGCGCGAGCCGCGCGACGCCGCGTCGTCCGCAGTGTCGGGGTTGTCGAGCGGTCGCCCGAGGATCGCGTACACCGTCGCGCCGTCGGGGCTCGTCGCGAGCCCTTCGAAGCCGCCGCCCAGCGCGCGCTGGCTGTACACGGCGGGGAGCCGCTCGGTGCCGACAAACACACCGGACGCATTGGCGCCGATGGGCACGAAGCGCGCCTGGAACGCGCCGCTCGAGGACAAGCGCAAGAGCGAGGGGCGGTACTGATCCGCGATCCAGACCTCGGCGCCCAGCCGCAGCGCGTCGCCGACGTGCACGCCGAACGGATCGAGCGCCAACGGCACGCCGTTGAGGTCGACGGCGTCCTCGTCGTGGTTGGCGCGCCCTGGCGCGCTCGCGCGCAGGTTGGGACGCGCGGTGAGCTCGGCGCCGCTGCCCGCGCGCAGGGGCGTCTCGGACAAGACCTCGATCTCGCCGGTCACTGCCGAGACCGCGACACGTACGAGCCGCGGCCCGCGCGGCGCGAGCGCGAACGGGCGCTCGAGCTCGGGATCGCCGTCGGTGTTTTGCGCCGGCAGCACCGGCCCGCGCGCCGTGACGAGCTCGACGATCGCGTCGTCGCCGTTTGCGGACGGCGTGACCGATACGACGCCTTCGAAGTCGAGGTCGAAGACCTCTTGTCCCGCTGCGGTCGTCGCCGTGGGTCGCCCGTCGGTGAACGCGACAGCGCGCAAGCCTGCGAGCGAGCTCACGTCGCCGCCTGCGCCCGACCAATCGGCGAGCGGCAAGCCGACGACGTCGCGGGTCAAGAGCCCCGCGACATCGATCCGCGCGAGCGCATTGTTCGCGGGCAACGCGACGTGGATGCTCAGGCCGTCCGGCGAGAACGTCACGGCGCGCGGCTCGAGGTCGCGCGCGACCCCGAACTGACGGCGGGGCAGGCGCACGCCGTCGACGAGCAGCTCCGCTTCGAGCGCGTCGAAGCCCGCGAACGTGAACGTACGGACGTCGGCGGCAGGATCGATCATGGTGGGACCGAGCGCCGGGACGTGGACCCACGTGACCGTGCCTTGCGGATCAGCCGACGAGCCGCCGACGAGGTCGCCGGCGCACGCGACCGCGATCTGGCGCCCGTCGTCGGTGATGTCGGCGTCGATGGGTCCTGCGCCGCACGACCACGACGAGAGCTCCGCTAGCGTCAGCGGATCGTAGAAGACCACGCGGCCCGGGATCTGGCGCGAGGTCGACTCGTGAATGACCGCGAGGACGCCGTCCTCGGCGACGACGTCGACGGGGGGGCCGGGCGTGAAGCCCGGCTTGACCTGCGGCTCGAGCAGGAACCCTGCGAGCGATGGGCTGTCGGGGTTCGACACGTCGAACGCCAGCACCGTGCGCGCGACGCCGTCGAGCACGAAGAGGCGCTGTGTCGAGGCGTCGTGGTCGGCGCGCACCGCGCGTCCCGCGCCGCCGCCGTTGACGAGGATCCGCCGCCGCAGCGCGCCGGCGAGGTCGTTGCCCGCGGCTTCGACCCTGACTGTCACGAGGTCGCGGGCGCGCTCGACGCCGCCTTCGCGCACGGTCAGCTCGAAGACGAGCGGCGCGGGGTCCTCAGGCGCGATGAGCCGCAGGGTGGGCGCCGTCGTCGGGCCGAGGAGCTGCGCTTTGGGTCCCGAGAGCTGGCGCCACTGCGCGACGCCGCCGCTCACAGTGCCGAACAGCGTGACCGGCGCATAAGGCGGCACGACGAGGTCCGTCCCGGCCGAGGCGCTGAAGCTGGCGCTCGCCCCGCCGCCGCCGCCGCAGCCAGACGTGACGCTGGCGACGAGGCCGACCACCGCGAGGAACGCGTGACGAGGGGGCAATCGAAGGTGTCGCGCGCGCTGCGCCATGTTCGTTCCTGGGATCGAATGCGACGGCCGGGGCGCCGTCGCGCAGGAAAGGTACCCGGCCCAGCGCGCTGAGGGATCCGCGAGTCTTCACTCACGAGCCGGAATGGGCCCGTCGGGCCCGCCGCTCTGTCGTTGACCTCCGCGACGCTGGGCCCCAAAGTGCGCGGCAGGCGCCGCGTCCGCAGGCCGCGCCCCGCGGCATGCACCATCCCCATACACCGGCCCAGGAGAGCGCACAGGTCAGCGCGCGCGTCGCTCAAGGTGCGGCTGGCTCGTCGACGCCCGTTGCGCGGCCCCTCGCTGCGCGGCCCCTCGCTGCGTGGCCCCTCGCTGCGTGGCCGCTCGCTGCGTGGCCCCTCGACGCTGCGACCGTCGCGGCCCTGCCGAGCCCGAGCCTCGTCATCTGGATGCAGCATGTGCGCGAGAACGTCGACCGCGTGCTGCGCCTCGCCCAGGGACGCTGGCGGCCCCATATCAAGACCGTAAAGATCCCAGAGGTCCTCGCCGTCCTGATCGCGCGCGGCGTACGGACGTTCAAGTGCGCGACGCCGCTCGAGGCCCAGGTGATGGCGGCGCTGCTCGAGGACCTCGCGCCGGGCGAGGGCGACCTGCTCGTCGCGTTCCCCCACGTCGGGCCGAACCTGCGCCGCCTCGGGGAGCTCGCGCGCGCCCTGCCGGGCGTGCGCTGGTCGATCGCCTCGGAGGACCCCGAGCACGCCGCGAGCGTCCCGCGCGAGCTGGGCGTGTTCATCGACGTGAACTCCGGCATGGATCGCACGGGCGCGCCGCTCGGCGACGAGGCGCGCATCCGAGCGACCGCGAAGGCCGCTGGGGCGCGCTTGCGCGGCCTGCACGCCTACGACGGCCACCACCTCGCAGCGGACCCTGCGACGCGCGCCGCCGCCGTGCGCGATTCGAATGGGCGCATCCGGGGCCTCGTCGATCACTTGCGCGCGGACGGATTCGCCATCGACGAAGTGGTCACGGCCGGCACCCCCGCGTTCCCCGCGGCGCTCGCCGACGAGGGCTGGCTCGGGCGACCCGAGCACCACCGAGTCTCGCCGGGGACCGTGGTGCTGAGCGACCTGCGCTGCGACGCGCAGGTGCCCGAGCTCGGCCTCGTCCCTGCCGCGCTCGTGCTGGGACGAGTGGTCAGCCGCCCTACGGCGAGCCGCGTCACCTGCGATGTGGGCTCGAAGGCGCTCTCCGCAGACGTCGACGTCGTGGGGCGCCCGCTCGGCTGGCCCGGGCTGCATCCGCAGCGACCGAGCGAGGAGCACCTGCCCCTCGAGGTCGCAGCCGACAGCGCGCGACCGGCGCTCGGGGAGGCGCTCTGGTTCGTGCCCGGGCACGTGTGCCCGACGGTGAACCTGTACGACGAGGCGCTGCTCGTCGAAGAGGACGGGTCCGTGAGCCGCGCCCGCGTCGCGGCGCGCGGGCACGACTGAGCGAGGCGCGCGAGCCGCGCCCTCAGTCGGCGGACCGCGCGAGCTCTGCGAGGGTCTTGTTCGCGCCCGCGGCGCGCCGCTCGACGTCGTAGGCGTGCACGGCGCGATCGAGGGCGTCGTCGAGCGCGTTCTCCGCGCGCAGGTCGCTCGGGCCCATGACACCATCGAGCGCGTCGTAGACATCCTGCACGCGCGCTCGGTTCGGGTCGCGCGTCAGCACGAGGTACCCCTCGTCGCCGTTGGGCTCGGTCACCGCCAGGAGGCCGCCTGCACGCAGCGCGCTGACGACCTCGTCGAGCGTGCGGTCGGGAACGCCGAGCTCCTCAGCGTACTCATCGACGGGCCGTCGCGCGCCGCCGTCCAGGAAGGCTCGCGCGAGCCGCACCGCGAGGCGCAGCGCCACGACACGCTTCAAGCTCGGGTCGTAGTCGCGGGCGCGCACGACCTGGCGGTGTGAAGCCTCGTTCTGGTGGGCGGCCGCGACCTCCGCGCCGAGCAGCACGGTCACCCACGACGCGTACACCCAAAACAGGAAGATCGGCAACGCTGCGAACGTCGAGTAGATCGCGTTGTAGTTCGCGACGCCGAGCTGCAGCTTGAGGTGCGCCATCTGGAAGAGCTGCCAGAGCGTCCCGCCGACGATGCCTCCGAGCAGCGCGGACGTGATGCGAACGCGCGTGTTCGGCATGAAGACGTACGCAAACGCAAAACCGAGCGCGACGACAGGCAGTACGACGAGGAACGACAGCCCGCTGCTGCTCACGTCGATGCCGAGCCAGCTCAGGACTTTGGCGCCCTTGCCGACGTTCGCGAGGCCCGTCGCGCTGACGAGGAACAGCGGCACGAGCACGATCGTCGAGAGGTAGTCCGAGAGCTTGCGCGCGATGGTGCGCGAGCGGCGCACGCCCCAGATGTCGTTGAATGAGCGCTCGATCGAGCCCAAGAGCGACAGCACGGTCCACACGACGATCGCGAGGCCGAGGGCGCCGAGGCTCGCGACATTGGTCTCCTGGACGAAGTGCAAGACCGTGTCGATCGCTTCGCGGACCTCGGCGCCGCCCGGGCTCTTCGGCTCGGGCGCCGCTGGATCTGGCTCGGTGGGCCTGACCGCCGTGGATCCAACCTCCGTGGATCCAGCATCAGCGGGGGCTGACCCAGCCGGCGCGACCGCGCCGGTCGCTGCTCGGTCGACCGCGCCGCCGTCCCCTCCGTCCTGGTCGATGGCCGGTGCGGACGCGCCCGCCTCCAACGCCGCTGCGCCGCGCGTGACCTCGTCCCCCTCCGCGTCCGCGCTTTGGTCCCCGACCTGACCCTCGGCGGCCGAGCTCGTACCGAAGGTGCGGTCGAGCAACGGGTCGATCGTCCCGGTGCGCAGCGTCTCGTACGCGCCGAGCCCCTTCGCGACCGAGAACGCAAACGCCAACATGGGCACGAGGGACAGCACCGTGATGTACGTCAGCGCCGATGCGCGCCACGTGCAGCGGTCCTTCACGAAGTTCGAGGCCGCGAGGAACGAGACCCGGGCGACCTTGTAGCACCACCGGTTGAACGTCGGCAGCGTCGTGAGCTCGCGCGCCCACACGTCCCGCGAGAAGAAGTGGCCAACGGCGAGCGCGCGGCTCCCGAGCGAACCGGGCGGGTGGCGGCGTGAGGAGGACATGGGGGCAACACCCTACTCGGACGGAGGCGGCCTGGGCATGAGCGCGGGCCCGAGGATCCCGCGGAGCGGTGGAGGGGCGCCCCAGGAGACAGCGACGGCGGGCCCGCCTGACCCTCGCCGCGTCGGTTTCGAGCTGCGACGGTCCTCCGCACCGGACGCGGTACGATGAACGACATGTCAGGGCTCCTTCTCTCCCTCTCGCTGCTGGCCGGGTCCCTCTCGCCGCTGGCGGGGTCGCCGGCCCAGGTCGACTTCGCCCGCGACGTCCGGCCGATCCTGTCCGAGCATTGCTTCGCCTGCCACGGGCCGGACGAGGCCAAGCGCGCAGCGGGCCTCCGGCTGGACACGCCGGAGGGCCTCCGCGCGGGGCTCGCCACTGGCGGGCACGCGATCGTGCCCGGCAAGCTCGACGAGAGCGAGCTCGCGTATCGCATCGAGCCGGGCCTCGAGTCCGACCTCATGCCGCCTGCGGCGTTTGGCAAGCCGCTGAGCGTGGCGCAGGTCGGGACCCTGAAGCGTTGGATCGAAGAGGGCGCCGAGTGGCGCGCGCACTGGGCCTTCCAGGCGCCGACGCGGCCCGCCGTGCCCGCGCTCGCAGAGGCGGGCGACGCCGCTGCAGTGGACGCCTTCGTCCTCGCGGCCCTCGCCGCCAAAGGCCTCGCGCCGTCGCCCGAGGCCGACCCCGTGACGCTCCTGCGGCGCGTGACGCTGGACCTGACCGGCCTGCCGCCGACGCTCGAAGAGCTCGACGCGTTCCTCTCGGACGAGGCGCCCGACGCCTACGAGCGCGCGGTCGACCGCCTCTTGGCGTCGCCGCGCTACGGCGAGCAGATGGCGCGGCTCTGGCTCGACGCGGCGCGCTACGCCGACACGCACGGGCTGCACCTCGACAACGTGCGCTCGATGTGGCCGTACCGCGACTGGGTCGTGCGCGCGTTCAACGAGGACCTGCCGTTCGACGACTTCACGGTCTGGCAGCTCGCGGGCGACCTCTTGCCTGAGCCGACGCAGGACCAGCTGATCGCGTCCGGCTTCAACCGCTGCAACCCGACGAGCGCCGAGGGCGGGATGATCGCCGAGGAGTACCTCTCGATCTATGCCAAGGACCGCGTCGACACGACCGGGACGGTGTGGCTCGGGATGACCGTCGGCTGCGCGCAGTGCCACGACCACAAGTACGACCCGATCTCGCAGCGCGAGTATTATCAGCTCTACGCGTTCTTCAACTCCCTCGACGAAGAGGCGAGCGACCGCAACATCCCGAACCCGCAGCCCTTCCTGAAGGTGCCGACGGCGACGGACGAGGCGAACCTCGGCGCGCTGCGCGCGTCCCTCGCAGCGCTCGACGCAGAGCTCGCGGCGCCCAACCCCGCGCTCGACGCGCGCGAGGCGGAATGGGCGCATGCGCGCAGCGCGGCCCTCGCGGCGCGCTGGTTGAATTGGGTGCCCGAGTCCGCGACCGCGACGAACGGCGCTGAGTTGACGGTGCAGCCCGATGCCTCGGTCGTCGCGGGCGGTGAGAACCCGGCCAAGACGGTGTACGAGCTGCGCGGCTTCGTGCCGGCGGGGAGCGTCGAGCGCCTGCGCCTCGAGGCGCTGTTGCCGAGCGACAGCGCGCGGCTGCCCGGCCGCGCGACGAACCAGAACTTCGTGCTGTCCGAGATCGAGGTCGAGGCGGCGCCCGCGGGCACCGAGGACTTCCAGCGCATCGACCTCACGTCCGCCGTCGCGTCGTTCTCGCAGAACGAATGGCCGATCAGCGCGGTGCTCGACGGTAAGCCGAACACGGGCTGGGCAGGGCTCGGGCTGCAAGGCGCGCGGCACGCGGAGCTGACCCCGCGCGCTCCGTTCGGCTACCCCGCGGGCGCTGAGCTGCGCGTGCGCTTGCGCTTCGAGTCGGTGCACGACCAGCACGCGTTCGCGCGCTTCCGGCTCGGCCTCGACCACACGCCGACGAGCGGCCTGGGCCTCGGCGTCTGGCACCGCGCGTTCTTCCCGGACACGCGCGTCCTGACCGCGCACGACCGCGTGTTGCCGATCGAGGCGACGTTGGGCGCGCTCGATGTGCTGGACAGCGCGGTCGCATGGACCCCCGAGCCAGGCTGGCGCGAGGGCGAGACGCATATGTTCCCGCAAGCGGTCGGCTCGATGGCGCTCGTGCGCTACATCTGGAGCGACGGCCCGCGGCACGCGATCGCGACGCTGGGCAGCGACGACAGCGTCCAGGTGTGGGTGAACGGCGCGCTCGTGCATGACAACCCGGCGGCCCGCGCCGTTGCGCCCGACGCCGACCGCGTCGAGTTCGAGCTGCGGCGGGGGCTGAACGAGCTCGTGGTCGAGGTCTCGAACCACGGCGGCGGCTTCGGGTTCCAGATGCAGATGGCCAGCGCGCTGCCGTTCGACGAGGCGCCAGAGC
>JAWKUK010000040.1:0-12177 GCA_041398605.1 Planctomycetota bacterium
AGCCGATCGTCGAGCCGAGGAACGCCTGGCTCGTCGTCGAGACGATGTCGTCGAGGACGTCGTAGCGCCCCTGCAGCGGGCCGGCGCCGGGCTCGTCATCCCACTGTGACAAGCGCAAGTACCCCGAACCGATGATCGAGCTTCGATCGCGGTCCGGGAGCTCGTCGCCCGCGAGCTGGTCCCGCACGAACTCGTCGTAGGGCATGTCGGCGTTGAACGCATCGACGACCCAGTCGCGATACCGCCAGATGTGCGGCTTGTTGCTGTCGCGCTCGAAGCCGTTTGTCTCCGCATAGCGCACGACGTCGAGCCAGTGGCGTCCCCAGCGCTCGCCGTACTGCGGCGAGGCGAGCAAGCGCTCGATGAGCTCAGCCCACTTCTGCGGGTCGTCGTTGCCGAGGTAAGCCGCCACCTCTTCGGGGCTCGGCGCCAGCCCAGTCAGGTCGAGATACACGCGGCGCACGAGCGTCGCTTCATCGGCGCGCGGATTCGGAGCGAGCCCACGCTCGACGAGCTTCGCGCGCACGAGCGCGTCGATCGGGTGCGCGTCTGTGCTTGACCCGAGGGCCTGCGACAGGTCCGGCGCTGCGACCGGTCGATAGGCCCACCCCGTCAGCCCGTCGCCGCGCGTAATGCGGTGCTGCTCAGCAGGCGCGTCTCCTGGGGCGGCGCCGTCGCCGGCACTCTGGGCGTCGTACGGCGCGCCACGGGCGATCCAGTCCCGCAGGATCGCGAGTGAATCAGCCGAGAGCTTGCCGTTCGGCGGCATCTGGAGGAACTCGTCCTCGTAGCCGATCGCCTCGAGCAGCGCGCTGGCATCGAACGGCCCGTCGCCCACTTGAACGGGCCCTGAATCGCCACCAGCCAAGAAGGCGCTGCGGCTCGTGAGGCGCAGGCCCGCCTTCGGCCGCCCCTCATCACCGTGGCACTCAAAGCAGTGCTCGGCGAGGATCGGTTGGACGGAGCGCGCATAGAACGCCGCGTCGTCGACGGGGGGCTCCTGCGCCACTGCCGCGCAGAACAAAGACGTGAGCAGGTGGAGCACCATGGCGCCAACATAGCCTGCGCAAGTCGTTTCGTGTCGCCGCAACGGCTGGCCGGTGCGTGGCTCCGTCGCATGGATTGGCCCTGCTGCGTCCTGCGTGCGCGGTGATTCGCTGCAGCGCGTTGACACCGCGTCGGCCGCGGCTGAGCGTCGTGGTCGCAGCGCCGCTCTCAACACCGACCACTCGATCGCGAGAGCGCCGCGCTCTCCGGGCGTCGGAGCAATCCACCACCGGCAGGTGAGCGCACCTCGATGCGTCGACGCCTCGCCCCCACGCAGAAGCGGCGCCCAGAAGCGGCGCCCAAGAGCGAGGCGCGGGGCGACGCGCGGGGCGACGCGCACGGCGACGCGGCGACGCGACGTGCAGCCGCTCGACGTGCGCGCGGCCCGACGCGAACTCGATGGCGTCCGGAGAACGCGCGCGAGCTGCGCGGCGCGCGCTCGGTAGCGCGCTGCGCGCGTGGCCGGGAGCGCCGCGACGCCGATGCACCCGCTGCCGCGGCCGCGCTCAGGTCCCCACCGGCCGCGACCACGACGCGCGGCGCCGCTCGGAATTGTTCGGCGCGAGGCGCGGGGCGCGCTCGCGCGGGGCGCCTGGCGCCTGGCGTGGGCGGGGTCGAAGCCGCGAATTCCGCAAATACCCAGTATGCATACCCCGTATCCACCCCCAGCCCCCCCCAGTGGCCGGCCAGGCGCCGGCCGGAGCCCCGCCGGTGACCGTCAAGAACAGCCTCCTCGCCATCCTCGCCCAAGAGCCGACCCACGGGTACGGCCTGAAGTCGACCTTCGAGCGGTCCACGGCTGGCACGTGGCCCCTGAACATCGGCCAGGTCTATCAGACGCTGAGCCGCCTGGAGCGAGACGGCCTCGTCGCGGCTCGCCCCGCTGATGACAGCGCGCGCCAGACGTGGCAGATCACGGAGGCAGGGCGCGACGCGCTCAACGACTGGTATCGCGAGCCCGTGATCGCGGACCCGCCGGTGCGCGACGAGCTCGCCATCAAGGTGTTGCTCGCGATCGCCGCGGACAAGGTGGACGTCAGCGACATCCTCCAGACCCAGCGTACGGCCACCATGGAGCGGATCCAGGAGTTGACCCGGCACAAGCGCAAGGCCGACCCGGAGTCGGAGCTGCCCTGGCTCCTGATGATCGAAGCGCTGGTCTTGAAGGCCGAGGCCGAGGTGAAGTGGCTCGACCTGTGTGAGGCGCGCCTCGCGGGGGGGGCGTCATGACGGGCGCCGCCGCTCCCCGCCCCGCAGCGGGCGCGGGCAGCACCTCCCACCCAATCCTGCAACTGAGGAGCGTGACTCGCGTGCATGGGGAGGGCGCCCTCGCCGTGCGGGCGCTCGGGCCGCTGAACTTGGACGTGCAGCGCGGCGAATTCGTCGCGGTCATGGGCCCGTCCGGCTCCGGCAAGTCGACGATGCTTGGGCTCGCGGGCGCGCTCGACCAGCCGAACGAAGGCACCGTGTCCGTCCTCGGGCATGACCTGGCGACGATCGGCGCGCAGCGGCTCGCGGAGCTCCGGCGACGGGTCATCGGCTACGTCTTCCAGGACTTCAATCTGCTGCCGGGTCTCAGCGCGCTGGAGAACGTCGCCCTGCCCCTCGAGCTCGACGGCGCGCGCCCGCGCGACGCTTGGATCGAAGCGCGCAAGGCGCTCGAGGACGTCCAGCTCGACCACCTCGCTGCGCGCTATCCCGACGATCTCTCCGGTGGAGAGAAGCAACGTGTCGCCGTAGCGCGCGCGTGCGTCGGCCCGCGCCAGATACTGCTCGCCGACGAACCGACAGGCGCGCTCGATACCGTGACGAGCGACCTCGTCATGCGCTTGATGCGCGCCCAGTGTGACGCCGGTCGGACGGCCATCCTGGTGACCCACGACGCAGGCCACGCGGCCTGGGCCGATCGCATCCTCTTCCTGCGCGATGGCCGCATCGTCGACGAGACGGGCCGCGCGGCCCGAGACCGAGCGAGCCGCGCGTGACGCGATCCAACGCGCTCCGCGCCCTCTTGCGCATCGAGCTGCGCCACGTGCGCGCGCATCGGGTGCGTTCGCTGCTGGTCGTGATGCTCGTTGCGGCACCGACCGCTGCGATGGTCGCCGGGAGTACGCTCGTGCTCGCGGTCAAGCGCACGCTCGAAGACCAGCGTAACCACGCTATGGGCCTCGCTGCGCTGAGGTTCGAAGAGGCGCCAGGCATCCCCTTGGAGCGAGCGCGAGCGTCGTTGCCGCCCGACACCAGGTCCGCGGTCTTGCGCACCGGTATCGCTGTCGTCGCCCGGCCTGGCCTGCGGCTGCGCGCGCGCTCATTTGCCTTGGCGCCTGCGGCGCTCGCGCAGGGCGGCTTAGCGTCGACGATGTTGAGGATCGAACGCGGCCGCGCCCCCGAGCAGGCCGACGAAGTCGCGTTGTCGCCGCGGGTCCTCCACGGGCTGCGCGTCGACGTAGGCGACGACGTCGAGCTCAACGGCCGCGCGGTCCACGTGACCGGCGTCGCGATCGTCCCCGAGGAGCGCTCGCTCCCAGCCGCCATCACGACGCTCGCTGCGCCGTCGTCGCCCGACTCGACGGGCGCCCTCTTGGTCGATGTGCGAGCGGAGCAGGCGGGCGCCTGCGCGGCCGCAGCGCAGGCCCGCGGCGCGCTCGTCCAGCGCCGCTCCGAGACAGGCCACGACGACGCGTTCGAGGCGCTGGCGATCTTCGTGTGCGGCTCGTTCGGCTTCTTTGAAGCGGCGCTCGTCGTCGGCGCTGCGTTCGCGGTCGGCGTGCGCCGGCGTCAGCGGGAGCTCGGCCTCCTCGGCGCGAACGGCGCCGAGCCGAGGTCCATGGCGCGCGCGCTGCTGGCGTCCGCCGGCGCGCTCGCGGCCCTTGGCAGCACGTTGGGCGTCGTGTGCGGCGCCGTCGCGGCGCGGCTCCTTCATCCTCACCTGAACCGCTGGACGGATCGAGACGTCGGGCAGTTCGAGCTGCCGCTGCGCTTCGTGGCGTTGGCGTTCGCCCTCGGCGTCCTGTCCGCGCTCCTGTCCGCGTGGCTCCCTGCGCGCAGCGCCGTGCAGCTCCCGATCCGCGTCGCGCTCGGCGGCGTGCGGCCCATCCCGGCCGGATCGCAGCGCTTCTTGCGCGTCGGCGCGGGGCTGATTGGCATCGGCGTCCTCTCGGTGACGGGCGGCGCAGTGACGCCGGGCACGCTCTCAGGCGTGTGGATCTTGGGCGGCGCCATCGTGCTCATGGTGGGGCTCGGGGCGTTGAGCCCGTGGATGTTGGAGGCGCTCGCGAAGCACGCGGCTCGACTGCCCATCCCTTGGCGTCTGGCGGTTCGCGATGCCGGGCGCTTCCGTGCCCGCAATGGACCGGTGGTCACCGCGGTCATCGCAGGCATGTCGATCAGCGTGCTGCTCGGGTGCCTTACCGCGAGCGTCGAGCAGCTAGAGAGCCGCCGCCGACCCGCCCTCGCGCTCAATGAACTGCGGGTCGACGGGGCGCTCCGTTGGGGCGCCCATGGGGCCACCGCTGCGGCGGACGTCGCGGCGGACGACGCTCCGCGAGCTGACCTCGAAGCGAGCCGTGTCACCGTGGCCGAGGTCGTGGCGCGTGCCATCCAGGCCGAGCTCGGCGGCACGATCCGGCGAGCGACGCGGCTCGACGACATGGGTTGGTTCGTGGAGACGCCGGGGCGCGTCACCGAAGCACAGGCCGCGCAGGCAGTGGACCTCGCGGCCGCCTATGGCGGCGCTTCCATCTCCGCCGCTGCGCTGGACGCTTCACCCGATGAGGGGTCCTTCCAGGTCGTGCTCTGGATCTGCGTCGTGACGAGCCTCATCGTGATCTTCGCCGCGACGACGCTCTCGTCCGTTGAGTCGGCCGCGGACGCGGTCGTTCTGCGCACAGTCGGGGCCGCCCCCGCGGTCCTCCGACAACACGTCGCGTGCCGCGCTGCGTACTTGGCGCTCCTTGGCTGCGCGCTCGCGGTGCCTGCCGGGCTCGTCCCCATGGCGGGCTTGCTGCGCCTCTCCGGCGGCAACCTGGGCTTCGTCATGCCCTGGTCCACGCTGGCGCTCGCGGTGATCGCCATCCCGCTCATCGCCTACTTCGGCACCTGGAGCGTCGCCTACGCGCGCTCGGGCCGAGCCGCCTAGCCCGAGCCAGGGCGGATGGCTCCGCCCGAGCAGGTCTCCTTCGAAGAACCACTCGCGCGACGTACGTCGCGCGCTCCACCCGCCATCGAGGACCACTCTTGGTCGCAACTATGCTCACGTCCATCCTTCTGTTTGCCCTCACATCACACGCCGCGCTCGTTCAAGCCCCCGCAGAACAAGTGCCGGAGATTCGCTGGGACCCGGCGCCCTTCATCGGGGAGTATCGAGACCGATCCGGAGCGCAGGAGCTCGCCGGGAGGTTGGGGCGCATCACCGTCCCCGAGAACCGCGCCAAAGGCACGGGCGGGACGGTCGAGGTCGCGTTCGTGGTCTACAAGACGGAGAACAAGGCGCCCCTCGCGCCCATGGTGTACCTCGTCGGCGGACCGGGCGGAGCGGGGACTGAGTTCGGCGCGTCCTTCGCCAAGCATCCGTTGCTCGCGGTGCTCGACTACTGCGACGTCATCGCCGTGGACCAGCGTGGCACAGGGCTGTCGCTGCCGAACTTGTCGGCGGGCCCCGATCTGACCTACACGCTCCCCCTCGACCAGCCTCTGACACAGGCCGCAGAGGAGGAGGCCTTCGCAGCGGCTGCGGCGAGGGGCTATGCCTACTGGACACGAGAGGGCGTCGATCTCGCCGCGTTCAATACCGAGGAGAGCGCCGAGGACATCGACGACGTGCGGCGCGCGCTCGGCCTCGAGAAGATCACGCTCTGGGGAGGCAGCTACGGGAGCCACCTGGGCCTCGCGTACCTGCGTCGGCATTCGGACCACGTCGAGCGCGCGGTCCTGCAGAAGGTCGAAGGACCCGACCACACGCTCAAGCTTCCGAGCACCGTGCAACGACATCTCGAGCAGCTCTCTGCCATGGTCGCAGCAGACAAGTCGATCGGCGCAGCCATGCCCGACCTCCTGGGCCTGACACGCGAGCTGATCGCGCGCCTCGACAAGGCGCCCGTGAAGGTCTCGATCGAGCGCGGAGGCGCGCCAGTCGAGGTCACGGTCGGCGCCTTCGATCTGCAGCGCGAGCTCGCGCTCTCGCTGGGCAGCATTCGCGACCTCGCGCAGGTTCCAGCGCGCCTGTATGCGATGTCCAACGGCGACTGGAGCGAGCTCGCTGCGGCCGCCCTCGAGAGCCGCTACGGGGACGTCGGGTCGATGATGACCGTCATGATGGACATGTCCTCAGGCGCGTCGCCCAAGCGCCGCGCACAGATTGAGCGCGAGGCCGCTGACGCCAGGAACCTGCTGGGAGACACGATCAACGCGCCGTTTGGCGCGCTCGTCCGGAAGGCCGTTGGCGACCCCGACCTCGGCGACTCGTTTCGCGCGCCGATCCAGTCGGACGTGCTCGTCGTGTTCCTGACCGGCAGACTCGACGTTCGCACGCCGCCGGAGAATGTGGCCGAGCTCCGCGCGGGCTTCCCGAACCACGTGTACTTGGACGTGACCGGCGTGAGCCACGACTCCTTCGAGATGCTGAGCCGCGACTATCAGAGGGTCATGAAGTCGTTCTTGAGCGGCGAGCCCGTCGAGAGCCAGGTGATCCACATCGACGAGATGAAGTTCCGCCCGCTCCCGAGCGTGAAGTAGTGCGGCCCAGGGGCGCGCGAATTAGCGGCTCGAGGCCCGCCCGCGCCCGCCGATTCGCGGCGCCCCGCATCGCCCCGCCAGCCGGCCTGTGCTCTACTCCCCGGCGTGCGGTGGCCATACTTCGTCCTCCTCGCGCTGCTGATCGCGGCAGCGAGCTCGCTCGTTGGCCCGTGTCGGCCGTTCGAGCGCCAGCTCGAAGCGCCCCTCGCGCCTGCGGACGGGCGCGGCTGGGTCACGGGGATCGAGGGCCTCTACGGCGTTGCGCGCGAGGCGGCACGCGGCAGCGCTCCCGGGCCAAAGGCGCCGGACATCGGGGCCATCGGCTATGCACAGGGCAGCGAAGCGCCGCGCGCCGCACGAGGCGACACGGGCAGCGCCACAGCGCGCTTCGACGTCGCGCGCACGCAGCCGGGTGTCAACTTGATGACGTCAGGCGATCGGGCGCGCGCGGAGCTACGCGCGCTCGATGACACGCTGCTGCACGCTTGGGAGGTCCCGTACTCCGCGCACGACGGCCTCCCGCCGCTGGAGGGTCCGCACCAGCTCGCGTGGCGGCGTGTCGCGTTGCTGGACGACGGCGGGCTGCTCGCGATCCATGACGGGCGCGCGCTGCTCCGGATCGACGCGGACTCGCGCCCGGTCTGGGCCCTCGGCATTCGCGCGCACCACGACCTCGCGCTCGACCTCGGCGCAGCGGCCGGCCCGCGTGTCCACGTTCTGACACGCGCTGAGCGGGTCGTCCCAGCGGTCAACCCCAAGACGCCCGTGATCGATGACCGCGTCGCGACGCTGGACCTCGACGGCAACGTGCTGCGCGAGTTTTCACTGTGGGACGCGTTCACAAAGAGCGCTTGGGGACCGATGCTCCAAGACTTGACCGTCCGCGAAGGCGACGTGATGCACTCGAACTCGATCGAGCTGCTCGACGGGCAGCTCGCCGAGCGCCACCCCGCGTTCGCCGCGGGGAACTGGCTGATCTGTATGCGCGACCTCGACCTCATCGTCGTCGTCGACCCAGAGGCAGAGCGGGTCGTATGGCTCGCGACCGGACCTTGGCGCGGCCCCCATCACCCGACGGTCACCGCGCGCGGCACGGTGCTGCTGTTCGACAACCTAGGCAATGACGGCGACTCGCGCCTCCTTGAGCTGGAGGTGACCTCCGGCGCGATCGTGTCGGCCTGGTCGCCGGAGGACCCGACGCAGTTCTCGAGCCAGTTTTGCGGCGTGGCCGCACCGCTCGCGAACGGCAACGTCCTCGTCACGGAGTCGTGCCGTGGGCGCGCGTTCGAGCTCACGCCAAACGGCGACCTCGTCTGGGAGTACCTCTCGCCGCGCCGCGCGGGCCCTCTCGACCGCTTCGTGGCCGCGCTGTTCGAGGTCGAGCGCCTCGCCGAGGACCTGCCGGGTGTGCGCGCGGCGCTCGACACAGCGCGCTGAGGGCATGCCCCGGGCTGGGCGTCAACGCTCCGAGCGGCGCCATACCCAGTGGCCTTCGCCGTTGGCGTACGTCGCCTCTGCCGCGACCTCACCCGACTCGTCCCACAGGCGCTGCACACCGGTGGGCGCGCCCGCCACGAAGTTGGCCTCCGCGCGCGGCGTCCCGTCAGCGAAGTAGGCCGCGCGCGCCTGCGGCACGCCGTCGACATAGACCTGCTCCCAGACCTTCTTGCCGTCGGCGTCGAACCCTGTGTGCGCGCCGACCGGAGAGCCGGCCACGAACAGGCCGGACTGTCGGACGCGACCGTTGGGGTGATAGTGCAGGACCTCGCCCTCGAGCCGCCCCTGGACGTAGTTCCCCGTCCAGAAGAGCTGGCCCGACTCGTTCCATTGGCTGCGCGGGCCAGAGATCTCGCCCTTGAGGTAGAACGTCTCCTCGCGCATCGCACCGCTCGGCGAATAGACGCGGTGCATGCCCTCCGGGCGCCCTCCCTCGAAGCGGCCCTCGCAGGCCAGCTGGCCGCCTTCGAACCACTTGCGGTGGAGGCCCTGGCGTTGCCCGGCGCGCCACTCGCCTTCTTCAGCGAGCGCTCCGTCCGCGTACCAGCGCGTGTGCAAGCCCGTCTCTTTGCCCTCGCTGAATTCGCCCCGTGACTCGGGCGCGCCGCTCTCGAACCAGCGCAGCCAGAGGCCGTGCTTCACGCCTTTCTTGTAGACCCCGCGCCAGAGCGGGATCGCGTTCCGGCCAAAGCCCGTCCACTCTCCGACGCGACCCGATTCGGGCACGTTCGTCCGATCGATGAGGCAATCCACGTCCGTGACTGCGCCGCCGCGCTCGAACGAACCTTGGACCTGGACCTCGCCGTTCGGATACCAAAAGGTCCAACGGCCCTGGGTCGCGACGCCACCGTCCTCCAACGTGACGATCTTGCCGCGATAGCGGATGCGCTCGTTCTGATAGCGGGCCTCGACCGACTTCGTGGCCGGTCCGCAGCCCATCAAGGAGACGAGCGAGACGAGCGCGAGGGCAAACGCGCCACGGACGAGGCCAACGCTCGGGCGAGCGCTGGAGCTGGAGCTGGGGCTGAGGGTGCGCATCGGGGTCGATTGCGGTGTCGTCCACCCGACGCACGCCACTTGACGGCGAGTCGGAGAACGGCCCCCCGCGGCCTCGCTCCCGTCGCGAATTGGCTCAGTTCGCGACGATCGACACGACGCGCCGCCCCGCGGCACCGACGACGTCCAAGACCTGCGTCTGCCCCGCCGGCGCGCCGTGCAGCGCCCGATCCAAGTCGTCGCGGTTCGTGATCGGCTGCCCGTCGATGCCCACGATGATGTCGCGCACCGCGAGCTGCTTCAGGCCGTCTTGGCGGCGTCCCTCCAGCATGCCGCGCAGGCCAGCGAGCGCGGCGGGGGTCTCGTCCTCGACGATCGCGACCAACACCCCCTCCGTTGGCACGACGGAGAGCCACTCGGCCTTCTGGGCGTCACCCTCGCGCCGCAAGAGCGCGAGGAGCTCCCTGCTCTTCGTGTCGCTCGCCAACACGACGCCGAGCCGCGGGAACCACTCGAACCCTTCACGCATGATCTCGGGGACCACGGCCTGCACGAGGTCGATCGGCAGCGCAAACGCGAGCCCCGCCCCGTAGTTCGCCTCACCGTGCGCCGCCATGCAAATCCCCACGAGCCGGCCGGACGAGTCCAGCAACGGACCGCCGGACGAACCCGGATGGATGTCCGCGTCCGTCTGGATGACGCCTTCGAGCACGAGCCCTTTCGGCGTACGGATGGCGCGCTCGAGGCCGCTCACGATGCCGCTCGACAACGTGTGACCGAGCCCGTACGGGAACCCGATCGAGTACACGCGCTGGCCGACGACCAGCTCGGCCGAGCGACCGTAACGCAGCGTCTCGAGCTCGTCGACTGGGCGGTCGATGCGCATCACCGCGAGGTCGAAGTTCTCGTCGTAGCCGACGAGCCAAGCGTCGTGCACGGAGCCGTCAGGCAGGGTCACCGTCGCGGCATTGGCCCCCTCGACGACGTGATAGTTGGTGACGATGTGGCCCTGCGTATCCCAGAGGATGCCAGAGCCAGTCCCTTGGACGTGCTCGCCAGCCGTGACGTGCGTGGGCCCCTCCTGTTCACGCAGGATGCTCGAGACGAGGCACACCGAGCGCGTCGACTCTCGGAAGAGCTCGATCGCTCGCGCTTCGTCAGCCCCGTACGGCACCGCCTGTGACACGGGCCGCAGCTCGTAGCGCGCGAGCGGCCCCTCGGGCTCGGGCGGGCGCGCAGGCAGCGCGACCTCGCGGGCCGCGCCGTGGTGGGGATCGAGCGCTCCGCTGGGCGCCCCGAAGAGGTCCGGCCGGAAGCGCAGCAGCAGCGCGAGCGCAGTGACGAGCGAGAGCGCGGTCACGAGGAAGGTGACGAGCGCGTTGCCCGCCCGGGCAAGCCGGCGGCTGGGGACGAGGGTCGAGGTGCGAGGTGCCACGCGGCCTTAGACGGTACGACGTGACCGCGCGCCACGCTCTCCCCATTGATGGATCTCGGGCCGAGGGCGCGGCGGCGGCGGCTCGGATATCGTGGTGGGTTCGCGACGCGCCATGCAACCCAATCTCCGCCACGAGACGAACGTCCTCATGCGCCTCGCCTGGCCGATCGTTCTCACGAACCTCGGCTGGATGATGCTGGGCACGGTCGACACGGTGATGCTCGGCGCGCTGTCCAAGGAGGCGCTCGCGGCATCGCTCCTCGGCAACGTCTGGGTGCACCTCACGCAGATCGCGGCCATGGGTGTGCTGATGGGGATGGACCCCTTGGTGACACAAGGGCACGGCGCCCGTGACCGGCGCAAGCTCGCCTTGGCGCTGCAACGCGGGCTCGTCGTCGCGGCGGCCCTGGCCCTGCCGTTGACGCTGTCGCGCTTCTTCACGGCAGAGGTGCTGGGCGCGTTCCGCGCGCTCGCCGAGCGCCTGGGTGGGCCGGGGGCCGCGGCCGGCTTCGAGCCCTCGATCGCCATCGACGCCGAGCGTTACGCGCTCGCGCAGGCGGCGGCCGAGCCGTTCTTCCTCGCGTACATCGTCCAGCGCCAGTACTTGCAGGGCCGCGGCATCGTGCGCCCCGCGCTCTTCGTCACGCTCATCGCGATCGCGATGAACGCGATGTTGAACCAGCTTCTGATCTTCGAGCTCGGGTACGGCATCGTTGGCGCGGGCATCGCGACCGCGTTGACGCGCGTGTTCTTGGCGTTGGGGCTCGTGTTCGTGATCCGCCGCTTCGAGCTCCATCGCGGCGCCTGGATCCCTTGGAGCCGCGCGTCGTTCCGGAGGCTCGGCGAGATCCTGCGCTTTGGGCTGCCCGTCGGCGCGCACTTTGCGATCGAGGTCGGCGCGTTTGGGCTCTCCGTGCTGCTCGCCGGGCTCTTGGGCGTCGTCGCGACCGCGGCGCACGGCATCGCAGTGAACATCGCCAGCTTGACGTTCATGGCGCCGCTCGGCATTTCACTCGCAGCCGTGACCCGCGTCGGGAACCTCATCGGTGAGGGCCGACGCGCGCTCGCTCAGCGCTCGGCCTGGCTCGCGATCGGACTCGGCGCCGGCGTGATGGCGTGCGCGGCGCTCGCTTTATTGTTGCTCCGCAAGCTCGTCCCGCACTTGTACAGCGACGAGCCCGAGGTCATCGCCGCGACGGCGGCCGTGCTGCCCATCGCCGCCGCGTTCCAAGTCTTCGACGGAGCGCAGGTGGTCGGCGGCGGCGTGCTCCGCGGCATGGGCAAGACGCTGCCGCCGGCGGTCTTCAACTTCATCGCCTGGTATGGCGTCGGCTTGCCGCTGGCCTGGTACTGGGGCATCACATGCGGCCATGGGCTCGCGGGGATCTGGTGGGGGCTCGCCCTCGGCCTCGCCTCCGTGGCGCTGCTCCTCTGCGCCTGGATCCTCCGCTTCGGCCCCGCGCACGAGG
>JAWKUK010000041.1:0-4821 GCA_041398605.1 Planctomycetota bacterium
GGCTGGCCGTCTCTGCCCTGGCCGTCTGCGCGCTGGCCGTCTGCGCGCTGTCCGTCTGCGCGCTGGGCGCGCGCGACGAGGTCGCGACGATCGAGCAAGTGGCCCGCGAGCGCGACGTCGCAGGCGGCTGGCTCGTGCAGCGGTCCGCTGGACGGGAGCGCGGTCGCGCTCGTGCGACGCGACACGTCGGTCGCGACCCCCGCGCCGATGCGCGCGTCCTCGGATGGGCCGCGCAGCGTCAGGAACCCGAGCGTCGCGTGGGCTCGGGCGACCGTGCGCGGTTCGCCGCGGCCCCGGTGCGTGAGGGCGCGCCCCAGGCGCAGCGCGAGGGGGCCATCGGGGGGGCCAGTGAATCCGAAGAGCGCGCCCAAATCGTCGGTGGCAAGTGGCGATCAGCCGAAGCTGGACCCGGACTGCGCCTGTGCCTGCTTCTGGGCCTCTTCCTCGAGGAGGTCGGTCAGCGTGAGCGAACCAACGACCGCGGCGCCTACGCCGAGCGAGAGCTGGGAGTACCCGAGCGCGTCGACCGGCAGCTCGTTCTTGCGCAGCTCCGGCCGAATGGCGCGCAAGCGCTCGAGCTTTGCTACGTCGTCTGGGCGAATGCCGAGGTCGACGACCTGGCGGTCCCCGAGCGGCAGCAGGCCGCTGGCGCGCAGATCGGCCTCCATCGCGAGCCCTGCCGCGTCTGCGTCGTGCAGCAAGAACACCGGGAGGTCCGGTGACTCGCGCAGCAATCGCTGCGCGACCGGCAAGAGGTAGCGCGGGTAGCCCGTCATCGAAAGGACGAGCGCCCGTTGCTCGGTGTGCCAATCGTTCATCACGAACATGTCGACGAGCAGGTCGCGCTGCACGACGAGCACTCGCTCGACGCCGTAGTCGTGGAGGTCCGCCTCAGAATACTGCTCGGGCTCTTCATGCAGCCGCGGGGCCGAGAGCAACATGGGGATCGGGCCGCGGCGCTTCTGCCAAAGGTCGACCGCTGCGTCGAAGTCGGGCCGAGACGGCGGCGTGGGGCGAGAGGTCGCGCGGACGACGAGGCCGGCGAAGAGCGCTGCCGCGCCGCATGCGATCGTGAGCGGGAGGCGCGGCGCGCCTCGGATGAAGCCCGACCACAGCACAGCGAGCGCCAGCCCGCTGGCGACGAGGCAGACGATCCCGGTTCTTCGGGTCCGTCGGGCCGCTTCAAAGCCGCGCTTGGCGAGCGCCAGGTAGAGCTGCTCGCGCGTGAACCACGCGGTCTCTCGTGCGTTCGCCCTGCTGATGACCGCCTCGAACGCGCGATCCGAGAGCTTCAGCCCTTGCTTCGGGTCGAAGACGAAGTCATAGCTGCACTGCTTGCAGCGCATCCCGACCTTGCGCTGCTGCTTATGGCTGCACTTGGGGCACTTCATCGGACGCGGGCTCCGCTGGCATCGATCCAAGTGCGATTGAGCATCGGGTGGTCCTCGTGAGAGGGACCGCAGTCGCTGTCGGGATGCCAGGCGAGCACGCGTAGCGCCTCTCCGGCGGTGTGAAAGGAGTGCCTGCCTCCAGCGCGGATCACAAAATCGAGGCCAGGTTCGAGCGCAATCTTGCCCCCTGGGGTCTCACAGGTCCCTGTGCCGGACAGGATCGTGCCGACGCGGATCGAAGGGTGGACGTGCTGTGTTTGGTGGGTCCCAGGCGGGATGTGCAGGAGGTTCAAGCACGGATCGCCCAACACGACCGGTGGAATGAGCAGCGAGTCCGTGCACCCGTCGATGTAGCGCAAGCGACCGCGCTCTTCCACCGGACCACCGACGAGGAAAGCGCCCCGGAACTCGAGCCGCGTGATGACGAGCCCGCGCCCGGCGCCGCCGCACACGATGCGGCCGTGCGCAGGGAGCGCGGCGTACATGCCCTCCGCGAGCGGAAAGCCCCCGAGCTCACACTCGAGCGCCGCGCTGCCAGCAGCGCAATAGACGAAGTGTGTGCCCTCGTCGGGCAGGGCGAGGTCTTGACCGCGCCAGGCACGGACCCGAGTGGGGAGCGCGTCGTCCGCGAGGTCTGCGATCACACCATGCCGCGCGGCGAGAGCGATGAACGCTGTTTGCGAGGTCGTCGTCATGGGGGGTGCGCCAGTGGGAACGCGGCAGCGGGTGTTACCACGCCGGGGACGCAGGGGCAACCGCTGGGGGCGCGAAGCCGATGTCGGACCGCCGGGGAGCTTGGGGCGGTCATTTGAACCGCGCGGCCTCGAGAGAGGTGCGATGGCGGCGCGTGGAGTTGAGCGACTGCGCGCGGTCACGGCGGTGGCTGTGGCCGCGACTGGCACGCGCCAACGGTTGTTCCTCCGCGGGCAACCCACTGTCGACCTGGTGCACAACCTCGCCGGGCGTGCGCGCGTCGAACCCCGGAGCACGCCATGATCCAGGCCGCCGGCCATGTGTCCTCGTTGAATGAGCCGCAGCGCCCTTCGACTCCGTACCGACGCCGATCGCCCGAAGCTCGCCACCCACGCGCGCTGCTGCTCGCGCGCGTCTTGCTGCGTCGACAAGCGTTGGGTAGACCGCTTCAGCCGCATCGCGCAGCGCGCTATGGCGCCCCGATCGAAGCACGATGGAGTAGAGCGCGCGCTGCTGACCGATGTCCCGCGTATCCGACGCGGGCACCTCGGCGCACGCGAGCTTGAAGGTCATCCGCAGCGGCGTCCTACGATGCTCGAGGGCGCCGGCCTCGATGCGCCGGCGTCGCGCGCTGGACGCCGCGCTTCTTCGCGGAGCGCTTCGGCGACACGCCAATCCCGTTGTTCCTGAACACTCGGCGTCCGGCACGCTGCCGCTGCGTGACTGCATTCGCCACATCGAGGACGGAGACAAACCGGAGATCCAGGTCAACAACGTGTGCGATCTCTTGACGGCGCCGCACGGCTTGCTGCGCGAGCTGCCCATCGCCAAGCTGCGAGGGCAGGTGCGGTCGGTGCGGTATCACGGGGCGAACCTCTTCATCTGCGGCGCAGGCAACGGCTCGAAGTACCACTGCGCAAACGAGCTGAACTTCTTCTTCCAGGTCTACGGCGAGAAGGAGTGGTTCTTCGTGCACCCAAAGTACACGCCGCAGATGGACCCGCACTTCACGCAGCCGCGGTGCAATTACTTCGGCTCCGGCGTCGCGTGGGGCGAGCAGCCGCGCGGTGTCCCGATCGGGCGCGCCCTCTTGCGGCCCGGTGACATCCTGGTGAACCCGCCGTGGTGGTGGCACTGGGTGCGCAACCGTACGACGACGATCGGCGTGGCGACGCGCTGGTATTCGTGGCGTCATCGCTGCGGGACAGACAACGTCTACTTCTCCCTGCTTCAATGGCTGTTCCCGCACCAATGGCGCCTGATGTGGAGCGACTACGTACGCGGCGGGTGCCTCGATGACCGGAAGTGGGTCCACCGCTGAGGTCCTGGCGTATCAAGGCGGACCGGCAGCGTGCCCGTGGGAGCGGACCATTCCGATGCGCTCGAAGGGGCGATCTCGCGGCTGGACTGCGCCGAGGGTCGCGCGCCGCGCGGCCCCCTGACCGCCGTCGGGGCTCAGGGCCACTGCAGCGGCCGCCGTCCCGGCGCAGAATGTCGCGGTCCGGCTCGAATGCCCGGGCTATCTTCGCGGGGCGACATCCGCTTCGCCGCGGCGGGCGAATCCCTCCCGTGAACGACCCGCACCAGCGCCTCATCCTTGTCACAGGGGCCACCGGCTACATCGGCGGCCGGCTCGTACCGAGGCTCCTGGACGCGGGCTTCCGCGTGCGCTGCGCCGTCCGTTCGCCCCGCAAGCTCGAGTCTCGCTGGTGGATCGACCACCCGAACGTCGAGGTCGTCAGCGCGGACCTCGGCGACGCAGCGGCGATCGAGGCCGCTGCGCGAGGATGCGACGCTGCGTATTACCTCGTGCACTCGATGGAGGCCGTCGGCCGCTCGTACCGCGAGGTCGACCGGCGGCTCGCGCGGAACTTTGTCGCCGCCGTCGAGGGCGCGGGCGTCGCGCGGGTCCTCTACCTCGGCGGGCTGGGCGAGACGGGGGAGGACCTGTCGAAGCACTTGTCGTCGCGGCGCGAGGTCGAGGAGATCCTCGCAGCGAGCCGCGTCCCCGTGACGACCTTTCGCGCCGCGATGATCATCGGCTCGGGCTCGGCGTCGTTCGAGATCTTGCGCTACCTCGTCGAGCGCCTGCCGATCATGATCACGCCGAAGTGGGTCGCGACCCGCTGCCAGCCGATCGCTGTGCGGAACGTGCTCCGCTACTTGATCGACGCGCTCGACGTGCCCGAAACGGCTGGTCGCACGCTCGACATCGGGGGCCCCGATATCGTGACCTATCGCGACCTAATGAACGCGATGGCCAATGCGCGCGGCCTGCCGCGACGACGTGTGCTGGCGGTGCCGCTGCTGACGCCGCGCTTGAGCTCGGCCTGGATCCACCTCGTCACGCCGATCAGCCACCGCATGGCGCGCCCGCTGGCCGAAGGGTTGCGCAATGAGGTCATCTGCCGCGAGAGCGACGCGCTACAGTTGATGCCGCAGGCGTTGCTGACGGTGAAAGAGTCCATCGAGGCGGCCCTCGCGCGCATCGACGAGCAGGACGTCGAGACCTCGTGGAGCGCCGCCGGGCCGATCCCAGGCGACCCCGATTGGGCAGGCGGCGAGGTGTTCCGCGACGCCTGGACCTGCATCGTGGCGTCGTCCGCCGAGGAGGCGTTTCGCGCGATCTGCAAGGTCGGCGGCGGCCATGGGTACTATGCGCTCGACTGGCTCTGGCACGTGCGCGGATGGATCGACCGTGTCGTGGGTGGACCCGGCTTGCGGCGCGGCCGCCGCG
>JAWKUK010000042.1:0-4617 GCA_041398605.1 Planctomycetota bacterium
GGGGCGGGCCGTGAGCCAGCGGGCGAGCCCGTAGCGCGCGCTGGCGGAGGCTGACACCTCGAGAGAGTGGATGCGTGCCATGAACCTAGACACGTCGCACCGCGCGTACCCGCCGCCGCGCACGGGTCCCGTAATGCGGATGCGTTGGAACGCGCTCGCGTTCTTGCACTGGGAGTACGACGCTGCGGCGCTCGCTCGCTTGCTGCCCGAAGGGCTCGCGCTCGACACGTTCGAGGGCCGGGCGTACCTCGGCGTCGTGCCGTTCGAGATGGACCGGACGCGCTTCCGCTTTGCGCCGCCGATGCCGACCGCGACGCGCTTCCCGGAGCTGAACGTGCGCACCTACGTCACGAGCGAGGGCAAGCCTGGTGTTTGGTTCTTCAGCCTCGACGCGGCGAGCAAGCTCGCGGTGCGCGGCGCGCGCGCCACGTTTCACCTGCCGTATTTTGACGCGCGCATGTCGCTCCAGCGGCCGCACGTGGACGCGGGTTGGACGGAGTATGCGAGCGCGCGCGTCCACCGCGGCGCGCCAGCCGCGACGTTTGCCGGCCGCTACCGCCCGCTTGGCCCGGTCGCGCCTGCGGCGCCGGGCACGCTCGAGCACTTCCTGACCGAGCGGTATTGCCTCTATGCGCGCGCCCCGCGCGGGCTGACGCGGGGCGAGATCCACCATGCCCCGTGGCCGCTGCGCCCGGGCGAGGCGGAGCTCGAGTCGTGCGACATGACGCGCCTCGTCGGCGCTCCGTTGGAGGGACCACCGTCCCTCGTGCATGTCGCCGACCCGATCGATGTCGTCGCATGGTGGCCGAGCCGCGTCGGCCGGCGCTGACGGCGCGGGGTAGACTTCGTGCGGACATGGTCGATTCCGAGCCGAACCCCCGCGCGACACCTGATGCGGGCGGGGACCTGGAGGCGCTGCTGGTCATGCACGCGCCCTGGCTGCAGCGCCTCATCGAGCGCCGCGCGGGCTGGCTGCTGCGCGTCGATGGCCTCGACGACCTCGTGCAAGACGTGCGCTTGCGCGCGCTGCGCGCCGAGTCGACCTTCGAACACCTCGGCGAAGGCCAGTTCAAGACATGGCTCGGACAGGTCGCGCAGAACCACATCGTCGATCGCCAGCGCTACTGGAGCGCCGCCCGTCGCAACGCGGGACCGATGCTGCGGCTGAGCGGTGTCGGCCCTCCCTCGTCGCTCTCCGGGACCCCAGGGCTCGACTTGACCGCGGCAGGCCCGGGCCCGCGGACATGGGCGGAGGCGCGCGACCAGCACGCGTTTGCGACGCGCGCGATCGGCGCGCTCCTGCCTCGGGACCAAGAGATCCTGCTGGCCGTGCGCGAGGGCGCCACCGACGACGAGCTGGCGGTGCGCCTCGACGTCGAGGTCCGTGCAGCGACGCGCGCGCGACAGCGCGCCCTGGAGCGCTTCCGCCGCGCCTACGAGCTGCTCGTGCGCGCGTCGCTGCGCTGACGGCGCACGGGAGGCCGCGCGCGAGCTCACTCAGGCGCTCGAACGCCCGCCTCCGCAGCAGCGGCGCGCGCGCTCCACTCCGTCGCGGCATCCACTTCGTCGAGGCGGGCACAGGCCTCGCTGAGGCGCCGCATCGTCCGGACCGTAGCCGGGTCCGAATCACCGCGCTTCGCAGCGAGCACGCTCACTGCGCGCGTCAGCGCCTCACGCGCCTCTTTGTTGGCACCTGTCGTAAGCAGCGCCTGCCCGAGGACCGCGCGGGTCACGCCATGCAGCATGTGCTCGGGCGCCAGATGCGCGTCACACTGCGCGACGGCGGACCTGGCCCGCGTGAGCGCCTGGTCGCCCTCGCCGAGCTCCGCGAGCACCTTGGCGAGATTGCTCGTCACCGTGATCCTCGTCGGATGCCCCTCGGGCAGCTCCCGCTCGAAGATCGCGACGGCGCGCTCCAGCAGCGGGAGGGCGCGTGCCCGATCCTCCAGGAGGATGCACTGCGTCGCGACGTTGTTGCAGGCGCGCGCCGTCGCGAGGTGGTCCGGGCCGAACAAGCGCTCCTGCGCGGCGAGGATCGCCTCGAAGGTCGCTGCGGCCTCGGCGTGCCGGCCTTGGCGGTGCCAGACGAGCGCGAGGTTCGATAGCGCTCCGAGCGTATCGGGATGATCCGCCCCGAGCGTGCGCTGCCGCGCTGAGCAAACCTGCTCCAAGAGCTCGCGCGCCGCGTCCAGTGCGCCGGAGTCACGCAGGTACGTCGCGAGGTTGCTGGCGATCGACGTCGCCCGCGGGGAATCCGTCCCCTCTTCCCGCGACACGATCTCCCATGCGCGCCTCGCCAGCGCGAGCGCCTCGTCCGTCTGGCCTGCGAACGCGCGCTCGCGCGCCAAGAGGTCGAGGCTCGCCGCGACGTCGATGTGGCCGTCGCCCAGGGCTGCAATACGCAGCTCGAGCGCGGCGCGCGCCAGCGGCTCGGCTTCAACCCAGTTGGACCGCGCAGCGAGCACAGACGCCAGGTTGTGCGTCAGTGTGGCGAGGTCCTTGGGGCTGGTCGCGGGGTCGCTCCGGCCGAGCGCCAGCGCCGCGCGCATCTCGCGCTCTGCTTCGGCGAGCCGCTCGAGGTCGAGGTTGATCTCGCCGAGGGTCGAGCGCAGCGTGATCCGCACGCTCGTCTCGTTCGCCAGCGCGTCGTCGAGCGCCTGCGAGGCCTCATCCAGCAGCGCCACCGCCGGGATCACCCCTGATTCTTGCCCGCTCGGGCGCGCAAAGGACCACATCGAGCGCATGAAGCGCGTGACCGCGAGCGACTCGGCCGCTTGCCTGCGCGCCGCATCGCGTGCTGCGCGCGCGTCAAGCCAGGCCATGGACGTCGTGATCGTTGCGGCCACGAGGACGAGCAGCGCCGCGGACGCGCTCGCGACGGGGAACCGGTGGCGCCGCACGAACTTGCCGAGGCGATAGCGCGCGCTGGGCGGGCCCGCGAGCACGGCCTCGCCCTGCAGGTGGCGGCGCAGGTCCGCGGAGAGCTCAGACGCCGATGCGTAGCGTCGCGCGGGCTCCTTCTCGAGCGCTCGCAGCGTGATCCAGTCGAGGTCCCTCGCGAGCGCCTTCGCGAGCCGCGCCCGCGTCGTTCCGCGGGCTGCGGCGGCTGCGTCGCTGAGGCGTTGTGACGGCGGGGGAGGCGTCACGTCCAGCAGCGCCCGGACGACGTCAGTGCCGCTCGCGCGCGCGCTCGCACGCACGTCGATCGGCAAGCGCCCAGCGAGCAGCTCGTAGAGCAGAACGCCCATCGAGTAGATGTCCACGCGCGTATCGACCGCGCCCGCGCCCGCCTGGGCCGCCTGCTCGGGCGCCATGTATTCGAGCGTCCCGACCAGCGCGCCGTCGCGCGTCCGCAGCGCGCTCGCATCGTCGTTCCCATGCAGCGCCTTGGCGACGCCGAAGTCGATGACCTTGGCGACCGGCGCGCCATCGACCTTGCGGACCAGCACGTTGCTGGGCTTCAGGTCGCGGTGGATCACGCCCTTTTGGTGCGCGTGCTGCACGGCGTCGCAGACCTGCAGGAACAGCGCGACGCGTTGAGGGACCGGCAGCCGCTCGCGGTCACAGAAGGTCGTGATCGCATCGCCGGGCACGTGCTCCATCACGAAGTACGGCCTTTGGCGCTCCGTTGTCCCAGCGTCCAGCACGCGCGCGATCCCCGGGTGGTCCATCTGCGCGAGGGTCGCCTGTTCGGACGCGAACCGCGCGCTGACCTCCTCGGAGTCCATCCCCGGCTTGATCACCTTCAGCGCGACGGTGCGGGTGACCGGCGCCGCTTGCTCCGCTCGGTAGACGACGCCGAAGCCGCCGCTCCCGATCCGCTCGAGGACGCGATACGGTCCGATCTCGCGCGGGATCCAAGCGTCCGTGGCGCTCGCGGCGAGGCCCGAGCGCACGACGACGCGGCGCCACTCCTCGAGGCGCGCGCGGAGCTCGCTCGCGCCCTCTAGCCGGCGCTCGACCAGGAACGCGGCGACGTCCCAAGCCTCTCCACGCTCCGCCGCCGCCAGGTACTCGTCGTACGCGGCCTCTTCCGGGTCGATCTCTTCGAGCTGGTCCATGCAATAGGGGTCTTCGGAGCGGCGCAGGTCCCTAGCGATGATGGTAATCGCGCCCGCTCAATGCAGCGTCACCGCGACGCCAGGTGAGAGGTTCGACGTCACCGTGGGGTTGGCGTCCCTGTACCAATACTGGAAGCTCCAGGTCTCACCAGCGAGCGCCACCACTGGGCCCGTGGGCGAAGGGAGCGCCATGAGATCGACATTGACCGCGACAGAGCCCGTCGCGCCAGAGTTCTGCGCGCCGCCACCGACGCCGCGGCCAACGGCGCCGCCGAGGCACAACGTGCCCTGGGACCCGCCGGCGTTGGGGACGCTCGCTTGGACCCGCCCCGTCAAGAAGTAGCCGAATGACTGCGTGGGGAGGTCGCCGCAAGTGAGCGTCAGATTGTTATTCACCACGCTGTCGCTGCCGCCGAGCGTCAGCTGCGCCTGCGCGCCCGTCGAGTTCGGCGTCGAGTGACAGTAGACGCTGCCGAGCCCGCCCGGCGGCACGTCGAAGCGCACGAGGGCGTCACCGAGCTGCGAGAAACCGGGCGTGAAGAGGGTCACAATGGCG
>JAWKUK010000043.1:0-4277 GCA_041398605.1 Planctomycetota bacterium
GCCGAAGGCGATGCAACGTGGAGCGCGCGCACGGACGCCGCGGGCGCCGCGATCCTCGAAGGGTTCGCGCCAGGGCCGCTGTTCGTGCAGGTGACGCGCGAAGGGGGGATCACCTCGATGCACGGGCCGTTCGAGGTTTCGAAGAGCGCGCGCCGCTCGGTGATCTCGGTGGAGGTGCTGACGGGCGCGACCGTGGACGTGGTGCTGCGTGATCCAGCGCGCGTGTCGCTCGGCGCGACGGTGGTTTGGCTGACCGCGCAAGAGGTGGAGGGCGTGCAGTACGGCGAGCGCGCCGTCGCGAACCTCGACGCGGAGGGCCGCGCGCAGTTCCCCGGCGTCCCGCCGGGCGCGTGGGAGGCGGCCGTTGTCGCGCGTGAGGGTGAAGACGAATGTCCGCTGCTTTGGCGCCGGATCGATGTGCCCGCGAGCGGCGTCGTGGAGTGCGAGCTCGCGCTCGCGGGCGCGACGACCGTGCGCGGCGTCGTGCAGTCGTCGCGGCCGATCCCGACCTCGGCCGTGGTGTCGCTGCTGCCGCGCGGCGGGGGCGTGTCGCGCGCTGCGTTCGTGCGTGAGGGGCGCTTCGAGATCGCTGGCGTCGGGCCTGGCGCGTACTTGGTCTCGACCAACTATTGGGACGAGCTCGCGGGCAAGACGCTCTTCGGCTTCGCCGAGCTCGAGGTCGCGCCGAACGAGGCCGCGCGAGAGGTGACGCTGAACCCCGCGCCCAGCCGCTGAGTCGCGCAGCGCACCCGGCCCGGGATGCCGGCTGGCAACGGATCGCGCAGGCGGTCAGGTGCGGCGTTGGGGGGGCTTCGCGCGCAGCAGCGTGAGGCGCCAGCGGGGGGCGAGGGAGTCACCCGCGCGCGTGACCTGCCAGCGCGTGGCCGCTGCGGACAGCGCGCCCGCCTCGCGCGGCGGACGCGCGAGCAGCGCGAGGGCCTCGCCCGTGTTCGCTGCGAGCGCCAGCCGGCGTGTCGCCGCCATGTCGAAGCCCGACGCGTCCGCGACCACGGCGGTGACCGTCGGGCAACGCAGCGCCGCATCGACGGCCCACAGTCGGCCTGCGGCGTCGCTCGGCGCGATGAAGAGCGAGCACGCGAAGAGCGCGCGCTCGGCCGCTGGGTCGGGGCACGGGCGCTCGTCGAGCGCGAGCTCGAGCGTCAGCTCGTGCTCGCGCTCGCGCTCGAGGTCACCGGCGGGAGCCCCGGGAGCCCCGGGAGACCCGGGCGCCCCGAGCGCGCCGGGCGCGTGCTCGCGCAGCGTGTCCGCGGCCAAGAGGGTCGCCGCGTAGGGCCACACGGCGCGCCCGATCCACAGCACGCTGCCGCTCGAATCGTGGCCGCCGCCGCGCGCGAGCCGCTCGTCGAGCGCGCGCGCCGCGAGGTGCGCCAGCAGGGTCAGCGGCGGGCTCCACGCGGCGCCGCGCAGGCGCTCGGCGCCGTCCGTCAGCCCGATCCACTCGTGCAGCGCGCCGCGCGCGAGGCCGGGCGCGCCCTCGAACGTGCCCAGCCGCCCGTCGAGCCCCGACCAGCCGGTCGCGATCGCCGCTGGCGCCCGCCCGCCCTCGCCCTCCCGCGGCCGCACGAGCCCGTCCCGCTCGAGCCGGCGCACGAGATCGGTCAGGGCTTCGAGCGCGGGCGGCGGGTGGGTCACCCCTCCGAGATTAGGGCGAAGTTCGGGGCGCGCCAGCCACGACATCTCGCCCCTCCCGGGGCCATTCCCTCCAGGGCTAGCGGTGTGATCACTCATCTGGGGCATTCTCCCGGCCCGCGCGCGCCCGCGGCGGCGTCAGGCCTTCTCGACAACTCATCTTGCAGAGTTGCCTGCGTCGGCCTTCCTTGCCGCGAACGCGCGCGGGCCGGGAGAATGCCCCAGCTGAGTGAATCACACCACTAGTGGTCCCGCGGCGCCGGCCCAGCGCGGCGGACCGTGAGGTGCTGCGCCGGGGCGACGCCCTCGAGCGCCTGGCGGGCCCCGTCGGGCCAGGTCACGCTCACCTCGAGCGGGCCGTGGCCCTCGGGCAGACCGAAGTACGCGACCTGCGCCGAGGCCGAGGCGAAGCTGCCGCCGGAGTGGATCCAGCGCGTCTGCCGCGCGCCGTCGACGGTGAGCTCGACGCGGCTGCCGAGGGCCGTCGGCTCTAGCGCGACGCTCAACCACCGCTCGGCGTCGCTGTCGTTGCGCAGCACGCGCACCGGCCCGTTCAGCTCGACGACGACCACGTCCACGTCGCCGTCGCCGTCCAGGTCCCCGAACCCCGCGCCGCGGTCGCAGTGCGCCGCGGCCAGCCACGGCCCCGACTCGTCCGCCGTGACGCGCCGGAAGCGCGCGCCCTCGCGCGCGAAGAGCAGCGCCGGCTCCGCGTACTCCGCGTCCATGACGACACACGTCGCGTTCGGGTACACGTGCCCATTGAACACGACGAGGTCCTCGTCCCCGTCGAGGTCGAAGTCGTGGAACGCTGTCGCCCAGCCGACATACGGCGTCGCCAGCATCCCGACGCCGTAGCGCGACGTCGCGTCGTCGAAGAAGCCGCGCGGCTTGCTGACGTGCAGCGTGTTGGAGTCGTTCGAGAAGTTGCTCGTGAAGAGGTCCGGCAGGCCGTCGCCGTTCACGTCCCCGAGGGCGATGCCCATCGTCGCCTGTGGTGAGCCGTAGGAGTTCACCGCGACGCCGCTGCGCATGCCCACGTCCTCGAACGTCGGCTCGCGCCCGCCTGGCGCCGCGCTGCCGCGGTTGTGGAACAAGAAGTTCGGCGTCGAATCGTTGCCGACGAAGATGTCCTGCCGACCGTCGCCGTCGAAATCGAGGATGACGACGCCGAGCCCGAAGCCAGGCGCCACGGCGCCGCAGCCGGACTCCTCCGTGATGTCGCGGAACGTCCCGTCGCCGAGGTTCTCGTAGACGGCGTCGCGCGCCGGCTCGAGGCCGCGCGGTCCTTTGAACACGGGCGCGCCCTTGAACGTCGACGGCGGCGGCGGGTGCGCGACATCGAACTCCAGGTAGTTCGCGACGTACAGGTCGAGGTCGCCGTCAGCGTCGAGGTCGCCAAACGCGGCTGCGACGCTCCACGCATCGCCGGCGGCGCCCGCCGCGCCCGCGACCTCTTCAAAGCGCCCGTCGCCCGTGTTCCGCAGGAGCGCGTTCGGCCCGTAACACGTCACGTAGAGGTCCGCGTGCCCGTCGCCGTCGAAGTCACCGACCGCGGCGCCGACGCCCCAGCGCGCGAACGTCAGGCCCGCCGCCTCGGTCGCGTCCCGAAAGCGCAGCCCGCCGAGGTTCTCGAACAAGCGGCAGCCCGGGCCTCGCGTCGGCGTCGCGAGGGTCGCGCCGTTGGGGACGAAGACATCGAGGTCGCCGTCTTCGTCCCAGTCGATCAACGCGAGCCCGCCGCCTTTGACCTCGAGGATCTGCGTCGAGGGCACCGCGCCGAAGGTCGTCGTGAACGCGAGGCCGGACTCAGCGGTCACGTCCGTGAAGCGCGGCGCCGCGGTCGCCCGCGCGCCGCTCGGCGCGGATGCCTCGCGCTCGGTCGCACCGGGCCTGGCATCGCCGCAGCTGAGCGTGCCCAAGATGAGGCCGCCCAAGAAGGCCCAACGTTGGCGTTGGAACGTCAACGCCCCGTCCCCCCTCGCGGCCCACCGACGACCGTGGCGCGGCCCTGTTCGTAGCGCGCGAGCGCCTCGTCCGCGAGCGCGTCCTCGCCGAGCCGCCGCTGGGCGAGGCTCAGCGTGTAGAACGCGCTGACGTTGCCTGGGCATAGCTTCGTCGCGGTGAGGAACGCGTCGCGCGCCGCTGTGTAGTCGTCGCGCGCAAAGGCGACGTCACCGAGCCGCGCGTGATAGCTCGCCAAGTCAGGCAGCCGCGCGTTGTACATCTTTGGGTCGCGGGCGCGCAGCGCCTCTAGCAGCGAGATCGCGCGTTGGAAGCGCGCTTCTGCGGCGTCGAGCGCGCTCAGCTCGAGGTCGATCAGCCCCAGTTGATACTGCACCTTGGGCTCGGTCGGCACAAACGCGCCAAACGCCTCGTACTCGCGCCGGGCCGCATCGAGCGCGCCTTGCTTGAAGAGCGAGTCCGCCAGGTACTCGTGCCCGATGTAGTAGTTCGGGTCCTGCGCGAGCGCGCGTTCGAACCAGGGCTGCGCGGCGCCGTGATTGTCTGCCTTTGAGTAGGTCAGCCCGACCATCAGCATGGCCTGCGCCTCCTTCGGGTGCCGCGCGAGGTAGTGCTCGGCCATGCGTCGAGCCTCTGCATATCGGCCTTGCGCGATCTCTTGG
>JAWKUK010000044.1:0-4237 GCA_041398605.1 Planctomycetota bacterium
GCGTCGACGCGCGCCGCTTCCACCAGCTCGACCGCGCGAGCGACGGCACGCTGTGGGCCTTCGGCGGCGACTACAAGGCGAGCTTCGGCGTCGAGGGCGCGACCTACATCCCGTTCCTCGGGTCCGGCGCGCCGCAGAGCTACCCGCTGACGTTCCAGGTCCTGGAGGCGACGCTCGGCGGCGCCCCCATGGCGCTCGACCACACGGCGCTGGCCTCCTTCGACGGGGCGACCGCGGTGTTCGAGCGCGGCGCGCTGCAGGAGCGTTATGCGACGCGCGTCGGCTCGCTGGAGCAGCTCTTCGTGTTCGACCGGTTGCCCGGCAACGGTGACCTGGTCGTGCGCTTGCGCGTCACGAGCGAGCTCGCTGGCGCTGCGACCACAGACGGCCTCGCCTGGTCGAACGACCTCGGCGGTGTGACCTACTCCAGCGCGGTCGCCATCGACGCCGCGGGGCGCGCGGTCGCCGCGCCGACGACCCTGCAGGACGGTGTCGTCGAGCTGCGCGTGCCGGCCGCGTTTGTGGCGAGCGCGCGCCTCCCGTTGACGATCGACCCAGTCCTGGCGACCTACACCGTCGCTGCGACGACCGCGGTCGAGCTCAACCCGGACATCGCCTACGACAACGACAACGGCCGCTTCCTGATCTGCTGGGAGCGCGAGTTCAGCGCGACCGACCACGACGTCTGGGGCGAGATGTTCGACCCCTTTGGCAACCCGATCGCAGGCTCGGGCGCGTACATCGACTTCACCGGCAGCTCCTGGACCCGCCCGAAGTGCGCCAACAACCGCGCCGCGACGCAGTTCCTCGTCGTGGCGAGCCTCGAGACCTCGACGACCACCGACATCTGGGGCCGCGAACGCGAGGCTGAGGACCTGACCCAGAGCGCGCAGTTCTTGATCAGCTCGGGCTTCGGGAACAAACGCTACCCGGACGTCGGCGGCGACCCGCACCCCGCAGCGCCTTCGTACTACTGCGTCGTCTGGGAGCGCGAGTTCAGCGTCGGCGTCGACCACGACATCCACGCGCAGCTCGTGACTACGGGCGGCACGCTGCAGGCCGCGCTGATCAATGTCGACAACTCCAGCGCGACCTACGACAAGTACCCGAGCGTCTCGAAGTCCAACGGCCTCGCGCCGACGACGAACCAGGAGTGGAACCTCTGCTGGAACCGCCAGTTCTCGACGACGGACTGGGACGTCCGCGGCGCGCAGATCCACTGGGACGGCGCGCTCACGACCCCGTCCTTCTCGATCGACTTCTCGGGCGCCCACGACCTGCTGCCCAAGGCCTCGACGTCGCTCGACCTGCTGACCGGCCCGCGCACCTATGCCGTGGTCTACCAGCGCCTCGACGGCGCGGACTGGGACATCTACGCGTCAGCGCTGCGCGCCGACGTGCGGATCGCGGCGGACAACCTCTCGCACCTCTGGGTCACGGGCTCGGCGAACGACGAGGAGTACCCGGTCGTGGACTGCAACGGCCACCACTTCGCGGTCGCCTACCAGCGCCGCTTTGTCGCTGGCTCCGGCGACTATGACATCTATGTCTCTGGCGTGTACCTCGCCGGGGGCGCCTTCCGGATCTCGGAGGGGCCGCTGAACCTGGCGTTCTCGGGCTCGTTCGAGGGCTACCCCGAGATGGCGTCGCGCTACTCGGCGGGCACCATCAGCGACTTCTGCGGCGTCGTGTGGTACGACGCGACCCCGACGGGCGACATCGAAGGCGCGCTCTACGAGCTGCCCGACAACTTCGGGCAAGTCAACGTGCCGTATTGCTCGTCGAACAACAACTCGACGGGCGTACACGGCGCGCTCTCAGTGACGGGCTCGAGCATCCGCGCGCGGAACGAGCTCGTGCTCAGCGCCTGGCAGCTTCCTACGAACGCGACGCTCTTCTTCCTGACGAGCCTCACGTCCGGGTTCGTGCAAAACCCTGGCGGCGCGGCGGGCAACCTGTGCCTCGGCGGGAACATCGGGCGCTACGTCGGCCCGGGTCAGATCCAGAACACGGGCGGCGCCGGCCAAGCCTCGCTCGTCCTGGACCTGAGCCAACACCCGACGCCGAACGGGCTCGTCTCCGTCACGGCCGGCCAAACTTGGCGCTTCCAAGCGTGGCACCGCGACACCAACGGCAGCGGCGGCTCAACGTCGAACTTCACCGACGCGTCGAGCGTGCTGTTCAACTAAGCGACGGGGCGCCCAGTGCGCCCTGACAGCCCGTGGTGAACAGCGCTGTGCGCAGCGCTGCTTCACCACGGGCTGCTAGGTCAGAAGGGCCAGATCACGGGCGCGAGGCCGACCGTAACGACCCCGAGGCCGAGGTTCAGGGGCACGCCGATGCGGAGGTAATCGGCGAAGCGATAGCCGCCTGGGCCCATCACCATCAGGTTCGTCTGATAGCCGATCGGGGTGGAGAAGCTCGCCGAGCCGGCCATCATCAGGGAGTAAACAAAGGGCTCCAAGTTGACGCCCAGGCGCTGCGCCGCGCCGACCGCGACCGGGAAGACAAGCGCGACGGCGGCGTTGTTCGAGATGACCTCTGTCAGCACCGTCGTCACGAGGTACATCGCGGCGAGGACTGCGAGCGGATGGCCTCCCGCGAGCTGCAAGACGCCCTCGACCGCCAACGCCGCGAGGCCGCTCTTGTCGATCGCCGTCCCGATCCCGAACGCGGCCGCGATGACCAAGAGGACGCTCCAATCGACGCTGTCGCGCGCCGCTTGCACGGAGGTGCAGCGCGCGATCAACATGAGGCCGGCCGCCAGGAGCGACGCGTGCAGCATCGACAAGGCCCCAGTGGCCGACGCGAGCACCATCGCCGCCAGGATCACGATCGCGGACGTCGCATGCTGGTGCCGACGCGGGCTCGAGTCCTCGAGCTGACTGACAAGGAAGAAGTCTCGGTCGTTGCGGTGCTGCTCGGCGAACTGCCCGTGGGCCTCCAACAGGAGCGTGTCGCCAGGCTGGAGGGTGATCTCGCCGACCTTGCCGCGGACCCGCTCGCCGTTGCGCGCGACTGCGATGATCACCGCGTTGTAGAGCGTACGGAAGCGCGCCAGCTTGACGGTCTTGCCGACGAGCGGGCTCGTGGTCGAGACCACCGCCTCCACGAGGCTGCGGTTCTGCCGCGGCTGGTCGAGCTTGAAGATCTGGTTCGTCGCCGGCAAGAGCCCGCGCACGGTCTGGAGGTCCTTGATCGATTCGACCACGCCCGTGAAGACCAGGCGGTCGCCTGCGCGCAAGAGCTGCGTTGGGCCCGGCGCCGAGATCAGCTCGCCCTCGCGCTCGACCTCGACGAGGTACGCGCCCGGGAGCGAGCGCAGGCCCGCGCCCTCCACCGTGCGGCCAGCGAGCGGCGAGCCAACCGGCACCAGCATCTCCGCGGTGTACTCGCGCGAATCACGCAGGCGGCTCGTGGCCGATCCCCGGTCAGGGAGCAGGCGCGGACCAAAGGCGACGATGAAGAGCCCGCCGACGAGCGCGCACGGCAGCCCGATCCACGCGATGTCGAAGATCCCGAGCCGCCCGAGCGTCGTCTCCTGCTCGACGAGGCCGCTGACGACGAGGTTCGTGCTCGTCCCGATCAGCGTGCACGTCCCGCCCAGGATCGCCGCGTAGGAGAGCGGCATCATCAGCTTCGAAGGAGCAATGCCGAGCTTGCGCGACCAATCCCGCACCGCCGGGATCATCATCGCGACGACCGGGGTGTTGTTCAGGAACGCGCTGAACCCGACCACGGGCAGCATGATCCGCAACAACGCCCGGCGCAGCGTGGGCGGCGAGCCGAGCGCGCCCCGCGCGATCGCGTCGATGACGCCGGTCTCGCGCACGCCCGCCGCCACGATGAAGAGGGCGCCGACGGTCACGAGGCCCGGGTTCGAGAGCCCGGCCAAGGCCTCGGCGGCGTCGAGCACCCCGACCCGCCAACCGCCCGCGCCGTCCGGCATCGGCGTCGCCAACAAGAGGGTCAAGCCGCCCAGGAGGATCACATCGGGGGCGATACGGCTTCGCACGAGCGCCACAAAGACGATCGCGAGAACGGCGAGGCAGAAGGCGGCTTGGGGGGTCAAGGCGGGCGCTCGAGGAGCCTACACGGGCGCTCCTCGGGGTCTCCCATCGACCATTCACGGGGAACTCTGGATGCGCGCAGGGGCGCTCGAGGTGGCGCCGACCGGGGGGCCATTGGCGGCGCCCTGGGGCCGCCCTCCGGCGCCCGGGCGGCGCCTCAGCGGCGA
>JAWKUK010000045.1:0-3169 GCA_041398605.1 Planctomycetota bacterium
TCCGGCGATCTACCTGCCGCCGCTCACCCGCGCTGCTCGCCAAGGAGCGCGAGCGGCTGCACCGAGACGTCTACTTCCAGGAGTACGGCGGCGAGTTCGTACCCGAGCACGGGCGCGTGTGCCCGGTCTGCAAGGGGCCTCGCGTTGACGGCCCATGCTCGATCCGGCTCGTCGAGCTCGACGACGACGTCCTGGCGTGCGAGGAGTGCGGCGGGCCGCTGTTTCGGGGCGAAGCAGTGGGGTACCCGGGGCCGAGCGGGCTGGTGCTGAAGGTGATCGACTTGCGGGCCGAGCCGGTGGATGCGAACCGGTACGCGGCGTCGTGACCAACCGGCCGGATTGAGAGCGGCACCTTGCGGCCCGCGGCCACCGCGCCAGGACTGCGAGCGTGGCCTCCACCGATCCCATGCCCCGCGCCGGGGAGCTTGCCGGATCAGAGGTTGCGCATTGCGGTGACGAGCGCAACATGGGCACGCTGCGCGCGAGATCCGCCCACTCGCGTCACATCGTCCTAGCTCCATGCCCAAGAAGCGCATCGCCGAATCCGCGGTCATCGCATTCCGCCCATGGCCTTTGCCAGCCAATGGCTTCCCGATACACGAGTTCGACAACGTCCCAGACCATGCGCTCGCGGACCGGTTGAATGAATACTGCGTCCGGTGGGTCGAAGCACGATTCGGTAGTCACGCGGGTTGGGAGCAGCACTTGGTCAAGCAGATGCAGGCCCGCGCCCGCCGCCGAAGCCAGCTTTCGATGCAGAACTTGCGGCCAGGTCCAGGCGTCGACGTTCCATCGACCGAAGAATGCCTGGCCTCCATCCGGTCCGACGCTCGCAGCCTCCTTGAGCATCTTGAGGATGAGCCCGGGGTTCTTGTGCGACACGCTCGACCAGGCATCTACGTCAACACGCCGCACGGGGCATTCCAAGTTGGACCAAGGCGCGGGCGGATGAAGTTCGTAGCGGATGTCCAGACCCTCGATAAAGCGCAACGCCTCGCGAAGTACTTGAACGAAAGACGCGCGGCGGTGCAGGGGTTCTCATGGGACACCTATGCGGTACGCTTCGGTGCACTCCGGCATCGCGAACTGGACGAAGGGGAGCGAGTGCGGCTGGTTGAGGACCTAGAAGACGACGCGCTTGCCGATTTGCGCAAGGCCGTGCGTTCGGCCGAGCGCGTCCTTGCGGAGGCCGGACTTGTCTCCAAAAGCGTGGGAGAGTATCGCGGCGGCCTCTCTGATGCACAGTGGGAACTACTGAAGGCGTTGGCGTGCGAGGAGAAGGCTGTAGTCAAGTCTGAACTCGCGGAAATCCTTGGATGGTCGGCATCGAAGGTCGAGAAGGACGCGAAATACCTCCGTGAGCAAAATGGCCGACTAATCGCCTCAGGAGCGAAGGGCTACTCCATCACCGATGAGGGTCGCAAGTTCTGGGCGCTTTGGCGAGGACGCGACGAGGACGGGCAATGATCGGTTGCTGCCGGCCGGGGATGGCGACAAGGACTACCGCCTCAGGTATGCCCCACAACGTAGGTCCCTCAAAACTGAGGGGGGCCACACGCGCGAAGTGAGGGGGGGCGTCATCCTTTTGTGACGTATTTCATGGCGACGCCGCCGACGAGCGGCGACTCGGCCGAGGGGGCCGACAACGTCATGAATTTGAACCTGATCTACTCGTCCGGGCAGGTGGCCCGGATGCTGGGCATCACCGAGCCCCAGCTGAACAACCACATTCGCCGCGGAAACGTCCCGGCGGTCGCTCCAATGGCCGGCGGGCGCCGGATCTGGAGCCAGGCTGACGTCGATGCTGCGCGCGAGGCCCTTGCCGCCAGAGCAGCTGCGCCCGGGCCGCGTCTGCGAGAGGAGGCCGCCAATGGCCGTTGAACAAGGCCGGCGCCAGCCCGCGAACGGGACGGCGCCGTGGGACGCACGGGGGAGCGCGTCGAGTGGACCCAGTTTAGGTCGCGGCTGCCTGCGGCTCCAGGGTCTGAGCGGCATTGACCTTGCTGATTACGCGGGCGCTGTTGCGCCAAACGATGCGGTGTCTACAGACGTGTCCGTTCGCTCCACGGCCGAGACGTCAAGCATTTGGCCGACCCAGTCATACTGCGTGATGCGCGACCGTCTCTGCTCGCTGGGGGCCACTCTGGGCCAGCGAATTGACGCTCGGGGCGTTCATCGAGCGTTCACCGGGGACCAAGCCGGGTCAGAGCGCGAGGTCGTGCGCCATTGGCTCGATGCTTGCGGGGATCGGCCCTTGCCGCCCGTCCGCAGGGCTAGCCAGCGAACTGCCGCGGCTAGGAGTTTGCATATGTCGCGGGCAGCTGGCCCGGTGGGCGCCTTGACCTCGTATACGACCTCGAACGGAGGTGCCTGTTGAGTGGCCTCCTCGACCGCTTCAAGCGCGTGCGCCGCGGGCTGCCGTGCCCGGTGTGCGAGCACGTGGACTGGTGCCTCGTGGAACTCGACGGCGCGGGACAGCCCATGTCTGCCCTGTGCCAGCGCACGGAGTCGCCTCGGCGCTGGGCCAATGCCGGGTGGCTCCACGACCTGCAGCCCGGGTCGCGGCGCCGTCGTCGGCTGGGCCTTGCTCCCATCAGCTTGACGCCGAAGCACACCTTCGGCGATCTGACTCGTGCCCTGGCGCGCGACGTCGATCCAGACGCGCTAGCTGCATTGGCTTCGGGGCTTGGCGTGTCCGCCATCGGGCTGCAGCGGCTCGGCATCGGGCGCGCAGCCGGATCCGCGCTGGCGCAGATCGGCGTGCACGGCGCACGGTCCGCGTTCACATTCCCGATGGTCGACAGCCTTGGGCGTGTCATCGGCGTCCGGATCCGGCTCGCCTCAGTGAAGAAGCTGTGCGTCAAGGGCAGCCGCGTCGGGCTCTTCGTCCCCGTGGGGCTGGACGCGTCGGGCACGGTGTTCCTCGGCGAGGGCGAGTCCGACACCGCGGCCCTGCTCACGCTCGGGGTTGAGGCCATCGGACGGCCGGGCGCGGATCAGTGCCGAGAGTTGATCACCGAGTTCGCCTTGTCGCGCGGCATCCGCAATCTCGTGGTGGTCGCCGACCGCGACCCGGCCGGCTGCAACGGCGCGCGGCTCCTCGCGCAACACCTGGCGCCGACCCCGGTGCGGGTGCGCATCATCACGCCGGGCGCGAAGGACGTTCGGG
>JAWKUK010000046.1:0-3127 GCA_041398605.1 Planctomycetota bacterium
AGGGTTCGGGCAGGCCGGCGGTTCGAAGGTCATCGGGGTCCTCGTCAAGGGCCCCAGAGGGGCCATGACGATGACTGGTCTCGACGACGAGGGTTACAGGGTGTTTGGATGACCCTTGCCAGTCATGGGGTCCAGCTTCCGGAGTGGTCAGCGCGGCGGCCCGAGGGACCTGCGCACCACCGCCAACGTAAAGAGCGTCGGCACCAGGACGAGCACGGTGACGAGGAGCAGCCCGATGCTCCACGAGAAGCCCTGCGCCAACAGTGGCTGTGCGGAGGCGACCGCCTCCTTGCAGCTGTCTCAGAAGAATGGCGCGGCCAGCAGGAGCGTCGGCATGTTCGAACGGCCTACGCCGCCGGATTGAAGGGGTACAGCACGAGGTACACGATGACCCCGGTGATGGACACGTAGAGCCAGATCGGCAGCGTGAGCTTCGCCATCCGCTTGTGCGCGTCCCAGCGCTCGCGGTGCGCGAGCCAAAAGGTGCGCAGCACCATCGGCAGGTTCACGACCGCCAACACGACGTGCGTGATGAGCAGCACGAAGTATGCCGTGCGCGCGGCGCCGACGCCGTTGAACTTCATCGGCCCGTTCTGGCGCTGCACGACGCCGTGGTAGTAGAGGTAGCTGACCAAGAAGGCGGCGCTCGCGAGGAACGCCAGCTTCATGAGGTGCTCGTGCGCCTCCCTTCGGCCGCGCTTGATGGCGATGAGGCCGAGCACGAGGAGGACAAACGCCGTCCCGTTCAAGCACGCGTTCACCAGCGGCAGCGGCGAATAGGGCCGCGGCCCCACCCGCGGCGGGTCGCCGTACGGGAGCCCCGCGAGCGCAAAGAGGCGCGCCTTCAACAGCGCGTAGTGGGCATCGATCACGTCCCCGTGCAACGTCGAGTCCTCGATCTCCTTGACCATCGTCGGCGCCGCGAGCTCATACCAACCCGCGATCTTGCCCGCCGCGTCGATCACGGGCATGCGCGTGCCGTGGGTGATGCTCTGGCCGTAGTCGACGGGCGCGTCCGCGCGCTGCGCCGGGACCTTCAAGCCATCGCTGAGGAAGCGCTGCATCGCGGCCTCGTCTTCGCACGTCAAGAACCACCACCGCGCAGGGTCGATGCGACGCAGCTGGCGATAGTCGGCGAGCTCCGCCGGCGTATCGAGCGTCGGATCGAGCGAGAACGAGACGATACGGATCGGCGTGCCCGCGAGGTCGTCGTGCAACCGCGAGCGCAGGTCCGTCGTGATCGACGGGCACGGCCCCGTGCACTTCACGAAGAACGGCACAGCGAGCCACGGCGCGCCCAAGAGGTCCGCCCGCGTGACCGTCCGCCCGTCCGCCTCCGTGAACGAGAAGTCGGGGACGTCTCCGAAGCGATCGGGCGAGCCGGGCTCCGGCGCCGCGGCGCTGGCGCCGACCCAACCTTGCGCCGCGGCGGGCGCCGCAAAGACAGGCCCCGCAGAGATGGGCGCCGCAGAGATGGGCGCCGCCGAGATTGGAGCCGCGGAGCCAGCGAGCGCCGCGACGACCGACGCGCACAGGGCAGCGCACCAACGCGGAATGTCGCGCAACATAGTGGGCTTCAGCCGACGAGATAGAGGGCAGCGAAGACACCCAGCCAGACCACGTCGACGAAGTGCTGGTAGAGGGCGCCGTACTCGACGTGGCGCGCGCGCCAGCGAGGCAGCCGGCCGCGCCAAGCGCGCCAGGCCAGGACCAAGTTCCACACGACGCCCACGAGGACGTGCGTGCCGTGCGCCGCGGTGATCAGGAAGAACATCCCCCACGCGACGTCCGTGCGCGGCGCGATACCCTCCCGCAAGAGGTGCGCGTATTCGTACGCCTGGCCGCCGAGGAACGCAGCGCCCAGCGCCGCGGCGACGAAGAGCCAACGCGTCAATCGCCCGCCGCCAGCGGAGTCCCCCGCGCCGCGCCGTGCAGCGCGCGTCGCAGCGCCCGCCGCCACCGAGGCGAGGAGCAGCACCACGGTGAACGCGATGCCGAGGTTCAGGTCCACCCGCGGCGCCGCCGGCCAATCGCGCGCGCCCGCGCGCAGCACGAGCCAAGCGGAGAAGAGCCCCGCGAAGAACATCACCTCGCCGACGATGAACAGCCAGACGCCGAGCCGCCCGCGTTCGATCGGCGGGCCGCTCTCGTAGTCGTAGGCGACGGCGTGCGCGCTCATCCGCGGACCACCGGGTCGACCAGCACGAGCAGGAAGTACAGCGGCAAGTAGAAGAGCGACACGAGCAGCAGCGCGCGCGCGCGCGGCGCGTCCTCGCGGGCGGCAAAGCGCGCCGAGGGCACGATGTACGCGAGCCCCAGGCACAGGGCGCCGACCACATACACGAGGCCCGCCATCCCCCACATCGCAGGCAGCATCGACACCGGCACGATCGCGAGCGAATACACGAGCGCCTGGCGACCGGCCATGCCCTCCGAGCCCGGCACCGCGCCGACCATCTTGTGACCCGCGCGCGCGTAGTCTTCGCGGCACCGCCAAGCGATCGCCATGAAATGCGGGAACTGCCAGATGTACAGGACGCCGAACACGGCCCAGGCCCAGGGCCCGACCTCGCCCGCCAGCGCCGCGTACGCGATGAGCGGCGGCGCGGCGCCGGGGATGGCGCCGAACGCGGTGTTCAAGGTGCTGACGCGCTTCAGCGGCGTGTAGATCGCCACGTACGAGACGAGCGTCGCGAGGAGCAGCACCGCCGACAAGAGGTTGAAGCGCGTCGCGAGCCCGACGGTGCCGGCGGCGGCCGTGAAGAGCGCGACCCAAGTGGCCGTGGCCACGGACACGTCGCCGGTCACGAGCGGGCGGCGGCGCGTGCGCTCCATGAGGCGATCCGTGTCGCGCTCGAACACTTGGTTCAAGATGCTGGCCGACGCGGTGACGAGCAAGATGTAGACGGCCGCCTCGAAGCCGCGGACGAGCCCGTGGAGGGTCGGCTCAGCGAGCCACGCGCCGAGCAGCGCCGTCAGCACCACCATCGACGCGATGCGCACGCGCAAGAGCTCGCCCCAATGGGCGAGGAGCGTCGTCTCCGCCGGGGAGACCAAGGGGGCGACAGCGGGCGCCGCAGGCGACGCCACCGCGAGCGGAACAGGCGGAAGTTCGGTGGTCGTCACG
>JAWKUK010000047.1:0-3069 GCA_041398605.1 Planctomycetota bacterium
GCGCGGGTCAGTTCAAGCTCGGAGCGGAAGTCGGCGAGGATGGAGCTGGCGATCGACATGGGGAGCGGCGGCCTTGGGTGGAGTGGGTGAGACGGCCACGAGTGTACGCAGTCCCCGCGACCGCGCCACCGCCCGCGCCGCGCCGCACTGAGCCGCGCCGCACTGAGCCGCGCCGCACTGAGCCGCGCCGCACTGAGCCAGCCCTGCTGCTTGCTCGTCGTCCGGCGGCGAACGGCAGCGGTCCGCTCGGCACCAGCGGCGTGCATCGCGCGGGGCGACTCAGGAGCTCGTCCCGGCGCGAACCCTGCTGTCGGTGCTGACCCTGGGGGCCAGCTCCAGGCGGCGCGCGGCGGTCTGGCCTTCGAAACGGGGGACCGCGTGACAAACCCTCCGAGCCGCCGTCTGATCTAAGACCATGGCCCACCCGGACCCGTCCAACGACGCGCAGCACGCCTCGCTCTCGGGGGAAGAACTGCCCCAGGAGCACGTCTCGCTGGCGCTCCTCGCCCGAGCGCAGGACGGTGATCGTGACGCGCTCCAGGAGCTGATCGATCGCTACCAGGATCGCCTCCGACGGATCGTGCGCATCCAGCTCGGCGCGTCGACCCTGCGCCGACAGCACGACTCGATGGATCTCGTCCAGGAGACGTTCCTCGCGGCTCTGCCCAGGATCGGGGACCTTCGGCCGCGTTCGGCGGCCAGCCTGTTGCAATGGTTGGCGCTGATCGCGACCAACCAAATCCGCGACGCGTATGCCTTCGAGCACGCCGCAAAGCGCGACGCGCATCGCACCGTCCCGCTCGACGCGCCCGTCGAGGGTCGGCGGGCAGCGAGCGAGCTACCCGCCGCAGCGAGCGGTCCCGCTGGCCTCGCAGAGCTCGAGGAGATCCGCGAGCTGCTCGACGCCGAGGTCGCGCTCCTTCCGGCGGACCAGCGGCGCGTGGTGCTGTTGCGCGACTATTGCGGGGAGGGCTGGGACCGTATCGGCCAAGACCTGGACCGCGAGCCCGCCGCTGCCCGGCAGCTTCACCAACGCGCCTGGATACGCTTGCGCCGCGCTCTGCGGCCCCGTCTCGAGGAACGCCCACCCTCAGCCTGACCTCTGCCCACCACGATGGCTCACGATTCCAAGGACGACCCGGAGACACTCTTCGTTCGCTGGACGGAAGAGGTGGAGGACGGCAAGGAGCCGGACTTCGACGAGCTCCTCGCCGCGCATCCCCAGCACGCGGACGAGCTGCGTGCCATGCACGCGGATTGGCGGCACTTCGCCCCGATCCTCGAGCGCGTCGTGCCGGGTCTGCTCGCCAGCAACATGGGCCTCGACGGCCCGGCGCTGTCGTCTCCCGGGGACGAACCCCGACCGCAGGTCACGGCGGACCTCGCCGATCGCTTGGGCATCAACCTGCCCGATGCGGGTCGCTACCGGTTCCGCGCGTTGCTGGGCCGCGGGGGCGGGGGCGTCGTGCTCAAGGTCTGGGACCGCAAGCTGCACCGCAACCTCGCCATGAAGATCGTCCTGGGGCGAGGCGAGTTGCAGCCGAGCGGCGACACGCCCCCCGTCGATGCCGCTCTCATCACGCGCTTCGTCGACGAAGCGCGCATCGCCAGCCAGCTCGATCACCCCGGGATCGTGCCGGTGCATGAACTCGGCACCGACGCGAGTGGGCGTGCCTTTTCACGATGCGCCTCGTCCGCGGGGAGGACCTGTCGAAGGTCTTTGCCAAGGTGAAGTCGGGGAGCGAGGGCTGGACGCAGGTGCGCGCGCTCGGCGTGCTGGCGAAGGTCTGCGAAGCCGTGGCCCATGCCCATGCTCGCGGCGTCGTGCATCGCGACCTGAAGCCCGCGAACGTCATGGTCGGTCGCCACGGGGAGGTGCAGGTCATGGACTGGGGCCTCGCCCGAGTGCAAGGCACCGTGCCGCCGGCCTCCCCGAAGCACGGTCAGCGGAGCCAGGTCGATACCCTGCGGCGCGCGGAACGGGACGCCACGCCGAACTCCCCGCTTCTGACCCACGCGGACAGCATCGTCGGCACACCGGCCTACATGTCACCGGAGCAGGCGCGGGGCGAGCACGCCGCCGTGGATGCGCGCTCGGATGTCTACGCGATCGGGGCGATGCTCTACGAGCTGCTCACCGGCTGCACGCCCTTCGTGCCGGCGGGCACCGACCCGGCCCCCGGCCTGATCGTCATGCGCCTGCTCGAGGGGCCCCCGGCCTCGATTTCGAGCTTGGTGGCGCGGCCTCCGGTAGAGCTCGTCGCGATCACCGAGCGCGCCATGGCCCGCGACGCAGCCGACCGCTACCCCGACGTCCGTGCCCTCGAATCGGACCTGAGCGCTTTCCTCGAGCGCCGTGTCGTCGCGGCCTATGCGACTGGCGCGTGGGCGGAGGCAAAGACTTGGGTCCGCCGCAATCCGGGCCTCTCCGCGGCGGTCCTGGCTGCGACGGTGATCTTCTTCGCGGGGCTGGTGACGAGCTTGTACTTCCAGCATCGCTCGAGCGAGAACGCTCGCCGGGCCGTCGCAGAGAAGACCGTCGCGGTGCGAAACTCGTACTTCGCGTCGATCTCGTCGGCCGCGCTCGCCTTGGACGCCGGGGACACGGCGTTGGCGCGCCGGGCGCTGGATTCGGCGCCGGTCGCGCTGCGTGGCTGGGAATGGGGCTACCTGAATGCGCGCTCCGATACGTCAATCCGCACGATCCATGTCGCTCGCGCCGCAGGCGAGGGGTCATTGAGTCCGGATGGCACACGAATCGTCACAGGTTGCTTGGGCGACGACGGAACCGCCCATGTCTACAGCTTGGACTCCGGCGAGGAAGTCCAGCGGTTGGTCGGACACTCGGGTCCGGTCGGTATTGCCAAGTTCAGTCCCGACAACAGCCGCATCGTCACCGTTGGGGCTTCGGATCACGAAATCGTTGTTTGGAATCCAACGACGGGTCTGCCGATGCTGCGCCTGACCGCGGCCGATGAAGACGTCGATCGGATCGCCTTCAGTCCAGACGCCAGCCAGTTCGCGGCGTTTTGCAACGACAGTGTGCACGTCTGGGAGTTGAAGAGTGGT
>JAWKUK010000048.1:0-2023 GCA_041398605.1 Planctomycetota bacterium
AAGCCACGCCGGTGCCAAGTCCGGCCAAGCGCGCATCGGCCGCGCGCAAACCCACCAGGGACAGTCACTTACATCGCAGTGACCGCGTCGACGTCGGCCGCCACTCGAAGAATGGTGTCCAAAGAACGCGACGCGCCGTGTCGCGCGTGTCGGACACGTCCAACCAGCGCGACGCCGCAGTTCGCGCGCGACCGGCCGCGCGAGCGACGCGTCCTTTGGCGGCCGGGCAAACAGCTCCGTGACCCAGCCGAAGCAAGTGGGCCGAGGGCTCGCCGTTCACTCCCCGAGGAGGCGCTCGACCTGTGCGCGGAACGCGCGCTTCAGCTCCTCGTGCGCTGCGCCCGTCGCTGGGCCCGAGAAGCCCGTGTACACCGCGCGGACCACGCCCTCCGCGTCGACGAAGAGCGTCGTCGGGTACGCGTGCACCTGGTCGAGCACCGGGAACGCCGCCCGCGCCGCGCGTTTGTCCGGCGGGCCCGCCAAGAAGATCGGCCAGTCCGCGCCACGCGCGCGGGTGTAGTCGAGCACCCGCGCGCGCTTGGCGGCGGGGTCGTCGCCCGCTTCGAACGCGAGGCCGATGAGCTTCAGGCCGCGCGGCCCATAGGCCTCGCGCAGCTCGCGCATCAGCGCGGCCGCATCGCCACAGTTCGGGCACCACGTCCCGAACAGCTGCACGAGCGTCGCGCGTCCGAGCGCTGGGCCCAGGCGCTCCATTTCGCCCGCGAGGCTCTGCAGCTCAATGTCCGCGAGTCGTACCGCAGGGTCGGCGCGGCACAGCGTGAACGCGTCAGGGAGGGCCGCCGCAGGGTCACGCTCAGCGCTCCAGGCCTGGTGCCAGCTGGCGCCCGACCAAAAGTCGCCGACCAAGCGGCCGTCGTCCCCGAGCCGCGCGCGGAACAGGAACGCGTGCGCGCCATCGAAGCACGACAGCGCGAGCTCGGCGCCGCGCGCGGTGCCCGCGAGATAGCGGTAGTCGCCCATCGTCGTCAGGAAGGTGCCACGGACCTCGCCCGGGCAGCCCTCGACCGCCGCGAACACGCCGACCGCAGGGTACGGCTCGCCGTCGAACTGCACCTTCCAACGGCCCGCGACGTCGAGCGGCTCGCCCTCGATCTGGAACGTCGGACCGGACTCCCCTCGGCCGTCGGTGACCACGTACGGCCAAGGCTCCACACGCGCTGCGAGCGCCTGCTCGCCGGAAGCGCTGCGCTTCGTCCACGTGCCCGTCGCAGAGAACGAGTCCCCGTGCCGCTGCGTCACGTCGAGCACGAGCTCTGAGTCGTAAGGCGGCATCCGCAGCGTCAGGCGCTCGCCCTGAGCCGCGACCTCGATCGGGACGTGCTCGGCGCCGTTCGAGAGCCCGACGGGCCAAGCGAGCACCGTGGAGAGCCCGAAGACGAGCTCGCCGCCAGGGCTCATAAGGACAGCGCGGTGCAGCGCGGTCGTCTGCGGCGCGGTCGTCTGGGGCGCGGTCGTCTGGGGCGCGGCGCGCGCGACGCGGGCAGCTTGGGCCGCGAGGCCGCACACGATCGCCAGCGCGCACCACCCGAAAGCGCGCGAGGCCCGCGCGCCAAATCCGAGCGCGCTCGAACGAAGCCTGCCCGATCCAGACAAGCGGGACGCGGGCGCGCGGCGAGGGGTGACGGAGGTGCGGCCCATACGCGCTCCATTGGACCATCAAGCGCGAGGCCCGTCGTTCGTGAGAACGGCGGGCCCCAGTGCGACTCAGTGCGACACAGTGCGCCTCAGGGGCGCGTCACGGACAAGGAGAGAGAGAATCAGTCGCTTCAGGAATCCCGACCGGGGCCTGGCGCAGCGGGAACCAGTCGCCGCGCTGTGTGCCCCGTCGTGGGCGTGATCAGGCGGCGCGCCGGCCGAAGTTCGAGCGCGGGCGGCCGCCTTTGGACTTGCGCGCCTCGAGCGTCGCGTTGAAGGCGGTCCACTCGGCCGCGGAGAAGAGGCGCACCTCGCCGCCGCACTCGACGCAGTAGCTCACCTCGATGCTCGCCAGGTAGCGGACGTT
>JAWKUK010000049.1:0-1882 GCA_041398605.1 Planctomycetota bacterium
AAGGAGAAGGGTGGCGGTGACAAGGGCACTCCAGCAAAGGTCAATCACGGCAACATCCCCCCTAGCATCGAGCGCGACAGCGGCGGCGTCACCATGTCCTACGCACGTCACACCGCCGTGCTGTCACTAGCTGGCCTCAAGCGCTTGCGGTTCTCGACCCGCGTTGATGGTTCGTCCCTAACTGCGGCAGACCGCCAGGCGACAGAGAGCGCTGCGCGTGTCGCGCTCGCCGCCACAGCCCTCGCAGGCCTGGCGCTCCAGCGTGACTACGGCTACGACTTGCGCTCCCGCTCGCTCCTTGTACCCACCGAGCCGTTCGTGCTCGAGATCCTCGATCGCGACGGCGGGGAGCCGATCCGGCGCCGCCTTGGCTACGACGACGCGGTTTCGCTGCAGACGAAGGCAGTCGCCGCGGCCGCGGCCGTGGGCATGGGCTGGTCGAACGAGCCACTGACCCTCACACCAGCTCCGAAGCTCTCCGCTCTGATCCTCGGCTCGCGCGCGCTATCGGTGACAGGTGACGTCGAGGACAACTGATGAGCCTCGCGATTGAAGTGCGGTTCGTGACCGGTCGCTACGTCGCGACCGCCTACAACGACCGCGCCAAGGCTGAGTGGCCCCCCCACCCTGCGCGCCTATTCTCGGCGCTCGTGGCGACATGGGCGGAGTCGGAGGAGTCCGACCCCGACGAACGGACGACCCTAGTCTGGCTCGAGGCTCAAGGTCCACCGGCCATCGCCGCTTCAACCGCCGACGCGCGTGAAGTGGTCACGGTCTTTGTCCCCGTCAACGACGCCGCCGTCACCAAGGACGTTGTGCCTATGCACGACGAGCTTCTCGCGGCGCAAGCCGAGGCCCTGCGATCGCGCAGCGAAGGTGACATCAAGGCCAACGTAAGGGCAGAGAAGCTGGTCGCCAAGTCCACTGCCCGCCTACAAGATGCGATCGTCAGCGCGGTCGGAGTGCCCACTAAGCTCACTCCGGGGACCATGCGGGACGCGGTCCAGGCGCTTCCCGACAACCGCGTGCGGCAACCCCGGACCTTCCCGTCCGTCGGTCCCGTTGATCCCGTCGTGACCTTCGTTTGGTCCAACGCTGACCCTACGGCGCCCCAGCGCCGAGCCCTGGCTGAGCTCGTGACTCGCGTCGTACGACTGGGGCACTCCTCGAGCTTAGTCGCCATCCGCCTCGTGGATGCGGCCGAGGTGGCGCCGACATGGCTCCCAGACGACGAGGGCGGAGAGCCCCTCCGGGTTGTTCGCGCGGGGCAACTCAAGGCACTAGAGCAGGCACACTCCCTCCACCGCGAGCAGGAGCCTCGCGTCCTGCCTTTTGTCATTCAGCGCTACGCAACCGGGCAGCGCGGCGCCAAGCCCTCCGCAATCCAAAGCGCGTTCTCCGACAACTGGGTCGTGCTTCGCAGGGTGACAGGGCCCGATCTGCCCGCTACGGCCGGACCCGCGCTTGCACGCAGCTTGCGCCGAGCGCTCCTAGCCCACGCGGAGGAGCCGATCCCCGAAGTCCTCTCAGGCCACATCGCCAACGGCGCGCCTTCCCAGCGCGACCACATCGCCATCGTGCCCCTGCCCTTCGTGGGCCACGAGCACGCGTCAGGGCATATCCTCGGGGTGGCATTGGTCTTGCCCCGCGCCGCCGAGGCGCCGGAGCGCCGCGCTGTATATCGCGCCCTCGCCGCATGGGAGGACGCGGTCCGCGACGACGATGAAGACACGCCCGAACTCCCCATTCTCCTCGGTGCAGCTGGCGTCCTCAAAGTGGAGCGAGCGGAGTGGGGAACCTTCGCACGCACACTACGCCAAGAGACCTGGTGCCGCGCTGCGACCCGCTGGATCTCTGCGACGCCCATGGCGCTCGACCACCA
>JAWKUK010000050.1:0-1795 GCA_041398605.1 Planctomycetota bacterium
GGTCAGACACTGAGGGATCCCCACGAATCGAGGCGTTCGGATTCAATCAATCATAACCCAACTGCATGATTTTAGATAGGAAACAGGCGCAAGGACCACTACTTCTCAGGTGCTAACCAAGACAAGAAGGAGGCCGCCCTTGCGCCCGGAGCAGATTCTACACCACTTCGTCTTCGCCGGCAGTCTCGGCGTTCACAAGGCTCGACTCGGCGCGCTCGTCAGCGCGGCGGCTGCGGTCATCGACTCCGGCTCCCTCGTGCCCGCCCACGTCGGCAGAAGCATGGCCGGGGGCGCCATGCCCAAACATGGCATCAAGCGGGTGGACCGGCTGCTGGGCAACGAGCATCTGCATGCAGAGCTACCGCTGCTCTATGGGCGAATCGCTCGAACCATCACCGGCGTCCGTCCCGTCATCCTCGTGGACTGGACCAAGTTGGACGGAGGAACCCAGGCGGCACTGGTCGCCGCGGTGGCTCACCGCGGTCGAGCGCTTCCGATCCTCACCGAGGTTCATCCGATGGCGAAGCTCGCCAATCCGCATGTGGAGGCGGCCTTCCTGGAAGTGCTCGCGAGGACAGTCCTGCCCGCCGGGTGCAAGCCGATCCTGGTGACGGATGCAGGCTTCAAGAACCCCTGGTTCAAGCGGGTCCTCGCCCAGGGCTGGGACTTCGTCGGGCGAACCACCTCGTCGGTCTTCGTCCAGCGGCAGGGGGAAGAGCAGTGGCGGCCGATGTCGACCTACGCGAGTTCCGTCGTCCACAAACCCAAGGATTACGGTGAGATTCGACTCGCGAAGGGCAACCCCCTGGCTGGTCGACTGGTGACGAGCAAGGCGCCACCCAAAGGCAGACACGGTTCGTCCAAGCCCAACCGCAAGGGGATCCACCGGGGGAGCGACGCCGACAGGGCATACCGCAAGCGGGCGAAGACGCCGGCCTCGCTGTTCACCTCACTTCGCGACGTGAGCGCCGTGCAGGTCGAGCGGCTCTACGCGACACGGATGCAGATCGAGGAGTCGTTCCGCGTGGCCAAGAGCCACCGCTTCGGCTGGTCGATGGAGGACACGCGCAGCAAGAACTGCGACCGCCTGGCCGTGCTGTTTCTGCTCGCCAGCCTCGCGATGCTCGCGCTGGCGCTGCTCGGCACGCTCGTCGAGCACCTCGGCCTCCAACGCCACTTCCAGGCCAACACCGTGCGGACACGGCGGGTGCTCTCCCTCGTCACCCTGGGCCGCCTTGCGCTGGGGCGGCCGAGGATCATGAAACGGCTCGGGACCGCCTGGCTGGAGTTCGCCGTCGGTCGGGCGATCTCGTTCAGCGCCGGACCGCTGTGTGCGGGAGCTTCAGGATGAGGAATTTCGTGGGGATGCCTCAGGGTCAGACACCTCAGCGGGCTGGTAGGGCAGGGAAAAGTGTGGGTGTGCTCTTCTCGGTGAGCAGTGGTGTGCGGTCGGCCGCGTCGGCGAGCCCTCCAGCGAACCGGCACGTGGTTACTGCTTTGTCTGCACCTTTCTCGGCTTGCCCGGCCTTCGGCCGGGCGCCTCCGCTCCTCTGCGGTCCTCGGCCTGCGGCCTGCGGTCCTCGCTCGCTCCGGCGGTGCTGCTCTGGCAGCACCTGCGCCTGCGAGAGGTGCGGCTGCGGTCCTCGCTTCGCTGCGGTCCTCGCGCTGCGGTGCTCGGGCTTCGCCCTGTGCTCCTCGCAACTCTTCGGGTGGAGGGCTCATTTGGCTGCAGAGAGAGTCGCACTCAGACGTACACCGGTAGCGCGAAGACCCGGTGACCCCGATGGCGCAGACG
>JAWKUK010000051.1:0-1505 GCA_041398605.1 Planctomycetota bacterium
GCGCTTCGCGGCGACGATCCAAATCTCCTTCGACAGCTTCTTCACGGCGGCCTCCATCGGGCTGGGTTTTGGCGTGCGACGATCGCGCGCCAAGCCGAGGCGCTCTACCGCAGCGCGTCCTAGGGCGCCACCGGTGCCGCGTCAGGGCCGATCGCCGTGGGGCCGGCAAAGACGCCCACGACGACGGCACCTCGGCCCTCGCGTGCGAGGACTGCGACCGAGACGGGCCCCCCCGCCGCCGCTCGAACGCATCCCCGACGGCCCCCGACGATCGCCGCGGGTCCACGTTCGCCGTCCTGCGCGAGGATGTGGCCATCCGCCGGATCGCGAAGGAACAGATCGACCTCGCGAACACCCAGGCCGGCGTGCGCGAGGACCGTGACGCAGGCGCCGGCGCCGGGATCGATCGATGCCTCTGCGCGCTGCCCTTCGGCGAGCTCGACGAACCGGACACCCCCGATGGGCGTCTGGCCGCGCGCCTCGACGCGCGCCGTGTCGAGAAGCATCCGTGTCGTGATCGGCGGCCCCACGGCGAGGTCGCCAAGCTCCACGACAGGTTGGGCGTCACTCGCACCGAGCGCTTCGTTCGCAGCCGGGTCGACGCGGACTGGCTCCGCCGCAGGCGCCCCCCGCTCCGGGGGTGGAGGCGGCGGACCACCGCGGGCACCGGGCCCGTGCACGCGGTGCCCCACCGGCCTCGGCGAACCGTTGCCGACGGAGGCGTGGCAACCCGCCAGGCCCACTGCTGAAGCGATGACGAGCGCACTGGCCAGGCCCAGCCCACGCGAAGGAACCAGCGGGGGAACCAGCGGAGGGGCCTGCAGGTGGTCTTGCGGGCGAGGCCTGCGCAGCGAGACAGGGTGGCTTGGGACGAGGAGCTTCACGCCACCGCAGTGTGCCTCGGGCCGGATGGGGTCCGCCACCGGCTCGCGTCCGTTTTTGGTTATCGTGGGCCGATCATGGCAACACCTCGCGCGCTCGTTTGCACGCACGGGCACTGCCTCGACGGCTTCGCGAGCGCGGCGTTGTTCGGGTGGATGTTGACGACGACGCGTGGCCCGCGGGAGCTCGACATCCGCTCGTGTGGCTACGGACCGGGCTTCTCGCAGGTGCCGCCGGGGTGGCTCGACGCCGACGAAAACGCGATCCTCGACTTTCGCTACACCGAGTCGAAGGCGCTCCACTTCTACTTCGACCATCACCCGACGGCGTTCGGCTCGACAGCCGAACGCGACGACGCGATCGCGACGCGCGCTCCGCGGGTCGTGCGCTGGGATCCGCGCGCGCCGTCGTGTGCACGCGTGCTGCACGACAACGCCCGCGACGTCTTCGGGATGACCGAGTCGGACCTCACCCAAGTTCGGGACCTCGTGTCGTGGGTCGACAAAGTCGACGCAGCGCGCTTCGAAGACGTCGACGCAGCGACGAGCCTGGACGATCCCGCGCTCGGTCTCGCGGCTGTCGTGGAGCAACACGGCGACACGCCGTTCCTCAAGCAGTGGAGC
>JAWKUK010000052.1:0-1506 GCA_041398605.1 Planctomycetota bacterium
CGAGCCGGCCCGGTTCGACCTTCGGCCGAACGAGACGGAGGAGCGGCCGCCCCGCGCGCCGACCCCCGCGGAGATGCTCCGGAGCGCGGTCCGGAACGCCGCACGTCGGCCCGCGCGGATCGCGCTGCATGCGCGGCGGGCGCTCCGCGACGGATTCACGCGCCTGGCCGCCGCTCGCGGCGATCGCCCGGAAGGGGCGCCGAGCGTACCGACCACGCCGTTCAACGCCCGGCTGAGCGGGACCCGGGCCTTCGCCTACGCCACGCTCCCGCTCGGACCCATCCGGGACGCCGCGAAGCACTTCGACGTGAAGGTGAACGACGTGCTCCTCGAGCTGCTCGCGTCGACCCTGCGCCGCGTCCTCGCGAGGGAGTCGAGGCTTCCGTCACGCTCGATCGTGGCGCTCTGTCCGGTCTCCCTGCGCCGCGACGGGGACCGCAGCGCGGGCAATCGGCTCTCGAGCATGCCGGTCTCGCTCGCCACCGATCTCGCGGATCCCGTGGCACGCCTGCTCGCGATCCATCGGAGCTCGAAGCTCGCCAAGGCACGCCTCGAGGAAGGTGCGTTCGAGGTGATGACGGCGTTGACCGAGTGCTTCCTGCCGGGCGCGCTCCGACTCGCCACGCGAGCCGCGCACGCCGTCCCGTCGCTGCTGCCGCTGCCGGGCAACCTCGTCTTCTCGAACGTGCGGGGTCTGGGCGTCCCTCTCTACCTCGCGGGCGCGCGGGTCGAGGTGATCCATCCGATGTCGATGCTGCAGGTGGGCAACGGCATGAACGTCACGGCCGTCAGCCACGACGACCAGGTCGACTTCGGATTCCTCGTCGACGCCCAGCTCGTGCCGGATCCCTGGGGCTACGCCGACGCGCTCGAGCGGGCGCTCGAGGAGCTGACGACGGCCGTGGAGGGTCGACTCGCCGCGGAAGGCCGACCGGTCCGGTCCCGATCGACGGGATCGGGCGTCGCGATGGACGCAGCCTCGAGCTCCGACTCGAGCTCCGACTCGAGCTCCGACTCGAGCTTCGAAGGGGAAACGGAAACGAGCGAGCCGATCGACCTCATGCTGATCATGAGCGGACTCACCCACATCCGTGCGCCGTCCCGCCGCCGACGGTCGTGAGCGATCAGGCCCAACGCACCCACCCCCGGCCACGTCGCCGAGGTCGACTCCCGCACGACGGCGCGTGCGAGCGGATCGATCAGGGCGTCGCGGCGCCCCGGCACTCCGTGCAGCGATAGCCCGGGCGCTTCGCCGCCTTGTCACTCGGCGAGAGTCGCGTGCGGAAGAGGATGTCGAGCGCGCCGGTGAAGAACCCGTAGTTGTGGTCCATCGAGCCGGCGTGGTGCTCGTTGTGATGCCAGGCCGAGACGAGGAAGCGGCTGTGGGGCGAGGGCATGAAGGGCGGGTCGAAGCCGGCGTGGAGATAGGTGCCGTAGAGGAAGTTCAGGGTCGCGAAGGTCCCGATCAGAGCGACGTCCCAGATCGGGAAGAGGAAGGGGATCCAG
>JAWKUK010000053.1:0-2416 GCA_041398605.1 Planctomycetota bacterium
ACCAGCATCAGGGCGCCGAGAACGGTTCGATGGCCTTCGACGGCGAGACGCTGCGGCCCCTCTATCGGCTCGATCTCGGTATCCCCGGCAACAGCCATGCGCTGGACATCGCGGCCCGGGTCGGCATGCCCGAAGCGATCGTCGCTCGTGCCCGGACGCTGTTGGGGACCCGCGACCGCACCCTCGACAACTTGATCGAGCGGGTGCAGGTGGCCCGTCGCGATGCCGAGCAGGACCGGCAGCGCACCGCCGATCGTTCGCGGGTCGTCGAGGCCCGTGAGAGCGAACTCGCGGAGCGGCTGGCGGCCGCGGTCAAGAAGGAGAACTGGCTGCAGGAGGAGGCCGACGGCGTGGTCGAACGGGAGCTCCGTCGCGTCCAGGCGGCGATGCTCGAGCCGCTGCAGTCGCTGGTCAGCGCGCCCGGCCAGCACGGGGAAAGGGCGCGGTCCCTGAAGTCGATCGTCGACGGGATGTTGAAGCAGGCGGCCCTGCATCGGCGGCGCATGGCGTTCTGCCACCGTCTGAAGAAGGGCGATCTGGTCTTCTTGCCGCGCTGGAGCAGGACCTGTCCGGTGCTGAAGGTCGACAAGGTGCGCGAGCAGGTGGTCGTCGAGTATGGCAAGGTCCGCATGGACGTGCCGTTCGAGGACGTCTCCTGGCTGCAGCCGCTCGGCGACGGTTGAGGCGCGCGCAGCGCCGGGCGTGACCGGGAGGGAGCGGCGCCCGGGATGTGCCACTTTTCGGCCTCGCCCGTGGTGGTCGGCGGCGCTAGAGTCCTGGGCCTGGATCGCCCCGACCGGGTGGTCCGGCTCCGTCTCCGGTCTCCTCATCACGTCCAGGTGGCAGCGTGACGACCGTGCTCATCGCCGACAACGACCGCGCAGTCAGCGGCCTTCTGGTCGAACTGCTGCGGCGCGCCGGGCTCCGCGTGACTCCTGCCTACGACGGGCAGGTGGCAGCGCGCCTCGCCCGAGCGCCAGATCTACGGGTACTGGTCTGCGATCTGGACATGCCGGGGGCGAGCGGCCTCGAGGTCCTCGAGTCGCTGCGCGACCTCCGCACCCCGCCGCCGTCGGTGGTGATCTCGGGCTACCTCGACGCCCGCATCCGCGAGCGGCTGGACGCGCTGCCATTCGTGCGTCAGGTGCTCGGCAAGCCGTTCGACCTGGCGCGCTTCCTCGTCACGGTGCAGGAGCTTGCCGGCAGCGTCGACGGGGAGCCGGGTGAGTTGGGGGTGGTGAGCGGTCACGGCTGAGCGCGCAGGTGGGCGCGCCAGCTCCCGTTGTCGCCGGCGGTTCGGCAGCCGCAAAAAATGCGCTGCGCCAGCCTTGAACTGCCCTAGGGCGCCGGTATCTTCCTCCGTCCTTTCCGCAGCAGCTACCTGCTAGCGTAGCTCAACTGGTAGAGCACCTGATTTGTAATCTGGAGGTTGTGGGTTCGATTCCCATCGCTAGCTCCAGATCCGATCAGGGGTGCCAGGACGAGTCTTCGCGGCAGTCAAGCGGCTGGGGAAGGGATCGCGTGCACGGCTAGCCCGGGCGGATACCAAAGCGGCCAACTGGGCCAGACTGTAAATCTGGTGGCTCTGCCTTCGCAGGTTCGAATCCTGCTCCGCCCACCAACTTGAACTCCACGTTCTGTCGAGATCGTGGGGCGTACGCGCGACTGACAACACGGATTTCGTGCGCTGGCGAGCGATCGCCGGGGCCCGAGGTCACCCGTTCTTCGCGGGTGTAGCTCAATGGTAGAGCTCCAGCCTTCCAAGCTGGCTGTGAGGGTTCGATTCCCTTCACCCGCTCCAGGTTTGCTGGTGTTCTGCCGCGCCGTCCCTCCGGGGGCGACGTGGGCAGCTGCACCCGTGCTTCGGCACCCGTTCTTTTTCCGATCGTCCGATTGCTGCTATAGCTCAGCGGTAGAGCACCTCCTTGGTAAGGAGGAGGTCCTGGGTTCAAGTCCCAGTAGCAGCTCCATCTTCGAATCTCCATCCTCTGCGTCGACCGGTGCCAGCCAAGGCCCGTTCGCCAGGCCCACACCGTTCGACACTCCCCGAGTCCAGACCCATGGCAAAGGAAACCTTCACGAGAACCAAGCCCCACGTCAACGTGGGGACGATCGGGCACGTTGCCCACGGCAAGACCACGACCACTGCCGCGATCACCTACACTCTCGCTGCCGTTGGCATGGCGAAGTACAAGGAATACGCGTCGGTCGCGAAGGGCGGCACGGTCCGCGATGCGACCCGCGTCGTGACCATCTCGGCCGCGCACGTCGAGTACGAGACGAAGAACCGTCACTATGCTCACGTCGACTGCCCCGGCCACGCCGACTACGTGAAGAACATGATCACCGGCGCCGCCCAGATGGACGGCGCGATCCTGGTCGTGGCGGCGGACGACGGTCCGATGCCGCAGACCAA
>JAWKUK010000054.1:0-2157 GCA_041398605.1 Planctomycetota bacterium
GCACTCGAGGCGCGACTGCGACGCATCCCCGAGGAGCGCGAGCGCGAGCGGCTGGCCATCGAGGAACGTCACACCGGGCTCGTCGACCACACGTTCCCCGTCGCGGTGATCCTCCTGGTGCCGGAGTCGCTCACCGCAGGCAGCCGTTCGGATAGGAGGCGGGCGTGAGCGCGAAGCACGAGTGGCTGAACTTGCTCGAGGTCTCGGGCCCGTTCCTCGCGATTCCCGTCCTGCGCGAGGTCTTCCCGCAGGGACTCGAAGAGCTGGACGCCACGCGCGCCAAGCGCCTGCGCAGCGCCTACGAAGAGTGGCGCGATGCGGTGGACGGCGACGACATCGCTCTCGATGCACTGCACGCGGCCTGGATCGACGAGGTGCTGCGCACCGCGCTCGAAGCCGACGACCAGTTGCTGAGGACGGGGACAGCCGTGCCGGCGGCCACCGTGGAGCTGCCGGAGCACGGTGCGACGATTTCCGCCGAGCGCGTGCTCGTCGACCCGACGCACGGCGGTGCCGTACTTGCGCCAATCCACGTCTTCCCACCGGACACGGACCTGTCGGCGTCCAGGAAGTTCGACGGCCTCTCCTGCTCTGCGGGAGACCGGATGGCGCTACACCTACGCGCGCTGAACCTTCCCTTCGGCCTCGTGACGAACGGCGAACGTTGGATGCTCGTCCACGCCCCCTCCGGGCAGGTGGCGACCTTCGCCAGCTGGTACGCGCGCCTCTGGGGGCAGGAGCCGGAGACGCTGCGTGCGTTCGCGTCGCTGCTGGGCGTGCGGCGCTTCTTCGCGTCCGAGCAGGACCGGCTCCCCGCACTTTTCGAGCGCTCGACCAAGCACCAGGACGACGTCACCGACGCGCTCGGGGACCAGGTCCGACGAGCCATCGAGGTGCTGGTCCAGGCGCTCGACCGCGCCGACCAGGACCGGAACCGCGACCTCCTCCGCGACGTGAAGCCCCAGGATCTCTACGAGGCGGGCCTCACCGTGATGATGCGGCTCGTGTTCCTCCTCGCCGCGGAGGAGCGTGGGCTCTTGCTCTTGGGCGAACCGCGCTACGACTCGTTCTACGCCGTCTCGACGCTACGCATGCAGCTCCGCGCGGAGAGCGACGAGATCCTCGAGCGCCGGCGATCAGCGTGGTCTCGCCTCCTGGCCGTGTTCCGCGCCGTGTTCGGCGGCATCGACCACCCGACACTGCGTCTTCCCGCGATGGGCGGCTCGCTCTTCGATCCGGACCGCTTCCCGTTCCTCGAGGGGCGTCTGAAGGGCACGTCATGGCGGCACCATCGCGCCGAGCCGCTGCCCATCGACGATCGCACGGTGCTCCTGCTGCTTGAGGCCATTCAGACCTTCGAGGGGCGCACGCTCTCGTACCGAGCGCTCGACGTCGAGCAGATCGGCCACGTGTATGAGGGCCTGCTCGAACGTACCGTCGAGCGCGTCGAGGACGTGACCCTGGAGCTGGAAGCGGGTGCGCAGGCCAAGGACGCACGCGTCACGCTGGGTGAGATCGAGTCGGCGCGCCTCGATGGCGACGACGCCGTCGAGCGTCTGCTGGTGGAACGCTCGAAGCGATCCAAGTCAGCCATTTCGAACGCGCTGGCGACGAACGTCGAGCCTCAACAGAGCGCGCGGCTTCTCTCGGCATGCCGCGGCGACGTGAAGCTCCGAGAGCGGCTCGAGCCCTACGTCCGCCTGATGCGGACCGACCCCTGGGGCTACCCGCTGGTCCACCCGAAGGGCGCGTTCGTCGTCGTGCTCGGGACCGACCGACGCGAGACGGGCACGCACTACACGCCCAAGAGCCTCACCGAGCGCATCGTCGAAGAGACGCTCACGCCGCTCGTGTACGAAGGCCCGGCGGCCGGCGCGCCGCGCAGCGAGTGGAAGCTGAAGTCGCCGGAGGAGCTTCTCGACCTCAAGGTCTGCGATCCCGCGATGGGTTCGGGCGCGTTCCTGGTGCAGGCGTGCCGCTTCCTGAGCGCTCGCCTGGTCGAGGCGTGGTCGATCGAGGAAGCGGCGGGGCGCATCATCGACCTCACCGGCAAGACCCATGACCCGGGCACCAACGTCGAAACCATGCCCCCAGGTGACGACGTGCGTGCCGAAAACGCACGGCGTATCGTGGCCGAGCGATGCCTCTACGGCGTGG
>JAWKUK010000055.1:0-2183 GCA_041398605.1 Planctomycetota bacterium
CCCCTCGGCGCGCGTCGCGGGCTCGCGAACCTCGGCTTGATCCGCGCGCCTCCTCAGTCGCGTGGATCTTCGAGGGCCAGGGTGAACGTCGCCCACTCGCGCTCGATCTCATCGAGGTCTACGCCTTCGAACGCGGCGGTCACCGCGGCCTCGCGCGCCCTCTGACCCGCTTGGAAGCGCTCGCCGTCGTTGGGCTCGTCCGTGAACCTCTCGAGCTCCGTTCGATACGTCTCCTTGAGCGTCTCGAAGTACGTGGGCAGGATCTTCGCCCACTCGGGCTTCGTGCGCACGCTCTTCGAGCGATTGAGGAAGTAGATCATCGACCAGCCTTGCGCATAGCAGATGGCAGGGTTCATGTAGTACTGCCGCTGGTCGTAGCGAATGATGTCCTTCCACGGCACGTGGCGGCCGGCGCTGATCGCGCGCTGGATCGTGCCGCAGCGCCACGGGTTGACGTCGACCTTGAGGACCTTGCTGCCTTTGAGGCGCGTGCCCGAGAAGAAGTCGCCGTAGCCCTCGTTGAACCAAGAGTGCGGCGGGAGCTCGCCCGACGAGTAGTGGATGTACTGGTGGAAGGCCTCGTGGTACAGGACGATGAACGTGTTCGCGTCGTCCTTGCGGCCGCCGTCCTGGACCTCGTAGTGATAGAGCACGAGCTCTTCGGTGCGTGAGTTCCAGTAGCCCGCGGAGCCCTGCATCCCGCCATAGGCCATGTACTCATCCTTGTCGGCGCAGATCCGGACGGTCGAGACCGCGTCGAAGTCGGCGGCAGGCGGGAAGAGCTCCATGTAGGCCCCCCGCAGCGCTTCGATGTCGCGCATGACCTTGCGCAACAGCGGCTGATCCCTGGTATTGAAGACGAAGATGTAGTTCTCCGTGTTCTCGATCTTCCAGGGGTCGATCGCCGCCGCCGCGACGTGCACTCGATAGTCAGGGTGCGAATACTTGCCGACGTATTGGCGCTCGAGCTTCTCGCGCTCTGCTTCAGCGCCTACAGGGTCCGCGAGCTGCAGCTTGGAGCCCATCTCGGCCCAAACCGAGTCGAACTCTTCCTCGTCTTCCTTCGCCGAGATTCCAACGACGGCAAACGTCCGCGCGGCGTCGGCCCAGGTGTAGGCGAACCCCGTGTACGCCTTGGCGGAGGGGTCCGAGGCCGGCGCGTGCAAGCGCCACTGGCGCGTGGTGTACTCGTCGCTCTTGCGCCCTTCGCCGAGGTCCGTGGCGGTCCAACCGCCGAACTCGCCGGCGAGCCAGGACTCGAAGTCCACGACTGGGCCGCGCCCCTTGCCGCGGGCTCGTGAGCGGGGCTCCGGCTCCTTGCCCTCCTCGGCCTCGACCTTGGGGCCGGACGCGACCTTCGGGCGCGCGATCTCGACGAGCATGACCTTGGGGCGCAGGCGGCGCTCCTTGTCCTGCTTGCGCTTGGGGTCAGGGAGCCGCTCGTACCACTGGAGGCGGACGTACCCCTCGTTCGGCTGGACCGGGACGGGGTCGAACGTGCGCGGGCGCAGGACGAGCGGGATCCCGAGCGCCGGGTAGCGCTCCTTCTTGAAGGCTTGCGCCGACAGAGGGGGCGCGAGCGCCAACGTGGTCACGAGCGCGACACCGAGGAGGCGCAGGGGGTTCGAGAACGACCTCGTCATTCCCCCATGATGAACGACCAGCGCTAAATCTGCACGCCCAAGGGCTTCATCGCGATGAAGCCGAAGAGCATCGAGGCCCCCAAGAAGACGAGGATCACGCCCATCGGGCCCGACCCCGGCAGCCAGCCGAGCTGGCTCTCCGGATAGACGAACTTGACCTCCGTGAGCCCGGTGCCTGCGAGGGAGTCCTCGGCCGGCCAGAGCAACGTCGAGAGGCCAGTCACGCGCTCGGGCTGCATCGTGCGCGTGCGCGCCTCCTGGCCCGCGACGAAGCGCTTCGTCGATTCCCCGGCGCTGGTGCGCAAGAGGATGTCGTACACCCCGGGGCTCGTCGCCGTGATCTCTTGCACGGCGCAGCCCTGGGCGGGGATCCGCGCCAGCGGCGAGCGCGCGACGAGGCCCTCCGGCAGCACGAGCTCGAGGCTGCCGATCGACGCCGCATCGCCAGCGATGCGCAGCGTCGTGCCTTCGCCAGCGATCACGGGCGGCCGCCCCGGCTCAGCGCTCTGCGAGGCAACGAGCTCAGGCCGCACGGGGACG
>JAWKUK010000056.1:0-2855 GCA_041398605.1 Planctomycetota bacterium
GCTCGAGCCCCGGCGCGGGGCGCCGGGGGGCCCTCGACCAACGCCCGCGCTCCGCGCGGGCGGGTCTCGAACGTGCGGACGAGACAGGTTAGACGCAACACGAATATTTCTCGGAATTCACTAGCTACCCGTGCCCGGCCAGTTTCTGAGCGACGCGGAGCGCGCCCGCATGCAAGCGTTCCCCGAGGAGATCGGCCGCGACAACCTCGGCGCCTTCTTCACCCTGACCGAGAGCGACTGGACTCTAATCCACAAGCGCCGCAGCGACGCGAACCGCCTCGGGTGTGCGTTGATGATCGGGATGGTTCGTCACCTCGGCTTCGTGCCGACACCCCTCGCCGTGGTGCCGGCTCGGGTGAGGGAGTACGTCGCCTCCCAGCTTGGCGTGGACGCGGACGCGATCGAGACCTACCCGCGCCGGGAGCAGACGCGCACCGAGCACATGCGCGAGGTCGCCGCCCACCTCGGCTTCCGGCGCGCGAACGACGACGACTTCGTTCGGATGGAGTCGTGGCTGACGCGGCTCGCTCTCGCGCACGCTCGGCCGAGCGTGCTCCTCGCGAACCTGTGCGAGCACTTGCTCCGGCAGCGCGCTTGCCAGGGATCACGAGGCTGGAGCGCGTGGTCGCCAGCGCCCGCGAGGCGGCCGATGCACAGACGTACGACGCCCTCGCGGCGTTGATCGAGCCGCGCCGCGCGATGCTCGCCAAGCTCCTCGAGGTCGATCGCGAGCTCGAGATCCTCGCGCACACGGCCGACACCCACGGCTACACGGACCTCATCTTCGGGCTCTTCGACCTGCTGGGCCTGCGCTTCGCTCCACGGATCGCCGACACGGGAGGAACTCGGATCTACGCCTTGGAGGGCGTGGGGGAGGACTTCACCAAGGAGCTGCCCACGGCCCGCACGATCCGACGTGAGCCCGTGAGCAAGCTCGAGGCGCGAACCCGTCGCGGTGTCGTTCGCGCGCTCCTGGAGTACGGGCGCATCTGCAAGACCGAGCACGTCCTCCGCTACCTTGCCGAGGAGGAGTTTCGGCGCCGCATCGGCCGCCAGATCAACAAGGGCGAGGCTCTCCACGCGCTTCGGCGCTACGTGGCCTTCGGGCGGCGCGGCCGGCTCACGCGCAAGGACGCCGAGGGGCTCCTCAACCAGGCCGCGTGTCTCAACCTCGTGTCCAACGCCGTCGTCGCCTGGAACACCGTCTACCTCGATCGCGTCGTCCAGGCCCTCCGAGCCGAAGGCGTGCGCGTCCGTGACGAGGACGTCGCGCGACGCTCGCCCGCGCGACATCAGCACGTCCACGTGCTCGGCAAGCACCGCTTCGACGACGTGCCCGACCCGGGCCGTCTACGCCAGCTCCGCGGTCCGGCGTAGCGTCGCCTCTGCTACTGCAACCCCGAACCGGACCCGAGGGCATTGATGATGAGAAGACGAGGGTGGCGTAGGCTAGAGGGAGCGGAGGTGTTGATGGACAAGCGGTCGCTCCTGTTGCTGTTGGGCATCGGCGTCTCCAGTTGCGCAACTTCAGTCGACATCGATCGGCAGACGGAGGCCATTGCCGCGGGACTCGGCACACCCGACATTGGTCCTGATCAGGAGCAACGCGACGCTGTGGCTCGCTTGCGCTTCGTCCCCGTGAGCGGAGGAGACACCCTCGACGACTGCATGGGGACGCTGGTCACACCGCGCTTGGTGATCACCGCCTGGCACTGCGTGGGTGAGGAGAGGCCAGTGCGCCGTAGTCGTCCTCTCGTGCAGTTCGGCCAGGCGTTTCCGACCGACTTGGACTCGAACATTCGCACGATTGCTTGTCAGCCGTATCCAGGGGCTCGCAACGACGGGGTCACACCGACGTGCGCCAACTGGCCTGGCCCCCTGCCTGCGGTCGGTCCCGAGTTGCGTCAGCCCTTCGATGTCGCCGTGGTCGTGCTCGCTGAGCGCGTCGATGCTGAGAATCGAGCTGATGGGCCCCGAGTGCGCCCGATGCGCGTCGCCTTCGAAGATCCGGGTAGCGATCCATCGAGCTGGGTGGGGCAGTCGGTGGACCTCGTCGCCCAGGGGAGAGAGAACAATGGCGATCCGGCTCAGCGATACCGGCTCACTCAAGAGATTGTCGGCCTGCGTCTCGGCACAGATGGCTTCGCCATCACGCATGACGGTTCGCGGCCCGCCGACTCCGGTGGGCCATACGTCTGGCAGCCGCCGGGACAGCCGCCGCGAGTGATCACAGTCCACAACAACGATCCGCGGCTCAGCGGGCCGGAGGTTCGCGATTGGTTGCGCCCCCTTGTGGAGCCTGCGCCTGGCGAAGGCTTCCTGGCGGGCATCTACGTGGGGCCCTCGGACGTTCCTTCCGTCGACAACCCCGCACGCCTGCCAGAGCACGACGAGCTTGATCCTGACGGGGACGGCCTCTTCGATGTCCACGATAACTGCCCGATGGTTCCGAACGTGGACCAGCGCGACTTCGACCTCGATGGGGTCGGCGATGCGTGCGAGGGCGACCCTGATCACGACGGCGTACACGAGGACGTAGACAACTGTCCCGACGTTCGCAATCCGAGTCAGCTGGACTGCAATGCGGATGCGGTCGCCGAGCTGAATCGAAGCCGCGCGGACTTGGGACTGGGCCCCGTTCCTGTTCGGGGTGACGCATGCGACGCGGTGCCGTGCGCAGACACGCGGCTGCCGGAGACATCGACTCGGGTGCCTTTCGGAACCCTCGTCACGATGGATCGGGTCGAAGTCGATGCACGTGCCGACGTTCCCTCGGCGTTTTCGGTACTGGCTCGAACCGCGTTTCGGTTCTGCCAGTGCCGCATCGGGGACTTCGTCGACACCGATGACGACGG
>JAWKUK010000057.1:0-2097 GCA_041398605.1 Planctomycetota bacterium
GCGCTGGATAGAAGGGGTCGTTCTCTTGGCGCTGGTCCTGGCCGGGCTCTTCGCCCCGCAAGGTCCGGTGCTCTTCTACGGCGCGCTGCTCGCCGGGTTCGCGGGGATCGGCGTCGCGCTGCTCGCTGGCGCGGCGGTCACCACGTGGCTCTCCGAGCGAGCGCCGCGCCGCCTGCAGGGGCCGCGGCGGCTGCCTCGCTTCGTCGGGCGTGCGGTGCGCGACACCACGCTCGCGTCCTTCGTGGCGGCCTGCTTCCTCGCGTGGCCGCTCTCCCGCATGTGGGCCGGCGACCCGACCGGCTTGGTCTGGACGGTGGAGGAAGCGGGCGGGGTCGCCTCGGTGATCTTCTGGAACGTCGTCGGGATCCTCATCCTCGACGCCTGGCTCTACTGGAAGCACCGCCTGCTCCACACCAAGGCGATGTTCCCCTTCCACCGCGCGCACCACGGCTACCGCGACCCGACCGCGTTCTCGTCGTTCGCGGTGGGCACGGTGGAGTCGGTCCTCACGTTCTGGCCCGTCGTGCTGCTCGGCTTCCCGTGGGCGCCCCATTACGCGCCGGTCTACTTCACGCTGGTCGTGGGCTTCATCGTCCTGAACCTCTACCTGCACTCGGGGGTGGCCTCGCGGCTCGTGGAGGCCGTGCTCCCGAAGGCGGGCTTCAACACGTCCGCGTACCACAACCGCCATCACGCGAACGCGAACGTGAACTTCGCGGAGGCGCTCATCGTGTGGGACTACCTGATGGGCACGCACGAGGCGGCCATCGAGGAGGCCGCCCGCCACCGACGCGCCTAGAGCACCGATTCGTTTGAAACCGCCGGAATTCACGGGCGGGACAGCCGCCAGGCGCGGCCCGCCGCTCCTCGACGATGCTTCGGCATCGCCTCGTCGCGTCGGACCACGCCTGACGGCCGTCGCGCTCTGCGACTTCTCGCCTCTCCAAACGGATCGGTGCTCTAACGCGTCAGGAAGACGGGGTTGCTGACCGCGAAGGGCTGCCGCCCCGGGTGGAGGTCGTCCATCGCGGTGTCGCTCCCGACGTGGAAGACGACCCAGCTCCCGGTCGCCGCGACCGGGACCTCGACGCCGGTGGCGCGCAGCCGCACCGTCGGCGCGAGCGGATCGCGATCGGCCTCCGTGATCGGGATCGTCTCCGTCGTCACGCCGTCCACGATCACCTCGAGGCCGGTGATGCCCTCGATGAACGACGCGGCCTGCACGGTGACGTCGAAGCTCGCGGTGTCGCCGACGCCGGTCGCGTCGTCGCCCGGGCCCGCGCCGCCGGGGCCGGTGACCGTGAGGTAGATGCCGCCGCTGATCGTGGACGCGCCGCCCGCGGTGCGCGCGCGGACCATCTCGGTGGTGAGCGCGCGTGGGTCGTCGGTGCCGAGCGCGAGGCAGGTGCGCGGGTAGCCGACCGGCGAGCTGTCGACGTTGTGGCTGTCCGAGGAGCCGACCGCGTAGACGCGACGGCCGGAGCTCAGGAGCCCGAACCAGTCGGCCACCGTCGTGTCGCGGTTCTCCTCGAAGGAGGAGTCGTTGAAGACCTCGACGAGCGTGAACTCCTCGTCCCAGTAGTCGGGGTTGCCCATGCCGGTGGTGCGGTCGAAGGAGGCCGCGTTGAAGTAGCCGCCGAACACGCCGCCCGAGCGCGGGTGGTTGATGATCAGCACCGGCGACTCCGCGCGCGCGCGCACGTCGGCGAAGACGGCCGGGGGGAGTCGGCCGACCCAGGAGATCGCGCTCCCGCTCGGGAGGCTCGTGTCCTCGGTGAGCGGCCAGACCCCGAAGTGGCCCCAGGCGAAGGTCGTGAGCTCCTCGCCGCCGATGCCGTAGGCCCAGTCCTCGAGCCCCATCGAGGCGATCACCGGCGCGAAGTCGTTGATCCACTCGTGGTCCGACCGGATCGGGATCTCGAGCCCGTCCGCGATCAGCGCGCTCAGCTTGCGCTGCGGCGAGTCCGGCGAGTCGGGGCTCCGGTGCGTGTGGATGTGATAGTCGGCGCACATCACGCCGGTGGTGTCGACGACGCGCTCGAGCGCCGCGGTCACCGTGGCGGTGTCGCCCGCGGCGACAGTCACGCGCTCGGTGAT
>JAWKUK010000058.1:0-2078 GCA_041398605.1 Planctomycetota bacterium
CGCGGAGCGCCGCCATCGCGCCTCCGTCACCACAGATGTCGAAGGCCACGTCGGCGCGATCGCGGAGCGCGGCCGCCGCCTCGACGACGTCGAGCACGCCCTTCGCGACCTCGACGCGCCCGATGTAGACGACCCGCAGCACCGCGGCGCGCGGATCGGGCGGCGGCAGGTCGTAGCTCCCTCGCCGGTAGTGCGGGAGGAACTCGACGACCGGCGGCGGGTGGCCGCGGAAGACGTGCTCGAGCTCGCGGGTGACGTCGGTCGAGGCGCTCAGGAAGGCGGTGATCCCCCGACGAACGAGCACCCCATCGACGGCGTTGAGGGCCCGCTGGGTGCGGCTCTTCGCCGCCATGCGGCAGTGGTGGGCGCGCAGGACCCGAGGGCCGCCGACGCGGATCAGCTCCGAGGCGACCATGCGCGGCGGGTCGTCGGAGAGGATCACGACGTCGGGTCGCCACGACCGGAAGACGCGCGCGAGCCGGAGCGCCATCGCCCCCGAGGCCGCGTGGAAGCGCAGGCCCCCCTTGCCGGCGAAGTCGTCCTCGATGCGCCGCACCTCGACGTCGTCGAAGCGCATCCGATCGCGCTCGGGGTGCGTGGTCAGGACCAGCGAGCGCGCGCCGACCGCGCGGGCCGCACGGAGGAAGAGCTCGCTGTAGGCGACGTGCGAGGTCGACGTGTCCGGCCGACCCGCGACGAGATGATCGTAGACGCTCCAGACGTTGCCCGGCCCCGCGAGGAAGGCCACTCGCATCGGGCTCCCGATGGGCGGCGGTCGGAGCCGCGAGAGGGCGCGGCCGAACGCATGGCGCAGCATCCGCGGCACCTTGGTCAATCGGCGAGACCCCGGCAAGCGGGAGAGGCTCGCGGCCGAACGTGCGACGTGAGACAAACGATCCCATGCGAAGCCTCCGATCCATGCGCGCGCCCTCGGGCGCGATGATCCTCGCCAGCGTCTGGCTGGTGGCCTGCTGCCCGCCCTCCGGCGAGGAGGAGGAGACGGAGGCTCCGACGCCCGAGACGTGCACGGGCGCCGCCTGCCTGGAGGCCGCGCAGCCGCTCATGGCCGATCAGCCGGCCGAGGCGGCGCCCTGGCTCCAGCGCGGCTGCGACACGGGGAGCGCCGAGTCCTGCTACCAGCTCAGCCTCATGTACGACGTGGGGCGCGGCGTCCTGCGCGACTGGGCGCGGTCGATGCAGCTCCTGAGCGGCGCCTGCGAAGCCGGGCACTTCGGCGCGTGCCACAACCTCGGGGTCGGCTATCAGCTCGGCCAGGGGGCGGAGCGCGACTATGCGGCCGCGCGGCGGGCCTTCGAGCGCGCCTGCGATGGCAACTGGGCGGCCTCCTGCACGAACCTCGGCGCGATGTACGCGGGCGGGCAAGGCGTGCCCGCGGACGCGACCCGCGCCTACGGCTACTTCGAGCGGGCGTGCAACGCCCAGGACGCGGTCGGCTGCGCGAACCAGGGCGGGCAGCTCGTCCGCGGCGATGGCGTCGCCGCCGACCCGGCCCGCGGGCTCACGCTCTTGCGCGCCCAGTGCACGGACACGGTGGTCGCCGGCTGCCGCGGGCTCGCGAACCTCCACTGGGACGGCATCGGCGTGCCGCAGGACCGGCAAGAAGCCTTGCGATTGTACCGTCGCGCCTGCGCGGAGGAGAACCAAGACGCGTGCACCGACGTCGGGGAGTCGATCGAGGCCGGCATCGGCCTCGCCGAGGGCGCGGAGCCCGACCACGCGGAGTCCGCCCGCCTCTTCCAGGCCGCCTGCGAGTACGGGATCCCCCGGGCCTGCTACCACCTCGCCGCGGCGCTCTGGTATGGGCGCGGCGTGCCCGAGGACCGACCGCAGTCGATCGAGCGCTACCAGAGCGCCTGCGACGCCGGCTACCTCGCGGCCTGCAACGACCTCGGCACCTGCTACGCGAGCGGGGACGGGGTGGACGCCGACCCGGCGCGCGCCCGAACCCTCTTCCAACGCGCCTGCGAGGGCGGCATCGCGCCCGCCTGCGCGAACCTGCAGCGGCTCGTCGGCGAGTGAGGCTCAGAGCTTGTCGACAAATCGCCTTGCGATTCTCT
>JAWKUK010000059.1:0-1671 GCA_041398605.1 Planctomycetota bacterium
CTCGTCCGCGAGCCGCTCCACCCGCGCGGCGCGACGAAGGAGAAGCTCATCAGCGTGCTCACCACGGACGGTGCGCGGACCCGCAGCCGGCCGCGCGGCCTCTCGGTGCCGGACGCCCTCGACGCCCTCGTCGCCCGCGCGACGCGCCTCCACCCGGAGGACCGCCTCGAGACGGCGAGCGCGATGAGCGAGGCCATCGAGGCCTACCTCGACGCGCCGGGATAGGCGCAGAGGGGGAGCTCGAAGCCGTTCATTCACGACGAGTCGGGAATGACGGGCCCCATGTACCTGGTGGAGCTTCGACGCAAAGGCGCGACGGCGCGAAGGCGCAAAGATGTTTGCGAATCGCGGGATGGCGATGTCGAGCCCTGAACCACGCTGAACCGCGCTCCGCCATCGAGGCCCGCCCCCGGCCATCCACCATCCCGCCTGCCTCGACATCCCTTCGCGCCCCCGCGCCTCCGCGAGAGCTCCCCCCTTCGCGCCTCCGGAGAGCTCCCTTCGCGCCTCCGGAGGCGCCTACGGGCTCGAGGCGCGGTAGGCGGTCGGGGACGAAGTCGACTCGCGCTCGAGGTAGCCGTAGTAGTGGCGGAGCACGCGGCGCACGTAGCGCTGGGTCTCTTCGTAGGGCGGGATCCCGCGGTGGCGCAGGACCGCGCCCTCGCCCGCGTTGTACGCGGCGATCGTGAGCACGAGGTCCCCGTTGAACTGGTTGGCGAGGATCCGGAGGTACCGCGTGCCGCCGAGGATGTTCTGCCGCGGGTCGAAGACGTCGGTGACGCCCATGCGCGCGGCGGTCGCCGGCATGAGCTGCATGAGGCCGCAGGCGCCCGCGTGGCTCACGACCTGCGGGTTGTAGTCGCTCTCGACGCGGATGATCGCGCGGACGAAGGACTCGGGCAGGCGGTAGAGCGCCGCCGCCTCGCGGATGTACGCGTCGTAGCGACGGTAGCGCTCGGGGTTCGTGTCACGCGGCGCGCGGCTCGCCGAGCCCGTGCTGGTCGCCGGCCGCGGGGCGTCCGGGGTCCGGACGCGGCGCATCCCGCGCGGCTGCCCGCGAGGCGGCGTGTTGCTGTAGTGCACGACGCCGTCGGCGTCCGTGTAGACGTAGATGTCCGCCTTCGCGTCGACTCCGAAGAGCGCGACGGCGCAGAACGCGCCTGCGGCGAGGAGGGTGCGAGACATCCGCATGTCAGGATATCGGGCCATCCCGAGGACGCCAAAGAACCGCGCGAGCATTCCCCTCGGGACCTTCGCTATGCTTGTCCCGTGACCGGCGACGAACACCACGGGCCCCTCGAGCCGGGGGCCGACGACGAGACCGTCCGCTCGCTCGCGGGCATCGTGCTGCGGGCGGCGGAGCAGGGCGAGATCGACGCGCTGCTCGACTCCATCGAGGACGAGGGCGATCGCATCTTCGTCTCCGAGCTCGCCACGCTGGCGAGCGGTGAGTTCGAGATGAACCCGACCAGCGCCGAGCTGCTCCTCGAGGAGGAGTTCGAGGAGCGCCTGACCCTGACCGAGGTGCACGAAGCGGCGCTGCTGCAGGGCATCGCGCGGGCGCGGAGCGATGGCGCGCGCCGCGTCTGGGAGCGCGCGCTCACCCTGCTCGCGAGCGACGTCGAGCGACCTTGAGCGACCGCCCCGTGCTCGTCACCGCACCGTGTAGGT
>JAWKUK010000060.1:0-1634 GCA_041398605.1 Planctomycetota bacterium
AGGAACCGTGCAATTTCAACCACTCACGAGCCGCTTCGCGAGCGGTGCGAACAGGGTCGCTCCTTCTCGCGATCGAGACAGGAGCGAGTGAACGGAAATCGTCTTGTTTTGTCAATGATCTCCACGGGTGCGAGCGGGTCCCGGGGTTCGTGCGCCACCGGACCGCTCGCCATCGGGTCACACGACGATGACACGTTTCTCCTCGTGGTCGTACGCTCGGCCCACGGCTTGGAATGCGCGCCGGGCCTTTCCATCGGCGGGGCCGATGTCGACGAAGAGGACCTGGTCTTCGAGGTGGTGGATCACCATGTCGAGGCGCTCGCGGAGCTCGATGACCTCACGGTCGCTCAGCTCACAGCGGAAGACGCTGTACTGAAGGTGCTCGCCGTAGCCGAGCATGATGCGATACACGCGCCGGAGGCGGCTCGCTTCGCAGATGTCGTAGGTCACGACGTAGGTCTTCCTCACGATCTCACCTCGTCCGGAACGCGGGGTACGTCGCGATCTCGCCGAGCAGCGCGCGGCCGAGCAGCCGTGCCTGCACCTCGAAGAGCCGGCGGTAGCTGATGCGGTAGCCGAAGATGGGATGGCTGACGAGCTGATCCACGCGCCGCTCATAGGCCTGGATCATCTTCTTGCGGCCCTTCGGCGTGAGCGCGCATCCGGTGGCGGCGACGATGAAGTCCCCCGCGTCGAGCGCGCCGGTGTTCAACGCAGTGATGACGGTCGAGTCCGCCACCAGGGGGCGCATCTCTTCCATCAGGTCCAGGGCGAGCGCGGGGCGGCCGTATCGCGGTCGGTGGAGGAACCCGATCAAGGGGTCGAGCCCAGCAGCGACGACCGCCAGCGCGAGGTCCTTCGTGAGCAACGCGTAGGCGAAAGAGAGCAGCGCGTTGACGGGGTCACGGGGAGGCCGCCGGTTCCGGCCCTCGAGATCGAACTGATCCGCCGCGACACCCTTCAGCATCCTGGTGAACTGCCCGAAGTACGTTCGAGCCGCCGTCCCTTCGAGGCCCAGCAACGACGAGACCGTGTCGATGCGCTCCGCCTTCTTGGCCAAGGACTCGAGCTCCCCGAGCGCGACCGCGTCGGGCCGCGACGCGTTCCGGCGGAGGAGCGTTCGTTGGTTCCTGATCTTGGCGGCGACGAAGGTCCGCGCATGCGCGCAGGCGACCTCGTCGTCGACCGCCGCCCGGTATTGGGCGATTCGAAGGTCCGCGTTCTTGCTGCCGTGCCCGATGGTGCGACCTCGCAGCCAGCCACCGCCGGAGAAGAAGACGAGGGGAATGTCGCGGTCCAGCAGCGCCACGAGCGCCTGCGTGCTGACCTGCGCGTTGCCGAACACGGCAACGTGGGAGGTGTTCGGCAGGCGCGCGTCGGCCACGTGGGCTCCGCCCACCGAGACGCGCAGGCGATCCCCCTCGAGCGCGATGCGCGCGCCCTGGGCCTGCACGTAGAGCGGGATCCTGTCGTCTCGCGCGGGCACGAGGCGGCGGATCGGAGCGGGCGCCTCCTCGAGCTCCGCGCCCTCGCCGACGAGACCCCACGGATCGGTCGGCAGGGGGCCCCAAGCGTCACCGTCGAAGCCGAAGTCGAGCTGCTGTGGATCATCCTCCGGCGGAGCGTCGAGCGCC